>CAWCDA010000071.1:0-44933 GCA_963794065.1 uncultured Actinomycetes bacterium | reverse complement strand
CCGCGGTCCTCGAGCTGTCCCGTATGGAGCGCGAGCACTTCACCTACTCGCGATAACGCGGCTACGCTGGCCGGATGCGAACCGACCCGGCGTTCAGCGAGCTGCGCACGGCACGCCTCCGGTTGCGGAGGTCGCTGCCGGGCGATGCCGAGGCCATCTCCGCCTATCGCAGCGATCCCGAGGTTCGCGTGCATCAAGGCTGGCACAAGACGGATCCGGACCATGTCCGCGGCGAGATCGAACAGATGCTTCGGCGCGTCCCCGGCGAGCCGGGCGGCTGGGTGCAGTTCACGGTCGAGACCTTGGACGAGGGAACCCTAGTCGGCGATGTCGGCCTCTGCCCTGACCGCGAGGACCCCGACGTCATGCTGGTGGGCTACACGGTTTCGCCAGGCCACCAAGGCCACGGGTACGCCACGGAGGCCGTTGGCGCGCTGGTCGACTATGCGTTCGACACCCTCGATGCCTCGGTCGTGCGGGCCTACGCCGACGCGGGCAACGACCCGTCGGTGCGGGTGGCCGCGAAGGTCGGGATGCTCGTCGTGGAACGGTTCGAGGAGTCCGACGCCGACGGATCGTGGAGCGGGGTTCGCATGGAGCGTCCTCGCGCCTGATGGTGAGCGCCTTCGCCGTCGCCATCGGACCTACGTCCGCTGGCCCCGCACCGACACGACGGAGGATGGACCACAGGGCGGATGCACTCACCCGGGGGCGGCCATTACCGTGGGCGGACCGAACGGAAGGAATCCCCCTCATGGCCCTCACGTACACCCTGGAGTTGGAACCAGTTCTTGTTGGCACTCCGCATCACGACAACAGCGGCCTGCGCGCGCGCCTGTCAGGTCAAACCGTGCAGCCGCGTTCGATCGAGGCGGAGCTGCGCGCGGCGATGCTGGAGCGCGAGTCGAACGAAGAGGTGCTCGACGTCCGCGAGACCAAGCGCTGGCGCTGAGCCCACTCCGCGCCACCACACCTGAGCGTTACTGAACGCGCACCAGCCCCCGCTAGCATGTGGCAGCGTTCCGGCCGGCGACCGCCGGCCCGCCATCTGCAGGAGGCATCGTGACGGACAGCACACTCCCCCAGCGAGCACGCGTGGTCGTGGTCGGCGGCGGCGTGATCGGCTGCAGCATCGCCTATCACCTCACGAAGGCCGGCGTCCGCGACGTCGTCCTGCTGGAACGCAAGGAACTCACCGCCGGCACCACCTGGCACGCGGCGGGGCTGATCACCTCGGCGGGCATGCCGAACGAGACCTTCCTGTGGATGTCCCGCTACACCGCCGAGCTCTTGCCGCAGCTGACCGAGGAGACCGGTCAGGACACTGGGATTCCGCCGGATCGGACACCTGCACCTGGCGTGCACGCCTCAGCGGGTCGAGACCGTGACCCGAGAGGCGATCTTCGCAAAGGCGCACGGTGTGCCGATCGAGCTCGTCGGCCCCGAGGAGGTGCGGCGCCTCTGGCCGACCGCCAAGGTCGACGACATCATCACCGCCGCCTGGGTTCCCGACGAGGGCCGCGCGAACCCGGCCGACGTCACGCAGGCATACGCGAAGGGCGCGCGGATGGGAGGAGCGCAGATCGTCGAAGGCGTGACCGTCACCGGCTTCGTCACCGCCGGCGGGCGCGTTACCGGGGTCGAGACCGACCGGGGATCGATCGAGACCGAGACGGTGGTGGTCGCGGCCGGCATGTGGGGCCGCCAGCTCGGCGCGCTCGCCGGCGTCACGGTGCCGCTGCAGGCGGCCGAGCACTACTACCTGTTGACCGACACCGTGGACTGGGCACACCCCGACCTTCCGGTGGTCGAGGATCCGGATCGCTACGGCTACTACCGAGAGGAGGCGGGCGGCATCCTGGTCGGGTTGTTCGAGCCCAAGGCGGCACCGTGGTCGCTGGATGCGATCCCGCAGGATCTGGGGTTCGCCGTGTTGCCGCCGGATTGGGACCGTATGGCGGGGTTCCTGTCCGACGCGATGGACCGGTTCCCGGCGCTACATGACGCGGGGATCCGGCAGTTCTTCTGCGGGCCCGAGAGTTTCACGCCGGACAACGGTCCGCTTCTCGGCGAGGCGCCGGAACTGCGGGGGTTCTTCGCCGCCTGCGGGCTCAACTCCTTGGGGATCCTGCTCTCGGGCGGGGTTGGCTCCTTGATGACGGACTGGATCCTCGAAGGCGAGCCGGCGATGGATGTCACGGGCATGAGCATCGATCGCACCATGCCGTTCATGACCAACCGTGCTTTCCGCGAGGAGCGGGGCGTCGAACTGTTGGGTTCGCTGTTCGGGGATTCGTCGTTCCCCTCATGGCGACCGTGGAGCGCACGCGACGTTCGCCGCTCCGTGGTCCACGACCGGCTGGTCGATGCCGGCGCGGACTTCATGGTGCTGTCCGGCTACGAGGTGCCGGAATGGTTCGCCGACCCGGGCGTCTCGCACGAGCGACCGCAGGGATGGGCTAGGGATCAGTCGTTCGACGCACAGGCCAACGAGCATCGCGCGGTGCGCGAGGCCGTCGGCGTGATGGACATGTCGTTCATGGCCAAGATCCTCGTGCGTGGCCCGGGCGCCGAGGCGCTGCTCAACCGCGTCAGTGTGTCGAACGTCTCGGTGCCGATCGGCAAGATCGTCTACACGCAATGGCTGACAGAGCACGGCGGCATCTGGACCGACGTAACCGTGACGCGGCTGGACGAGGACGTGTACCTCGTGGTCGGGGCGGACATCATCCACCGGCGCATACTCGCGTGGTTGCAACGCCACGCCGAGAGCGGGCCCTACGTCGCCATCACCGACATGTCCTCCTCGCGAACCCTGCTCACCGTGCAGGGGCCGCGTTCGCGCGAGCTGCTCGCTCGCCTGACGACCGCCGACCTATCGAACGATGCCTTCCCGTATATGCGGGCCAAGGAGATCGAGGTCGGCAACGGCGTCGCCCTCGCCTTGCGGGTGACCTACTTGGGCGAGCTCGGCTGGGAGCTCCACATCCCGACCGACTACGCGTTGGCGGTGTTCGACGCCCTGTTCGCAGCGGGCGCGGACCTGGGGATCCGGAACGCGGGGCTCGGGGCCCTCAACTCCCTGCGCCTGGAGAAGGCCTACCGGGACTACGGGCTGGACATCGACAACTCGGACTCGCTGATCGACGTCGGCCTGGACTTCACGGTGGCATGGGACAAGCCGGGCGGGTTCATCGGGCGCGACGCGCTCGTGAAGCAGCGCGACAGCGGGGTGCGCACCTCGCGCATGGTCCAGGTGTTCGTGAACGATCCCGACCCGCTCCTGTACGGGGACGAGCAGCTGTACCGCGACGGCGTGCATGTGGGCGAGAACCGGATCGGCGGCTACGGACACACGCTGGGCGGCAGCGTGGGCCTGGCGATGATCGAGCGCGAAGAGCACACCGATGACGCCGCCATCGCCTCGGGGACGTGGGAGCTCGACATCGTCGGACGCCGGTACCCCGTGACGCTGTCGCTCGAGCCGATGTATGACCCGAAGCGCGAACGGATCAAGGCCTAGCCGGCGGGCGACGCCCCCGGGCACGACAGCGACGCCGACGCGGCGTCGACCTTCGTCTTGGCATCGGTCGCCTTGCTCTGGATCTCGCCCGGGGCCGTGGTGGCGAGCTGCTGGATGTCCGTCGCGACCGACGTGACGTTGTCCGCGAGGGTGCCGCCACCGACCGCCTTCAAGGCGCCCGCGGCCGTCTGCAGACTGGAGGCGAGCGATTCCGCCCTGGTCTGCAGATCGCCGCTCTGGCCGGCCGCCGCCTCGCCCAGGGTGGTCGACGCGGCGGTGAGCTGTGAGCACACCGCACCCTTTGCCGCCTCGAGAGCCGCGCCGGTCAGGGACGACGAGGACGAACTCGCGCTCGAGGAGCAAGCTGCCAGCACGACGGCCACCACCATGAGGGCGGCGGTCCGGAGGACGGGCGCGCAGCGGGTCCGAAACGAGGTCATCGACGATCTCCTGGGTTCGACATGGCCGCATCTTCGCAGATGCTCGCCCGAAGCGGGCGTGTTAGCCTCCGCCCCCCGAACCACCGACGGAAGGAGCGCGCACCATGCCGGACGAAGAGATGGAGCAGGCTGCGGAGACCATCGCCGAGGACGCTGTCGAGGATGCGGTCGTCGCGGAGGCGCTGCACGAGGACGCCGTCGAGAAGGCGGTCGAGGCCGAGGCGCTGTATGCGGCGGCCGACGAGCTCGCCGCCGAAGCGATCGTCGAAGAGACGGTCGCCGAAGACTTGGCGTCCGACGCCGTCGCGGAGGCCGAGATCGCCGTCGCTGCGTCGGAAGCTGCCGACGAGGACTAGGAACCGCGCCGACGCGTGAAGCGCGTCTGGGATGTCCCACCGGATGTGCGCACTGTCCACCTGTGCGCCTGCACGCTCGAGCACGCCGACGCGATCGGCCGCGCGCTCGAGGCCGAGGACATCGTGTGGTGGGTGAAGCCGCCTTCGGGCGGCTTCCTCGCGTTCCTGGACCGCGAGTACCACGTGTTCGTCGACCGCACGAAGCGCGAGGAAGCCGCCGCGATCGCGCAGGCGATCCTCGAGCCGCCTGACGACGCCCAGCCATGAGCCGACGGATCGTCCTCATCGGCGCGGGTGTGGTGGGCGCGGCCCTCGCCGACCAGCTGGTGGCACGCGGCGAACGCGACGTGCTGGTGCTCGACAAGGGGCCCCTCTTCGCGACCGGTGGCTCCTCCGCGCACGCCCCCGGGTTGGTCAGTCGCACCAGCACCTCGAAGTTCATGACCGAGACCGCCGATGCCACGATCCGCACGTTCGGCGCGCTGTCCTTCGAGGGCGGTCCGGCGCTCCTGCCGGTCGGCACGCTGGAGGTCGCCTACAACGAGGCGCGACTCGCAGAGCTTTGGCGTCGGTGGGGCGCGGCACGATCCTTCGGATGGCGCGGCAGGATGATCGATCCCGACGAGGCCGTCTCGCTGTGGCCGATCATCGAGCGCGATGGCCTGCTCGGCGCCTACCACACCACCGACGAGGGTCTGGCGGTCGCGTTGCGTGGTGTCGCGGCCCAGGCTGCGCGCGCCGCCGAAGGCGGCGCGCGCTTCGTCGGCGAGACGCAGGTAGCCGCCGTCGTCACCGACGGCGGCCACGTCACCGGCGTGCGCACGGGCGCGGGCGACACGATCGGCGCCGACATCGTCGTGTGCTGTGCCGGCGTCTGGGGGCCCGCGATCGCCGCGTCGGTCGGCCTGCAGCTGCCGATGCTTCCGATGGAGCACCAGTACGCGGTCACGTCAGCGCTGCCGGCGCTGGCGGACGGCGCCGGTCGCGAGGCGGTGCGGCCGATCGTCCGCCATCACGACATCGGCGTGTACTACCGCGACTACGGCGACCGCGTCGGGATCGGCTCGTTCCACCACCGGGGTCTCCCGGTCGACCCCGCCGAGCTGGACAGCCACCCGCGCAACACCCAGGCGAGCCTCGCGTTCGACTTCACCGAGGAGGACTTCGCCGAAGCCTGGCGCCTGTCGTGCGCGTTCATGCCCGCCCTCGCCGCCGCGTCGATCGAGCGGCGGTTCAACGGTGTCTTCGGTTTCACGCCCGACGGCTATCCGCTCATCGGGGAGCATCCCGACCTCGCGGGGTTCTGGGTCGCGGAATCGGTCTGGGTGACGCACTCGGTGGGCGTCGCCCAGATCGTGGCCGACCTGCTGACGGATCGGGACCCCGCGATCGATCCCTCCCCGGCGGACCTGTCGCGCTTCGATGCCGCGGAGCTCGCGCCAAGCTTCGTCGAGCCGCGGTGCACGGACCAGTACGTGGATGTGTATGTCGCGCATCACCCGGCGGAGCCCCACAGCTCGGCGCGCGAGATCCGATACAGCGCGTTCGCCGACCACGAGCGCGCGCTCGACGCCGCCTTCGTCGACGTCGCCACGTGGGAACGCCCGCAGTGGTACGCGGTGAACCAAGGCTTGGTCGGCGAGTCCGTCCCCACCCGCGACGCGTGGTCGGCCCGCCACTGGTCCCCGATCGCGATCGCCGAGCATCTCGCCGTGCGGGAGCGCGCGGGCCTGTTCGACATGACCCCGCTGACGCGACTCGAGGTGACCGGCGCCGGCGCGGCGCCGTTCCTGCACCGGATGGTGGCCGGACGGGTCGATCGCCCGGTCGGGGCGGTGACGTACGCACCCATGCTGAATCGCCACGGCGGGATCGTCTCCGACGTCACGGTCGCGCGGTTGGCGGAGGATCGGTTCGTGCTCGGCGGCAACGGCCCTCGAGACGTCGCGTGGCTCCGTGCCCACGCGCCCGCCGACGTCGTCGCTCGCGCCGTGACCGACGAACGGGCATGTGTCGCGCTGTGGGGCCCGCGGGCCCGCGACATCTTGGGCGCCACGACCGACGCGGACGTCTCCGACGTGGCATTCCCCTATCTGACCGCACGGCGCCTGTCCGTGGCCGGCGTCGAGGTCGACGCGGTCCGCATCTCGTATGCGGGCGAGCTCGGCTGGGAGCTGACCGCCGAGGCCGCCGAGGGCGGCGCGCTGTGGAGCGCGCTCTGGGATGCGGGCCGTGCGCACGGCGTGATCGCGGCCGGGCGAGCGGCGCTCGGCACGCTTCGCCTCGAGAAGGGCTATCGCGCCTGGGGCACCGACATGACCCGGGAACACGGCCCCGAGGAAACGGGAATCATGTTCACGGTCCGGCGCACGGACACCGAATTCCTGGGCGGGGAGGCGCTCGCACGGCGACCCATCGCCCCTCGCGTCCTGCGCTGCCTCGTGGTCGAGGACGAGCAGGTCGCGATGGGCGCCGAGCCCGTGCTCGTCGATCGCGAGCCCGTCGGGTACGTCACGAGCGCGGGGTGGGGCGCGTCGATCGAACGGAGTATCGCCTATGCCTGGGTCCCCCGTTCCCTCGGCATCGGCGAGGCAGTCACGATCGCGTACTTCGATCGGATGCTGCCGGCGCGGGTGACGGAGGAACCGCTGTTCGACCCGGCCGGCCAGCGGCTGCGCGCATAGCCGACGTCCCCGTCGAGGGTCCCGTCGGGACCAGGCCTGTCGACCGTCCTCGATGGCCTGCGCCCGCGCCACGCTGTCATCGGTACCGAGCCAGGGAGATCGTCGATGCGGAAGGCGTTGCTCGGTCTGGGGGCGATCGCCGTGTACGTCGTCGCCCTCTATCAGGGCGCCACGTGGGGCAGTACGCGTGCGGAGCGTCGCCGCTACCTTCCGAGCGACGATCTGTGCCCCCACCCGATGCTCACAACCAACCATGCGATCACGATCGCGGCACCGCCCGACGAGGTGTGGCCATGGCTCGTGCAGATGGGGTGGCATCGTGGCGGCTGGTACACGTATCGCTGGATCGACCGGCTGTTGTTCCCCGCGAACGCGCCGAGCGCCGCGGTCATCGTCCCCGAGCTCCAGGATCTCGCAACGGGTGACCACATCCCCGACGGAGCGCCCGAGACCGGCTGTTCCTTCGTGGTGACATCGATCGAACCGAACAAGGCGCTCGTCCTGCGATCGACGACACATCTGCCGCCATTCCCACGTGAGGGGTGGCTCAACTGGGTGTGGAGCTACGCCGTGGAGGACACCGAGGAAGGCGACACGAGACTGCTGCTGCGAACCCGCGCCGAGCTCGGCCCACCGGTCCTGGTCTGGATGTCCCGCGCCTTGCTGTGGACCGACTTCGTGATGGGACGCAGCCATCTTCGTGGCATACGACGACGCGCCGAGACGCGTGCCTGATCGTCGGGACATACTTCCTGGCGTGGAGACGCAGGACGTCGTCATCGTCGGTGCTGGCCATGCAGGGTTATCGATCAGCCGTGCGCTGGCCGGTCTCGGGATCGAGCATGTCGTCCTCGAGCGCGGTCGGATCGCGCAGACCTGGCGGGAGCGGTGGGATTCGTTCTGCCTCGTGACGCCGAACTGGTTGATCGATCTTCCCGGCGGCGGGTACGACGGCGACGATCCGGACAACTACATGGCCCGCGACGATATCGCCCGCTTCCTCGAGCGGTACGCGACAGCGGGTGCGACCCCTGTTCGCGAGGACGTGGACGTCGTGGGCGTTCGCGCGCTCGATGACGGGTTCGCGTTGCACACGACGCAGGGCCCGATCTCCACGCGCGTGCTCGTGGTTGCGAGCGGTGCCTATCAACGGCCGCATCATCCTCGTGGTGCGGCCGCGATCGCCGACGTTCTCCATGTCGCGGATGCCGCGACCTACCGGCGCCCGGATCAACTGCCCCCGGGCGGCGTGCTGATCGTTGGAAGCGGGCAAACGGGCATGCAACTCGCCGAGGAACTGCATGGTGCCGGTCGTGATGTGGTGCTGTCGTGCGGGAGGGCATGGTGGCTGCCTCGCCGGTTCGGCGGCCACGACATGACGTGGTGGGCCGATGCGACCGGCTTCCTCCACCAGCCGGTGGCGACCCTGCCGGACCCGAGCGCGCGACTGTGGGCCAACGTCCTGGCAACCGGCCGCGACGGCGGCCACGACCTGCACTACCGCACGCTGCAACGCGACGGCCTGACGCTCGCAGGTCACTTCGCGGGCGTCGAAGGCGGCGCCGTACGGTTCAATGATGACCTCGAGGCGTCGGTCGCCTGGGCAGACGAGCGCTACCGGCAGTTCGGCGAACAGGTCCGACGCGTGGTGGCCGAGCGCGGGCTCGATCCCGTCGAGTTGCCCCCGCCCGTCCCCTTCGCGGCCGACTCGCCGACCGAGGTTCCGATCGACCGGTTCTCGACCGTGCTGTTCGCGGGCGGTTTCCGTCCGGCGTACGGAACGTGGCTGCCCTGGCCGGACGCCTTCGACGAGCTTGGCTTCCCCCTGCAGACCGACGGTGAGAGCAGCGTCGTCGCCGGGCTGTACTTCATAGGAGTGCATTTCCTGCGGACGCGCAGCAGCTCGATCCTGTGGGGCGCCAACGAGGACGCGACCGTCGTGGCGGATCGGATCGCGGCGCGGCTGGGCGCCGGACCCGCCGCGAAGCACGGGCCCGGCGCCACCCGTGCTACATGACCTCGAACGTCTCGTAGACCGAGATCGAGGCGCCGCCCGCAAGGACGGGGCAGCCCTTCGCGAGGTCCACGGCTGCGTCGAGCGAGTCCGCCTCGAGGATCGAGTACCCCGATGCGCTGCCCGTGCCTGCGGAGATCGACCCGTCGGCCGTGATCCGCTTGGAGCCGGGTGTGAACGGGTTGCCCGCGTCGGCCACCGCTCCGCCGATCTGCTGGAACCACGACTCCCAGGCCTGCATCACCGCGGCCTGCGCCGCTTCGGTCTCGGGCATGCTGCCACCCTCGTACAGCAAGAGGTACTTCGCCATGCCGTTCCCTCCTTCCGTGACCCGTCCGATGCGGGCCATCCGACCAGAACGACGAACGGCGGGCGCCCGTTCCGACAGGGGTAGTACGCTTGGTTCCTCGGTTCGAGCCGAGGGTTCGCCAGAGGCGGGACCGGCAGTGGCCCCCGAGCCGCTCGTCCCGCCCCCTCGACGGATCGCCCACCGTCGAGCAAGGGAGCCCCGATGACCAGAGCCAATGCATCCGGCGTCCGGTACGGATCACCCGACACCGGCAAAGGGGCACAGAGCCAACGGGGCCGCCACTGTTCGGAGCCGGGTTGCGTGACCGTGCTGTCGACCTACAACAAGGAAACGACCTGCTGGCTGCACTCGGTGCCGGTGCATCGCCACCCGCTCGAAACCCGCTGACCGGGCTCGGCACGCACTGCTAGGGTTCCCCTCCGGAAGCTCACACGGGAGAGGCCCATGATCCGCACCACGTCGCTCGCCGCGCTCGCCTGCGCAACCGTTCTGCTCGCGGCGTGCTCGTCGACCTCCTCTTCCTCGACGGCTGTCGCCTCATCCATCACCCCGAGCATCACCGCATCGACGGGTGTCTCGGGCGCGGCCACCGACGCGGCGACGTACGCGGACGGACTGTGCACGAGCATCGATCAATGGCAGCAGAGCCTCGCGGACGGCAACAAGGAGCTCCAGTCGTCGATCACCGCTGGGTCCACGACGCCCCAGGACGCGAAGGACGCCCTCGAGGCGTTCATGACCTCCGCGGTGCAGGACACCCAGACCATGCTGGATCACATCCACGCGCTCGGTGCTCCGGCGGGCGCCGAGGACGCAACCGCCGCGATCGAGACGGCCCTCACCAACGTGCAGACCCTGTTCCAAAGCGTGCTGTCGAGCGTCCAGTCGCTCGACACGACCAACCCCGCCGCGATGGTCTCGGCGGTCACGAGTCTGGCACCGCAGCTGCAGCAGGGAGGGCGGGACATCTCAGATGCGATCGGCTCCGTCCAGAACGCCGAGCTGTCCACCGCGATCGACAGCGCGCCCGCCTGCCAGTCGCTTGCACACTGAAGGCGATCGTGGACGGTCCCGTGGGAGAACCGACGAGCGACGCACCGGTGACGCGCACGGCCGAGAAACGCTGGCCGATGGCCGCAGCCGTGCTGGCGACGATCGTGTTGCAATGGATCACGCCCAAGGAAGGCCGCCTCCTCAAGTGGTGGGCACTGCCCGTGGTGGAACTACTCGCCCTGGGCGCGGTGATCCTCCGCGATCCGGGACGGATCGATCGCAGGACCCGGCAGGCTCGCCGCGCCACGTTCATCTTGTTGATCGTCATGACGATCGGGACGCTGGGCGGCCTCGCGCTGCTGATGGTGGACATCCTCGACCCCACCTACAAGAGCGTGGCGGGCCCCGCAGCGTTGCTCGGACGAGGCGCGGCCCTCTGGGTGACCAACGTGCTCGTGTTCAGCCTGTGGTACTGGGAGATCGATCGAGGCGGAGCCGCCGAGCGCGCGGCGGCGTCCGGGATCCGACCGAGCTTCGGTTTCCCCGAGGATGCGATGCCCGAGTTGGTGCAGGAGGGATGGATCCCGACCTATCCCGACTACCTCTACCTGTCGTTCACGAACGCCACCGCGTTCAGCCCGACCGATACGCTCCCGGTGCGGACGTGGGCGAAGATGACGATGATGGCGGAGTCGGTCATCTCGCTGCTCATCGCCATCTTGGTGATCGCCTTTTCGATCAACGGGCTGGGTGCGTAGCGCAGATCATCCGCTCCCCGGTCCGCGGGCCGGGCCGAGCCCGGCGAGCGCGTCGTAGGCCGCGTACTTGTAGGTCTCGGTCAGGGTCGGGTAGTTGAAGACCATCTCGATGAACGTTTCGACGGTGCCGCCGAGCGTCATCACAGCCTGGCCGACGTGCACGAGCTCGGTCGCTCGCTCCCCGACGCAGTGACAGCCGATCAGGCGTCGAGTCGAGCGATCGAACACGAGCTTGGTCATCCCGTCGCGGTCCCCGATGATCTCCCCTCGAGCGTTGTCACGGAACGACGCTCGCCCGATCACGGCGTCGATCCCACGATCCGCGGCCTCCTGCTCGGACAGACCGACGCTGCTCACCTCCGGGATCGTGTAGACGCCGTAGGGCAGGAGGCTCGAGAGCTCCTGCTTGTAGTCGAAGTCGAAGGCTCGACATACCGCGACCCGCGCCTGTTCCATCGACGTCGAGGCGAGCGCTGGGGCCCCGATCACGTCCCCCGCGGCATATATCCCGGGTGCCGAGGTTCGGAAATGCTCGTCGACGACGATCCGACCCCGCTCGTCGGTCGCGACCCCGACCGCCTCGAGACCGAGCTCGGCGGTGTTGCCGACGCGACCCGCCGTGACGAGCACCTTCTCGGCCGCGACCTCGATCCCCGAGGGCATCGCGCAGACGAGCGCATCGCCATGTCGGGTCACCGTCTGGGCGCGTTCGCCGAAGACGAACGAGACGCCGAGATCCGCCATGCCGGCCGTCATCCGCTCGACGATCTCGGCGTCGAGGAACGGAAGCAACGGTGCCGTGCGCTCGATCAGGTGGATCTCGGTGCCGAGGGCCGCGAACATGGAGGCGTACTCGCAGCCCACCACCCCGCCGCCCAACACGGCAAGCGACGACGGCAGCCGGTCGATCTCCAGGATCGTGTCGGAGTCGTGCACATCGGGGTCCTCGAACGGGATGCCCGGCGGCCGGAAGGGGCTCGAGCCCGTCGCGATCAGGATCGCGTCGGCGACGAGCGTTCGCGGACCGGCGTCGCCCGCGACCTCGACCGTCGTGGCATCGAGCAACCGTGCGGTGCCGTGGACGAGCTCCACACGATGGCGATCGAGGTTCGCGAGCATCCGGTTGGTCTCGAGCTCGCGCACGGTGTTCTTCCGCTGGACGAGCTTGGCGACCTCGAGATCGCGATCGACCTCGACGGAGACCCCGTACAGATCGCGCTGCCGATACCCCGACAGGAACAACGCCGCCTCGCGCAGGGTCTTGGACGGGAGCGTGCCGGTGTGCACGGTGGCGCCGCCCGGCTGGTCACGTCGCTCCACCACCGCGACGCGTTTGCCGAAGTAGGCGGCCTGGGCGGCGCCCTTCTCCCCCGCGGCGCCGCCGCCGATCACGACGAGGTCGAAGCGCTCGGCGGTCATGCCATGGCTCAGGCTCCGGGCACGCCCAGGACGTAGTCGCCGTCGTCGGGGTCCCATTCGAGCGTGACGAGCCCCTGGGTGGCGGCCGCCTTCGCAAACTGCAGGAACCCGTTGTATCCGTATTTCTTCTCGCTGAAGTCCGGCTGCACCTTGCGCACCTTGTTCTTCAGTCCCGACAGATGGGGCACGGTGTTCTTGGCTTGGAGGTCGGCGACCACCGTGCCGAGGAGCGCGAACGCCTCGGTCTCGCCGCCGTGGGTCGGCAGCGAGACCTCGGGGTCGCCCTTCGCGGACCCCTCCGAGAGCTCGATCACGTTGCGATCGGCGAGGTGTCGCAGGAGTTCACCGAACGCCCGGAACCCGTACTCGGCTTCGCTGAACGTCGGATCCTTGCGCAGCAGCGCCCGCTTCACGGTGGAGGCCAGCACCGCGCCACCGGAGGTTCGCTCCAGGCCCGCGACCGTCTGGGCGACGCGGACCGCGAGCTCGTCGATGTCGCCCGACGCGCGCGCCTCCACTGGCTCCGCATCCTCCGCCGGCGGTGGGGCGGCGGCCAGCTTCTTCGCCGCGCCAGATCGCCCACCACGAGAGGAGCTGCGACGCCGCCCGGCGCCCTCGGGCACGTCCACACCCTCGAGCGTGTCGTAGAAGAGGAACTCGTCGCACGCGGGGGGCAACAGGGCCGAGGTCGAGTCCTTGATCCCGACGCCGATCACTCGCTTGTTCAGCTCTCGGAGCTTGTGCACCAGCGGAGTGAGGTCACTGTCCCCGGTGCAGATGACGAAGGTGGTGATGTAGGAGCGTTCGAAGGCCATCTCCAGGGCGTCGACGGCCATCTTGATGTCGGCGGCGTTCTTGCGCGAGGCGCCCATCCGCTGGGGGATCTCGATCAGCTCGACGTGGCCGCGGGTGAGCATGCGGCGGTCCTCGTCGAACGCGGACCAGTCGGCGTATGCCTTGCGGGCGATCACCCGCCCTCGCTCGGCCAACGCGTCGAGCACCGGCTTCAGGTCGAAGCTGAGGCCCCCGAGCGCCTCCCGCGCGCCGATGGCGAGGTTCTCGTAGTCCAGGAACAGAGCGATGCGTTCTTCGTCGGTATCCACACACCCACCCTAGTGCCCCGAGCGCCGGATCCGGGCCCGCGTGGGCACGATCGGCCTTCGACCGGCGCTCCCCGTGGCACCGCACCAGCACTCATGGTTGAGTGGTGCTCACAACAACGAGAAGGAGAGGGGCATGGCGAAGTTCTCGGTCCGGCCGTCGTTGACGATCAAGGGCAGGAAGTTCTTCGGACTGCGGGGGTTCGCGGGCAAGCCGTTCCACCCGCCGTTGACCGACGTCCCGATCGGCGCCTACGTGTTGGCGGCCGCCTTCGACGTCGTCTCGTGGCTATGGCACGGTGAAAGCTGGTCGACGGACTTCTTCAAGGCGGCCACGCTGTGCCTGGTCGGCGGGCTGATCGTATCGCTCGGGGCCGCATTGACCGGGTGGATGGACTGGCGCGTCTCGACGCCGAAGGGGACGCAGGCCCGCCGGACCGCGAACGCGCATGGGCTGACGATGCTCACGGTCACCGGGCTCGTGGTGATCGACATCCTGCTGCGGCTCGGGAGCTACAACGTCGCCGCGCCGACCACGTCGTTCGGATTTGCAGCGCTCACCGTCATCATCGCGCTCACGGTCGCGTTCGGCGCAACGATCGGCGGGACGCTGGTGTTCGACTATGGCTTCAACGTCCGGACGGCCGGTGACTCCCCCGCGTGGCATCCGTCCGACCGCGACCTGATGCCGGGCGAGAAGCCGCCGGCGTCATGACGACCTCGGTCCTCGTCCTCGTCGGGTTCGGCTGAGCCACGAGATCGACGGCACACGGGTCACCGTCCCGGTCGCATGAGCGGCCGAGGTGCGTCCCACGCCCGGGGCGCGCACTATGGAGCGAGACGAGGATGGCTCCCGAGACAGCTGAACGACGCCGCGGACCGTTCCGCAACCGCACAGAGGCGGGCTCGGTGCTGGCCGAGCATCTCGCCGAGTATCGCGAGCGAGATCCGATCGTCATCGGACTGCCGCGCGGCGGGGTCGTCGTCGCCGCCGAGGTGGCGCGCGCGCTGGGCGCCGATCTCGACATCGCGATCGTTCGCAAGGTCGGGGCGCCGGGCAACCCGGAGCTCGCGGTGGGAGCGGTCGGCGAGGGCGGGGTCGTCGTTCGGAACGGCGAGCTGCTCGCCCTGTTGGGCCTCTCCGAGGCGGCGTTCCGCCGGCGGGCGGACGCCGCCGCCGCCGAGGTCCGGGAGCGCGCCGACCGGCTGCGACCCGATCACGACGCCGCGCACGTGGCGGGGCGGGTCGTCATCGTCGTGGACGACGGGCTCGCGACGGGCGCCACCGCCGAGGCCGCGGTGGCGATCATGCTCGCGCGCGAGGCCTCCGAGATGATCATCGGCGTGCCGGTCGGTGCTCCCGATGCGGTTGCGCGATTGGCCGCGGTTGCCGATCGCGTGGTCTGTGTCGACAATCCGCGCTCGCTCGGCGGCGTCGGCGCCTGGTACGAGGACTTCACGCCGGTCACCGAAGACGAGGTCGCGCGCCTCCTCCTGCAGCGTCGCGCGCGCTAGGCGAGTTGCTCCGCGGGCTGCTGCGCGACATCCACGCGCGCCGGTGGACGTGCCGGCGCCGACTGTGGGCTCGGGCCGGCGATGCGGCGCGCAACCATCGCGATCACCCCGACCGACAGGAAGATCACGCCGATCATGCCGAGCCCCGCTGCCGTGTCGGTGCCCGCCGTCAGCGCGTGCACGGTCGAGGTACCGAAGAGCACGAAGCTGCCGAGGTGGATCTGTCGCCATAGGCGCCGCGGGATGCGGCGGCGCGCCAGCGAGGTGAGCTCGACCGCGAGGAGCATGTACATCGCGATCACGCCCCAGGCCACCGCGACCGGGTGCCACGTCGAGGCCAGCGGCACGAACACCTGACGCAGACCGAAGCTCACGTACTTGTCCATCATCACGGCCGCGACGTGCACGACCGTGAAGATCACGGCGAGCCCACCGAGGAAGCGGTGCATGTCCATCGTCCAGGCGGGCCGCGGCCGGCGGAACACCTTGCCGGACAGCGCCAGGCCGAGCGCAACCGAGGCGGCCGCCAGGCCCCACGCCACGAACCCGCCGGCGCGAGCCGCGTACCACGTCCAGTTCATGCGGCGCTCCCCTCGGGAAGAACCTCGTAGCGGTCGAGGCCGGCCACGCGAATGGTCGCGCCCTCGTCGTCGACGAGCAGCCCGGTCGTGCCCGTCCACGGCGTTCCCCGCGGCCCGGCAAGCAGCCGGCGACCTTCGACGGGCCCCGCCAGGAACGCGGCCTTGGCGAGGATCTCGGCCTGCCACCCCTCGGCGGCGACCGCGGTCGCCGACGCTAGCCCGGATCGGGCCGAGGCGCCGGTCGCGGGGTCGATCACGTGGTGCCCGTTGGCGAGCACACGCGTCAGCCGCGACGTCGTCGCGACGGCACCCGAGCGCACGCTCAGCACCGCGGCGGGCTCATCGCGGAACGGGTGCTCCAGTCCAACCAGCCACCCCGCGTCGTCCGGCGAGGCGCCGTCCACGCGGACGTCGCCGCCGAGATTCACGCACGCGCCCGCGGCACCCGCCGCGAGCAACCCGACGACCACGAGATCCGCAGCGAGGCCCTTGCCGATCCCGCCCGGGTCGAAGCCCACGCCTTCGGGCATCGTGATCGTGCCGCCGGCTTGATCCACGACGATCGCCGCCGCGCCGCGCTCGAGTCCAGCATCGGTCGACGGCTCGCCGGTCGCGTCCGCGAGCTGTTCGTAGCTTCGACCGTACCCGGCGCGAACCACCGCGCCGAGCACGGTCGGGTCGTAGCGACCGTCCGTCACCGTGCAGCCGTCGAGCGCACGCTGCACGAGCAGCACGGTCTCGGGTTCCACGCGAACGGGCATGCCGGCCATCGCGTTCATCAGGCTGACGTCGCTCGCCGGACGGAACCGGCTCCAGCGATCCTCGAGCCAGGCGACGTGTCGCTCGGCGAGATCGAGCAGGCCCGGCTCACCGCCGACGACGATCACGTGTGCCTCGGTCCCCATCGCCCGGAAGCGGGTCTCCGTGACCTCGGTCATCACGGCACCGCCACCGTGCTGCCGCCGCTCGTCGTGGTGGGGGCGGTCGGGGCGGTCTTGCCCGGCTGCACCGTAGTCGTGCCGGGGACCGCAACCCACGAGCCGCCGGACCGGCCCCCCTCGTCGTCTTCGCTCGAACGTACCCACACCCAGGAGGTGGCCGGTGCCGGATCGGCGACCCGAGCATTCACGGTTGGAGCGCTCGCGGTCGTGACACTGGTCGTCGCAGCCCGCGCGCCGATCGCGGCACCGATCCCGAAGAACGCCAGTGCGCTCACACCGGCCGCGACCGCGCGCGAGCGCGTCGTCGCGACCTTCTTGCGCGGCCGAGGGCGAGGAGTCGGATCGGTAGTCATCGCGGGCCTCCTTCTGATCCTGGAGCCGCCGGTCTGGCGACCACGGGACCAGTCAACGACCTCGGTCTGGGAGGCCCGTGTGGGGCGGCTGTGGATCAGCTGTGAGCCGTGACCTCGCCCGCGACGCGGGTCAGCGTGTCTGCGGCGAACCGAAGATCTTCTTCGGTGTGGCCGGCCGACACCTGCGTGCGGATCCGCGCGGTGCCGAGCGGGACCACGGGATACGAGAACCCCACCACGTGCAGACCGGCCGCGACGACGCCCGCTGCGATCGGGGCCAGCAGCTGCTCGTCGCCGACCATGATCGGCACGATGGGGTGCGTGCCCGGGAGGATCTCGAGGCCCGAGGTCCCCATGAGGTCGCGGAACAGCGTGGTGTTGCGCTCGAGCCGGTCCCGCAACTCCGTGGAGGCGGACAGCAGCTCGATCGCTCGCAGCGACGCACCGGCCACCACCGGTGTGATCGCGTTGGAGAACAGGTACGGCCGCGAGCGCTGGCGCAGGAGCGCCACGATCTCGCGACGGCCGCTCGTGTAACCGCCGCCCCCACCTCCCAGGGCCTTCCCGAGGGTGCCCGTGACGATATCGATGCGCTCGCTGACGCCGTGGTGCTCCGGCGTTCCTCGACCGTGTGCGCCGAGCACCCCCACCGCATGGGAGTCGTCGACCATCGTCATCGCGCCGTAGCGCTCGGCCAGGTCGCAGATGGCGGGGAGGTTCGCGATGTACCCGTCCATCGAGAACACGCCGTCCGTGGCGATCAGGATCCGCCGTGCGCCCTGCGCCTCTTGCAGCCGGGCCTCCAGCTCGTCCATGTCGCCGTTGGCGTAGCGCAGGCGCGTGGCCTTGCACAGCCGGATCCCATCGATGATGCTCGCGTGGTTCAGCGCGTCGGAGATCACCGCGTCTTCGTCGGTCAGCAGCGTTTCGAACAGTCCGCCGTTCGCATCGAAGCACGACGGATACAGGATCGTGTCCTCGGTGCCCAGGAACCCGGTCAGCGCGGCCTCGAGGTCCTTGTGGATCTGCTGCGTGCCGCAGATGAAGCGCACCGACGCCATGCCGAAGCCCCACCGCTGGAGCGCATCGTGGGCGGCCGCGACGATCTCGGGGTGATTCGCCAACCCGAGGTAGTCGTTTGCGCACAGGTTGACGATCCGCTCGTCCTCGCGACCGGGCATCGTCACGTGCGGGCCCTGCGGGCTCGTCAGCACACGCTCGTCCTTGAACGTACCGGCCTCGCGGATCGCCGAGAGCTCCTCGTCGAGCTGGGTTCGTACGTCGCCGATCATGGTTCCTCCCGCCAATAGAGGAGCACCTTCCCCGCCTGTCCCGACCGGACGGCGTCGAACGCCGCCTCGTGCTCGGTGTAGTGGAACCGATGCGTGATCACGGGCGAGACATCGAGGCCGCCCTGGAGCATCACGGTCATCATGTACCAGGTCTCGTACATCTCGCGGCCGAACACGCCCTTGATCGTGACCATGTCGTGGATCACGGTGTTCCAGTCGATCGAGAAGGGTCGGTCGGGCAGCCCGAGCAATGCGATCTTCCCGCCGTGGCACATGTTCGCGAGCATCGCGTGGACGGCGTCCGGGTTGCCGCTCATCTCGAGCCCGACGTCGAACCCCTCCTTCATGCCGAGCTCGCGCTGGACGTCCTCGATCGAGGTGGAGCGGATGTCGACCGCGCGTGTCGCGCCGAGGGTGGCCGCCAGCTCGAGTCGGTACGGGTTGATGTCGGTCACGACCACGTAGCGCGCGCCGGCGTGCTGGGCGACCGCGCACGCCATGAGCCCGATCGGACCCGCGCCGGTGATCAGGACATCCTCCCCGAGCACGGGGAACTGCAGCACGGAGTGCACCGCGTTGCCGAACGGGTCGAAGATCGCCGCCACGTCGTGGTCGATCGCCGGGTCGTGGTGCCAGACGTTGGTCATCGGCAGGGCGATGTACTCCGCGAACGCCCCCGGACGGTCGACGCCGACGCTGGATGTCTGCGCACAGAGGTGACGCCGCCCGGCCATGCAGTTGCGACACCGGCCGCAGACGACATGGCCCTCCCCCGAGACCAGTTCGCCCGCATGGAAGTCGGTGACGTTCGAGCCGACCTCCACAACTTCGCCCACGAACTCGTGGCCGACGACGAGCGGCGGCGTCACCGCGCCCTGGGCCCACTCGTTCCAGTCGGCGATGTGGACGTCGGTCCCGCAGATGCCGGTTCGCTCCACCCGGATCAGCACGTCGTTGATGCCGATCGTAGGCTCCGGCACTTGGGCGAGCGTCAGCCCGGGACCTGCGGCCGGTTTGGTCAGCGCGTCCATGTGCGGCCATTATCACCGGGTTCGGCGGTCGCTACCCTGGCCGCATGGCTCCGCTGCCTGTCTTCGTGCTCGCGGGCGCGGCCATCGGCACACTCACGGGCGTGTTCGGAGTGGGTGGCTCGTCGGTCGCCACCCCGCTGCTGTCGCTGTTAGGCGTGCCGCCGCTGCTCGCGATCGCGTCGCCTCTACCGGCCACGATCCCGACGGCGGTCGTCGCGGCCATCCCGTACGCGCGGCAGAAAGAAGCCAGACCGCGGGCGGCCGCCTGGACCCTGTTCGGCGGTTTCCCGGCGACGATCGTGGGCGCCTTCCTCTCGCACCGCGTCGGCGGCCCGACCTTGCTGATCCTCTCCGGGGTCGTGCTCATCGCTGTGGGACAGCGGGTGCTCCGCCCGATCGATCCGGCGATGCGCGGACGAGGCACGGAACGCCGGCGCAACCGCCCCCTGCTGGTCGCCGCTGCCGCCGGCGTCGGGCTGTTCACCGGTCTGCTCGCCAACGGCGGCGGCTTCCTGTTGGTGCCGATGTACCTGCTCTTGTTCGGCCTGACGATGCGGGAGTCCGCGGGCACGAGTCTGCTGGTGATCGCGGTGCTGGCGGTCCCGACGTTGGCCGTTCATTGGTGGCTCGGGCACATCGACTGGGCGGTGGCGGGAGCGTTCGCACTCGGCGCGGTACCTGCCGGCGCTCTCAGCGGCCGAGTGGCGCATCTCGTGGCGGGCCCGACGATCCGGCGAGCGTTCGGCTGGTTCCTGAGCGCCGCGGGCGCGGCGTTCGTGGTCTACCGGCTGCTCGCCGGCTGATGGCGACCTCGGGTCACCTGGCGCTCGGCAGCCCCGGATACACTCCGTCGCACCCGTATCGCCTGCTCAGAAGGGCCGTCGCGTGAAGGATCGGTATCAGGTCGTCGTGATCGGCGGCGGCATCGTGGGTTGCAGCGTCTTGTACCACCTCGCGCTGCGCGGCTACACCGACACGCTCTTGCTCGAGCGTGAGGAGCTCACGGCAGGCTCCACCTGGCATGCGGCCGGGGGCTTCCATGCGATGAACAGCGACACCCGGATCGCGGCGCTGCAGAAGTACACGATCGGTCTCTACCCGCAGGTCGAGGAGGAGAGCGGCCAAAGCGTGGGACTGCACATGAGCGGCGGCATGGAGCTGGCCGGCACGCCCGAGCGATGGCGCTGGCTCAAGTCCGAGCTCGCATGGCTCCGCAGTCAAGACACCGATGCCCGACTCCTCACCCCCGAGGAGGCGGTCGACCTGGTGCCGATCATCGACCCGACCGGCGTGCTCGGCGCGCTCTACGACCCGCTGGAAGGAACCCTCGATCCGAGCGGCGCCACACGCGCCTACGCGATCGCCGCGCGGCGGCGCGGCGCCGAGGTGATGGAGCACAACCGTGTCCTGTCCCTCTCCTCGCTGCCGAACGGCGAATGGAACGTCGAGACGGAGAAGGGCGTCATCGTCGCCGAGCACATCGTGAACGCCGCCGGGTTGTGGGCCCGGCGCGTCGGCAACATGGTGGGCGTCGATCACCCGTTGGTGCCGATGCCGCATCACTACCTCGTGACCGACGAGATCCCGGCGGTGGCGGCGATCCCGGGCGAGATGGTCGCGGTCACCGACCTCGAAGGCTTCACCTACCTCCAGCGTGAGGGGAACGGCGTGCTGCTCGGCGTCTACGAGCAGAACCCTCGTCACTGGCAGGTCGAGGGCGCCGAATGGGACTTCGGACGCACGCTGTTCCCCGAGGAGCTCGACCGGATCATGCCCGAGCTCTCGATCGGGTTCGCGCGCTTCCCCGTCTTGGCCGACACCGGGATAAAGAAGTGGGTCAACGGCGCGTTCACGTTCACCCCGGACGGGAATCCGCTCGTCGGGCCGGTCGAGGGCATCCGCAACTACTGGGCGGCGTGCGGCTGCATGGCGGGCTTCTCGCAGGGCGCGGGGATCGGGCTCGCCGTCGCGAACTGGATCGTCGACGGCGATCCGGGATACGACGTCTTCGGCATGGATGTGGCGCGATTCGGCCCGTACGCGTCCGAGGACCGGTATCTCCGCGACATGACCAAGCAGTTCTACGCTCGCCGATTCGTGATGGCTTATCCGAACGAGGAGCTGCCGGCGGGGCGGCCGCTCAAGACGACCCCGGTCTATGAGGAGTTCCTCGCGGCGGGCGCGCAGTGCACGGTGAACTGGGGGCTCGAGGTACCGCTGTACTTCGCGCCGTCGCCGGACTTCGTCGAGAACGACACGCTGAGCCGATCCAACGCCGAGCCCATCGTCGGCGAGGAGGTGGAGGCGGTCCGGACCACGGCCGGCGCCTACGAGATCGCGCAGTACGCGCGCTACGAGGTCACGGGGCCGGACGCCGAGGCGTGGCTCGATCGCCTGCTCGCCGGCACGATCCCCGCGGCCGGGCGGATCCGGCTGGCGCCGATGTTGAACGAGGCGGGGCGCCTGATGGGCGACCTCACCGTGGCCCGGCTGGAGGACGATCGCTTCTGGCTCACCGGCTCCTACTACCTGCAGGACTGGCACCAGCGCTGGTTCGCCAGCACCTGCCGAACACCGGCGTCGAGCTCCGGAACCTGACCGACGAACGCATGGGCTTCTCGATCTCGGGGCCGGCGTCGCGGCGGATCCTCGAGGGCCTCGTGCACGAGGACGTGTCGAACGACGCGGTCGGGTTCCTCGACGATCCGAACGATGGAGGTCGGCACCTCGACCGCCGTGGTGGGTCGCATCTCGCTGACCGGAGAGCTCGGCTACGAGATCGTGGTGCCGATCGAGCGGCACCAAACACTCTGGCACGAGCTGCAGGGCGCGGGCGCGGCGCACGGTCTGCGCCCGATCGGCGATCGAGCCGTCGACAGCCTGCGCCTGGAGAAGGGCTACGGCATCTGGTCGGCGGAGTTCAGGCAGGACTACACGCCGGGCATGTCCGGTCTCGATCGCTTCGTCGATTTCGACAAGGAGGACTTCATCGGAAGGGCGGGCGCGATCAAGGAGCGCGAGACGGGGCCGCAGCAGCATCTCGTGCTGCTGGACGTCGAGGCGGACGACGCCGATGCCAGCGCCGACGACGGCATCTGGATCGGCGACCGCCGTGTCGGCGAGGTCACCTCGGGCGCCTACGGTCACCACGTGGGCAAGAGCCTCGCGCTCGCCTACCTGGATCGCGACGTGATCGAGGCCGACGAGCAGGTCACGGTGTTCGTCGTGGGCGATCCGCGGACCGCGCGCATCCTGCCCGAGATCCCGTATGACCCGGCCGGCGCAAGGCTGCGCGACCGGGCGTGAGCCCCTACAACGCCGACGTGCCGAGGGGGCTCCCCAGCCCGGTCGGGGCGTCGTAGCCCACCTTGGCCCTGCAGAGGTAGTCGCCACCGCAGAAGCCGTTCGACCCGCCGACCACATCGGCCAGACCCGACCGGTGCGCGTAGAGGTAGCTGGCGTTGTCGAGCTCGCCGGCGTTGCCCGCGAGGCCGATCATGCCGGCGATCAGCGGCGCCGACAGGCTCGTCCCGCCCACCTCGATCCACCCCGCGTGCCGTCCAAGCCCGAACGTGTCATAGACGGCGAACCCCGTGTCGGGGTCGGCGACGGCGGAGACGTCGACCACCGTGCGCATCGGGCAATGAGAGTCGTGCTGCCAGGCGGGCTTGTCGATCCAGGCCGAGCAGCCGCTGCCGGCTCCCCACCAGGCGGACTCGTGCCAGACGCCGAGCGCGGACGAGGTCAGGCGTGTCCCGCCGACGGCGATCATCCGGTCCCACGACGCGGGGAAGGCGGCGGGACCGAAACCCTCGTCCCCGGAGGACGCAACCTGCGCCACGCCGGGATGGGTGTAGTAGGCCGCCGCCAGCTTCAGGATGCCGTTGAACTCGGCCCCGCCGTAGGAGTTCGACACGACGTCCGCGCCGAGGCGTACCGCCGTGTTCACCGACTTTCCGATGTTGGTGAACGACGGGGAATCGGCCTCCACCAGCAGGATGTGGCAGTTCGGACACGCCGCCGACACCGCCTGCACGTCCAGTGCGATCTCGACCCCCCATCCCGGGTCCGGGCGCGGCGGCGTCGCCCCACCGCGCTGGTTGACCTTCCTGAAGCAGCCGTTCGCCGAGGTGCAGGCCGGCAGCCCCCAGGCGGCGCGATACGCGGCGAGATCCGCCTCCACCTTCGGGTTGTCGAACGCATCGACGATCGCGATCGTCTGGCCTACCCCACCCGTCACGTCGAGTTGATAGGCGGATGCGATATCCGCCGGACCGTAGCCGGACTTGGGCAGCCCGATCGCGGTCGCGCCGGCCATCGTGCGCAGTGGGACGTCGGCACGCCAGCGGGCGAAGCAACGCACATCGTGACGCGCGATCGCATGTCCGCACGCACGGTGCAGGGTCGAGCGCTCGGCCGGCGCATGAGGCACCGCGGAGGACGCTGCGGGCAACGCGGTCAACGCGACGACGAGCAAGCATGCGGCGATCAGGGCCGGCCGCACGCGCCGAGCGGCCGTCACGTCGTCACCATGAACGCGCTGTTGGTCGTCTGGACGAGCACGCCACCCTTCGAATCGGCCACGGTGACGCGCAGATCGAAGCGACGCTGATCCATCCACGCCATTGCCTTGAACG
The DNA here is from genome assembly GCA_963794065.1 of uncultured Actinomycetes bacterium. GTDB lineage: Bacteria > Actinomycetota > UBA4738 > UBA4738 > HRBIN12 > AC-51. Next base: position 20,986 of record CAWCDA010000071.1, on the reverse strand, counting down.
ACGTGTGCGCTTCGTTCGGTCCGACGGTCGTCACGGGCATCTCGTGCCAGCTGGTGCTCCCCGTGTGTCGCCAGGCGACCGCAACAGAGCTGATCGGAAGTTGCGCAGCGCCGGGGATATGCCCCGTCGCGATGTCGAACGTGGCCGTGCCGATCGGCAGGGTCCCCACCGTGGACGCGTGGAGGTCGACCTGCGCCGTCAGCACCGGCATCACAGAGCAGGACGGGCCGGTCAGGCAGAAGAGCGATGCCGGGGCGGGTACGCCCTGTGCCGACCGGAACGTGACATCGGTCTCGGTCGAGGTCGACAGGAAGGACCCGGTCCAGCGGCGGGTGACGGTGCCCACCACGCGGTAGGTCGCAGGACCGGTTGGGATCGCGACCCTGCCGCCGAGGCTGTCGCGCGCGTGACGAAGAAGCACGCCGTTCCGGTACACGTCGAACGTCGCGACGGGCTTCCCGTTCGGGCTCCCGAAGACCCAGGCGTCATGTGTCGGATCGTCGTCGTTCAGCCCGAACACGAAGAACAGCGAGCGGCGGGACGCGCAGGCGAGACACGGGAAGAAGCGAGCATCCGGCGCGGCCTCCGGCACCGAGAGCATGTACGGGTTCCGGAACCAACGCTCCGAGCGGGCCGACCCGGGCACGACCGGACCGACCTGACCCTGGACGATCCCAGGATCGGGTGCGAACGCGTTCGCGAGCACGATCTGTTGCATCTCGGCCCCGGTCGGCGCGTACACGTACTCCGTTCGATCCAGCGGCATCGGCGTGTTCCAGATGTCGGCGGAGGCGAAGGACGTGTGCGGCAGGAACACGAAGCGGCCCGCCCCGCCTTCCGCGAGCAGCCGGTCGGACCCGAAGCTGTTGTGGATCTCCGCCGCCTCCGAGACCGGCCCGAGCGCGCGCCCCTGGTCGGCGGGGATCCCGGGCTCGACGAAGCTCGCATCGAACAGGTACCGCCCACCCGGCGTCGACGGGTCGATCGAGGTCCACCGCGTCTGCATGTGGAGCTTGCCGACGGTGGGCGGGGCGACCGGCGTCAGCCGGAACCGGGTCCCCGGGAACCCGACATCCCAACTCCATCCGAGTTGGAAATGATGGGCCTCGTCACTGAAGTCGAGCTCGGTGGCGAGGCCCAGCGGGACCGTGGACATCGGCGTCGTCACCGACGGCACCGCCGTGGCTGCTCGAGCGTCGATCGTGACCGGCGGCTGCGTTCCGGTCACCTCGATGTCGTTGACGACGATCTCCCTGATCGTCGCGCTTCCGTCGGAGAAGAAATCCAGCGAGTCGAACAACGCCGTATACGTGCCGAGCGGGACGCTCGCGCGCGCCTCCCCGCGGACCATGAACACGAAGCCGGCGAACTTCCGCCCGTCATCCATGTTCATCAGCACCCCGAACGCAAAGCGCAACGGTCCGCCGGTGTGCGAGATGCCGTCGAGGATCACCGTGGTCTGCGGGAAGTGCGGGATGACGGCCGGCGCGCTCGGCGCATCGAGCGACATGCCGGTGACCGACCCGAACATCGCGCTCGTTGCCGGCCACCCCGCGAGCGAATCGTCGATCGCCTGATTCGCCAGCGCCGCGCCGAAGACCCGCGCCGAGGTGCGCGTCACGTACCCGGTCGCGTGGCCCGCCCGCTTGGACGTGATCGTCACACCCGGGAGCGCGGGTCGAGTCCCCGGCGTGAAGGTCAGCCGTACCGGGATCCGCTCGCCGAGCCCCTCGGCGGTCAACACCGACACATCGAACAAGCCGACGTCGAGGTACCGCCCCAGGTAGGGCTCCGCGGACGCGGGGATCACGTACGTATCCCCGCGCATCTGCACGGTCCGCAGCTGCGCCGCCGGCCCGCTGTGCGCGGCGCGGATCAGCTCAGCCGTCGGCGTGCCGTCCGGCGCCGTGCCCAGCACGACCCGTTCGCCGGTGACGAGGGTGGCGATCCGAGCGACCCGAGATGTGTCCGGGATCGCGCGCGCGGTCGCCGTCGGGATGCCGAGACCGGCGACGAGCACCACGGCGGCCGCGGTGGGAAGGAGCCGACGGACGAGCCTCGCGCTCATGTGTTGCACCCTATGCCTGCGGTTTCCATAGACGCAACCCGAGGCATGCGCGGACGGGGCGTCCGAGTACGATGTCGCGCAGGACCGCGGACGGAGGGGGGCCGAGGCGGTTGAGCACGATCACCAAGGAATCGACGCCGAAACGACGATTGTCGACCAGCCAGTTGGTCGCGTTCGCGTTCGGCATCATCGTCGTGGTCGCGATCTTCGTGTTCGCGATCCCCAAGTACGCGGACTACGGCGCGGTGTGGGAGGCGATGAAGACCCTCACGCCGCTGGAGTTCTGGTCCTTGCTCGGCGCCACCATCTTCAACCTCTACACGTATTGGCTGGCCAACGAGGCCGGACTGATCGGGATGGGACTCGGGCAATCGGCGGTGGTCACGCAGACGAGCACAACGGTGGCCAACACCCTGCCGGCGGGTGGTGCGTTCGGCGTCGGGGTCACCGCCGCGATGCTCAACACGTGGGGCTTCACCGCCGGCGAGATCACGCTGTTCATCGGTGTCACCGGCATCTGGAACATCTTCGTGAAGCTCGGGCTGCCGATCGTCGCGCTCGGGCTCCTCGTGATCACCGGACACTCGAATCCGGCCCTGGCCGCCGCCGCCGGGATCGGTCTCGTGGTACTGGCGATCGCGGTCACGATGCTGGTGCTCGTGTTCCGCAGCGAGGCGATGGCGCGGGCGGTCGGCCGATTCGTGGGGCGCGTGTTCAACGCCTTCCGCCGCCTGCTGCACAAGCCGACGCGCGACGACATGGGCGACAAGGCCGCCACGTTCCGCCGCGAGACGATCATCCTGGCCAGGCGGCGGTGGTTCATGCTCACGTGGACGACCGTGCTGAGCCAGGTGGCCCTGTACTTCGTGCTCGTGCTCTCGCTGCGCCACATGGGCGTCTCCGAGCAGGAGCTTTCGGCCGTCGAGATCTTCGCGGTGTACACCTTCAGCCGGTTGCTCTCAGCGATCCCGATCACACCCGGGGGCGTGGGCGTGATCGATCTCGGCTACATCGCGGGCCTGACCGCGATCGACAGCCAAGAGAAGGCGGCGATCGTCGCGGGCGTCCTGATCTTCCGGCTGCTGACCTACGGCCTGCAGATCCCACTCGGACTGGTCACGTATGTGATCTACCGGCGTCGGCAGGCGTGGCGGCGTGACACCCCGCCGCCCGGCTCGATCGCAGCCGAGCTCGAGGCATCCAGGGTCGCCGCCTCCGCTGCCTAGACGTGCCACCGCTCCTTGCAGGACGTCGCTCAAGGGGCCAGCGGATGCGAGACACTACGGGATGCCCACCGATCGATCCGTCTCTTCCGAAGACCTCCTCCACGAGCTCCTTCCCACCGTCGAGCGCTCGCTTGATCGCCACGTCACCGCTGCGACGGAATGGTTCCCGCACGAGTTCGTGCCCTATGAGGAGGGCCGGAACTTCCTTGACGAGCCGTGGCGGCCGGCGGACAGCCACTTGCCCGACGTCGCCCAGATGGCTCTCGAGGTCAACCTGCTCACCGAGGACAACCTCCCCTACTACCACCTGGCCATCTGGCGCACGTTCGGCGGCGACGACGTCTGGGGCGAATGGGTCCGGCGCTGGACCGCGGAGGAAGGCCGCCATGCGATCCTGCTCCGCGACTATCTGACGGTGACCCGCGGCGTCGATCCCGAGAAGCTCGAACAGGGTCGGATGGACATGGTGCTGCGAGGGTGGCAACCGCAGTTCGCACGCCAGGGACCGCTCGACGGCGTGCTGTTCACCACGTTGCAGGAGCTCGCGACGCGCCTGTCGCACCGCAACACCGGGGAGATCACCGAGGACGAGACCGCGCGCCGCGTGTGCGCGCGCGTGGCCACCGACGAGAACCTGCACTACGTCTTCTATCGCGACCTCGCCACGCAGGCGATCGCGATCGACCCGTCCGCGGCGATGCTCGCGCTCAAGCGACAGGTCATCGGGTTCGCGATGCCGGGCGTCGACATGCCCGCGTTCCGCGACAAGGCCAAGGCGATGGCGCGCGCCGGCATCTACAACGTGCGGATCCACCTCGAGCAGGTGCTGCGGCCCGTCCTCGAGAAGCATTGGCGGATCGGGGAGCTCGACGGGCTGTCCGACGCGGCGAAGCAGGCGCGCGAGGACGTCTACGCCCACCTCGCGCGGCTCGAGCGCATCGCGACGAAGCTCGGCGAGCCGCTCGGCCCGGTCGTGGGCGATCTCTCCAGCGATCCGGTCGGCGTCGCCTAGCCATCGGGGGTACGTTCCACCGATGGCGTCGCCGATCGAGATCGAGGTGGGCGAGTTCGACGTCCGGGTCACCAACCCCGACAAGGTGTTCTTCCCCGACGCCGCGGGCGGGCCGATCACGAAGCTCGACCTCGTGCGGTATTGGGTCGACGTCGCCGACGGCGCCCTGCACGGCTGTCGCGACCGCCCCACCTATCTGCATCGGTTCCCCGACGGGCTGTTCGACGACGGCTTCTATCAGAAGCGGCTACCCAAGGGCGCGCCGCCCTGGATCCGCACCGCGCGCATCACGTTCCCGAGCGGACGCAGCGCCGATGCGCCGGTGATGATCGACGCGGCGCACCTCGCATGGATGGGGACACTCGGCTGTCTCGAGGTCAACCCGTGGCCCGTTCGGGCCGGCGACGTGGAGCATCCCGACGAGCTGCGCATCGATCTGGACCCCGTGCCCGACGTCGACTTCGCATGGGTGCGCGATGTGGCGCTGTGTGCGCGCGACGTGCTCGGCGCGTACGACCTGACCGGGTTCCCCAAGACCAGCGGCAAGCGAGGCATCCACGTCAATGTCCGGATCGAACCGCGATGGTCCTTCACCGAGGTTCGGCGTGCGGCGCTCGCGCTCGCCCGGGAGGTCGAACGCCGCCTGCCGGATCGGGCAACCACCGCGTGGTGGAAGGAGGAGCGCCACGGCGTCTTCCTCGACTACAACCAGAACGCTCGGGATCGGACCGTCGCGAGCGCGTACAGCGTGCGACCGATGCCGGACGCGCGGGTCTCCACCCCCTTAGCTTGGGACGAGGTTGCCACCGTCGACCCGGCCGCCTTCACGCTGCGCACCGTACCCGATCGGTTCCGCGCGATCGGGGACCCGGGGGCAGGGATCGACGATCACGTAGGCGTGCTCGACGGTCTCCTCGATCTCGCGGCGCGCGACGAAGCGGGCGGGCTCGGGGACGCGCCGTGGCCCCCGCACTTCCCGAAGGCCGAGGGCGAGCCCACGCGCGTCAACCCGTCGCGGAAGCGTCAGCCCCAGGACGGCGGCGAGGCGCCGACCTGATCGAAGGTGCAGGACGCCGGTATGCGATCGTCCCGCCAACGCACGAACGTCGCGGCGTGCCGGAACCGGCCGTGCTGCACGCGATCGAACGACACCTCACACACGAGCACCGGGTCGAGCGACACCCATTCGGCCTCCCGACCTGTCGACCAGCGGCTCTGCCCCCCGGGTGATCGCGCGTCCTCGCCGAACCCCGCGCCGCCCTCGAGCGGGGCGAGCGCCTCACGGATCGCGCGGCGCTCCGCGGCGCGGAACGACGACGTGTGCCCGACGTAGTGCAGCCGGCCCTCGCCGTCGAACAAGCCGAGCAGCAGCGAGCCGACGCCATCGCCGTCCTTGGACAACCGGTACCCGCCGACGACGCAATCCGCCGTTGAGCGATGCTTCACTTTGACCCAGCCGCGCACACCCGGCTGGTACGTCTGCTCGGTCCGTTTGGCCACGATCCCGTCCTGCCCGAGCCCTTCCTCGTCCTCGTACCAGCGACGGGCGGTCTCGAGCACGTCGGTCCAGGGTGTGAGTCGCAGATCGGGCCCGGGCGGCAGCTCCGAGAGCTGCTCGGGCGTCTGGTCCGCACCGATCCGCTCGGCCAAGGAAGCGAGCCGCGAGCGCCGCACGTCGAGCGGCTCGTCGCGGAGGTCCTCCCCCGCCTCTTCGAGCAGGTCGAACAGGATCAGCGTCGCCGGGATCTCGGCCGCGAGCGTCCGCACCCGCGAGGCCGCGGGATGCAACCGCAGCTGGAGCTCGTCGAACGACAATCCTTCCGGTCGCACCATGACGAGCTCGCCGTCGGCTACGAGCGGTCCGGTGTGCCGATGGGCCACGAGCTCCAGGATCTCAGGGAAGTACCGGCCCATCGGGCGATCGCCGCGGCTCTCGAGCTCGACGTCGCCGTCGCCGCGCACCGTGACGATCGTGCGGAACCCGTCCCACTTCGGCTCGTACGTCCAACCCTCGCCCTGCGGGATCTCGGGCTGGAGCTTCGCGAGCATCGGCCCGACCCCGCGCCGCGTCACGCTGCCTCCGAGCGCACGGCCGCGGCCCACTCGATGACCTCGGCGGCCGGTAGGTAGTTGAGGATGCGCTCGCGCGGGATGCCGGCCAGCGCCGCGGTGGCCATGCCGATCGGAAGGTGCCCGAGCTCGGCCGCATCGTGCGCGTCGCTGCCGATCGAGAACCACCGCACGCCCTCGGCGAACGCGATCGTCGCAAGCTCGACGGGCAGGTCCTGACGCCGGGGTGTCGCGTCCAGCTCGACCGCCTTGCCCAGGCGAGCCGCCTCGGCGAACACCCGCGGCCAATCGGCGATCAGGCCGCGACGCCGCCCGAACATCCGCGTCGTCGGATGCGCGAGCACGTGGACGTGCGGGTTTGCAAGGGCGGCGAGATAGCGCTCGGTGGCGTCCTCCGGATCGCGGAGCTTCGTGTGGAACGCGCCCAAGACGAGGTCGAGCCCGTCGAGCACCTCGGGCTCCATGTCCCCCGATCCGTCGGAGAAGACGTCCATCTCGATCGATCGCAGCAGGCGGAAGGACGAGCCGGCCGCCGCCTCGGCATCGTTGCGAGCCTCGATCCTGCCCCCTTGCGCGCCGATCTCCTCCACAGTCATGCCGTGCGCGATCTTGAGGCTCGTCGAGTGGTCCGTGCAGGCCATGTACGCACGACCGATCTTCACCGCGGCGTCGGCCATCTGCTCCAGCGGCAGCGCGCCGTCGCTGTCCGTGCTGTGCACCTGGAGATCCCCGTGCGCGGACGCGAGCCAGTCTGAATCCGCGTCCAGCACGCGGCGGACGGTCGCCATCGTGATGAAGCCGCGCCTGGTCTCGTCGAACTCGGGAACGTCGGGCGGATCGGCGAACCACCCCTCGATCAGCTCCTGGACCCACGGGCCGACGGCGCGCAGTTCGGTCAGCGATCTGCCGTCGGCCGGCAGGCTCGCGGCCTCTTCCTCCCAGGTCCACGCGGCCTTGGCCGCCCGATCGAGCGCCCGCTTGCGATGACCCTCGTGCTCCGACGCGGCTCGGAAGAGCAGCTCGCTGATCGCGTCGTTCGCCAGCGCCAGCTCGCTCATACGACGTCGAGCTGCGTGCTGATCTCCCACGCATGACCGAACGGATCGACGATCCTGCCCGTGCGCCAGCCGTGGTCCTCCGAGACCGGGGCAACGACCGTGGCGCCCGCCGCGACCGCGCGGCTATAGGTGGCATCGGGGTCATCCACCGACAGGATCAATCGGATCGGCTCGAAGTCGCGTCGCTCGTGCGCCGCGTCCGGATCCTCTTGCACCCAGAACTCGGCGGCCCCGACGGAGAGCCGCGCAACGGCGAGCCGTCCGCCGTCGTCCAGGCGATACGCCTCGGCCGCGCCGAAGGCGGCCGCGTAGAAGTCAACCGCCCGTTGCGCGTCGTCGACCGACAACCACGGCGCCAGCGTCGTTTCGATGTGCCCTCCCTCGTCAGCGTTCGGCCTCAGCCTGCTGCCACGCCGAAGGTCGTGTCAACCGAGACCGACGTCGGTTCCGGCCGCTCTGATGCGGCCGATAGGATGCCGCTCGGACGTTTCGATATCTGCGGCCCGGGAAGGAACCTGCACTGTGTTCCGATGGATGCGATCGCTGGCTGCGCTGGCGGCCGTGGCGATCGCCTCGGTCTCCTTCGCGGTGCCCGGCGCCGCCGATCCGTCCGCCTCGCTAACGCGCTACCCGTACCTGACCGACCTCGTCGCCCGCCACGTCACGGTGAACTGGGCGACGACGACGAGCGTCGCGACCGGCCGCGTCACGTACGGACGCGTGGGCGCCGAGACCTGCCACGCCCACCATGTTTCCGCAACCGCCACATCGATCATGGTCGGCGCGGTTCCCGAGTATCAATGGAAGGCCGAGCTGACGGGGCTGGCGCGCGACGCCAGGTACTGCTACCGGATCGCCGGTGGCGGAGCGAAGCTGCTCGGTCCAGGCCCGGCGCCAACCTTCCACTCGCAGGTCCCTGTGAGATCGACGAAGCCGTTCTCGTTCGCGGTGCTCGGCGACTGGGGGTTGGTCGGCCCGAGCGGCGAGAACATCGACCAGGAGAACGTGATCGCGCAGATCGCGGCGAGTGGCGCGCGATTCGCCATCACCACGGGCGACACGGCCTATCCGGACGGATCACAGCTGAACTACGGCGACCTCCAGCAGACCGGTTCGAGCACGAGCTCCATCTTCGGCCCGGCGTTCTGGGCGGCCGCGGGCGCCTCGATCCCCATGTTCAACGCGCAAGGCAACCATGGTCTGAAGGTTGCGGCGCTGACCAACTGGCCGCAGGACAAGGCGGTGGCTTCCTCGGGCGGCCGGTATCGGATGGACACCTACTGCTGCGAGAACCTGACCAACTCGGCGGCCTATCCGAGCGGGTGGTACGCGTTCAACGCCGGCCCGGCGCGCTTCTACGTCCTGGACGCCTCGTGGGAGAACGGCAACGTCGGCACGGCCGATCTCTATGAGAACGACTACGACGCGCACTGGACGATCGATAGCGCGGAGTATCGATGGCTGCGGCACGATCTCAAGACCCACGAGCGCGCGCTGTCGTTCGCCTTCTTCCACTTCCCGCTCTATACGGACAACGCGACCGAGGCCACCGATCCGTGGCTCGACGGCCCGAGCAATCTCGAGGGGTTGCTGGCCGATCACGGGGTCGACGTCGTGTTCAACGGCCACGCGCACATCTATGAGCGCAACGCGCCTTCGGCGCCGGGCATGCCGGTGAGCTACGTGACGGGCGGCGGGGGCGCGCGACTCGAACCGGTGAGCGCGTGCACGGCGATCGATCAGTACGCGCTCGGATGGGACTACGTCGCGAGCACGCACGGCAGCGCGTGCGGCGGCGCGCCCACACCGACGGCGGTCGATCAGATCCACCACTTCCTCCTGGTGACGGTCGACGGGAGGCGGGTGACCGTCACACCGACCGACGAGCTCGGCAACGCGTTCGACAGCCAGACGTACGCGTTCGGGCCGTGACGCGGTAGCGTCGGAGGATGGCAACTGTCCGGTATCTGGTCGATGACGTCGCTCGGTGCGTTCCCTTCTACGTCGGGACGCTGGGCTTCGAGGAGATCGAGCGCTACGGGCCCGCGATCGCGATCCTCCGTCGGGACGACCTCGTCCTGTGGCTGGCAGGACCGGTCAGCTCGGCTGCGCGACCGATGCCGGACGGCTCGCAGCCCGCACCGGGCGGGTGGAACCGGCTCGTGATCACGACCGAAGACATCGACCGGATGGTCGCCCGGCTCCGGACCGAAGGCGTGGCGTTCCGCAACGACATCGTCGAGGGCCCCGGCGGCAAGCAGATCCTGATCGAGGACCCCGCCGGCAACCCGATCGAGCTGTTCCAGCCGGGCTGATCTTCAGCCGCCGGCTGGATGCGCCTCGTCGAAGGAACGCACCAACGCCTTCGGTGCCTGACACCGCCACGCGTCGACGAGGAGCTCCTCGAGCTCATCGGGCTCGATCGCGGCCAGGCGCACCAGCACCGCGGGGAACCCGTTGTAGTGCGGCTCGGTGAAGTAGGTCGCTGGCTGCGCCGCGATGAGCGTCTGCTTCTCTCCCTCGTTCGCCACGCGCACCGCAAGCACGTCGGGGTTCGGCACGCGCGGCTTCTTCGGCTCCAGACGTTCCATCCACACCCAGGCGAACCCCTTGCGCTTGCTGCCGTCGGCCACCGAGAAGGCGAAGTGGTCCGCGTCCTCTTCGGCCTCGGGCAGGCTGCGAGCGATCCGGCGAACGTCTGCTTGGCTGGCCACGTCGTCGACTCTATGCGGCCGCGGGCTGCGACTCGACCTTGCCTTCAGCATGTCGAGGGTCTGGACGTGCGAACGCGCCGGTCAAGAAGATGTCAGAGCGTCGTCCCACAACGTCGGGTCCGCGGCCGCACCCGCGAGCGTCTGAGCCTCGCGTGCCTCAAGGATCCGGGGCATCAGTCGAACCAGACGGTCTCTGACGGCGCGAGGTGGTCCGAGGATCACGTCGGTCGGTGCCTCGTGGATCGTCCACCCGTCGGCGAGGACGACGAGCACCGGCTCCACCGTCACCGCCCGCTCGAGCTCCTCCGACAGGACGTGCGCCGCGACTCGAGCCCCGTGACGGATCTCGCCCACGAAGTCGGTCGCATGCCCGTTGACGCGGAGACCGCTCGCGCCCACCCACACCTGACCGGTGAGGTTCTTCGCGTTGACCGCGAAGACGCCGGCGGGTCCGACCAACAGGTGATCGATGACCGTGCCCTCACCGACCCGAACCTCGGCTGCGACGTGCCACCCTTCCGGCACGTGCCCGAGCCACGCCACCGCGGAACGATCGGTGGCGTGCGAGGCGAGCAGGCGCGCGAGACCCGTGCGCATGGGCGCGATGCGGCGGAGGACACGGGTCCGATCGAGGTTCGCGTTCACCCTCTGATGTTCGGCAGCGATCTCCCCGGACTGGAACCCTGGGTGCCGAGCGGCTTATTCGCCCTTGGGACGCACCTCATACACCTTGATCGGTCTGCTGATCCCCTTCAGGCTGATCTCATCGATCGGCGTACTGTCGACGATCTCCTCGACCTCCGCCATCGTGCGCTCGGTGACCAGGATCTGACCCGCCTCGGCTCGGTCCGCCAGCCTCGAGGCCAGGTTCACCTCGTTCCCAAGCACCGTGTAGTCGCTGCGGGCGGCCGTTCCGATGTCGCCGACCGTGACCCAGCCGGTCGAGATCCCGATGCCGATCTTGAACGATTCGCGGTACTTGCGCAGCCACGTCTCGTGCAGATCGATCATGCGCTCGCGCATCTCCAAACCCATCCGCACGGCTCGTTCCGCGTGATCGGGCTGCGGGATCGGATCACCGAAGAAAACCATCAGCGCGTCGCCCACGTACTTGTCGAGCGTCCCACCGTGACGGAACACGATCTCTGTCATCTCCGCGAGGTAGTCGTTGAGATGATCCACCAGCTCCTCCGGCTCCATCCGTTCGGCCGCGGCGGTGAACCCTCGGACGTCGGAGAAGAACGTCGTGAGGAACTTGCGCTTGGGCCGGAGGGTGACGTCACGCTCCCCCGAGAGGATCGACTCCGCGAGCTGCGGAGAGAGATACCGCTTCAGACGCGTGGCACGTTCCAGCTCGCCCACCTTGACATCGACGGCGGTCTGGAGGTCTGCGTTGAGGGCCTCGAGATCCCCGTAGACGGTCGCCAGCTGCTCCGTCGTTCGGTTGAGGTTGGAGGTGAGGTGACCGAACTCATCGCGGTTCGGCACGTCGACCCGCGCGTCGAACTCGCCGTTCGCGATCGATTCGAGCGCGTCGTCCACCTGGCGCACGGGGCGGATCAGGGACCACGAGAGGATCGCGCCGAGCGCCAGGGCGCCGAGCAGGCTCATGAACGAGAAGCCCGCGACGGCGAGCGTGAGGAACCGACGGTCTCGTGCGAACGCGTCCGTCTCTTCGACGACCAGCGCCTGGGAATCCGCGATCATCAGCTTGAGCGAATCCTCAAGCTCGTGGGAGATCGCGTGCTCCTGATCGATGTGAAGCGCGAGCGCGTCATCGATCTTGCCCTGTCGATACAGGTTGGTCACGAGGTCGCCCGAGATGGCGAAGCGGTTGTTCGTCACGGAGAGCTGATCGAGGAAGGCGGTTCGATCCGGGATGGCGTTCGCACGCATCCATGCGATCTGGTCGATGAACTGCGTCTTGGCCGCGTAGAGCTTGTCGAGCCAGACGTCGTCACGCGTGATGAGCGCCATCGCGCGGTAGTGGCTCTGCGCGGTGACGTCGTAGATCATGTCGCGAGCCTGGCTCGCCTGTTCGTTGAGCGCGGTGAGCGTCTCGACCTGATGATTCACCCGGTTGAGCACACCGACGCACACGATACCCATCGAGAACATCAGGATGGCGATCACACCGAACCCGGCGAGCAGCTTGATATGCACCGTGGTCCGCAGGCGCGCGACCCAGTCCACGAAGGGACGCAAGAACGCCGGAAGCGGCCCGAGATCGTTGGTGGTGAGCGAGGCAGGCCGAGCTGCCCCCGCGCTGGTCGACATGGTTCCCCCCTGATTGACCGGTCTCCGTCGCGGATCGCGCCCATCTTGAGCCTTCTCCGCCACCAGGCCAAACCAACGGCGAGCGCGGGCCGCACACCGCTGACGTTGCTTCGGGTCGGCCGATACGGGTAGAACACGGCCATGGCGACCCGCACGGCTCCCCGAGATGTCACCGTTTCACGACCGGACAAGCTGCTGTGGCCCGACATCGGGATCACGAAGCAGCGATACGTCGACTACCTCGCCGCCGTCGCCGAGGATATGCTTCCGTGGCTGCGCGCCCGTCCGCTGACCGTGGTCCGCGCGCCGGACGGGGTCGAGGGCGAGCGGTACTTCCAGAAGGCGGTGTCCTCGTACGCGCCGGACTGGATCGCGACCGTCGAGATCCCGGCGCCGAGCGCGAAGCGGGACGTGCGCTACGTCGTGTGCAACGACGCCACGACGCTAGCCTGGCTCGGCAATCAAGCCGCGCTGGAGTTCCATCCGGCCCCGGTGCGCGTCGACCGGCTGGAACGACCCGATCTGTTCGTCGTGGACATCGACCCGCCGGACGGGGCGTTCGACGCGGCGGCCGAGGCGGCCAGGCTCGTGCTCGAGGTGCTTGCGGACCTCGGCTGTGCCGCCGCCGTCAAGACGACGGGCGGGAAGGGTCTGCATGTCGTCGTGCCGATCGAGCGTCGCTACACAGCGGACGAGCTGCGCGAGGCCGCCGCCACGCTCACGGGCATCGTGTCGGACCGTAAGCCCGGGTTGATCACGGATGCGTTCCGCAAGGCCGACCGAGGTGGCCGCGTGCTCCTCGATCCGTCGCGTAACGGCACCGGTGCCACGGTGGTCGCGGCCTTCTCACCGCGGGCCAACGCCGAGGGGACGGTGTCGTTCCCGGTGCCGGTCGAGCGGGTGGGCGACTCGACCCCCGGCGACTTCACCATCGCGACGGTCCCAGAGTTGCTCGACACGGACGGGCCTCGCCAGTGGCGCGCTTTAGCCGACCGCAGATCCCGCCTCCCTGCCGCCCTTCGTCGGGCCGCGGGCTGATCGACCAACTGTCGCTCAGGGAACCAAGCCGAAGATCGTGCTCGGCGCCCCGGAGCCGTGCTGATTCCTCGGCCCCCCGATCACGATCCACCCTCCCTGCGATGGCATCGCGTCAAGGTTCGTGAGGTTCTCCAGCGTGAAGCGGTGGTTCCGCAGCGTGAGCCACGTCTCCAGGAACTGCGGATCGGTCCCCGGATCGGGGCCGAACGTGTCTGTGCCGAGCGCTCCCCGCCGTCCCAGCACGCCGGTACGGATCAGCCACCGCACCGCCTGCTTCGAGAACCCCGGTTGCCGGAACTTCCCCTTGGCCGTCCCGCAGTTGTAGTAGGTGCGGACGTCCGCGCCGATCGCAGGTCCCCACCACCGGTCGCACCCTGTCCAGAGCAGCACAGCTGACTGGGACGGGATCTGCCCGTGGGTCGATTCCCAGGCCTTCAGGTCGGCCACCGAGACCTCGTAGTCCACGTTCTTGCTCACCTGTGCGCGCACGTCGATCACGACGGCCGGGAGGACGAAGTCGCCCGGGTCGAGTTGGTCGGCGCATCTGGCTCGGACGTGGAAGTGGCACGGCGCGCTGTAGTGCGTGCCCGTGTGCTCGCCCTCCTTCACGTACTGCAGATAGAACCCGTCCTGGGGCACCGTGAAGGTCGTCGACATCGTGAACGGAGGATCGCCCGGGAATACGGGCACGCGCGCCGGACTGTTGGTGTGCGAAAGGAACGCCACCCTGGAGAAACCGGGCAACCCCGTGCGCTCGCCGCGCGATACCGGCTGGTCGGCCGCCGACCCGACGACGTACCCGATCGACCCGGCCACAACCAGCGCTCCCACCACCGCGACGACGATCCTGCGCCCGCGCATGGCTCCTCCCCTCGCTCGACAGCGCCTTATCATCGCGCGCTCGCCGGGACGGCGCAGACGGGCTACCGATCGACCGTGACGAGGCCCGCGTCGCCGCTCAAGCGCAGCGTCTGTCGGCCCAGCGGCTGACCGTCGATCGTCGCGCCCGCCGCAGACGGTCGGACGGTGAGCGACTCGAGGCCGGAGGCCACGACCACGTGGATCAATCCAGGTTCGGGATAGGCGGTGGGACTGAGGCCGCCGTAGTAGAACGCCAGGATCCGATCGGCCGACCACCCCCGCCTGGCCTTGCCATAGGCGCCCCACTGCACCATCCCCACCCCGTGGCCCCAGCCACGCCCGACCACCGTCGCGGCCTTCGCGCCGGACGAGACGTCGTACCAATCGGAGGGGATCGTCGTCGGCAACGCGTCCGTCGGGTATCGCGCCGGCATCAGGCAGGAGGCCCACGCGTTGACGGTGTCGCGGAACGTCCCCGCGCCGATCCCGCTCGACGCGCCCGGCCCGGCCACTCGCACGGTCTCACCCGTGCGTCGAACGGACGCGATGCGCTCAGTGGCCGGCCAGACGCCGCCTGCCTGCAGGAACGTCGCGAGGTCACGGAACGGCAAGATCACGCGCCAATGCGCGGTGGGTGAGGCCCCGTCGTCACGCTCGATGACCGGACGCAGATAGGGCAGCGGGCTGCTGCCGAACACCTGGTCGTTGCCGTAGGTGTGCCCGTTCGACGTCGAGAAGTAGACGGTGTCCGCCGGTCGATCCCCGTACAGGAGCACCTGGCCCGATGTGCGCTGCACCGCAGCGATCCAACGTCGGAAGCCTTTCGTGGGCGGGACCGGGATGCCGGCGTAGACCTGGCAGTCGGTTGTGGCACAGATCGGTTTCTGGAGCGCCTCGCCCTCGTTGCCGGTCCATCCGATGTGCGAAAGCGCGTAGCTGCGCGCCGCGACCGCCTGCGCTTCGAGGGCCGCCGCCGGCCAGGACGGCGGCACCTCGGCGATGCCCTCCAGGTAGCGCTCGAACGGCAGCGTCACCACGATCGACATCGTGCCGTCGTCGGCGCTCCGGAACGACAGCGTGCCCGGGTAGCGCGCCTCCAGGGTCGCACGATGGGCGTGCTTGCAGTTCGACTGGGCCTTCGGATAGACGCCGTGGACCAGGAAGGACCCGTCGCTCGGCGGCTTGATCGCCACACGTACGGCGGAGACCGGGAGGGGATCCGCGGTCGGCGACCCCGACACGATCGAGGTCGGCGCCGACGTCGAGGGCGACTCGCTCCCCGAGGTGCACGCGGCGGCGATCACGACCAGGGCCACGGCCAACACGCGTCCGCTCCTCACGCCTCCCACCGTGGACGAGCCGGATTGCCGTGGCAAGTGCGCCGGGATTGTTGCCATAGCGCCCGTCCTAGCGCACCATGTCTGGCACGAGAGGAAGGAGGTGGTCCAGCTTGCATATACGGCACGAGACCCTCGAGGTGACTGGCTGCTGAGCCATCCCTCGGGCTGAGGCCACCGCCTCGCCCGCAAGCCGGGTGACCGGCAGAATCCAACCAGATCACCGACCTGCGAGTTCCGACCTGGTCTAGCGGACGGCCCTCTTCGGAGGCCCGAAGCACTCGCAAGGAGTCGAATCGGGCCGGGCCCGTATGGGTCCGGCCCATTCGCGTCTCGCCTCAGAACCGATGTGCCCGACGCATCGTGAACGGGCGGCCGTCGGGATCGACGAGCAAGCGGTACAACGGCGCCGCGTAGAGCCACTGCCAAGCCCGGACCGGTTCGGGTCGATGCTCCCGGATGCGCCCGGGCGGCCGCGCGCCCTGTCGCCCGCCGTCATGCCAGGCGTCGAGCGCTCGGGCGGTGTCCTTCCATCGGTCGAAGGCCTCGAGGGGGTCTATCAGGCCCTCGTCCTTCTCGGCGTCGAGGTGCTCGCGAGCCAGCTCCAACCGAAGCGATCGCGCGAACCAACGCGCGCCTACTCCCCCGCGTCCAGGATCGAGCGGTTCGCGATCGTCGCGATCCTCGTCGAATACCGCGATCGACAGCTCCGAGTCGTGCGTCCACGAGCGCCGATTCATGTTGTCCGAACCGATCAGGGCGACCTCGTCGTCGATCACGACGACCTTCGCGTGTACGTAGACCGGCGTGCCTCGCTCGTTCTCGAGATCGTAGACGGCGACGCGGTCACCGCCGGCCTCTCGCACCAGGTCGAGGGTTCGCTCCTGCCCCAACCGATGCGGCGGACCGCTCACCGGCCCGTCCCGATCCGGGAGACGGGGAACGACCACGATCACGCGGAGCGCCGGACTCCTGCGCAAGGCATCCGCGAGCGCCGTGCCCACCTCACGAGACCAGAAGTACTGGTCCTCGATATACAGGAGCGACTGGGCACGACGGAACGCCTTCTGATAGAAGCGCGCGATCGTGCGCTCCCCGTCCGGCGCAAAGGGATACGCGGGCCGGCGAACCGGATATGTCCTGAGCACCTGGACCGCCTGGGTCCCGCGCCGTTGCGACTCGCGGATCGAAGGGAGCGGCTCGGGCACGGTCGGTTCGTGTGTCGTGTGGACGCGGATCCGTCCGAGCGGGGAGCTCCTGTGCTCGATCGGAGTGGGATCGTTCCAGCGCTCGCGGAACGTCTCGAAGAGCTGCGCCACCGCTGGGCCCTGCACCTCCGCCTGGACGTCGTGCCAGGGAGCACGTTCGCCGTAACGCCTGTCCAGATGCTGGGCCTGGGGATCGCCGAGGTGCTCGTCGCTATCGCGTCTGCCGTGGCAGAGATCGATCCCACCGACGAACGCCAGATCCTCGTCCGGTTCGCCCGGTCGATGCACGACGACGAGCTTCTGATGATGGGAACCGGCTCGCCGGACCCGCTCGTCCAGCAGCAGCTGACCGCCGGATGCGTTGACGACGTCGGCGAGTTCGGTCTCCTCCTCCTCGTCGAAACCCATCCAGGCCGGATGCGAGCGCCACAACAGCCCTCGCACCTGCACCCCTCGCCGCGCCAGCCGCGTGAGCAGACCGGCAAGGTCCGGGCCGTCATCTGTCAGCTTCTCGTTATCGTCACCACGCCAATCGGTCAGGCAGAGGAGGTCGCCGAGTGCGAGCGCTTCCGCAGCCTCGGCGAGACGCGCGAAATAGGTGCGCCCATGGATCAGTGGCGTCACCCGGTTTCCGTCGGTCCAGGGGCGACCCGAGCCGAGCCAGGCACCCTCCTGGGCGCTCAGGAACCAGGGGTGACGGTCGCGCCCTTGACCCATGCGAGCACCCCCTGGTCGCGTGCAACGACGCTCGGAGGCGGCCCGGGCTCGACGTCCTCAGCGTCGAGCGCCCCGGCGAGCACCGCTCGGCGCGCACGCCACCACGCGATCCCTCCGTAGACAACGAGTGCCGCCAGGCTCAACGCCCAGAGGCCCAACCGTATGAGCCACGGCCACGACTTCGCTGCCATCCATCCCGTGAGGGCGCCCTTCGTGGCCCGCTCGACGACCGGTTCTTCTTGATCCTTCATCTCGGTCCCTTTCCCGAAGTGCCCGGATCGCACACACCAGAACAAACGGGAATGCCCGCGCCCTGCAACCGAAGATGCCTCGACAAAGGAGCGAGAAGTGCTACGACCCGTATCGCTCGCGCAGGATCTTCAGGCGCTTGCGCCCTTCGGGGGTCAACCGGGTCGTGAAGTTCGGGCCCGGCTCGACGAGTTGCTGATAGAAGCCGGCCATGCCGCGACGGTTGTAGGCGTTCTCTTCGCCGATCTCCAGGAACCGCTGGCGGCTGACCTTGCCACCCTCGCGATCGAGCTGGTCCAACACGGCGAACATCATCTTGGCCCACCGGTCGTTGCCGTTGTTGTTGCCGTCGATGCCGAGGTCGAGACGCGCGCTCCTGGCCTCGTCGACCGCCGCCCGGAGCAGTCGCTCGACCCGCTCGAGTCGGCGCTCCACGTCCAGGAGCTTGATATCGGCCACTACAGCGTCTCCCAGGCGGCGACCTTCGGGTGGTCGACCGACGATGCACCGACCTGGGCCGCGCCGCCGGGCGAGCCGAGGCCCGACACGTCTGCGGAGAAGTACTCCCGGTTGATGTCGGCGAACGGCTTCCACTCGGCGGGGGTGTCGTCCTCGGCGAAGATGGCCGTGACCGGGCAGACCGGGACGCACGCATCGCAGTCGACGCACTCGTCGGGCTGGATGTAGAGCATCCTCGGCCCCTCGTAGATACAGTCGACTGGGCACTCGTCGACGCATGCCCGGTCCTTCACGTCGATACAGGGCTCCGCGATCACGTACGCCATATCAGCAACCTTCCGCGACTGAGGATCTTGAAACCTCAGGATACGCCGCGACTGGATCCCGCGATGCCGTCCCTCTGCTGCAGGGACGTCCACAGTCCGTGCTCCTCCTACGCAACGGGCCGGCGGAATCGGAACACGATGACGCCGGGGAGCTCGTCGAACGGGGGGTCGGGGGCCTCCAGCACGGGCTCCGCGAGGCCGTCCATGACCCAGCCGTGGTCGAAGAACGAAGCCACGACGTCCTGGAGGGGCCGGTCGAAATACCACTGGGTCACCGGTTGGGTCTCCAAGGCGACGCCCTTGCCCGTGCTCGGCGTGATGTAGGAGGAACGCTTGATCGAGTGTTTCCGAACCACCCGGCCGTGTTCGTCTTGGCTCTCCTCGGTCACCCGAACGGCATCGCCGCTGTTGAACGAGGGGTGCAACGTCGAGACCACGAGGCGCCCGCCCGGTCGCAGTAGCGAACCCACGGCCTCGGCCATCGGCTCGATGTCGGTCATGTCCATGATCGCCATGTTGGACACGACCGCGTCGAAGGGTCCGTCGGCGACCAGGCCGAGGATCGCTTCCCGGGCGGTTGCGTCGAGCGGCCGATACTCGATGTCGCCGCCGTGCGCGCGGGCGCGTTCCAGCATCGGCTCGCTGAAGTCGGTCGCCAGGACGTCGGCGCCCAGCTCCGTCATGCGTCTGGCGAACTCGCCGTTGCCGCAGGCGAGTTCCAGGACACGCTCGCCGGGCTCGAGGTTGAGCAGTCGCTCGACCGCCGGCGCGATCAGGGTTCGCTGCCAGGTCTTGCCCGCCTCCATCTGTTCGTCCCAGTAGGGGGCGAGCGCGTCCCACGCTCCACGCACCTCGTCGTTCGTCGCCTCTGGCACGGCTAGTCCGCTTCCTCTGCAGCATCCCGCGCGGCGTCCGCGGCCCTGACCTTGGCAAGCACGGCGCGCCACTCGTCGACCTGGTCCGCCGGCACCATCGCCACGAGCTCGCCGAAGGTGACGTAGGCGGTCCTACCGTTGTTCTGTCGTTCCTGCAGCATCGCGATCAGCTCGACCTCGGTCATCGTCCGGCTCTCTTTCTCTCGGTCGCGGAACTCAGCTCGGCCAGTCGGGTTTCGGCTTCGAGTCTTGTGCGAACAGGTCGTCCAGCGACGGCTTGTGCGCGGGCGTGCGGTCGGCCGCGAGCTCGTCGTCGAGGCTCCTCGATCCGAGGTCGCCGGCCGCCTCGAGCAGGTCTTCGAGCGACCCCGTGTCGCTGCCCTTCAGCCGGATACGCAACGCCGCCAAGACGGCGGCGTGGTCTTCGGAGAGCCCCTGGTTCACCTTGATCTCCGTGAGGGCCCGCTCCGCCCGGGCCAGCAACTCCGCATCATCCATACCGAGAAGTGTGCCCCACGCTGTCACGATCTGTCGCTCCGGTGGCATGTGTCGTCCAGAACAAGTGTCGACTCGGCCGATGGTGAAGGGTGCGCCCATGAGGAACGCCAGGTGGAGGTTCGTGCCGGTCGTGTTCTTGCTGGCGGCGTTCGCATGCGCGAACCCGACGACTCCGGCCGCGTCGCCCGCACCGACGAGGACCGATCCGCCGACCACGCTGTCGGATGCCCGCGAGGCGTGGGCGGCGGCGAACGTGGGCTCGTACGCGCTCCAGATCAAGACGGAGTGCTTCTGTGCGCCGCAGGCCTACCGCGTGGTCATCGGGGACGACGGCTCGGTAGAGAAGGGCGCGCCCGAGGACTACCTGCCCCAGACCGTCGACGATCTGTTCTCGTCGATCCAGGGCGGATACGACAACGACGCGGTCGAGGTGCGCGTCACGTACAACGAGATCGGCGTGCCGTTGAATGACTTCATTGACCAATCGAGGTCGATGGCCGATGAGGAAATCGAGGTACAAGGTCACCTTCGAGGACCTGCAATGAACGGCCCGCAAGGTTCGTGGTCAGGTGCGGGAGGCCGCCGTCCTGATCGCGTCGATGGCCGATGGATCCTCAAGGTTGAAAGATCGCCGGGTCTCGCCGGTCACAGCCTCCGCACGGCTCGCCGGACGATCTTGGCGCTCCGTGTCTTGGGGATGCGGCGGCGACCACGACCCGCGATGGCGCGAAGGATCCGCCGAGGTGCTCACGGACGAGTCTTCGGACCTCGGCCTCGAGATCCTCGAGCTCGTCGACGGAGGGTTTCGGAACGACGATCACCCACACGCTCTCCCCCTTCACCGGATCGGGGATGCCCACCGCCGCGCACTCAACAACAGACGTCGTGCATCCCGACCACCGACTCGACCTCGGCGGGTCCGATGCGCTTGCCGGCGATATTGAGTGTGTCGTCGCTGCGCCCGTGCAGATACCAGTAGCCGTCGGCGTCCCG
>CAWCDA010000070.1:0-18133 GCA_963794065.1 uncultured Actinomycetes bacterium | reverse complement strand
CAGTCGCACCGCCAGGTGGCGGAATGGCTGCAGCGCAGCTCTGGTGAGCGAGTCTCGGAGTTTTCCGAGCTGCTCGCCTACCACCTCGGCACCGCGGCGCACCTCGCCGCCGAGACGGGCACGCTCGACGCCGACCTTCGGGAGCAGGCGCTGCGCTGGCTCCGGGCCGCGTCGGACGCCGCGCGCCGGCGGCTCGCCTTGCGCAAGGCCGTCCGGCTCGCGGAGGAGGCGCTGGCCCTTTCCGAGACCGACCTGCAGCGGGCGGAATCGCTCGAGGCCCTCGGGACGGCGCATTTCGACGGCTATGCCGGAGATCCGGCGTACGACGCGCTGGTGGAGGCGATCGACGTTCGGGTCCGCGGTGTGCCCGAGGACGGCAGATCGATCGCGCGTCTCGCCGGGTTCGCATGCGAGTTGCCGATCCGATGGCCGGGGTCGATGAAGGACAGTCTGCCCGACGAACCGACGGTGCAGGCGCTGATGGATCTCGGGTTCGCCAACCTCCCGGCAGGCGACGGGGAAGAGCGCGTCCGACTCCTGTCGTTGCGATCGGGCTGGCTCTTCGCGTTTCCCAACGAGCACGTCACGGAACCGCAGATGGAGTCGTTCGAGCGCGCGGGCATCGAGGCCAGCGAGATCGCCGGGCGGCTCGGACTCTGGGACCTCGCCTCGGGCGCGCTCGACCTCGCTGGGGCGTCTCGATGCAGCGTCGGTCGCTACGGCGCCGCCAGCGCGTTGCACGATCTTCGCCGGGCGGTGATGCCGCACGTGACCAACCCCTTGGAGATCGGGGACTTCCATTCGGTGGGGATCTGGATCGAGGTAGAGCTCGGGCGATACCAGGACGCGATCCGGCACGCGACCGAGGCGCTCGCGGTGATCGGCGGGCGAGGTCCGAACGTCGAGATCCACGCGCGTAGCTGGTTCGCAACCGCCCTGTGGCTGACCGGCCGCTGGGACGAATCCCTCGGGGAGATCGCTGCCGTCAGGGAGCTGCTCGGCGACCGCCGCGATGACCCGCCCTACTTCGCCATGCATGCGTTCGGTGCTGCCGCCATGATCCATGAGACTCGCGGCGAGCAGGCCGAGGGTCGACGGCTGCTCGAGACGATGGCCAAGACGGCATCGTCGTCCTCCGGACGGACCTACCCCTCGCTCGTGCGGCTGCTCGTCGAGCGCGGCGAGCTCGAGCGCGCGTGGGCCGTCGAGCGTCCGTGGAACTGGCGCGTGCATCGCACCGACGCCTTGTTCGCGGAGGCGGAGCGCGCCGTCGCGAGCGCCCGCTGGGATCTGGCGCCCGACCTCGTGAGCGCCATGCGGGAGCAGGCGGCTCTCGGTCCGGCGCCGCTCCTGTGGCCCGCGGCGGATCGGCTGGCGGGTCGCGCAGCGCTTGCCGCAGGCGAGGACGCGATCGACACGCTCGAGTCCGCGGCCGCGGGCTTCGATGCGCTCGGCATCCCGTACGAGCGGGCGCGCACCCAGGTGGAACTCGCCGCCGCGCTTCGGGCCGCGAAAGGGCTGGACGCGGCGTCGGATGCGCTCGCGAGCGCTGCGATCACCTTCGAGGCGCTGGGGGCGGCAGCCGACCTCGAACGGACCAGGCGTCTCGGCTAGCGGACGGGCTCTCCGCTGAACTGCAGCAACATCTGACCGGCATCGTCGGACAACGTCAGTTGATCGCCCTCGATCGCGAAGGACGCCGTCGCGTCGAGCGCGGCAAGGTAGCGCTGCTCCTGCTTCGACACATCCTGCTCGCAGAGCTTCTTCGTCGAGGCCAGCGGGCCGAACGCCAGCGAGGAGCCGTCCGCCTCGTAGGTGCCGTGGTAGGCATTGCAGCCACCGGAGCCCGCGACCGTTCCCGCGTCGAAGAGCGCGGTGACCTTCGTGCCGGCGATCGTGGACGAGACCGCTTGCGACTCCGGCGTCGCGATCGTGGTCAGCGTCCAGTCGGTCTGCTCCAGACCGAGCGCCTCCTGCGGCGGCTGCGGCGTGAAGGTGAGCGCTGCCGTACCACCGGTCAGCACGAGTCCGGCCTGGTCGCGGGTGACCTGATAGCCCGTCACCTTCCCGAGCGCCGCGATATAGGCCGACTCGAGGTCCATCAACGGCGGCTCGCACGCCATCGCGGTCAGCATGAACTGGTCGAACGTCAGCGCCCCGGCCGCCGCGTCGGCCGTGTAGCCCGCGCCGTACGAGTTGCACGCCGCGCTTCCCTGCGCCTGTGTGCCGTCGAAGGCGAGCGTGATCTGGGCGTTCTTCGGCATGCTGTCCGCGAGCGTCATCATCGAGGCGTGATCGAGCACCCAGGTCACGCCCGTCAGATCGCCGCCCGTCGTCGCGCCGCCCGACGAGTCGCTCGCGCATGCGAACGAGGTGAGCAGCGCGCAGGAGGCGAGCGCGACGCCGGCCAGGCGCATCAAGCGGTGCGCTGCTGCCGCTCGCCGCGGGGTTTCTTCGTGTCGCGCGGGACGAGCGTCGGATTGACGCCGGTCAACACCACGTCGCGATCCACGAGGCACTTCGTGACGTCTTCGCGCGAGGGCAGCTCGTACATGACGTTGAGCAGGACCTCTTCCATGATCGCCCGCAGGCCGCGCGCGCCGGTCCCCCGCTGGATCGCCTGCTCGGCGATCGCGCGAAGCGCCTCGTCGGTGAACTCGAGCTCGACGCCGTCGAACTCGAAGAACTTCTTGTACTGCTTGACGTAGGCGTTCTTCGGTTGCGTGAGGATGTCGACGAGCGCGTCCTCGTCGAGGTTGTTCACGTGGGTGATGACCGGCAGCCGCCCGACGAACTCGGGGATCAGCCCGAACTTCAGCAGGTCCTCGGGGAGCACGCCGGAGAACAGTTCGCCGATGTCCTTGTCCTCGCGGCTGGTGACGTTCGCGCCGAAGCCGACGCCCTTGCGGCCGATCCGCGACTCGATGATCTTGTCGAGCCCCGCGAACGCACCGCCACAGATGAACAGGATGTTCGTTGTGTCGATCTGGATGAACTCCTGGTGCGGGTGCTTGCGGCCACCCTGGGGCGGCACGCTCGCCTGGGTGCCTTCCAGGATCTTCAGCAGGGCCTGCTGCACGCCCTCGCCACTCACGTCGCGCGTGATCGACGGGTTCTCGGACTTGCGCGCGATCTTGTCGATCTCGTCGATGTAGATGATGCCGGTCTCGGCCTTCTTCACGTCGTAGTCGGCGTTCTGGATCAGCTTCAACAGGATGTTCTCGACGTCCTCACCGACGTAGCCGGCCTCCGTCAACGCGGTGGCGTCCGCGATCGCGAACGGCACGTTCAGCAGACGGGCGAGCGTCTGGGCCAGGTAGGTCTTCCCGCAGCCGGTCGGGCCGAGGATCATGATGTTGGACTTCTGGAGCTCGACCTCACCGTCCTTCGCGCCGACCTGGATCCGCTTGTAGTGGTTGTAGACCGCGACCGACAGGACCTTCTTCGCCTGATCCTGGCCGACGACGTACTCGTCGAGGAAGCCGAAGATCTCGGCGGGCTTGGGGAGCTCGTCGAGCTTGAGCTCGGAGGTCTCGGAGAGCTCCTCCTCGATGATCTCGTTGCACAGGTCGATGCACTCGTCGCAGATGTACACGCCGGGCCCGGCGATGAGCTTCTTCACCTGCTTCTGGCTCTTCCCGCAGAAGGAGCACTTCAGCAGGTCGGACTCCCCGAACTTCGCCATCTACCGCTGCCCTTTCGCGCCGGTCGTTCGCGGACGGGCCCCGAAGGGCCCGCTCGCCGTGTCGGGGATTATCACGCGCCGTTGGAGCTGACGCCAGCTACTTGTGGCGTAATACCGCGACGGCTCAGGATGTCGTCGATGACGCCGTAGTCCTTGGCCTCGTCGGCCGTGAGGATGAAGTCGCGATCGGTGTCCTTGCGACCTTCTCGAGCGTCTGGCCGGTGTGCGTCGCGATGATCTGCTCCAAGAGCGCCCGCAGACGCATGATCTCCTTGGCCTGGATCTCGATGTCGACCGCCTGGCCCTGCGCGCCGCCGTGCGGCTGGTGCAGCAGGACGCGGGAGTTCGGCAGGGCGAACCGCTTGCCGTCGCGCCGCCAGCAACAACACCGCGGCCGCCGAGGCGGCGAGCCCCATCACGATCGTCGACACGTCGCACCTGATGTACTGCATCGTGTCGTAGATCGCGAGCAAGGCCGTGACGTCGCCACCGGGCGAGTTGATGTACAGGTTGATGTCCTTGTCGGGGTCCTCGGACTCCAGGTGCAGCAGCTGCGCCATGATGAGGTTGCCGACGTTGTCGTCGATCGGCGTGCCGAGGAACACGATGCGGTCCTTGAGCAGGCGGGAGTAGATGTCGTACCCGCGCTCCCCGCGGCTCGTCTGCTCGACGACCGTGGCACCAGGTAGTTGTGCACGGGCTGAATGGTCATGACGGTTCCTCTCGTTTCCTCGTCGGCCGTCTCGCTCGACGATGCGGCGTCGGCGGCCTCCGGGCTCTCCTCGGTGATATCGGCACGCTCGACCAAGATGTCGAGCGCCTTCGAACGGATGATATCGCCGGCCAGCGTTACGATCTGTCCCGATCGGTCCAACTGCTTCGCCAATTCCTTCGGATCGCGGTCATACGCTTGGGCCATCCGACCGATCTTGCACCCGAGCTCCTCGGCCGTAATCTCCAACACTCTTCCGACCGTGCAACGCCTTCGAGCACGAGGTCGGCCTTGATCGCCCGCACCGCGTGGTCCCGGCTGTCGGCCGAACGCTCACGATCCCAGCCCTGTATTTCGAGCATCTGGTCCAGCGTGATGCCGTACTGGGCGGCCTGCTGCTCCGCGTGCCGCACACGGTGAGACGTCTCGTCCTCGATCAACGACTCGGGCAGGTCCACCTCCACCGTGTCGACCATTGCCTGCAGCGCCCGGTCGCGCACCACGCCCTCGGCCTCGCGCTCCTTGACCTCGACCAGCTTCTCGCGGAGATCGTCGCGGAGCTGCTCGATCGTGTCGAACTCCGATGCCGTCGATGCGAACGCGTCGTCGGGCTCGGGCAGACGCAGCGCCTTCACGTCCTTGACCAGCACCCGGAAGGAAGCGGTGCCGGCCAGCTCCTCCCCGAAGCGCTCCGCGGGCAGATCCTCGTCGAACTCGACGATGTCGCCGGGCTTCGTGCCGAGCAGCTTCCCGTCCATCGTCTCGCCGAACTCACCGGAGCCGACCGAGTAGAGGTACTCGTCGCGGGTCAGGGCATCCAGCGGTTCGCCGTTGCGGTGGCCGACA
The DNA here is from genome assembly GCA_963794065.1 of uncultured Actinomycetes bacterium. Taxonomy (GTDB): domain Bacteria; phylum Actinomycetota; class UBA4738; order UBA4738; family HRBIN12; genus AC-51. The sequence continues at coordinate 12,890 of CAWCDA010000070.1, read as the reverse complement.
GGCTCACGGTGAGCAGGTCGGTCTCCTGCGCTGCGCGGTCGACGGGCTCGAGCTCGGCGAACCGGCGCTGCAGCCGCTCGATCCACGTCTCGATGTCGGCCTCCGTCGGCTGTGTCGCCGGCTTCGCGACCTTGATGCCCTCGTATTGTTCCTTCGTCAGCTCCAGCCGTGGGCGGACCTCCACGGTGGCGGTGAAGATGAACGCCTTGCCGGGCTCGAGCTGCTCGACATCCACCTCTGGGTCGCCGATCGGCGCGAGATCCTCGTCGCTGACCGCCTCGCGGAAGTACGTCGGCACGCTTTGATGGACGAACTCCTCGAGCACGACGTCGCGCCCGACCTGGGCATCGATGATCGGCTTCGGCGCCTTGCCGGGACGGAACCCCGGGATCTTGACCTCGCGGGCGATCGAGCGATACGTCAGGTCGAGATCCTTGTCGACCTGCTCGGACGGCACCTCGATCGTGAGCTTGACGGTGTGTTTGTCTGTGCTTTCAACGGTGGTCTGCATCGTGGCGACCAGGCTACCCGAGATCCTCGACCCCGGACGTGCAAACGCGCAGGTAGGCTGCCTCCCATGTACGAGGAGGAGCTCGCCTTCGCGCATGCGCTGGCCGACGAAGCGTCGACGATCGCGATGGACCTGTTCGCCGACGACGGGCTCGAGATCCGCCACAAGGCAGACCGCACGCTGGTGACCGCCGCCGACCTGGCGATCGAACGGATGGTGCGCGCGCGACTCAAAGCGACCTTCCCGAAGGATCGCGTGATAGGCGAAGAGGAGGGCGGCACCTTCGACGGCACCGGCCGCGTGTGGATCGTCGATCCGATCGATGGCACCGCCAATTACGCGCGCGCGATCCCGGTGTGGGCCACGCTGATCGCACTGCAGTTCGACGGCCAGCTGGTCCTCGGGGTCGCGAGCGCCCCGGCGCTGGGTGAACGCTACGCGGCGGCCCGGGGCGAGGGCGCCACGATGAACGGCAAGCGGATCCAGGTGAGCGACACGTCTCGCCTGGCCGACGCGCAGTTCCTCTACTCGCAGCTGGACACGCTGCTGGGCGGCGCGCAGGGCTCCGCGACGTTGGAGTTGCTGGCCACGTCGAACCGCGAGCGCGGGTTCGGGGACTTCTGGGGGCATCTGTTGGTGGCCCGGGGCGCCGCGGAGATCTGCATCGAGCCGTCGCTCGCGATCTGGGACTTCGCGGCGCTGGTCCCGATCGTCGAGGAGGCGGGCGGGCGGATCACCGACTTCGCCGGGCGCCCCCCGCGCCACAAGGGCAGCGTGGTGGCCACGAACGGTGCCCTGCACGACGACGTGCTTCGGCGCCTCGCCGGCTGACGCCGTTACAGCTCGATCGACTCGCCCGCTTCGGGACGGGCCCCCGCGAGCACCGCGTTGGCCGCGGCAACGTCCTGGACGCCGACACCGGTCAGGTCGCAGATCGTCAACTGCTCCGGAGACGTGCGGCCCGCTTCGTCGCCGGCACAGATCCGCCCGATCTCGACCGCGCGCTCCGCCTGATCGACGGCGTGCTGCAACTCGCCGAGCTGCCGGCACTGCTCGAGCGAGTCGACGGCCACGACGTCGGCGCGACGCAGCAGCGCCGGGTCCAGCTCCTGCTTGCCGACGCCGTCGGAGCCGACCGCGGTGATGTGCGCGCCCGGCGCGACCCATGCCGCGTCCACGAGCGGCGCGCGAGAGCTGGTGGCGGTGATCACGACGCTCGCGCCGGTCACGGCCTCCTCCACCGAGTCCGACACCATCGCGCCGATGTCGTGGGCGGCGCGCATGGCGCGATCCATGTCGCGTCCCCAGAGCCGGACCTCGCCGAGATCCGGACGAACGCACCGCAGGGCCTCCAGCTGTCGGCGCGCCTGGATCCCGGTGCCCACGATCGCGACGCTGTCGACCTGCTGTGGCGCGAGCCAACGTGCCGCGACGCCGCCGGCCGCCCCCGTGCGAACGTCGGTGAGGAGTCCGCCGTCCAGCAGGAGGGCGACCGGAGCGCCCGTCCGGGCATCGAACACGAGCACGAGGCCGTCGATCGCCGCCGGGTCCTCCGCGTAGAACCCGCTGGCCACCTTTACGGCGTAGGTCGGCGCGTCGTGCAGATGGCCCGCCTTCACGTGGATCTCACCATGGGCCCCGGGCACGTCGAGGTGGATCACCCCCGGCAGCTCGGCACGCCCGGCGCTGTAGGCGATGAATGCCGCCTCCACCGCATCGATACACGCCTCCATCGACAGGGCTTCACGCACGTCGTCGGCCCGCAGGATCCGGACGGTGGTCATGGCGGGAGCCTGCCCGTCCGTCGTGCCTCGGTCAACCGCGGCCCGTGGCCGAAAGCGACCGAAGCCACTAGCCTGCGGGCATGGCCAAGATCGATCTGTTCGAGATGGAGCGGTACCAATCCCAACACTGGCACCTGGTGGACTACGACCTGTCGGAGTCCGGGGTCCTGCCGATGACGATCCGAGAGTTGCTCGGTCCCGCGGCCGACGCCGAGGCGTTCCTGCAGATCCCGCTCGGCTATCCGTTGTCCGAAGGGTCGCTCGAATCGCGCGCGGCGATCGCCGATTGGTACCCGGACGCGACCGCCGACAACGTCACGATGATGAACGGCGGCTCCGAGGCAAACCTGCTGACCCTCTGGTCGCTGCTGCGTGGCGACGATCGACTGGCGTTCATGGTGCCCAACTACCTGCAAGGGCTCGGCCTCGGCGCGGTCTTCGGCCGCGGGGTCGACACGTTCCCCCTCGTGGAGGACGGCGACCGATGGGCCCTGGACCTCGAGGGGCTCGAACGCGCGGTCGGCAAGCGCACGAGGGCGATCATGGTCTGCAACCCCAACAACCCAACGGGCGGCGTGCTGACCGAGGGTGAGATGGAGGCCGTGATCGAGGTCGCGGAGCGCGTCGGCGCCTGGATCATCGCCGATGAGATCTATCGAGGCGCCGAGGTCGACACCGACGCGACCACCCCGACCTTCTGGGGTCGCTACGAGAAGGTGGTGATCACGAGCGGGCTGTCCAAGGCCTTTGCGATGCCGGGACTCCGGGTCGGCTGGACCGTGGCGCCGAGCAAGGTGATCGAGCGGATCTGGCGACACCACGACTACTCCACCCTCACGCCGGGGCTCATGAGCGATCGGCTGACCGCCGTGGCGATGCAACCGCATGTCCGGGAGAACATCCTGGCCCGTACGCGTGGCATCATCCGGGCCAATCTGCCGTTGCTCGAGAGCTGGCTCGCAACCCAGCCCGCGCTGCGCGCTTGTCGGCCGGTTGCGGGGGCGATCGCCTTCGCGAAGGTCGACCTGCCGGTGGATACGCGCTACCTCGTGGAGCGGATCCGGACGGAACGGAGCGTCCTGCTCGTTCCCGGCGAGATGTTCGGCATCGACAACGGGATCCGGTTCGGCTTCGGCTTCGACGTGGAGCACACCCTCAAGGGCCTGGCGCTCGCCGGCGACACGATCGCCGCCGTCGCGGCCAACGGCTAACCCGGCGAGGGTCCCGCGCCTCACGGGCCGTTCTGCACGCCTCGGTGGCGCACGCGCGAGGCACGCTAGGGGTATGGACCACGGAGCGCGCGTTCGAGCCCGCCGACCGGCGATCGTTTGGGTGCTCGTCGGCATCCTCGGGTTCATCGCGATCGGCGGCCTCTCGACCGGCCCTCAGCTGCTCGCCGACCCGACCGGTGCGTCGATCGGCGCGAGCGTCTCGTGGCTCGAGTCGACGCCCCTGCCGGACTGGTACGTGGTCGGTTGGTTCCTGATCGTGTTCATGGGCATCATCCCGGCGGTCATCGCGGTCGGGCTCGTGACGCGCGTTCCGTGGCGCTTCGCCGAGCGCGTCGATCCGAGCCACCACGAGCACTGGGCGTGGGCGGCAACACAGGTCATGGGCTGGGGCACGCTGCTGTGGATCGGGCTGCAGCTCTCTCTGATCGACCTGCACGGCGCGGTGCAGGTGGTGTTCCTGGCCCTCGGAGTGGCGCTGGCCGCCCTGCCCAGGGCGCCGACCGTCCGGAGCTACCTCGCCTTCGACGGTTGACCACCGGTCATCCTGAGCGGGCTCGGCGGACGTAGGCTCGGGCGGCGACCTGCGGCGATGGAGATCGGGATGACCACTGACCAGAAGTCACGTCGGCGGAGCGCTCGTGCCGAGGCCAAGCGCGAGCTGATCGTCGAGTGCGCGATGCGCCATTTCGCCGAGCAGGGCTACCAGGGCGCTCGCATCGAGGACATCGCCACCGAGCTCCAGATCGCCAAGGGGTCCGTCTTCCAACACTACGGCTCGAAAGCGGGCCTGTTTTTCGAGGCGTACAAGCGCGCGGTGTCGTCGCTGCCCGCCTGGCTCGATGCTCCCGACGACGTGAAGGAACGGGGCTTCTTCTCCGTTGTGCGCTACTGGCTGGATCGGACCCAACACCTGGTGGAGGAGGACTGGGTGCCCAACCGCGTCGTGCTGGTCGGGAACTACGGCACGGACCTGGAGCTCAAGCGCGAGTTGAACCGGTTCCTGGTGAGCGAGGACCCCTACGGCACGCTCGAGTTCGTCGAGTGGGGACAGCAACGGGGCGAGGTCCGAGCCGACCTCGACCTCGAGACGATCGTGTCGCTCGTGGACTGGACCTCCAGCGCGATCCAGGACGCACTCGTCACCGAGGAGCTGGACCCCGGGCTCTTCCATCGGTGGCGGAGCCAGCCCGAACGACAGCGCGAGCGACTGGACCACTTCGCCGTGCTGCTGGAAAGCGCGCTCGGCGCGGGCGAAGAGGCACCACGCGCCGCGGTCGCGGCCGACGCCGGCTAGCGCTTCCGCCGCTGCGCCTCCATGGCGTCGGCGATCGTGACGGTCCGCTTGCGATAGTTCAGCAGCGCGAATCGATCGCACGTGGTCTCGGCTTGCGACTTCGCGTTGCGGCGCTCCTTCAGGTACCAGTGCATCCATTCGTGCAGGTAGAGGAACCGCACGACCTCGCGCGGCGTTCGAAACGTGACGCCCTCCGTCAGCCAGATGAAGCGCATGCCTTTGCCCGGGCGGCGCTGGGCACCGAACGGGATGACCTCGCCGAACGGCAGGAACGGCTCCGGGATCTGGATCGTGATCGTCTTCTCATCGAAATCGGTCCAGGCAGACAGATGCGGCTTGTCGCCTCGGAACCGCAACGGGATCACACGCAGGTCGTAGCCCTCGGCATGGGGGAAGCCGGCGATCGCTCGACGGATACTCCCCGGCGGCAGCTCCTCGACGGTGGATGTCACCTGCATGGCGGCCAGGCTACGTGTGCCGCCCGGAAGCGCGGTCGCCGCTGCTAGCCTGCGTCGCCATGACGCGTTACCGCGACCTCGGACTGACGCTCGGCCAGCTGCCCACCGGTCCGAACAACGCCATCACCGACATCGCGGGCGTGCGCGTCGGCACCGTGACCCTGATCGAGGGCGAGGGGCCGCTCGTCGTCGGTCAGGGGCCGATCCGCACCGGAGTGACGGTGATCGTGCCGCACGACACGATCGGTGATTCGCCCCTGTTCGCCGGCTGCCACACGCTGAACGGCAACGGCGAGATGACGGGGCTCGAATGGGTCCGCGAGGCGGGACAGCTCACCACGCCGATCGCCATCACCAACACGCACAGCGTCGGCATCGTGCGCGACGCCCTCGTGGCCGCGGACATGGCCACCCGGAGCCCGAGCGCCTCGTTCTGGTCGCTGCCGGTGGTCGCGGAGACCTACGACGGCGGCCTCAACGACATCAACGGGATGCACGTGACCGCGGCGCATCTGCACCAGGCGCTGGCCGTTGCGGCGGCGGGCCCCGTGCCCGAGGGCAACGTCGGCGGTGGCACCGGCATGGTCTGTCACGAGTTCAAGGGCGGGACCGGGACCGCCTCGCGCATCGTCAACGGATGGCGGGTCGGCGCGCTCGTCCAGGCCAACTACGGCGACCGCGGCCACCTGACGATCGACGGGGTGCCCGTCGGCCTCGAGCTGTCCCGCACCGTGATCCCCTCGGCTTGGGACGACGAGGAGGCGATCGCACGACGCGGTGCCGGCTCGATCATCGTGATCCTCGCGACCGACGCGCCGATCCTGCCCCATCAACTGACCCGGCTCGCGCAGCGCGCCGGGCTCGGCATCGCGCGCATGGGCGGCAGCGGCGCCCATTCCAGCGGCGACATCTTCCTCGCGTTCTCGACCGCGAACGTCGGAGCCCTTCACAGCTACAAAGCGGAGGGCTCGAACGAGGCCTTCTCGGTGACGATGCTCCCGGACGGCGCGATGTCGGACCTGTTCTGGGGTGCGATCGAGTCGACCGAGGAGGCGATCTGCAACGCGCTGATCGCGGCGCAGACGATGGTCGGACGGGATGGGGTCACGGCGCACGCGCTGCCGCACGAAGCCCTGATCGACGTGATGACGCGATACGGCCGCGGACCCCGCGCCGACGTGGGGACTTGAGCTAACGGACGGTTGGGCGCAGTATCGAGGGAGCCCGGACGCCAGAACCGCCTCGCAGCACGAGCGTCCGGGTCGACGTGGTGTCGAAGGAGCCGGGGTTCACTCTGGGAGGGGTGTCTGTCGATGCTGTTGATGCTGGTCGCTTTGAACGCGTTCCTCTGGACGATGACCGGATTCAGCCTGTGCTGGGCGACGCATCGCCAGCGCGGCCTCGAAGCCGATCGGCTCGACACGGTGTGGCCGGACACGATCCCGGACTGGCTCGCCGACTGGGTGGACACGGACCCGAACGGCGTCGCCCCACCCAAGCCCACAGCGGAACCCGTCGACGGCTGAGCGTCAGAGCGAGGGAATCGAACCCAGCGGGGACGCGGAGCAGCGGCAACCTCGGCGGTGCGGTCCGAGTCGGAGACACCGTGCGGCGACGGGTCGCGGAGAGGGTCGTTACCTGAGGTGGGTCGAAGAGTCGCGCACGCGACTCGATCAGCCGCTGGGGCCCTCACGCTCGCAGGTCTAGTCCGAGCTGTTCCACTTGCTCGACTACGAGGGCCGTCGCATGCTCCTGCGTATCCGGTGGGTACCCGTACTTCCTCAAGGATCCGCTTGACGGCGACGCGCATCTCCGCGCGGAAACTCTCCTTCTGCGTCCAGTCGATCGTCGCGTTCCTCCGAACAGTCTCGGCGAGGTCTCGGGGGATTGTCTGCAGCGTCTCGTCCCGAGCCGCGTCGCCGTAGCTCGGTGGCGATAGCCACGCGGTCGGCTGGGTCGAGAAACAGGGCGCGGCGCAGGTGCTCCCGTGCCGAGGGCGAGAGTTGGAGTAGCAGGTCGCGGAGACCGTCGTCCGACACAAGCCGATCAACGAGCTAGTCGAGCCGTTTCGGCTTTCGCGGCGTGCTCAGCAACGATCTTCTTGGCCCGGTCCCGAGCTCTTCGTCCAGCCAGTAGGGGCACGAAATCTCGGACGTGCGCGTTCTCGAACCGAGCTACCTCTTCTTCAGCAAGCGTCTTTATCGTGACATCCCAGAGTTCGTCGGCGAATTCCTCATCGAGCTCACGTTCGATGACGATCACGGGGTCAGCTTGGATGATCTCGACCGACACGAACCCATCCCCTCGAACCGTTACTGGATTTGCCTCACCCGAGGTTACTGGCCGCCATGGGCTGCGGGAAAGGTCGTGCCTGAGTTCACTCTCAGTTCACCGAGTTGTCGCGGAGACCGTTGTCAGACCCTACCCACCGATCTCGACGTCCCAGGCGCCCACTGGACCTCCCAAGTGGCTCTCCGTGATGGTCGGAGCGGACTGTTGTCGGCCTGTGTGGGGCCCGCGACGGGGCAAGCGGCCAGGCTCGGCATGCGTCTGAGCCTAGAACGCCCCGTACCGACCGCGAGCTTTGGGCTACGGTGAGGTCCAGTGCCCAGAGGCTGGAGGGGAGCGAGCTTGCCACGAGGGCCACACGGAAACCAGGCCTATCTCTTCATGATCGGCGATCAGGCCGGTCGAGAGCGGGCCTCGACGACCTGGTCGCTCCAGCATCGGCTGCCCGATGGGCACGCGTGGGTGGAGATCGGACACTTCCCGACCAAGGAGCTGGCCACGGAGACGGCGAACGCGTTCGTCATCGCCGAGTACGGCAAATCGACGGACTTCCGCGTGCAGCGATCGAAGGGTCCGCAGGACTAGCGGTCAACGGCGACCTAGGCGGGAGAAGCCGCTCCCCCGTCGCTCTTGCGGCCGCAGTGCCACTGCAGCGACCCTTTGCGTCACTCTAAAGGGTCCCGCTCGCGACGTACGGGGCCGCGACCTGGGCCTCCTTCGGTCGGGGCGGCGGGATTCGAACCCGCGACCTCGTGCTCCCAAAGCACGCACGCTAACCAGGCTGCGCTACGCCCCGAAGTGCTAAGCCTACCCTCGCGGGGATGCCCGGCGGGAGTACGCTGAGCGCCCATGGCGTCCGAACGCTCCCTCGGCCCCTACGTCGCGATCGCGGTCCTCGTGGTGCTGCTCCTCGCAGCGATCGCGTTTGTCGTCGCGATGGTGATGCGTCCCTCCGTGGTGCCCACGACCGCCCTCGTGGCGACCGACCGGGTGCCGGTCACCTGCACATCGCCCCAGAAAGACACGACCTGCTTCGACTCCCAGATCTCCAACCAGGGCACCCTCGCGAGCGGCTTCTCCTGTCAGGTGGTCGCCTACGGCGATACGGCGGCGACGTTCGCGGATGGCGCGCCGACGTACGAGCTGACCCTCGGACCGAGCGAGTCCGCGCACATCGGCACGGTCGTCACCACCCACGGAGACGTCGAGGCGGTCGCGCCACGCGTGCAGTGCGCGCCGGTGCAGGCCTAGAGTTCAAACGCGCCCGCACCCATCGGGCGGACTCCCCCGCCGACGTGCACCAACCAGTCGTCCGCGTCGCGCGCCACCTCGACATGTAGGAACGACGGCCGTCCGATCTGCTCCCCCTGCGCGATCACCGCCGACCCCGGCAACCCGGCGAGCCCGTGGGTCGCGAGGTACGCGGCGAGTGGCCCCGCTGCCGAACCGGTCGCCGGATCCTCACCGATGGTCGGAAACCGGTCGAACATGCGCGCGCGGACGTCGCCACCCCCGCGGACCGTGAAGAGGTAGAGCGACTCGGCATCGTCGGCGTCCTGGCACACGCGCTCGCAGCCACGGTCATCACGGGCGGCGCGACGCAGCGCCTCGTCGCTTCGCACCGGCACCATCAGATGCGGGATGCCGGTCGAGACGGGCACGATAGGCAACCCGTCGACGAGGTCGTCGGTCTCGAGCCCCGCAGCAGCGGCGACGGCGGCACGATCGACCACCTCGCGACCGAAGACCGGCGGCAGCTGGCGCATCACCGCTCGTCCCCCGTCGAGATCGATCGTGACCGGGATGTCGCCGGCCGCGCAGTGCTGCACCGTGTCGACGCCGATCAACCCTTCCCGCGCGAGCGTGAAAGCGGTTCCGAGCGTCGGATGGCCGGCGAACGGCAACTCCACCTCGGGCGTGAAGATCCGGATGTCGTACCCGGTTGGGTGGATCGCGGAGACGTACGTGGTCTCGGAGAACCCGATCTCCATCGCGAGGGCCTGCATCATCGTGTCGTCGAGCCCACCGGGGACTTCGGGCACCACGCAGAGCTGATTGCCGCCGAACGGAGCCTCCGCGAAGACGTCGACCAGCCGGAACGGCACGCGCATAGGTGCCAGCCTATCGGCCGTTTATGCTGGGCGGACCTCGCGGGTGTAACTCAATGGCAGAGTTCCAGCCTTCCAAGCTGGCTATGCGGGTTCGATTCCCGTCACCCGCTCTCCTGACGCGGCGCCGGCCGGCGCTAGGCTTGCCGCACGCGCCGGTAGCTCAGCCCGGATAGAGCGAGGGACTTCTAATCCCGAGGTCGCAGGTTCAAATCCTGCCCGGCGCGCCGGAGCTTCGGACCTGCTCAGCTTGCAGGGGGCATTACTTGCCCATGCGGAAGAACAAGAACCAAATCGCGTACACCGCGAGGACGATAACGAGGATGAAGAACCCGACGAGCAGCACCCCGTTGCCCAACGCAAGCATCTGCTCGACGGCCACGTCTGACCTCCTTCGGTTGAGACGAGCCTAGTGGAGCATCTGGCTCCTTGCACCCCGGAGTTCAGATCCTGGCCGGCGTGCTCAGCCGATGCTCCAGATGACGTTGATCGAGACCTTGGTCGTGATCTCGTGCGGCGGGACCACCGCAAGACGCTGGTCTGCCACGGCCGCATACCCGACCTGGGCGAAGTAGGGCTGCGGCAGCGCGGGCGAGCCACCTTCGCGGATCTGCACGACCCCCGTGACTGCGGTGCCGGCCGCTCCGGCCAGTGCGTCGGCCTTCTCGCGGGCGCTCGTGACCGCGGCCTCCAGCGCCTGGGTCTTGACCCCGACCGGGTCGGCAACCTGGAACCGGACGCCCTTCACCGTCGTCGCCCCCGCCGCGACGCCCTTCTGGATCGCGGGACCGATCACGTCGAAGTCGTGGACCTTCACCTCGAGTGAGGTCGACGCGTTGTAGACGGTGGCCTCGTCCGGCTGCCCACGGTTGATCGTCTGCGGCGAGAGACCGATGTTGGTCGTCTCCATGTCCTTCTGTTCGATGCCGAGCGACGTCATCGCCGCGAGGACGTCGTTCATGATCCGGGCGTTTTCGTTGAGGGCGACGGTGCTGTCGGCATCCTGGGTGTGCACGCTGAACGTGATGACCGCCTCGTCGGGTTTGGTGCTGATCGTGGCGGATGACGAGACCGTGATCGTGTGTGGCCGGCCGTCGACCGTGGTCGCGTCCTGCCCCGAGGCAGCGGTCACCAGAACCGTGACAAGGGTTACGGCCACGACGATCACGATCACCGCGCCGCCGGTCCAGGCTCGCTTGCTCATATCATCCTCCTACGGGTGGGGTCATGAGGACATGCCTCGGCCCGAACATCTGTGACCGGTCTCCGCGAACGGATCATGCGTGGGAGCATCGAGGGATGACGCGGATCTTCGTCGCCACACGCGAGGGGCTCCACAGGGTTGACGGGAGAGGAAACGCCGACCCCATTCTGCACGACGGCCGCTCGGTGACCGCGATCATGCGTGACGGGCCGCAGCTGTGGGCGATCGTCGGCGGTCGCGAGATCTGGCACTCGCCGGACACCGACTGGACCGAGATCACCGCTCTCGAAGATGGCCTGATGGCGACCTGTCTCGCGATGACCGACGCCGTGCTGGTGGGCACATCGGAGGCTCGGTTGTTCCGCCTGAACGGCGAGACCCTTGGGGCGGTCTCCCCTTTCGACGAGGTCGAGGGCCGCGGGGATTGGTACACGCCGTGGGGCGGCCCACCGGCGACCCGATCGTTCTCGGAGTGGGACGTCGACGTGTATGTGAACGTGCACGTCGGGGGCATCGTGCACACCGACGACCGTGGCAAGACGTGGAACCCCACGATCGACATCGACGCCGACGTGCACCAGGTCGCGACCGCAGAGGGGCTGGTGCTGGCCGCCTGCGCGGGCGGCCTCGCGACGAGCGCCGATCGCGGCGCAACCTGGACGATGCGGAACGACGGCCTCCGTGCCCCCTACTCGAGGGCGGTCGTCGTGTGCGGCGACGGCGTGCTCGTGTCTGCTTCCAACGGTCCTCGCGGTGGGCATGCGGCCGTCTACCGAGGGGCTCTCACCGACGGTTCATTCGAGCGCTGCGTGACCGGGTTGCCGGCGTGGTTCGACGACAACATCGACACGTATTGCCTCGACGCACTCAACGACGGCTCGTTCGCGGCGTTCGGCACCTCCGACGGGCATCTGTACGGATCGGACGACGCCGGCTCGACGTGGGCCGAGCTCGCTGCGGACCTGCCGCCGATCCAGCACGTGCTCGTCACGCCCGACTGAGTCACGACGCCAGCGCGGCCTCGAGCCGATCGAGGAACGGCGCCTGCGCCGCCTTGATCTTCGTTCGAGCGGTCGCCAGGTCGAACCAGTCGACGCGATCGATCTCCGGGAACGGTTGCAGACGTCCGGATCGCGGCGGCCATTCCATCTCGAACGTGTTCGAGAAGGCGGCGCCGGGATCGAGGTCTCCCTCAACCGCCCACGCGAGCACGACCTTCCCGCCCTTCTGCGTGATCTCCCGAGGTCCATGGTCGGGCCCTCCGGCACGGGATGGCCGGACTCTTCCTCGAACTCGCGACGGGCTACCGCGAGCGGCTCCTCCCCCACCTCGATCTCGCCCTTCAGCACGGTCCAGTGATCCGCGTCTTTGCCGGCGAAGAACGGACCGCCGGGGAAGCCGAGCAGGACCTCGACCGATCCATGCACTCGCCGCCAGAGCAGGATCCCGGCGCTTCGCCTCGATCTCGGCATCCGGTCAGCGTAGCCTCCAACGACACGAGCACGGCTTGACCCGGTCGTCGACCGCTGGGCATGCTTCGAGCGTGTCGCTCGCAGGCGTGATGCAACTGCTGCACGTGCTGGCGGCCTTCGCGTTCGTCGCAGGCCTGCTGGGTCGGGACATCATCCTGGGTGTCGCTCGTGCCAGCGATGATCTCTCGAGGATCCGAACGTTGCTCCGAGCCTCGGCGCCGTTCGAGCGACATCTCGTTCGAACAGGATCGATGCTTGTGCTCGTGTTCGGGATCCTCACATGGTGGGCCGAGAAGCTGCCGCTCTGGGGCGGGAACACGCGATGGGTGACCATCTCCCTGATCGCGTTCGCGACGATCATCCCGCTCGTTCCGCTGGTCTTCCTTCCCCGCGGGAAGGTGTTTGACGCGGCGCTCGCCGACGCCGAGAGGGCAGGTCACGCAACACCGGAACTGACCGCCGCGTTCCACGACCCCGTGGTCGCGGCCGCCCGGTGGTACGAGGTGGCCGTCGTCACCTTCATCATCGTGTTGATGGT
>CAWCDA010000069.1:0-30490 GCA_963794065.1 uncultured Actinomycetes bacterium | reverse complement strand
CCGGGGTCGGTCCAAGCCAGGATCGCATCGCGGCCATGAGCGACGAGATCTGGTTCAGCGAGGAGGCGGTCGATACCAGGGAAAGGAGTTCCGTGCGTTCCATACATCTATCAGTACCCCGCCGGAGACCCCGAGGATGCGGTATCGACCTCCTTGACACCTGAGCAGCACAGACCTGCAACATGTCGGCGGGGTACGCTGCCACCATGGCTATCGCAGTCGGCGCCGCCGCACCGCCCGTCGAGGGCGTGCCGGACGACGGGCCCCGGGTGCTCGTCTTCTTCAAGGTGACCTGCTCGACCACGCACCTGGCCACCCCGGCGATCGAGCGGTTGGGGGGCGCCTACCCCGGGTACGTGATCGGCGTGGGCCAGGACGACCGGTCCGCCCTGGACGAGTTCGCGACCACCTTCGACCTCACCCTGCCGTTGGTGCCCGACCTGGCTCCCTTCGTCGCATCGGACGCCTACGGGATCGCGTCCGCCCCCACCGCCGTCGCGATCGGCGCCGGCGGCGAGGTGCTCGACGTCGCCGAGTCGTGGGATCGCCCGGCGTGGAACCGCCTCGCCGCGGTCTTCGCGCAGGAGATCGGCGCCGAGCCGGTGGTGGTCTCCGAGGCCGGTGACGGCCTGCCCGACTTCAAACCTGGCTGAACGACCCGCAACGTCCGCTCGGTCTGAGCGGACACGATGCGACCGGCACCCGTCCACGGTAGGTTTCCGCGCACGACGACGAGGAGGACCGATGACGGACGCCAAGACGATCGCTTTCTTCCCGGAGCCAGGGGCGTGGGGGCCGACCAACAACTGCGTGGCGATCGCCAACGTGCTCAAGGAGCGCGGGCATCGGATCGTCTTCGTGATCGACGAGTCCTTCACCGGCGTGCTCGAGGCCAAGGGGTTCGAGGAGCGGCTGATGCGGATGGCGCCGCCCGAGGAGAACGCCGATCCCGACGCCGACCCGTGGGCGGAGTTCATCCGCGTCACCGCGCCGGAGTTCCGCAAGCCGACGATCGAGCAGATCGAGACGGTCACCAAGCCGATCTGGGAGGCGCTGGTCGCCGGCGAGCGCTACAGCCACGACACGATCATGGGCATCTGGGCCGAGGTCCGGCCGGACGTCGTCGTCACCGACAACGTGACCGGCTATCCGGCGATCGAGCTGGCCGGCGCGCCCTGGGTGCGGTTCGTGTCGGCCAATCCGCTCGAGATGCGCGACGAGCTCCTGCCGCCCGTCCTCTCGGGCCTGCCGGTTGCGGACCCCAGCGGGTGGCAGCCCTTCCGCGAGGAGTACCACCGGCAGCACGAGGCGTTGCTGGGCGAGCACAACGAGTTCCGTGCATCTGTCGGGGTGGCGCCGTGTCCGATCGACGAGTTCAACACCCACTCGCCGTGGCTGAACCTCTATCTGTTCCCCGAGGCCGCCGACTACACCCGCGCCGAACCGCTGGACCCGACGTGGCACCGGCTGCAATCGACCGTGCGCACCGGCGAGGCGCCCTTCGATGTCGCGGACATGGTGCCCGGGGCGGGAAAGGTCGTGTATCTCTCCCTGGGATCGCTGGGCTGCATGGACGTCGGGCTGATGCAGCGGCTGATCGATGCGATGGCCTCGACGCCGCACCGCACGATCGTGTCGATGGGCCCGCTCAAGGACCAGATGACCCTGGGCCCGAACATGTACGGCGCCGAGTTCCTGCCGCAGCCCTCGATCCTTCCCCAATGCGATCTGCTCATCACCCACGGCGGGAACAACACGACGTGTGAGGGCTTCCACTTCGGGTTGCCGATGATCGGCCTGCCGTTGTTCTGGGATCAGTACGACAACGCGCAGCGGCTCGAGGAGACGGGGTTCGGTGTGCGGCTGCCGACCTACGACTGGGAGCCGGCGCAACTGACCGGCGCCGTGGATCGCTTGCTCGGCGACGAGGATCTTGCGGCACGCATGGGGCGGATCGCCACCGCCGTTCGAGCCGACCCCGGCCATGTGAAGGCCGCGTCGCTGATCGAGCGGGTGACGGTGACGGGCGAGCCCGTCACGGGGTAGCCATGCCGGCCGTGGAGGCCGCGCCCAGCCGGTAGAGACCGAGCATGCTGCCCTCGAGCTCGACCTCCTTCTCCCACGCCATGCCGAGCTTCCGGGCAACGTTGATCGACGCCGCGTTGTCCGGATAGATGAGCGAGACGAGATCGGGTCGGATCGCGCGGCCGTACTCGCGGATGGCCGTGCCGGCCTCGGTCGCGAACCCCTTGCCCCAGTCCGCCCGGGCGAGCAGGTATGCCAATTCCAACTCTTCGCGACCGCCCATGGACGGCCACAGGATCAGGCCGCAGACACCGATCATGCGACCCGATGCGCGCTCGACGGTCGCCCATTGGCCCCAACCTCGCTCGGCGTAGTGCTGCCGCTGGCGATCGATCATGCCGGCCGCCACCTCGCGTCCGAGGACCCCGCCCCCACCGATCCACCGCATGACCTCCTCGTCGGCGAACATCGCGGCGAGATCGTCGAGATCGGCCGTCTCGAGCTCGCGCAGCACCAGACGGTGCGTCTCGATGGTCATGTGGGCAGCATAGGTGGGAAGCCTGTCAGACTGCCCGCCGTGGATACCAAGGCGCGGGCACCCGTCGACGTGCCCGATGGCTGGTCGGTCGAGGACCGGCAGGGGCTCGGACCGTTCGTGACCCGCGAGGCGTATCGGCTGGCCGACGGGACGCGCCGAGAATGGTCGTCTCGAGGGCATCGGAAGCACGACACGGGGCTTCGACCCGGGAGCGTGTGGTGGCAGCCGCACGCGATCGGCTGGTGGATCGCGCTGTTGTTCGCGATCGGGTCGTTCCTGTTCGGGCTCGGTGTCGTACCGGCGTACGCCGACGCCGTCGGGGGGCCCGCGGACGCGATGACGTTTTTCGCCGGGTCGATCTTCTTCACGAGCGCTGGCTACCTGCAGTTCCTGCAGGCGATCAACGCGCCGACCGACGCGGCCGGCGGCGCGCGCGGGCGAAGGCGCTGGATCGCGTGGCAGCCCGAGCGGATCGACTGGTGGGCATGCGGGGTGCAGTCCATCGGCACGCTGTTCTTCAACATCAGCACCTTCGCCGCGACACGGAATGCCTTGGATGCGGCGCAGGCGCACCGGCTGATCTGGCGACCGGACATGCTCGGGTCGATCGCCTTCATGATCGCGAGCTCGCTCGCCTGGTTCGAAGTTTGCCATCGGTGGTGGGCCGTCATGGCGCGCAGCGTCTCGTGGTGGATCGTGGCGATGAACCTCGGCGGATCGATCGCCTTCCTCATCTCGGCGTTCGCCGCGTATATCAACCCCGAGACCGGCGAGATCGCCAACATCCCGGTTGCGAACCTCGGGACGTTCCTCGGGGCGGTCGGGTTCTTCGTCGGGGCGCTGCTGCTGGTCCCCGAGATGCACGAGCACGCCGCTACCGAGTGAGCTCCTTGTCGATCGGGGTTCGGAACCGCGGGATGACGCGCGCGTCCCCGAGCCAGGCGGCGAGGCGATCACGCTCGCCACGCACCCGCTGCGTGGTCGCGCGATCGACCGAATCGAGGATCTTGGTCGCAACCGTGCCGTCCTCCGTCTGCATCCAGCCACCGATCACCCTGCCGTCGGCCCAGATCGTCGGTCCCGCGTTGCCGTTGCGGTCGAACACGGCGGAGCCGTGCGCGCCCAGGTACCAGTCGCGTTCCTTCCAACCCATGATCGTCGGGTCGAGGCTCGGCAGGAACGCGACCCAGCGCTTCGGCGGCCGCAGGGGCGCGACGTCATCGGCCAGGACGTACCCGGTGGCGCCGCCGTCCAGGGCGACATCCGCGACCTCGAGGGACGCGAGGGCCGCATTGGCCTGGCGCGCGGTCCAGCCCGTCCACCAGCGGATATCGGCCATCGAACCGGGCCCGAAGGCGTGCAGCCAACGACGGAGCAGGTCCGCGGCGGCGACGTCGTGGTCGAGCGCTTCGAGCGGCGCCCCGAGCCACACATCGGTCGGGGCCCACCGGTACTGGCTCGAGAGCCAGGAGCCTCGCGGCCTGCCGCGGACGATCCTTCCGTCGGTCGCGAGGAGGAACAGGACGCGGGTGGAGACGCCGACCTGCGCTCCCCACGTCTTGCCCTCGCCGAACGAAAGCTTCTTGCCGAGCGCCGGCACGGACTCGGTGAGCTCGGTCGCGGTGGCCTCGCCACGCTCATGCAGCGCCGCCATCGTGTCGCGCTCGACGCGGCGCAGCCACCGCGCGCCGTCGCGCGCCACCCCTTGGTCTTCCAGCATCGCGATCAACCGCCGGCGCTGCGGCGGCGCGAGCGCCTTCGTACAGGCTTCGTCCATGACCGCGGCGAGATCGACCGGGACGACGAACATCGTGCGCCGCATGCCGAGCATGCGCACCAGCGAACGTCGCTCGTAGAGAGACGTCTCCAGATCAGCGTGTACGAAGTCCTGCACCCGCGTGCGGGCCGCCAGATAGACCGTGGCGGGGTCGGTCGCATGGATGCCGACCAGCTCGGCCGCGGCCTCATCCACCGTGTCGAATGGCTTCGCGAGCCCGTGGCGGATCGCCAGGCGTGCGCGGCGCTGGTTGTCGTCGATCGCCTGCATACACGCACGCTATCGGGTCTCTCCGACGGGCGTAGGCTGCCCTGCGATGGATGAACTGTGGCGGCGATCCGCGACCGATCTCTCCCGCGCGCTGCTCACCGGCGAGGCATCGGCCCGCGAGGTGCTTGCGTCGCATCTCGATCGGATCGCAGAGACCAACCCGTCGATCAACGCGATCGTCACCTTGGTGCCCGAGCGTGCGATGGCGCAGGCCAAGGCGGCGGACGAGGCCTTCGCTCGCGGCGGGCCTGTTGGCCCGCTGCACGGGCTGCCGATCGCACACAAGGACCTCGCCGACACCGCCGGGATCCGAACGACCTACGGCTCGCCGATCTACGCGGACCATGTCCCCGACCGTGACGAGCCGTTCGTGTCGCGGGTCGGCGACGCCGGCGCCATCCTGCTGGGCAAGACCAACACCCCCGAGTTCGGCGCGGGCTCCCACACGTTCAATCCCGTGTTCGGACCGACGCGGAACCCGTGGGATCCGTCGAGGAGCGCCGGCGGCTCCTCGGGGGGCGCGGCGGCGGCTGTGGCGAGCGGGATGGTGCCGATCGCCGACGGCAGCGACCTCGGCGGATCGCTGCGGAACCCAGCCGGGTTCTGCAACGTCGTCGGGTTCCGCCCCTCGCTCGGGCTCGTTCCTTCCGAGCCCGAGGTGGATCCGGACGACCTCTCCGTCGAGGGACCGATGGCGCGAACCGTCGAGGACGCGGCCCTCCTGCTGTCGGTCATGGCCGGCCGCCCCGACCTGGCCATAGCGCCGGCGCAGGCGGCGGACCTCGCCGGGCTGCGCGTCGCCTGGGCCCCCGCCTGCGCCGGCGCGATGCCCGTCGAACCCGAGGTGGTCGCGATCGTCGATGCGGCGCTGCCTCGCTTCGAGGGGCTGGGGTGCCGGGTGGAGCCCGCCTATCCCGACCTCGCCGGCGCGCGCGAGGTCTTCTTCACGCTGCGGGCCGAGGGTTTCGCGACGGACTATGGACCGCTGCTCGCGGATCACCGCGCGGAGATCAAGGACACGGTGATCTGGAACATCGAGGCGGGTCTGGCGCTCACGGATCAAGACACGGCGCACGCGCGTTCGCTGTTGGCCGACATCCGCCGCCGCGCCGCCGCCTTCTTCGACGATGTCGACGTCCTCGTGCAGCCCGTGTCGCAGGTGCCGCCGTTCCCGATCGAGATCGAATATCCGACCGTGGTCGCCGGCGTGCCGATGCCGACCTACCTCGACTGGATGGAGTCGTGCTGGAGCGTCACGGTGCTCGGCGGCCCGGCGATCTCGGTGCCCTGCGGGTTCACGGGGGAGGGGCTGCCGGTCGGGGTGCAGATCGTGGGCCGTCCCGGGGACGACGCCCGAGTCCTCCGTGTCGCGCAGGCGTTCGAGCGGACGGGGCCGCCGCCCTCGATCGCCCCGGTCGCGCGATAGCGGGTTGCCGCCTATCCTGCGCCAAAGGGGGGTGGATGTCCGAGAGCTTCGAGCGCCGACGTGTCGATGTCGCCGCCTTGGTCGCGGGCGGTCTCGTCTTCGCCGTGTGCGCCGCGATCGCCCACAACGGACGCGTGGGCTCGGTCGAGCGGTCGGTCTTCGAGGCGATCAACGGGTTGTCTTCCTCGTTCGAACAGGTCGGCAACGCGGTGCAGTACCTGGGTGTCCTGGCGATCGGGCCCGTCGTCGTCGTGGTGGCGCTTCTGCTGCGCCGATGGCGCCTGGCCGCAGCGGCGGCGCTCGTCACCGTGCTGAAGCTGTTGATCGAGCGCGGCGTCTGGAAGCTCGTCTTCCGCGAGCGCCCCGCGATCACCGAGCCGAACGCGATCGTCCGAGGATCGACCGCCACGACGGGGGCGTCGTTCGTATCCGGCCATGTGATCCTCTCGACCGGTCTGGCGTGGACGATCACCCCGTACCTGCGTGGCTGGTGGCGCCTCGTGCCGTGGGTGGTTGTGGCGATGATCGCGTTCGCACGGATCTACCTTGGCGCACACAACCCGCTCGACGTGCTCGGCGGCGTGGCGCTCGGCTTCGTCGCCGGCGCGACGGCGAACCTGATCGTCGGCGTGCCGGTGCGCCGGCCGGTCGCGAGCGACGCGTAGGCGAGCGCCTCGAACCCGCCTGCGGCGTCGCCTATCGTTGGCGCATGACGGTGAACGGTCCGCTGCGGGTCACGCGCTCCGTGCTGATCCCCGAGCGCGAGCTGCACTGGCGTTTCAGCCGGTCGTCGGGGCCGGGCGGGCAGTCGGTCAACACCGCCGACTCCCGCGTGGAGCTGAGCTTCGACGTCGGACGCACGACCGCCCTCGGACCCGTGCAGCGCGCCCGCGCGCTCGAACGCCTGCGCGGCCGGTTGGTCGACGGAGTGCTCACGGTGCGCGCGTCCGCACAGCGCTCCCAGCTGCAGAACCGGGAGGCGGCGCGAGAGCGCCTCGTCGCGGTCCTCGCGAAGGCGATCGCGCCCCCACCTCCTGCCCGACAACCGACGAAGCCCAGCAGGGCGGCGACGGAACGCCGCATCGCCGCGAAGAAGCGTCGCGCCCGGACCAAGCTGCTTCGCCGCGCCGACGAGGATTGAGCGTCACTCGGGCGTGTCGAGCACCTGCTCGAGCAGCCGCGCGGTGTCGGCCGCCCACGTCTGCGCGCGCGCCTCCTCACCCGCCACCAGCTCGTTGTCTTTCGTCACGAAGAAGCTCTCGGGCTCCGAGGCGATCTGGAACCCGCGGTCCTCGAGCCAGTTCGTGATGTGCTTGGCGGCGCTCCCCGTGAACAGAGCCGGTCCGTGCAGGCGGGTGTCGAACGCGGCCGCCGGGCGCGCCGCACCTTCCGGGAGGTCGTGCAGCCACTGCCGGAGCCCGGGCTCAGGGGCCGGTTCATCGAAGGTGTTCTCTTCGTCGCTCCGTGCCGTGTCCCTCGTCGCTTCGTGGCTCATCCCGTGGGCGTGCGTGGGTCCGCCGACGATCAACAGGTCGGCGTCGACGGCCTGCTCGACCGCCAGTTGCTGAAACGGCACCACGCGGACGGTCATGTCGGCTTCGGCCAGCCCGCGGCCGATCGCCTCGGCGATCTTGGCGGTGTTGCCGTACATCGACTCGTACACCACGAAGGCCTGCATGCCGCTCGCCTCCCCATCGTCGGTCGCGTTGGTCGCATCCACACTCTGACCGTAGCGCCGATGGGCCGCGCCTGCCATGCGCCCACCGGATCTCGGGACCATCGACCGGTTGCGCTGCGCCGGATCTCACCCGGGATAGGCTTGCCGGCAGTTCGGTCGCCCGCGAAAGGGGATGCATGCTCGCGTCATCGACGTTCTTCCTGGTGTTCCGGTTCGTCCACATCATCGCGGGGGCGCTGTGGTTCGGCTCGGCGTTCCTGTTCAGCCTGTTCGTCGGACCCGCGGCGGCGAAGGTCGGGCCGGCATCGGTACCGGTGATGCACGTCGCGGTCAAGGAACGCAAGGTGACGACGACCATTACGGGGCTGGCGATCACCGCCGTCTCCGCGGGCTGGATCATGTGGCTCTACCACGCGAACCAGGCGGGGCTGCAGGCGTGGTGGGACCTCACCGAGGCCAAGGTGCTGTTGCTGGGCGGCGTGCTCGCGACGATCGCGATGTTCGAGGGCCTGCACGGGGTCGGGAACAACGTGGAGAAGCTGGTCGACCTCGGCGACGAGGTTGCCGCCTCGGGCGGACCGCCCAGCCCCGAGCAGGCCGCGGAGACCCGAGCGGCTGGGCGCCGCGATCGAGCGGTCCTCGAAGATCGACCTGCTGCTGCTGTTCCTCGCGGTGGCCTGCATGGCGACCGCGCGCTACTGGTAGCCGTAAGAAGGGCGGGCCGGGCGCGAAGCGCCCGGCCCGCCAAGACGCCCCGTGCTGCCTAGCCGACGATGAACGTGCCGCTCATCGTCGGGTGGACGTCGCACTGGAAGCGGTAGGTGCCCGCATCGAGCGCCGGCACCTCGTACGTCGTGTCGGCAACACCCGTCACGAGATCGCCGGTGAACACGGCCTTGGCGCCGTCTCCCTCGGGATAGATCGCCACGTTGTGGGGCACGCTCGCATCCTGATTGTCGAACGCGATCGTGAACGCCGTGTCCGCGGGCGCGGCCAGGCAATTCGTGTCGAACGCGATCGAGGACGCCGAGAGCGACAGATCGGTGCCATCGGGCGTGCAGGTGGCCTGCTCCGCCGACGCCGACGGGCTCGGGTACCCACCTGTTCCTACCGTGAAGAGGATCGGCTTCGCCTTTCCGGGGCCGCCGATCGCATAGACGCCATCGGCGAACGTCACGGTCGCCACCCCGTTGACGCCGATGTCCGACTGCATGTTGTTCAACCCACCGAGGAACGCGGCGGGTGGCGGTCCGGCATAGATGCTGTTGAACCACGCGCCGACGTCCTGCACCACCTGGTCGATGGGCGCGTCCTCGAGTACGCGGACGAACGTGATCTCACCCGGCTTGCTCGAGGTGTTCTCCAGCGCGAAGGACTGCGTGCCGACCGGCACGGTCTCGGGCATGCCCTCCACCTGCGTTCCGTTCCAGGTCAGGGTGTTGTCCGCTTGGGCGAAGGAGCCGGTGGGGTCGCCGGTGACCTCGAACACGTGGTGCATGCCGTCGAGAGCGTGTGGCTTGCCCTGGGCGTCCGGCATCCAGCAGAACGCCGCGTATCGACCGGCCGGCAGGTCGATCGCGATATCGGCGGACTCGCCGGGCGAGATCAGGCTGATGCTGGGGATCCCCGCATCGGTCGCCCAGGAAGGCGGCGGTCCGTTGCTGAGCTCGGGATCGTCCAGGAAGGCCTGGATGTCCTCGTCGGTCTTGTTCCCCTTGATCGCCTGGAACTCGACGAAGTGCGGCATCCCGCCGATGTTCTCCACGTGCAGGGTCTGCACGCCCGCCGGGATCGTCTCCGGCATCAGGAAGTCGAACTCGGTCAGCTGGATCGTGATCGCATCGGCGGTGCCGCTCGCCGACGGCGAACTGGCGGCCCCCGTGCTCGAGCTCGAGCTCGAGCAGGCGGCGAGGAGCAGGGTCGCGACGGCTGTCGCGGCGAACGCTCGTTTCATGAACCCCTCCTTGAAGGTGTCTGGGCATGACGACGGTACTGGGTCGGGTTGCATGGACACGATCCTCGGGGCACCTGCATTCAGGGGGTGCAAGCACCCGCTGGCGGGGAGTGTTGGCCCCGCTACAGCGTGAAGGGGAGGATCCTGAGGGTCGGGAGCAGCGTCGGCGAGCCGGCGAAAGATGCACGGAGGCGGTATGCATCGCAACCCCTCCGAGCGCATACTTGGACAAACGATTTCCTTCTACCCGTTGGGGAGTAGGCCTCGGCGATCGAAGGCCTGCGGGACCCGGTACACTGCCGGAGTCGCGCCGAACGGTTGAGGTTCGGCGCCGCACCTCCCACTCACCGATATCGAGGCCCCTGCCCGATATCCGGCGCACCCGCCTCAGCCACGCGGCACGCGTCGAACGATGACGCTCGCATTCGAGCAGAAGGCGGTATCCCCACCATGACCAGTACGACCACGCGTGCCTCGCGCACGCCCGAACACGACGGCGCCGAGCCGATCATGTTCATCGACCTCGGCGTCTCCAAGCCGGTGGCCGACGCGCTGGCGATGCGCGGCATCCCCAGCGCATTCCCGATCCAGGCGCTCGTGCTCCGCGACGCGATGGCGGGACGCGATATCCAGGCGCGCTCCCGGACCGGCAGCGGCAAGACCCTGGCCTTCGCGATCCCGATCGTGGAGCGCTTGGAGCACTCGGGCCGTTCACCGCAAGCGTTGATCCTCGCGCCGACCCGCGAGCTGGCGAGCCAGGTGACCGAGGAGTTCCGCGCGATCGCGGACGTGAAACAGCTCGAGATAGCAGCGGTGTACGGCGGTGTGGGCATCGGCCCGCAGGCCAAGCGCGCCCGTCACGCCGACGTGCTGATCGCCACCCCGGGCCGGCTGCTCGACCTCGTGGAGCGCAAGATGATCCGCCTGGATCGTGTGCGGATCGCGGTGTTGGACGAGGCGGACCGGATGCTCGACATGGGGTTCCTGCCGGACGTGCGCCGCATCCTGGCGCTCCTGCGTGCGGACCGGCAGACGATGCTGTTCTCGGCCACCCTGGAGGGCGAGATCGCCAAGCTCGCAGAGGGCTCGACCCGCAACGCCGTGCTGCACAAGATCAAGGAAGAGCGCCCGACCGTGTCCGAGGCGACCCACCGATTCATCGGCGTCGCGCACACAGACAAGTTCTCGACCCTGGTCCGCGAGCTCGCGGCCGATCGAGGGCTGACCCTGATCTTCACGCGCACGAAGCGCGGTGCCGACAAGCTCGCGCGCAACCTGAAGAAGGAAGGCTTCCGCGCCGGGGCGCTGCACGGCGACATGAACCAAGGGCAGCGCGAACGGGCTCTCGGTCACTTCGCCGCCGGTCGAAGCGATGTGCTCGTGGCGACCGACGTCGCCGCGCGCGGACTGGACTTGGAGCACATCAGCCACGTGATCAACTTCGACCCGCCCGGCGACGACAAGACCTACGTGCACCGGGTCGGGCGTACCGCACGCGCGGGCCGCAGCGGCACGGGGATCACGTTCGTGACACCCGAGCAGCGACGCGACGTCGCGCTGATGGCGAAGGCTTTGAAGCTCGACACGGAGTTCGCGCACGCGGGGCTCGCCCCGCGGCCCGTGCCGGCGCGGCCGAACACTCGGGATCGCAACCGCTCCCGGGCGCGGCAGCGTCCGCGGGGCTAAACCGAGCCGGTCTTCTTCCCCTTCTTCGCGGCCTTGGCTGCACGCTTTTCCTTGAGGGTCTTGCTCGCGGCCGTCTTGCTGCTCTTGCCGCCCTTGTCCTTGTTCGCCATCGAGGGGCTCCTTCCGACATCCGGTCGACGATGAGGTTCCACCCTACGCCTTCTCCGGCACGCGGAGGAGGCCGGGGACGTCGATAGTGTGAGCGTTGTGGAGCCGACGTTCGACGAGCGTGCCGAGTGGTTCGACGGGCACTACGCGACGACCAGGGGGCGGGTGCGACTCGCCCTGGTGCTGGAGCGGCTCGACGAAACGCTGCCACCGCCGCCGGCCCGGATCCTCGACGCGGGCGGGGGCTCGGGGGCCGATCGCGGCCCCGCTCGCCGAACGCGGATACGTGGTCACGATGCTGGAGCCCTCTGATGGCATGCGGCGCGTGGCGCGAGATCGACTCGCGGCGACCGGGCTCGACGTGGCCATCGTCGCCGGATCGATCGAGGACGCGCCCGCGCGCGCACCCGGACCGTTCGACGCCATCTGCTGTCATGCGGTCCTGCTGTACACCGAGGATCCGGCTCGCGAGCTGCGACGCTTGCGCTCGGTCACCCGCGATGGGGGTGTCCTCTCGCTGCTGGAGAAGAACCGCGACGCGCTCTCGATGCGCCCTGGCCTCTCGGGCGGCTTCGAGGAGGCCCGCCGCGTCCTGGACGATCCCGTCGCCGCCGGCAACCTCGGCATCCGCAACCGGTCGTGGTCCGTGCGGGAATGGGAGCGGATGCTCGCCGCCTCCGGCTGGCGTCTCGACTCATGGGCGGGTGTGCGGTTGTTCTCCGACGGTGCGGCCGACGATCTCTCCCCGGACGCGTTCGACGCGTTGCTGGCGCTCGAGCGCGATGCCGGTCGGCGCGACCCGTACCGGGCGGTGTCGCGGCTGGTGCATCTCAGCGCGACGGCCCTCTAACCTTCGGTCGGGATCCGAACCTCGAACGTCGCACCCGTGTCGGTGGGCAGCAGCGCCACCGAGCCGCCATGCGCCTCCACGATCGCGGCAACGATCGACAGTCCGAGGCCCGCGCCCCCCGTCGCCCGCGAACGCGCAGGATCGCCGCGGTAGAAGCGCTCGAACGCGCGCGCGGCGGTGTCGGCGTCCATGCCGGGTCCGTCATCGGCCACGGTGAGCACCACCTCGCCGCCGTCGACGCCGACCCGGACGTGTGTCGGCGTGCCGTCCGGGACATGCACGCGGGCGTTCTCCAGGAGGTTGTCGAGGACCTGCCGCAGTCGACCCGCGTCACCGGACAGGACCGCCGGCGCCGCCGCGTCGAGCTCGATCGGTCGCGCGGGGTCGATCGCGCGAGCGGCATCGACCGCGTCGGCGGCCACCTGCGCGAGGTCGACCTGTTCCCGGTCGAGCGGACGGCCCTGATCCAGACGGGCGAGCAGCAGCAGGTCGTCGACGAGGACGCCCATGCGCTCGGCCTCCGCCTCGATCCGCGCCATCGACGTGGCGAGATCCTCGGGCGCGTGTCCGCGCCCCGGCGGAACAGCTCGGCGTAGCCGCGGATCGACGTCAGTGGCGTCCGGAGCTCGTGCGACGCGTCGGCGATGAAGCGCCGCAGCCGTGCCTCCGATGCACGGCGTTCCTCGAAGGCGACCTCGATCTGGGCCAGCATCGCGTTGAGCGAGGTCCCGAGCCGTCCGACCTCGGTGCGATCGTCGGCCGGCTCGACCCGCCGCGACAGGTCGCCGGCCGCGATCGCCCCGGCGGTCGCACCGATCCCTTCGAGCGGTCGCAGCCCCACCCGCACCAGCCACCATGCCAGCCCCGCCACCAGGACGATCACGGCGATGGTCACGAGGAGCTCGATCCCGAGGAGCCGACGAAGCGTCGCCTGCATCTCGGTGAGGGGGATCGCGACGACGAGCGTGCCCCGGTCCGGCAGGGGACCGGTCGCCTGCACGCGGTAGTCGATCCCGTCGCTCGAGCTTGCGGCGAACACCGTCGTGCCCGTGCCGTCGGCGGTCGATCCGGGCAGTCCCGCCGGCAGCGTCGGGGGCGCGGGCGACACCGCCCCGTGATAGTCGAAGAAGGTGCTCCGCACGACGGTTCCCGCCGCATCCAGCAGCGCCGCGTACGTGCCGGAGGGCGGACCGATATCGCCGGGCGACCCCTGCGACCCTTCGAACGGTCCCCCGGGGCCGTCCTGTCGGAAGGCGTCGATCGCGAACTGCTGTGCCTGCTGGAGCTGCTCGTCGACGCGCTGGCTCAGCGACGTGGCGAGGGCGCGGTAGGTGACGACATCGGAGACCAGCAGACCGATCGCGACCAACCCGACCGTGACGATCAGCAACCGCGCGCGCAGCGACATCGTCAGTCCTTGGGAAGCCGCAAGCACATAGCCGACGCCGCGCACGGTGTGCAACAGCCGGGGGCCCTGCGTCTCGAGCTTCTTGCGCAGGTACGACATGTAGGTCTCGACGATCGACGCGTCGCCGCCGAAGTCGTAGTGCCAGACGTGGTCGAGGATCTGCTCCTTCGACAGCACGCGGCGGGGGTTCAGCAAGAAATACCGCAAGAGGGCGAACTCGGTCGGCGTGAGGTCGACGGGGCGCCCGGCCCGGCAGACCTCGTGGGCCTCCTCGTCCATCTCGAGGTCCTCGAACACGAGGCGCTCGCTCGTCCGACGGCCCCCTCGGCTCGGCGCAAGACCGCACGGATGCGGGCCACCAGCTCTTCCAGACTGAACGGCTTCGTGACGTAGTCGTCGCCGCCGAGGGTCAGTCCGCGGACCTTGTCCTCGGTGGCGTCGCGGGCGGTCAGGAACAACACCGGCACCCGGACGCCGCGATCGCCGAGTCGTCGCTGGACCTCGAATCCATCGAGGTCGGGCAGCATCACGTCGAGCACGACCAGATCGGGCCGGAACGACTCGACGGCCTCGAGCGCGGCGCGACCGTCGCCGGCGGTGATCGTCTCGAAGCCCTCGTAGCGCAGCGCCGTCGCGACGAGGTCGGCGATCGCCGCCTCGTCGTCGACGACGAGCACGCGCACGCCGACGGGGCCCGGCGCGTTCGCGCCGGGCCCCGTCTCGGTCGTCGATCCGGTCACGTTCACTCCTGTTGGTCGGGCAGCGACCCCGGGAGGGGATCGGGTTCGCCGTCCGTGCCGGTCTCGACGATGCCCAGATCCGTGGCGCGCTGCAGGTACTCGGTGCGCTCGATGTCGCCGCGAGCGTAGCGGACGCGCAGTTCTTCCTGGGCGTGGTCGCGGGGCGGGAGCGCCGGCGGCGGGCCCATCGGCGCTCCCACCCCCGCGAGTGCGGGCGCCGACTGCGAGGTGAGCCGCAGGACGCCCCAGACGATGACGCCGATCAGGACCGCGAGGAGGAGCAGTGGTAGCAGGTGCGCCGGTCCGCTCCACCACGCGTCGTGCTGTACGAACTGCGCCATGTCCGGGTGCATGGTTCCCCCGGGCATCCCGGGTCCGGTTGGTCCGTTCGGGTACATGGGTCCTCCTGGTGCCGATGCCGCCGGGCCGGTCCCGGTGGCTCCACCCGAAGTCCAGCACCCGAAGCTGGGGACCCCCTGTGAGGGAGCGGAGGATCGGCGGAGCGTCAGCCCACGAGGCGGTACGCGCGGAAAACGTCGTGCTCGATCGGCAGGACCTCGATATCGGCGAACCCGGCTTCCTGCGCGTAGCCGCGCAGCGTGTCGGGTCGCATCACGGTGCCGGTGCCGACCGATCCAGGACTGCTCATCCCGTCGGGCAGGCATACGAGCAGGCTGAAGCCGTACATCAAGCGGTCGACATCGTTCCCGGGCGCCTCGAACCGTTCGGCGACGCCCTCGTCGACGACCATCACGA
Source organism: uncultured Actinomycetes bacterium (assembly GCA_963794065.1). Taxonomy (GTDB): domain Bacteria; phylum Actinomycetota; class UBA4738; order UBA4738; family HRBIN12; genus AC-51. The sequence continues at coordinate 15,274 of CAWCDA010000069.1, read as the reverse complement.
GCCCTCGGTCGGCCGCGAGCCGCCGCATCGCCGACAGCACCTTCGTGGGATAGGGCATGTCGTGGATGCACTCGATCGCCTGGACGAGGTCGTACCCGTCGCCCGCATCCGCCTCGGCGGCGTCGCGATCGTGGAAGGCGACGCGATCGTGCACGCCCATCGCGATCGCGTTCTCGCGCGCGCGGTCGACGGACCACTCGTCGATGTCGTACCCGTCGACGGTGGCCTCCGGGTAGGCGAGCGCGATCGCGATCGAGGACCAGCCGGTGCCGCAGCCGATGTCGGCAACCCGCCCCCCGGCGCGCAGCGCGTCGTCGACGCCGGGCAGCTGCGGGATCCACTCCCTGCCCAGCTTGGACAGGAACAGCGGCCGATTCGTGTCGCTCTGGCCGGTGAGCATGTCGTCGCCGAATCGGTCCCAGGTGACGCCGCCCCCGGTTCGGAACGCGGTCATCAACTCCGGCATCGCCTGCATGGCCGCGATCAGCGCCCGCGCGACGCCTGCGGAGTAGGCCAGCGAATCGCGGTCGAGCAGCACCGCGGCGTGCGCGTCGGGCAGCGCGTACCGTCGACCCGCCGCGTCGGCCTCTGCATCGTCGACGAGCAGGTAGCCGTTGGCGGCCTGGTGCTCGAGCCATTCACGCGCGTAGCGCTCGTGGATGCCGGCGCGCTCGGCAAGCTCGGCCGATGTCGCCGGAGCATCCGCAACCGCCCGGTAGAGGTCGAGCTTGTCGCCGAGGTAGATCCCCGCGAGCTCCATCGCTCCCTGGATCGATCCGAACACTCTGCCTGCGAAGACATCTACGTCATCCATCGAACCACCTCCCGGCGGAACCCTAATCGACCCTCACCAGCTGCGCGACCGACCGGTGTTTGGCGCCGGTCACCCCCATGTGTCACGATGCGCCCGCAACGAGCAACGCCCCGTGGTGACCGAGCGACGCGCGTCGTTCGGGCGGGGCCGCATGGTGCGGTCCCGTAGGGAAGCCGGTGTGAATCCGGCACGGTCGCGCCACTGTGACCGGGGAGCGTACCCGACGGAAACCACTGGGGTTGGTGCGTCGCAGGCTATCTGGCCAGGCGGCGACGACCCTGGGAAGGCCGGGGAAGCGACGATCCGGGAGTCAGGAAACCTGCCGGGGGGCTGAGTCCGACGGCCGCGCGCTCGGCCGGGAAGGAGTCACCTGTGCACCGGATCCGTTGCCTCGGGAGTCTGTTCCTGCTCGCGTTCGGCCTCGTCGCGTCCGCGTGTGCGTCCTCGAGTTCGTCCACCTCGGCCGCCGCGGCTGGCACGAGTGCGACGCCCTTCCCGGTGACGGTCGAGGCCGCCAACGGCTCGGTCACGCTCGATGCGGCGCCGACCAAGATCGTGTCGATGTCGCCCACGGCCACCGAGATGCTCTTCGCGGTTGGCGCGGGCCAGCAGGTGGTCGCCGCCGACAGCTACTCCGACTACCCGGCCGAGGCCCCCACGACCGAGCTCTCGGCGTACGAGCCGAACGTCGAGGCGATCGCCGCCTATGAGCCGGACCTCGTCGTGTATGCGGACGACCTTGGGGACCTCCAGAAGTCATTGGACAAGCTGCACATCCCCGCGATCCAGCAACCCGCCGCCGTCACGATCGACGATGTGTACGCGCAGCTCCAGCAGCTCGGGCAGATCACCGGACACGACGCGGAGGCGACGGCGGAGGTCCAGGACCTGCAGGCCGAGGTCGCCGCCGTGACCGCATCGGTCGGCGACGCCGGGTCGGGCATGACCTACTACTACGAGCTGGACGACACGTACTACTCCGTGACCTCCGACACCTTCATCGGCAACCTGCTCGGGTTGCTCGGGCTGACGAACATCGCCGATGAGGCGAAGGGCGCGAGCTCCGGGTATCCCGCAGCTGTCCGCCGAGTACGTCGTGGCAGCCGATCCCGACCTGATCCTGCTCGCCGACACGAAATGCTGCGGCCAGGACGCGGCGAGTGTGGCGAAGCGACCAGGGTGGAGCAACCTGGCGGCCGTGGCGGACGGCGGCGTCGTCGAGCTGGATGACGACGTCGCCTCCCGGTGGGGACCGCGGATCGTCCAACTGCTGCAACAGGTCGGAGACACCGTGCAGCAACAGGAGGCCGCATGAGGCACGCCGCACGGCTGGAAGGCGCCCAGTTGGCGCCCGAGCGATCGGGGCCGCCGGCCTCGAGCGCCAGGCGCCGGATGGTGCGTTGGACGGTCGTCGGCTTCGCCGTGTTGTTCGTTTCCGTGCTGATCGGCCTGTTCGCGGGCGCGATCCGGATCCCGCCGATCGGGATCCTCGGCTGGATGGTCGGGGCCGGCACCCTGACCGAGCAGCAACGGGCGATCCTCGCCCAGCTCCGCCTGCCGAGGGTGGTGCTTGCCGGACTCGTCGGCGCCGCCCTGTCGGTGTCGGGCTGCGCCTACCAGGCCGCGTTCCGCAACCCGCTGGCCGACCCCTACCTGCTCGGTTCGGCGGCGGGCGCAGGGCTGGGCGCGACGATGGTGATCGTGCTCGGTGTGTCCGATGCGCCGCTGGCGCTGCCGGCCGCCGCGTTCGCGGGGGCACTCTGCGGGGTCGGACTCGCGTATCTGATGGCCTCGACCCGGGCGGCGGGTCGCACGTCCACCTCGCTCCTGCTCGCAGGGGTGGCGGTCGCGTCATTCCTCACCGCGCTGCAGACCTATGTGCAGCAGCGCGACACCGATGACCTGCGAGCGGTCTACGCCTTCATCCTCGGCAGGCTCACGACCGGCGGGTGGCACGAGGTGCTCCTCGCGCTGCCGTGGGTCGTGCTGGCCTCGGTCATCCTGCTCGCGTCCCGACGGTTGCTCGAGGTGCTGTCGCTCGGCGACCTGGAGGCCGCGAGCCTCGGCGCACACGTGGCGCGCGACCGTGCGATCGTCGTGATCGCCGCCTCGCTCGCGACGGCCGCTGCGGTCGCGGTCGCGGGGCTCATCGGCTTCGTCGGGCTGATCGTGCCGCACGCCGTGCGGATGGCGACCGGCGCGAGCCATCGCCAGGTCGTCGGATTGTCGCTCCTGTTCGGGGCCTCGTTCCTGATCCTGTGCGACGTGCTCGCACGCACCGTCGTCGCGCCCGGGGAGCTCCCGATCGGCGTGATCACGGCGATGATCGGCGCCCCCTTCTTCGCGTTCGTCTTGCGCCGCTCGGGGGGTGCCCGGTGATCGTGGCGCGCGAGCTTCGAGTGACACGCGGGCGGCGCGAGGTCGTCCACGGGGTCTCGCTGGAGGTGCCCGCGGGCGCGTGGCTGTCCATCGTTGGCCCGAACGGGGCCGGCAAGTCCTCGATGCTGCTCGCGATCGCGGGCCTCCTGCCCGCGTCGGGCACAGTGACTTTGGACGGGCGATCGCTGCGTGAGCTCTCGGTCCGCGCGAGGGCGCGCCTGGTGGCGCTGGTGCCGCAGCAGCCAGTCGTGCCGGAATCGTTGACCGTCGCCGAGTACGTGCTGCTCGGTCGCACGCCCCACCTGTCCCTTTTCGGCTCCGAGGCGGGGCGCGACCACGAGCAGGCCGCACGGGTGCTGGCCACGGTCGATCTCGCGTGGGCGGCGGACCGCCTCGTGACGACGCTGTCGGGTGGTGAGTTCCACCGCGCGGTCGTTGGGCGCGCCCTGGCGCAGGAGGCGCGTGTGCTCGTGCTCGACGAGCCGACCGCCGGCCTGGACCTCGGGCATCAGCTGCAGGTGCTCGAGCTCGTGGATCAGCTCCGTCGCACACAGGGGATCACCGTCGTGTCGGCGATGCACGACCTGACGCTTGCCGCTCGGTACTCCGACCGGATCGCGCTGCTCGTCGACGGCCAGCTGGTCGCCGACGGTCCGCCGGCCACCGTGCTGCGGGCCGATGTGCTGCAGCGTCACTACGGCGTGGCGGTGCACGTGATGCGAGGTCCCAACGACGAACTGATCGTCGTGCCCGCAGCGGCGCCGACGGCGGCGCGGCCATGACCGAGCGCCCGCCGATCGAGGCGCCACCGCGCGCCGAGCGGCGGGTCGCGTCGCTCGTCATCGTCCACACCGGCGACGGCAAGGGCAAGACCACGGCCGCCATGGGGATCGCGATGCGTGCGGTCGGGCACGGTCGTCGGGTCGCCGTCGTGCAGTTCATGAAGTCGGGACGCTGGCGTTCGGGGGAGCGGCTCTCGGGCGAGCGTCTGGGGATCGACTGGTCCGTGATCGGCGACGGGTTCACGTGGGACAGCGAGGACCTGGCGGCCGCCGCCGACATCGCGCGCCAGGCCTGGGCGCACGCTGCCGCGACGATCGCCGCGGGCGAGCACGACCTCGTCGTATTGGACGAGATCACCTACCCGATGCAGTGGGCCTGGATCCCGGTCGAGGACGTGCTGGCCGCGCTCCGGGACCGTCCCGAGCGCGTCTCGGTGGTGCTGACCGGCCGAGACGCGCCCGTCGATCTCGTAGCGCTGGCCGACACGGTGAGCGAGAGCGCGAACACGAAGCACGCGTTCGACGACGGCGTGGCCGCCCTCGAAGGGATCGACTACTGATGCCCATGACGGTGCTGCTGGGCGGGGCGGCGAGCGGCAAGTCGCGCACCGCTGCCGCGCTCGCCGCGAACGCCGGACCATCCGTGACCGTGCTCGCGACGGCGGAGGCGTTGGACGATGAGATGGCCGAGCGGATCGCGCGACACCAGGCGGAACGGCCCGCCGCCTGGACCGTGATCGAGGAGCCGATCGCACTCGTCGCGGCGATCGAACGGACCGCGATCGATGACGTGTTGATCCTGGACTGTTTGACCTTGTGGGTTTCCAACATGCTGGCCGACGGCGCGACCGGTGATGACGACGTGCTCGCGGCGGCCGCGGCGGCGGCGGCGGCGTGTGCCGCCCGCGGGGCGCCGACGATCGTCGTGTCCAACGAGGTGGGCGCGGGCATCGTGCCCATGCACCCGCTGGCCCGGCGCTATCGCGACCTGCTGGGGCGCGTGAATGCCGTGTTCGCGGACGCGGCGGGCGCGGTGGCCTTGATGGTGGCGGGGCGGGCGGTGACGCTCTCGGATCCCATGACGACGCTGGGAGACGGATGAGCCTGCTCGACACGCTGCTGCGGGATCTGCCGGAGCCGGACGAGGCCACCCGGGATGCGGTCGCCGCGCGCGCCGAATCGGTGCTTCGTCCGACCGGCGCGCTCGCACGCCTCGACGAGGTGGCGGCATGGCTCGCCGCGTGGCAGCGGACCGAGCGCCCGGCGGTGCGAACGCCGCACGCCGTCGTCTTCGCCGCCGACCACGGGGTGGCGGCGGCCGGCGTGAGCGCGTACCCGGCCGGGGTCACGGTCGCGATGTTGGACGCCCTCGAGAAGGGCGCGGCGACGTCGGCGGCGATGGCCAAGGCGATCGGCGTCGAGCTCGATGTGGTCGATGTCGGCGTCGCGCGGCCGACCGGCGACCTGCGGATCGAGCCGGCGATGGACGCGAAGCGGTTCGACGAGGCCGTTCGCGCCGGGGTCGAGGCCGTCGACCGAGCGGCGACGGCGGGTGCGGACCTGCTCGTCTTCGGCGAGATGGGGATCGGCAACACGACGGCGGCGGCCGCGGTCGTCGCCACGCTGTTCGACGAGCCCGCGGCCGAGTGGTGCGGTCGCGGGACCGGGCTGGACGACGCCGGCGTCGCGCGCAAGGTCGCGGCCGTCGAGGCATGTCGAGCGCGAGTGCGGGCCGTGACTGAGGACGCGATCCAGATCCTGCGCGAGGCCGGTGGCGCCGAGCTCGCGGCGATCGCCGGGGCCACGGTGGCGGCGCGACGGCGTTCGATCCCCGTCGTCCTTGACGGCTACGTCGTCACCGCCGCCGTCGCGCCGCTCGCATCCGTGCGCGCGGACGCCCTCGGCCACGTCGTGGCAGGCCATCGAAGCGCCGAGGCCGGCCACGGTCGACTGCTGGAGCGGCTCGGGCTGGAGCCGCTGTTGACCTTGGATCTTCGCCTCGGCGAGGGCACCGGGGCGCTGGCCGCGGTGCCGCTCGTGCAACTCGCCGCGATCGGCGTCGTCGAGGTCGCGACCTTCCAGGAGTGGGGTCTCGCGTGAGGGAGCAGGCCGCCTCGCGCCACGCGCGCCGGCCGCGCGGCTTCCTGGCGGGTGTGGCGTTCCTGACCAGGATCCCCGTGCGCGTTCGGATCGGTGAGGCCGATGTGGCGGCCTCGATCGCTTGGTTCTCTGTGGTGGGCGCGCTGATCGGGACCGCGAGCGGCGCCGTGTACGTCGGCGCGCGCGAGGTGTGGCCGCCGGCGATCTCCGCCCTGCTGGCCGTCGCGGTCTCCGTGGCGATCACGGGAGCGTTCCACGAAGACGGGCTGGGCGACACCGCCGACGCGTTCGGCGCGGCCTCGACCGGCCGCGATCCGCAACCCGTGCTCAAGGACCCCCGGATGGGTGCCTTCGGGGTCGTGGCCCTGGTCGGCGGGCTGGGGCTTCGCGCGGCGGGGATCGCCGCGCTCACGCCGCGGGCCGGCCTGCTCGCGTTGATCGCCGCCCACGCGTTGGCCCGCGGCGTGAGCGCGGCGGTCGTCGTGACCGCCCCGAGCGCCGCCGCGGGGCTCGGTTCGTCCTATGCCGGGCTCGCGCCGCGCTGGCGCGGATGGACGGCGTGTGCGATCGGCATCGCGGTAGCGACGATCTGCCTCGGCGCAGCCGGCTTCATCGCCGCCGCCTTCGCCGGTCTGGCCGCGGTAGGCATCGCGCGTTGGGCGGCCCGCGTGCTCGGTGGTGTCAGCGGGGATGTCCTGGGCGCGATCGAACAGGTCGGGGAGATCCTGACGTTTTTGATCGCGGTAGCGGGCGTCGCCCGAGGCTTCGTGGGGCCGATCAGCTGATCGCGATCACGCCGGGGGCCACCGGTGGAACTCCCACCGGCGTGCCAACGGGTCGAATCCGAGGCGTCGGTACAGGTCTTTGGGCCAGTCGTGTTCATCCCCCATGATGAACACACGGTCTGCGCCCGCGTCTCCCGCCGCCTCGCGCGGCACGGAGCACCACCGCACGCGCGACGCCGCGCCCCCGGAACTCTTCGAGGGTGTCGACGAATTCGACCTGCGCGTCAGTGCCGTCGACGTACAGCTCGCACTGGCCGGCGAGCACGCCGTCGATGCGGGCGACGAATCGGCGCGCGCCGATCGCGCGCTCCCATGATTCGTGCTGGTCGACGAAGCGACGGATCCCGTCGGCGTCGATGCCCCCTTCTCGTCGGTAGATCTCCTCGGTCAGCGGCCGACTCTCTGCGAACGAACACTCCTCGGCGACGATCGAGGGCTCGCGGTCGGGTGGACGCCGGAGCACCATCTGGACGGATGGCTCCGCCACGTAGCCCGCCGCACCGAACTCCGGCGCGAGCCGGTCGCCGTCGGCCTCGTCGGTGACGACGATGAGGCGGTGACGGAACCCACCGAGGATGCGATCGGCGTCCGCGATCAGCGTCGCGGCGGGCAGCGCCGGCTGCCCGGGGTTGATCAGCAGGAAGTTCGAGATGAAGCGTTCCGGAACGTCGTCGTCGAAGTACGCGACCCCATGCGCGAACGGCTCGGCCCGTGTGCTCATCCCGGCGAGCAGGCGGCGTTCGAAGGCCATGAATCGGGCGAGGTCGTCCATGCAGCGGAGGCTACCGGAGCTCAGCGCACGGTCACCGAGACCGTGTGGTACCCCGTCGCGCCGTCGGGGAACGGCTCCGCCAGATCGGGCGTCTGGACCGCACCGTCGCGATCGGTGGCGCGCACCGCGATCCGGTGATCGCCCGCTGGCGCGTCCCAGGGCAGTCGCCATTGGCGCCAGGTATCGGTCGTGTCCTGTGGCGCGAGCTCGGCGGAGAGCCACGGGCCGTCGTCGATCTGCACCTCGACCGCCGCGATCCCGCGATGCTGCGCCCACGCGACCCCGGCGATATCCCGTTGGCCGACGCTCACCGTGCCGTGGGGCACGTCGATCCGTGATTCCGTCTTGATCGGCGCCTGCTGCGCCCACCCGCGCGCGACCCAATAGGCGTCATACGCGCCGAAGGTCGTCAGCTCCATGTCGACGACCCATTTCGTGGCCGACACATAGCCGTAGAGGCCAGGCACGACGACCCGCACTGGGAACCCGTGCGAGATCGGGAGCGGCTCGCCGTTCATCGCCACCGCCAGCATCGCGTCGCGCCCGTCCAGCAGCGCGGCGGTGGGCGTGCCGACCGTGAACCCATCGACCGAGCGCCCGACCAGCTGATCGGCACCTGGTTGGACCCCAGCCTCGCGAAGGAGATCCCGCAGCGGCGCGCCGACCCAGCGAGCGTTGCCCAGGTAGTGGCCGCCGACCGGGTTCGAGACGCAGGTGAGCGTGATGTCGCGCTCGATCAGCCGACGCGCCAGCAGCTGATCGTAGGTGAGCGTCACCTCGCGGTCGACCATCCCGTGGATCCGGAGCTGCCACTCCTCGGCGGTGACCGCGGGAACGAGGAGCGCGGTGTCGACGCGATAGAAGCGGTCGTTCGGCGTGAAGAACGGCGAGATCCCGTCGACCGCGTCGAAGCCCGCCGGCGCGTCGGCGGCGGGTGACGTGGGCGCCGGGATCAGGACGGATGCGCGCGAATCGTCGGCTCGGAATCGACGCGACAGGAACCCGCCCACCCCGCCGGCGCCGATCGCGACGACGGCCCCCACACCGGCCGTCCACAGGAACTGCCGCCGGTCGAGGCTGGCGACCGGCGGATCGTCCGCCCCCGTCGCGGGGCGCCCGGCCGCGTGCAGCAGCGCGCGCAGGGCGATCGCACCCGCACCCGCGCCGACGAGCACGGGCACCACGTCGACCGCGGTGGCGTCCGGGCGGGACAGGGCGGCGAGGACGCCGACCCCGGCCAGGACGCCGAGGCCGATCCAGCCCGAGCGCGGCCGCCGAACCGCGGCGTTGCCGATCGCGACGGCGGCAAGGGCGATCACCAGGCCGATCCCGAGCAGCAACACGCGCTTGTCGTCGGATCCGAACGACCTGATCGCGTAGTCCTTGAGCCATGTCGGGGAGCTGTCGATCGCCCCTTCACCGACCGTGATCACCGGGGACGCGGCGGCGTTGACCCAGCCCGCCACGAGGTGCGCGACCCCGAGTGCGACCCCGGCGGTGACCAGCCCGATCAACGGCCCCAGCCACCTCGGCGGTTGCGTCCCGGTTGACTCCTGCACGTCCATACCTACGGATGGTCTCTCCTCCGGGCCCAAACGTTGCGATGTCACGTTCGCCCGAACGAGCCGATCCGGCCTCGGCCGATCGCGAGCGCGGCCCCGCCGGTCACGACCAGCAGGATCACCGCGAGGGCGGAGGCCTGGCCGATCGAGGCCGCTCCCGGCTGGCCCAGGAGCCGGGCGATCGCGACGGGGACGGTCGGGCGGTCGGCGCGAGCGAGGAACGCGGTCGCGCCGAACTCGCCGAGGGCGACGACGAAGGCGAACATCGCCCCGGTGCGTATCGCGCCCGCGCACGCAGGAAGCGTCGCGTCTCGGCATCGCCCGCCACGGCGAGGCACCGAGGGCGGCGGCGCTCTCGCCGAGGCTCGCGTGCGCGGCAGCGAGCGCGGGCGCGACGATCCGCACGACGAACGGAAGCGCGACCAGCGCCTGGGCCAGCGGCACGAGCCATGGCGATCCGCGCAGATCGAGCGGCGAGCGATCGAACGCGACGATGTACCCGAACCCCAGCGTCACGGCAGAGACGCCGAGCGGCACCGCGACGATCGCCCAGACGCCGCGGGACCTCGCGCCGAGGGCGACCCCGATCGAGACGAGCCCGCCGATCGCCAGCGCGATCACGGCGGCGAGCGCCGCGGTTCGCACCGACGTCCAGATCGCGGAGGCCGGATCGATCTCGAAGACGCCGCCCCGCCGACCCTCGCCGATATGCAGGTAGTTCGCGAGCGTCAAGCCATCCGCGCCCGTGACGGAGCGTCGCACCAGCCGCCAGAGCGGGAGCACGACGAGGAGCAACGCGCCGAGGATCACGACCGCCCCGAACGCCCGCTCGCCGGCCGTCCGTGGCTGCCGGGGCGCGGCGTCGACCGGTGTCTGCATCACCCGACGGCGCGCGGCGAGCACCGCGTCGGCGGTCAGCAAGACCCCGACGAAGAGCAGCTGGACCATCGCGAGCACAGCCGCCGCCGACAGGTCGAGCTGTTGCGATGTCCGACGGAAGATCTCGACCTCGATCGTCGTCTGGCCTTGGCCGCCGAGCAGCAGGATCACGCCGAACGACGTGAACGTGAACAGGAATACGAGCGTCGCCGCGCTGACGATCGCCGGGCGCGCGAGGGGGAGCAGGACCTCGGTGAAGCGACGCCAGCCCGCCGCCCCGAGTTCCTCGGCCGCGTCCTCGAGCGCGGGATCGATCGTTGCCCAGACCGCGCCGACCACCCGCACGACCACCGCGACGTTGAAGAACACATGCGCGGCCAGGATCGCGGCGAGCGATCCGCGGAGTCCCGAGAAGGCCATGCCGACCACGACCGTCGGCAGGACGAACGGCACCACGACGAGCGCCTCGAGCGCAGCCCGGCCGCGGAACGCGAACCGAGACACGACGTAGGCGATCGGCAGTCCGACCGCGAGCGTCAGGACGGTCGACAGGGTCGCTTCCCACAGTGTGAAGCGGATCACGTCCCGGACCCGCTCCTCGCCGAGGACCCGCACGACCGCGGAGCGATCCGAGGCGAGTCCCCTCCCAGACGATCGAGACGAACGGGAAGACGAAGAACAGCAGCAGGAACGCGACCGGCAGGGCGAGGATCGCGACGCGCGCCCGCCGGCTCACTGCCCCATCAGGTCGGACCATCGCGCGACCCAGTCGGCTCGATGCGCCGCCACCTCGTCGGACGGGAGCTCGAAGGGATCGGTGACGACGGCGGCGTTGCGTCGGAACACCGCCGGTAGCGTCGCGCTCTCCGAGGCCGGGTAGACGAACATGCGCAGCGGGATGTCCTCCTGGAACGCCGGGACAGCAGGAAGTCGATCAGCTGTTGCGCCGCCGCCTCGTGCTCGGTGCCGCGCAGGATCCCGGCGAACTCGATCTGTCGGTAGCACGTGTCGGTGAGCACAGCGGTGGGTGGCACCGTGATCGGCGGATCGGCGAACACCACCTCGGCCACGGGGCTCGTCGCGTACGACACGACCAGCGGATGCGTGCCCTCGCCGCCTCCCGCGCCCGAGAACTCCCCGAAGTAGGCCTGCTCCCAGCCGTCGACCACGGTGACGCCGTTGTCGCGGAGCCGTCGCCAGTAGTCCTCGAACCCGGGGTCGCCGTAGGCCGCAACGGTCGCCAGCAGGAACGCGAGGCCCGGCGTGGAGGTCGACGGGTTCTCGACGACGAGCTGATCCTTGAACGAAGGGCTGGCGAGGTCGTCGAGCGAGGATGGCATCGATGTATCGCCGGGATACTCACGTGTGTCGACGTTGACGCATACCTCGCCGTGATCCACCGGCGTGACGCGGTGCTGGTCGTCCAGGAGCAGATCCGAGCTGACGTCGGCGAGGCCGGGCGATGCGTACGGGACGAAGACGTCCTTCGCGAACAGCTCCGAGAGCTGGTCGTTGTCGACGCCGAACGCGACGTCGCCCTCGGGGTTCCCCGAGGCGAGGATGAGGCGGTTCGCGAGCTGGCCGGCATCGCCCGCCGCGACGATCTTCACCGTGATCCCGGTGCGGTCCTCGAAGTCGCGCAGGACCGACTTCGTCACGTCGAACGAGTCGTGCGTCAGCAGCGTGATCGTCACCGGCGCCGGCCCCCCCGGCGAGGTCGAGGTGCCTGCCGCTCGACGTGCAGGCGACGGCGACCAGCGCGAGGGCGGCGCGACCAGGATCGCGCGGCGCGTCATCGGTCTCCGGCTCCGGTCGAACCACGAGCACCACCCCCTCGCCGACGCGGACGCTCGCGGTCGCACCCGACGAACTCGTTGGAGAGCCCTCGCGTCGATCCCGGACGAGATCGTCGCCGTCGAGACGCCACCGGAGTCCGTCGGTGACCAGCCACGGGCGGGACCGCCGGCCGCGAACAGGCTGATCAGCTCGCCGGGGTTCCCTCCATTGTGCGTTCGTCCCGCACGACGTGGATCCGCGCGGCGCCGAGCACCGCGTCGATGCGCAGGTCGGCGAATCGCGCCGACGCGAGCAGGAAGGCGTTGCCCAGCAGGTGGTCGAGGCGGCCGCCGTCGCCGCCGAGCACGAGCACCTGCCGAGCGCCTGCGACGGCGGCCGCGACCAACGCCAGTTCCAGATCCGAGGCGTCCTTGTCCGCTGGGTGGCGTTCGACGCGCCCCCCGGCGGCCTCCACCCGTTCGACGGCGGCCGGGTCGGCCGAGTCGAGGTCGCCGACGAGCAGGTCGACGTGCAGGCCGAGTCGCTCGGCCTCGTGCACGCCGGCGTCGGCCGCGATGACGATCGCGCCCTGATCGAGCGTGGGCAGCGTCGCGCGCACGGGTCCTCCCGCACAGACCACGATCGCGGTACGAACCATCGGCTCCCTCCGCCAGCATTACCTGGGTCAGGTTCCGGGTCGCCGGCGCGTTGTGCCGACCTCTCAGCCCGGTTGCCCGAGCTCCCCGGTGGTGACGTACCGAGTATAGGTGTGTCGCTACGGAGCCGCCGTCGCGGTGTTGTACTCCGTCCAGCGGTTGTAGCGCTCGATCTCGTAGTAGCGGGTGGTTGCGAGCTGGTACGACACGCCGCCCACCGCGACCCCGAGGAACAGCAGCGACCAGCCGAACCCCGCGTCGGTCACGACCTTCACCGGATGATCGGCCATCTGCACCGGGTCGATCTGGTTCAACAGCGTGAGGATCGTCGCCGACGATCGCCGCCGCGCCGAGCATCCGCTGCCGATGACCACCACGTACTTCTGCAGGTTCAGCATCAACGTCGCGACGGCGAAGATCACTCCCACGGCCACGCCGAGGATCCACACGAGCGGGCCGAGCTCGACGCCGAACAGGCCGAAGAGCCCGACGACGAGGCCGTAACCGACATAGCCCCCCATCAGCGCCACCGCGATGAACCAGAACAGGTAGGACAGCCCCGCGAACAGCAAGCCCATGAAGAACGCGACCACCCAGCTCAGCCCGGTCGACAGGAACCCGTCGCCGAAGAGCGCCTGGACGCCCTGGGCCCCGATCGGAGCCCGAAGAAGAATCCCCAGATCGGCAGGATGATCCAGAACAGCCGATAGCCGAAGAACGCCACGATGCCCGAGGAACAGCAGCATCGAGGCGGCGACGACGGTTGCGAACGTCCCATCCGACGACATGGATCCTCCTTCCGGCGACGCAATCTGCGCCGCGGCACGGGCGAATGCGGCCATCGTTGCACCGGAACGTGCACGACGCCAGCACCGACCCGGAACCGCTGAATAGCGTTCAGGGCTCGCGGATCGTGGCGCTCCGCGAGCGCCCGGACCACCGCGTCCTCGATCCCCACGGCGGTCGCCTCCGGCAGGTCGTGGGTCAGCACCGAGAACGCCACGGTGGCGCCCGTCGCGATGTTCAGTCCTCTACCCTTCCAAGACACAGATACGCGGGCGGCGGCGCGGGAACTTTCCGGAATGCCCTTCCCCACGAGCGGCACCATCGCTACAAGAAAGACGCCGAGCGGCACGGCACGCCCCGCAAGTGAACTTGGGCGTTCATAAATACCTCTGTCAGTTCGATCTCCGCGCAAGCCCAGGGTGCCGCCGCGCGGAGGTCGTTAATTGTAGCAAGTGACTCTTGCTTCTCTGCCTGTCATAATGTACCTTATGACAAGCAAACTTCCAGATTTGCCGTAGGGACGGACGGCTTTCGCCAACGCGGGCCTCAAAATGGCACGTGATGCGATTCCCCTCCGCGGTCTGCTGCGTCTCCGCCTATCGTAGATCTGGGTGGTGACGTGCCGGTGGCCGAGCAACTCCTGCCCCTTGCGGCGGCTTATGTGCAGCCGCCGTGAGGTCTATCCGCGAGCACATGCAGAAGGTCGACGACCTGGTCGTCATCGGCCGCGAACTGTTCGGCCCGAGCAACACGACCTAGCCGTGAGGGAGTGCCAACGCATGGAAGACAGGGAGCCGATTCCGGACCACGTGAAGGAGGAACTCCGCGCCGAAGTCGGGTACGGCTGCCCGGTCTGCCGCAGCCCTTTCTTGACGTGGCACCACTTCGACCCGCCCTATAACGTCCGGCCGCACAACGACCCGAAAGGCGTGGATCGCCCCTGCGGCGAGCACCACGGCGAGGCCGACAACGACAACTGGCCCCCGGAGAGGCTGCAGCGCTGAAAAAGACTCACCGCAGCAGGTAGACGACGTCAAGGGCTCATTCCCCCGTCGTGGGAACACGAGAATATCCTGGTGCGTCTGGGCGGCAACTACACCGGCGGTTCGGGGTGCTTGTCGCCATCGAGGGCCACCCGCTCGTCCGCCTCGGCCGGAACGCCGCCGGCCTACTCGCGGGCATGTCGTTCAATCTTGTGGGACAAGGATGGCAAGCCGCTGCTGAAGATGGTCGAGAACACACTGGAGTTGTATCTCCGAAGGACGTCCATGACTTTGTCGCCACCGCCAAGAAGCGGGAGGTGAGGCTTGGTTCGGCGAGCGGGACATCGGCCTGGACCTTCTCCTAGAGGATCACCTTGGAAGAATTTTGGGCAGTTGCTTCGGTGCCGACTTCGAGCGGAGCAAGAAAAAGACCGACGCCGTGATGCAGAAGGCCCTGGAGGACATGGACGAAATGGCAGCGCCAGCCCCTTCGCGGAAGTGCTTGTCGGCCTCGCCTTCGGTGCCCTTGTGGATCGATAACGTCAGCCCTGAGATCCGTGAGCGAGTCCGTGAAGGCTTCCTGACGGGTGACAACACGGCTGACTGGGCGAAGGAGTGGGCCAAGAGAACTGCTCCCAGGGCGACGGGAAGATCCCGTTCCTCGATTTCAAGAACCTCTCGTTCTTCTTTGGCAAGCGGGTACGGGTCCGCAACGGTCTGGCGTTTGAGGGGCTGGAGATCGGCTACAGTGGCTTCTTCGAGAACGCGCTTGGGTCAATTAGACCTGCCCGCGCCGGTGTAGGCCAACCAGAAAAGAGTGCCGATCTTTACGTTTGAACGGCATTGGTCGCTCGATGTGGTCCTGGTCATGTTCGTCGATCCCTCCGGCGCGTAACAGGCTACTCGGGACGATACCGGTCCGCCATGAGCATTAAGCCACCACCATTGTCAGAATGGAACGTCGGGGAAGAGCCGCTTATGCGATCTGCAGCCCCTAGAA
>CAWCDA010000068.1:0-6499 GCA_963794065.1 uncultured Actinomycetes bacterium | reverse complement strand
AGCACGTCCTGAAGCTCACCGACAGCGTCGTCGAGCGCCGCATCGGCCTCGGTCCGGGTGACCGCCTGCGCGGTCAGATGCAGCTCAATCTGGCCGAGGACCGCGGAGGATCGTCGTGCTCATCGGCACGCCCTGCGCAATCCATTTGCTGTAGACCGGCTGCACCTGCGCATCGACGTCGGATTCGGCGCGACCGGTGATCTTGAGCACGCGGCGGAACAGCCCGCGGCCTCCCGCCCTCTGCGCGAGCCGCTCGCGAATCACCAGCTCCAGCATCGGCGTCATCTCGCGCGGTGGATTGCGTCTACTCGGGTCGGGGCTCCGTGCTAGCGGGCTCTTCCGGAGGTCGACACCGGCGGTGGCGAGCGCGTCGCGGAGCGAGGTCAGCTTCTCGTCGTCGGCCTCATCCCCGCCGGGGATGGCCTCGGGCAGCGTCACGACGGATGGCACGTGCACGAGCTGATCGTTCACCGCGCCGAGAAGATCGTCCCAGTCCTCGACGGGCGCGGCGATCCTGACGTGCAATGTCTCGGCGTCGCGCTCGAGTTCCCACGGCATCGCGGCCCCTTCTTAGCGGAGGAGCGGACGCAACGGTAGGAAGCGCGCCGGAAATCAGCCGGTCGTCCCACATGCGGTAGCGCCGGCGGGGGCATTGTTCGACGCCGGATGGGGTAGGGCGTCGGTATGGATGAACAAGCGCTCGGCAACTACCTGAACGACCACCTCGCGGGCGCCGAGATCGGGCTGCGCACCGCGGAACGGTTGGCGCCCCAACTCGGAGGCGAGGCCGAGCGATTCCTGCAGGGGATGTGCACGGCGATCGAGGAGGAACGGGAGCTGCTGCGTGACGTGCTCGATCGACTCGGGTTGACCGACAGCCTGCTGAAGCGAAGCGTCGGCGTTGCGGGGGCGGCGCTCGGTGCGATGCGCGATGCGATCCCGATCGGCGATGCGCCGACGGTGCTCGAGGACGTCGAGTTGCTCGCGATCGGCGTGTGGGGCAAGCGCCTGCTGTGGGGCACGCTGGCTCGCGTCGCCGCCCACGACGATCGGTTCGCGAACGTCCCCGTGGACCGGCTGGCCGCGCGCGCCGAGGCCCAGGAGCGCACCCTGCTCGGCATACGCGCGGACCAGATCGTGGCGAGCCTCGAGCTCGAGCGATCGGCCTGAATCCCGTCGGGTTTGCACGCCGGCCCGGGCGGGAACAGACCCGCTATGGGTCAACAAGTGGTGGTGTTCCATTCGGCGTTGGGGCTGCGGCCCGCCGTTCGGGCGTTCGCCGATCAGCTCAGCGAGGCAGGGCACATCGTCCATACGCCGGATCTCTTCGACGGCGAGGTCTTCGACGACCTCGAGCACGGCATGAAGAAGCGCGATGCGCTCGGCAGCGAGGAACTCGCGATGCGAGCCCAGGAAAGCGTCTCCGGCCTGCCGCGCGGGATCGTGTTGGCTGGCTTCTCGATGGGGGCGGCAGCCGCGGAGATGATCGCGGGCACGCGGCCCGGGGCGCGGGGGGCGGTGCTGATGCACGGGGTGTTGTCGCCAACCGCCCTCGGGCTCGAGAGTTGGCCGGCGGTTCCCGTGCAGGTCCACTACGCCGCAAATGACCCGTCGGTGGACCCCCAGGAAGTGACCTCCCTCGGTTACGCGGTCTGGGCCGCAGGTGTGACGTTCGATCAACACATGTACGACGGGGCGCCGCACCTGTTCGAGGACTGGGAGCTCGAACCCGGCTACGAGGACTTCGCGGCGGGCATGGTGGAGCGCGTGATCACATTCTTGGAGGACCTCGATGGCGAGACAGCAACGGACCGTTGACCCCTGGGCGAACGTGCGGCGCTCGATCCCCTGTGGCGTGCCCTCGGGCCGGTGGTTACCTGAGTCGTTCGGAACGCGGCTCGTCAGTCTCGCCAGCGCACGGCTGAAAGTCGATACATCCCTGCGAGGCCCTTCAGCTCGGCATCCGTCGATGGCTCGAACGTGAACTCGCCGGTGCTCTCGGTGAGCTCCCGCACCAACGAGGACACGAGTATCTCTGATCCCCTCGCCTCGCCCGCGATCCGCGCGGCGAGGATGACGGCCTTGCCGTAGAAATCCTCGGCGTCGCGGACGGGCTCGCCCGTGTGCAGCCCGATCCGAACCCTGAGTTCGTTGTCGTCGTCGCGTCCGGCCAGCTCGCGCTGGATCTGCATCGCGCAGCGGATCGCATCGCGCGCCGATGCGAACGCCAGCATGAACCCGTCGCCCTGCGATTTGACCTCGAAGCCCCGGTGTCGCGCCGCCTGGTCGCGCACGATCGTGTTGTGCTCCCCGAGGACGCGCATCCACTCCTTGTCGCCGAGTCGCTCGGTGAGCTGCGTCGAGCCCTCGATGTCGGTGAACAGGATCGTCACGGTGCCGTTGGGCGCGGTCGTCGCTGTCAGGTCGGGGCGCGCCTTTCCTACCTCGTCCGCGATCCGGTCGAGGAACCCGAGCGCGCGGAACCGCGCCACCGCCGGTCCCTGCACGAACTCGTCCAGGTCGTGGATCTGGCGGACCTCGATCTCCCCGCCCTCCTCCTCGAGGTAGGGCTTGGGGAACCGCAGCGCCCAGCCCATCGCCTCCTCGCGCGATGCGACCTGGATCACGGTGTAGCCCGAGACCTGTTCGTTCGCCGGGAGGAACGGCCCGTCGATCACCGTTCGTTCGTCTCCGGCGAAGCGGATCCGCCAACCCTCCGACGTCGCGTGGAACCCGGCGGCCTCCGACAGCGCGCCGGCCGCCGCGAGCTCCTCGTGATACTGGACGACCTCTTCGAGCGTCTCCTCGCCGGGCATGCGGCCGGCCTCGGTGAGCTCCGTGGACCTGACGAGGATCGCGAATCGCACCGCTGTGACTCCCTCCGATCGATCCGGCACGCTATCGCAGGTGACCGATCGGCGCAGCCCACTCGGTCAGACGCGCTCGGGCGGGATCTGCATGTCGAACCAGGTCACGTTCCGGCCGTTCCGCAGCTCGGCGCCCCAACGGCTGGCGAGTTTCTCGACGAGGTTCAGGCCGTAGCCTCGCGCCCCCAAGGGTGGATTCCGCTGCGCGATCCGTGCGGAGTGATCCGACACCTCGACGTGCAGTGTGTCCTGCTCCAGCGCGACAAGGAGACCGATCATGTCGCTGGGCGCCGCTTTCACGTGCGTCACGCTGTTGCTCACCAGCTCGCTGACGAGGAGCACCGCGTCGTCCTGCACACCCTTTGGGAGGTCAGCGATGGCGCCCAGCACGATCTCACGAGCGTGCTGAGGGGCGCGCGTGTCGGGCGTGAGCTCTTTCCGCACAGCCGTCATCGCCCCCTCACCTTCGCGGGCCCGGAATCCGGGGCCGCCATCGGGTACCTCTTTATGGCCCCTACCCACCCCACAGGGATTCATTCATCCGGAAGATCCCAGGCTGTTCGGGACTCAGGTGCCCTGCGGCTGCCGTTCGACGACCCGAGGACAGGTGTGCCCGCGATGACGATGTCCTCGCCCACCTGACGTACGACACGATCCTGCAGCCGCAGCGCGTCCGAGATCTGGGTGTTGCCGAGGTCCTCGACGGCCTCGATGCCTCGACCCAGCACGATCGGCGCAACGCTGACGATCGCACGATCTACGACACCCGCGTGCAGGAACGAGGTGATCACTCGAGCACCCCCTTCGACCAGGATCGACCGTAGATCGAGATCGAACAGCGCCTCGAGCGTCAGCCGGACGTCGACTCCGCGCTCTTCGCCCGCCACTGAAAGGATGCGAGCGCCCGCGGCGCGCAGGCGCTTGGCGCGCGCGGCGTCGTAGCCGGATGCCGCAACCAGCACGACGGGGGCGTCCGCGTCGAAGAGCGTTGCGGTGGGAGGCGTGCGAAGCGCCGAATCCAGGACGATCCGCACGGGCGATGTCCCCTCAACCATCCGGACCGTGAGCTGAGGGTCGTCGTGCAGCACCGTGCCAACGCCAACAAGCACGCCATCGCACGCCGATCGGATGGCGTGGGTGAGCCGCCGTTCCTCGACGCCGCTGATCCACCGTGCATCGCCGCCGGTCGCCGCGATCCGCCCGTCCAGCGTTTGCGCGAACTTCAGCACGACCGCCGGGCGATCGCGATGGGTCGGCAGGGCGCCCAAGAGAGCGCTGGTCGAGGGCGGTTGCGCATCGATCGTCTCGCCTGCCGGGGCGAGCCCGACGTGGCCGAGCCGGCGTTGCTTCGTCCGCAGGTACGGCATCGCCCGGAGGTGCGGTGCTCCGTGCAGCGGGACGGTGCCCGAGACCGTGATGCCGAGGCGCTCGACAGCGCTTGCTTTCTCGGGGTTGTTAGTCATGAGCCGGACCGATCGAACCTGCAACAGGCTCAGCACCCGGGCGAACTCGTCGTGGTCACGCGCGTCCACCGCCAACCCGAGCAAGAGATTCGCATCGACCGTATCGACGCCCTCGCGCTGCAATGCGTATGCCCGGAGCTTGTCGACGATGCCTATCCCCCGGCCTTCGTGGCCGAGCGCGTAGACGAGCACGCCACGGCCGGCCTCCTCGATCGTGCGAAGCGCGAGCCGCAACTGCGGGCCGCAGTCGCAATGCCGGCTGCCGAACACCTCGCCGGTCACACACTCCGAGTGCAGCCGCGCCAGCACGGGTTCGGGGCCGGTCAGGTCCCCCTTGCTGAGCGCGAGATACCCGACGCCGTCTGAGCCGGGAAACGCA
The DNA here is from genome assembly GCA_963794065.1 of uncultured Actinomycetes bacterium. Lineage (GTDB taxonomy): Bacteria > Actinomycetota > UBA4738 > UBA4738 > HRBIN12 > AC-51. The sequence goes on along the minus strand of CAWCDA010000068.1, from coordinate 1,790 downwards.
CGAACGAGGAACTCGCCCTCGTCGGTGGAGAGGGGCACTTCGGCCGCCACTCCGAGCTCACGCACGATCGTCATCGGACACACCCTTTCTCTGCGAGGCTGTCCTTCCCCGGGCCCAAGGGCCGAGAAACCGCTTTGCGAAAAGTGGTTCCTCATTGCGTGACCGGGGTACGCGACGGCGATGGGGTACCGTCACGTGGTTTTCGAGGGGCCCCGACGGGTGGCCGTGCGACCGTTCGACGTGGGTGAGGCGGGCCCGGGCGAGTCGCTGGTCCGCACGCACCTGTCGGGCATCTCCTCGGGCACCGAGCTGCTCGCCTACCTGGGCAAGCTCGATCCAACCCTCCCGCTGGACGACACGCTGCCGACGGGCCGGAATGCGACCTTTCGGTACCCCTTCTCGTATGGCTACAGCGCCGTCGGTGATGTCGCGGCCTCGCAGCACGGATCGCCTCCGGGAACGACGGTCTTCGCCTTCCGCGAACACGCCGACGCGTTCGTCGCGCGCGAGGCCGACCTCCTCCCGATAGAAGGGCTCGGCGAGATCGAGGCGACGCTGTTCCCCTTGGTCGAGACGGCCCTGCAGATCTCCCTTGAGGTCGACCTGGAGCCCGGCGAGTCCATCGTGGTAGTCGGACTCGGCGTCCTCGGGTTGCTCCTGTCCATGCTGCTCGTCCAACGGGGTCTCGATGTGCGCGCGATCGAGCCTCGGCGCGACCGTCGCCGCACCGCCGAGGCGCTGGGGATCCGGGCGCTGACGCCGGCGGAGGCGCCGCGGGCGATCGAGCTGTGGACCAACGGCCGCGGGGTCTCCCGCGCCGTGGAGGCCAGCGGGTCACCCGCGGCGCTGGCCACGACGCTCCCCATGATGGCGCACGAGGGCCATGTGATCGTCGCCTCGTGGTACGGCATGCAACCCGTGTCGCTGACGCTCGGGGGTGAGTTCCACCGACGTCGGCTCACGCTCCGCAGCTCACAGGTCTCGACGATCCCGGCGACGTTGCAGGACCGTTGGACGATCGAGCGCCGTCGCAAGGAAGCCATGACGCTTTGCCACGCCTTGCCACTCGATCGGATCCCGACACGGATCATGCCCGTCGACCGCGCCGCAGAGGCGTTCGAGATCCTCGCGTCCCGGGCGGAGGGAGGACCCATGCACATCGTCCTCGATCACTCGTGAGCGAACGCTACGAGGTCGGTGTCGTCCGCTCGGTCCGGGCGAGCCACGTGATGCCCGGCGACGATGGCCCCGAGGGCGAAGCCCACGCACACGACTACCGCGTGGAGCTGACGGTGAGGACCGCGGAGTTGGACACCAATGGGATGGCCGTCAACCTTCTGGACGTCGAGGCGGCGCTGGACGCGGCCCTGGACAAGGTGCGTGACGCCGACCTCGATGCGATCCGTCCCGCGGAGTTCCCGGCCGTGACGGTCGAGGTCTTCGCGCGATGGGTACACGACATGGTCACGGATCGGATCGACGGCGACGTGGCCGTTCGGATCTGGGAGCACGAGCAGGCGTTCGGCGGCTACCGAGGTGCCGGCTGACCCGCCGCAAGGCGAGCAACGCCCACGAACCGTCGCGCCGTCTCCGCCCACGTGGGGAACCCCGCGGCCCTGACCTTCGCCGCCTTGCCAAGTCTGTTCCGCATCGACGTGTCGATCGCAAGCGTCGCCAGTGCACGCGCCAGTAGCTCTGTGTCGCCTATCGGCACGAGCAGGCCCTCGCTCCCGTGGGTGACCAGGTTCGGCAGGTAGCAATACGTAAAGGCGGCTTGCCGAGGTAGGCAC
>CAWCDA010000067.1:0-17983 GCA_963794065.1 uncultured Actinomycetes bacterium | reverse complement strand
GAGTGGGCCAGGCTGCGCGACTCGCGGGTTGCCGAGATCGCGTTCGCTGTCGGCGACGACCTCCAGCAGCGAGGGATCGGGACGCGGTTGCTCGAGCAGCTCGCGGCGCGGGCGGCCCAGGCCGGGATCGAGGAGTTCGTCGCAGAGGTGCTGCAGGAGAACACCGCGATGCTCCATGTCTTCCGCGACGCGGGATTCACGGCGGCGGCGGCGAGGAGATCCGGGTCGGGATCGCCCCGAGCAGCCACTATCGCGAGCACGTGGCGGCGCGCGACCACGTCGCTGTGCGAGCTTCGCTCGAGCCGTTCTTCCAGCCGCGCTCGGTCGCGGTCATCGGAGCATCGAAGCGCCGCGGCAGCTCGATCGTGCCGTCGCGCAGTTCCCCGTGCGCGACCTCCGTGAGCCCGAGCGGGTGCGCCAGGCACAGCTCCAGCGAGTCGGGCGTGGCGCCCGGGCGCAGGAAGCCTCGCTCGAGATGCAGCGCCGCCCCGTCAACGGTGTCAAAGCTCTCCTGTTGGTAGAGGAGGTACGGCTCGCCGACGTGCTCGAAGACGAGCTCCTCCCTGTACGCGAAGGGATCGATCGTCGGGAACGAGCCGCGACCCTCGCCCCGCCATGTCCCCAGCAGGAACGCCAGGAAGGCCACGTCTCCATGCAGCGCAGGAGTCATGTCGCGACCGTACCACGCAGGACCGCGAGCCCGGCCGGCGCGTTTCAGTCCGTTGACAGGCGCCGTTCGACGGCCTGTTGGGGGTCGCTGACTCTGGCGTCGGGAACGCGGTCCGAGGGTGCCGCCGAGGCGTTCCCGATGGCGTTCTCGTAGGCGTCGATCTCCAACTCGAGGAACTGCAGCCGGCGCCGAAGCACATCGATGCGATCCGCAGCGTCGTACGGTTCCAGCACCGACGGATCTTTCGATGGCGCCGGCTCGGGGACCTCGGTGACCACGAGTCCCTCGTGCTCGACGCTAACGAAGTCCGGCACCTTGGGGCGTCCGACCCTCGGGATGATCATGGACGCGGGGTCGCCGCGGAGCCGAGCCTGCAGGTCGAGCAGGTTCGAGATCACCGCTTCGTGCGGCATCGGGTTGTACGGACGACCGAGCGACTCCATCGAGACTCCCCTCTGCCTGGATCGAGGCACGGATCATAAGCCCGGCAACTGGTTGCGGTCGATCCGCCTTCCGATAGTTTCTTACGTCATGCCGTCGCTGGCCCGTCTCAACGTCACTCCTATCAAAGGCACTGCGCTGCAGCATCCTGAGACCGCGACCGTGTCGGAGGTCGGGATCGCCGGCAACCGACGCTTCCATCTGATCGATGCGCGCGGTCGTCTCTTGAGCGGATCGGTGTACGGCCCGCTCGTGCAGGTCGCGGTCGCCCACGATCTCGAGGCCGGGACGCTCGTCTGCCGGTTCCCCGACGGCACGAACGTCACGGGGCGCGACGACGCGCTCGGCGAGGCGCACGAGACCGACTTCTACGGACGCGCCGTGCCGGGGCACCTCCTGGACGGGCCGTTCAACGAGGCCTTCTCCGCCTTCGTGGGCCAGCCCGTCCGCCTCGTGCGGACGGATCGTGATGGCGACGGACCCGACGAACTCCCGCTGACCGTCATCTCGACGGCCTCGGTCGCCGAGCTCGGCCGCCGCGGCGGGTACGAGGGACGGCTGGATCCGCTGCGCTTCCGGATCAACCTCGAGCTGGACGGCTGCGATCCGTTCGAGGAGGACGGGTGGGACGGCAGGCGCGTGTGGATCGGAGAGGCCGTCGTACGCATCGCCGGACAGATCCCACGGTGCGTCGTGACGACCCAGGACCCTCGGACTGGCGTGCACGACTGGAACACGCTCAAGCAGATTGCCCTTTCCGCCCGATGTTGCCCGACGGCGGCGGCCACCCTTCGGGGTGTACGCCGTCGTGGAGACCCCGGGCGATGTCACCCTCGGCGATGAGGTTGCGCTGCTAGACCACTGACGCTCGTGATGCCCCAACGCCAACTGAGGTATCGAGCGGCTCCGCGCTGACGACGACCGACCACGCGGAGCGGGACCGTCGGTCTCGCGCCGGCCATGCGGGCGCCGGCGGCTAGGATGCCTCGGCACGATGTCGACGCCATGGCGCTCCCCCGCACGGCTCCTCCCGATGTTGGCAGCCGTCTGCCTGGTGCTCGCGGCCTGCGACCACTACGCCGCCGCCCAGGGCACCGCGTCACCGCAGCTCACGCCCACGCCATCGCCGCTCCCGATCGTCGCGACGGACAGTTGCCTGGCGCCGTCCGCGCCCTCCCCCATCGCGGTCGCCCTCGTGCGTCGAGTCGACGGATCCTGCGCGCCCCTTCGATCGAGCGCTCGTGTATCGCTGCGAGCCGTCGCAGCCCGCGGTCGCCGTCATCGACGACGGCGGCGGCGTCCGTCGGTTCCTCGGTGGCTCGTATGCCGTGGGTGTGCCCAAGGTGCCGCCGACGGCCTTCGCGATGGGCGTCACCGGGTTCGGGGCGCTCTTCGAGGATCCAACGAACCCGGCGTTCCTCTGGGTGGAGGCCGACGGCACGACGGAGCGGTGGCTGGCGATCCCCAACCGGAACAAGCTGAGCGATCCGACGACCGTTCAGATGATCGGTGACTCCATCCTGGACGGCGGCCAGACGGAGGTCGTTGCATCGCTGCCCACCTGGACGGTCACCATCGATGCCCTGATCGGCCGAGGGTCCGAGGGCGGCGCCGGCGTCGCGGAGTCGCTGACGGACCCGGCCGCCGACGCGGTCGTGATCGAGATCGGCGTGAACGACGCGGACCCAGCGGCCACGGCCGTCAACGCGCAGCGGATCATCGCCGCGCAGGGCGACGCGCGCGTGATCGTCTGGCTGACTGCGCACGGCCCCGACGTGGACGTGCCGCTCGTGAACGCCGCGATCGTCGGTGCGATGGGCGCCATCCCGAACGGCACGGTGCTTGACTGGGATCGGCTGGTGCCGCCGGACGCGTTGTCGAGCGACGGCATCCACCCAGACGCGGGCCAGCAAGGGGTTCTCGCGTCGCTGCTCGCGCCGTTCCTCCAGACGTGGCGCGACGCCGTGGCCGGGACTGGGCCGACCGGATGCGAGTCGGCGATCCGCGACGCCGCCTGATCGGCGCGGCCCGGGTAGCATCCGCGACATGGACACCCGCACGATCGGCTCGCTCACGGTCAGCGTCGTCGGGCTCGGTTGCAACAACTTCGGCCGCCGGGTCGACGAGGCGGGGACCCGTCGCGTGGTCGATGCCGCGCTGGATGCGGGCGTGACGTTCTTCGACACGGCCGACATCTACGGGGGCACGCTGAGCGAGAGCTTCCTGGGCCGGATCCTTGCCGGGCGCCGCGACCGAATCGTGCTCGCGACCAAGTTCGGCATGGAGGTCGCCCCGGACAAGGTCGGCGCGGCGCCCGACTACGTGCGGCGGGCGCTCCAGGACAGTCTCGAGCGATTGCAGACCGATCGCATCGACCTGTACCAGCTGCACCAGCCCGATCCGGCCGTCCCGATCGCGGACACGCTCGATGTGCTCGACGAGGCGGTCCGCGAAGGACTCGTTCGAGAGATCGGCTGCTCCAACTTCTCGGCGGCGCAGCTTCGCGAGGCGGCAGACGCCGTCGCCGAGGGGGCCGCCCGATTCGTGAGCGTCCAGAACGAGTTGAGTCTGCTCGAGGGTGCCGATGAAGCCGATGGCCTGCAGGGCGCCGCCGAGCTCGGGCTCGCGTACATCCCATACTTCCCGCTTGCCAGCGGTGTGCTCACAGGCAAGTACCGGCGCGGCGAGCCGCCTCCGCCCGGAACGCGTCTGTCGTTCTACCACGAGACGGTCAGCAACGAGGAGTTCGACCGGGTCGACGCGCTCGCGCGATTCGCGAAGGAGCGGGGCCACACGCTGCTCGAGCTGGCGATCGGCTGGCTGCTCTCGCTCGCGTCAGTCGCCTCGGTCATCACCGGTGCCACGAAACCCGAGCAGATCTTGGCCAACGTCGACGCCTCGACGTGGCGCCTGTCAGACGAGGAGCTCGCGGCGCTCGCCGTGCTCTGAGGGCACCCGTCAGTCGAGGACCCCGAAGAACTCCGTGAACGCCCAGACGAACCCGATCACCACGGCAGCGAGCGCGCCGGCTGCAAGGGCCACACGACGAACGCTCCACCGCTGGATGGAGATCGGCGGATACGGTGCGGCCAACTCCTTGAACCGACCAATGAGATCGCGAGGATCCTCCTTCAGGTGCCGCTGCAGCTCTGTCGGGATCGCGAGCCCTCGCGCTGCCGCGAACGCCTCGCCGATCTCCTCGGGCGTGAACGAGTGCAGCGCCCGCCTGTAGACCCGGTCCGGATCGGTCCGGAGCGACAGCACCAACAGCATGTTGGCGAGGTCGACCGCTTCACGCCACGACGACGGTCGGATCTCGAGTCCGGACACGTCGATCACCTGCAGGTGACCCCCCACCACCAGCAGATTGGCCGGCTTGATGTCGCGGTGCGCGAGCCCGACGTCCCAGAGCCGTCGGACCAAAGCGATGCCGTCGTCGATCACTCGATCGTCGACCTCGGCGTGGCCCATCGTCTCGGCGTCTTCGAAGAATTCGGTGGCAAGCAGGTACTCCCGGTCGGGCGTCAGCTCGACGATCCCGTACGTATGGGCCACGGTGAATCCCTCGTCGTCGAGCACCCGGATCGCGTAATCCTCGTATTCGATCAGCTTGCGCACCGAGGTGAAGGTGGTCTCGTCCTCGAGCCGCCCGTACAGGATCGTGCGGCCGATCCGGTACCAGCGATCCGCCCGCACATGGCTGGTGGCCAGGATCTTGCCGAAGATGCGACGACCGTCCTCCAGCGTCATCAGCAGCGGCGTCGAACCTCCCGATCCCTCGTCGCCGAATGCCTTCACCTCAGTGACTGGGAGGCCGAGCTGCGCCTGCATCGCCGCCACGACGGCCGCGGTGCGCGCTCCGGCGAGGTCCAGGTGCGCCGCGTTCCCTCCTCGCTTGTACGACACGGGGAACGACTCGTCCGGCGCGAACAGCCCGAAGACGACGAACGCCACACTGAAGCCCAGGACGATCGCGTACAGCGCCGCCAGCGGGTACGCCGCCCCCAGGAATACGCGGGCGACTGCGACGAGCACCGCGAACACCGTCGCCAGGATGCCGACGCGCTGTCGCACGGGGCCCGCTGGCGCGAGGCTTGCGACCATGGCGCCGACCGTGACCGAGAACGACGCCATGCCCGAGGCGGGGAAGTAGTAGATCCCGCCGGTCGGCGCGACGAGCACGGGCACCGAAGGAGTAGGCAATGTGATCGGGATCAACGTCCACAGGGCATCCATCAGCACGAACGAGCCCAGGGCTGCAGCGAGATGACGCCACCTGCGGAAGAAGATCAGGACGAGACCGAGCGCCAACCGGAGCACGACGATCCCGGTCGAGGTCGCGAACCACGAGAACGCCTTCGCGATCGATACTCCGAGGCCGGAGCCGGAGCCGATAAGTGAATTGAAAGCGTCCGAATCCGGCGTCCCGCCCGCGTACGCTGCGCCGATCACGAGCCCGAGCACGACCGTCACGACCAGCACGATCACGGTGGTGCGCCACCACACCGGACGCGGCAACGGCGGCGGCTCCCCCGACGGTCGACGGTGCCGACCGCGGGCACTCTCGTCCGACGCTGTCGCGCGCTCGGATGGGCTGTCCATCAAGCCTCCCTATCGATCGGGCTCACACTATCGGCCCGCGACACTGGCTTCAGCGAAGACGATCTCCGGCAGGCCAGAGCGAGATGCTCGATTTGACCACCCGAAGACGAGCGGAGTACGGTTTTCGCTGTAAGCACTATTCCGGGTACAAGGGGGGGAACATGAGAGCACGCAGGGCAGTATGCGCGGTTGCTATCAGCGTGGCCGCCATCGTCAGCATCGGTGGAACCGCGGCGCTCGCCGGCGAAGTGACCGGAAGCGGCGCCAACGTCGATCAGAACCAAGGGAAGTCCTGGTGCTCCTTCTCCGGGTTGAACGACGATCCGACCGCGCCTTTGGACGGCTCCGGACCGAACGGCCCCGGCGGTCATTCCCAGTCGTTCGGCCAGGACGTCAAGCTCGGTCTCGCGAACCCGCACGAGGGCAACCCTGGCATCGCTTGCAACCCGACCAGGACGTTCCTCCCGCCCAACCCGAACCGACGACACTAGCTCGAAGCGCGTCGGTAGCCGCCCGCCACCCCCTGCGTGCAGGGGGTGGCGGGCCGCCGATACAGCCCGCGTCGCAAGCGAGGATCGTTTCCCTCTGAGCGGAGACCGCCCTCGCCGCGATAAGGAGCGCGCGAGCTCCTCTCCTCAGCCGTCGCGGCCGCGCACGCCGTAGATCGTGAGACAAACCAGGACCACCACCAGGGCTGCCATGACCACGGCGGGATGCGAAGCGATCAAGATGTGCGAGACGACCACGGCGATCACGGCGACCGGAAGGACGACTACCAGCCTGCGGTTGATGATCGGATGCATGGCGTAACGATTGTCGCGCTTCGAGCTCCCCAGCGCCCATCGAATCGGCCTGTCGGGCTTACCGTTGAAGTAGCGGCCGCAGTGACTCGATCATCCTTCCCTCCCGGTCGGCACTGTGGCCGCCTCTTCGGCAGCGGTGGCGAGCAGACGCGAGTTGCGTTCCTCGTGCGAGACCTCCCGGTCACTGATACCCGTGCGCTTCCCTCCCGAGGTCGAGAGCACCGAGTCTGTCCGCGATGTGCCGAATCAGGTTGTCGGCATCGTCCTGACTGTCCGTTGTCGCCAGCAGAACCGAGCCGCCGCCTTGGCGATCCTGCGCCACGACGGACCACGTGCCCGTCTCGACGTCCTGGATGGCGACAACGACCTCAAAGGCTGCAAGGTTGTAGAGCGCGTGCCGGTCATCCGTCGTGATTACCCACACAGGGGCCTCCTCCGCGACCCTCGAACGCTGGGGCCATCCGCAGACTCGCACAGACGTTGCCCAGGCCACCACAACCGCCGCCGTCGCAGACCGTACGAGGAGGCAGCGATGAGCGGCGTTTCGGAACCGGCTTACGTCGAACTCAGAGCGAAGACCGATCACGTCTGTCGAGCGATTCTGCTCAGTGAGTGGCTCGTCGCAGCGGAGTGATCCGACCGAACATGGCTTGACCGCCGGACGTTGGTGAACGCTCGCGCTCGCCAAGGGTCCTGTCCCTTGAGAGACCGTCGCCTTGGTTGCCCTGAAGCCCATACGTCACCATGGCGATAGAGCCTCCTCGAAAGGAGATTTCGATGGCGACCAACGGAGCGAAGAACGTCGGACTGACCCTCGCTGCGGCAGGAGCGGGGATCATGGGAGCCAGTGTGGTCTTCGGCCTGACCACCGACAGTGGTGCGATCGATTGGGTCGGGATCGTCATGGCGACCGCCGGTTTGATCATGGTCCTGACGGGTCTGTTCAGGGCGTACCGGCCGGGTACACCTCGTGTTGGCTGAACTGGGGATCGCTGGCCGAATCTGTCGAGGCAAACGGTTGTGGGCCAGCCGTAGAACGTCGAGCCCTCTTGGTGCATTCCACCGGTAGATCTGGTGGGGCGGGCAGGGCTCGAACCTGCGACCGACGGATTATGAGTCCGCTGCTCTAACCGACTGAGCTACCGCCCCGGCTGCGCCATTCTTCCACGCGCGAGCGGGCGCGGCGGGCTAGCCCTTCTCAGCTCGCTCTTTGAGCAGATCGAGCCGCTTGCGGATGTCGGGCTTGCCTGACAGCGGGAACAGGACAGGCGCCGCCACCGCGGCCATCCCCTTCAACTTCGGAAACGTGATCGTGAACGAGACCTCGGTGGCGCCATCCCCCACCGGGGTCAGGTCGAACTCGTTGATGAACCAGCCGCCGCTGTCGTCGGACTTGAGCGCGAACCGCTTCGGCTCGACGCGTTCGGTGATCTCGCCCTCGTTCACATGCTGCTTGTCGCCCGGGATCCAGCCGATCGATCGGAACTTGGAACCCACCTGGTTCGGCTCGCCGGATATCCACTCGACGGTGTAGGACTTGGGCGACCACGACGCATGCGTGTCGAGATCGGACACGAGGCGCCAGACCGTTGGCAGCGGCGCCTGGATCCTCGTCGTGAACGTGCCGCCCGTCATCGCGTCCCCCTTCGTCCGAACACCAGCGTAGCGGTCAGAAGCCCTCGTCGTACTCGTCGTCCGAGACGGGCTCTCCCCAGATCGCGTCGCCGCCGCCGTTGATCGCGACATGGACGAGCGGCGCATCCCGCGTGCCCCCGTGGAAGTGCCACTCCCCCGGCGCCACGTGGATCACATCGCCGGGTTCGAGGACGTGACCCGCCTCGCCTCTGCTCCGGACCCGCCCCCGACCGGTGACCGCATACAGGAATTGGCCGCCGGCGTGGTGGTGCCAGTGCGTCCGGGCGCCAGGCGCGAAATGCACGACGCCGATGTTTGTCCCGTCGTCGCTCCGCAAGGTGCTCCGAAGCGAGACGTGGCCCGTGAAGCGCGCCGCATCGCCGGCGTCGAAGCCGCCTTCCGCTGCGCGCGAGATCTCCATCGCAGGAAGTCTACGGCCCGCGCCGGTGGCTACGATGGCGGGCACACCGCGACCGGAGGGCCACCAGGATGACCGAGTACCGCACCGAGACCGACTCCCTCGGCGGGATCGAGGTCGATGCCACGAAGTATTGGGGAGCCCAGACTGAACGCTCACTCCATCATTTTTCGATCGGCTGGCCCGGCGTCGACCGGATGCCGCTCGAAGTCGTGCACGCAATCGGGATCCTCAAGAAGGCTGCGGCACAGGCAAACATGGACCTCGGGGCGCTCGATGCCGCGACCGGCGACCTGATCGTGGCGGCGGCCGAGGAGGTGATCGAGGGCACGCTGGACGAGCACTTCCCGCTCTACGTCTGGCAGACCGGCTCCGGTACGCAGTCCAACATGAACGGCAACGAGGTGATCTCGAACCGGGCGATCGAGATGGCGGGCGGCGAGCTGGGCTCCAAGACGCCGGTGCATCCGAACGATCACGTGAACATGTCCCAATCCTCCAACGACACGTTCCCCACCGCGATGCACATCGCGGCGGCGACGGTGATCACGGAACGATTGATGCCACAGGCGCGCTCGTTGCGGGACGCGCTCGCGGCCAAGGCCACGGCCTACGGCGACATCGTGAAGATCGGCCGCACCCACCTGCAAGATGCCGTGCCGCTCACGCTCGGGCAGGAGTTCTCCGCCTACGTCGCGCAGCTCGAGGCCGACATCGCCCGGATCGAGCACGCGCTCCAGGGCCTCTACGAGCTGGCGATCGGCGGCACGGCGGTCGGCACGGGCCTGAACGCGCCCGCGGGGTTCGACGTCGCGTGTGCCGCGAAGATCTCGGACATCACGGGCCTGCCGTTCGTCCCCGCCCACAACAAGTTCGCGGCGTTGGCGGCCCACGACGCCATCGTGTTCATGAGCGGCGCACTCGCCACGCTGGCGGCGTCCCTGATGAAGATCGCCAATGACATCCGATGGCTCGGCTCCGGGCCGCGCGCCGGGATCGGCGAACTCATCCTGCCCGAGAACGAGCCTGGTTCCTCCATCATGCCCGGCAAGGTGAACCCCACCCAGAGCGAGGCGATGACGATGGTCGTCTGCCAGGTGCTCGGCAACGACACCGCGATCAAGATCGCCGGGTCCCAGGGCACCTTCGAGCTGAACGTCTTCAAGCCCGTGATGATCAAGAACCTGCTGCACTCCGCGGTGTTGATGGCCGACAGCTGTCGGAACTTCCGGCAGTTCTGCGTCGATGGGCTCGAGCCCGACCGCGCGAGGATCGAGGAGCTGCTGGAGCGGTCGCTGATGCTCGTCACCGCTCTCACTCCCTCGATCGGCTACGACCGCGCCGCCGAGATCGCGAAGAAGGCACACCGCGAAGGCACGACCCTCAAGGAGGCCGCCCTCGCGCTCGGCTACCTGACGGAGGCGGAATACGACGCGGCGGTCGTCCCCGGCAACATGGTTTAGCCGGCCGTCCCCGGCGCCTTCCCGGTCGCGACGGGGCGCGACGGATCGCGCACCCAATCAGACCAGGACCCTTCATACAGGCGGGCGTCGCCCAGACCCGCAAGCCGCAGCGCGAACAGCCCGTGGCAGGCGGTCACACCGCTCCCGCAATGCACGATCGTCCGACCCGACTCCTCGACCCCGATCGAGGCGAAGGTCGTGCGGAGTTCGGGCGCTGAGCGGAACCGGCCCTCTTCGTCGACGGTCTCCGTCCATGGAGCGTTCAAGGCTCCGGGGATATGTCCGGCCACAGGGTCGAAGGGTTCGACCTCACCGCGGTAGCGCTCCGGAGCCCGTACATCCAGGACCGTCGCCAGGCCCGAGCGCAGGTCGGCGAGCACCGTCTGCGCGTCGGCGAGCCGATCGGGCCGCCAAGATCGAGGCTGGACGCTGACGGCGTGCCGAGGCCGAGCGGGCCCTTTTTCGAGCGGGCCCGTCCACGCCGCAAGCCCGCCGTCCAGGAGCGAGCACGGACGCCCGATCGCGTCGAGCATCCACCAGAGCCTCGCGGCGAGCGAGCCGCGAGCATCGTCGTAGACGACGACCGGGAGATCGCCGCCGACCCCTGCCGCGCCCAGCGTCGTCGCGAACACCTCGGGACTGGGCAGCGGGTGCCTGCCGGGCCCGGCCACAGGATCGCCCGCGAGATCACCGTCGATGTCGAGGAACGCTGCTCCGGGGATGTGCCCCGCCTCGAAGCTACGGATCGCCCCCGTCGCGTCCGACGGTGACCAGCGCACGTCCACGACATCGACCTCGTCCCGATGCCCTCGGAGCCAATCGACGTCAACCAGCAGCGTCATCGAAGCGTGACGATCACCGGCGCGTGATCGCTCGGTTTCCCCTCACCGGTGCTCGGCTTGCGCTCCTCGCGGTCCACGACGACGTCGCCGAGGCGTGATGCGACCGATTCGGTACCCAGCGCCAGGTCGATCCGCAGGCCCCATCCCTTGTGGAACGCGCCCGCCGTGTAGTCCCAGTACGAGAAGGGCCCGGCCACGTCGCCCGCGGCGGCTCGACCGAGATCGGTGAGCCCCCAGTCCAGCAAAGCACGCAACCGCGAGCGCTCCGGCTCGCTGGCGAGGATCTTGTCGCGCCACAACTCGGCGTCCCACACGTCGCGATCATCGGGCGCGATGTTGAAATCGCCCGCGATCACGAGCGGGCTCGCTGGATCGAACGTCGCGTCGACCCAGGTCCGCAGGCCGTCGAGCCATGCGAGCTTCATGTCGTACGCCGGGTCCCCGACCGCCTTCCCGTTCACCACGTAGACGCACACGACGTCGAGGTCGCCCGTGCGGGCCCGCAGCACACGGGCCTGTTCGGGCAGCGGGTCGCCCTCGAAGCCGGTGCTTACGTCGGCGAGGCCCACACGCGACAGGAGCGCGACGCCGTTGTACGCCCGCTGGCCCGCTGTCGCGCACTCGTATCCGGCGGCCGCGATCTCCATCGTGGGGAACACAGCGTCCTCCACCTTGGTCTCCTGCAGGCACACGACGTCGGGCTGGTGTCGCTCGAGCAGCGCGAGCAACCGCGGCAGCCGCTGGCGGATCGAGTTCACGTTCCAGGTGACGAGTTTCATGCGGGCACCCCTGCCAGATGTTCGCGCACGACCGTCGCGAGCATGTCGCAGAACGCGGGATCGGCATTGGGCATCGGCGTGCGGGCGAACGCGATGCCGGCCTCGGCCGCGTCGGCGCTCGCCTCGATGTCGAGGTCGTAGAGCGTCTCGAGATGATCGGCCACGAAGCCGGCGCAACACACGACGACCGCGCTCCTGCCCTCGGCCGCCAGTTGCGGGATCACCTCGTCGATCCCCGGCCCCCACCACGGGTCCGCGGTGCGGCCGACCGATTGCCAGGCGATCCGATGATCTTCCAGACCCACGGCATCCGCCACGAGATCCGCCGTCGCTTGCAGGCCGTCGCGATACCGGCAGGAGTCGTCGCAGTCGCACGTCTTACATCGCTGTGAGCCGTCGCCCAGGGTACGCACCGGCAGGGAGTGCGCCGTGAAGAGCACGGTTGGGTGCCTACGCGCGACGTCGCCCAGCGTGGCCAGGGTCGAGCGGAGGTGCTCCGCGAGCCATGCGATGAACAACGGATGCGTATGGAAGGACCGGACGAACGTCATCTGCAGATCGAGGCCCTGCGCGTCGATCGCCTGCAGCGTCCGCTCGATGTAGGTCTCCACGGACATGCCCGACCAATGCGGCGCCATCACGATCCCGATCGCCCGCGTGACGCCGTCGCCGCCCATGCGCTCCACGGCCTCGGGGATGAACGGCGGCGAGTGCTTCATGCCGAGGTAGCGCGCGATACCTCTCGGTACCCTCCGCGTTCAGCCGTAGGACGAGCCCGTCTGCCTGCGCCCGCGTCGTGTCCAGCAGCGGGAACGCGTTGCCGATCGCCTCGTAGCGGCCGCGAAGCTGCGCGAGGTGCTCCGCGCTCGGCGTGCGACCCCCCCGGATGTCGGTGTAGTAGCGCTCGACGTCTTCAGGACCGCTTGCCGTGCCGTAGGCCATGACGAGCACGCCGACGGGTGCCTCAGCGCTCATCTGTGTGTCGTCCTCCCCGGTGCCGCGCCCGCGGCTCCCGGGAACGATGGTCCCAGACGCTCGGGTTAGGTGGCGCGCCACTCCGACCAGCGCGAGACGGGCGGCCGTACGGGCTCCGGAGCGGTCTCCGCGGTCGCCTCGGACTCGCGCAGGTCGATCACCGTGTCGTCGTCGGCCCCCTCGATCGAGCCCTGCATCGAGTCGCTCAGCCCGGAGATGCGCTTGTCGAGCGACGCGAGACGCGCCTCGAGGTCGGCCAGGCGGCCCTCCGCCTCCGATGCCTGCTCGCCCGCGACGGCGGTCTCCCGGCGCGCGGCCTCGAGCTCGGCCTCGGCCAGCTCCGCGCGAAGCCTTGCGGCCGTGGCCTCCCCGACTTCGTGCATCACTGTCTGCAGACTGGTCTCGAGGCCGACCACCTTCAATCGAAGGCGATCTGCGAGCTCGAGCGAGCGCTGCGCAGACTCCTCCATCCTGGCGGTCTCACGCTCGGTCTGCTCGAGACCGTCGCGCGCGCGCTCGGTGGTGGCGGCGCCGACCTCGGCCAGGGCACGTCGGAGGCTCGCCTCCAGCTCGAGCACCCGCGTCCGCAGGCGGTCGACCTCCGCGCGGGAGGAGAGCAGTTCTCCCTCCATCAGCTCGGCGTGTCGGACGGCGGTCTCTGCCCGCATCTCCGTCTCGAACAGCGCCCGCTCCGCTGCCTCGGTGCGCTCGGCGAGGTCCGCGAGGTCGTTGACCCGGGCCTCCAACGAGGCGATCTGGTTCCCGTCGCGGACGGCGAGCTCGGTGAGATCGCGCTCGCGCTGGTGCGCCGACGACAGCTGCAGCTCCAGGGCCTGCATCCGTTCGAGTGCGAACCGCTCGCCGGGCGCCGTGTGTGCCCCCGGGGCCATGGCGCGTGGGCGGAGCCGCTCGCGCAGCTCCTCGACGCGTGCAGCCGCCGACCCAGGATCGATCGGCGGCGACGGTGGCTGGGCGGGTGGTGTCATGACCTACGGAGGGTACCCCCCTATGCATCGGCGTTGTAGGCCCGTAGGGCGACTCCTCATGAGACGGAAGACCTAGGGCGATCGGTCCTGAGCCCGCCGTTATGCTCGGCGCGTGTCCTTGTTCTCGACCACCGATCTGTGCGATGCACATCCGGAGATCCGAGTCCTCGCTCCCCTCTTTCGGGACTTCGGCGGACTGGCGTCGTTCGGCGGCCCGATCGAAACCGTCCGCGTCGTCGACGACAACGTGCTGGTACGCGAGGCGCTCGAGGAGCAGGGCGCCGGCCGCGTGCTCGTGATCGACGGTGGAGGGTCGCTCGCCTGCGCCCTGCTCGGCGATCAGCTCGCGTCTCTCGCGATCGCGAACGGCTGGGTCGGTGTGATCGTGCACGGGTGCGTTCGTGATGTCGCAACGCTCGCGACGATGCCGGTCGGCGTGAAGGCGATCTCGTCACACCCGCGCAAGAGCGGCAAGCGCGGGAACGGCGAGCGCGGCGTCGCGATCGACATCGGCGGCCTGCGGCTCGCCCCGGGTGACTACGTGTATGCCGACGCCGACGGGGTCGTCGTCAGCAATGGGGCGTTGATCTGAAGTCCGTCAGTGGCAGGCGGTCGAGCCGCTGTCCGTGAACGTGCCGCCGGCCGCCCGGATGAAAAGGTAGGACTCGACATCCGGGTCCGTCCCCGCGTCGACCCGCAGGGCCGTCGTTGTGCCGAACGTGGTGGAGGGGCTCGCCTCTTGCACCTGCGCGTCGCCGGTCGCCGTGAAGGTCTGGGTGGCGGCGTGGACCGGCAGCTCCGCGGCAACCACGACGGCCGAGGCGATCAGTGAGGCGGCGAGGCAGAGCCGCAGTGCGCGACCCGAGCCGACCAAGCGGCGCGCGCCGCGGCGATCGCTCCGCATGCGCTGGGACCCTCCGATCCATCGATACGCCCTAGGGCATCTGCCGTAGCCCACTCGGCGTCCGTCTTAGGACGCCTGATGCTTTCTGACCAATCTTTCGGGCATTGTCCTCGGCGTGTTGCGTCAAGAGCGCACGTTCCAAGGATTTGAAAGCACCTCGACGCGCTGCAACGATGTCCCATCGCCACATCGATGCTTTCGTGAAGTGAGTATCCGGCTTGATCTGGGACGGGCGGGCCATCGCTGGCCGCCCCCCTCGGTTGGTGGGCGTCGGCGGCGGGGGTGACGCACGAACCAGGGGTTCTTGATGGAGAAGGTCCCCAGACCGAGGAGGCCATCCCCGCCAATTAGCAGGGTGTCACGACATGCACCGGGAAGCTACCCTCGCGCTCCCCGCTGACGGTGAAGCCGCATGCGCTCAAGCGCGGCGATCGCGTCGGCATGTTTGCCGTGTGTCCTGGGCCGTAAGGCAGCTGCTTTTTCGCACAGAGGGCATCCCCTGGTTCCAAGGTACACGTGACCCCTCGAACACGCCTTCCACTGCACTGTTGTCATCGTTGTCATCGTTGTCATGGCTCGCCTCCCAGCGGATAGGTATTACCCGGATCAGGGGAGAACCAATCCTCTGGAGCGCGATCAGGTCTTGGCCGCCTCGCCGAGATGCTGGGTGACATTGATGACGGCGCCATTGGGGTCACGCATGAAGAAACGGCGAAGGCCCCACGGTTCGTCGGTCAGCGGGTACACGATCAGAGCGCCCGCGCGGATAGCCCGCTCATGTACATCGTCGACGTCGTCCACCTCGACAGAGACGTCGGGGTGGATATGGGCCGCGACGTCGAGATTCATCACGCTGAGCTGCACACGGCGGTCGCCAGACCCAAAGAACAGGATCCAGTCGAGCCCTGGCCCCTCCTCGAGCCCGATCACGCCGGTGTAGAACGCACGGCTTTCGTCGAACCGGTCGGACAGGATATTCGGTTTGATCCGTAGAACCGCCACGGCGACAGCCTACGGACTATCAGGCGCGTCCACCGTGGCCCTGAACATGGAACGATGGTCTCGAGACAGGTGTGCACGATGTCTCGAGACATCACACCTGCTCCGGGGGTGGGACTCGAACCCACAACCTACGGATTAACAGTCCGCCGCTCTGCCAATTGAGCTACCCCGGATCGAAGCGTTGAGCAGTCTACCAACGGCCCCGGTCCCTTCTGCCGGCCTCGCGATAGGCTGACCATCCTCTTCGGCACGGAAGGATCCTTGAATGAAGCTGCGCTCCTTGTTCCTGTTCGGCGCCGGCATCGCGGTCGGCGTCACGGTCATGCGGAAGCTCACCGAGGACGACCCCGACGTGGCGCATGGTCCGCAACGCGCGTCGGGCGGAAACCCCGCCCTTCGTGCGTTGTCGGAACAATCGGTCCGCCTCTCCGACAAGGCCACCGTGCTGAGCCTCGATGCGATCCGAAAGGCGCGTGGCGTCATCCGCGAACGGCTGGCCGACTCGGGATACGACGACGCTGCGTGGAGCTAGCCCTCACCACTGCGGGGCGTAGGTGACCCCGCCGTCGTTGGCGGCATAGCAATCAGAGCCCGTGACCCCGACGAGCACACCGTAGGTGGTGGCGGTGGGCGGCTCGTCCCGCAGGAAGAAGCACGTTCCTGATTGCGAGAAGGACGCGAGGGTCAGGACCCCGGCGGAGGTGTTGCGGCTGATCATCGTCGGATCGCTGCTCGGTGTGTTCTCGTCGACCCAGTTGAGCGATCCCTCCACGCCGGCCAACGCCGGCAGTGTCGCCAACGCGTAGTTCTCCTGGTCGGAGAAGATGACGCGCCCCGCGCTCAGGGCGTTGCGTACCGACGACTCGGCCGCGCGATCCTGTGCCCTGGTACGGGCGCCGAGGAAGGTCGGCAGCGCGATCGCCACGAGGATCCCGATGATCAACACGACGACCATCAGCTCGATCAACGTGAAGCCGTCCTCGTCCCGCTGCAGCAGTGCCCGCACCATCGCTCCTTCGAAGTTCCGATCGACACGTGCCCATCGGCGCCCCCGCGGACAACCTTGACCGCGAGATGACTGCTACGAACGGAAGGACTGGATTCCCCCTGGTCGGGGGACAGCGGACTGCCTTATTCCAGGTAATCGCGGAGCTTCTGCGATCGGCTGGGGTGACGGAGCTTCGAGAGGGTCTTGGACTCGATCTGACGGATGCGCTCTCGGGTCACGCCGAATTCCTTGCCGACCTCTTCGAGGGTGCGTGGGTGCCCGTCGACCAGGCCGAAGCGGAGTTGGATGACCTTCTTCTCGCGCTCCGACAGCGTGTGCAGCACGCCTTCGAGTTGCTCCTGCAGCAGGATGAAGCTGGCCGCGTCGACCGGGACCACGGCGTCGGCGTCCTCGATGAAGTCACCGAGTTGCGAGTCTTCCTCTTCGCCGATCGGCGTGTGCAGGCTGACCGGCTCCTGGGAGACCTTCTGGATCTCGCGCACCTTCTCGGCGCTGATCCCCATGACCTTGCCGATCTCATCGGGCGTCGGCTCGCGGCCGAGATCCTGCAACAGCTGGCGCTGGACGCGGACGAGCTTGTTGATCGTCTCGACCATGTGGACTGGGATGCGGATCGTGCGCGCCTGGTCGGCGATCGCACGCGGTGATGGCCTGGCGGATCCACCACGTGGCATAGGTCGAGAACTTGAAGCCCTTGTCGTAGTCGAACTTCTCGACCGCTCGGATCAGACCGAGGTTGCCCTCCTGGATCAGGTCGAGGAACAGCATGCCGCGCCCCACGTAGCGCTTGGCGATCGAGACCACCAGCCGCAGGTTGGCCTCGATCAGCTTGCGCTTGGCGAGCTGCCCGTCGCGCTCCACCCGGCGGCAGAAGTCGTGCAGCTCGCTCCGTCTTCGGCCGATAGCTCTTGGCGACCTTGTCCCGCCCGATGCCTTCGACCTTGCCGAAGGCGTTCATCTGATGATCGCGGATCTCCCAGACCTTCTGGACCATGAACTTCAGTTCCTTGGGTCGGGCTTGCCGTCCTCGCCGATCTCGCGCTGCAGGGCGGTCGAGAGCTCGCCGGCCTGGATGCGACGAGCCAGGTCGACCTCCTGGGCCGCGTTGAGCAACGGGACCTTGCCGATCTCCTTCAGGTACATGCGGACCGGATCGTTCGTCGGCGCGCGCAGCAGATCGACCTCGATGCGCACCTGGGTGGCGGCATCGGTGTCGTCGCCGGGGACCTCGATCACCTCGACGGCCTCGGCGGTCAGATGCTCCTGGATCTGGGTGAGGAACTCCTCGACCTGCTCCTGGGTGAAGTCGTCGACCGGGACCGCCTCGAGCAGGTCCTCGGATGTCACGAAGCCACGCTCGCGGCCCTTGGCGACCAGCTGCTCCTTGACCTCGTCGAGGGTCAGCGGCTCTTGTTCACGGGCTGGAACGCTCATGTGTGGTCCTGGGGGTCTCC
>CAWCDA010000066.1:0-16584 GCA_963794065.1 uncultured Actinomycetes bacterium | reverse complement strand
TGCACCTCGTCGAGCAGCGGAGCGAACAGATCCGTCTCGAAGAAGCTTCCCTTGTCCTGCAACACCATGGCGACGCGCTCGACCGACGAGCCGGTGTCGATGTTCTTGTTCGGAAGATCGCCGAGCACCTCGCACGCGCCGTCCACCCGATGCTGCATGAACACGTGGTTCCAGATCTCGCAGAACCGATCCTCGTCGACCTCGGGGCCCCCATCGGGACCGTAGCGCGATCCGCGGTCGACGAAGATCTCCGAGGACGGCCCCGCCGGCCCGGCGGCGTGCGTCCACCAGTAGTTATCGGCTTTCCCACGTCGCACGAGCCGCTCGATCGGGATCCCGAGGTCCTGCCAGATCGCGATCGCCTCGTCGTCGTCGTCGTACACAGTCATCCACAGGCGGTCGGCGTCGATCCCGTACACCTGTGTGACGAGCTCGAGACCCCACGCGCAGGACTCGGCCTTGAAGTAGTCCCCGAATGAGAAGTTCCCGAGCATCTCGAAGAGGGTGAGGTGTCGGTCGGTGCGCCCGACGTTCTCGATGTCGTTGGCCCGGAAGCACTTCTGCACGGAGGTCGCGCGGGTGAACGCCGGTTCGGCTTGCCCGAGGAAGTACGGGATGAACTGCTCCATGCCGGCGCCCGTCAGCAGCAGGCCGGACTCGGGCGCTGCGAGCAGCGATGAAGATCGGACGCGCGTATGACCACGCACCTCGAAGAAGCGCAGGAAGGTCTCGCGGATGTCGCTGCCGTTCACGGCCGGTGCGTCGAACCGCGCGCGTCGTCGAGTCCGTACGTCTCGCGGAGCTCTCGCTCGCGCTCATCCATCGCGCGACGACCCTCGTCGACCGAGGCGGTGACGAGCTTGGTCAGATCGAGCAAACCACCCTTGGCCTCGCGGGCGAGCGTCGCCGGAGCGGCCCGCTTCGCCTGCCTCCGGGTCCACCGCGAGGCGATCACCGCCGTCGTCGCGCCGAGCCCGACCCCGAAGGCGGTCCAGAAGAGCCGTCGGATCACGAGGACCTCGAGGCCTTCGAGAAGCCCTTCCGGATGCCGGAGGCCACGCTGATGATCTTTACGAGCGGGCTCGAGGCCGCCTCCTCGACCAGCCCCGAGAGCTTCTCGACCCGCCCGACGATCGAGTTCGCGTTGTCCAGCAAGACGTCGACACGATCGATCTCACGGTTCGTCTTCTCGACGGAGGTCTTGACCTCGCGCAGCAACGGGATCGTCTCCTCCCGCATCGCGTCGATCGTCATCTTCGTGCTCTCCAGGACGCGGAACGTGTTCAGCAGGACGAAGAGGAGACCGCCGACCAGGATCAGCCAGCCGACGGCCAGGACGATCATGGCGACATCGCCGCCGGTGAGGGCCAGAACCGTCATCTCCGCTGCTCCTTGGGTCTCGGTCGAATTCGCTAGCCTACCGGACTCACTGGCCCGGGCGGGAGGGTCCCCGTGCCCGGACGCCAATCCGCGCTGTCCTCCCCGATCCCGGACGGGCGGTAGTACTCGTGCTCCTCGTACCCGGGCGGCCGGTAGGCCTGTTCTGCCCAGTGATCTGGCTCGTCGTGCGGATAGATGTAGCCCTGACCGTGCCCCAGCTTGCGGGCGCCGCCGTATGACGCGTCGCGAAGGTGCGCCGGCACCGGTTCCGCCCCCAGGGCATCCTCCTGGGCGGCGGCCAGCGCCGTGTAGACGCTGTTGGACTTCGGGGCGCGCGCCAGATAGATCGTCGCCTGCGCCAGGTTGAGCCGCGCCTCGGGAAGCCCGACATGCTCGACGGCGTGCGCGGCGGCGGTGGCCTGGAGCAGGGCCATCGGGTCGGCCAGCCCCACATCCTCGCTCGCGTGCACGATCAAGCGCCGCACGATGAACCGAGGATCCTCGCCGGCCTCCAGCATGCGCGCCAGCCAGAACAAGGCGGCGTCCGGATCGGAGCCGCGGATCGACTTGATGAACGCGCTGACGACGTCGTAGTGCGCGTCCCCTTGCCGGTCGTACACGATCGCCTTGCGCTGGACGGCGTCGGCGACGACATCGAGCGTGATGACCTGCGATCCGTCCGGCGCAACGGCCAGGGCGGCCGCCTCGAGGCCGCCGAGGGCCATCCGGGCGTCACCGCCGCTGATCGTGATGAGGTGCTCGAGGGCGGCGTCCTCGATCTCGAGATGCATGCCGCCAAGGCCGCGTTCCTCGTCGGCGAGCGCCCGCCGGAGCAATGCCTCGACATCCTCGGCCGACAACGGCTCCAACCGCAGCAGGAGGCATCTCGAGAGCAGCGGCGTATTGAGCGAGAAGTACGGGTTCTCGGTCGTGGCCCCGATCAGCGTGACCGTGCCCTGCTCGACGGCCGGCAACAGCACGTCCTGCTGCGCCTTGGACCATCGATGCACCTCGTCGACGAACAGGACCGTCTTGAAGAGCCCGCCTTTGGCGCCATCCATGACCTTGCGCGCGTCGGCCACGCCCGAGGACACCGCCGACAATGTGATGAGCTGGGCGCCGACGGCATCGGCGAGGATCGTCGCCAGCGTGGTCTTCCCCGTGCCGGCCGGGCCCCAGAGGATGATCGACGGGAGTGCGCCGCGATCGAGCAGCTTCTGCAGGGCGCGACCGGGCCCGACGAGATGCTTCTGCCCGACGAACTCGGCGGGGGTGCGGGGACGCATCCGCGCGGCGAGCGGCTGGTCGCTCACGGCGGCTCGCTACTCGCCGTACCGGATGATGTGCGTCGGGCGGACGTGCCAGCGCACGCGGATCTGTCCCGGCACGGGGGTCCAGTCCGATCCGTCGTAGACCAGCGCGAGCGCTGCGATGTGCTCCTCGGCGCCGGGGCCCACCTCCCGTTGCTCGACGGTGCCTTCGATCGAACACCAGCGGTACGGATCGCCCGCCTGTTGCACCGCGATCGTGACCCGTGGGTCGCGCTCGACGTTACGGTCCTTCCGTCGGCCCACCGCCGTGTTCACCAGCACGTGGGTCTCGTTCGCGCCGATCCACGTCAACGTGGCCTGGGGCGACCCGTCGGGGTTCAGCGTCACGATCCATGCGAAGTTGGGCGGGCCGAGGAGCGCGCGATCCTGCTCGGTGAGCTGCTCGTTCATGACTGATCCTCCTCCGGCTCCACGGTCACCTCGAGCCCGAGCTCGGCGAGCAACGTCGGGTCCGCCGGCGCGGGCGCACCCGTCATCGGGTCTACCCCCGATTGCGCCTTCGGGAACGCGGTCACGTCGCGCAGCGAGTCCTTGCCCGCCAGCAGCATGACCAGGCGGTCCAGGCCCATCGCCACGCCGCCGTGGGGTGGCGCCCCGTAGCGGAACGCCTTCAAGAGATGCCCGAACTTCTCCTGTTGCTCCTCAGCCGTGAGCCCCAGCACGTCGAACACCTTCCGCTGCACGTCGGGATCGTGGATCCTGATCGAGCCCCCTCCGATCTCGAACCCGTTGAGCACCAGGTCGTAGGCGCGTGCCTTGGCCGTCGTGGGATCCAGATCGTCGCTGCGCGGCGCCGTGAACGGATGATGGTTCGCCACCCACCGATCCTCTTCGTCGCTCCAGTCGAATAAGGGCGGATCGGTGTACCAGCAGAACTCCCATGTACCCTCGGGGATCAGGTCGAGCCGGACCGCGAGATCCCGGCGGCAGCCATCCAGCGCCACGTGCACACGGTCGCGGCGGTCGGCCACGACGCAGACGAGATCCCCCGCCGACGCGCCGGTCCGCGCGACGATGCCGGCCCGCTCGTCTGCCGAGAGGAACTTCTCGACCGGGGAGCGCAGCGCACCGCCGTCTTCCACCACGATCCACACCAGGCCCGCGGCGCCACGGCCCTTCGCGTCGTCGACCAGCCTGTCGAGCTCCTTGCGGCTCAGGGACCCTCCGCCCGGGGCACACAGCGCCTTGATGGCCCCGCCGTCCGCGGCGACCGAGGCGAAGGCCTTGAACCCCGAGCCCCCGAAGAGCTCGACCAGGTCGACCAGCTCCATGCCGTAGCGAAGATCCGCCTTGTCGGAGCCGAACCGATCGACCATCTCGTCAAAGCTCATGCGCCGGAAGGGCACCGGCACGTCGACGCCCTGCGTCTCGGCGATGATCCGGGCGTAGAGCGGCTCGATCGCCGCCATGATGTCCTCCTCGTCGACGAAGGCCATCTCGATATCGAGCTGCGTGAACTCCAAGCCGCGGTCGGCGCGCGTCGCCTCGTCGCGGAGGCATCGCACGATCTGGTAGTACCGATCCTGTCCGCCGACCATCAGCAGCTGCTTGAGTTGTTGCGGCGACTGCGGCAGCGCGAAGAACGTCCCGGGCCGCACGCGTGCGGGCACGAGGAAGTCGCGGGAGCCCTCGGGCGTGGCGCGTCCGAGCATCGGGGTCTCAACCTCGACGAAGCCCAGCGCGTCCAGATGCTCTCGCATCAACTGCGTGACGCGATGGCGCAGCCGGAGGTTCGCGGTCATCTCGGGGCGTCGGAGGTCGAGGTACCGGTACTCGAGGCGCAGCAACTCGTCGGCCTCGGCTCGGTCCTCGATCACGAACGGCGGCGTGTCGGCCCGGGCGAGCACCTCGACAGCCGTGGCGACCACCTCCACCTCGCCCGTCGCGAGCGCCGGGTTGACCATCCCGGTGGGTCGCGCCCGGACCGTCCCCGTCACCCGCGCCACCCACTCCCCGCGCAGGTCCTGCGCGACGGCGTGGGCCTCGGTTGCCTCCTCCGGATGGAAGACGACTTGGACGACACCCTCGCGGTCGCGCAGGTCGATGAAGGTCACCCCCCCGTGGTCGCGACGGTGCGCAACCCAGCCGCACAACGAGACCTCGCGCCCGGCGTCGCCGGCTCGAAGCTCCCCGCATGCGTGGCTGCGCATCGCGGTCGCAAGCGGCGATCGGTCGGTCACGGCGACCTCCTGTCGGTCGACAGCGTGGCGGCGAGCTCGCCCAGCGGTACGGCGGTCTGATGGCCGTCGTCCATCCGACGCACGGTCGCGGCGCCGGCGGCGAGCTCCTGCTCGCCGATGATCACGGCGGTTCGCGCGTCGGCGCGGTCGGCCATCTTCAGCTGGGCCTTGAGCGGACGATCCTCGTACGCAAGTTCCGCCCCCAGGCCGGCGGCACGGAGCTCCGCGACGAGCGGCCGGGCGACGGCGCGAGCCGAATCCCCGATCGCGACCACGTAGGCATCGAGCGGCGGCTCGATCGGCGGCGCGAGCCCTTCGTCGGCCACGGCGAGCAAGACGCGCTCGAGGCCCATCCCGAACCCAACGCCCGGCACCCGCGGTCCGCCGAGCGCCTCGGCGAGCCCGTCGTAGCGGCCGCCGCCGAACAGGGTCGCCTGCTGGGCGTTGCCACCCTCTTGCAGCGCGTCGCTGACGAACTCGAAGGCGGTTCGCGTGTAGTAGTCGAGCCCCCTGACCAGCGTTGGCGTCATGACCGGCGTCAAGCCCGCGGCGCGGACACCGGCCACCACTTCGTCGAAATGCGCGTCGCAGGCGTCGCAGAGATGCTCCAGCATGACGGGCGCCTCGGCGGCGACCGCGCGACAGGCTTCGTCCTTGCAGTCGAGCACGCGCAGCGGGTTGTCCACGTACCGGTCCTTGTGCTCGTCGCGCAGGTCCCCGCGGCGAGTGTCCAGGTATGCCAGCAGGGCAGTCCGATAGGCCGGCCGGCACACCTCGTCGCCGAGCGAGTTCAGCTCGAGGTGGTAGCGACCGAGTCCGAGCGAGCGCAGCAGCGCGTCGCCGATCGCGATCGCCTCGACATCGGCCGCCGGCGCGTCGGTGCCGAGGACCTCGACGCCGAACTGGCGATGCTCACGGTACCGTCCCGCCTGCGGCCGGCTGTACCGATACATCCGCGTCAGGTAGTACGCCTTGAACGGCGCGCCCAGCCGTTGCCGCTCGTGCAGGTACGCGCGCATCACCGGCGCCGTTCCCTCGGGCCGGAGGGTCAATGAGCGATCGCCGCGATCGGTGAACGTGTACATCTCCTTGGCGACCACGTCGCTCGTCTCGCCCGACGTACGGGCGAACAACTCGGTGGCCTCGAACACCGGCGTCTCGACATATCGGAAGCCCCACCGTCGCGCCAGATCGGCCGCCCGGTCATAGAGGGATCGCATGCTGCCGCCGGTAGGCGGCAGGAGATCCTGCGTTCCGCGGCTCGGCGAGAGCTCCATCAGCCCAGTCCCTGCAGGAACGGGTTCGCGGAACGCTCGCGGCCGACGTCCGTCTCCGGGCCGTGTCCCGGCAGCACACGCAGGTCGTCGGGCAAGGTCAGGAACCGCTGCAGCGACGCGCGCATCGCGACCGGATCGGAGTTGGCGAAATCGGACCGGCCGATCGTGCCCGCGAAGACCAGATCACCGGTGCAGATCAGAGCGTCGCCATCGACGCGGAAGCTGGACGACCCCGGCGTGTGGCCCGGTGTGTGCAGCACCTCGATCGAACAGCCGGCCAGCCGCAGCAGGTCCCCATCCACGAAGGTGCGCAGGTCGGCGACGGGATCGAGCTCGACCGCGCTCATGCCTCCCCAGGCGAGGTAGTCGGCGAACGCCGGCACGTCGTCCGGGTGCACGTAGACGGGCAGGGTCTGTGCGAAGGAGCCGGCGGCGGCCGCGTGGTCGAGGTGGGCGTGCGTGAGCAGCACCGCGGCCGGTCGCTTGCCGGCGGCCGTGAGCACGGCGTGAACGGCCTCCGGCTCGAACCCCGGGTCGATCACCACGACCTCGTCGGAGCCCTCCGCGGCCAGGAGCCAGCAATTCGTCCCGTAGGGATTGCGATCGAAGACGTCCAGGTACATGAAGGGGTCATGCTACCGGAGGGGTGAGGGCGGCCCGCGCCTCAGGGCGCCGACGAATCGAAGACGATGGTGAACGGACCGTCGTTCACGAGGTCGACCGCCATCTCGGCACCGAAGACCCCGCGGCCCACGCGCACCCCGAGCCCTTCGAGCGTACGGGCGACGTGCTCGACGAGCTCCGCGGCCCGCCCGGGCTCGGCCGCCCCGATGAACGACGGACGTCTGCCCTTGCGCGTATCCGCGAGCAACGTGAATTGCGAGACCACGAGCGCTTCCCCGTCGACCGCCGCGAGGTCGAGATTCGTCTTGCCCTCGTGGTCGCGGAAGATCCGCAGGCCGGCGATCTTGGAGGCCAGCGCCTCGGCGTCGCCCTCGGCGTCGTCGTGACCAACGCCCACGAGAAGGAGGTAGCCGAGCCCGATCGAGGACACCTCGACGCCGTCCACGGCGACGGTGGCCCGCGCCACCCGTTGGAGCACGATGCGCACTAGGAGGGAACCACCCGATAGGCGTCGTAGACGCCGTCGACCCGCTTCACGTTCGCCAGGATGGATGACAGGTGCGTGATGTCCCCCAGCTCGAAGGTGAAGCGCAATCGCGTGATGCGGTCCCGGCCGGTGGTCGAGTTCGCCGCCAGGATGTTCACGTGCTGATCGGACAGCACCGTGGCGATGTCGGACAGCAGACGTGTGCGATCGAGCGCCTCCACCTGGACCGCGACGACGAACGACGTCGGCTTGCCCTCCGACCACGACACCTCGATCATCCGCTCCGGCTCGCGCCGAAGCGTCTTGACATTGGGGCAGTCGGACCGATGGACGCTCACACCCTGCCCCCGGGTGACGAACCCCACGATGCCGTCCCCCGGCACGGGCGTGCAGCAGCGGCCGAGCTTCACCCATACGTCGGGAAGTCCCTTGACCATGACGCCCTGTGAGACGTCGGTCCGCGAGATCCGGACCGGGCGCGCCAGCGGGACGTCCTCGGTGACATCCTCGTCTCCGGTGCCGCTCACGGTACGCGCGAGGCGGGCGACCACCGACTGCGGCGACACGTGCCCCTCCCCGACGGCGACGTAGAGCGCATCCAGATCGGGGTACTTCAGGTCGGCGACCACCTGCTCGAGCACCTCGTCGGTCGCGAGCCGCTTGAACGGCAGGTTCTGCTTGCGCATCTGCCGCTGCAACAGGTCCTTGCCCTGATCGAGCGCGTCCTCGCGGCGCCCACGCGCGAACCACTGCCGGATCTTGTTGCGCGCGCGTGGCGTGACCACGAACTGGAGCCAATCCTGACTCGGCCCTTCGCCCTGGGCCTTGGACGTCAGGATCTCGACGGAGTCGCCCGTGCGCAGCTCGTAGTCAAGCGGCACGAGCTTCCCGTTGACCTTCGCGCCGATCGTGCGATGCCCCACCTCGGTGTGGATCGTGTAGGCGAAGTCGACCGGCGTCGCGCCCTGCGGGAGATTCGTGACGTCGCCCTTGGGTGTGAACACGAACACCCGGCCGCCCGACAGGTCGATCCGCAGACCTTCCATGAACTCCCGCGGGTCGGCGAGGTCCTTCAGCCAGTCCATCATCTGACCCAGCCACGCGAGGTCGGCCGCCTCCCGCTGTTTGGCGTTCTCCTTGTAGCGCCAGTGGGCGGCGATGCCGTACTGCGCTGTGCGATGCATGTCGCGGGTCCGGATCTGGATCTCGAGCGGCCGGCCTTCGGGGCCGAGGACCGTCGTGTGCAAGGACTGATACATGTTTGCCTTGGGCATCGCGATGTAGTCCTTGAACCGGCCCGGCACCGGCTTCCACAAGGCATGGACGGCTCCGAGCGCCCCGTAACAGTCGCGCAGGGACTCGACCTGGATCCGGATGCCGACCAGGTCGAAGATCTCCTCGAAGTCCTTGCCGCGGATCACCATCTTTTCGTAGATCGAGTACAGGTGCTTCGGGCGACCGTCGACGTCGCCCTTGATCCCGAGCTCCTTCAGCTTCTGCCGGAGCATGTCGGTCAGGTCCTGGATCCGCTGCGTGCGCTCGTCGCGACGTGTCTCGACGAGCTGCGCGATCTCCTTGTAGGGGCCGGGATGCAGCGTCTTGAAGGCGAGGTCCTCGAGCTCCCACTTGACCTCCTGCACGCCGAGGCGGTTGGCCAGCGGCGCGTAGATCTCGAGGGTTTCGGTCGCGATGCGCCGCTGCTTGGCCGGCGGCAGGGCCGCGAGGGTCCGCATGTTGTGCAGCCGGTCGGCGAGCTTGATCAGGAGGACCCGGATGTCACCGGCCATCGCCACGATCATCTTGCGCACGTTCTCGGCCTGCGCGAGCTCGCGGGTCTGGAACTGCAGCTTGTCGAGCTTCGTCAGGCCGTCGACGATCTCGGCGACGTCGTCGCCGAACTCCTCCTGGATTCCGCTCGAGGAGTGATGGTGGTGTCCTCGACGGTGTCGTGCAGGAGCGCGGCCTCGAGCGTCGTCGTGTCCAGCCGCAACTCGGCCAGGATCTGCGCAACCGCCAGCGGATGCTCGATGAAGGGCTCACCGGAGAGCCGCTGCTGCCCCTCGTGCGCCTCGAGGGCGACCTGGTAGGCGGCCCCGAGCGTCTTGGATCGCCCTTCGGATTGTAGGTACGGATCCTCTTCTGCAACGCGTCGAATCCGGTGGGCGGATGCTCTTCGCGGCGGCGGCGCGGCAGGGGGAGACGGCCGCCTCGCCGAGCGGGTGGCTGTGCCGTACCGACCGTGAGCTCATCGCGGGTGTCCACGCCTGCGGCCAGTCTACGGCCGCACCGGGGCCGATCCCGCGCTCAGTAGTGGATCAGGGTGAAGAGTTCGTACCCGGGCAGCTTGTCGCGCCCGCGCAGGAAGTCCAGCTCGATCAGGGTGGCGATGCCGCAGACCTTGCCGCCGATCCGCTCCACCAAACTCGCGGTCGCCGCCGCGGTGCCGCCCGTGGCGAGCACGTCGTCGACGATCAGCACGCGCTCGCCGGGCGTCACGGCGTCCTTGTGGATCTCGAGGGTGGCCGTGCCGTATTCCAACGCGTACTCCTCCCCGAGCGTTTCATGGGCGCTTGCCCTTCTTGCGCACGGGGATCACGCCCGCCCCGAAGTGATACGCGACCGGCGCCCCGAGGATGAACCCGCGCGCCTCGATCCCCACCACCTTGTCGACGTTGCCGCGACCGAAATGCACCACGATCAGGTCGATGATCGTGCTGAACGCGATCGGATCCGCCAGCAGCGGCGTGATGTCCTTGAAGACGATGCCCGGCTCTGGAAAGTCGGGGACGTCGCGGATCAGGGCTTCGATCTGCTCGATCTGCACGGTCTACCTCCGCTTGCGCTTGGCGGGCTGGCCCTTCTTGTTCCGAGGTTTCGACTTGGGCTTGGGCCTCGCGCCGCCGCCCATGCCGGCCGTCGCCTTCGTCGCGGCGGCGTCGCCGGCCGTCGCGGTCGCCACGGCGGCCGCCGTCGGCGCGCGCGCCGGCTTGGCGGTGCCGGTGGCGCGTTGCACCTGCCGTTCGTGCACGATCGTCAGCACGGGCGCCGCGATGAAGATGGAGGAATACGCACCGATCGCGACGCCGACGAACATCGCGAACGCGAAGTCCTTCAACGTGCTCCCCCCGAACAGCAGCAGCGACAGGATCGGGAGCAATACGACGAGCGAGGTGTTCACCGAGCGCATGACCGTCTGGTTCAGCGACAGGTCGACGACGCCCGTGTAGCCGAGCCGCGCGGTGAGCGCCGCGGACTCGGTGTTTTCCTGGATCTTGTCGTAGATCACCACGGTGTCGTACAGCGAGAACCCGAGGATCGTGAGGATCGCGATCACCGTCTCGGGTGTGACCTCTCGCCCGACCAAGGCATAGAGCCCGGCGGTGATCACGACGTCGTGGACGAGCGCGACCATCGCGCCGATCGCCATGGACCACTGGAACCGCCAGGCGATGTAGACCGCGATGAAGAACAGCACGAGGACCAGGCCACGGAGCGCCTTTCGCGAGATCTGCTGGCCCCACGTCGGGCCGATGTCTTCCACGTTGACCTCTTGGGGTGACACCCCTGCCTGATCGGCGAGGTCCTTCACCAGCTGCTGACTGTTCGGCAGATCGGTGAACGAGTCCGTGCGGATCGATACCTGATCCCCGCCGGCCACCAGCTGGATCTCACCGGTCAGTCCGTAGGTGTCGAGCACGCCTTGGATCTGGTCGGTCGTCACCGGCGTTGACGGCGTGTAGTCGATCTCGGCGCCGCCCACGAAGTCGATCGAGAAGTGGAACCCGCTGACGATGATGCCGATCAGCGACAGGACGATGAGCACGCCGGAGAACGTGAACCACCAACGACGATGCTCGATCAACTGCAGATGCGGGACGCGGTAGCCCCGATACACGGCGTACGCGTTGCGGAGGCTCACGTCGATTCCTCCGGCTGCTGGATGTGGTCCGCACCGGTCGCCGACGCGAGCCCGAACCCCTTCATCTTCGACAACTTCGAACTGCGCGCGATCAGGAACACGGTCGGGCGCTTGAAGAAGTACACGACGAACAGGTCCAGGGCGGTCGCGACGCCGAGCGTCAAGGCGAACCCGCGCACGGAACTGACCGCGGTGAAGTACAGCACCGCGGCCGCGATGCCGGTCACGATGTCGGCCGCGACGATCGTCTTGAAGGCGCGCTGGAATGCGGGCTGCACCGCTGTGCGCGGTGATCGGCCCGCCCGGACCTCGTCCTTCAATCGCTCGAAGAACACGATGTAGGAGTCGGCGGTCACGCCCAGCGAGATCACGAGCCCAGCGACGCCGGCAAGGGTGAGGGCGTACCCGAAGCTCTTGCCGGCCAGTGAGATCAAGGTGACGGCGAGCACCGCCCAGATCGCCATGCCGAACCAGGCGACCACACCGAGCATCCGATAGTAGAAGAGCAGATACATGAACAACAGGATCAACCCGGCGGCGCCGGCGAAGATCCCTTGGTCGAGCGATTCGGAGCCCAGGGTCGGGCTGACGGTTTGGACCGATTCCTGGGTGAGGTTCACGGGCAGCGAGCCGGCATTCAGGATCGAGGCGAGGTCCTTCGCTTCCTGTTCGGTGAAGCTGCCGGTGATCTGTCCCTGACCGGCCGTGATCGGGCTGTTGACCACGGGGTTCGAGATGATCGTGCGGTCGACGGCGATCGCGATCTGGTTCTGAGGCGGCGGCTGGTTCACGGCGAGGCGGGTTGCGTCGGCGAACTTCGTCGTCCCCTCGCCGTCGAGCTCGAAGTTGACGGACCACTCGGCCACGGACTGCGAGCCGCCGCTGAGCGCCGCGCGGGCGTTGGTGATGTTCCCCCCGGTGATCGTCACAGGCCCGAGGTGCACGGCGTTGCCTTGCTTGTCGGGATACCAGACCTCGTTCCCGTCCTGGGCGTCGCCCTGGCATGCCTTGGATGCTCGCTCGACGTCGGTCTGGCACGTCAATTGCACCGATTGGAACCGAGGATCGCTCGGCGTCACGATCTCGATCGTGGGCCGCTCCTCGAGCCGAGCGGTCTGCCCGATCAGCTCCAGCAGGTGCTGCTGACCGGTCTCGCGCTGACGCTCGGCGGCCGCGCTCTGGGTCGTATAACAGCCGAGATCCTGGCCCTGTGAGCTGACGACACAGTATCGGGTCGTCAGGTGCTCAACCGCGATCGCGTCGAGTCCCTGCTGGGCCTCCTGCTTGGTCTTGAAGTCGCACGGCAACGGAGACGAGCCGTTCTGATCGAGCTCCGCATAGGCGGCCACTGGATCGGTGGCGGGGTTCGGCGACGCGGAGGCCGAGGGCGACGCGGACTTCTTCGGCGCGGGAGTCGGCGTCGCGGACGCGTCAGGGGTCTTGGCCTGCGGCGCGGTGATGCACCATGTGGTTTCGGTCACCTTCGTGTCAAGTGACTTGTATGCGGCCTGTGCGGTCGCGTAGTCCGGATAGCACTTGAGCTCCGCACCGACGAAGTCCGTCAAGCAGTACTCGCCCGCAGTCGAGCCGGGGCCCGCGGTCGGGGTCGGGCTTCCGGCCCCGGACGAGGTCGCACTCGGCGTTGCCGAGGCCGAACCGGACGGAGCGGCCTTGGGCTCCGCGGTGATCCCCGTCTTCGCGGCGTCAGCCGCCGCCTGGGTCTGGAAGCAGGTGAGCTGCGCGTCGCCCGCCACGACGCACACCTTGGCCACCTGGGATGCGACGTCGAACCCCGTCAACGCCGTGGTCGGTGGCTGCACATCGGCGTCGCAGCCGTAGGTGGCACCCTTGGGATCCGCGATGCACTGGAGATCGGCCGCCCGCTCCTCCACCGTGCTGTCCGAGAGCCCAGGGATCTGGATCTCGATCGTGGTGCCGGACAGCGCGATGTCCGGCTCCCCGACGCCGAAGGCGTCCACGCGGTTGCGGATGTTCTCCAGGGCTGTGTTCATCGTGTCGGCGTCGGTGCCCTCGGGGGCGGACAGGATCACGGACACGCCGCCCTGCAGGTCGAGGCCAAGGAGCGGGCGAAGGCGATTCGCCGCGAACGCAGAGATCGACAACGCCATGATCAGCCCGATCGCGACGACCGAGACCCAGAGACCGCGACTGCGCTTCACGCGAGCTCCTGGCCGTTGACGAATAGCTGGAAGCGCGCATCGATCGCCGCCGCCGCGTGGCGACACATCTGCATCCTGGCAAGGAAGATCTCGAAGTACTCCATGACTTGGCTGATCCGGGTGTCGATCGTCAGCTCCAAACTGACGGTTCGAGCGTCGGAGTCTACCCGCAGGAAACTCTGTTCGACGGCATAGTTCACGCGATCGTGGATGTCGTGCTCCAGTTCGAGTTCGGCCGGCTTGCGGACCCTGCTGCGATGTACGTCAGCCTTGTCCGCAAGGATCACCGCGGCCGACACCGGGGACACGGCGGTGCCCTCGGCCTCCTCGTGGTTGGCGATCGCCGCCATGATCGTCATCAGATCGGCGCCGTCGGCCCGGTCGCGCAGGATGTGATACGCGAGCATCGCCCCGCTCTGGGCGTGCCCCTCGCGCGAGAGTGCGTTGCCCATGTCATGGAGGTAGCCCGCGACGCGGGCGAGTTCGGCGTCGCGCTGGCTGAATCCCAATCTGTGCAGGACCTGATAGGCGATCTTGCCCACGAGGTGGGCGTGCCGGAAGCCGTGCTCCGTGTAGCCCATCGCGTCCATCACGCGGTCGGCCGAGGCGATGAAGAGCGAGAGATCCGGATCGGACTGAACGTCGGCCAACGTGAGGGACGAGACCGGGGTCGCCGGCTCCACCGGCGGCACTTCGGGTATCGGCGCGCCGCTCGGCGTGCCGATCGCTTCGTCGCTCACGAGCGGAACGGGCCCTCGGCGTTGTCGTCGGCCCCGGCGGGGGGTGCCTCGTCGGGCCCCTCCTCGTCATCGTCGACGTCTTCGTACTCGTCGTCTTCCTCGACACGTCGCGCGATGCCCGCGCGGATCATCTTGATCCTCGTGCCGGGCGCGATCTCGAGGATCACGGTGCCCTCGTCCTCGTCCTCGTCCACGATCGTGCCGAAGATGCCGGCCGTCGTCATGATCTCGTCGCCGATCTCCGCGCTGCGTTGCTGAGCCTGCTGCGCGGCCACCTTCTTCTTCTGGGAGCGCATCATCAGCCACAGGACGACGGGCATCGCCAGCATGAGCAGCAGCAGCGGACTGCCACCGCCTGAGGACGTTTGGGCGAGGATCATCAGGTTCCTTCCGGTTCGAGCGTGCCGAGGGCGCCCGATGGGCGCGAGACCCTATCCTACCTGCGGGAACGGCCCGGCTACAGGGGCAGCTGGCCGGGCGCGACCACGCCGAGGTGCGCGTAGGCCCGCGGCGTCGCGACCCGCCCGCGCGGTGTGCGCTGCAGGAAACCCAATTGGAGGAGGTACGGCTCGACGACGTCCTCCACCGTGTCCGGCTCCTCCCCGACGGCGGCTGCCAGTGTGGACAACCCGACCGGTCCTCCCGAGAACCGGTCGATGATGGCCCGGAGGATCGCGTGGTCCAGCCGATCGAGCCCTGCTCGTCGACCTCGAACATCGCGAGCCCCGCGCGGGCGATGTCGGCGGAAGATCGCGCCGTCGTGTCGGACTTCCGCGACGTCGCGCACCCGGCGCAGGAGCCGGTTGGCGATCCGAGGTGTGCCGCGCGAGCGGCGGGCGATCTCGGCCGCGCCTTCCTCGGCGGTCTCGACGCCGAGGATGCCGGCGCTCCGAAGCACGATCCGCGTGAGGTCGTCGGCGCCGTAGTAGTCGAGCCGCGGACTGAAACCGAATCGTTCCCGCAGCGGCAAGGTGATCCGCCCCGGACGCGTGGTGGCGGCGATCAGGGTGAACCGCGGGAGATCGAGCCTGATCGACCGCGCGGTCGGGCCCTTCCCGAGCACGACGTCGAGGCTGAAGTCCTCCAGCGCCGGGTAGAGGACCTCCTCCACCGCGCGGGGCATCCGGTGGATCTCATCGACGAAGAGCACGTCACCGTCCCCGAGGTTCGTCAGGATCGCGGCGAGATCGGACGGTCGCTCCAACGCGGGGCCGCTGGTCGGTTGAAAGCCAGCCCCCATCTCGAGCGCGACGATCTGGGCCAGCGTGGTCTTGCCGAGGCCGGGGGGCCCGCTGAACAAGAGGTGATCGACGGGGTCGTTGCGCCGGCTCGCACCCGTCAGGAGCACCTTCAGCTGTTCCTTGATCCGGTCCTGGCCGACGAAGTCATCGAGGGTGCGTGGGCGCAGCGCGACATCGAACTCGCGGTCCTCGGGACTGAGCGCGTCGGCCTCGATCAGCCGCTCGTCGAAGGGGTCGCTCGGCAGGTCGGTTCCCGGCATGACGGTCATCGTCCCACCTTCTGCAGCGCCTCGCGGAGGAGGTCATCGGGCGCCTTCCCCTCGGGGTCGATCCCCGCCATGACCTGCGATGCCTCGGCGGGGGTGAGGCCGAGTGCGAGGAGCGCCTCGCGCACATCGGCGAGCGGTCCGATCGAGATCACGTCGGCACCCTCCCCACCCAGCTTGTCCCGAAGATCGAGCACGACCCGCTGCGCGACCTTCTTGCCGACGCCGGGCACCACCGTCAGGGTGTCGGCATCCCCCGCCACGACCGCGCGCCGCAGCGCGTCGGGCTGCAGCGCCGACAGGAACGCGAGCCCGACCTTCGGTCCCACCCCGGTCACGCCGGTGAGGAGGTCGAACAGCTCGCGTTCGTCGGTCGAGCCGAACCCGTACAGCGTCATGGAATCCTCGCGGACCACCATCCGGGTGTGCAGCCGAGCGCGCTCGCCCACGGGCGGCAGCGCCGCGAGCACCGACGTCGGCACGGCGAGCTCGTAGCCCACGCCGGCGACGTTCAGCACCACGCGTCCGACGGCTTTTTCGACCAGTTCGCCGTCGAGGAACGCGATCATCGGACGCCCGCCCGCGCGGCGATCCCACGCATCCGGGACGCGAGCAGATGCGTCAGCCCGACGGCGACCGCGTCGGCCGCGTCCGGCTGTTTCGGAACATCGCGGAGCCCGTGGATACGGGCGAGCGCGTCCTGCACCTGGTGCTTGTCGGCGTTGCCCATGCCGGTGATCGCCTGCTTGACCTCGTTGGGCGCGTACTCCTCGACCAGCAAACCCGCCTGGGCCGCGACGAGCATGATGGCGCCGGTCGCACGGGCGACGTGCAGCGCGCTGACCTGGTTCCGGCTCCACGCGACCCGCTCGATGGCCACGGCCGTCGGATGATGCTCCTCGATCGCGGCTCGCGCTGCGTCTGCCAAGGCCCGCAGCCTGGCCGCCTCGTCGAGGTCG
>CAWCDA010000065.1:0-3810 GCA_963794065.1 uncultured Actinomycetes bacterium | reverse complement strand
CCTCGGCGCCGCCGCGATGACGAACGAGGAAGTCGTGGCACGTGCTGCACATGTTCGGATTGGTGTTGGACTGGCGCTTCCCGAGCATCCGCATCAGCGGCGCCCCCGGCCCCGTGAACGGCGCCGCACACTGACGGCAGCGAGGGGAGCTCGGGATGCGGCTGAAGACGTGGCGCCCGACCCGCCGGAGCAAATCAGGGTGGTCAGGTACTCGCGCCAGAAGGCCTCGTCGTGGCTCTCCTCCGCCTCGTCCAGCGTCACCGGCGATGCTCCGATGTGATCCTCGTGCCTCGATCATGGCCGAACGCGCATCCCCTTAGGCGACACCGCCTCTAGGCGACACCGCCTCTAGGCGACACCGCCTCGCGTCGATCCGCGTCCGGCGACCAGGCTCCGACCCATACCGCGATGACGGCCCCGACCACGGCCACGACGATCGTCGGGATGTTCAGGCCGGTGACGTAGTCCCCACCGAGCACGAGACCCGCCAGGAAGCCGCCGACGAGGGCGCCGACGATCCCCAGGATGATGTGCCCGATGATGCCGAACTGTTCGTCCCCGCTCACGAAGAGCCCTGCAAGGTAGCCGGCGATCCCGCCGACGACGAGCCACGAAATCACGCCCATGACACCACTACCTTCACGTCCCGCGCCAAGAGGCCGGCTTCGCTGCTTTAGATGCCACATGGAAACATATACCGCACAGCACCTGTTTAGCAGCTTTCGCGATGACATTTCAGGAGACTTGCAAATCGATCGTTGAGCCAAGGAGGGGAGGCCAAGGCCATGACAGCCTCCGGGGGCGCCGACCCGCAGCGAGATTTCAACTCCGTGCCGGCGCGCTCGCAGATCGCCCTCTGGGTGTCGTCGACCGAGCCGGTCCGGCGCTGCCTTCCGGCAATTCTTGACGCCGGTCAGCTGAGGCGTCGACGCTTCAATTCGGCGATGACTCCCGAATGGACTCGTCTGCGCCGGACCGGTTGGCCGCGGCTTGGAAGCCGGCCCCGGACCCAATCGGACTGCGGCGTGTTCACGGCCGGAAGGTCAATGACGGTGATGACGACGTTCGACCGATCGTGGTGCCCGTGATGACCACGACGCTCATGACTTCGGCTCCGCTTCGGAGAGGTCGACCTGGACACCCCGGGCGTCGATCACCTCGGCGCGGGTCTCGTCGCCGACTCGCGTAAATCGCAGGTCAGCCTCGCCGCCGGCAATGGGGATGCCGCGCAGCTCGACGTCCCCGACGGTCTCGGGCAGCCACGGGCGCCGGACGGTCAGCTTGCGACTGAACCCGTCGGGCTCGAGACCCAGCGCCCCCGTCGGCAGTCGGGGATCGTCCCCGCCGCCCACGCCTGCGGATGGCACGCGACGGGGTATCGGATTGGCACCCCCAGTCCCTCTCGATCGAAGCCCGAGAAGCACTCCGGGAGCCGGTTCTCGGGAAAGTGACTCGCTGCCTCGAGCATGCCAAGGAAGACCCGGCCGGCAGCGTCGGCGAAGCCGTAGCGCCGAAATCCGGCGGCGATCAGGCTGTTGTCGTGGGGCCAGACCGTGCCCAGGTGGTATCCGATCGGTGGAATGCGCGTGCCCGTGTCGAGAGGGTTCGGATCCCCCAGCCGCTGAACATGTCGTTCGCCATCAGCCGGTCGGCGACACGGCGGGCGCGGCTCTGCGAGGCGATCCCCGACCAGAGCACCTGCCCGGCGTTCGACGAGACGACGGCGCACGGCTCGCCGTTCCCGAGCGCCATCGCGTAGCAGTCGAGCTCCTCGATCCAGAACGTCCGCTCGAACCGGCGGCGAAGCGCCTCGGCCCGCGAACGCAGCGCGGCCGCCCGGTCCGGCTCTCCGGCTCGCTCGAACAGCGATGCCATGTCGCGATAGGCGCGCCAGACGTACCCCTGGACTTCCGCCAATGCGATCGGCGGCTCAGCGAGCTCGCCGTTCGCCATCACGATCGCGTTGCCCGAGTCCTTCCAGCCCTGGTTCACGAGGCTGGCGTCACCGCGACCACCGTGGTAGCTCGCACGAACCCATCGCCGTCGGTGTCGCCGTCGGTCGCCAGCCAGTGCAGCGCTGCGTCCACGTTCCCCCGCAGCTCGGTGAACAGGTCGAGGGAGCCCGTCCAGGCGGCGTGCCGGGCGATCAGGATCAGAAACAGCGGCGTCGCATCGACGGTGCCGTAATACGGCGTCTGCGGAACCAGCTTGAGCCGCGCCAGCTCGCCGATCCGCAGCTCGTGGAGGATTCGGCCAGGCTGCTCCTCGGTCCAGGCGTCATCCTGGGTTCCCTGCCGCCGAGCCAGGAGACGCAGGGTCTCCGCCGCCACATCGCGGTTGTAGGGCAGGGACTGAAGCGCCGCAATCAGCGCATCGCGGCCGAACAGCGTCCCGAACCAAGGCAGCCCCGCCTCGTAGTAGCGGAGGCCGTCGAGCCGGCCGTGGAGCTCGCTCAGGTCGTCGAGCGCCCGGGCGAGCGCCATCCGCAGCGAAAGCGACGAGGTGCGGACGGCCATGCGCCACCCGTGGTCGCCTATCCAGGCCGCTGCCGCGTCGGCACGTTCCCGGCCGCGGGAGTCCATCCGGTCGGCGTTGCGCCGCGGTGGACTCGCGGGCGAGTCCCGCTGCTCGATCGGCACGGCGCCCGGCCGGGCCGACTCGACGAGGGCTACCTGGATGTCGATCTCCTCGGTTCCATGTGCCGGAATTCGGGCACGAAGGTCCGCACCGTCAGGCAGGCGTCGCTGGGGGGCCGGGCCAACGCGGACGCGGGTGCACCGGTCGATCCCGTCGCCGCCGCGATAGACGAAGCGAAGCTCATCGTGGTCCCAGGCGGACGACCGCAATTCGCCCGGTTGCTGCTTCACTAGTCCGCGGATCGTGAAGACGTCCTCGAACCCTGCCCGGAATCGCAGTTCGACCGGGACGTCAACTTCGTGATCGCCGTAATTGGCGATCTCGATCCGATCGTGGAGCCCGGGCGGCCTCGCCTGGATCGTTCGCGACCAGCGCAGGCCCAGCTGCTCGGGTTTGAATGCCCCGCGGGCATCGCGGGACGCGTTGTTGGTCAGGTAGATGACGAGCGTGGTACCCGCGACCTCACTGGCCCCCAGCGGCACGAGGGCGCGTCCCGCCACGGTCATGCGATACCCGCTCAGGAACCGGCAGTCATGGTGGTAGACGCCGAAGCCGTGTGGGCCCCTGAGTGGCACCTGGCCATCGTTCCGGCAGATGAGGAACGGCTCGCCGTCCTTGATGACGAGGGCATCCGCGATGCTTTCGGAGATGGACGCGCGGTCCTGGCCGAGCGCCCGCTGCTTTCGGTCCCCTCGGCTTCTCCGCCAGATGAGGCAGCGCGGTCGCCCCCGGGAGCAACGCCGACTCTTTGTTTGCGATGCCACCGTGCTTACACGACCTCCCGGATCCGGTCCCTCACGACGTTGCCGAGGATCGCTGCCTGGCAGATTTCAGGAGCCACCGGGGAGCCATGTCGCGATGCTGCTCGCGCCCCCGACATGACCTCCCCGGTCATCGACTCCTGACGCATTGCATCCACATCACAATAATTGCCTGACGGCAACTATTGACGACGATGACCCTTCAAGCGAGGCCGGTCAGCACGGTCTCGGCCCCATCGACCGCTGCATCGCCCGGGAGGGTCGATGCCCACGTGCGCGGCGAGGTACGCCGCATCGATGCCCGGTCCGCCGCTCGAGCGATACGAGGTGGCCGACGTGCTGCCGTGACGATCGGCCAGCACCGTCCCGGGCAGCCCCTCAAGCGCCGAGACCGCCTCCTGGGGCGACCGTG
>CAWCDA010000064.1:0-15205 GCA_963794065.1 uncultured Actinomycetes bacterium | reverse complement strand
GCACTCTTCAGCCTGTCCGTTCAGCAGAGTACGCCGAACGTAGCTGTCCTGGGAACGGAAGTTCCTCAGGTGGTCGAAGTACTCGCCACCGGCCTGGAGAAGGCCGTAGGCCGTCAGACGATGAGCCTCAGGGATCGTCGGCCCGAAGAACAGGCTGTTGATCTTGACCCGCTCGTCCTCCACGTTGTCCTTCACGCGTTGCGACACCGTGGTGTCGGACGTGAGGGACACGCGACCGTCGCGGTCACCGATGATGGTGCCGACGAACCAGTCGCGCTGCTCCGGGGTCACCGGAAGGGCTGCAAGCTCCTCCGCGACCTCGGTGTAGACGTCGAGCGCCTTGCGGACGCCCTTGATCGCGGACTTCGCGTCCTCGATCCTCTCCATCACGTTCTTCGTGTGGCGGAACGTGAAGGTGGTTCCACGCGCGTTGGCTGCCGTCTCGGCTGCCTTCCACGTGTTCATGCAGACGATCCGGATGGTGCCCGAATCGACCGAGAGACTCGCCGAGCCGTCATGCGCCCAGCGGAGACATCCGTACGGGAGCGACTGCGAGTCGTCACCGGTGATGGTGATGGGCTCGTCCAGAAGCAGCGTCAAGGCGTTCACCTTGCCGCCGTCCAGGCTGACTCCCACCGGTTCGGCAAGCCCTGGTCGAACAGGATCTCCGCGACGTCATACGCGACGCTGTTGGGGATCCGCTCGAAGCTGTCGGCCTGGATGCCCAGGCGGAACAGGTTGTCCTGGACGCGCTGGACGACACCTGACTCGAGGCCGCCAACGCGCTGCGCTGCCTCGGGCTCGAGACGCACGTCGTCGAGTTCGCCCCGCGGCTCATGCCGGTGCAGCTCGACGACGGCGGCGGCGCGGCGCTGCGCCGCCGCATCGAGGACGCTCGGCGTCGCACGTCGCACACCGGCGCCGCGCACGACCGGGTCGTCGCCGGCGCCGACGGCGGGTCCGCGGCCTGCGCTTCGCCGACGGCGAGCCGCATCGACGCCGACCTCGTCGTGTTCTCCGCCGGCATCCGCCCCCGCGACGAGCTCGCCCGGCGGCGCGGGCCTCGACGTCGGCGAGCGCGGCGGCGTCGTGGTCGACGAGCGGCTGCCGCACCTCGGACCCGCGACGTCTTCGCGATCGGCGAGTGCGCGCTGCCGCCGGCGGCCGGATGTACGGCCTGGTCGCCCCCGGCTACGCGATGGCCGAGGTCGTCGCCGACCGCGCTGCTCGGCGGCGACCGGCGCACGTTCACCGGCGCCGACATGTCCACCAAGCTCAAGCTGCTCGGCGTCGACGTGGCCAGCTTCGGCGACGCCTTCGCCACCACCGCCGGCGCGCACGAGCATCGTCTTCGCCGACGCGGTCGACCGGACGTGTACAAGCAGCTCGTGCGTCGACGACGACGGCGCACGGTGCTCGGCGGCATCCTGGTCGGCGACGCCGCGGCCTACGGCATGCTCGTGCAGATGGCGCGCGGCGACATGCCGACTCCCGAGCATCCCGGAGGCGCTGATCCTCCTCGCGGCCTCGCGGCGGCGACGGCGCCGCCGGTCGGGCGTCGGGGCCATGCCCGACGCCGCCGGCGTCTGCTCGTGCAACAACGTCACCAAGGGCGCGATCTGCGCGGCCGATCGCCGACGGCGGCCTCGACGACGTCGGCCGGCGTCAAGGCGTGCACCAGGGCCGGCACCGGCTGCGGCGGCTGCGTGCCCGCTGGTCACCGACCTGCTCGACGACGAGCTCGCCAGGCGCCGGCGTCGAGCGTCGGCAACCGCGCTGTGCGAGCACTTCGACCTGCACCCGCCAGGAGCTGTTCGACCTCGTCGCGGGTGCACGGCTCCGCGTCGTTCGCCGAGCTGCTCGCCGCGCCACGGCACGCGGCCGCGGCTGCGAGATCTGCAAGCCGGCGGTGGCGTCGATCCTCGCCTCGCTCGTCGACGGCTACATCCTCGACGGCGAGCAGGCGGCGCTGCAGGACACCAACGACCACTTCCTCGCCAACATCCAGCGCGACGGCACCTACTCGGTGGTGCCCGCGGATCCCCGGCGGCGAGATCACGCCCGGACAGCTCATCGCCATCGGCGAGGTCGCCCGCGACTTCGGCCTCTACACGAAGATCACCGGCGGCCAGCGGATCGACCTGTTCGGCGCCCGCGTCGAGCAGCTGCCCGCCGATCTGGTCGCGGCTCGTCGACGCCGGCTTCGAGTCCGGGCCACGCCTACGGCAAGGCGCTGCGCACGGTGAAGTCGTGCGTCGGCACGACCTGGTGCCGCTACGGCGTGCAGGACTCGCGTGCGCATGGCGATCGACCTGGAGCTGCGCTACCGCGGGCTGCGCGTCGCCGCACAAGCTCAAGTTGGCGGTGTCGCGGCTGCGCCCGCGAGTGCGCCGAGGCGCAGGGCAAGGACTTCGGCGTGATCGCCACCGAGACGGGGCTGGAACCTCTACGTCGGCGGCAACGGCGGCAGCGCGCCCGGCACACGCCGTGCTGCTCGCCGAGGACCTCGACGACGAGACGCTGGTCCGCTACCATCGACCGCTTCCTCATGTTCTACGTCCGCACCGCCGACCGCCTGGAGCGCACGGCGCACGTGGCATCGACAAGCTCGACGGCGGGCATCGACCACGTGCGGCGGGTCGTCGTCGACGACGCGCTCGGCATCGGCGCCGAGCTCGAGGCCGACGATGGCGCGCCACGTCGCGCACCTACGAGTGCGAGTGGAAGGCGACGCTCGACGACCCC
Source organism: uncultured Actinomycetes bacterium (assembly GCA_963794065.1). Lineage (GTDB taxonomy): Bacteria > Actinomycetota > UBA4738 > UBA4738 > HRBIN12 > AC-51. The sequence goes on along the minus strand of CAWCDA010000064.1, from coordinate 12,460 downwards.
GAGCGGCTGGCGCGGTTCGTGCTCGTTCGTCAACGCGCCCGACCAGCCCGACCCGACCGATCGTCGTTCGTGCGAGAGCGGGGCCAGATCGCGTCCGGCGCGCGCACGACGACCGGCGCTGCACCGGGCGGAGCCCGGTCGCCACCGTCGAGCGACCGGGCCGCGCTGGGACGCGCCGGTGCTGCGCCCGTTCGATGCGCCTGACGCCCGACCGCGGCGTCGCCGCCCTGGTCGACGGCGAGCCGGTCGCCATCTTCCGCCTCGTCGTGCGGACGAGCTGCTCGCGGTCGGCAACGTCGATCCCGTTCAGCGGCGCGTCGGTGCTCGCCGCGGGGATCGTCGGTCGACGCGGCGACGTCGCACGCGTCGCCTCGCCGATGCTACAAGCAGCGCTTCGACCTGCGCACCGGCCGAGTGCCTCGACGACCCGTCGGTGCGGATCGACACGTGGCTGGTCCGCGAGCACGACGGCCGGGTGCAGCTCCGGGTCCGACCTGGACGCTGATGGTTCGAGCCGGCCGGGTCGGGCAGCGGTGGGCCATCCTCATCCCGGCGAAATGGCCGCGAAACCGGGTGGAAACACCCCTCTACTCACAGTTCCGGGATGACCATGGCCTCGTCTCCGCCACCCGGCGTGCTGCACGGCTACACGGATCCGTCGGCCACTTCTCCAGTCCCAGAGCTCGTCGGTCGATGGCAACGTACCGTCACGTGCGAAGAGCTCACGAGCGAGCTGGGCGAGGCCGGGCTCGCGGCGCTCGAGCCTTACGCGTGGCTCGGCCAGACATCCTCAACCGGCGAGAGCAGTTTCAGGCCTGGGGGTCCACGGCCCACGGCGGCTCATCCGTGCACGGGAGCCATTGACCGTGTTCACTCGCACTTCTTCGACGCGGCTGGTGAGTTCGGCTCGATCGATTGGGAAGGCGGTCAGGTCGACGACGGCTCCTACACCATCGTTGGGGACGACATCGTCAGGATCGGAGACACGGCGTTCCACTTCCGCATCACCGAAGACGGGGACACGCTTTCGCTCTCGCCCATACTGACCAAGGCGATGATCCACGATGCGCTCGCTGACCCGAAGGAGTTCAGCGATGCCGGGTGGGCCGTGTCGGTCGCCTACCCGGGGTCTACTTGGCAACGGGTCCCGTGCGATGGGTGGTGTTGAAGATCGAGGAGTGCTGAGCCCCGCGGGGATGGGTCTCCGTTGACGAGCAAGACCTCGACGGTCAGGGACGCCGGGTTCAGCGGGCGATCCGGTTTCCTTGGTGTTCCCTGTCGTTCAAGGGCTGGCTTCGGCCCTCGAAGGTGAAGTCATAAGACTGCGAGGGCCTCATCGGGAACGCCGGTGGGCACTCGGAGACAGCGTGCTCTCCGAGCCGCGCAGTCACACACATCCAACGCCCGTAGCAGAATCCGCGCTGGGGGATTCATGTGGTGTGAAGGAGCCGCTCCAACTCGTGGGTGAGGGCGAGCACCAGCCGCTGACGTCGGTCGAGAGCTTCGAGACCTTCGTCCTGGAGAACCACACCCGCCTCTATGGGGCGCTGTGCCTGCTCACTAAGGATAGGTACGAGGCCGAGGAGATAGCTCAGGAGGCTTTCGTCCGCATCCTCGAGCGATGGGATCGGGTGCGGCTCCTAGAGGACCCGACCGGATACTTGTTTCGAACAGCGTTGAACGTGTACCGCAAGCGCTTTCGCCGCGCGATCCTTGCCGTTCGCCGAGCGGCAGCAGTCGCGCCCATGGGTGACTTCGTCGAGCGGATCGAAGCGAGCGACCTCGTTGTCAGGGCCATCGCAGAGCTTCCAACCGACCAGCGCGCGGCGCTCATCGTCACTTCATTGCTGGGCTACTCCTCTGACGAGGCTGCCAGGATCCTCGGCGCCCGGCCTTCGACTGTGCGAGCCCGCGCCACCCGGGCGCGCTCAGCGCTCCGCGAGGCGATTGGAGAGGAACGATGATCGACGAACGAGGCGCGATCGAGCGCGCGATGCAGCGGTTCCAGCCGGAGCCGGGGATCGTGGATCGGATCTACGACCGCCGTCACCGGAAGCTGCGAGCCCAGCGGATCGAAGCCGCGGCGCTCGGGCTGCTCTTGGCGGCAAGCGTGGTCGGAGGCGCGGTGGCTGTGTCCCGGTCACGAAGCGTGCCGGTCCAACCGCCTCCCAGCATCGCGCCGCTACCCAGCATGGCGCCGCTACCTCGTATGCACAACGGATCGATCGACGTTTTCGGGGTCTTGACGAACGGTGTGCGTGCGTTGGACGCCGAGGGCATCGGCGCTTTCGTTGTGAAGTGCAGCGGCTCCTGCACCGAGATATTTGACGCCAGTTGGTCGCCGGACGGGAACCGGCTCGCGTTCAGCGCCTCATGTGGCGGAGGCTGCGGCTCGGCTGGCGATCCGTATCACGGCGTGCGGATCGCCGACCCTGCGAGCGGATCTGACCGATTGATCCTCGCGGGCGATGGCATCGGCCCTCTGGCTTGGTCGCCGGACGGTGCGCGCATCGTCTATGCGAGTCATGGTCATATGGAGGCACGGGGCTGGATCTGGGAGAGGACGTCGTCACTTTGGACCATCGATATCGACGGTTCTGACCAGGTCCAGCTGAAGTCGGGAATCACCTCAAATCCGGACTCCCTGACATGGTCGCCCGACGGTTCCCGCATCGCGTATGCGGCCGGAGGCAGCATCTACACCGTCGGCGTCGACGGGTCTGATCAGACGCGGATCGCCGATGGCTCGAACGCAGCATGGTCGCCCGACGGTCGCACGATCGCGTACCTGGTCGGGTGCGATATCCGTACGACGACGCCAGAAGGCGAACACGACCGTAGTCTCGTCGACCTGTCGGCGGTTCGGTACGATTCCGCAAGCTGTGACGGGGCCGTCGACCTCCTTTGGTCCCCGGATGGAAGGGCACTCGCCGCCGTGGTCGACCGCGACGTAACCAACGTGACGGTGCCGTCCAGTCGGGCCGTGTTCATCGTGGAAGCCGACGGGACCCGCGTTCGACTCCTCTCGGCTTGGAACCGGAAGTTCGACGCTTCCGGAATGGCGTGGCAGCCGATCCCGTGAAAGACCTCAATCCGGAGCGTGGCCCTCGGCTTCGCGAAGCCGGGCTCCAGGGACGCTCACCCTCGCCGGAGAGCAGGGCATGCGACTGACAACGGCGACTCGGCCGCGGCTCGGATCACCCACCCGCAGGACGACGCGCGGTTGATGGCACCGGATGTCGATCGGGGTGGGTCGCCCTACAGTCCCCGACGCGTGCTACAGACCTCAGGTGAAATCGCGTTGACCCGATCGTGGAGTATCCCGAGTGGCCAAGGGTGCAGAAGCACGATGGCCTTCGGACGGGCCATCGTGCTTCTGCTTTTCGAAGGCGCAACGACTACGGGATGAGAGGACCGCCAGCAACAGCGCTCCAAGAAGCAGTGGCAGGTCCCTGACGTAGGGAGAGCTCCCCCTCTGGGAGTCCCTTCCTCGGCCACTCAGGTTCAAGCTCCGCCAGATGCCAAGCGACGCTATCCCCATGCCGATCAAGCCGAAGGTCGTGTCTCCGAGGGCGACGATCGCCCCGCACTTGGGTCACGACGTCGCGTCGTCGTGCGAGGGGAAGGAAACATCCTTCAGTAGGGACGTGAACCAGCGGCGTGTGAACGAATCCGTGTCCGGCGGAGTCGAGAAGGTGAAGAAGACGTATCCGTGACCGGAGTGGACCACGTACGCCAAGATCACGTAAGCGCCATTGCCGGGAGGGCAATGCTCATCGTCGAGGATGGCCCGCTCACTCCCGACCGAAATGGCGTCGGTTGTCTCGGGTTTCACGGGACAAGGGTGGACGGTCGCATCCACCTTGCGCGAGCTGGCGGTGAACTTCTGGAGCGTGTCGGTCGTAGGCTCGCCGTACGCCCACGCTATCTGCCCCTTCGCACTGACGAGGGTGTCAACGCTCGGATCGGTGTCCCCGGGCGAGCCGGTACCGTCCCACGCGGTGGTCGCCTGTGCGCCCTTCCAATCGGAAGACGTAATCGAGTAGCCGTAGTGGCTGGATGCGAACGCTTCCTGGGAAGAGCCCGTGGGAGATACGCCTGTCGAATTGCTTGCCCCGGAACAGGCGCCTGTCCCAATCAGGAGCATAGCCACGATGAGTGAGCGAGGATCGCGCCGACTCCGGCCCGATCGTGTCAGGACCAGCTTCGCTACAAGGGGCCCGCCCGCCCGGGCTCGATCACGCATCGGACCGCCAGCTCTTCACCTCGAGCTCGTCGATCTCCGTTGGCGCCCCGGTACCATCAGCGTTCACCACCAACCACGTGCCGTAGCCCACGTCGACGTCGTCGAAGAACGCGATCCGTCTGCCGTCCGGGGACCAGACGGGGCCGTCCCAATCGCCGATGCAACAATCGCCGTGGAAGAGTCGGGTGCGCTCGGAGCCGTCGGCCCCGATCACCCAGACCTCGAACGAGAAGTGCCCACGGTTCTGACCTATCGATCCGGGCGTCGTGACGTAGGCGATGCGCGTGCCGTCGGGAGACCACGCTGGTGCCCCCGGTCCCTGCGGACCACCCTGATCGACGAGGACGCGTTGATCCGATCCGTCCGCGTTCATGACCACGACCCGGTCCCGCCCTGCCAGGAGGTCGTCGAGCACGAGCCGCGTCCCGTCCGGAGACCACCCGATACTGTTCGACGTCGCCGACGAGGTCTGTCAGCCGGGTGGTCTCGCCGCTCCCCAGGTCGACCGATTGAAGCCCAGTTGCCGCGTAAACGACGCCTTTCCCGTCGGGTGACCACGCGATGGCCGAGACATCGACGTCCAAGGTCGCGAGCGTAGTGCGATCCTCGGTCTGCGGGTCGATCGTGAACAGCTTCGACACGTCGCCGCCCTCGTAGACGGCGAGCGTGGCTCCTTGCGGCGACCAGGCCCACACGTCCGGATGACAGGAGTCCGGGCCGCACTGCTGTGTCAGCTGACGAGCCTCCCCGAGCGCGTTGGTGACCCAGACGCCAGCTTCCGATTCGCAGGGCAAGGCACTGAGACACGTCCAGACCTCGTACGCGAGCCATTGACCATCCGCCGACAGGGCGTGTCGGGTGAAGAAGGCGCATGGGTCGGTGCACGTGACGAGCGTGCGGCGGTCACCAGTCGTTGTATCGAGCGCGTCGAGCCGGCCGCCCTCGTCGACCACGACCTCGCTCTCTTGGAGCAGGGGCGTCGGAGTGGGCCGGGTGGCCGGTATGGGGGCGTTGCCGAACGCACGCATCAGGGCCGTGAGGCTCAGGAGCGCGAGGGCGATGGCGACCACGGCTGCGGAGATCCGCCGGGTCCGCTGCTTCCGGTCACGACGGTGCAGGAGCCGATCGAAGGCGGGCTCGGGGACGGGAACGCGGCGGGCGATGCGTTCTAGCGTCTGGTGCGAGTTATCCGTCATCGTCGGCCTCCAAGGAAAGCTTCATCGCAGCTCGACCGTGGGAAGCGAGCGACCGGACGGTTGCCGCCTTGATCCCGAGGACCTCGGCGGCTTCCTCGCTCCGGTAGTCGAGGAGATCCATGAGCACGAGCGCGGTGCGTTGACGCTCCGGAAGCGCTCGGAGCGCGCGGACCATCTCGTCCCGAAGATCGGCGACCGTGAAAGGGTCCTCGTGCTGGCCGGGAGTCAAGGTCCGTTTCGCGGCGAGCGTGAGTCGCCTGAACCGACTTCTCGTCGAATTCAGCGCGGACCGATAGAGGTAGGCCGTGGGGTCGTCGATGCGCTCCCACCGCTCGAAGACATGCAGGAACGCATCCTGCATGAGTTCCTCGGCATCGTGAGTGTTCCCGACGATCAGGTATAGGGCACGGTAGAGCCGTTCGTGCTGGCTCGTGAAGAGTTCTTCGAAGGTGAGCGAGACGGCGGTCGCCTTCGCTCCTTGGTCCTCGGCGAGACTCGATGGTTGTTCCATGCGCTCCATGGACGCTCGAAGCCCTGATTCTGTGGAGGGTGCGCCAGAAGATTGTGCCTTGCAGGGTAATTCTGCGCTATCCCGGTTTCGCGGCCGCCCTTCGCCCTCCTCCTTCTCCCTTAGCGTCAAACCTAGGTGGGTTATGGCTTCGGCCGCCCTCCGGACGCGAACTCGGGACGCATGCGACGTGCACGATCCCCTAGGATCCGCCGTGGCCCCCAGTCTGGTGCGCTATCGAAGATCGCGGAGTTGGTCACGTTCCGCAGGCTGGAGCCGTCGATGTTCAGCACCCAGACGTCTGAGTTCTCCCCCTCAGCGACGTTGTGCGCCACTGTGATCATCGTCCCGTCCGGCGAGAACGAGTACGAGCCCCACTGATGGACGTGTGCGGGGGAAGTCGTGATCTGGTGCAGATCGTTACCGTTCGGGTGCACGAGGAACAGATTGTCCGGCCGACTCGCTGATCCAGCGTGAGACTCGAACAGGATCCATCGACCATCCGGAGACCAATCGGAGCTCCCGGCATGCAGTTTCCAAGGGGTCACCCGCCTTGCCTGTGTTCCATCGAGTCGGACGATGAAGATCGCCTTGGCTCCCGAGCTCTTGGTGCCGCCGAATACGAGCCGGGCCCCGGTGGGCGACCAATGCGCGAACGTGCCGCCGTACTTGACGATGGCTTCCACCAGCCGCACGTCTGTGCCATCGGAGCGCATGACGTACACCTGCCCGTTGTCATCGCCGAACCGAGTGAACGTGTATCCACTCCCCGTCGGGAGTACCAGACCGGCGCGACGTCCTCGACAACGCCCTCACATTCGCCCGGGACGCACCAGTTGCGGCTCAGCCGGGTGAGGTGTGTCCCGTTGGCCCTGATCTTGAACAAGCGGCTCGGCCTGCCGGGCTCCATGCGCTGGAATGCGATCCACCTTCCGTCCGGCGACCAATCCGGTTCCGTGTCCGGGAGTAACTCCTTCCTCGATGCGTCATCTGGAAAGATCCCAGTCCCGTTGGGCGGATCGTGAAGATCGCCCCGCGGGTTTGAGCGTTGTTGAAGTACCGGCGGAACGCGTCCGTCCGCTTACCCCAGATGTGGTGGCGACGGCGGGGGTCGCGCCGAGTGGGATGCAGAGCGAAACTGCAACGGCGATAGCAATGACTGCGGCGCGCCGAATGGTCCAACGCTCGCGATTGGAATCTTCCACGCCTGCCTCCCTCATACTCGGTTGGGATCGTTGGACGCCTGGAGAACGACTGCTAGCCAGCAGACACGTTTGGGGGGAAGTACCACACTCGCAATGATCCGTTTCCGCCGTCGAGACGACTGAGGAGAACATCCTCTTGTTCTTCGCATCAATCGCAATCACGAACGCATGCGTCCTCGCCCCGGTGCCAAGCGACGCGAAGAAGAGACGCGTGGGCGTCCCGGGCATGTGCCGTAGGGGAAGTCATATGCGGGGCCCCGGAAGACGAAGAAGTCGATGCAATCCTTGGAGAGGTTGAGGATGAAAGTTGTCGCCGGCGTCCCGCTCGCGATGCTGGTGGTCTTCGGAGCAGACACGATGAAGCTCGGATCGCTCCTCAGCCATGCGATCAACGCTGTCGGTGTCCTTCCAACCCCATGGACCGGCTTGTCGTTTCTCAAGGACGGATACGGATCGAGCCAGAAGTGGATGTTCGCCATCGTTGGAGCAGGTGCCGCGAGGTTGAACTCTCCCGGGTGGTCTTCATGAATCGACCAACTGTCTGACGGAACGGTGATCTTCATGCCCGCCATGAACACCTTGGCGGTGTAGGTGATCTGGGCGGATGCTGCTGAAACGGAGGAAGAGGGAAGCGAGACGCTCGTCGGGGCCACGAGAACCGCTCCCCGCCGTCCCTGATCCGCCACAGCTGGCTAAGACTGCCATCGCTATAGAAGCAGTCGCACCTGCGACGAGCCACCGTTGCAGTGGTTGGAGCCGAAGACTGAGGGTATGCACCATCGTTCGTCCTATCCGCAGCTCAAATGGAAGTAGTCAAACTTCGCGGCGACCTCGCCCAGTCCGGTGTTTCGTTGCCGTCGATGTCGTCGTATGTGATCTGAAGGCCTGCGTTGATGGACAACGTTCCACCGGCGTCCCCTCGGCGGCGAATATCGTCCGCTGATCCTGCGTCACGAGGTTGAAGATGGAACGAGGCGGGTTCGCCACATAGGCGTACAGGTATCGCGGTCGAGCCCCCTCTGCACCATAACGCCCATCCGGAAGGTCCAACCGATAGTCGTAGGCGTTGACACCGTGAACGACGAGGACGTTGTTGCCAGTGTCTACAACCTGACCCGAAGAGGTTTCGGTTAGCGCCACCGTGCCGACAAGATCGTCTGGGAGGCAGCCTTCAAGCGGAGCCGTGAACGTCTCGGTCTGTGTGCCGGAAAAGCGCACGATCGCTGCTTGGGCCCGCACCGGGATGTCGGGGGTGCCAAGGGCTGCTACGACCAGCTCGACGCCCGCGAGCGAACGCCCAACCCTGCTGGCGGACGATGTTGATCTCGTCATGGGTACACACACCCTTCATCCAGCTCGCCGCTCCATCCATTGGGCGGCCTTCTAGTCGGGAATCGTGAACGCGAAGACTTCGTGATTGAAGGAAGCGACATACACCTCCCCGTCCGCGATCACCGGCTGAGTGAGGTCGACGTGAGTTCCACCCGGTGCCGTCCAAGACCAGAGTGGTCGGCAGGTCCGACCGCTGATGACGCAGTCTTCGGCGTAAGCAGACAGGGTCGGGCCGTCGGACGCGAAGACCACGCCGTCGGCGATCGCAGGCGGGAACTCTGCCGGGATCCGCCCGACGGTGATCGGTTCACATGTACCTTCGGTCGCCGCGCACGACAGAGACACGGCCACGAGGCTGCCGCCGCCTCGTAAGCGGGACTGCCGTTCACGGCCGACTCAGGCCCGCCCTGCACCAGATACAACGTGTCCCCGGCGGTGACGAATGAGTTCGCCATCCGAACACCGGGCCCCAGATCTGCACCGGTGAAGGACGGCGCGCAGGAACGTTCTCCCACGCACGAGAGCGAGAACGCAACCAGGTTCGCGTGCAGGAACCCGACCACCGCGACACCGTCTGACGAACTCACCCAGGCGTAAGGGTCGTAAGAGGCTCTGCTTGACCACACGGGTTCACAGACACTCGCGCAAGCCCGGCTGAATGCGAAGAACCTCCCACTGGCCGACTGCACAAGCACGTCGCCTCCCACGATCGCCGGCGGGCTGAGGGGCCCACCATCAGGTGCCTGCCACGTCCAAGTCGGCACGCAGGTCACGTCGAGGCACGAGGTCGGATAGACGGCCAAGGCCCCGCCGCTCACGACGTAGGCTGTGCCATCGGCGATAGCGGGGGGTATCGACCCGAACGTCGGTGCATCTTCCCAGGACCAGGTTCGTGTATCGCGCGTGGATGTCGGGTCGCACGTCGCCCCGTCCGAACGACAGCGGAGCGGGAATGTGGACAGTCGATCCTGCGTCGCGAGGTAGACCGTGGAGCCATCGACGGCAACCGAAGTGGGGCTGCTTCCGGTTCCCGACGTTGATCCCGATGTCGCGGTCCAGAGTGCTGCACATTCCTCACCAGCGGATGCGCAGGACCGATCGAAGGCATACAAGGTGCTCCTGCCGGCGTCCGCCGCCAAGACCACTCCTCCTTGCATCGCCAGTGGTTGGTTCGGGCCAGCTCCCGTCCAGACAAGCTTCAACCGCGCAACGGAGTCGGGAGTGATCGAGTGCACACGTTTGATCCCTGCAGGCTGCTTGCTCGGCGTCGGTGTCGAACACCTTCACGACGAAACCGAAGGTCGCGACAGCTCAAGAAGTATCGCCACGATCACCGCTGCGATCCGTTGACCCCTCCGCTTGCGAGCCTTTCGCTTCATCAGCCGCTCGACGGCGCCCGGTGCGGCGGGGTACTTGCTGAGCGCTCGCTCCAAGAGTTCTTTGTCGTTCATCACGTTGGTTCTCCGATCGCTCGGCGCAAGGCCGTTCGCGCCCGCGTGGCGCGCGCACGCACCGTCGACGGGCTGGCACCCAAGATCCGGCCGGCTTCCTCCGAGCTGTAGCCGAGCAATGCCGTGACCACCAGCGCGGCGCGCTGCTCCTTCGGTATCTGGGCAAGACCGTGGACGATCAACTCCCGGTCATCGGCGACATCGAATGACTCGGGGCGCGGGGCAAGGGCGACCGCACGGCGGATCGCCAGACTCGCTCGGCGGTAGCGCCCACGGAACTCGTTCATCGCTGTGCGATACAAGTAGCCGACCGGATCCTGCAGAGCCGATACGTGGTCCCATCTCTCGAGGATCCTCCAGGAACGCCTCCTGAGCGACCTCCTCTGCTTCGTAGCGATCGCCGGTCACAAGGCACAGAGCGCCGTACAGCCGCGCATGATGGTTCTCGACGAACTCCTCGAAGCTGGGGGAAGCGTCGATGAGGTGGTCTGAGGTGAGATGGATCGATTCGTTCATACCGACCATGAATGCTCCCCGGGGCGATTCTGCTACCGGGAGCTAGGAACTGTCGGCTTGAACTGCCCGTGGGATCCCGCGCAACCCGCCGACCCTACCGAGACACCTAAACGATTCCGCCTCTCCCCCAGGGGTTAGAACTTGCGTGATGAACGATCCGGCGGTCTCCGCCCACGCCAGCTCGAGCGAAGCGATTGTCGACCACGTGGCGGCCTTCGAGGACTTCTTCCGGGTCCAGACCCAGAGCTTGTACGCGCATCTCTGCTTGATCACGGGCAATCGGGCGGAGGCGGAGGAACTCGCGCAGGACGCCGTTCCTGAAGGTCTGGGAGCGATGGGACCGCGTGGCCGACATGGAGGAGCCGGTCGGTTATCTCTACCGGACGGCCATGAACCTGTTCCGCAAGCGGTACCGCAGGGTGGGAGTGGCGCTCCGCAAGACGGTCTCGGTAGAGCTGCGCGAAGACGAGTTCTCGACGGCGGATGATGGTCGGTCGTCGCTGGGGCGTTGGTCGAGCTCGCCCCCCGCCAGCGGGCAGCGCTGGTCCTTACCGAGCTCGATTGGGTTCAGTTCGGAGGAGGCCGGCCAGATGCTGGGCGTTCGCCCCGCGACGGTTCGGGTGCTGGCGTCACAGGGGCGGGCGGCGATGAGGCAATACCTGGAGGCCGATGATGTCTGACACACGTTCGCTCCTGGAACGCGAGAGCCGACGCTTCATCCAGCAGGACGGGGCGTTCGAGCGGCTGCTGCACCGGCGCAACCGCAAGCGCCGGAACCAGGAATCGCTGCGGGCGCCGTGGGGTTGGCGGTCGGTCTGGGAAAAGCGGATACTTGATCGGGAGCAGGCTCATCCGGTCGGACCAATCCGTTCCCGTGCAGCCTGCCCCGATTGCCCCCGATGGAGAACGGTCCAATCACGTTCTTCGGGCTCACCGAGCGGTCTGAGATCGCTCACGCTCCCACGAGCAGAACACGAGCCTCGTCGATTGCGCCGATCGTTGCACGGAGGACGTCGAGCGCCGACTGGTCGCCCGACGGAGCTCGGGTGGCGTTCTCCACCAGCTGCGGCGGCGGTTGCGCGAGCGCCGGCGACCCCTATCACGGCATTCGCGTGTTCGATCTCGCGACCGGAGGGGACCGGCTGTTGATCGGCGGCGAGTTCTTCGCCCCGTCCCTCGACTGGTCTCCGGACGGCACGAGAATCTCCTATGTCGCCGACGGGCGCATCCACATCGTGGATGTCGACGGCACGAACGCGACACAGCTCCCAACGACGGATGTCGAGGCGGCTTCGTGGTCTCCGGACGGGACGCACTTCGTCTACGCGAGTGGCGGTGCGCTCATCGTGATGAACGCCGATGGGTCCGACGCGACGACCGTCGTTTCCTCTCGAGACCAGCCTTCTCCCCGCAGTGGTCGCCAGACGGCACGCAGATCGCCTACCGAGAGATCATTTGTGGACGATGTCTCCGGACGTGCCAGGGCAAGCCGGGTGCTGGACATCCGTACCGTGCTCCCAGAGTCAGATTGCGGATCGAACAGCCGCGATTCGGAGAATCTCGCGTGGTCGCCGGACGGCAACCTCATCGCGGTCATCGCCGAGAGCTCAAGCAGCGCCGGAGCGGACATCATCCTGACCGGGCCAGGCGGAAACGATGTCAAGTTCCTCCCAGTGAGCCCAAAGTTCCTGTTGGACGGCATCACCTGGCAGCCGATCCCCCCCGCGAGCCCGAACGAGGGGTCGACTGGCGAGCTCGAGCCCCTGCTCCAAGACAGCGAGGTCGTGGTCGACGCGGGCGGCCGGCTCGAGGCGCTCGATACAACGACTGGTGACCGCCGCACGTTCGTCACGTGCACCGACCCATGCGTCTCCTTCTACCGACACGCCCTGTCGGCGGATGGTCAATGGCTCGCGTACGAGGTCTGGACCTGTCTGGCCACCTTGCCCTGCGAATCGGAAGCTGGCGTCTGGGTCACCAACGCGCTCGGGAAGGATCGTCAGCTG
>CAWCDA010000063.1:0-5492 GCA_963794065.1 uncultured Actinomycetes bacterium | reverse complement strand
AGCACCCCGGTCCGCTCGAGCGTGCGCGAGAAAGTGCGCATCGTGGGGACCGTGTGGCGCGGGTCCCTGAAGCCCTGCGCCACCAGGGCAACACGGCGCGCCTGCGCCCGGGACAGCTGCTCGTTCGGCACGGCGCCAGTATGTCGCCGCCCTCGCCCGCGAGCGCAACCAACACCGGCGTTTAGGCTTTCTCCGGCATGAAGGTTTTCAACCTCAACAGCGACCCGGAGTGGGATCGCACCGAGGACCGCGAGGGCTGGAAGATCAAGGACGCCTGGGTCGGCTACCACGTCGGGGCCGAGCTGATCGGCGGGAGCATGTACGAGGTCGAGCCTGGCAACAAGCAGGGGCCGTACCACACGCACCACGCGAACGAGGAGTGGGTGATCGTCCTACGCGGAGAGCCCACGCTTCGCACGCACGAGGGCGAGCACGTGCTGCGCGAGGGGGACGTGGTCGCCTTTCCTCGCGGCAAGGAGGGCGCACACCAGATCCGCAACGACACGGACGCGCCGATCCGTGTCCTCATGCTCTCGACGCTGATCGCGCCGGACATCGTCGAGTACCTCGACACCGGCAAGATCGGCGCGCGCAGCGTCGCCGGCGACCGGATCATGTTCGCCCGCCCGGGGCCTGAGCTCGAGTACTGGGAAGACGAGGACTAGGCCCGCGCCCTGTCCCCTCACCGGTTCCCCCATCGCCCGCGAAAAGTGGCCAGTATGCGGGGGAACCCCGTATGGGCCTTTTCGGCGCCGAGCCCGCCGAGGAACTGATGTGAGAGGCCGGTTGGTTTGCCGCTGGTGATACCGGACACAAGAGCCGCATGAAGGTCGCAGGCAAGGACGTCCCGGCGGGTGCTGCGGCCCGGCTGGCCCTGCGCCTCGACCAAGCTGGCGAGAACGGGCTTGCGCACCGCGTCGGCATCGCCGTTGACACAGGCCACGATGTCGCGTTCGACACGGTTGACCGCAAGATGGTGCTGCGAGTGCTTGCGGGCTGGCCCGGCGAGCTGGCAGAGATCCGCAACGCGCTGCGCTAGCAGTCGATCGCCGAGCGTGAAACGGGCAGGGCACCTAATCCGCACCGTCAAGATCCTCGCCCGCGACGGCCGCATACCGCGACCGCTCCGCGGGCTCGCCGCGTTCGGCGTGTTGCCGATCCCCGGCCCGATCGACGAGGCTGCACTACTCATCGTCGGTGCCCTGCTGTGGCTCTTCTATCGGCAGCCGCTGAGGGACGCCTGGGCTCAGGCTGCCGCCCGCTAGCCGCTCACGCTTCTCGCGCCGGCCGCACGGTCCTACAAGCCATATCCATTTGCAACCGTCACGTGCCTACTCTTGCTTGATCCAGCTCGGACCCGTGGTGACCGATTTTGCATCCGCGTCGCCGTCGGGAGCACTATTGATGCTGCCTCCCGTTGCGGGTTAAGAGGGGAGCGAGGGACGCGTCGCTCATGTGATCGGCGGTTCCCGACAAGGGAGGTTCGAAATGGCGGCCCTATTCGAACACCGTCTTCCAGCTTCGTGAGCGCCGGGAGGGCCAGACGATGGCCGAGTATGCCCTCATTCTCGGTGGCATTGCGATTGTGGTGATTCTCGCGCTCGTGTTCCTCGGCGGTCGGATCCGCGACTTGTTCGGAGTCAACAGGCAGCTCGGTCACAACACCGATCTCCTAGAACCGAAACGCACCACACCAGCGGGGGCCCGTTTTCGCGGCGCCCCGCATGTTCGTGTCGGGCGCCGAGGAACCGCGATCAGCCAGACGGTTCGGGCCACTCCTCACGATCATCGACGGCGGCCGCGTCGTGAAGCGACACGACCCCGAACTCAAAGCGGCCTGAACATGCCGGACACACTCCGGACCTCAAGCCCTCGTTTTCATCCTTCACGCTGCCGTCTGCTGGCGGCGCCCCGCTGCCTGCGCAGTGGCCGATGTCGGGAATCGTCACGGCGTCGCTGTATCGCCGGGCCGCGGCCGACGCCAGCGGGGCGTCGCCGACGGCGGGCCTTCGCTTCTGGCACGTGACTGGTGCCTGCGTGGCCGGGGGAGGGGTGCCTGCACCCGACCCGCAACCTCGCGTGCGCGCGCGAAGGGAAGTGGTGGGCGCGTTGGGGACGCCCGCTGCTCTACGCGTGTCGTCGTTGCGCCGGCCGGGCGTCAGGGGAACCGGTCTCCTAGCGGCGGACGATCTTCAGGGCGACGGTCGCGCGGTTCTGGATGCCTGCGGCGTCCACGACGTCAACCTCGAGCGAGTACGACCCCGCCGTCTTCGGCTTCCCGACGATCGTTCCGTCCCCGCGAACTCGGAGCGGGGCCGGCAGACCCTTGACCGTCAGGCGGTACGGCGGGGTGCCACCGCTGATCCGGATCCGGTCGACGTATCGCCTGCCGGTACGCGCCCAGCGGAGCGGCCCACCGGCGGTCAGCATCGAGCCGCCCTCTGCGCAGGCGGCCCCACACGCGTCGACCACGAGCGGCCGGAGGAACCGCGTGAACGCCTCGCCACCATCCCAGTTCATGTGGATCCCGTCCGCGAACCAGTCGTCGTGATCGCGGCTCTCGAGTTCCCAGTCGCCCACCGCAAGCTGCGCCCAGCGCTTGCGCGCCTCACGAATCTGGTCGTTGATATCTGCCCACATCGGGCGACGCTCGCGGAGCGTGATCCAGACCACCTGGTCGACACCGGCGTCGACCAGCGCGCGCATGACGCGATCGATGCCGGCCGCGAACCCGCTCGGCGTGTCGTTGTAGCCGACGTCGACTACGGCGACCTGTCCCAGCGCCGGGCCGAGGTCTCGGATCGCATCGAGCGCGCTCGGCGGCCGCTCGCCGTCGTACACGCACCCGTCGGTGACAAGTCGTCGGCACGTCTTGATGTCGACCCGGAGGTCGATCCCCCGGCCGAGCTCGTCGCGCGCATGGCGCTGCCAGAAGAGGACGCCGCCAACCGAGTCGGCGACGAGCGTCACCCGCGGCGCAGCTGTCACGGCCGCGCCAGAGGCCCCCCATCCCAGGAGCACGGCGAGGGCGGTCGTGGCGAGCAGGGCTCTGGAAGGCGTCAGCATCGTCCGATCCGGATTGTGCAAGGACGAAGACGTGAGCGACGAGCCGTTCATCTCGACGGCCGACAACCCCGGCGTGTCATTCAGCTCCGACCGGAACGAGTTGAGCCGGACGTCGGGAGGAGTTCCCCGCCATCGGTCACCCGATCCGAGTCTCGAGTCGATGGATACCCGGTCTCACGTGCGCGCGTATGCGCGCGAGAGGAGAGGCGGGCGTTCGGGACCCCGCCGACCAGCCCCCACGGCCGCAACGATCGCGAGCGGGTGGGTGTGGGCGGGCCGAGTCCGCTGGCTCGGCGGGCACGAGGAACCTGGAAATCGCCTGAAACGCCGGGCGGTGCGTGGTCGCGAGGGGGCGCGTGTGGTCGGGCGGGTGTCGCCTTGGCGTTCCCTCAGCCGCCGGTCAGCTATGCATCGACAGTCTCCCCTCTGAGGGCCGCCTCGATCGCGGCGACGTCGATCTTGTTCATGGTCATCATCGCGTCGAAGGCGCGTTTGGCCGCTACGTTGTCAGGGCTGGTGGTGGCGTCGAGTAGGACGCGTGGTGTGATCTGCCAGGAGAAGCTCCAGCGGTCCTTGCACCAGCCGCAGGCGCTCTCCTCGCCGCCGTTGTCGACGATCGCGTTCCAGTAACGGTCGGTCTCGGCCTGATCTTCCGTCACCACCATGAAGCTGACCGATTCGTTCGGCGTGAAGTTGGGGCCGCCGTTGAGGCCGACGAACTTCTGGCCGAGCACGCTGAATTCGATGGTCAGCTCGTTGCCCTCCTCGCCACCGGGGTAGTCCGACGGCGCCTTGTGGGCGGCGCCGACCTGACTGTCGGGAAAGACGGAGGCGTAGAACTCCGCCGCCTTGCGGGCTTCGCCATGGTCAAACCACAGGCAGGTGATCGTGCCATCAGCCATTTGCGCTCTCCTTGTTCGGTGGTGATTCCTTCTGCCGTGTTGATGTGATAGCTGCTCGGCGCCGGTTTGATGCATCGTCACGCCCGCGCGGCGAGCGCGGGGTGTAACTGGCCGACGAAGCGGACAAGCGAGAGCAGTGAGGCGAGAGGCCGGCATCTTCGCCCGTGACGCTCGCCGGGGTGTCGGGTGAGCTCATCGGCCGGTCAGGTCTTGATAGGCGGGATGGAGCTCGTCCCACCGCGCCTTGGCGTCGTCGCGGCGCTCGCGTCCCGCGAGGTGGTCGGCGAGATCTTCGACATGGATCTGCACGCCGGCACCGTAAGCGGAGAGCTGGTCCACCGGCATCCCACGCTCCTCCCACACCACGACGCTCCGCTCGCCGTCGGCGGTCAGTGTTACCTCGATGACGTTCTCATCCGACTCGTCCGCATCCTTGATACGGATCAGCAGCCGCTGCTGGGGCTCACACGCTTCGACACGTCCGGTGCCTTCCCATCCGCTCGAGAAGAGGCGTGCGTGGTACTCACCGCCGGGTCGCAGGTCGCCTTCGACCTCGCCGTACCAGCGGGCCAGACGCGAGGGGTCGGTGAGTGCCGACCACACGTCTTCAATATCCGTCTCGAACCTGTCTTTGATGCGCACGACGCCCTTTCCGTCGGCTGATCCCAAGCTGCCCAGGATGCGGCTGCCTCCAGGTGCGTTGGTCGTCATCTGGTGCCTCCTCCGCTTGCTGGCGGCGAGTAGTGCCTTCCTTAGAGACGCACCAGGGGCGCAGAAGTCATCGGTCGGCTTTGTCGCCGGGTGGCGTTCCCGCACGCTGGCGCAGGCGAGGGCGAGTGTCTGTCGCCTTCCTTCTCCGCCATGTCGCTGCCCGCCGGCACGAACTGTCTCTCGCGACCAGGTCCCATCACCATGGTCGTGCCGGTGGGGGTGGGATACGGTCGACGAGCACCGACCCGTAGAGTCGGAGGTCGCGGAGGGTCGCTGATGGATGCAGGCGTCTCGACGGCATGTCAGACGCGTGTCAGATCACAACGGCTCGCGACTGAGGCTGAGCGACGCGATGCCTCGCGTGCGCGCGCGTGCGCGCGATAAAGCGATGGGGGTTCGGGAGCGGCGCCCCCCCGCGACGGGGCCTACCGCCCTGACCATCGCGAGGGGGAGGGTACCCGCGAGGCGGGTGGGTGCCGGCGTGCGCCGATGTGATCGGCAAGCGGAGGCGTTCGAAACGTTGGCGGTGTTGCTGGTCACTCGAAAACGCTCCTGGCGATGGTGGGCGGCTCGCGGCCGCCGACGAGCCACCCGGCAGCCGCCGCGGCCAGCGGCACGCCGAGGACCGCTACGGCGAGGTAGGAGAGCGGCACGTCGCTGAGATGGCCGAGGTCGTCGTAGTACATGGCCAGAAGAACGGCATAGGCGCCAGCGACGCCGAGGAGCGCGCCGAGGAGAGCGAGTGCCCCGGCGGTCGTGGCCGTCAGCGTGCGGCGGATCCTCGAGTCGGCTCCGGTTGCGGTCAGGGTGCGG
>CAWCDA010000062.1:0-7006 GCA_963794065.1 uncultured Actinomycetes bacterium | reverse complement strand
AGCACGAGCTGAAGGGCGTCCCCGACCGCTGGCGCCTGTACCGCGTGGTGAACCAACGGCGGTGAGGTACCCAAGGAAGGCTCAGCCACTTCGTACCGGAAGAGACTCCCTCATCGTTCGCCGTTGACGACGGGATCGCCGTTCGCATTCCACGTGATCGTCATGGTGCCGTGTTCGTCCGTGCGCCAGATCGCGGCCCCGGTCGCCTCCGCCTCGGCGAGCGCGTTCGGATCCGGATGGCCATAGGGGTTAGGTTGGCCGACGCTGATCGCGACGACCTCGGGACTCACCGCCGGGAAGAAGTCGGGCAATGACGTGTCACCTCCGTGATGGGGCATCTTCAAGACATCCACCTCCTGGAGCCGGCCGGTGTTGAGTAGGACCTGCTGGGCCTCACGCTCGGCATCGCCGGTGAACAACATCGAGTCGGAACCGTCCTGCAGGAGTAGTACGAGCGAGTCGTTGTTCGGGTCTGAATCGAGATCCGTCCCAACATCGGTCCGGCGAGAGCACGTCGAACGTGAGGTCGCCGACCGTCACCGTGTCGCCGGCGCGCGGCATCCGGACAGGGATGCCTTCGGCATCGATCTCCGCGTGGAGCTCGGCCTGCAACGCGGTGTCGTCGGGGCAGCCGGGCTCGAGGAAGACCCCAACCGGGAACCGTGCGAGCACCTGCGGGAGGCCGCCGATGTGGTCTGCATGCGGATGGGTGGCCACGACCGCGTCGAGCCGCTTCACGCCGTAGGAGACGAGGAGCTGCGCATCGAGTTCGTCGTCGGGTCCGCCGTCGATCAGCACGGTGGCGCCCGCGGGGCTGGATATCAGGATCGAGTCGCCCTGGCCGATGTCGAGCACGCGAACGGTGAGGCCACTCGGCGGCCCGGCGCCGAGCGCGATCTGCCACACCAGTACGGGCGCGAGTGCGAACCCGGCGACGATCGCCCGGCGTGGTGGCCGCCAGCCGGTCCGGAGCCACGCGGTGATCGCGACGAACACAACGACGCCGCCGATGAGCACGAGCGGGCTGCCGCTCGAGGTGACCCACGCGACGGGCGCCTTCGCGAGCGCCGACGCGACGATCTCCAGGTAGCGCATCGGTATCCCGGCGACCAGCGCCACGACATGCCCCAGCGGGAGCCACACGAGCCCGAGGCCGGACGCCGCGATCCCGAGCAGCAGCGCCGGTGAGACCGCGGGGAACGCCGCGAGGTTCGCGACGATCGTCACGCCCGGCACTTCGTGGAAGTGGAACAACAGCAAGGGCGTGACGCCGAGCTGCGCCGCGATCGTGGTGCCGGCGGCCAGCGCGATCGGCGACGGCATGATGTTCCCGAGGCGCTCCGCGATCGGCGTCGCGAGGATGACCATGCCGGCGGTCGCCGCAACCGAGAGCTGGAACCCGATCGCATACACCAGCCACGGATCGAGGATCAGCAGCGCCAGGACGGCGGCCGCAAGCAACGTGCCGGTCGTGCGCGGCTTCCCGAGGAGGATGCCGATGAGCGCGAGACACGCCATCGTGCCCGCCCGCAGGACCGACGGCTCCGCGCCGGTGAGCACGACGAAGAGGACGACCACACCGATCCCCATCCCGAACCGCCCGACGGGACCGATCTTCAAGACCCCGGCGAACACCATGACCGGCGCGAGCACCATCGCGACGTTCTCGCCGGAGACGACGAGCAGATGTCCGAGCCCGGTGGTCTGGAAGTCGCGCGTCGTGACGGGGTCGAGCCTCGATGCGTCCCCGAGCACGAGGCCGAGCAACAACCCTGCCTCGCGAGGCGGGAAGATCCTCTCGATCGTGCTGCCCACGAACGCGCGGACGACCTGGGTCATCCGAACGAACGGCGAGGGTGACCCGCCGACGCGCGCAACCTCGATCGCACGCACGCTCACCGCGAGACCCCGGTGTGCGAGCGTCGTCGCGAAGCCAGCGTCGTCCGGGATCTGAAGCGTGCCCTTGATCCGGAGCTGATCGCCGCGCACCGCCGTCGGCAGTGCATCGTTGCCACTCACCCACGTCGTCTCGCGGAGCTTCGCCGCGCCGCCGGACCACGAGACCTCGCTGACGTCGACGATCGCGTGCCAGCCGAAGGCGCTGGGTTCGGGGTCTTCGCGAAGCGTGGCCAGCAGCGTCACGGTCCGCGGCGCAAGCCGATGGAGCAAAGAGCGCTCGGCGCGCAGGGCGCCCAACCCGGCCCACCCCACGCCGCACAGGATCACCCCGAGCAGCACGAGCGCGATCGCCTTGAGTGGGCTCCGACTCGGGTCGGCGGGCGCCGACGTGACCGCCGCTACGGCCGGTCGGTCGCCCTCGCCGAGACCTGCGCCTTGGATCGGGTCGTCGCCCCTGCGTCCGGGAGCGGCGGCAATGGCTCCCGCGAGGGCCACGCACCCGAGCACGGCCCAGACCCACCACGGCCATGTCGTCGACGCGACGGGCCTGAGGTCCCACAACAAGAGCCCCGCCCAGAACGCGGATGCGACCAGCGGCGCTCCCCAGCCTCGCATCGACCGGTCACACCGTCACCTGCGAGCGGAGATCTTCGAGCGTCGCCGGCCCGATCCCCGACACCTCGTCGAGCTGATCGACCGACGCGAACGGCCCATGCTCGGTGCGGTATTGGATGATGGCCGCAGCCAGCACGGGTCCGACGCCGTTCAACGTCTCGAGCGTCGCCTCGTCAGCGGAGTTGATGTTGACGAGTGCCGTCGGTCCACCCGACACCCCGCCGGTGATCGGCATGCCGCTCGGCGTCTCCCCCTTCTTCGGCACGAGGATCTGTTGACCGTCCGTGAGCGGCGCCGCGAGATTGAGCAGGGTGAGGTCGGCCTTCTCCAGTGCCCCGCCGGCTCGCTCGACCGCGTCGATCACCCGGTCGCCGGGCTCGAACTCGAACACGCCGGGCTTCCGCACAGCGCCGGCGACATCGACGATCAACGTCGGCGCCGCGCTCACCGACGCCGACGCGGTCGCCGAACCCGATGCGAACGCGACGGCCGGCGCCGCGTCGGGTGACGCGTCGAGGGACGGCTGCACGGCAGGGGCGGCCGACCCGGCGGTTGTCGCGACGTCGACCGGTCGCGGGAGCGACCGCGTGTACCACAGGCCGACTCCCGCGAGCAGCGCGATCACGACGACGATCAGGCCGACGAGCTCGCCGCGCGAGAGGCCGTCCAGACGTTCGCGGATGTCCATATCGCGACGCTACGGGCGCACGACCACGCGCGCCGTGCGGAGCGTCACACAGACGGAACGAACGCCTCAGTCGCGCACGACGAGGTTCACGAGCTTCGGCGCGCGCACGATGGTCTTCGCGATCTCGCGGCCGTCCAGCGCGCGTGACACCCGCTCGCTCCCACGCGCGGTCGCCTCGGCGTCGGCTTCGGAGATGTCGGCCGACACCTCGATCTTGTCGCGCACCTTGCCGTTCACCTGCACGACCATCGTCACCGTGTCGTCGGCAGCGAGGGCGGGGTCGTAGGCCGGCCACGCAGAGACGTGCACCGACGACCCCTCCCCGATCACCTCCCGCCACAGCTCCTCCGCGGCGAACGGCGCCAGCGGGGCCAGCATCACCACCAGCGCACGTGCCGCATCGCGCGCGCCTCCGCCGGCGTCCAGCGACGCACGCATCTCGTTGGTCAGCACCTGCAGCTTCGAGATGGCGGTGTTGAACCTGAACCGCTCCATGTCGTCGGTGACGCCCTTCACGGTCTTATGGGTCAGGCGCACCAGCGACTCAGGCTCGCGCCGCGTCGCTCGCCATCGCGTCGTCCACCGCGGCGAACACGCGGCCCAGCCACTGGTGCACGCCCGGGCGCCGGTCCGGGTCGCCCGCGATCAGCTTCCAATCGATGTCGTCCTCGAACGGCCCCGCGAACAGCATGATCAGCCGCATGGTGTCGGCGCCCCACCGCTGGACGATCGGCATCGGCTCGACGATGTTGCCCTTCGTCTTGGACATGGACGCGCCGCCGTAGATCACCTGGCCCTGGTTCATCAGACGCGGGAACGGTTCGACGAACCCGATCATCCCCATGTCATAGAGGGCCTTGGTGAAGAAGCGGCAGTACAGCAGGTGCAAGATCGCGTGCTCGACGCCGCCGGTGTATTCGTCCGCCGGCATCCACCGGTCGACGTCCTCGCGACGGAACGGCCCGCCCTCGTATCCCGGCGAGCAGTACCGGAAGAAGTACCAACTCGAGTCGACGAACGTGTCCATGGTGTCGGTGTCGCGCGTCGCCTCGGCGCCGCACGTCGGACAGGGCACGTGCTTCCAGGTCGGATGCCGTGCCAGGGGCGACTCGCCGCCGGGTTGGAAGTCGACGTCCTCGGGCAGGAGCACCGGCAGCTGGTCGTCGGGCACCGGCACCTCGCCGTGGTCCGGACAGTGCACGATCGGGATCGGCGCGCCCCAGTACCGCTGCCGCGAGATCAGCCAGTCGCGCAGCCGGAAGTTGACCGCCGCGCGCCCGCGGCGCTCGGTCTGCAGCCACTCGACGACCTTGCCGATCGATGCGGGCGACACCTCGCCGTCGAACGGACCGGAGTTCACCATCACGCCCTCGCCGGGCATCGCGTCGGTCATCGTGTCGCCGTCGGCGGGCGGCTGGTTCTCCGGCTGGATCACGACGCGCACCGGAAGGTCGTGCGCACGCGCGAACGCGAAGTCCCGCTCGTCGTGCGCGGGCACCGCCATGATCGCGCCGGTGCCGTAGCCCATCAGCACGTACGGTGCCGCGTAGCACGGAACGCGCTCACCGTTGACCGGGTTGACTGCATGCACGCCCAGGAAGACACCCTCCTTCGTGTCGGCGGCTTCGCGGTCGACCAGGGACGTCTGATGCGCCTTGCGGACCAGCGGCTCGACGTCCTGCCACGTGCCGCCCAGCTCCGCCAGCCGCTGCACGTCGGGGTGTTCGATCGCGAACACGAAGAACGTCACGCCCCACAGCGTGTCGGGACGCGTCGTGAAGACTGTGACATCCTCGCCGGTCTCCTCGATCGTGAACGTGACCTCGGCGCCCTCCGAACGGCCGATCCAGTTCCGTTGCATCGTCACGACGCGGTCGGGCCAGTCGGTCAGCAGCTCGACATCGTCCAGCAGCCGCTGGGCGTAGTCGGTGATCTTGAAGAACCACTGGGTCAATACCCGGCGCTCGACCGGCGTCCCGCATCGCTCGCACGCGCCACCGATCACCTGCTCGTTCGCCAGCACGGTCTGGTCCTTCGGACACCAGTTGACCTGCGCGCCCTTGCGGTATGCCAGGCCTTGCTCGAACAACCGCAGGAACAGCCACTGCGTCCACCGGTAGTACTCGGGGTCGCACGTCTGCACCCGCCGAGACCAGTCGAACGACATGCCCATCCGGCGGAACGACGCCGCCTGCTGTTCGATGTTCGCGTAGGTCCACGGCGCCGGCGGGGTGCCGCGCTTGATCGCGGCGTTCTCGGCGTTCAGCCCGAACGCGTCCCACCCGATCGGGTGCATGACGTTGTGACCGCGCAACGCTTGGTAGCGCGCAACTGCATCGCCGCCGCTGAACGCCTCGGCGTGGCCCATATGCAGGTCGCCGGAGGGGTACGGGAACATATCCAGCGCATAGAACCTGGGCCGCTCGTCGGCTGTGTCATCGTCGGCGCGGTACAAGCCCTCGGCTTCCCAACGATCGATCCATCGCGGCTCGATCTCGGCGGCGTCGTAGCGGCGGCTCATGACGGGGCATCGTATCGAACGACCCGGCGCGACCTGGGAGAACCGCCGTGAGCACCCACGACGCCACCAGGCGACGAGGCCGTCGCCGCCGGTGCGCGGAGGGTCCGCAGATAGACTCCGCGGCCATGTTCCTGCGCCGGGCAGCGCTCGCTCTGCTGGCGATCAGCCTCGTCGCGGTCGCATGCACCCGGTCAACGCCCACCACGACGACCAGCACGTCGTCGTCGCCCCCGGCGTCCGCGACGAGCACGGCGGGCATGGACAAGCTGCAGCACCTCATCTTCATCGTTCAAGAGAACCGCAGCTTCGATCAGTACTTCGGGACCTATCCCGGCGCCGACGGCATCCCGACCAACCCCGACGGCTCGTTCGCCGTGTGCGTGCCCGACAAGTTCCAGGGCGGACAGTGCATGCCGCCCTACATCACGCGATCGATCGATCAAGACGGCGGCCCGCACAACCATGTCGCGTCGGTGCGCGACGTGAACGGCGGCCAGATGAACGGCTTCATCGATTCGCTTCCGCCACGCCCGACGAAATGCTGGACCACGCCGACCTTGCCCGACTGCAACGTGCAGCTCGGGCCGCAGGGTCAGCCCGACGTGATGAGCACGCAGCGCCGCGCGGCGATCCCGAACTACTGGGCCTACGCCGACCACTACACGCTGCAGGATCACATGTTCGCGCCCGTCGACTCCTGGACCCTCCCCTCGCACCTGTTCCTCGTGTCGGAGTGGTCCGCTGCGTGCTCGAACCCGACCGATCCGATGTCGTGCCACACCGACATCAACCTGAGCAGCCCGACGCTTCGGTGGGACTACGGCAAGAAGCCGGTCTACGCGTGGACCGACCTGACCTGGCTGATGGATGAGCAGCACGTCTCGTGGCGCTATTACGTCGGCAACGACACCTGCGACGCGCCGCCGTGCCCGTCAACCGGGCGCAAGTACTACGCGACGAGCTACAACCGGAACCCGCTGCCCGGGTTCTCGAGCTTCGCGGACCGCCAGGGCGACGGCGGCAGCTGGAAGGACAACATCCTGCCGGACAGCGACTACCTCTCGGCCGCGGCCAACGGCACGCTGCCCGACGTCGCGTGGATCGCTCCGGCGGCCAACGTGTCCGATCATCCCGGCGGCCCGAGCACGATCCGCACCGCGATGGCCTACGTGACCCGCCTGATCAACGCCGCGATGCGGGGGCCGGAGTGGGGATCAACCGCGATCTTCCTCACGTGGGACGACTGGGGCGGGTTCTATGACCACGTGATGCCGAAGAAGTTC
>CAWCDA010000061.1:0-63943 GCA_963794065.1 uncultured Actinomycetes bacterium | reverse complement strand
GCCGGCGTTTGCGCCGTCCCACTCCACAGGAGGGCAACCTTCCTGTCGCGCTGGGCGAGCACGGCGAGGCCGAGCCGGGCCACGCCGGGGTCGACACCGAGCACACATGCATCGAACATCTGTTCGCTGGAGTCTAGGCTCGCCACGATGAGCGGGCAACGACCCGGCTCACCGGACGGCGACGTACCTTACCGGTCCCGGTCCGGTCCCATCGGACCGGGGAGGATCTCGGCCTCGAGCCCCGCCGCCGCGAAGGCGGATCGATAGTCCTCGTCACCGAACAGGGTCAGGACGTGGCGTTCCTCGATCGCCTCGAACCCATCGCTCGTGGCGACCAGGTACCGCATCTCAAGGTACGTCCGATCCCCCGTCCCGCCGACTCCGCAGGACCCGGGCCACCGCCATCTTCTCGTCGGACTCGGCCTGCGCCATCACGCTGCCTTCGGGCGCCATGCCTCTGGGCGGATCCACCCGTCGATCACGAGGACGCCGCCCGGGGCCAGGTGGGCCGCCATCCTCGCAACCGACGCACGCAGCTCCTCGGCGTCCGCCAGGTAGCCGATCGAGGAGAAGAGGCACGTCACCACGTCGAATGCGCGCCCGAGGTCGAAGGTCCGCATGTCGGCCTCGGTGACAACAACGTCGGGGAGCTTGGCGCGTGCGAGGGCGACCATGTCCGGCTCCACGTCGACCCCTTCCACATGGTCGAAGGAAGATCGCACCAATCGGAGGTGCTCGCCGGTACCGCAGGCGACGTCGAGCAGAGACGTTGCGTTCGGCGCACGTTCCCCGACGATCGTCACCAGATCGCGCGACTCCGCCTCGTAGTCCTTGAACCGATAGATGAGGTCATAGAGGTGCGCACTGCGATCGAACATCGCTCGACGTTACCCGACGGTGGCGGCCGACCGGCCGCCGTCGTTGGGCGCTATCACCCAACGCCGCCGGGCGGAGCCGGCGGCGCTTCGTTCGGCGGGGCGGGCACCTCGGTCGGTGCATCATGCAACACCGTCCGCGGCGCGCCGATGTCCACCCCATCCACCAACGGCACGGCATGTTGTCCGGAAGCGCCCACCACACTGAGTTGCGCCGGTTGGTCACAACCCCCGGACGACACCAGGAGCGTCGAGGCGTCCAACCAGCCGAGCGCCTCGGTCGGCACTTCGCTTCCCGGGATCGCGGGACGGGCTCCGTCGGCGTCGATGATCATGGCCTGCTGGTCGTCGCAGCTCTCCCCTTGCGTGGCGGCGATCAACGGCCCCGAAGGCGCCAGCAACAGGCCGTGCGCGGTCGGCGCGAGCCCGCGGGTCAGGATCGTGTCGAACCCGGTCCGGTCGGCCAGGTCCATCCAGTGGATCTCAGAGATCGCCCCGGCGTGCTGCGCGATCCACCAGATCTGCGTGCCGTCAGGGCTGAACGCGAGCGATGAGAACACGGTGTCCGGCTTCGAGAACACGAGCCGCACCGGGTCCTTCCCCTCGTTGGAGGACAGCCAGATGCCCTGGCGGTCTCCCTCGTCCACGATGAACCCGAGCGCCAGGCCGCTGGGGTGGTAGACGATCGACTGGTAGGTGCCGTCGGGAAGCGTCGGAAGGCGCTCGACGTGCCCGTCGTCCATGAACCGCTTCAGCGGGGTGTCTACGCCCTCCGCGTACACGATCGCGAGCCCCAGCGGATGGCCCCAGTCGAAGACGCTGGGGGTCCGGCCCTTCGGCGGCCAGGTGGGCGCGTCGGCCGACACCGCCTGCACCTGCATGTCGGCCAGCAGTGCGCGGTCGCCCTGGGGACCGAACGCGAACGCACCGGGATCGGAGACATCGAACAGGCAGGCCAGCGATCCGGTGTCGGGGTTCAACGCCCACGCGCGTCCCTCGGCGGCGAAGGCGACCGTTTCGCTCGGCACCGCCTTGCCGTGACATCCGTCGGGGAGCGCCGAACCGTCGGCCAGCGTCGTCCCGCCCGGCGCCGGGCTTGAGGGCGGCACGGGCGTGCCATCGATCGTCGGCGCGGGCGAGCTCGACGTGGACGTGGTGGTGCAGGACGCCGCAAGCAGCGCGACCGACACCAGGATCCAGCGCATGCGCACGGCCCGACCGTATACCCGAGATGCGCCGGGAGGAAGCGCCCGCTACAGCGCGGCCATAACCTCTTCGGGTATATCGAAGTTGGCGTAGACGTTCTGGACGTCGTCGAGATCTTCGAGCGCTTCCATGAGACGCAGGACCTGGTTCGCCTCGGACCCGTCGACCGGGATCGTCGTCTGCGGGATCATCGACAACTCGGCGGAGGAGATCGGCACGCGGGCCGCCTCCAACGACGCCTGAACGGTCTTGAACGCCGCGGGCGCCGTGATGATGTCCCAGCTCGACTCGGAGTCGTTCAAGTCTTCCGCCCCACCCTCGAGCGCGAGCTCGAGCAGATGCTCCTCGTCGGGTGCGACCGCCTTCTCGACCACGATCACGCCCTTGCGCGTGAACTGCCACGCCACGGTGCCGGTTTCGCCCAGATTGCCACCGTTGCGCGTGAAGGCATGCCGTACTTCCTGGGCGGTGCGGTTGCGGTTGTCGGTCAGCGCCTCGATCAACAGCGCGATGCCACCGGGCGCGTAGCCCTCGTAGACGATCTCCTCGTATCGCTGGCCGTCGCCGAGCTCGCCTGTGCCACGTTTGATCGCGCGCTCGATGTTGTCGCTCGGGACCGAGAAGCTCTTCGCCTTCTCAACCGCCGAGGCGAGCGTCATGTTGCCCTCGACGCTGCCGCCGCCCTCGCGCGCAGCGACCTCAACGGCGCGCAGCAGCTTCGCGTACATGTTCGACCGCTTGGCGTCGGTCGCTTCCTTCTTGCGTTTGATCGTCGCCCATTTGGAGTGGCCCGACATCGCCTACACCTTCCTCAGCAGGTACTCGTGCAGCCCGGTCTCACCCGACGAGCTCCGGGTGGAAGGATGCCACGACCAGGTTCCCTTGCTCCAGGACGACGGGGCGCTCCTCGAAGCGTCGCCAGGACCCGACGTCCGGCCCACCTCCTCGATCCGCGGCGCGCGGATGAAGACCCCGCGCACCGGGTGGTCGACGCCGTCGACCTCGATGTCGGCCTCGAACGAGTCGACCTGTCGGCCGTAGGCGTTGCGCTGAACGGTGATGTCCATCAGCGCGAACAACGGTCGCCGCCAGTCACCGCGGCGGCCAGCACGATCATGCCCGGCGCAGGTCCCGAGGATCGGCATGCCCTGCGGCGCGCGCGATCGCGGAACGGGTCGACCAGGTCGTAGGCGCGGGCGAGCTTGCCGATCGTCGTCGACTCGCCGCCGGGGATCACCAGGCAGTCGGACCGTCGGCCAGGTCTCGGGCGTGCGGACCTCGACGGGCGGGCGCCGGCCTCGGCCGAGCACCGACGCGTGCTCGCGGAAGTCGCCCTGGAGGGCGAGGACGCCGGCCTTCACCGGGGGCCCTCCCGCTACCAGCCGCGGTCCTGCAGGCGCGTCTCCGAGCGTGCCGATCTCGAGGCCGGCCATCGGGTCGCCGATGCCGCGGGAGACCTTCGCCAGCACGTCGGGGTCCTGGAAGTGCGTCGTCGCCTCGACGATCGCGCGCGCCATCGTCGCCGGGTCCTGGGACTTGAAGATGCCCGAGCCGACGAACACGCCGTCGACGCCGAGCTGCATCATCAGCGCGGCGTCGGCCGGTGTCGCGATGCCGCCGGCGGAGAAGTTCACGACCGGCAGCTTGCCCGTCTCGGCGACCATGCGCACCAGCTCGACCGGCGCGCCGAGCTCCTTGGCCTTCGACGACGTACTGCTCGGGACGCAGCGTCGTGCAGCTCGGCGATCTCGCGCAGATCAATGCGCTCGTGCCGCACCGCCTCGACGACGTTGCCGGTGCCCGCTTCGCCCTTGGTGCGGATCATCGCGGCGCCCTCGGCGATCCGACGCAGCGCCTCGCCGAGATTGCGGCAGCCGCAGACGAACGGAACGGTGAACGCCCATTTGTCGATGTGGAATGCCTCGTCGGCCGGCGTCAGCACCTCGGACTCGTCGATGTAGTCCACGCCGAGCGACTGCAGGATCTGTGCCTCGACGAAGTGGCCGATCCGCGCCTTCGCCATCACCGGGATCGACACGACCGCCTTGATCTCCTCGATCTTGGTCGGGTCTGCCATGCGAGCCACGCCGCCCTCCTTGCGGATGTCGGCCGGCACGCGCTCGAGAGCCATCACGGCGCAGGCCCCCGCGTCCTCGGCGATCTTGGCCTGCTCGGCGGTGGTGACGTCCATGATGACGCCGCCCTTGAGCATCTCGGCCAAGCCGGACTTCACGGTGAACGTTCCGGTCTCGCGTTGCACGGTGGATGACCTCCTCGGAGCTCGCTATCGGTGAAACCTCAGTGTACCGCCGGTGACCTGCACGGCAGCAATCGTGCGGCCCGCCTACATCTCCTGGAGGCGCTTGATCCGTTCCTGGATGGGCGGGTGCGTCGAGAACAGCTTCTCCATCGAGCTCGTCTGCTCGCCCGGTACCTGCGAGGGCTGGTCGAGCCACAGGTGCGCGGTGGCGTTGTTGGCGCCGCGCATCGCGTGTGGTGCGACCGCGATCTTCTGCAGCGCCGAGATCAAGCCGGGCGGATAACGGGTGAGCGCAACGCCTTCCGCATCGGCGAGGTACTCGCGGTTGCGGCTCACCGAGAGTTTGATCAGCTGGCCCGCCAGCGGCGCGATGATCAGCAGCACGATGCCGACCGCGAACAGGATCAGCGTCAGCGCCCCCGCGCCCTCCCCACCGCTGTTGGAATCGCGTCGCCCGCGTCCGCCGCCCCAGAACCACGACCGCATGAAGATCTGCGACATCAGGACCGCGGCGCCGACGACGGTGGCGACGACCGTGCCGATCAAGATGTCGCGGTCCAGGATGTGCGACATCTCGTGGCCGATCACGCCCTCGAGCTCCACCCGGTTCATGGTGTCGAGCAGGCCCTGCGTGACGGCGATCGAAGAGTGCTGCGGGTCGCGGCCGGTGGCGAACGCGTTGGGCGCCATCTCGGGGACGACGTACACCTCGGGCTTCGGCACGCCGGCGGCGATCGCGATGCCCTCGACGATGTTGTGCAGCCGGGGCTCTTGCTCCGCCGTGACCTTGTGCGCGTGTGTCGACGCCAGCACCGCCCGGTCGCCGTAGAAGTAGGAGCCGAGCGACAGCACGATCGCCAGGATCACCGCGATGATCACGCCCACGGATCCCGAGAAGAAGAAGTAGCCGATCACGTAGCCGATCAGCGCGGTGAACAACACCGCCAACGCGAGCAGCAGGAACGTCTTGCGCTTATTCCGCGCGATCTGTTCGTGCACGGATCAGGATCCCTCGAACTCGACCTGCATGGGACCGCGAGCCGCGTCTTCGATGTCGAAGAATTCGCGCGGGGCGAAGTGGAACATCGACGCGAGGATGCTCGAGGGGAACGTCTGGATCGCGGTGTTCAGCAGTCGAACCTGATCGTTGTAGTACTGCCGGGCATACGCGATCTTGGACTCGGTGCCGGTGAGCTCCTCCTGCAGCGCGAGGAAGTTCGGGTTGGCTTTGAGGTCGGGGTAGTTCTCCGCCACCGCGAGCAACTGCCGAAGAGCCGGAGGTCACCGCGTTCTCGGCGTCGGCCTGTCCGCCGACGCTGGTCGCGCCCTCGGCCTGCGCACGCGCCCTCGTCACGCTCTCGAACGTCTCGCGTTCGTGCGCGGCGTAGCCCTGCACGGCCGCAACCAGGTTCGGGATCAGGTCGTAGCGGCGGCGTAGCTGCACGTCGATCTGTGACCATCCCTCATCGGCGCGGTTGCGATAACGCACCAACCGGTTGAACGCCCAGATCACCCACACCACCGCTACGATGACGAGGGCCAGGATCGATCCAGAACGCGGCGGACATGGGCTCTATCGTAGCGGGGGCACGCCGATGTCCAGCGCCTCGCGATAGCAGGCCTCGATCTGCCCGATCACGACGGCCCAGTCGAAGGCGGCGGCGCGGGCGCGGCCGGCCGCCACGAGGCGGGCGGCCAGGTCGGGGTCATCGAGCACGCGGCCGGCCGCGCCCGCGAGGGCTTTCACGTCTCGAGGCGGGACCAGCAGACCGTCCTCCGTGTCGGTGACGACCTCGTCGTAGCCCGGCGTGTCGCTCACGACCACGGGCAGCCCGGCCGCCATCGCCTCGAGCACGACGATGCCGAACGACTCGCCGCCGATCGCGGGGCCCACGTAGAGATCGCAGGCGGCGTGGATCGGCGGCACCTCGAGGTTCGGCACGCGCCCGAGCATCGTGACCCGCGCCCGCAGCGCGGTCGGCAAGGTGTCCAGCGCCGCGCGCTCGGGGCCATCGCCCACGACCACCAGGTGAAGGTCGGCGCGCGACTCGGCGAGCGCGGCGAAGGCGGCGACCGCGATCGGGAATCCCTTGCGCTCGTCGAGCCTGCCGACGAACAGCATCTTCCGACCGGGCCCGAGCTCGGCGGGCGCGACCGTGGCGAACCGTTCCGTATCGACGCCGTTGGGCACGACGCGGAAGGTGCCGCCGATGCGGGCTCGCTCGAAGGCGGCGGCGCGTTCCGAGACCGCGATGCGCACCGCGAGGCGTCGCACGACGCGACGGAGCGCTGGCGCGGCAACGTCGTACAGACGAGAGCGGGTGGCCCCGGAATGGAACGTGGCCACGACCGGGACGCGGGACTCGAGCGTGGCCCACATGCCCGTGGAGGGTGCGGTCGGCTGATGGGCATGGATCACGTCCGGACCGAACGTCGCCAACACATGTCTGACGGTGCGGCGCGACCACGGACGCGGATCGATCGGCGCGTTCGAGTCGTTGTAGGGGATGTCGACGGGCCGGCCGACCGGTGTCACCCACGGCTGGGACGGCGGCGTTCGCGTCGGCGCGAGGACGAGGACGTCGTGGTCACGTCGCTGCAGGTGCTCCGCCAACTCCCGCACGTGCACCTGGACCCCGCCGGGGTCGTCCCAGGCGTACGGACAGGCGATCGCGACGCGCATCAGTCCTCGCTCGGCCAGGCGGGCTGGAACACGTGCCAGTCCGCCGGTGCTGCGGCGATCAGCTGTTCGAACGCCTCGGCGATGCGTTGGGTGATCGCGCGCGCGTCGGTCCTCCGCTCCCCGGTCAGCTCCGGCATCGGCAGAGGGCGCACGATGGCGCGCCAGCCCCCGTCGGTCTGATAGCACCCCACGACCGCGATCGGGGCGCCCGTGGACAGCGCGAGCATCGCGGGGCCGGCGGGCATCCGCCGGGTCGCGCCGAACATCTCGACCTTGATCCCACGGCCGGAGAGGTCGCGATCGGCCAGCAACGCGAGCACGTTGCCCTCCGCGAGCGCGGTCGAGAGCCCCTTGCCCACACCGGGGTCGCCCAAGCCGATCACGCGCACGCCGTTGGCCTCCCGCTCCCGGACGAACAGCTGATAGAGACGCTCGGGGCGCAGACGCTCGGCCACCGCCACGATCGGCAGACCGCGGATCGACATGTCGCGACCGCAGGCATCCCAGTTGCCGAGATGCGGCAGGACCGCGATCACGCCCTGTCCGCGCGACGTGGGCTCCAACAGGTACTGCTCACCGTCCCAGTCGAACGCGGCGTGCACCTCGTCGTCATCCATCGAGCCGAGGGCGAAGGTGTCGTACCAGTACCGGCCATAGGAGAGGAAGGCCTCACGTGTGCTCGCCACGACGAGCGGATCCTCGGCCGGCCGGCCGAGCAACTGTGCCTGGTTCGCGGCCACGATCGCCCGCTGGCCCGAGGCGAGACGAAACGCCAGCCCGCCGAGCAGGCGGAACAGCGTGCGACCGGTCTGCGTGGGCAGCGTCCGCCCGAGCCACGAGACCGACGCGTAGGCGTAGAACGCGAGGCGCTCGCGCAGCGTCTCGCCGACGTCCTCTTCCGTGACGGTCGGCACGTCGGTCGTGCTCACGCGCGCTCCTCGCGAGCCATCTGCCCGGTGCGCACGAGCGCGGCCAGCACGGCCAGCGCCGCCGCCGCCCAGACCGTCCAGGCGAGCCATCCGAACAGCAGACCGGCCGATATCAGCGCGTAGCGAACACCGCGCGTGACGTGGCTCTCCTCGATCGAGTAGTTGAGCGCCGCCCCTCGGGCGCGCACGTAGGAGGACAGGAAGCTGGCGCACAGCGCCACCAGCGCCCCCACGGCGATCTCGGGCTCGCTCGTGTACGTGGCCCAGACGATCGGCGCCAGCACGCACGCGTCCCAGCCGCGGTCGAACAATTCCGTAAGCATCCGATCGACAGGGCCACCGAGACCGTGGTTCGCGCGGTGCCCGCCGAGCAAGAGCAACGCCCCGCCGATGGCCGCGAGGAGGCCCGCGCGCTCGAGCCTGCCGTTCAGGATCAGGAACGCGGCGCCCACGGCCAAGCCCATCCCGACGACGGAGCTGGCGCGGGTGAGGGCGGTGCCGGGCGGTTGCCGCTGGAAGCGAACCATGGGGTGAGCGCGAGCCTAGCAACTGGGTAGGATGCCCGGACCTGTTCCCCACGGACGAAGGAGCCCGCGTTGAAGACCTACGGCGCGAACGACATCCGCAACGTCTTGCTGGTCGGCCACGCCGGAGCGGGGAAGACCTCGCTGCTGGAGGCCATGCTGTTCACCGCCGGGTCGATCACCCGGATGGGCACGATCGAGGACGGGAACACCGTGTCGGACCACGATCCCGACGAGCAGCGGCGCGGCGTCTCCGTGTCGCTGGCGATGTCGCCCGTCGAGTGGAGAGGCACGAAGATCAACGTGCTGGACGCGCCGGGCACCGCCGACTTCGTGGGCGATCTGCGCAACGCGATCCGCGCGGCCGACGCCGTGATCGTCGTGGTGTCCGCGGTCGACGGCGTCGAGGTGCAGACCGAATACGCCTGGGAGCTGGCGGTGGACGAGGGCCTTCCCCGCGCGATCTTCATCAACAAGCTCGACCGGGAACGCGCCGATTTCGAGGCGACGCTTGCGCAACTCGTCTCGAGCTTCGGCAATCAGGTCGCGCCGTTCGAGTTGCCGATCGGCGCCGAGCAGGAGTTCCGCGGGATCGCCGACCTGCTCCACGAGAAGGCGGATCTCTACCCAAGCGGGCCGAAGGCGGAGGAGTCCGAGTGGCCCGACGATCTGCATGCGATGGCGGACCCGGCCCGCGAGAAGCTGATCGAGGCGGTGGCTGAGTCCGACGACGCACTGATAGAGGAGTACCTGGAGACGGGCTCACTGCCCGAGGAACACATCGTCGAGGGCGCCAAGGGCGGCTTCGCGCGGGCACGCCTGGCGCCGGTGATCTGCGGATCGGCGGCCAAGGCGATCGGCATCGATCGACTGCTCGACTTCATCGTGGAGGAGTTCCCCTCCCCCGTCGATCGCGGGGCGATCAGGCTTCAGGGCAAGGGCGATGCCGAGCTCGAGCGCACGCCGGACTCGAGTGGGCAGCTCAGCGCCTACGTGTTCAAGACGGTCTCGGACCCGTTCGTGGGACACATCACGATGTTTCGCGTGTTCTCCGGGACGGTGCGGCCCGACTCCACGGTGCACGATGCGACGCAAGGCACCGAGGAACGGATCAGCCAGGTCTTCACGCAGCGCGGGAAGGAGCATGAGACGGTCGCGGAGGTGCCCGCGGGCGACATCGGCGCGGTCGCCAAGCTGCAGCACGCACACACCGGCGACACCTGGTCGACGAAGGAGACGCCGGCCACCTTGCCGGACGTCGATCTGCCCGAGCCGCTGCTCGCCTACGCCATCGAGCCGGCGTCCAAGGGGGACGAGGACAAGCTCGCGACCGGGCTCACGCGTCTGCGCGAGGAGGATCCCTCGTTCCGGATCGAACGGAACGAAGAGACCCACGAGACGGTGATCTACGGCATGGGCGAGGCGCACCTCGACGTCCAGATGAGCCGGCTCAAGACGAAGTTCGGCGTCGATGTGCTGCACCACCCGGCGAAGATCGCGTTCCGCGAGACGATCCGCGGCGCCGCCAAGGGTCATGGCCGGCACGTGAAGCAGTCGGGCGGCCACGGGCAGTACGCGGTCTGCGACATCGACATCTCCCCCAGCGGGCGCGGCGAGGGGTTCGTGTTCGAGTCCAAGATCGTGGGTGGCGCCATCCCCCAACAGTTCATCCCCTCGGTCCAGAAGGGCATCGTCAAGACGATGGCCGAGGGCGTGTTGAGTGGGAACCCCATGGTCGATGTGCACGTCGCGTTGGTGGACGGGAAGTTCCACACGGTCGACTCTTCGGACATGGCGTTCCAGGTCGCGGGCTCGCTCGCGTTGAAGGAAGCCGTCGAGGCGGCGGGCGTCGCGCTGCTCGAACCGGTCGTGGCGCTGCAGGTCGTCGTGCCCGACACGTTCACCGGCGACGTCATGGGCGACCTGAACGCCAAGCGCGGCAAGATCCAGGGCATGGAGCAGATCGGCGGGGGCAAACAGCGGATCAACGCCCTCGTGCCCCAGAGCGAGGTCGCCCGCTACGTGATCGACCTCCGGTCCATGACAGGCGGCCGCGGCGCGTTCACGATGACCTTCGACCACTACGAGGAGATGCCGTCGCACCTCGCCGCGAAGGTGATCGCCGAGTACCAGGCCTCGAAGGAAGAAGCCCACAAGAAGTAGCCGCTCAGGCCGTGAACGCTGCGACGACCAGCAGCCCCCAGCCGATCAGGAGCAGGACGCCGCCGATCGGGGTGATCGCGCCGAGCCTCCGCCGGTCCGTCACGGCCAACGCGTACAGGCTGCCGCTGAACACCAGCGTGCCGGCGACGAGGAACCAGCCGGCGGCCGCGGCGGCGCCACTCTCCCACCGGGCGGCCGCGAGCCCGGCGGCGATGATCGCGAGCGCGTGCCAGAGTTGATAGTCGGCGGCGGTCTTCCAGTTTTCGAGCCGTTCGGGCGTGAGCCTGGCGCGCATCGCGTGCGCCCCGAAGGCGCCGGCCGCGACGCCGAGAAACCCGAGCAGCGCGCCCGCCCCAAGGAGCGCACGCCCCATCTAGGGACGCACCTCGGCCAAGAACGGCAGGACCGCGTCGTCGAAGGCGGCGGGCTGGCGGAGGTTGACGACATGGTCGGCGCCCTCGATCAGGCGGGTGCGCGCGCCCGGGATGCTGGCCGCGATGAGATCCGCGGTGCGGCGTAGGTCCGGCGGATCAAACTCGGCCTTCAGGACCAGGGTCGGCACGTCGATCTCATGCAGCCGGTGGGCCGCGGGCGGGTCGAGCTCGATCTCGCCGCTCTCGTCCATCGTCAGCTCGTGGATGTTGTCGAACGCGATCCGCCGGATCGCCGCCCCCGCAGCGTCGTCGGTGCCGAGCGGCGCCCAGATCGCCAGGCGGAGGTCCTGGGCTCGCACCAACTCGCCCGCCTCAACCGCCTCCTCGATGCCAGCGCCCGCGTCCTCCCACCACTCCTCTTCCTCGGCGTTCGGCTCGAAGCCGCCCAGCCCAGCAGCCACGGCCACGAGCGCCCACACGCGGTCGGGCACGGTCAGCGTCGTGTCGATCGCGACGGCCCCACCCATCGAGCACCCGACGAGCGCGGCCTGCTCGACCTCCAGGGTGTCGAGCAGGCTGCACAGGTCGGCGACGTGCGAATACGGCTCGGGCGTCGTACGGCTCGACAGGCCGTACCCGCGCAGGTCGTAGCGGATCACTCGATAGCCCGCCTCGGTGAAGGTCTTCATCTGCCGGTCCCACGTACGCATGTCCCAGAGCCCCGGATGAAGCAGCACCACCGTGGGTCCGTCCCCGACGTCCTCGAACGCGAGGTGCCCGCCGTCGACGAGTGCGATCGTCCCGTCCATCAGTCGACGAAGTGCGGCACGAGCTTCTCGTGCGTCTCGACGAGCAACTCCGGCAGCACGCGGGTCTGACCGACGACCGGCATGAAGTTCGTGTCGCCGCCCCAGCGGGGCACGATGTGCCAGTGGAGATGCTCGGGGATACCGGCTCCGGCGACACGGCCGAGATTCATCCCGACGTTGAACCCGTGCGGTTCGGCGGCCGCACGCAGCGCGCGCACCCCGCGCTGAAGCAGCACGGCGATGCCGGCGTTCTCGTCGGCGGTCAAGTCTTCGAGCTCCCCGACGTGTCGCACCGGCAACACGAGCAGATGGCCCGGGTTGTACGGGTACTTCGCGAGGGTGATGAACGCGTGCTCGTCGCGTCGGAGGATCCGCTCCGCGTCCTGGTCGCCGGCGAGCGCCGCGCAGAACACGCACCCGCGATCCTCGGGCTCGTCCTTGTTGGCCTGGATGTACTCCATCCGCCATGGGCTCCAGAGCCGATCCATCGTCACACCGCAGCGAAGTCGGTCGGCACCAGCGATCGCGAAGTCGCCTCCGCCACCAGCGCATCGACGATCGTCTCGAACGCGACGCCGGGCGTCTCGACCCCGCCCCGCCCGCGCACCGTGAACGTGCCGGCCTCGAGGTCGCGATCTCCCAACACGACCGCGTAGGGCGTCTTCATGAGCTGCGCCGCTCGGATCTTCTTGCCGACGGATTGCTTCGAGTCGTCGACCTCGACGCGGAGTCCCGCGCCGCGCGCCCGGGCCGCAAGCTCGTGCGCCGCATCGACGTTGCGATCTGCCACCGGAAGCAGGCGGAGCTGCTCGGGTGCGAGCCACAGCGGGAACGCGCCGGCGTAGTGCTCGGTCAGCACGGCGAAGAACCGCTCGACGGACCCGAACAGTGCGCGGTGGATCATGATCGGCCGGTGTCGCTTGCTATCGGCGCCCGCGTAGTGCATGTCGAAGCGCTGCGGCGTCTGGAAGTCCAACTGGATCGTCGACATCTGCCACGTGCGACCGATCGCATCGCGCGCCTGGACGCTGATCTTCGGCCCGTAGAACGCACCCCCACCGGGGTCCATCACGAGCTCGAGCTCTTTGGTCATCGCCGCTTGGCGGAGGGCCTCGGTCGCCTCGTCCCACTCCTCATCGGACCCGACCGCCTTCTCCTCGGGCTTGGTCGACAGCTCCAGATAGAAGTCGTCGAGACCGTAGTCGCTGAGCAGCGACAGGGTGAAGTCGAGCAGCGACTGCAGCTCCTCCCCCATCTGCTCGCGTGTCGTGAAGATGTGCGCGTCATCCTGGGTCATCCCGCGCACGCGCGTCAGCCCGTGCACCACGCCCGACTTCTCGTAGCGGTAGACGCCGCCGAACTCGAACAGCCGTAGCGGCAGCTCGCGGTACGAGCGCGTCCGCGCCTTGTAGATCAGCACGTGGAACGGGCAGTTCATGGGCTTCAGGTAGTACTCCGTGCCCCCGTCGAGCTCCATCGGCGGGAACATGCCATCGGCGTACCACTCGAGGTGCCCGCTCGTGTCGAAGAGCGCTCGCTTCGTGATATGGGGCGTGTTGACGAACTGATAGTCGCCCTCCACGTGGCGCCGGCGCGAGTAGTCCTCCATGATCATCCGCACGAGGCCCCCGCGTGGATGGAACACCGCGAGACCCGAGCCGATCTCTTCCGGGAACGAGAACAGATCGAGATCGACCCCGAGCTTGCGGTGGTCGCGGCGCTCCGCTTCCTCCATGCGCTCCAGATACGTGTCGAGGTCCTGCTGGGTGGCCCACGCGGTTCCGTAGATCCTGGTGAGCTGCGGGTTCTTCTCGTCCCCGCGCCAATAGGCGCCGCTGACGGCGGTCAAGGTGAACGCGCCGAGACGGCCGGTCGAGGGCACGTGCGGGCCGAGGCAGAGGTCCTCCCACCCGTCGTTGCGGTAGAAGCTGGCGGTCTGCGAGCCCATGTCGATGTCGCCCGAGGCCTCGTCGGCCCCGAGTCCCTCGACGATCTCGGTCTTGAACGGTTGGTCGGTGAGCCGACGCAGCGCCTCGGCGCGGTCGACCTCCTCCCGGACGAACGGATGGTCCTCGGCCACGATCGCCCGCATCGTCTCCTCGAGCTTGGGCAGGTCGTCGGCCGAGACGTGGGTCGGGATCGCGAGGTCGTAGTAGAAACCGTCGGCGATCGTCGGGCCGACGCCGAGCTTGGTGCCGGGCCACAGCCGGCAGACGGCCTGGGCGAGCACGTGCGCGGTCGAGTGCCGCAGCACATGGAGCCCGTCGTCGGTACGCACGTCGACCGGCTCGACCGTCACGTCGCCGGCCGGGACGAAGGAGAGATCACGGAGCTCGCCGTCGACCCGCGCCGCGATCGCCGTGGGCTCGAGCGCGCCGCCGATCGGCTCCCCCTCGGGAAGCGCGACGGTGGTGCCATCGGGCATGCGCAACTGCGGCATGCGCTGCAGGATAGCCGACGGCCCGCGGCCGCCCGCGGCTACTCGTAAGAGATGGCCTCGAGCATATTCAACCTGGCGGCCCGCCGCGCCGGGAAGACGGCGGCGAACACCCCGAGCAGCGCCGCGACGACCAGGATGAACAGGAGCTGGCCGACCGGTATCGCAAGCGTGGAGACGCCCAGGTCTTCGAGCGCCCGCTGCATCGCCCAGGCGAAGACGATCCCGATGACGAGCCCGAGCACCGCCCCGAGGATCGCGATGATCACCGCCTCGGTCCGGACCATCCGTTTCACCTGCTTGCGGCTCATCCCGACGGCCCGCAGGAGCCCGAGCTCGCGGATCCGCTCGTAGATCGACAGACCGAGCGTGTTCACGATCCCGAACAGGGAGATGAACACGGACAGAAAGAGCAGGACGAACACGATCGCGAGCAGCTGGTTCACGGACGCGAGGTACTGCTGCTTCGTGGCCTCTTGATCGTTCGCCTGCACACCCGGGTAGTCCTTTTGCAAGAGCGCGTCGAGATCGGCCTTCGCCTGATCCATCGAGACGCCGTCGGCAACGTTGACGAATACCGCTTGGTCCAGCACCTGCTCGACGTTGGCGTCGTAGGTATCGAGCGAGACCGCGTAGTCGTTCAAGAGGCCGTTCGTCTCGAACGTGCCGACCACGCGAAGGGGCTGCACGCCGGTCGCGGCGAACTGCATGTCGACCGTGCTGCCCACCGACAATCCCTTGCCGTCGGCCTCCGTTCGGGACACGATCACCGTGTTCGGCTGGGCGAGGTCGGCGACCGATCCGGTCGCCATGTCGATGTTCATGACCTCGGAGATCGTTGCAGGATCCACGCCCGTCAGGAACGTGTCCGAAGAACCGGCGTGCGCCTCGGCTTGACGCAAGACCGACACGGTCGAGAACTCGGGGTTGGTCGTGAGGTCCTTCGCCAGCTGCGGCGAGAACGGCGCGAATTGATTCGAGGACAGCGTGAAGTCGGCGCCGAGCACCTGGTCCAGCGTCGCGGTCGCGGAAGCCTTGAGCGATGCGGCGAACACCGCGACGAACGCCACGAGTCCGAGACCGATCATCAGCGCGGCCGCCGTGGAGGCGGTCCGCCGAGGGTTCCGGTTGGCGTTCTCGCCGCCGAGCCGGCCCGCGATCTTGCCTCGGAGCGGCCGACCGATCACCGACGCGATCGGCTTGGCGAACAGTGGCGACAGCATGGCGACCCCGAGGAAGGTGAGCGCCGCGCCCAGGCCGACCAGCAGTCCTGCGTTCGACACACCGCCGAACAGAGCAAGCCCGATCGCGGTGACGCCCGCGACCGTGATCAACGACCCCACCAGGACCCGGCGCCGGATCGATGCGCTCGGCGCCCTGCTCTCCCGCAGCGCCTCGAGCGGCGCCAGCCGGCCGGCCCGACGCGCGGGCGGATACGCGGCCGCCATGGTGATGCCGGTTCCGAGCACGATCGACACGATGATCGTGCGTGGCTCGACGACCAACGCCGTCGGCGGCAGTTTCAGGCCCAGCCCGGACAGCAGGGCTTCGAGCCCTTTCGCGAGCGCCATGCCGAGGAGGACACCACCGAGCGATGCGACGAATCCGACGATCGCCGACTCGATCATCACGGAGACGAGCACCTGGCGTCGGCGGGCGCCGAGGGCTCGGAACAGAGCCAGCTCGCGGCTCCGCTGACTGACCACGATGTTGAACGTGTTGAAGATGATGAATGCCCCGACGAACAAGGCCACGAAGCCGAAGATCAAGAAGAACGTGCGCAGGAACCCGAGGCCCTGGCTCACCTGGTCCTGCTGCTCCGCGGCGGCCGAGGCCGCGGTGATCGCCTGGTAACCGGACGGCAGCGCGGCGGCGACCTTCGAGGCGAGCAGATCGGGTGAGACGCCGCTGTCTCCCTTGACGTAGATGGCGTCGTACTCGCCCTCGCGATCGAACAGCTTCTGGGCGGTCGGCAGATCGAACAGCGCGAGGGTGGCGCCGAGCAGGCTGTTGGACTCGCCGAGGCGCGCGATGCCGGAGATCGTGTACTCGCCCGGACCGATCGTCGTGACGACCTTGACCGCTTGCCCGACCGACAGGTTGTGGTCGAGGGCCGTGCCGGCATCGATCACTACCTGGTTTGGCCCCGAGGGGGGAGCGCCGCCGGGGTCGACCGTCAGCGAGGTTGTCGCGGTGTCCCACGACCCACCGATGGGGGGCGCGCCGCCGTTCTGCACCACCTTGTTCGTCGCCGGATCGACGATCCACGCCGTACCGCCGATCGATCCGTCCGCGGCCGCTACCCCATCGACCGCCTGCACCTCGGGCAAGACGCTCTCGGGGATCGGCTTGCGTTCGCTGCCGCCGCCGCTGTTGCCCGCCGCTCCGGGCTCGAAGGCGGTCGTCGCCTGCACGACGACGTCCGTGCCCTTGAACACGTCCCCGAAGAGGTTGTCGAAGCTCTGGAGCGCGGTGTCGGTCAGGATGAACGACCCCGCGGTCATGCCCACCCCGAGCACGACGGCGAGCGCCGTCATCGCCAGGCGAAGCTTGCGCCCCAGCAGGCTCTTGATCGTGGCGCGGAGCATGTCTAGGCCTCCATCGCCTTGAGCCGATCCAAGATGCGCTCGGCGGTCGGCTCGCGGAGCTCGTCCACGATGCGGCCGTCCGCCAGGAAAACGATCCGGTCGGCGTGCGCGGCCGCGTGTGCGTCGTGGGTCACCATGACGATCGTCTGACCGTGGTCGTCGACGGCCGTGCGGAGGAAGGCGAGGAGCTCCGACCCGCTCTTCGAATCCAGGTTTCCCGTGGGCTCGTCGGCGAAGACGATGTCGGGACGGGAGACGAGAGCCCGCGCGCCCGCGACACGTTGCTGCTGGCCGCCCGACAGCTCCGAGGGGCGATGGCCGAGGCGATCGCGCAGCCCCACGGTGTCGACGACCGTGTCGAACCATTCCTTGTCGACGTCGGTCCCCGCGATGTCGAGGGGCAGGGTGATGTTCTCCTTGGCCGTGAGCGTCGGGATCAGGTTGAATGCCTGAAACACGAAGCCGACGCGGTCACGCCGCAGCTGCGTCAGGAGTTTGTCGTTCAGCAGCGTCAGGTCGACGTCGCCGATGAAGACCCGGCCGTCGGTCGGCGAATCCAGCCCGGCGAGGATATGCAACAGCGTGGACTTCCCGGATCCCGACGGCCCCATGATCGCCGTCCACTCGCCGGCGGCCAGGTCAAGCGAGACGCCGCGCAGCGCCTCCACCGCGGCGTCGCCGGTGCCGTACACCTTGCGCAGCGCTTCCGCTCTCGCGGCTGGTTGCGTGGTCGTGGACGTGGACATGCGAGCGACCCCCCATCGTTCGTCGGTGTGCCGGGAGCGGCACACCCGGCGGAACAGTGGGCGCGGCTGGGATCGAACCAGCGACCTCTCGCGTGTGAGGCGAGCGCTCTCCCGCTGAGCTACGCGCCCGGGAGAAGGCCACGATACCAACGGCATCGGAAACACAGACGGCGGCGCGTGCCCGCGACGCGCCGCCGTCTCGGTCCCGGATCGATCCGAGACGCGGCAGCTTTGCACGAAGGGACAACGACCGCAATCTCCACGAGATGTCCCTACTGGAGCGTCGCGACCTGGATCGGATCCATGGTGGGCGCCGAGGGGCAGGTGTCGCTCTCGACCGTCACGGCGGCGACGTCGGCCGTCGCGAAATCACCCTGCACGCCGAGCGACACATGCCCGTCGCTCGGGGTCACACAACCCACCGACACGGGGGTCTGTCCCGTGATCGTCCACAGCTCATAGACCTGACCGGCGGGCGGCGCCGGCATCCCGGTGCCGATCACGTACGCCTCGGTCCCACCCGGCGAGATCGCCAGCGTCATCGTGCCGCTCGAGGGCGCGGTCTGTTCGAACGGCACGAGGGTCACGCCTGGCTGCTGGAGGAACGCCGCGACGGAGCTCCTGGGGGCCGCGAGGTAGCCACCAACGGCGCCGATAGCTACGAGCAGGACCGCCGCTGCCACGGCAAGCCAGACGCTCGATCGGCGCCGAGCCACAGGCGTCGCCACCCGCCGTTCGGCCAGGGCCGCGGTCACGGTGCGCTCCTCCAGATCGTCGCCGACCGCCGCG
This sequence comes from uncultured Actinomycetes bacterium, assembly GCA_963794065.1. GTDB lineage: Bacteria > Actinomycetota > UBA4738 > UBA4738 > HRBIN12 > AC-51. The sequence goes on along the minus strand of CAWCDA010000061.1, from coordinate 45,560 downwards.
GGCGGGAGACCGCCAGCCAGCGCGACGGCCGTGTCGCGGAACTCCGCCTCAAGCGTGGCACATTCCGCACAGTCGACGCCGTGCTCGGCGCGGAGCACCGCCAATCGCTCGGCGTCGGCAGGCTCGAGCCCGCCGAGCGCCTCCAGCGCCAGCAGCTCCTCGATCTCGCCGTGCTCTTTCATCGCTCCGTCCCCATGGCGCCGCGAAGCTTTCGCATCGCAAGCAGCGACCGTGACTTGACCGTGCCCAGCGGGATGCCGAGACGCTCGGCCACACCAGTCTGCGACACGCCTTGGAAGTACATCAGGTCGATCACGGCTCGCTGGTCATCCGGCAGGACCGCCAGGGCGGCGTGCACGGCCGCCCGCTCGTCCGGTCTGTCGACCGCGGCTACGACCTCGTCCGCGTGATCGGGCTCGACATCGAACGACGCGGCCGCTCCCTCGGCGCGTCGCCGCTGCGACTGTTCGCGCCGCACGAGGTCGACCGCCCGAGCGTGCACCATCGTGAGGAGCCACCGCCGCACGGTGCTGCGCGACTGGTCGTAGCGCTCGGGCGCCCGCCACAGCTGCAGGAACGCCTCCTGCACCGCCTCCTCCGCCAGCGGCTCGCTCCGCGTGATCCGCAACGCGACCGCCTTGGCGACGCTCGCGTTGCGCCGGAACAGCGAGCGGAACGCCTCGCCGGCCGGATCGCCGTCGCGGACCCGGCGGAGCAACTCCCGATCCCGCGCGTCCTCCATGTCACGGACGGCCACGATGGCCTCCGGGATCGTCACGACCTGCACGGCTGAGCGGCGTTGGGCGACATGGAACTCGGCGGCGATCACGACGCATGTGGTTCGCAGCTCCCCCCTCACCGGATCGGCGCGCGTCCGAGCGGTCCGCCGATGATGTCACCGCCGCCCAACAACGGCCAACCGCTGTGATCCGACCCTCGACGGCGTGCGAACCGGCTGCAACACCGGCGAGGGGAGGCTCGATGCGGCGACGAACGGTACGGCTGGCGGCGATCGTGGTCGTGCTCGGCGGCGTACTCGTGCTCGGGGCGGGGGTCGCCTCAGCACACCCGCTCGGGAACTTCACGATCAACCTCTACGACGGGCTCACGGTCGGCCCACACGGGATCGACGTGGATCACGTGACCGATATGGCCGAGATCCCCGCCTTCGAGGAACGCAGCCGTATCGACACCGACGGGGACGGACAGATCAACGACGCAGAGTCCGCCGCCTACGTGGCCCGCGCGTGCGCCGATGCGGCCGACGGGATCGCGATCACCATCGGAGGCACCGAGCTCGCCGTGCGGCCCTGGACCGCCGGCTCCCTGGCCCTCCCGCCGGGGGCCGGCGGTCTCTCCACGCTGCGGCTCGAGTGCTCCCTGCATGTGGATGCCCAGATCCGCCCCGGCACCGGGATCGCGTTTCGCGACGACGCCGATCCAGGCCGGATCGGCTGGCACGAGGTCACCGCGGCCGGCGTCGGCATGACCCTGGCCAGCTCGGACGTGCCGGCGACGAGCTCGAGCGGGCGACTCACCGCCTACCCGCGCCGACCTCCTCAGCTCACCACTCGACCAGCGCAGCGCCACGATCGTCGCCGGATCGCCGGCGGCAACGACCGCCGCTCCTGCCCCGGATCTGGCGACCGCGCCGATCGCACGAGGCTTCGGCGACCGGTTCACGACAGCGTTCGCCTCGCTCGTGACGACCGGCGGTTCGTCGCCGCGCTGTGGCTGGTCGCGCTGGCGACCGCGTTCGCGATCGGTGGGCTGCATGCGCTCGGGCCGGGCCATGGCAAGACGCTGATGGCCGCCTATCTGGTCGGCACCGATGTGCGGCCGCGCCAGGTCGTCGCCGTCGGGGCGGCGGTCTCGGCGATGCACACCGCCTCGGTGGTCGCACTGGCGCTCGCGGTGTTGGCCGCCGGACAAGCCTTCACGCCGGAGGTCGCCTACCGATGGACCACCCTCGCCTCGGGCGGCCTCGTCGCGATCCTCGGCGGCTACCTGCTGATCACGCGGTCGCGGGCGGTCGCACACGGCCGCGCGCACGACCATGGGCACGACCGCGAGCACACGCACGAACCGCGATCCGGTCGATTCGGTCTCGCCACGCTCGCGGTCTCGGGCGGCATCCTGCCTTCGCCCTCGGCGCTGATCGCCCTGTTGGCGGCCATCGCGATCGGGCGCATGATCTTCGGCCTCGCACTCGTCCTCGCATTCGGGGTGGGACTCGCGAGCGTCCTGATGGGGGTCGGCTTCGGCACGATCCGTGCCCGCGACCTCATGGGCCGCCGCCTGCCTGGGGCGCTCGCCACGTGGGCGCCGGTCATCAGCGCCGCGGGCATCTGCCTGCTCGGGGTGCTGCTGTTCGTCCGAACGGCCACCGCCTGAGCAGGATCCCGCGAGTTAGGATGTGGCCGCACCCGACCCGGAGGACACGATGCTCGCGACGAGCCAGGACGTCATCAATAACCTGCTGGATCACTTGCCGCAGAAGCTGCAGCTCATCGGTGAGATCGCCGTGTACTTCGCCCTGCTGACCGCCTTGATGCTGATCCCGCTCGTGCTCTGGCTCGGCTACGCCATCTCGACGACGAAGAAGCGGGAGCAACGCTCGGACTAGCTGTACGGTTGTGACGTGAGCATCGGCGACGGCGGACCGAGGATCCCAAGCCCGAACCTGTCCGACGCCGGCAAGGGACGGTTCCCTCGATCGCGTCGCACCGCGGTCGTCGAACGATTCACCGGGACCGAGTGGGTGCAGGTTGGTCGCTACGGCAGCCTGCACGACGCCGATGAGGCGCTGGATCTCGCGATCGCGGCAGGGGCCGACGCGGGTTCGCTTCGCGTCGTGGAGCCGAGGGGCCGAACGTCGTCGCTCGCGTTCGTCGTCGCCGCGACGATCGTGTTGTTGGCGGTGGCGGCTCTGATCCTGTACATCCTGCTGGCATGAGCGGGAGAATCCCCCCTCCGCGCCGGGTCAAGATTCATCCCCCGATCGACCGACAACACGGAAGAGTGGGAGAGGATCCAGACGCAGTGCCCGTCTTGAGTCTGGTCTGTCCGTTCTGCGCGACCGTCTTCAGATCGCCGATGCACCGAGAGGTGACCACGCTCGAAGCGATCCCGATCGACGAGACCATCTTGGAGCACTGCCCCGTCTGTTGTCGGGCCTTCCTGTCCACGAGGGGTGACTACACCTTCGGCGACGGGTAGACGGCACCTTCCGCCTGGTCAGTCGCGCGACATCGAGGGCCCTGTGCGGAGCACAGGCCTGAGCATCTCGCGCATGATCGCCTCGGTGTCGAGCGATGGGTCCAACCGCTGCTTGCCGACAAGGTGGTCCGCCAGCGTCGCGAAGCCGGCACCGAACAGATGCTCATCGACGTCGGGGTCGAGCGACCCCGACTCCTTCAGACGGCGAAACAGCTCGACGTAGGTCTCTCGCCAGCGCACGTACTCGGCGGCCATCGACGACCGCAGCCCTTCGTTCCATTCGCTTTGGGCGAGCAGCTGTCGGTGCACCCGCATCACATCGGTGGTCGCGGGTTCGGCCATCCAGACGATCACGTGCTCGAGTTTCTCCTCCGGGGTGCCGGGCCCGTACACGATGTCTTCCATCGGATGTATCCAGTAGTGACGGCTGTATTCGACGACCGCGAGGATGAGCTCATCCTTGTTCTCGAAGTGGTAGTGCACCATCGCGTGGGAGATGCTCGCCTGCCTCGCAACGTCGCGAACGGTGAGCGCGCTCAGACCGCGATCGGCGGTGACCGTCCACACGGCCTCGATGATGCGCTGGCGCGTCTCGGCGCCCTTCGCCTCGCGCGCATCCACCCTCGGCCGCTCGGTCACGGGCAGTGACGATAGTCGACCGGACGTCCGGTGAAAAGGTCTCCAGAGTCAATATCTTCCCCTCTACCTGTGGGAACAGACCGGACGCTTGTCCGACTTACGTTGACCGCGCAAGGTGGCCGTGCTAGAACTCGCTCATCCGCGCGGGTAAAGCGCTTGGGCGAGAGGGGTAGATCCGTGCACGTGAAGAGAAGGTCGCTGCTGTTCCCGATCATCGGTGTCGTGCTCGCGATGGTCGCCATCGCCTGCACGTCGGACAACAGCTCCAGTTCATCGTCCGGGTCTGCGGCCCCGCAGGTCATGACGATCGCCACGACGGCCAACGTCACGACATGGGATCCCGCGGCCTCGTTCTCGACCGAGGCCTTCTACATGACCAACCTGTACGAGGGCCTCCTGAGCGTAAACCCTCCCGGCTCCGCGGACGCGTATACGCCGGTCCTCGCGACCAGCTGGGAGCACTCCGAGGACGGGTTGACCTGGACGTGGCACCTACGCGACGGCGTGACCTTCCACGACGGGGAGGCGTTCGACGCCGACGCGGCGAAGAAGTCGATCGACTGGATGGCCAACAATGCAGGCGCGTCGTTCATCTGGGCGCCGCTGAAGAGCGTGAAGGTGACGGACCCCTCCACGATCGAGATGACGCTCACGTACGCGGCACCGATGGAGCTGATCGCCGGTTCCACGTATGCCGCGTGGATGGTCGCGCCCGACGCGATCGACGCCGCCACCAGCGACAAGAAGTACTTCGAGAAGGGCATCGACGCGGGCACCGGCCCGTACGCGATCGACAGCTACACCGCCGATGAGGAGGTCGACCTCAAGGCCTACGACGGTTATTGGGGCGGTTGGGACGGCTCGCACGCCAGCGATGTCGTCGTGAAGATCGTCCCGGAGGCCGCTCAGCAGCAACAGCTCCTCGATGGCGGCGAGGTCGACATCGCGACACGTGTCCCGCCCGAGAGCCTGGCGACGTACTCGTCCAATCCCGCGTTCGCCGTGACCCGTGACGCGAGTTGGTTCAACTACACCGCGTTCTTCAACACGCTGCGGCCGCCGCTCGACGACCCGAAGGTGCGTCAGGCGCTGTCGTACGCGATCCCGTATCAGGACATCATCGACGTCGCCACGCTCGGGTACGCGACCCAGTCCTACGGGGCCGTGCCCAAGGGTGTGTTCCCCTTCTCGGACCAGGTTCCGCAGTACACCACCGACCTCACGAAGGCCGCGTCGATGTTGTCCGACGCCGGCCATCCGGGTGGCGGTTTCACGCTGCAACTGACCTACGCCTCGGAGAACCCGGTCGAAGCGAAGATGGCGCCGCTGATCCAGGACTCCTTCAAGCAGATCGGCGTCACCGTCGAGACCAAGGCGATCCTGTTCAACCAGCAGTGGGAGGCGGCCAAGGCCGACCCGGCCAACGCCCAGGACATCTTCCTGCTCCTCTACTGGCCGACCTACGCCGACGCGGGGACGGACAACCTGTACTCGCTGTTCCACTGTGCGGATCCGCCGTTCTTCAACCTGAGCTACTGGTGCAACAAGGACTACGACAACAAGATCGATACGGCCGGCACATTGGAGGTCACCGATCCGACGAAGTCCCAGGACCTCTACAACCAGGCTCAGCAGCTGCTGGTGGATCAGGCACCCGGAGGGTTCCTGATCGACACGGAGCAGACGTACGCGATGACCGCCGGCGTGCAGGGGTTCGTGTACAACGAGAACTACCCGTTCTCGTTCTCGTTCTACAACCTGTCTCTGTCCTGATCGCGAGCGGCACACCGCCCGGCCGGCACAGGCTTCGGCCGCGCCGGCGGGCGGCGCGCCGCGTGGGCGAGAGCATGCGAGCATGTGGTTCCGGTCCCGGATCTTGACCATGAGGTGACATGCGCAAAGCCGAGTTCGTGATCACCCGGCTCGCGAGCGCGGTTCTCGTGCTGTTCGGGGTCTCGATCATCACGTTCTTCCTCGCGCGCGTGATCCCCTCGAACCCCGCGGCCCAATACATCGGGCCGCACGCCCGACCCGACCAGATCGCCCAGGTGGCACACGATCTCGGCTTGGACCGGCCCCTGCCGATCCAGTACCTGCGCTACATGGGCGCCGTGCTGCACGGCGACTTCGGGATCTCGATCGCGTCGAAACAGCCCGTGCTGCACGAGATCATGGCTCGGCTGCCCGACACGCTCGAGCTCATCTTCGCCGGCATGACCCTGGCCATCGTGGGCGGCCTGACGATGGGCGTCGTCAGTGCGCGGTGGCGCGGCGGCTCGCTGGACTTCCTGTTCCGCAGCGTGTCGCTGTTCGGGATCTCGATCCCCGCGTACTGGCTGGGTCTGCTGCTGCAGCTGCTGTTCTTCCGGTGGCTCCATTGGCTGCCTGTGACCGGTGAGACCAGCTCGACGCTGCGATTCACGCACCCGCTGCACGTGATCACGCACTTCTCTCTCCTCGACGCCGCGATCACCGCGAACTGGCCGGCCTTCCGCGACACGGCGTCGCATCTGCTCCTGCCGGCCATCACCCTCGCGGCGTTCCCCGCCGGATTGATCGCGCGGATGACCCGCGGCTCGATGCTGGAGGCGCTCGAGGAGGACTACGTGCGCACGGCACGCGCCTACGGCTTGCCGGAGCGGCTGATCACCTTCGGCTACGCGCTCAAGAACGCGATCGGCCCGACGCTGTCGGTGATCGGCCTAAGCTTCGCGTTCGCCCTGACCGGGAGCTTCTTCGTCGAGATCGTCTTCGGATGGCCAGGGCTCGGGCTGTTCACCGTGCGATCCCTCCTTTCCCTCGACTTCCCGGCGATCATGGGCATCACGTTCCTCGGCGCGGTCGCGTACATCTTCATCAACCTGATCGTCGACCTTGCGCAGGCCTGGGTCGATCCGCGGGTGGCCCTCACGTGAGCGCCACACCGGTCGCCTACGACGGCGGACCCGTCGTCGCCTCGCGAGGGCGGTCGCTTCGTCACGTCGTCGACGTGCTCCGTCGAGACAAGCTGGCACTCGGGGCCGTGATCGTGATCGTCGTGTTCTCGATCGCGGCGATGTTTGCGCCGTGGATCGCGCCCTATCCCCTGCAAGGAGCGGGCAAGCCCAGCCCGTCGACGCTCACACTCCCCCCGTCGTGGGCGCACCTGATGGGAACGGACAACCTCGGACGCGATGTGTTCAGCCGGTTGCTTTTCGGGGGGAAACCCACCCTGCTCGTGCCGTTCCTCGTCGTCATCCTCGCGGTGATGATCGGTGCGCCGCTTGGGTGCGCTCGCCGGCTTCCGCGGCGGCGCGGTCGATCGCATCATCATGCGAACGACGGACCTGTTCCTCGCGTTCCCGTCGCTGTTGCTCGCGATGGCGATCACGGCGGCGCTCGGCCCCGGATTGACGCACGCGGCGCTCGCGCTCGTCGTGTCCTGGTGGCCGTGGTACACGCGGCTCGTGCGAGGCGAGGCCGCGAGTCTGCGCCAGCGAACCTTCGTCGACGCCGCCCGTGCGATGGGCGTTCCCGGTCGCACGATCGTGTTCCGCCACATCCTGCCGAACACGATCACGCCGATCCTGGTCCAGGCGACGGTCGACCTCGGCATCGTGATCCTCGCCATGGGTGGTTTGGCGTTCCTCGGCCTCGGCACGCAGCCGCCGGCCGCGGACTGGGGACTGATGATCAGCGAGGGCAGGTCCTCGGTGCTCACCTACTGGTGGATATCGACGTTTCCCGGTCTCGCCATGTTCACGATCGTGGTCGCCTTCAACCTGTTGGGCGACGCGCTGCGCGACGTCTTCGATCCGAGGCAGTACCGGTGATGATGCAGACGCCGCTCCTCTCGATCGACGGATTGCGGGTCGAGTTCCGTACTCGTGAGCGGACGACGCGCGCCATCGACGGGATCTCGCTCGCGGTCGATGCCGGCGAGTTCCTCGGGCTTGTCGGCGAGTCGGGCTGCGGGAAGACCGTCACGGGCTTGTCCGTCCTCGCGGCTCCTGCCCAAGACCGCGGTCATCACCGGCGGCACGATCGTGTTCGACGGCGAGGATCTGCTGCAGGCGGACGCGGGTCGCATGCGCGAGGTTCGGGGACGGCGGATCTCGATGATCTTCCAGGATCCGACCTCGTCGCTGAACCCCGTGTTCACGATCGGCTCGCAGCTCGAGCGCGTCATCGAAGAGCACCTCGGCCTGTCGGGCGAGGAGGCCCGCGAGAAGGCGAGGGCGTCGCTCGCATCGGTCGGGTTGTCCGACATCGACCGCATCCGCGGCGCCTACCCGCATCAGCTCTCCGGCGGTCAGAAACAGCGATGCATGATCGCGATGGCGCTGTCATGCGAGCCGTCGCTCCTGATCGCCGACGAGCCCACGACGGCGCTCGACGTGACGATCCAGGCTCAGATCCTCACCCTGCTGCGCGATCTGCAGCGGCGCCTAGGGATCTCGGTCATCCTGATCACCCACGATCTCGGGGTCGTCGCCCAGGTCTGTGACCGCGTCGTCGTGCTCTACGCGGGGCGCGTCGCCGAATCCGGGCCGCGCGAGGCGTTCGCGCACCCCGCGCACCCCTACACGCGCGGCCTGCTCAACGCGATCCCCCGTGCCGACGTCGACCGCGGAAGGCTCGTGGCGATCCCGGGGACGGTGCCTGCCGATCCGGGAGCGCTTCCGGGGTGCACGTTCGCTCCCCGATGCCCGCTCGTGCTCGACCATTGCCGCGAAGAGGTCCCCGCGCTCGAGCTGCTCCGACCGGGCCATGCCGCGGCATGCTTCCGGGCGAGAGAGCTGGTGGTCGAGTGAGCCACGCAGCCGAACCGATGCTGGAGACGCGCAATCTCGTCAAGCACTTCCGGCTGCCCGGGGGCTGGCTGACGCGGACGCGCCGATACGTGCGCGCTGTCGATGATGTCTCGGTCCAGGTCTGGCCCGGTCAGGTCTTGGGGGTGGTCGGCGAGTCGGGCTCGGGCAAGACCACGCTCGGGCGGCTGCTTCTGCGCCTCGACGAGCCGACCTCGGGCTCGATCCTGTTCCGAGGGCGGGACCTGGCAACGGTCGGCTCGCGGGAGCTTCGGGGCCTCCGCCGCGAGATGCAGGTGGTCTTCCAGAACCCCTTCACCTCGTTGGATCCAAGGATGCGCGTGCTCGATCTGGTCGCGGAGCCTCTGCGCACCCATCGGACGGTCGCTCGCGGCGCGCTGCGCGCTCGCGTGCTCGAGCTGCTCGAGCGTGTCGGGCTCGGGGAGCACCACCTCGACCGCTATCCGCATGAGCTCTCCGGCGGCCAGGCGCAGCGGGTTGCGATCGCACGCGCCCTCGCACTCGAGCCGTCGGTGCTGATCCTGGACGAGCCGACGTCCGCCTTGGACGTTTCGGTCCAAGCGCAGATCATCGGCGTGCTCGAGGAGCTGCGAAGCCAGCATGGCCTGACGTACGTGTTCATCTCGCACGACCTGTCCGTCGTGCGCCACATCAGCGATCAGATCGCGGTGATGTACCTCGGCAAGGTCGTCGAGACCGGACCGACCGAGCAGCTCTTCTCGTCTCCCCTCCACCCGTACACGAAGGCGTTGTTGAAGGCCGTGCCTCCGCCCGATTTCGCAACGCACCACGAACTCGCGGTCCTGGAAGGCTCGCCGCCGAGCGCAACCGATCCCCCGAGCGGGTGTCGGTTCCACACCCGATGTCCCATCGCCGAGCCGCACTGCGCCGAGGTCGAACCTGCTCTGCGCCTGCTGGCGCCGGAACGACTGGTTGCCTGTCACCTAGCCGAAGGCTAGACCTCTGCGAGCCCGACATCGGAACCGGATGTGGGACCTTCGCCCGATGGCACTCGCCCGTGGGGAGGAAGACGATGCGATGGGTAGAGGGGTGCGATGGAGTACCTGGTTGCCATATTCGGGCTCGGTGTCCTCTGTGCATGTGCGCTGGGGGCCTACGCCGAACTTGACGCCCTCGACCGCGAGGACGAGGGGCGCATCCGCGTGGAGGATCGTGCACGAGCGCGTGGGCCACGGCCTCGATTCGTATCCGGCAGCGTCGTGAAGTCAATGCCCGCTGAGCACCTCGCACTCCGTCACGTGCCTCTCCGACATGAAGGCGACGTCGTCGCCTATGCCGAGTGGCTTGACGGTCGGGTTCACGAAATGGAAAAGAAACTCGACCGGATAGAGTTGCGTCACCTCGGACCTGGTGGGCGGTAGAGGATTTGAACCTCGGACCTCTTCCGCGTCAAGGATATCGACGCGTCACTCTGACGCACCGATGCAGCTCCGTGGCGATTGCAATGTCACACGCGTGTCGTTGCGTACCCGTTGAGTGCGGTCGGCTCCTTGACCAGCCTTTGACCATATCTGCCTATGAGCTGAGCGCGGTGGCCTGCTGCAGCAGCGCATCAGTCTCCGCCAACGCGGGGGCAGCCTGGAGACGTTCGAAGAGCTCACGGGCGTATTGCAAGACGAGTGCGGCCTCGGTCGGACTCGATAGTCCAACGAGACAACGACCCTGACCGAGGAGCGCGAAAGCCTGCTCGGGCACGACCCCGAATCGCTCCCAGCGGTCCGACGCATCGGCGTATGCCTGGGCAGCGGCCGCGAGGTCCCCGGTCGCTTGGGTTATAGCGGCGCTCGCTGCGACAAGAGCGTGCTCGGCGTACGCGTAGCGTGACTCGAGACCGATCAAGAGTCGCTCGGCGAGATCCGGCTCGCCAAGAGCGACAGCGGTTCTCACCATCGCGGGGAGGAAGGCCGGGTAGAAGGGGTTGTCGCGGACGCCCGGGTAGGCTTCCAGCTCGGCGAGCAATCCTGCCGCGGCACGGTCTTGTCCGAGAACACCGCGCGCGATGGCACTGGACCCCAACCCCAGGACGATGCTTTGAGATTGTCCAAGGCTGCGGGCTGATGTCTCAAGCCAATCGAGCAGTTCACCGGTTTCTGCGGCCTCCCCCTGAAGGGCCGCGATCCTGACGCGGGCGGCGCGCATCCCGCAGAGATCGAAAACGTCTCTGTTCGCCTCCAGACGCGAGGTCAGCTCAGCGGCCGCTTCGAGCACCTCGGCGTGACCACCGGTATCGACGAGGGCATCCAGCGCCGTGACACGGATGCTGTCGGCCCACCCAGTGAGGCCCCGAGCCAGCGAAAAAGCGATTCCCTGGCGCAATACCTCCAAGGCGGCCACTGGCCCGCCAAAGGCCCAGAGGTTGAATCCCAGGTTGTTGTGGAGCAAGGCCACCTCGCGTCCCTGTCCAGCTCGGGTGGCGAGTGCGATCGCCTCACGGTAGTCGTGCAGGCCGCGGGGGTCCCCAAGACCAGAGCGCGCCAACCCCCGGATGCCGACGGCACGAGCAGGGCGAGGAAGGCCGAGTTCTTCAGCGAGCTGGAGTGCCCGTTCGGCCTGGCTGATCGCGTCTTCGGACCTACCCTGCAGTGTGTCTGCAAGTGCCGCCTCGCTGAGCGCACCGACGAGTTCGCGGGAAGATCCAAGTGGCTCTAAGAGAGCCAGCGCCTCTGCGACAAGCGTCGCCCAGCGCGGGTCCCCTAACCTGCGGAATACGAAGCTGAGAGACCCCATTGCTTGGGCGGCGGCGGGGATGTCGCCTCGTGGGCGAAACGATTCGATCGCCTCCATAAGGGTTGTCGCCGCCTCGGTATAGCGCCCGGCCTGGGAGGCGGCCTCACCGAAGCGGGCTAGGGCCTCGGCCCGCGCGAGATGACCCTTCGGTGCGAGCGCCAGGGCCCGCTCGAGGTTCGAAAGGGCGGAGGCGGTGTCAAGACCGAGCGCGCGTTCTCCGGCCAGTGTGAGGAACTTCAAGGCCGGCTCCTCGAGCTCACGGATCTGGTCGGTCTGCCCGGCAGCTCTTGCCAGCTCCAGGGCAGTCGCGTAGTGGTGCGCGAGCACGTCGGCGAGATCTTCAACGCGCTCGGGGGCTCTGGACTCGATCCATCTCGCCGCCGCGACGTGACGTGATCCTCGGGAGGCTCTCGGCAGTTGCCCGTAGGCAACGTCACGAGCCAACACATGCCAGAACGCGTACTCAGCCTCGCCCTCGATCGAGGAGCGGCGGTCAGGCCGCACGAGTTCCTTACGCGACAGTTCCCGAAGCGTCTCGGTGACCTCGACAAGGTCACGCTCACCCATCTGCGCGACCGCACCCGCCCAAAAAACCTTCCCGATTACCGCCGCATCGGCCAGCATCGACTTCGTGTTCGTTGACAGCGTGTCCAACCGTGAGGCGATCAAGGCTTGGATGGAGTCGGGGAACGGGATATCGGCGCCTTCGCGGAGCTCCCAGCTCGCCCCTTTCCTGATGAGCAGGTCCTGGTCTTTAAGGAGCCGCACGAACTCCTCGGCGTAGAGGGGATTGCCATCCGCGCGGTCCAGTATCGGGGTCTGCAGCTCGGTCGGGAGGACCGTAGCCTCCAGCAAAGCGGAGACCAGACGCGCCGTCTCCTCTTCCGACAACGGAGCAAGGTTGAGGGAGGTCGTGTTGCGCATGCCCGCGACGTAGTCGGGATAGCGGTCGAAGAGCTCGGGGCGGGCAGTGCCGATCACGAGCAGCGGGACGCCCTCGGCACGGTCAACGAGATGCTCCAGGAACGCAAGCATCGACTCGTCAGCCCAGTGCAGATCCTCGAAGACGAGCACGGTTGGGTTCCGCTCGGCTATGTGCTCGAGGAACCGGCGCCACGCGGTGAAGAGCTCCTCGCGTTCGGCTATGGAAGTAGCCTCGATCCCGAGTAGCGGGAGCAGCCGCTGGCGGAACCACGGGCGTTCCTCACCTGTGGGGAGCACCCCTTCCAGCTTCGTCGTGGCGACGTTTGGCGTATCGGACTCCAAGATTCCCGCGTGGGCTTTGAGGATCTCTCCGAGTGCCCAGAAGGTGATGCCTTCTCCGTAAGGGAGGCATCGCCCCTGCCGCCAGATGATCAGTTCAGTCTTGGTGTCGATATAGGCGAAGAGTTCGGCGACGATGCGGCTCTTGCCGAGCCCGGGTTCCCCGACCACGGTGACGAGTTGGGGTGATGTGGCGGCAACCGTCTTGTCGAAGATGCCTTTGAGCAAGGCCAGGTCGATCTCCCGACCGATGAAAGGGGAGTCGTGAGTGCGAATGAGATCCGTGCCGAACCGCGCTCTGGGCGACTTTGCGAGGAAGACCTGCACAGGCTCGGACTTGCCCTTGAGGGTGGCCGTGCCCAATTCCTCGTAGTCGAACACGACTGCGGTCGCCTCGTATGTGCCGAGCCCGACGGCAACCCCCATCTCGGGGGCAACCGCCTGGATCCTGGACGCTGTGTTGATCGCATCACCTCGGAGGAACCCCTCGCCTGAAAAGGGGGTGATCCCGAGGCGGACCAACGCTTCCCCCGTGTTGATCCCGACTCTGAGCGTCAGCGGCGCACCGCCAACGGCCTCCAGCTCCCTCGCGTGTTCAGCGATGCGAAGCCCGGCACGAACGGCGCGCTCTGCGTCATCCTCGTGCGCGACGGGCGCCCCGAATACTCCGACCACTGCATCACCGATGAACTTCTCTACGGTGCCCCCGAAAGCCTCGATCGCGGCACGTGCCATCGAGAAGTAGCCGGCAAGCATCTTGTCCACGTCCTCGGGGTCGGCGGCCTCCGAGACGGCGGTGAACCCGACCAGGTCGCAGAACAGCGCCGTCACGACCTTGCGCTCCTCTGCGACGTGGCCGGCGGATGCGGCATCGAGCGGCGAACCACATCTGTTGCAGAATCTCGCGCCTTCAGGGTTCTCGCTGCCGCAGGAACCGCAGACGGCCATGCGCCGAGCGTAGGAGGGGGTGCCGGGTCCGCGCAAGACACGAATCAGTTACTCGTGTAGTGGGCGGTAGAGGATTTGAACCTCTGACCTCTTCCGTGTCAAGGAAGCCTCGGACCTTCCATACCTGTCCAACCAAGTGTAACGCGGTCCATCTGGCGAGGTGGGATGGAGTCGTCGCAGGTCCCGATTGCAACCGCGTCGCAACCGGTTAGGAGGCCCAATCGCCCGCGCGGCAGCGACGCATCAAGAGCACCGAGATCGACGATAAAGGAGGCCGCTGCCGCCGGGCCTCCATGTGCATGCCGCGCCGCGACCGGGAGGGAAAAGCAGGCGTCTGCCCACTTCGGGAACGGAGACGCGAAGCTCGGTGACCTCATGTATCTCGTAGGTGACATGAGGAAGACTGAACAGTCGGCTGAGCGAGTGTTGGCCGATGTCGCCTGAGGCGGTCCTGCTCAGGCTGGTGTCTCTGAGGCGGCCGTCTTGACGACGACCCGGAGGTAGGGGAACTCGAGCCGCAAGCTATCCGCGGCCTGGTCGTTCCACTTGTGGACCAGTCCACGGAGATCGCCCGTGAACGCGGCCCAGCCTGTGGGTGAAAGTTGCCCATGCAGGTCATGCAGGTACGGGTCTTGCGCAATCAGGGCGTCGGTGAAGGCATCTGCAGACGACCACGTGATCGCGAGCGTTTGGCGCGTGATCTCGACATGGTCCGCGAGTGGGGCGACCGCCGCCCTGGCGGTCGGCTCGGTCCCGAGCAGAGGCGACGACGACCCCTCGCCCGCTCCCGTAAGGAACCGCTGCTCGAGTTCGACCCAATCACGGTTGAAGCCCTCACGGGTCCAATACGTGAAACCGAAGACGCCACCGGGCCGGACGACCCGGGCCATCTCGCCGAGGGCAAGCTCGGTGATCGGCGCGTCAAGGTTGTCGCCGAAGGTATCGAGCGCGTGATCGAAGCTCCCGTCCGCGAACGGGAGCAGCTCCCCTCGCGCCAGCACCCATCGGACCGAGGTCCCCTCGCTGCGACGGCGACCGCGCGCGATCTGGGAGGGCGAGAGGTCGACGGCCGTCACGTCCGCCCCAACCTCCGCCGCGGTCAGGGCTGTGTTCCCATCTCCCGCCGCCACGTCGAGCAGGCGGTCTCCGACCGAGACCGCGGCGGCTTCGACGAGCGACTCGGAAGCGGGTCTGAACAGTCGTGACCAGAAGCTGTAGTCGCCGCGTTCGAAGAGATCTTCCTCGCCTGGGTGCACCTCGCGACGCTAACACCAGGACCTTCGTGACCGCCGTGTGGAGGAGTCTCTTGGGTGACCGAGCGTTCAGGAATGTCGCCTCGGCAGAGCGACCCCGGGGTAGGCCTCGATCCGAGGATCAGGGTTCAGCGCGGCGCGTCGAGGCGAGCTTCACCTTATGACGCGGAAGGTAAGGTGCGTGACCCCAGTGCCCTGAACCACTCTCGTAGCCTCAAGGTCGATCGGCCCGATCCCAAGATGGTCGAACAATGAGACGCCGCCCCCCAAGAGGACGGGAACGAGATCGATGTGTATCTCGTCGAGGAGCCCAGCTTTGATACATGACTGCACGATGCCCGCGGCACCCACACCGACGTCCTTGTCGCCGGCGAAGGCCTTCGCTTGCGCCACCGCGCTTTCGAGTCCGTCCGTGACGAACGTGAACGGCGATCCTTCGTAGACCCAGTCTTGTACGACCGAGCTGCTAACGACGAAGACCGGTACGTCCAACGGATGTTTGCCACCCCAGCCGTTGGTGAGGTCGAAGGTTCTTCGACCGAACACCAAGGCCCCGGTGGTCCTCCGCGTCTCTTCGAGGTACTCGGCGGTCTGCGGCGAGACCATGAAGACCATGTCGCTTCCAGGCATCCTGTATTCGGTGTCGCCGGCGCCGTACCACGCCAGGAGCCTGTCGCCGCCGACCCCCATGGGTGCTTCGGGGGCGTCGTTCGGCCCAGCGATAAACCCATCGAGCGAGACTGAGAGCCCAGTCCGGACCTTCCCCAAGTCCGTTCTCCTTCCCCAGAGCCGATCGTACTCGGGCTGTTCCTGCGCGGGCAAGATGGCCCCATGGTGCCCCAGCGTGCGGCTATGTCACTGGAGGGCGGCGAACCTGTTCTTCTACTGCTCCAACCTCGCGCTAGTTCAGAGCAGAGAACGTTTCGGCGAGCGACGCGCCCGAGTCCGGGGCCGGAAGCGTCCTCGCGACCTCGACGAGATGGGGCCTCCTGCTCTGATAGAAGGCCACCACATTTGCGTTGGGCATACGCCAGAGATAGTGCGACAGAAGGAGCAGTTCAGGGAGCCTGCCGGGCGCGTCCGCCAGCGGGCCTTCGATCCTCATGGCGGGGTGGGCTTCATGAGCTGCACTCGGGAGGAGCTTCCCCACGGCACCGCCATATGGATCGTGTGCAGCGAACCACAACCTGCCCATCTGTATGGAGAGTGCTGCAGACAGACACAGATGACACGGCTCGAGAGTGGTGTACAGCGCGAAACCTTCGTAGGTCTGCTCGGACGACAGCGACACCATCGCGTTCAGCCCCGCGTGCGCCAACCGGGAACGGCTCAAATGCTCGTTTGGCTTGTCGTCGAAGATGCGGTTGCGCCCGCTGCTGACGACCTTCCCCGTCTCATCGGCGACAACGGCTCCGACGGGCACAGACCCGGCCACATAGGCTTCCCACATGAGGGAGAACACCTCGGGCCACGGGGCCCGAAGGTCGTCCGATTCGGTCATGTGCTCGAATCGTATGCGAGCGCGATGATCCACGCCCACTCGTCGTAAGCACGGTCCACGTCTGGTACGTAGCCGCAACAGTGAGCACGCCGGGTTGCCACAGGGTGTCGCCATGTTCCCTGACTTGGTGGATCCCGATCTATGGTTGCGGTCAGGCGTACCGGAACGTTATGAGTCGAATCGCCTCAGCTGAAGGGCGCGAGCTTCATGAGCGAGTGAAATGCAAGGTCGTGAAGGGTCCGCCTTTGCCTGCGTCCGGGCCGTCGGGGTCGTTGCGGAGGAAAGTGAGAGTCAGCTTGTCGCCAGCGAGCGAGCGCCGACACGGACGCGACAAGGAGCCTAGCGAGGTGCAACGAGCCTGGGAGCGTGCGATCGACAAGGCGTTCGACCTGAAGGACTGGCGGTAGCTGAGAGAGGACCGCAACCGATCGGCATCGGGCTGATGTGCTGACTTCGATTCGGCTAGCGTTAGGTCGTGCTTAGCGGCCAGACGCAGCGTCGAGTGAACACTCAACTTAATCGCACGCAAGGCGCCGTCCTGGCTTTCTTTGGCGTGGCGTGGCTCACAATCGTCATTCTGTTGACGACGCAGCGAGACGTGTACGACGAAGCGCTTCACCTGGAAAAGGGTGATCTGCAGCAAGAGCTCGCGTTGCTGCTGGTCGTGTCCGTCTTGATCGGGGTGCTGAGCCTGGGTGTCACGCGACGGTGGCGCTGGACATTCTGGCTCGTCATGATCGCATTCCTCGCTGGCGCGCTGCGCCTTCCGGTTTCGGCGCTGGAATTCGCGGGAGCAATGTCGACCGACGTCCCGCGTTGGTACCTCATGTATCAGGCCGCCCTAGGGATCGCCCAGTTGATAGTCGGTTTGCTAATGCTTGCGGGATATCGCAAAGCTGGATTGTGGGGGCGTTACTAACGGCGCGGGCGCCTTCTCGGTTGGGACATTTCACGCCAATCGGCCGAAAGGCACCACCTGCCGCCGCACGTCCGGGTACATCGTGAGCGTGTCGATCACGTCTTCTATCCGTGGGAACAACTGTTAGGAAACTGGCGACGGTGAGCCGTCTGGGAACCGCATCACCATCGACCCACCACCGACGCAAGGGAATCGGTAGCGCCCGTTATCAATCGGCGTCCCACTCGCGCCCGGAATCGGTCCTCCCTGGCATAGGCCCCGTGTGGGCGTTGGATCATGCGCGAGTGAGAAGAACAGCGCGACCGCGATGAGTGGCGCGAGGATCATGTAGAAGCCGGAGGCGATCGCCCATGACTCCAACTGCCTCTTCTTGGTCTGTCGCGCTGCGAAGACCTGAGCACCAACGCGGCCACCAACGCGATGAGTGGCGCGATGAGCGTGAGCACGACAGCGCCGACCACGGCCGTCCCTTCGAACTTGGCCCCCTCCTCCGACGGAGCTTCCTCGACGGTGGCGTTCGGCGATCCGTCTTGGCTCACCCACAGATCATAGGGCGGTGTGCTTCTGACGCAACAAGGCACGGATGCTAGGTGAGCTGCGCCGCCACGGCCATGACAAGGATGTCGCCGCGGTGCAGCGCGGCTGGGAGCGGGCGATCGACAAGGCGTTCGATCTGAAGGACTGGCGCTAGAGAACGGGTTGCACCCCCGAAAGACATAGGCGAGATTGCGCGCATGGATACGTCCGACCCCCGCTTCCTCCCCGGCGCGCTAGCCGTCGGCGCCGGGACGTTGGCGGCGGTCGGCGCATTCCTGCCCTGGGAGACGGCCACGTTTCCACTCGCTGGCACAATCTCCCGAACCGGGATGGATGGTGGTGGAGACGGCATCATCGCGATCGCACTCGGCGTCGGACTTGTCGCGCTCGGTCTCCTGTTCATGTCACCACGGAACATGTGGCCGAGCATGTCGGTATCGCAACGGGAGTGGCAGCGGCGGTCCTGCTCACCGTCGCGTGGATCGACTATCAGGAAGTGTCGGACCGCATACTTGCGATCGACCCGGACTTCCGAGGCTTGGCGAGCGTCGGCGTGGGGATCTACGTCGTGGCGGCTGGCGGCGTCCTCGCCGCAGTGGCGACCGAGCGCATGTATCGGTACTGGTGGTTCATCTAGGCCGGTCGTCAGTCACTCGCGTCGATCTCGGCCAGCATCCGCACCTACCCGACGCCAGGCCTCGGGGTACATCGTCAGCGTGTCGATCACGTCGGCCCACCCGTCGCCGTTGGCGTCGCCGTAGCGCAAGAGTTGCTGGGCGATCTCGTCCCGGTCGTCGCGAATCAGGACCGTGCGCAGGTGGTCCCGCGCCGACGGGCTGAGGGTCAGCAGCGGGTCGCGGAGTCCGTCGCTCATAGCAGCCCTCTGCGACAGCCGTTGATCTAGACGGCCGGCGTCAGCAGCTTGCAGATTGTGTCGCTCGAGTGCTCGAAGAGTGGGGTGTTCTCTTCCTCTATAGAGAACGAGAGCAATTTGAACTGCCGAACGAATACGAGCACGTAGTCAGCCGTCCCGTGACCCGCGATGACTGTCTCGCCGTTGGCAGTCTTGAGATTCAGCCCGGCGAAGGAGTCCGACCACGTGAGGGTAGTCGTCCCCTTGGGTCCAGAGGTGGCGACGGCAGGAAACGAGGTGATCTGGCCCGCGTTGCCCGTGATGACCTCCTGCCCGGTGTCCAGGTTCGTGAAGATGACCTTTTCGGCGCCATGAACGGTGTAGGACCTCACATTCGTGCTGCTGTCCACAAATGTGCCGTAGATCTGGGTGCCCACCTCACGAACGAGAACAGGGAACGAGCACGGATTGAGAGACACATCAGACAGCAGATACGTGAAGTCGACCTTCGCCACCACGATGTCCGGTCTTGTTGCGCCAGCGGGAGTCTGAACCCCAAGAGTGGCGACGAGCAGAGCTACCGGAATCAGACGAAGAACGCGGCGGTCGATACGAATGGTCTGCCCCTCCATGGTTGACCTGGCTTTAGTGGCCGTACGCCAGTTGGGTGGTACTTCGGAAGTCAACCCTGCGAGCGACATAGCCGAGGCCGTTTCACGACCGTCGCCTGCCGCTGGCCACCCGTACAGCGGACCATCCGATCCCGCGCTATTCCGATTCAGCAATGTCGTCTAGCATCCGCACGACCTCGCCCCTCTCGTCGGGGGCCAAGGTCTGCCGATTGATCGCGTAGACAAGATCGTCGACGAGGTGGTCACCGCCGCCACCCTCACCGAAGACGAACACACGGAACGTTGCGCCTTGCTTGCCCTCGTCGCGGACCAATGCGCGGCGCAGCAGGTCGCGGGCCTCGGGCGGGAGGTCCGTCAGCGCGGCGTAGAGGGCGTCGCTCATCAGCGCACTAGGAACCGTCGTCGAGGACGACGTGCTCGTAGCCCTTGTTCTGGAGTCGAGCCAGGACACGATCGAACCATCGTGGGTCGCCGGGCTTGTAGATAACGGGCTCCGGGGTGTTGCCGACGCGACCGACCCAGGCTTGGGGCTCACTTAGATCCTTGATGATTCGCTTGACCTCGTCGAAGCTTTCCCGCTCGTCGTCGAGGCCGTTCCACGAGTACTTTCCGTCGCGAGTCATGACGAAGACCCCGACGTAGC
Organism: uncultured Actinomycetes bacterium; assembly: GCA_963794065.1. GTDB lineage: Bacteria > Actinomycetota > UBA4738 > UBA4738 > HRBIN12 > AC-51. The sequence continues at coordinate 25,594 of CAWCDA010000061.1, read as the reverse complement.
GCCCCTCCCGGGTCAACGTTGCTCGCATCCCCTGATGCTTGCATAGGGTGGCTACACCGGCCACCCGTACAGCGCGACCATCCGCTCCCAGACGGCCGAGGACGGACAGCGTTTGCCCGCCTCGAGCTCGAAGTACTCCTGGAGGCCCGCGGCTTGGGCAGGGGTGAGTCCGAACCGCTGGCGATCTCGAACGAGCCAGGTCAAGTACATGGAGGGCATAGCTCGACCCTACGCCACGCATCCGTCACGGGCTGACGGAGGTCTCGGCCAGGACCGCCGCGCCCCACCGGATCTTGTCGGGAGCTTGTCCCGCGCTGAGGGCGAGAGCTGACGCAGGAGGTGGCGGAGGCCGTCGTCGGTCATCGCTACACCGGCCAGCCGAACAGGGTGACCAGCCCGCCCACGTCGTGGAGTCGGCCAGCGCGTGCCCCTACTCGTACGAGATCCTCGGGTCGATGCGGGCGCAGATCAGGTCGACGATCAGCACCGAGAACACGATGAAGATCGAGGCAAGCATCACGAGCCCGACAACCAGAGGCCCGTTCTGTGTCCGGAGCCCAACGACCAAGGCGTTCCCGAGGCCCGGCAGATTGAAGATTGCCTCGACGACCACGACGCCGCCCAAAAGGTACGCCAGGTCGAGACCGAAGATCGTGACGATCGGGACGAGCGAGTTCTTCAGCACGTGCCCTCCGACGACGCGGCGCCGCGGGAGCCCACGCGCGGTCGCGGCTCGGATGTGCTCTCCGGTCATGTTGTCGAGGATGCTCGAGCGTCCGAGGCGGCCGAGCGAGGCGGCGGACAGGATGCCGATCGTGAGACACGGCAGCACGTAAGACGTCCAGCCCGATTGGATGCCCGCCACAGGGAACCAGCCCAGCTTGACCCCGAAGACGTATTGCAATACGAAAGCGAAAGCGAGATACGGGATCGTCCACAGGACGAGCGTCACCCCGAGGATCGCCGTGTCGATCCATGTTCGTCGCTTGACGGCGGCGATGATCGCGAGCGACATGCCGAGCATGACCTCGACGAAGAACGAGCCGAGCGCCAACCGCAGCGTCACGGGGAACCGCTCCTTGACGATGTCGGACACCGATCGCCCCGTGAACGTCTGACCGAAGTCGCCGTGGCTGATGCCCTTCAAGTAGTACAGGAACTGCACCAGGAACGGCCGGTCGAGGTGGTAGCTCGCCTTGATCGAGGCCACCGTGCTCGCCGGGAGCGGCTTGTTCCCCGCGAGCCTGGTGATCGGGTCCCCGGGGGTTCAGAAAGACCATTCCGAAAACGAGGAGCATCACACCCAGCAGGACCGGGATGATCATCAGCAACCGCCGGACGAGGTATCGACGAGACACCTGGGCGTGATGCTCCTTCTCTCTCGTTGCGCGTCCTCGCTGGTGCTACTGCACGACCTGAACCTTCTCCAACGCGATCGGGTCGAACGGGCCCTGCTTCTCAACGTTCGTGATCGCGAGCGACATGCCGAGTTGAACCCGCCGAAGCCCCACGGTATCACTGGCATGTCCGCGAGGATTGCCGACGTCATCTGCATTCGCATTCGAGGTGGGCCCAGGCGTCCGAACCGTTCTTGCCAACAGCCACGCTACGTCGCGCCGAATGTCCGGATACATCGTGAGTGTGTCGAACACGTCGGCCCGCTGTCGCCGTTCGCATCTGCCGGGTGACGGATCGGGCCGCCATGGTCCCGGCCAAGACGACGGCGTTTGTGGGTATCGACTACGGATACCAGCCGGCATCGGGTGCGAACTCGTCATCCTTACCGTCAGTGGCTCCGGGATAGTGGGAATGAACCCGCCAACGGATCGACTTCTCCGGCTCCACCAGCTTCCACGTGACGTTCCACCAAAGCACGATGGAATAGCAGCACTCGATCATTCGACGCCCACATCGCACATCGAGAACGACCCCATCGACGAGCCTCTTTGCGCCGCATCCGCTCGTGCCCAAGTCCTCGAAACTCCAAAGCCGGTAGTCGGGTCGCGCGTCTCCTTGCGAATCGATGCGGACGGACAGCGTCCAATCTGGTCCACCGCCGTAGACCTTGAACCGGAGGCGGTGATCAATCCTCGCCGCGGTGGTCCGGATCACATCGAATCCGTAGGCATCACCCCGAGGGTCCGCTCGCCTTACTACCGGTTTGGCCCGAGCTGGTGTGAACGGGCTGAGGACGACGAAGACGACGATGGACAACGCCCACAATCGCGCAAGAAGTCTCGTTTGTATGTGGTCATCTCCCTCATCGGCTCAGGTACCTGCCCGCGTGCTGGTTGGAGGTTACGCCCCTTCGTTGGCGAGGGATAGAGCCGCACCACCTCGCGCCAACCAGGAATCGTCAACGGCGCTGGAGCCAGCTGCCAATGCCCGCGATCACGAGCCCTAAGAGAGCGAGTCCCCAATCCAGGGCCCCCGTGCCCCTCGTGATCTCGAAATCGAAGCCGAGGAATCCGAGCGCGGACCCCACAACGAACAGAACGCCCCCAACCCACCTACGGCGAGTCCCTCGCGATGACACGAAGGTGCAAGCTACCGGGCCGGATCGATCTCGGCCAGGAGCCGCAACACCTGCCGTCGCACGTCCGGGTACATCGTCCTCGCTGGACCCTCCGGTCGATTGAACGCGATGGGTGTTCCATCGGGTGACCAGACCTCGCCGGTGTTCCAACCCGGCTCACGCACGATGATCTTCGCTCCGCTCCCGTCTGCGTTCGCGACCAGGGCTGGGCGAGCCTTGCCATCCACTGTCCGAACTCAACAACCGGCGAGTAGCCGCTCACGCGCTCGTTCCGCCTGACGGAGTGACGGGAGGCTCCCTTTCATGGCGAACCAACGCACCGCTCTGCCGATCGCCAGGATGGCCTCGTCCTTCCTCTCGGCGAGCGCCAGGACCTGAGCGAGATCCATGAGGAAACGGCCGGCGATCATAGGGGCTCCCGATCGCTCAGCGAACAGCACTCCCTCGCGTACCTCCTGCTCGGCCTCCCCACCCCTTCCCCGGGATGCGAGGACCTTGCCATGGACGCCCCGCCACATGTTCAAAGCCAGCACATCGTGGGCGGGAGGGTTCGCTCGAAGCTCCTCGGCGAGCGCGAAGGCTTCGCTCTGACGACCGAGCCCATAGACGACCTCGGCGAGGTCACCGGCGATCTGGCCAGCCATCCGGCGGATGCCCAACTCGAGGGAGATCGCATGGGCCTCGCGCAGGTGCGACTCCGCACCTTCGAGCTGCAGCCCCAGCGTGTCCACGGACCCAGCCCACCACTCCGTCTGGGCGAGCGCCCACCGCTGACTGAACTCCTCGGCCAGACTTCGGCGCTCGTCGAGCAACCGCCACGCTTCGTCGAAGCGGTCGAGCATCGCCGAGGTGGCCGCCATCGGTCCCAGCACGGAAGGCCGGGCGTCGGGGATGGTGCCTGCGAGCCCTGCCAGGCGCTCGAGCGCCAAGGTTGCTGGCGTTGCATCGTAGACGAGGCCGTAGCCGATATCCCCGACGCATCCAGCGATCGTCCGGGCGTCATCCACTCGTTGGGCGTGCATCAAAGCGCGCTCGAGGCTTTGGAGGGACTCGGGTTGCATCCCCGCGACGATGTGCACACTTGCAAGCGCGTAGTTCGCACGGGCGAGGCCCCGTTCGTCGCCAACGTCGCCCAGGGCTCGGATCGCATCTTCGGCTATCCGTCGTACGGCGTCCGGCCCCATGCGCCCGGGGTCGGCCCCGAACACGAGCTGGGCTAGGTCCACCTGAGCACGCCAGTACAGGCCGCCGGCGGGATCGGAGCGAGAGACGACCTCTGACAAAGCCGCCTCCGCTGCCGCGAGCTGTCCCAGATCGGCGCGAGCCATCGCGAGATCAACGAGTACGGTGAGCCGCTCGGGCTCATCCTCGGGAACGAGAGCCAACGCACGTCCAAGGAGGTTCTCCGAGTTCCTAGCGTCACCTCGGGCGACAGCGGCACGACCGGCCGCTGCGAGCCAACCCGCAGCCCGCATCGATAACGACCGGACGACCTCTGCGTCCGACCCGAGCTCCCGTCGGTTCCGAACCGCGGCTTCGAGCTGGGATCCGATCGAGACCGCATGCTCGGCCACACGTTCGCCACTCGTGCGCTCCAGGTGATCGGCGCAGCGCTCATGGAGCTCCGCGCGCTGGGACTTCAACAGCGAGCCGTAGGCCGAGTCTCGGATCAATCCGTGCGCGAAAGACACCTCGTCCTGAGCCTGCCCCCGCTCCCCGAGTCGCAGGATCCCCTTGCCCACGAGACGCTGCACAATCTCTGTCAACGTCGCGCGGTCGCTCTCCGGGAGAAGCTCCGCAACCGAATCGAGCTGAAACGCTCGCCCCAGAACCGACGCTCGCTGCACGACGACCCGCTCATCCCGCGAGAGGCCGTGGACGCGTGCATCCAACAGAGCCGAGATCGATGGAGGGGCGGCGAGCGGTTCGCCTAAGGCGTCCGAACCCGACGACTCGTCGGCGGAGACGGCGCGAGCTTCGTGAAGCATCAGTACCAGCTGCTCGATGAACAGGGGATTCCCCTCCGCCGCCTCCTCTATCCGGAGCCCTTCGCGGGCGTCGCCCGCCTCAGTGACCAGCCCGTTGATGAGTCTTCGCGCTTCTTCCTTCGGCAGCGGGGATAGGAACATCCTTGTCCCGCTCTCCAGTCCCAAGGACGATCGGGCGTCGACCAGCTCTGGACGTCCAGTCCCGACGATAAGCACGGGCACACTCCGCATCGCTCGGAGCAGGTACTCGATCAGATCCAAGGTCGCCGGGTCGGCTCGATGGAGATCTTCGATCGCGAGGACCACCGGGAGCGGCTGGGCGACGGATTCCAACAGGCGCCGAACGCCGCGGTAGATCTCCTCGAGCGGGCGGGCGGCGTCGTCGAGGCCTACGAGCGAGGCGAGCGCGCCAGCAGTGCTTCCGTTGTCGCCGACTCGCTCGATAAAGGCATCCAGGCTGGCTCGCGCTTCGCCTCGGCCATCGGTCGACGCGATTCCCGCCAGGTCTCGGACCAGATCCGCGAACGGAAGCATCGGAGCTCCCTCTCCGCGTGCGGCACATCTCGTCCGGAGCACTGTTGCCCTCGAGCCTCGGCGCGCCACGAATTCCGAAAGGAGCCGAGACTTCCCGATCCCGGGGTCGCCAAGGATCGCGGCGAGCCGACAAGAGTGGAGGAGGACCGCTTGAGCGAGCTCAAACTCCAACGCTTCCAGCTCGGTCGTGCGGCCTATGAACGGAGACGACGTGGACGTTCCAGCCGCACCTTTCAGGATGCCCAGCACCCGGTAGGCGATCATCGGCTCCCGCTTCCCTTTGAGGGTCAGCGGCTCGATTGCCTCGAGATCCACGACACCCCGAACCAGCCGCGCGGTCGAATCGGCTACGACGATCTCACCCGGGCCTGCGGATGCCTGGAGCCTTGCAGCCACGTTCGCGACGTCGCCCATCACCATCCGATCGAGCGTGGCCTCACTCCCGACGACAATCTCTCCCGTGCTCAAACCCGCGCGGATCTGGATCTCAACAGCCCATCGCTGCGTCAGCTCCACGTTGAGCTTCGCGATGGAACCACGCATCGCCACTGCTGCCTCGACCGCGCGTACTGCATCGTCCTCCCCGACGTGCGGGATACCGAACACCGCAAAGACCGCATCGCCGATGAACTTCTCCATCGTGCCGCCGAACCCCTCGGCGACCCCGGCCATCTGTTCGTAGTAGCGCTGCATCACGTCACGCAACACCTCGGGGTCCAATCGCTCGCCGAGGTCAGTCGACCCCACGATGTCGACGAACACCGCCGTGACGGTCTTGCGGACCTGACGCGTCGTCGGGTCGGTCGGTCGCGTCAAAACAGGACCCGAGTCGCAAGGAGGCCGGGTCCTGTTCCTCGGCCGGAAAGTATCCGGCAGAACTCGACGGCGTCGAGGCTGTGCTCTTCTCCGCCGAAACCGCGTGCGAACGAGCCCGGCCGGGCCGTCGAGCTCGAGCCGGAACGGACGCCCGTGACGGTCGCCCCAGTCACGAACGACATCGGCCACAAGGCGTCCGTCGTGGTTCGGTGTCAGCTCGAGCGGTTCCCCAGTGGCCTGCGCTAAGTCGACTCGGTGCATCCAGGAATCTCGCGTGTAGATCACATCCATAAGTTCTCCCAGGCTGACCGATCCCACGATCGGATCAGGTACTCGCAGACGACGCATGACGCGAGGGTAGGTTGCGCGGCGGTGCACCGCCTCGGGTAGAGTGCGCCGAAGCTCTTCCAAGAGCTCGGCAGGCGTCCGCTCGGCCCGCTCGCGGATCTGGGCCTCGTTGATCCCATCGACCAGCGGTCGGCCGGTCCCCTTGATGAGCCGGCGGCCGGCGAAGACCTGCCGGCGAGCCTCGCCTATCGAAGCGCAGAAGCACGTGGCGCCAGCGAGGTGCGCCGCCATCGTGCGCACATCCCAGCCCGAGCAGTCGGTTGGTCGAGCCCAATCCGTCTCGGACAGATCGTCGAGGAGGCTTACAACGCGCTGGTATGCAGTCCGAGCATGCCACGGTGCCTCGGCCCGACTGATGCGCGGTATCTCAGCGGACATGGGTCCATCGCCACACGAGATTTGCGTTCACCAGCGAGCAGCCGTCAAGTGGCTGTGTTGGCGTTCGGGATGCGATAGATCCCGCTCCTATAGGGGCTGCATCGGGCCTCCAGAACGTAGAGCGTGGTCGACGAATCCGTCTCGTCCGTCGCCCGCATCGTGAAGGTGTCAGATCCGATCTCAGCGATCACGACACCAGGGCCACCAACCGGATACCGAACGATCCGCGTGTTGAGTCCGCAATGCCACACGTTCGGGCCTCCGGTGCGGACCAAGTAGACAGTCCCATCCTGCGAGATCGCACCGCCGTATTGCTGTTTGCCCGGATTCGCGATCCTGACGAGTGTCTGCGTCGAGATCCTGTAACGGAACACATCGCAATTCGATTGATCCCCAGTCCTTTGATTGATGTGACACCGATCAAACGTCGCCCAGTCTCCGTTCACCTGATCGGCGCCAATGAGGGCCCTTCGGTTCAGGTCGGAACGAAGCACGCGGCTTTCCCCGGTCACGAGGTTGAACAAGATCACCCACGTTCGAGACTTCTCGAAACTTACCCGGTTCTTGTTGTCCCTCGTGAACAGGAGCCAGTCTCCCGATAGGCTCGGGAATTCCTCGAACGAACGCGTGTTCACACCGTCAGGCATGGGATCACGGGTCTGGGTCGCTGCATCGAAGAAGCGAAGGTTCGAGCCGTCTCCCCCAAACGACATATACACGACGAGCGAACCGTCGATCCCGACGTTATAACTCTTCGTTCCCACCGGATTGACGCGCACGCGTTGGCCACTACCACTCGGCCGAACATAGGTGTTGGGGTGGTTCGGCTTGGATCGCGAATTCTGACTCCAGGCGAAGTAGTCGGGAGACGCGGCCGCCGATCTTTCGTCCACCCGAGGGTCATCTCGCACCTTCTCCGGCACGGCCGCGTAGGCAGCCGTTATCGCGAGGAGCACCATCGTGGAGCTGAGAAACAGGACGCCGCTAACTCGCCGCATATTGAATCCCCTTCCGTCGTTGGGCTCAGAACGAGCACGGGGGTCGACGCGATCAGTCGTCATGACACACTCCCGGAGCCGGTCGCGCCCACGCACGCCGACCGATCGGGCGGTGGGACGGGCGCGGACTCGCTATCGATCGCCGACAGTGGATTGCACCCATCGTCGAAGGCGGCGATCCCGCTGGCGCCGAGCTCGCCTGGGCTGGTCTGGCTCCAGAAGACCACGGTGCCGTCGCGAAGGCGCGCCCACTGGGTCAGGTCCCAGCCTTCGGGCCAGGGCAGGTGTTGGACAACCATCGCGGTGGCTGACGGCGCGACGCCGAAGACAACTCTCCTTTGACCACCGGTGCGCGCGGCTCTAACCGTGAGCCGATCGGAGCTCACGGGCACCGAGGCGACCGTGCTTCCCGCGGCGTCTTGAAGCTCGATGTTCCCGTCCAGCTCAAGCAGCCGATAAGGAGACGAGGCATCCGAGCCCTCAGCGATCGTCTCCCCCGGACTGACACCGACGCCGCACGCACCCCCGTCCGTGCAATCCATCCCCGGCCGAAAGCCTGCCCGCAGCACCGGCGATCCATCGGCTGCCAATGCCACGATGGCACCCTGTTGGAAAGCCTGAATCGGCGCGAAGTAGACCTGCCAATCGGGGAAGAAGGGTGCGAGTGGTGCGAGCGCCGCTCGCTCTCGGGATCCATCACTCAAAGTGAGCTCCACCGCTGAAACATCGGTGCCGACGATCCCCGCGACGTAGGAGCCTTCGCCCACCTTGGCGTCATGGACATCCAGGCTCGATCCGCCTCCGATGGGTGGCGGCAGTGTCGCGAACTGATACGCCGGGTCGGCCGTGACCAGCTCGACGCCGCCCTCAGGAAGACATCCTGATCCCATGCCCAACTGATAGATGGTCCATGGCAGATCACTTGTCGTGTCACCTGCGATCACTTCACCAAGCAGCGAGGGGTAGCCGTCCTTGACGAAGCATGAGCTCGAGCTAGTGGCGTTCGTGGCCCTGACGAACGAGAGGCTAGAGAAAGCTTGCATGAGCGCATCTCTCGTCGCAGGCGTCGCGGCATCCCCGAACGATGCGACCGCTTGGTAGGTCTGGCCGTCCGCGGACCACCTCGCTCCGAGATGCTCCGACCCGCACGCGTGCTCCGAGGCGATGGATCCGTCGGCTAGATCGGTCGGCCATGCCGGGGCGCGCCCGCCGGGCAGCGGATCGATCACCAGGATCGCGCCGTCATTCGGCATCCCGTCGCAGGGGTCGCTCCCGGAAAGGTTCGGCGAGAAACTCCCGATCGCTGCGAGCTTGGCGGTACCGTCGAAGTACCCGGTCAGGTGCCAACCGCCGGGATTCGTGAAGGTGATGCCGTCCACGTCGGCCGTGCGCCACGGCGGAGCCGGATGATCGTTCCTCGTTGCAGGCTGTGTGGTCATGAAGGACCGACCGAGCACGGCCAAGGCGAGTGAGAGCACGGCGATGACCACGATGGCGGCCGCCGCTCGATCACGCTGAGAGTGCCTGCGACGGCGCGCGACCAACCGATCCATCGCTGGCTCCGGCATCCGGAATTGCGCCACCGAGCGCTCGAGTTCGTCCCGTCCTAGCTTCATGTCTGCTCTCCTGCTGCATCACGGATACCGGTCCGACCCTGAGACGCCAAGGCGCGAACCGTGGAGGCTTGGATGCCGAGGATCTTCGCGGCTTCGTCGGAAGAGAGATCCAGCAACGTTGTCAGCACGAGCGCCGCGCGCTGCCGGGGAGGCAGCGACCTCAACGTTCGGACAACCTCATCGCGGTCTTCGACCTCGGCAAGGTCGTCGCCCGTCGGTGCGAGGGCGAAGGCCTTGCGCGTGGCCAACGCTGCACGTCGAAGTCGATTCCGGAACACGTTCATGGCGACCTTGAAGAGGTAGGCTTCCGCAGACTCGAGCCTCGACACTCGCTCCCATCGCTCCCACACCTTCAAGAACGCCTCTTGCGTTATCTCTTCGGCTTCGGAGCGGTTCCCGGTCACGAGACACATGACGCCGAACAACCGGTTCCGGTGGTCTTCGAAGAACTCATCGAACGTCATAGGAGCCAGCACGCTCGGTTCCTGTCGATCATGCGCGCCTCGTGCGGATGCCCTCATCGCGATAAAGGAACACCCGAAACGCGACCCCTGCTTAGGATCCAGCCAAAGATCCTGGTCTCGTTAGGCTGACCGGAGCGCTCGCGGGTAACGCGCGGTTGACACAGAGGGGCTTCGCCACGCGCTGACCATGGGCCAAGACGCAATTGTCACGACCGTATCACTGACGAGATCCTGATTCATAGGCCGTCAGAGACACTCGTTGCCGGATGCGGACTCGTCTCCGAGGAGGCGGGCGAGCACGAGCTGAAGGCTCCTTTCCCGACAGTTGGCGGCTCTGCCGTTTCGTCGGTCAGATCCCGCGTGGCAACGCGTGAAATGGATGCCACACCGAGCGGTCTATTCCATTGGAGTGGAGCGCGCAGCTCGAGCGGGTCAACGCCATCGACAATTTCAGCGAAACCTACGCGAACCCCCCGCTGTGAGTGTTTCTAACTCAGGACAAGAAACGACTACCCCAATCCGGAGATCAGCATGATCAACCCTTGTATCACGTGGCGCCCGCTCGGTCCTGCATCGCCGATGCGGGCAGAGGGCGGGACCATGGAACGTGCTCCTCATGAGCGGAGCACGGCTCGGCGCCCGTTCTCGTTCGTGGCGATGTTCGGTTTGGCGGGGTGCTGTCGATCGCCAGTGCCCCGGCAAGGTGGTGGGCATTAGGAGCTCACCGGAAAGAAGGGGGCAAGAAGGATGGCGATTCAGACGGTTCGAGCACGCCGGCGCCAACCGCTACGTCTCGCGATTGGGCTCGTACTTCCATCGCGCAGCACCCAAGGACGGTCGCGTGAACGTTCGAGCGCACGCGGAGGGTCGGTGGTCGCAGTCAAGCGAATGATCGCTCTTGTCACAGTTATGGGGATCGCGCTGTTTGGGCTCGTCGCCGCAGGCGGAGAGGCAGCGGCCACCGCTCCTGGAAGCGACGGGCGGATCGCGTTCCGCCGATACTTCAATGCCGCACACACTCGAGGCGCGATCTTCACGATCAACCCGGATGGTTCCGGTGAGCGACAGATCACGCACCCGCGAAAGACGATCCTGACGACCGAGCCGGACTGGTCCCCGAACGGGCGCTGGATCTCCTACGACGTGTGGCCACATGGTGACGACACCCGGTCGCGCATGTTCAAGATCCGACGGAACGGGGCCGATCGGGTCAACCTCAGCACGTCCTGCACAGCGCCGTGCCGTACCGACGGATTCCAACAATGGGGCCCTCGCGGAAATGCGATCGCGTTCCAGCGTGGCCTGGGGCCCGCGGCAGGCGACTTCAACGTCGTGGCCATCTTCGTGATGCGCGCGAACGGGACTCACGTGCGGCCGATCACCCAGCGAGCCGCCGATCCGAGCGAGCCTCAATCGTTCGAGGACCGCTCCCCGACGTGGTCGCCGGATGGAGATCACTTGGCATTCGTCCGCGCGAACTACGACACGGGTCACAGCGCCATATTCATCGTTCGCCTCGACGGCACCGGCCTGCACCGGATCACACCTTGGCGGTTGGACGCCGGTCAGCCCGATTGGTCACCGAACGGGCGATGGATCGCCTTCTATGGTCCGACGACATCGGATTTCCGGCACGTCACGCTCGTGCATCCGAACGGGAGCGGGCTTCACATCGTCGCATCCGAACCAGACACGTATGGGTCTCTTTCGTTCTCACCGAGCGGGACGAGACTCACGGTGTCCCACTCCCCGGGGACCGGCACGGCCGGCAACTCCGACGTGTTCACGATCAACATCGACGGGACCAACATGCAGAACGTCACTGATTCCAACGGCTTTGAGAGCGCGCCGGACTGGGGACCTCGTCGCAGCTAGTTGAAGCAATGAGTCTCGGATCGCGGGAGGAGCTCTGAATCACCAGGATGAGTCGGTCGATGCCCCATCCGGACCAGTTCGGCGAGTCCCACACTGTCGACCGAACTTGACGGTTCGATGATGCCCGAGGTCCAACAGTAGGGAGACACCATGATCAAAGCACGACCCGTGATGGCTGCGGTGACCCTCTTCGCCGTGACATCGTTGCTCGGCCTGTTGACGCCAGCCAGCGCGACCTACGAGGGCACGAATGGACGCATAGCCTTCCGCCAGTATTTCAACGATGCGCACACCTACGGAGCGATCTTCACGATCGATGCGGACGGGACAGGGCTCCAGCGAATCACGCATCCACGGAAGGGCGTACTTCACGACAAGCCGGACTGGTCCCCGAACGGTCGGTGGATCGCGTTCCAACGCGTTGGGAACGTGTGCACGCCCACGGCGTGTCCCAGAGACCGATTGTTCAAAGTGCGGGCCAATGGGAGCGACCTCACCCTCATCGACAAGGGGCTTGGCTGTAAGCCGACCTACTGTCCGGGCGACTACGAGCCAGCCTGGTCCCCGAGCGGAAAGCGGATCGCCTTCTCAAGGGACACGGGGGGCGGCGCCATGGTCGGACTGTTCGTGATGCGAACCAACGGCACGAACACGAGGCAGGTGACGGAGAAGGTCCAACCCACGAAGTACGAGGACCGAACGCCCCAGTGGTCACCGGATGGCAGCCGCCTGGCATTCCAGAGGTTCAACAAGACCACCGGCCTGTTCGCTGTCTTCACAGTGCAGCTCGACGGCACCCGTGCCCGCCGCCTGACCCCGTGGCAATTGGGAGCCGGAGGAAACCCAGACTGGTCACCGGATGGTCGCTGGATCCTCTTCCAGTCGCACATCGAGGACGGCGAGCCGCGGGACCTGTGCGTCGTGCACCCGAACAGGACGGACCTGCACTGCCTGACGCATGCATCCGAGACGACGTCCTTCCTCCGTGCGGGGTTCTCACCGGACGGAACGATGATCACGACCGCCATGGTTCCCGGCGTTGGCGCGGCCGGTAACGCAGACGTCTTCGTGATGAACGCCGACGGCTCTGATCTGCATGACGTCACGAATACGGTTCGGTGGGACAGCACGTCCGATTGGGGGTCGATGACGAGGCCCGCGTCGGTTCATCCGCAAAGAGATCGAAGAGCCAGGTGAATTCGGCGCCTGCCTCTCGTTGACGGCTCCTACGCTGCTACTCGTTCTTATCCCACTCCGCGGTGAACGTCAGTGTCGCGCCGGCCTCTCCCTTGGCGATCAACTTCGTGAGCGTTCCCGCCTCGGCCTTTACCGCGAGTGCAAACTCCACGGTGAACTTATCGGGCGAGGTCTTCTCAATAGCTGCTCGCAGGCCTTGAACGATCCCCTCGACTACATCCTTCACATCATCGAAGTTCGGGACGCCTTCGGCGCCAAGGTCAGCCCCATCGGCCGCCTCGACCCCCACAGTGGCTCCATTGGGCAGCGTCATCTGGACGGTACTCACGAACCCCCACCCCTTGTCGTGTCGCGGAAATGCTAGCTTCAGCTCCTCGAGTCCGAAATAGCCGATCAAACGGGACCCGCGATTCCGTCCGAAGACTCACCCCTTGACAGTCTCGACCTCGATTGGCTCGGGAGCAAAAATTGCCCTGACGAACTCAGGCGGCGTCGATCTCAGCCAGCATGCGGACCACCCTGCGCCGGGCTTCCGGATACATCGTCAGCGTGTCGATCACGTCGGCCCAGCCGGCGCCGTAGCGCAGCAGCTCGGAGGCGATCGCGTCGCGGTCGGGTTGGTCGAGGATCAGGACTCGGCGCAGTTTGTCTCGCGCCGTCAGTGTGAGCGTCAGGAGCAGGTCGCGATGAGATCGGACTCTGCTCCTAGCACCTCCCTCCACCCCCTGAGCACCTGGCGTCGCGCCGGACTGGCGAGCGCGACGCCTACGAGGGGAAGGAAACATCCTTCAGTAGGGACGTGAACCAGCCGCGTGTGAACGTATCCGTGTCCGCGTCCCCCGCGGGCGAGAAGGTGAAGAAGACGTATCCGTGACCGGAGTGGACCACGTACGCCAAGATCACGTAAGCACCATGGCAATGCTCATCGTCGAGGATGGCCCGCTCACTCCCGACCGAAATGGCGTCGGTTGTCTCGGGTTTCACCGGACAAGGATGGACGGTCGCATCCACCTTGCGCGAGGTGGCGGTGAACTTCTGGAGCGTGTCCGTCGTAGGCTCGCCGTACGCATACGCTGTCTGCCCCTTCGCACTGAAGAGGGTGTCAACGCTCGGATCGGTGTCCCCGGGCGCGCCGGTACCGTCCCACGCGGTGGTCGCCTGTGCGCCCTTCCAATCGGTCGAGGTAATCGAGTAGCGGTAGTGGCTGGATGCGAACGCTTCCTGGGAAGAGCCCGTGGGAGATACGCCCGTCGAATTGCTTGCCCCGGAACAGGCGCCTGTCCCAATCAGGAGCATGGCCACGATGAACGGGCGCGGATCGCGCCAGCTTCGCCACACGCCGAGATGGCCGGCGACCTGGGCCGCGCTCGCAGTCAGGCGATGCGAACCGCGGAAGCTCGTCACCAGCTCTTCACCTCGGCTTCCGTGATCCGCTCGGGCGAGCCAGAACCGTCGGCGTTCACGGCCAGCCAGTCTGGGTACGAGACGTCGACGTCGTCGCGGAACGCGATCCGGCTGCCGTCCGGAGACCAGATCGGACCTCCCCAGTCACTGATGCAGCAATCGCCCTGAAAGAGTCGGGTTGAGCCCGAACCATCGGCTCCGACCACCCAGACGTCGAAGGAGAAATGCAAATCACTGGTGCCTGCGTGCCGTGGTGTCGAAACATAGGCTATGCGCGTGCCGTCAGGGGACCACGCCGGGGCGGCCGGGCCCGCAGAAGCATCCTGATCGGCGAGGACGCGCGGATCTGATCCGTCCTCGTTCATGACGACGATCCTGTTCCTTCCGGCGAGGGTGTCGTCAAGCACGAGTCGCGACCCGTCTGGTGACCAGTCGATGCTAATGACGTCGCCCACGGTGCTCGGCAGTGTGGTCGTCTCACCGCTTTCGAGGTCAACCGATTCAAGTCCGCTATCGGCGTAGATGATGCTCGCTCCATCGGGCGACCAGGTGAGAAGGGAGACATCGGCGTTCGGCCTCGCGATGGTTGTTCGATCCCCGCTCCGTGGGTCGATGGTGAACAGCTGGGGTTCATCGCCCCCCTCGTAAACAGCCAGCGTGGCTCCCTGTGGCGACCACGCCAGCCTTTCCGGGTGACAGGAACCCAGTTGGTCGCACCCATGGGTCAACTGATGGGGCGAACCGAGCGCGCTCGTGACCCAGATGCCGGCTTCGGATTCGCACGGTCCGGCAGCGGCGCACGTCGAGACTCCGTAGGCCAGCCACCGACCGTCCGCCGAAATGGCTTGGACATATGTGGCGACGCAGGGTTTCACGCACTTGACGAGCGTGCGTCGTTCTCCGGTGCTGGTGTCGAGTGCGTCGACCCGACCGAGCCCATCACCCTCGACCAGGACTTCTCCTGCGTGAAGCAGGCGAGGGAGATCGCTCGCCACGCTCGTTTTCGAGGGCGATGGGGTTGGGTTGGCGGGGACCACAACAGCCGAACGCACCACGCTCGATCCGACCAGGATCGCTGCGAGACCGATCACCACCCCGAGCACACCGGCGGTGATCCGCTGGTTGCGGCGCTTGCGATCGCGCCGGCGAAACAGCTCTTCAAGCGACTGCCCGGGCGCGGGGAAGAACGGTGAGAAGCGGTCAAGGACGTCGTGCTTGTCACTCATGAGGATCGACCACCTCCTGCTTCATCTGGGCCCGGGCACGTGTCGTGAGTGAGCGCACGGACGAGGCCTTGATGCCGAGCATCTCGCCCGCGTCTTCGGCCGAGTAATCGAGGAGGGCGGTAAGCAGGACTGCTGCGCGTTGGGGCGGACTCAGCGTCCGGAGCAGCCGTACGACTTCGTCGTGGGTCTCGACTGCCGCAAGATCGTCCGTAACCGGTGCGAGCGAGAGGGCACGACGAACCGCGAGTGAAGCGCGCCGATAACGATTGCGGAACACATTCATAGAAACGCGGAACAAGTAGCCAGTCGGATCATCGAAGGCTCCGACCCGGTCCCAGCGCTCGAACATCCGGAGGAACGCATCCTGGGCGATCTCCTCAGCCTCGTGGCGGTTCCCGGTCACGAGACACAGCGTCGTGAAGATGCGTTGGAAATTCGCGTCGTAGAACTCCGCAAAGCTAAGAGCAGCTTCGGCCAGGTCGGCCTCCTCGACGGTCGCCTCAGGCACGGATCGAGGATGTGATTCCATCGTGCTACATGAACACGCGACGGGGGCTTCGCGCTGCACATCTTGGTCATACCGAGATGTCCGGCGACCATAGAACCCGCTCGCGATCGTGCGCCTGATTGGTGGTGCATAAGAAGATCATCTTCAGGCGGCCATCGCCCAAATCGACACGGCCACCAGTCCAGCGCCGAACTGCACCGCCGTGCCGCGCACGACTCCGACGACCGTCCCTCGGGTCGAGGCCCATGCGGCCGACGGGTCACGGGTCCGGAGGCATTCGGCCACGAACACACCGAGCGGCCAGCCGATCAGCGCTCCCACGACCGGGATGACGAGGGCGCCCACGACTGCCCCGACCGCTCCCACGCGAGCGCCCACGACGACCTCCCGCCGCGGAGGCGCTGCGGGCGGGCATCGTGACCCGATTGCCATACCGGCCGCGGGCCACCGCCGCCACGCTCGCGAAGACGATCCACTGGCCCGGGTCGCTCCTGTCGGCGATGACCCAGACGAACGCGGCGGCGATGATGACGGGCAGCCCGGCAGCAACGGCACCACGGTCCCGATGAGGCCGACCGCTATCGCCACCCCGACGACGACGTCGACGTTGAAATCACGCTCAGTGCGTGAATCCGGTCCGATCTAAGGGTTGTTCAGTTTGAGCGCCTCGTCTAGCGGGATTGCCGGGACGTGATCGACCCTGATCGTGCCCATCTTGTAGACCTTGTTCCTCGACCGGAACAGCCGTCGCCGTTGGCATCGCCGTAGCGCAGCAGCTCGGAGGCGATCGCGTCCCGGTCGTCGCGGATCAGGACGGTGTGGATTGGTGTAAGGCCCAGGGACATTATCGCCGGGCTAAGCGAATCTCCCGCCGCAGGGATTTACATGGGTGATGCACGCAAGATCTGATCGTCTGGTCATAGCTAGGGCGGGGGCGGAGAACGCGCCGCTCGTGCGCGCCGCATGCTTCGGCGCGTGCCTGAGGCGGGCAACGTTTGCTGCGGCTCTTCTTGTCTTGCTGGTCGCATGTACGACCGGCTCGACCACAACAACGACCTCGACCACCACCAGCACCAGCAGCACTGCGCCCCCGCCGCCTTCCGTGCCCGATGTCCTCGGCAGCACTGCTCAACAGGCCAAGGCCGCTATCAACACGCTGGGCTTCAAACCGAAGGCCGACTCCGACTGGTCGAGGACGAAGGAGGGCACGGTTATCGACCAGAAGCCCGCGCCCGGTACCGAAGCTGCTGAGGGAACCACGGTGGTCTACGTCATTTCGGATGGGAACCCCACCGTCCCCCGCTGGGTGCACACGTCGTTCGGGCTGCCCAGCGCGACGAAGCTCGTGAAGGCCAAGCAACTGCTGAAGCAGCGAAAACTGGGACTTGCGATCGTTTACCAGAGGGACCCGGTCTTCTCGCTGTACGACCTCGGTGAAGTGTTCGCGTCCACGCCGAAGTCGGGCGCGAAGGTTCCCACCGGCACGCAGGTGACGCTGGTGGTCGCAGTACCGCTTGCCTGCACGCCCGGCTATTCGACGTGCTTCCCGCCAATCACGTCGGTCGGTAGCAGCCTGAAGGATTACGACTGCCCAGGCTCAGGCGACGGCCCGTTCTACGCGTCGTACACCCGCGTGTATGGCGACGATCCCTACGAGCTGGACGACGACAGCGACGGCGTCGGCTGCGAATAGCGCCGCGCCGCGTCACCGCACGGCCACTGGAACACCTCAACCATGCGCCCCCAGACCTGACCACGAGCACCGGATCGTCACCGGCCTCGAGCGCCCCGGTACTCGCGGACCGTGAAGCCCCAGAGCCGAGTTCGTCCCAAGCGATCGCGAATGTTCAACGAGGTCCACCGAGACATCCGAGACGATGACCGTGCCGTCAGGTCCAACGCGGTCGAGTGCACCGAAGGCGATGAGGCCGTCGCCACTGCCCACAGTTCGAGGATTACGTCAGGGGCGGGACGATGGCCGACGTCCGACCACTCGACCCCACGCGAAGGCCGCGAACGAGTCGGGCGACTCGGCCCAGCGGATCCAAGCCTGCTCCAGCGCGTCGATCTCGTCCTGCTTCGCCAACCCTCGCTCGGCAATACCCTCCGTGTACCACTCGTCTCGACAGTTGGCGGCGCGGGCCAGCCCGAAGGTCCGTACGCGCTCCTCGGTTCCGTAGCTGAAGTAGGTCGTGTTCGCCGTCACCTGCTTGCCCAGCTCGATGTCGGCTCATTCACGCTTGACCCTCTTGAGATCGGCGGGAGCCCACCGAGCAGCTGTGGGGGCGACCACGTTGCAACGGAGCAGTCTCCAACGGAGGGCTTCGGCAAGTGACTAAGCGAACCGCTCACCTCGCGTGTTCATGGTGCACGATGCAGCGACCCACCCACGGAACCACGGAACGTCAGGAGCGACCGTTGCCCGAGGTGCCCTCGTTCGAGGACTTCTTCGAGGCTCATCGCCGCCGACTCTTCGGGGCGATGTGCCTCGTGACCGGCAACCGCTCGGAGGCCGAGGAGATCACGCAGGACGCGTTCTTGCGCGTGTGGGAGCGGTGGGAGCACGTCTCGACGCTCGACGATCCGGGCGGCTACCTGTTCCGTGTGGGGATGAACGTCTTTCGAAACCGCCTTCGTCGTGCGGCGCTCGCTACACGGAAGGTGCTGTCGCTCGCACCCTCGGGTGATGATCTGGCTGCGGTCGAGGATCGCGACGAGATCGTCCGCGCGCTCCGGCCGCTACCCCCGCGACAACGCGCAGCCGTCGTGCTCACCACCTACCTCGACTATTCGTCGGAGGACGCGGGTCGGATCCTCGGGATCCGCGCGTCCACCGTGCGGGCGCTGGCCACGCAGGGACGTGCCGGGGTCCGGCAGGCGCAGGAGGAACAGGCATGAAGGTCGAACGTGAAGACTTCGAGCGGAGCTTCGAACGGTTCGAGATGCCCGAACCGGCATTGGAGCGGCTGGTCGAACGTCGTGAACGGCGCCGTCGCCGCGAGCGGATCGAGGCTGGTATCGCGGCGCTCGTAGTTGTGGCAGCGACCGCGGCGGTGCTCGCTCGTGCGTTTGTCCTTGCGCCAGTGCCGGCCGGTCCCACCCCGTCGGTGATCGGCCCGTGCACCGCGGCCCAGTTGCGCGCCTCCGCGACGACGGAGGGAGCGGCCGCCTCGCGCGAAGGCGAGATCGTGTTCACGAACGTCTCCGAGGCTTCCTGCACGCTCCAGGGCACGTCAATCTGGTTGCTCTCGACGAACGGCGGGCGCATCAATGGCATCGACTTCGTCTCGTCGCCTGCTCGTTGGCAGGTGGAGGGCGATCCGAAGCCGGATGGTTGGCCTGTCGTCACGCTCCAGCCCGGGGATCGCGCGTCGGTCCGCCTGCGGTGGTCGAACTGGTGCGCCACCGGGCACATTTTCGGGGAGACACCGCTGGCGGCAGGTGGCGGGATCCTGCCGATCGGTGGGATCGGGCAGGACACGCCTCCGTGCAAAGCGCCCGATCAACCCGCGACGATCGAGACCGGCCCCTTCGAGCCGAGCTCCAAGTGAGCAGCGAGAGCAGAGGGAGGTACCTCATGAATCGTATCTGTGTCTTTGTCATCAGGAGGCGCGAGGCGAGAGCTGAGCACCGATCAAGGAGGGAGCTTCGATGAATCGCAGTTCGAGAGTGCTCATGGTGTTGGCGTTGTTCGTCGGTGTTGCTTCAACCAGCTCTTCCGCAAGGGCAACGCCTGCGGAAGCGAACGGGAAGATTGCGTTCACTCGCTACGACGTGATCGCCGATCGGGGCGCGACGTTCACGATCGATCCTGACGGGACACACGAGGCTCAGGTTGGCCTAGGAGAGGACGTGATCTGTCCAGCCTGGTCGCCGGACGGAACCAAGATCCTGGTCTGCGACTTCCTTGTGGGCGAGGGCTCTCGGCCGGCCACGGCCGATCCGAACGGTTCTGACTTCAAGCTCCTCGATGCGTACCCAGGGCTCCAGCAGGCGCTGACGTGCTTGGATTGGTCTCCTGATGGCGCCCAATTCATCTGTGCCACGGACGTCGGGAGCGGGAACCCCAACCCGGCCGACAACGGCCTCTACACCTTGCGGTCATCCGACGGAGGCGATCTGGAACGCGTCACCGTCACACCCGAGGGCTACGATGACTCCAATCCCGTCTACTCGCCCGACGGCTCGCGCATCCTATTCAGTCGTTTGAGCGACACCGCCCAAAGCGCTCTCTTCGTTGTGGACCCCGACGGCACCGATCCGCTCCAACTGAGCCCTCCGGGATTGTCGGCCCTCGATACCGTCTTCCCCGCGGACTGGTCCCCCGATGGTTCACAGGTCACCTTCGCAGCAGCTTGGAAGAACGGACGCGGTCGCGGGACTGCGCTATACGTGGTGAACTCGGACGGCTCCGGCCTCCGTCAGATCACTCCTTCCGGACTCGGCGCCGTCTCAGCCCAGTGGTCTCCAGACGGCCAACTGATCGCGTTCACGAGCAAGTTCCGCGCCAAGCCGCAAGTCTGGGTCGTTCGTCCCGACGGAACGAGCCTCAGGGAGGTCACGTATCCTACGAACGGCACCTCCTCGGAGACCCCGATATGGTCACCCGACGGTAACAAGCTCCTGTTCTTGCGGCGAGACCTGAGTGATCAGTTGGGTCTGTGGACCGTGAACGTCGACGGCACGGGGCTGTTCCAGGTGACGTCGATTACGGAGAACGCAGGGTACGCGTGGGGAACAGCTGCCACTGGATAGCGCCAACCGTGGAGATCGAGAAAGGCACGCGGGGTCGGTCTTCGGACCGGCCCTTCTGCTGTCCGCAAGCCCTGCGCCCGTGAACGATGCTCTCCGCGCCGCATGGCGGACCGGATCCCTCAGGCCCGCGATCTGCTGGTGCGCGTGCCCTTGCGTCACCACCGCCCCCCCCGGATATGGTTCCGGCGAATGACCAGGCGCGACGGGTTAGCGCTGGGACTTCCGGCATTCGTCGGCGCCCTGATCGGTGCGGCGCTAGTGACGCCTGTCGGCCAGCTGATGTACGACGGCCCTCCGTCCTGCGGTGACCGGTGCACCTACACGAGCACGACGCTTCTCATCGGACTGCACATCCACGGGACGTACCCGCTGTGGCTACGCGGGTCCATCCGTCGTGCCGCCTCGCTCTCGCTCCGCGCGGTCCACGTACAACAATCCGGAGTTCTCCCCCGTACCGCTCACGCCCGAGAGGATGCGGCGATCGGGTTGGGTCGGCTCGCGCCCGATGCAGTTCCTACTCTCTGCCTGCATGGGCAGACAAACATGGTAACCAGCGGGCGGTGCCTACGGCGGTATGGCGACGCTCTCGGCTCCTTGCCGCCGCGTCCACGGCACCCGCCAACTCATCGGGAGTTGCTACCTAGCCAGGAGCCGATCACCCCGAAGTAGCGCTCGGGCGACTCGATGAACGGGAAGTGGCCCACCCCTTCGACTATTGCCAGGGTTGCATCGGGCAAGGCCGCCGCGATCTCCTCGGACTCCCGGGGTCGGGTGATCGCGATCCTGGGCTCCCGTGATCACCAGGACCGGGACCTTGACTCCTGGAAGGCTGTTCCTCACGTCAAAGTTCGCCTGGATCGATGCGATGCATCTGAGGGCTGTAGCGCACGTCCCGCCACCGCTCGGCTACCTCGTGGAGCGCCGGGCCTTCGGGGTCGGCGAGGAAGAACGGCATCTGCGCAGTCCAGATGTCGTGACATCCCTCTGGAGTCTGCACCGTGTTTTCGGCGTCGAACGCTGCCTCGACCTGAGCGCGGAGCTCGGCGGTGCCGAACTCCTCGAAAGTGGTCTCAAGATGCGCGAGCGCGTCACCGTATGCAACCCCGCCCGAACATACGATGCGCCTCGCGTGACCCGGGTGGTCAACCGCATGCTGCAGCGCGATCCTGGCGCCGAACGAGTGCCCCAGCAGCGTGTCGTCGCCAAGTTCGAGGGCCTCGGCGAGGCTTGCGACACCGTTGGCCCAGCCGCGTCCTATGGTGGGCGGTAGAGGATTTGAACCTCTGACCTCTTCCGTGTCAAGGAAGCGCTCTCCCCCTGAGCTAACCGCCCGTGTGGCAATGCTACAGCCGCGATCCGAGGCGGGGACCGGAATCGAACCGGTGTGCGCGGCTTTGCAGGCCGCTGCCTAACCACTCGGCCACCCCGCCGAAGGAAAACCCGGCGCGAACCGGGCGAGCGGCCAGTGTACCCGGCCCCTTCGGAAGCTTCGGACGCGCGTCCACGGGGCCTACACTCCCGTCGTGGAGCAGTTCACGACCTGCCCGGAGTGCGGCTCGAGCGAGTTGCGCCAGACCAAACGAGTGCTCGATCTCTACACCGAGATCGATGTGACCGTCTGCGGGGTCTGCCATTGGGCATCCGATCCCCGAGTCGGGCGCCCGCCTGCGGACCGCGGCAAGAACTTCACCCTCCGACGACTGGTGAGCGACGCCAAGAGCGACGACGAGCAGGAAGAAGCACCACCAGAAACCCCACCCGACAAGCTCGGTTGACAGTCAACAATCTCCAGGGATACGGTCGCGCGAGTCGCTCCGCGGGACGAGCGGAGCGCCTGGAGACAGGGGGGGACATGGCTCAGCAGCGTCGTCGCACCACGCGTGGCATCGCCCGTCGGGACTTCCTCAAGGCCACGGTCGCAGGAGCGGCCGGGGTCGCGGCCGGCCTCGGATCAAGCGTTCCCGCGCTCGCACGGAACGCGTCTGGCCGCTCCTCTTCATCGAGCGCGATCGGCAAGGCCGTCGGCGGCGGTCTCGTGGTGGCGGGGCCCGAGCTCGCGTTGCCGCCCGGCTTCACCTACAAGACGTTCGGGGCGTTCGGCTCCCCGATGCAGGACGGGTTCACGACGCCGCCGATCCCCGACGGCATGGGCGTGTTCAGCGACGGCGCCGGCATGCGGATCGTGCGCAACCACGAGCTCGGCGACGGAAACGACATCGTGCACCCATCCGTCGTCGGCATCCCAACCAACGCTTACGACCGCAAGGCGCCGGGTTGCACGACCACCCTGATCCTGGACAGCAACGCGGACCTGGTCGAGAGCTACGTGAGCGCCAACGGCATGGATACGAACTGCGCAGGCGGGGCGACGCCGTGGGGCACGTACCTCTCATGCGAGGAAACCACCATCGGCACCTCGTCGAACCGGACCAAGCCACACGGATACGTCTTCGAGATCGACCCGATGAGCGATGGCTCCGCCCCGGTCAAACCGCTGCGGGCCCTCGGTCGGTTCGTCCACGAGGCGGCGGCCGTCGATGCCGACACGGGCATCGTCTACCTGACCGAGGACAACAACCCGGACTGCTTCTATCGGTTCATCGCCGATACCTTCGGGGATCTGAGCTCGGGTACGCTGCAGGCGCTCCGCATCAAGGGGCAACCCGGGTACAACACCATCAAGGATGAGACGGTCGGCGAGGTCCTCCCGGTCGATTGGGTCACGATCCCGAGTCCCGACCGCCCCGAGGCAGAGTCGGATGCGCGGACGGTGGAAAAGATCGCACGGTCCCGCGGTGCAGCCCGGTTCCTCAGCGGCGAGGGAGCCACGATGGTCGGCAACAGCGTCGTCTTCGACTCCTCGGACGGCGGCAACGCCGGGCTGGGACAGATCTGGAAGTACACCCCCATGACGAACATCGGGGATCGCGACGAGGAGGGCGAGCTCGAGCTCCTCTTCGAGTCGACGGATCGCTCGGTGCTCGATGGACCCGACAACCTCTGCACGAGCCCGAACAACCGTGTCGTCATCGCGGAGGACGGGAAGGAGAACCGCAGCTACGTCCGCGGGCTTCGCAACGACGGCACGATCGTCAACGTCGCTCGCAACCTCGTGCCGATCCGCCTGTCGATCATCGACGCCTCGGGCAAGCTCTACGACCCGTCCGTGCCCGATGATGACTTCTCCATCGCCGACGGTCTCGGCTACTCGGAGTTCGCCGGCCCGCGCTTCAGCCCCGATGGAACCTGGTTGTTCGTCAACATCCAGGTACCGGGCATCACCTGCGCGATCACCGGAGACTGGGCGAGCCTGGGGCTGTAGCGAGCAGAGGACGATGCAACCCGCCGAGCTGGTCCTTGAGCGGTTCGGCGTCACGAAGGAGCTGGTCCCCAGTCGATGAACCGTGGCGCGACGCGGACATCGACAGGATGGCATGGGTATCGGTGCCGTCAGGGTGCACGAGCACCAGCTCCGCCTGGTCCCCGCTCACGTGCCGGTACACGATCCATCTCCCGTCGGGCGAGTACGAGCCGGCGAAGGCCGCTCATCGGCGCTTCGATAATCCGTGAGGTAGCGAAGACCCGTACCGTCGGGGCGGATCGTGAGCAGGTTCACGGTGCGGTCGGGGTCCTCAGCGTTGTCGCTCATCACCAGGCGCGACCCGTTGGGCGCCCAGTCGTGCTTGAAGGTCATGCCCCACAAGGTTGGCGTCATCTGCCAGGAGTCTCCTCCCGAGATGTCGATCCCGAAGATCGCGCTCAGACCGTCGTTCGCGAAGCTGAGGAACGAGACCGTCTGCCCATCGGGAGAGATCTCGGGTGTGTGCGCCTCGCCATTGCCTCCATCGCCGATACGACGACGGTTGCCACCATCCAGATCCATGATCCAGATCGCGTCGTCAGCAGCCGCCTCGTCGTTGCGCTCCAAGATGAGGTGTTCGCCATCGGGCGTGAAGGTCGCATCGGACTCACAACCGTTCGGTGCAGGGTCGATCCGATGCATGTCGCTGCCATCGGGGTGGATCAGCGCGATCTTGCATCCGTTCTTCGTGAACACGATCCACTCCCCATCCGGCGACCAATCGGGGGCTTCGGCGTTCGCCGCGCCCGTCGTGACCTGGTTCATACCGTGGCCGTGGGGTCCGACCGTGTAGATCCGTGCTGGGGTTGTGTCGGTGCCATCCACTTGGAAGGCGATCAGCCCGTTCGCGCCCGGTAGCGCCGCATCCGCCGGGGCCGCGGCCGCCAAGAGCGGGAGGACTGCCAGGCTCGAGACGATGATCTATCGGCGATCGGGTCACACCCTCTAGCCTCACTGAGCGTTACGTATTCCAGAGGCCATCGCCTTGACGACTTGGCCGGAAGGGCCCTAGGGCGTGTACCCCACGGCGACGGCCCAATCGAGGTCGACGTGGAGAGTGCCCGAAGCATCGGAGGTGTCCACCGTCACCGTGGACGGCATGCGGTTACCGGAGGGCGACAGGATGGTGGCCGATCCGGTCCAGCCCACGAAGTCTTTGGTGGAGTAAAGCGCTCTGGCTAGCGGTACCTGCTGGAAGCTGTGGGCCTTGACCGCACTCTGCACCAGGAGGTTGACGGAGTCGAAGGTGTAAGGACTCCATAGGCCGGGTGCCGAGTGGAATTTGGCCTCGAACGCGGATAGGAACGGGGCCGAGCCTGCGAAGTCGGACGGGGCGGGCACGCCGAGGACGGGGCAGTTCTGGACGGCGGGGATCCCGGCTTCGGTCACGTAGCCGACGGAAGCCGAGGCGTAGTCAGACAGGCAGTTCGTGCCAGTGCCGGACTCAAGCATCTGGTCGGCCACCAGCGCGCCTTCGGGGTAGTACAGATCGGCGTACACCCCGGTCGGATGTGTTGCCAGAGCCTCAGTCACGGCTGTCTGGATCGCTGCCGGATCGTTGATGGCGCTGGGGATGATCGGGATGTTGGC
>CAWCDA010000060.1:0-39705 GCA_963794065.1 uncultured Actinomycetes bacterium | reverse complement strand
GCAGCGCCTGCTGCTGATTCGGGCCGAGCCACGGACTGTCGGCGATCAGCTTGTCCATGTCGGCGTCGACCAGGTCGAGTGCATCGAGCACGCCGCGCTTGCACCGTGTCGCCGGTTCCGGCGATCGCCTGGTCGTACTCGATGGTCAGCGCCTCGAGACGGGTGCCGAGTGTGTCGCCCTTCGAACGGACGACTGCTGCCGCCTCCGAAGCCGTGACCGCGGCCGATCTTCCGACCACGATGCCGACGACGAGGCCGATGACGAGCGTCGCCAACGCGACCAGTGTTGCGTTGCGGCGTCGCCTCGACAGCGGGATGTAGTCGACCATGTCAGGTTTTCCTTCCGACGATCAGCAGTTCGGTCGTGTCGTTGGGTTCGTGCAGCGCAGTCGCCGCTGAGATCATGTCATCGCTGCCGAGCTCGGCGATCCTCCCGCCGCTGATGAACCAGATCGTCGGGCGCAACGTGACCGGTCCCCGATACCGGGTGAGCGCGTTCGACCGTGGCGTCGAGCACGTCGACGCCGCACACTTCGCCCTTCACCGTGGCCACCGGATCGCCGAACCGGTCGACGATCGCGATGGATCCTTTGCGGGAGACGAGCCAGAACGCGCCGGCCTGGGTGATCTCGGCGTCCGCTGGCTCGCGAGCTTGGATGGTGGCGGCCGACACGATCTCCTGGCCGGGAAGGGCACCCGTGCGCAGCCCAACTGTGCCGGTGGCGATGGCGCGGACCGTGCCTCGTTCGGGAGTTCTTCGATGCGCACTTCGACGGTTCCGGGCGCGGCGCCGGCGGCGAGCGCTTCCGCTTCGGCTTCGTCGGACAGCTGCCGGACGATCTCGCCGGTCAGTGCGTCGACGGTTCGCTCGCGTTCGGCACGGACCATCGACAGCGCGTCGCCGATCGACGAGATGATCTCCGCATCGGCCGGCACCGTGCACGGCAATCCCATGCGGGTCGCCACGAACCGACCGAGACCACCGGCGGCGCCGCCGACCGCGAGGATCACCGGATCGCGGCAGCTTCTGCGAGGTGATCAATCGGTACACCAGTTCGCACGACCGCTTCGCTGGCCGCCGACAGCATTTGCTCGGCGACCTTTCTGCCATCGGTTCCGAGGTGTTCGCCGGCGATGTCAACGCCGCGAGGCCGCCTCGTGCGACGTGGGTGACCAGGCATGGTCACCGGACTGGGTCACGCCCAGCGCATTGGCCGCGCACGTCACGGTGACCGCAGCCCGCGAGCCATCGGTGAGCTCCAGCACGACGTGATCGGCTTCGTCCCCCTCACGTGGCGCGAGGATGCTGCACTGCGCGCCGACGAGCCGTTGCGGTTCGAGGAAGCACGCATAGGGAAGCCCGGCGATGTGCGCACTCCGCGGGCCGACGGCATGCACATGCTCGCTTGCGCACGCGCAACATCGAGCCACCGGCGACACCGACCACTCGGACGTCGACGGCGCGCAGCGCCGTGGCATGAGATGCCACCGTACGTACGACAGCAGCGGACGTCCGTCGCGGATCGCAGCGACGTTGGTGGAGGTTCCACCCACCTCGACGATGACGCCGTCCGTGATCGCGCCGGACCGAAGCGCACCGGCGACCGACGCGGCCGGGCCGGAGTACAGCGTCTTGGCCGGAGCCTCCGAAAACCGGACAGATCGGTCGCGCCACCATCGCCGCGGATCACCATGACGGCGGCAGATGTTCGCGTCGCGCACACCATGTTCGACGAACTCGGCGGTGCGGACCGCGATCGGCAGGATCGACGCATTGACCGCGGCCGTCACCGCTCGCAGCTCGAGCCCGTAGAGCCGGACAACTCGGTGCTGGCGCACGCCGGCAGACCCGCGTCCCGGGCGATCTGCACGAGGTCTGCTCGTTGCGATCGTCGTCGGGCGAGAACGCCTCGGCGACCGAAACGGCGCCGATCCCTTCGCCGATGACCCGTTCGATCTCGCGTCGCACGTCGTCGGCGACAGGCCGTCGGTGACATCGAAGAACACCGGCGACGCCGGCAACTTGCGTCCGGGTGACAGTTCGACGCCTGCCAGCGAGGTGCGACGGCGCACCTTCCCAGGTCGGGGCGACGCCCGAGCCCGAACACGCCGACGCGCACCACGTCTCCTTCGAGGAGCGCGTTCACCGCCTGCGTTGTCGAGTGGGTGACGAGCTCGACGTTGGCGGCGCCGACTTCCGCGCGACCTTCGCCACGCACGCGACGACTCCCTCGGCGACGCCGGCGGCGGCATCGTGCGTCGTCGGCACCACACAACGGGCGACGAGCTCTCCGGTGAGGCCGTCGATCGCGACCGCCTTCGTGAACGTGCCGCCCACGTCGACACCAACTCGCATTCCCATGGTCTATATCAAGTCAGGCTGAGACGAGCGGCGCAGAGGGAGTCGACGGAGTGGACGGGGTCGCCGGCGCGTGCGCCCGCTGCCGGTATGGCTTGACGACGAACACATACACCGCGCCGGCGGTGTAGATCGCGAGCAGAACGATCTGGGCCACGACGCTCTGCAAAGTCGGCCAGTAGCCGGTCACCTGTGAGAGGAAGATGGGGATGCGTGGCCAGCTGTCGAGGCGGTGGTAAGCGATGAGGTCGCCTGCCTGCAGCGCATGTACCGCGTTGCCGAGGAACGTCACCGACGTCAGCATCACACAGGCGACCGCGATGCTCATGAACCGCTTGATCGGCACGCGTCGTCCGAGGCGGAACATCACGATCGCAACGACCGTCAGGGCGGCGAGGCCGGCGAACAGCCCAGCCATCACCCACACGCCGAGGCCGGCGCCGAACGACCACAGCGCTTGATAGAAGAGAGCGGTCTCGAACCCTTCGCGGTACACCGCCGTGAAGCCGACCATGATCAACGAGAACGTCGAGCCGATCGACACAGCGCTCCACAACCTGGCGCGGATGAACTCCATCCAGCGTTTGTGGTCCATCCGGCCGACGAGCCAGAACGAGACGTAGAACAGCATCGCGACGGCGATCAACGCCGTGACACCCTCCAATATCTCGATCGAGAACGGCAGTTGTTCGAAGACGAGTCGCAACAGCGATGACGGTCAAGACCGTGGCGACACATGCCAGCCCGATGCCGATGAGGATGGGTTTGATGAAGGTCGCCGATCGGGCCGCCTCGAGATAGCCGAGCAGGATGCTGACCAGCAGCACCACCTCGAAACCTTCGCGGAAGATGATCAGGAAGCTCTGCCCGAAGATCAGCGCCGGCCCGACGACGCCGGTCGCGGTGAGCTTGCGTTCGATGGTGTCGAGTGCGCCGCGCAACTCCACCAACTCATCACGAATCGCGCGACCGGCGCGTGGTTGCGGATCAGTTGTCGGATGTCGGCGAAGCGCCCTTCGGTGTCGATCGTCAGGTCGTTG
Source organism: uncultured Actinomycetes bacterium (assembly GCA_963794065.1). Classification (GTDB taxonomy): domain Bacteria; phylum Actinomycetota; class UBA4738; order UBA4738; family HRBIN12; genus AC-51. The sequence continues at coordinate 36,306 of CAWCDA010000060.1, read as the reverse complement.
TCGATGATGCGGAGTGGGACCTCGACCAGTTCGAAGTGATTGAGGTAACCGTTGGCGGCGGCGGTGAACGCTTCCTCGCTGCGACCCTGCTTGATGAGCGACAGCGTCAGGTCGATGCTGACCCGAACGTTCTGGACCTCTTCGATCGCGTCCTGTCGGCTGGTGGCTGCGGCCGCCGGTGTGCTCGGGAGCGCGGCCATGAAGGCAGCGGCCCCGATCACCCCAGCGACCACGAGCACCAGCCGCCGAATCATGCGGGGTGCTTGGTCATGTATTGCGAGAAGAGATCAGCGAGCGTCGCCGCGGTGGCGGTCGCAGCGGCCGTGTCGCCGGCCTTGATCTGGTCCTGCACCGGATCGAGTTGATCCTCGATCGCGGAGGTAGATGTCGGGATCGGTGTCGCGGACTGTCCCTTCGAAGTTGGCCCACTCTTCCTCGATCGCGTCGACCTTGGCCTCGGCGTCGGGAGTGCCGATGGCGGCAATTGCCGAGGCGATCGTCTCCGGCATCTTCGTGAGGCCGCGCAGCGACGACTGCCGGAGCGACCTTGATGTCTTCGGGAGCGACCGTGCCATCGGCGGCCGCGGCGACGGTTGTCGCCGACGACGAGTCGTCGTCGGACGAGCACGCCGACAAGCCGACGACTCCGGCCAGGGCGAGCCCGGCGAATCCCACACGGAACGAGCGAACAATGGTGGAGTAGTTCGAGCGGCGCACGGGCACCCTTTCGGTAGTGGTGCTGGACGGAGTTCGTGAAACCTCCCTCATCCGGCATGTTAGGCCCCGTGAACATAGCGCGGCGAGCTCGTCTCAAGTCGCTCAGCTCGTATGGGCCCCGGTGATGCTGGTGCGGATCGCGTACAGCGATGTCGTCGCGGTGATGAACAGCCGGTTGCGCTTGCGGGCCGCCGAACGTGAGGTTGGCGACCGTCCTCGGGCAGGTGCAGCTTGCCGATCAGCGTGCCGTCGGGGTCGAAGCAGTGCACGCCGTCGCCGACGCGCCGCCCAGATCGCGGCCGGCGTCGTCGAGGCGGATGCCGTCGAACGCGCCCGACGGTGCACTCGGCGAACACGCTCGCCGTCGCCGAGCGTCGCCGTCGGCGCGCGACCGCGAAGACCCGGATGTGGTTCGCTCCGGGTGTCGGCGATGTAGAGCTGCGCTCGTCGAGCGAGAAGGCCAGGCCGTTCGGACGCGACGAAGTCGTCGGCGACCGTCGCACCTCGCCGGTCGCCGGGTCGACGCGGTACACGTGGCAGCGCGCCGATCTCGCTGCTCGGCGCGGTGGCCCTCGTAGTCGCTGTCGATGCCGTACGCCGGGTCGGTGAACCAGATCGAGCCGTCGGATCGCACGACGACGTCGTTCGGGCTGTTCAGTCGCTTGCCCTCGTAACGGTCGGCGAGCACCGTGATCGAGCCGTCGTGCTCGGTGCGGCGTCACCCGGCGGTTGCCGTGCTCGCAGGTGACCAGCCGACCCTGGCGGTCGAGCGTGTTGCCGTTGGAGTAGCCGCGGGCTGCGCGGAACGACGCCGACGGTGCCGGTCGTCTCGTCCCACCGCAGCATCCGGTCGTTGGGGATGTCGCTCCACACCAGGTACCGGCCCGCCGGGAAGTAGACCGGCCCCTCGGCCCAACGGCAGCCGTCGTAGAGCCGCTCGATGCGGGCGTCGCCCCGGCAATCCGCGGAACCGGTCGTCGAGCACCTCGAACGCGCCGGAATCGTGTCGGTCATGAATGGATCATAAGCAGATCAACCGACCGCCCCCGGGGGGGGATGGGTAGGCGGCCGGCTGATCCTGTGTCGTTCTGCTCGACATGCGAGTGAACGCGGAAGTCGAGCCTTCCCAGTCCTTGTCATGTTCAAACCGTGACGTGTGCATGGTTGACGTCGACGCCGAACGCCGTGAGACTGTTCGGTGCGAAGACGGAGTGCGTTGATGACAGTGAAGATCGAAGTCCGGGGCGAATCCCCGTGATCACGCTGGTGTTGTTCTACGAGAACACCGAGGAACTGGTGACGACGGTCGCCCAATTCGTGGTGGACGGTGTGATGGCCGACGAGACGTCGATCGTCGTCGCCACCTCGCAACACATCGCCGCGTTCGAGGATGCGATGGTGAGCTGCCGGCGTCGACATCGATGCCGCACGCGCGAGGCGGAGATCTGTTGATGCTCGAGGCCGGGCAGGCGATGTCGAGGTTCCTCGTCGGCGACTGGCCGCAGCTGGACCTGTTCGACAGCGAGATCGGTCAGTTGCTTCGACAGGCCTCGCAGTCGGGTCGCCAGGTCCGGGTCTATGGGGAGATGGTTGCGTTGCTGTGGGATGCCGGGCAGGTGGGCGCGGCCATCGAGCTGGAGACAATGTGGAACGACTTGCGTCAGCGCATGCCGTTCTCCTTGTTGTGCGCCTACGCGGCGTCGTCGGTCGCCGGCGACGAGGAATCCTTCCAGCGGGTCTGCCATTGTCACTCCGCAGTGATCGGCACGGCCGCGCGAATCGGGTGACACAGCGACGCGTTCGTTCGTCGGAGATTCGAGATCGCTACGCGGTGTGCGCCAGTTCGTGGTCGACACGTTGTGGCAGTGGGATGTCGAGGGTTTGTGCGACGACGCCACGATCGTGGTCAGTGAGCTCGCGACCAACTCGATACTGCACGCGCGAGTCTGATTTCACCGTCGCACTCGCCCGGCAAGCCGGCACCGTGCGCCTATCGGTGCTCGATGGCAGCGACCAGTTCCCCCGGTCTGCGCGACCCATCGCCGACCACCGTCACGGGACGCGGCTTGCGTCTGGTGACGGCACTCGCCACGCGATGGGGAACGGTAGCCGTTGGTGGAGGCAAAGAGGTCTGGGCCGACTTCGCCGTGATCTGAACCGGCGCTGTCTAGCCGGTGACGGTCACTGTTGCCGTGCATCTGCGGATGGATGCCACAGACGTAGGAGAACTCGCCGTCCTCGTCGAACGTGTGCTGGAACGTGCCGTCGTGGCCGATGTTGTCGCTGTGGAAGGTGAGGTCGGTCGCAACGATGCTGTGGTCGAACGTGTCGCCGTTGATCCACGTGACCGTGCTGCCTTTCGTGACCGCGAGGATCGTCGGACTGAATGTGAAGTCGGTGATGTGCACTCCCAGGTTCCGGCTGCCGAGGTCGAGGCGTCATACCGATTCGCCCAGTACACGCCGAGGGCGATCATGACCACTGCCGACGATGCCGATGGATATTCCGGTCGTCGAGTGACCTGTCATCGTCGGCTCGTCGATCACAGCGGGGAGGAATGTCACGGCCAACAGCACGAGCGCGGCGATCTCGACGACCAACGCAATGGCCGCCTGAGGAGAAGGGTGGAGTCCCTGCTCGCGGAAGTCGAACAGTCCGTCGCCGCGGCGGCTGAGTATGAATGCGCCGATCGTGCCGATCGCGTACGACCATGCCCGCTGCCCTGACGAACCACTCGGAGCGAACGGCGAGCAGGCCGGCGACCGCTGCCGACGCGACGGCGTTCAGTAGGAAGCTCGGGCCGATCTTGTCGATCGATCGATAGCCCTCGAAGAACAACTGCAGGTGCACGAGCCCGCCGATCAGCAAAGCGATCGCCGCGGCACGTCTGAGGGGTCGTCCGATGTTCATGCGTCGTGTTGTTCGGCGCCGTCACCAGTTTGGATGGCGGATCGAATCTCAGCGCACGGGTGTCAGAGGGGCGGTCGGCGTTTCGACGAGATCACGCCGGTGTCGAACCCGGCCAGGTGCAGCCCGCCGCGGAAGCGGGCGTGCTCGATCTTGAGGCAGCGGTTCATCACGGCGATCGCGGCCGGCGGCGGTGACGATGTCGACGGCCTCGGGGGAGTCGAGGCCGAGCTGCGCCCAGAACGTCGCGGGCGCCGGGACGGCGACGACCTCCTCGGCGACGCCGGGCAGATCGTCGGCTCGTGCGGAACACGTCGACGAGATCGGGCGCGCCCGGCAGCTCGGCGAGCGACGCGGTAGACGGGCTGGCCGAGGATCTCGCCGCCCTTCGGGTTGACGAACCAGACTCGTCGAACGAGCAGCTCGACGACAGCAGGTAGGTCGCGACGAAGTAGCTGGCCCGGCTCGGGTCGGCCGACATGCCGACGATGGCGACCGTCGACGTCGAGCGGATGATCTCGAGGCGCTCGCGGGCCGTCGGGTTGTGCCACGCGGGTCGCGCTCGCGTCATGCGACGGCCTTCGCCGCCATGCTGAGCGCCTGGTCGAGGTCCCAGATGATGTCGTCGGCGATCCTCGATGCCGACGGAGATGCGGATGAGGTCGGGCGGCACGCCGGCGGCCTGCGAGCGCCTCGTCGGACGAGCTGTCGGTGGGTGGTGCTGGCCGGGATGGATGACGAGCGTGCGCGTGTCGCCGATGTTGGCGAGGTGGCTGCACAGCTCCAACGCCTCGATGAACGCGCGGCCCGCCGCGCGGCCGCCGACGACGCCGAACGAGAACACCGCGCCCGGGCCCTTGCGGCAGGTAGCGCTGCGCGCGCGTCGTGGTGCGGGTGGTCGGCGCAGGCCGGCCCAGCGCACCCACGACGACGCCGGGTCGTCGGCGCGAGGAACTCGGCGACGGCTGCGGGCGTTGGCGAGGTGGGCGTCCATCCGCTGCGGCAGCGTCTCGACGCCCTGCAGGAGCAGGAAGGCGTTGAACGGCGACAGCGTCGGGCCGACGTCGCGGAGCTGCTCGGCACGCAGGCGCGTGCAGAAGCGCGTACTCGCCGAAGTTCGCCCACCACGACAGCCCGCCGTACGACGGCACCGGCTCGGTCATCCGCGGGAAGTTGCCGTTGCCCCAGTCGAACCGCCCGGACTCGACCACCACACCGCCGAGCGAGGTGCCGTGGCCGCCGATGAACTTCGTCGCCGAGTGCACGACGATGTCGGCGCCCCACTCGATCGGCCGGCACAGGTAGGGCGTCGCCACGTGTCGAGTCGACGACGAGCGGGATGCCGGCGCGCGTGGGCCACGTCGGCGAGACCCTCCAGGTCGGCGATCGACGCCCGACGGGTTGGCGATCACCTCGGTGTAGATCAGCTTCGTGTCGGGTCGCAGCGCCGCCGCGAAGTCGGCCGGCTCGGTCGCCGGCGACGAACGTGGTGTCGACGCCGAAGCGGCGCAGCGTGACGTCGAGCAGCGTCCGGGTCCCGCCGTACAGCTGGGCCGACGACGACGATGTGGTCGCCGGCGCTCGGCAGAGCGCGGCGAACGTGAGGAACTCGGCCGACTGCCCGCTGGCGGTGGCCACGGCGCCGATACCGCCTTCGAGGCTGGCCATGCGCTCCTCGAAGCGCGGCGACCGTCGGGTTGCCGATGCGGCTGTAGATGTTGCCGAACTTCTGCAGGGCGAAGAGGTCGGCGGCGTCGGCGGTGTCCTCGAACACGAAGCTCGTCGTCTGGTAGATCGGCACGGCCCGCGCCCCGGTCGCCGGGTCGGGCCGGGCGCCGGCATGCATCGCTCGGGTGCGGAACCCCCACCCGATGTTCGCCTGACCTGGATCTTGTGACATGGGGCGATTGTCCCACGTGACCTGTGCGCCGGTATAGGCCTGGCGAGGCTGCGCCCCAGTATGTGAAACTTGGTCCGATGGCCAGTGATGAGCGGGTGACGCATGTTCCGGCGGGCGAAGGGATCGGCAACGCCGCGTGGCACACAAGCCGCTGGCTCACATCATCGTGGGAGCGCTGTCGAGCTCGACGACCCAGACACCTGGCATGATTCTCGGCCGGCTCGAGGCGATCTCCGGAAAGATGTGGTCGGCTCGGAACAGTTGTGGATGGGCGAGACCCGCACGTCGCCCCGGCGACCAACTCGGGCGATCATCATCATGGTGAAGCCGAGACCGGCGTCATCCTCGACGAGCTGTGGACCGGACCGGGTCAGACCGTCGCGACGCCGCAGGAGCTGCTCACGTCGGTGCGGGTGCCGCTGCCCGGGTCCGGCACGGATCGGCATACGTGCGACTCGAGTACCGCCGCCAGATGGAGATCGCGGTGGTCGGCGCGACCGCGGTGGTCACGCTCGACGGCGATCGGGTCACCGACGCCCGGATCGCGATCACGGCGCTGGCGCCGACGATCCGACGCGTACCCGAGGCCGAGGCGGCGCTCACCGGCTCCGACGCCGGCGCCGACGCGATCGCTCGCGCGGCCGCGGCGGCGGCGACGGCCGCGACGCCGATCAGCGATGTGCGCGGCTCCGCCGACTACCGAACGGCGATGGCCGAGGTCATCACCCGGCGTGCGATCGGCGCCGCCCTGACACGGGCCCGCGGCGGGTCCGTCCCCATCCCTGCGAGCCCCGCGATGCACGGGACCCACTGAGGAGCGATCGATGAAAGTCACGGCAACCCTGACGGTCAACGGCACCACCTATCCGCTCGAGCTCGACCCGCACGTCGAGCCTGTTGAAAGGCCGTGCGCGAGGAGGTCGGGCTCACCGGCTCGAAGGAGGGTTGCGACGACTCCGAGTGCGGGGCCTGCATGATGCTGCTCGACGGCAAGCCGGTGAACGCGTGCTCCTACCTGGCCCTGCAGGCCGAGGGCCGGCACGTCACGACGGTCGAGGGCCTTGCCGGCGACGAGGAGCTCGGCGCCCTGCAGCGCGCGTTCCTCCAGCAGGGCGGCGTCCAATGCGGCTTCTGCACGCCGGGGATGCTTGTCTCGGCGACCGCCCTCCTGCGCGACAACCCCGACGCTTCTGATGAGGAGATCCGGATCGGGTTGTCGGGCAACCTGTGTCGCTGCACCGGCTACGACGGCATCGTCCGCGCCGTGAAGCAGGCCGCCTCGGGCGATGTCGCGGCGATCGGCGCACCGGCGTATCACACCGACGCCACACCGCCGCACCACGCCGGCTGAGCCGCGGGAGTCGCGCAGAACCTGGCCGGAAAGCAGGCGCTGCTTGCATCCGAACACGTGTTCGAGTAGCCTGCGCGCGATCGGCCCGAGCGGGTCGAATGACAGGGGTGTAAGTTATGTCAGAGCCGACCGCTACGGTGCTCGAACGTCAGATCGAAGGGCCCCATCTCTCTCCTCCAGGGTGGGCCGGGATCGGAAGGAGGGTCACGTGGATCGCGACAAGGTGCTGGAGGTCACGCTCCAGCAGATCGAGAAGCAGCACGGCAGGGGTGCCGTCATGAAGCTCGGCGAGCACCCGATGAACGTCGAGATCCAGACGATCCCCACCGGGTCGTTGGCGCTCGATATCGCGCTCGGCATCGGGGGCATCCCGCGCGGCCGCGTGGTCGAGGTCTTCGGTCCCGAGGGCTCGGGCAAGACCACGGTCTGCCTGCACATCATCGCCGAGGCGCAGCAGCAGGGCGGCATCGCGGCGTTCATCGACGCGGAGCACGCGCTCGACCCCACGTACGCCCGCTCGCTGGGCGTCAACATCGACGAGTTGCTGGTCAGCCAACCCGACTCCGGCGAGCAGGCACTCGAGATCGCCGACATGCTCGTGCGCTCGGGCGCGCTGTCCCTGGTCGTGATCGACTCCGTGGCCGCGCTCGTGCCGCGTGCCGAGATCGAGGGCGAGATGGGGGACACCCACGTCGGGCTGCAGGCGCGGCTGATGTCCCAGGCCATGCGGAAGCTCTCCGGCTCCCTGTCGAAGTTCGAGACCACCGCGATCTTCATCAACCAGCTACGCGAGAAGATCGGCGTGATGTTCGGCTCGCCCGAGACCACCCCCGGTGGCCGTGCGCTCAAGTTCTACTCCTCGGTCCGGCTCGACGTCCGTAAGATCGAGAACCTCAAGGACGGCACCGACGTCGTCGGCTCGCGCACTCGCGTCAAGGTGGTCAAGAACAAGGTGGCCCCGCCTTTCCGCCAGTGCGAGTTCGACATCATGTACGGCAAGGGCATCTCCAAGGAGGGCTCGCTGCTCGATGTCGGCGTCGATCTCGAGATCGTCAAGAAATCGGGCGCCTGGTTCACCTACGAGGGCGAGCAGTTGGGGCAGGGCAAGGAGAACGCCCGCGCCTTCCTCGCCGAGCACACCGACATCCGCGACGAGATCGAGACGCAAGGTCCGCGTGGCGGTCGGCCTGATCGGCTTCACCGAGGAAGACGACCAGCCCCATCCAGATCGACCCCGATCTGGTCGATCTGGCCGAGCCGCAACCCGTCAAGGCCGGCAAGAAGGCCGAGTAGGCGGTGCCCGCCGCCCGCGAGACCCGCCGGGAAGCGGAAGGACATCCACGAGCGGGCGCTCGGGCTCCTTGCCGTGCGGCAACGCAGCCGCAGGGAACTGAGCGCCGGCTCGTCCAGGCCGGCTTCGAGGCCGACGCGGTCGTGGGCGAGCTCGACCGCCTCGAGCAGGTCGGACTGCTCGACGACGAGGCCTTCGCCCGAGCCGTGGTCGAGAGCCGCATGGGCTACCGAGGTGAGTCACGCCGCGTGGTGGCGGGCAAGCTCGCCCCAGGCCGGCGTCGCCGGCGACGTGGCGATCGCGGCGCTCGACACCGCCCCCGAGCCCGAGGAGGAGACGGGCGCAGCGGCTCGCCGAGGCCAAGGCGTCGCGGTTGCGAGGGCTCGAGCCGAACGTGGCGTTCCAACGCCTGTACGGCTTCCTCGCCCGCCGTGGCTACGGATCCGAGGTCGCCCGGCGGGCGGCGCGGAAAGCGCTTGCGGTGGAAACCGTCGAGGAGTGAGCCTTGCCTCGCCCCGAAGGTGGCCGTAAGGTGTGGAAAACATGAACCACACACCTACGAGAGGCACCATTCCGACCTCGACCGAGCGAACCGATCCCATGAGCGAACGAGCAATCCGAAGATCGGAGCACCCGAGGGGTTGCAGACCCTCTAGGGGTGGCGGATCGTCGCTGCTCCGTGTCCTGGCCGAAGTGGTCCTCTCCCTGACATCTGCAGGGAGGCATCATGACCCCGGTGATCGTGGGCGTCGTCGCACTCGTTGTCGGCGCCACCGTCGGGTTCCTCGTCCGCGCCAACATGGCGAAATCCTCCGCGAACACCCTCGAATCCCAGGCTCGTCAGAAGGTGATCGAGGCCGAGCAGAAGGTCCTTGAGGCCAACCAGGAGGCGGCCACCGTCCTGCGGAAGGCCAACGAGGACGCCAAGGCCGACGCCGCCCAGGTCCGCCGTGAGGCCGAAGACGACGTGAAATCTCGCCGGGACGAGATCGCCCGCCTCGAGCGACGCATCCTCGAATCCGAGGAAGAGGTTCGCGAGCGCACCAGGAAGCTGGACGCCCGCAACGCCGAGCTCGACCAGCGCGACGAGATGCTCCACGACGCGCGGGTACGGCTCGAGAAGGCCGCGGATCAGCACCGCACGCAGCTGGAACACGTCGCGGGCATGACCTCCTCCGAGGCACGGGAAGAGCTGGTCGCCCACGTCCTCGACGACGCCAAGCGCTCGGCGATGGCCCAGGTCCGGGAGATCGAGCAGCACGCGCGCGAGGAAGGCGAGGAGCGCGCGCGCAAGATCCTCACGATCGCGATCCAGCGGGTCGCCTCCGAGCAGACGGCCGAGTCGACTGTCAGCGTGTTCGCGCTGCCGAGCGAGGACATGAAAGGCCGGATCATCGGCCGCGAGGGGCGCAACATCCGGGCCTTCGAGGCGGCCACCGGGGTCAACATCATCATCGACGACACGCCCGAGGCCGTGGTGCTCAGCAGCTTCGACCCGGTCCGCCGCGAGGCCGCCCGCATGACGCTGGAGAAGCTCGTGCAGGACGGCCGGATCCACCCCGCGCGGATCGAGGAAGTGCACGAGCGGTCGCTCGCCGATATCGAGGAGCGAATCCGCCGCGCCGGCGAGGACGCAGTTGCCGAGGTCGGCATCACCGATATCCATCCCGAGATGATCAAGCTGCTCGGTCGTCTGCAGTTTCGGACGAGCTACGGCCAGAACGTGCTCCGCCACTTGGTGGAGTCGGCCCACATCGCGTCGGCGCTGGCCTCGGAGCTCGGCGTCGATCCGTCGATCGCCAAGCGCGGGGCGTTCCTCCATGACATCGGCAAGGCCGTGACCCATGAGGTCGAGGGGTCCCACGCCATCATCGGCGCGGAGATCGCGCGGCGCATGAAGGAGGACCCCGAGGTCGTCCACTGCATCGAGTCGCACCACGGCGAGGTCGAGCAGCACACGATCCATGCCGTGCTCGCCCAGATCGCCGACTCGATCAGCGGCGGCCGTCCGGGCGCCCGACGCGAGTCGCTGGAGACCTACGTCAAGCGCCTCGAGCGTCTCGAGGAGATCTGCAGCGCCTTTGAGGGCGTCGAGAAGGTCTACGCGATGCAGGCCGGGCGCGAGGTCCGGGTGCTCGTGCAGCCCGAGTCCGTGGACGACATCCAGTCACAGGTGATCGCCCGCGACATCGCAAAGCAGGTCGAGGAGGAGCTCCAGTACCCGGGGCAGATCAGGATCACGGTGGTCCGCGAGACCCGCGCGACGGAGTACGCCAGATAGCCGCCGCCGGTACGCCTGGGACGGTCATGCAGCCGACCTATCTGATCCGCACCTTCGGGTGCCAGATGAACGAGCACGACTCCGAGCGGATCGGGGGCGTCTTGATGGCTGACGGCATGACTCCGACCGAGGATGTGGGCGACGCGCGCGTGATCGTGCTGAACACCTGCGCGATCCGCGAGAACGCCGACAACAAGCTGTACGGCAACCTCGGGCATCTCAAGCCGCTCAAAGACGCCAATCCCGACCTGCGGATCGTGGTGTCGGGCTGCCTCGCCCAGAAGGATCAGGGGCTGATCCAGCGCAAGGCGCCGTGGGTCGATGTCGTCGTCGGCACGCACGCCCTACCCCATCTGCTCGATCTTCTCGAGCGCTCGCGCACCGAGGGCCCGCAGATGGACGTGCAGGAGTACACCGAGACGTTCCCGGGCGCCCTGCCGGCCGCCCGCGGCGACGCGTTCCGGGCGTGGGTGTCGATCGCCCCGGGCTGCGACAACGCGTGCAGCTTCTGCATCGTGCCACTGGTCCGCGGGCCACAGCGGTCGCGCTCGATCGGCGACATCCTGGCGGAGGTCCAAGGGCTCGTCGCCTCCGGGGTCGTGGAGGTGACGCTGCTCGGGCAGAACGTCAACACCTTCGGGCGCGACGTGACCGTGCCCGAGTCCTCGCGCAAGCCCCTGTTCGCCGACTTGCTGCGGATGGTCAATCAGGTTGACGGTATCCGACGGATTCGATTCACATCCCCGCACCCGCACGATTTCACGCCCGACGTGATCCAAGCGATGGCGTCCTCCGAGCACGTCTGTGAGCACATCCATTTCCCGTTGCAGTCGGGCTCCGACCGGGTGCTGAAGGCGATGCGGCGCTCCTACCGCAGCGCGCGCTACCTGGATTGGCTCGAGCGGATCCGCGCAGCGATCCCGGAGATCGCCGTGTCCACCGACATCATCGTGGGCTTCCCGGGCGAGACGGAGGAGGACTTCACGGCGACGCTCGAGGTGGTCGAGCGGGCCGGGTTCGACAGCGCGTTCACCTTCCAGTATTCGCCACGGCCGGGGACGCGTGCCGCGACGATGGATGAACAGGTGCCCAAGGAGGTCGTGCAGGAACGGTTCGACCGGCTGGTCGCGCTCCAAACCGACATCACGGCGGCCAAGAACCGCGGGCAGGTCGGTACGACGGTCGAGGTGCTGGTGGAAGGGGACGGTAAGAAGGGCGGCTCGACGCAGGCGCGGACCCGCACGAACCGGATCGTGCATCTGCGAGAGCCGCTCCGGCCCGGCACGTTCGTCGACGCGGAGATCACCGAGGCCGGCGCCCATCACCTGCTCGGCAAAGTCGTGCCCGCACCCCAACCAGCCGTGGCCTGATGCTGCGAGCCCTGGTCGGCCCGACCGCCAGCGGCAAGACCGAGGCGGGGATCGCGCTGGCGATGGCGCTCGGCGCCGAGGTCGTCTCGGTCGATTCGATGCTCGTGTATCGAGGGATGGACGTCGGCACGGCCAAGCCGACCGCCGAGCAGCGGGCGACGGTGCCGCACCACCTACTCGACCTGGCGGAGCCATCGGAGCGATTCACGGTCGCCCGGTTCCAGACCGAGGCCCACGCCGTCCTCGGCCGGCTCGGCGCGCCGCTGCTCGTCGGCGGATCAGGGCTGTACTTCCGGGCGGTGGTCGACGATCTGCGCTTCCCACCGGAGGATCCCGCGGTGCGAGCCGCTCTCGAGGCGGAGGCCGACGAGCTGGGCGCCGACGAGCTGTATCGGCGGCTGGCGCTCAGCGATCCGGTCGCGGCCGATCGGATCGAGCCGGGGAACGTCCGTCGCACGATCCGTGCGCTCGAGGTCACGGCGATCACAGGCGCGCCGTTCAGCGACTTCGCGGCGGCCTGGGACGTGTATGACCCGTCGCGCACGCGGGTGGCCGGCGTCCGCATGGCCTCGGCGACGCTCGACGCCCGGGTGCGGACGCGGGTCGCGGCGATGCTGGACGCGGGCTGGCTGTCGGAGGTGCGGGGGCTGATCGAGCGCGGGTTCGGCGCCTGGCTCACCGCTAGCCAGGCGATCGGCTACGCGGAGCTCGCCGCGCACCTCGACGGTAGGCTTGCCCTCGACGAAGCTATGACCCAGACCGTGAAGCGCACGAAGGAGCTCGCCCGTCGCCAGTTGGCGTGGTTCCGTCGAGATCCGCGGATCGAGTGGTTCGACGCGGGGGACGGCGGCGCGCTCGAGGTCGTCCCCGAGGTGCGGGCATACCTGGAGGCGGCATGACGCATCGGCTCGCGCTCAGCAAGTACCAGGCGAGCGGGAACGACTTCCTGCTGGTGGACGAGCTGGACGGACCGGTCGGCGCACTCGATATCCCGGCGCTCTGCGATCGCTGGTTCGGCGTTGGGGCCGACGGGCTGATCAGGATCGGGCGTGGCACCGAGGCGCCCTTTTCGTTCGCGTTGACCAACGCCGATGGGTCGGCCGCCGCGATGTCGGGCAACGGCATGCGCTGTGTCGGCGCCTGGCTGCGGGACGCCGAGCACGTCGCGCACGGGGCGTCCTTCGATGTCGAAACGCCGGCCGGCGTGCGGCACGTCTGGCTGACCCTCGAGGGCGCGACGGTCGGCATGGGGCAACCCAACTTCACGAAGGCGGCGATCCCGATGCGTGGGCCGGCGTGGGAGACGTTCCAGGATCAGCCGTTCGACGCCGGCGACGGTCGGGCGATGCGCGCCACGGCGGTCAGCATGGGCAACCCGCACCTGGTGTTATTCACCGAGGAGGACCCCGAGCGCTACCACCTCGAACACATGGGGCCGGCGCTGGAGCATCACGAACTGTTCCCCGAGCGCACGAACGTTGAGTTCGCGCGGATCGTCGGTGAGGGTGAGATCGACGTCCGCGTGTGGGAGCGGGGAGTCGGGGAGACGATGGCCTGCGGCACCGGCGCCTGTGCGGTGGCGGTCGCAGCCAACGAGATGGGCCTCGCCCCGCAGCAGGTGGTCGTGCGTTTCCGCGGGGGCCCTCTGCACGTGGAACGTCGCAACGACGGAGAGTTGCTGCTCGGCGGACCGGTGCAGCACGTGTTCGACGCGGTGATCGACCCCGACGAGCTCGTCGGATGACTGAGCTGGCCGAGCGGCTGGCGGCCGACACGCTCTCGCTGATCGATATCGCATCGGAAAGCCGCCACGAGGAGGCGATCCTCGACGCGATCCGCTCGCGACTCTCGCTCGCACCTGGAGTCCGCGTCGCCGGCGACGACGGCGTGCTGGGGGCGCTCCCGGAACGTCGCGATGGGGTGCCGTTGGTGTTGTTGGCCGGTCACATCGACACCGTGCCCGTCGCCGGCGCGGCTCTGCCGGGTCGCCGCGAGGGCGACGTCATCACGGGGCGTGGGGCCGCCGACATGAAGGGCGCCGTCGCGGTCATGCTTGCCTTCGCGGCCGACGGCGCGACCGCGGAGGACATTGACCTCGGTTACCTCTTCTTCGGGCGGGAAGAGATCACGATCGACGAGTCTGCGTTGCTGCCCGCGTTCGAACGGATGCCCGAGCTGCGCGAGACCGTGCTCGCGATCGTCATGGAGCCCACCGCCAACCAGCTGGAGGTCGGCTGCAACGGCAACCTCACTGCGCTCGTCACGGTGCGCGGACGGGCCGCCCACAGCGCGCGGCCCTGGCACGGCGACAACGCGATCCACGCGGCGATCGAGGCGCTCGCGCCGATCGCGGACCTGCCGATCCGCGACGTCGCGATCGACGGACTCGTGTACCGCGAAGTGGTCTCGGTGACGACGATCGGCGGCGGCATCGCCGGCAACGTCGTCCCCGACCACCTGGAGGCACGGGTCAACTTCCGCTACGCCCCGAACCGCGGCCCTGCCGAAGCCGAAGCGCGGCTGCGCGAGCTGCTCGGCCATCCCCGGGTCGAGGTAGAGGTGCTCGGCAACGGACCGCCGGGCCCGGTCTGCCTCGACAACCCGCTGGTGATGCGACTGCGCACCGCCGGGTCGCTCGAGGTTCGTCCGAAACAGGCGTGGACGCCCGTGGCCGAGTTCGGCATGGTCGGGGTCGACGCCGTGAACCTTGGGCCGGGTGACCCGCGGTACGCTCACACCGACGACGAGCAGGTCACCGGGGCCGCGCTCGCTCGTACGCACGCGATCGTGTCGGCGTTCCTGGCCGGCGGGGAGCTGTAGATGACGCATCTGTCACCGGCGATGCGCGCGGTGGAGCCGTACCCGTTCGAGGAGCTCGACCGCCGCAAGAGGGACGCGGTCGATGGCGGCCGCCGGGTGATCGACTTCGGCGTGGGCGACCCTCGGGAGGAGACGCCGGCGCTCGTACGTGATGCATTGAAGGAGGCGATCGGCCCGATCTCGTCGTATCCCCGCGCCGCCGGGCTGCCATCGTTACGGCGGGCGATCGCGGCCTGGGCAGAGCGACGCTACGGCGCCCGACTGGATGCCGACACACAGATCCTGCCGACGCTCGGGTCGAAGGAGCTCGTGTTCTCGCTGGCCCAGGTCGTGCTCGACCCCGCCGCCGGGAAGGACCTCGTCCTGACCACCGCGCCCGGATATCCGATTCCGGAGCGAGGTGCGCGCTACGCCGGCGGCGATGTCGCGCGCCTGCGCCTGACAGAGGAGCGGGGGTTCCTCCCGGACCTGGACGCGATCGGCGATGAGCGGTGGGCTCGTGCGAGCCTGTTGTGGCTGAATTACCCGAACAATCCGACGGGGGCGATCGCGCCGTTGTCGTTCCTGGCCGATGCGGCCGAGCGGTGCCGCGCCCATGACGTGCTGCTCGCCTCGGACGAGGCCTACAGCGAGCTGTGGTTCGGCGAGGAGGCCCCGGCCGGTGCGTTGCAGCTGGAGGACCTGACCAACGTGATCGTCCTCAACACGCTGAGCAAACGCTCGTCGATGACCGGCTATCGCAGCGGCTTCGCGGCCGGCGACGCCACCCTGATCGCCGCGTTGCAACGGCTCCGCCCGGCGGTCGGCGTCACCCCGCAGGAGTTCGTGCAGCGTGCCAGCGTCGCGGCCTGGGGCGATGAACGCCATGTCGAGGAGAACCGGGCGCGCTACGCGGCCAAGCGGGCGGTGTTCCTGGAACTGTTCGCTCGCCACGGCGTCCATGTCGCCGGGAGCGAGGCCACGTTCTATCTGTGGGTCGCCGTCCCGAGCGAGCGCCCGTCGCTGGCCTGGGCGCTTGAGCTGCTGGACCGAGCCGACGTCGTCGTGTCGCCCGGTTCGTTCTTCGGACCGGAGGGGGAGGGCTACGTCCGGATGGCGATGGTGCCCACGCTCGAGGAATGCGAGCGCGCCGCCTCTGCCATGGATCGGCTCTTCGCGGAGGTTCGCGCGTGAGCACGGATCTGGCCGATCGGATCGTCGAGAGCTGGAACGCCGTCCAGGCGGATCCGAACGCGGCCGTCGACATCGAAGCGGTCGAAGCCGCCATCGCGGCCCTCGATCGCGGCGAGGTACGCGTCGCCGAGCCGACGACACCCGGTGAGGCCTGGCGGGTCAACGAGTGGGCGAAGCAGGCTGTCCTGCTCTACTTCCGCGTGCGTGGGCTCGAGACGACCGAGAGCGGTCCGTTCGAGTATCACGACCGGCTCCCGTTGAAGCACGGATATGCCGATGCGGGCGTGCGGGTCGTCCCGCCGGCGACGGTGCGGTTTGGCGCGCACATCGAGCCGGGCGCGGTGTTGATGCCGAGCTACGTGAACATCGGTGCGTGGGTCGGCTCGGGCACCATGGTGGACACGTGGGCGACGGTCGGCTCGTGCGCGCAGATCGGCGCCGACGTCCACCTCGCCGGGGGCGTGGGCATCGGCGGCGTGCTCGAGCCGGTGCAGGCAGCGCCCGTGGTGATCGAAGACGGAGCGTTCATCGGGTCGCGCTGCATCGTGGTCGAGGGCGTGCGTGTGGGTGCCGGTGCGGTGCTCGGCGCCGGCGTCGTGCTGACCGGGAACACACCGCTGATCGATCCGCGCGGCAACGAACCGGTGGAGTACCGGGGCCGCGTGCCGGCCGGTGCCATCGTCGTGCCCGGGTCGCGCGCTCGCGCGTTCCCGGCGGGCACGTACGGGATGCCGTGTGGGCTCATCATCGGTGAGCGCACGAGCGCCACCGACGACAAGGTCGCCCTCAACGACCTCCTGCGGGACTTCGGGTCCTCGCTGAGCTAGTCGTATGCCGCAGCGTCCCGAGGACCGGATCGTCGAATCGCCGATCGCCGCCACGTGGCGTTCGATCCAACACGAGCGGGCCGTGCTCGTCGGCATCGGCCCGGGCATCGAGGAGGCGGATCTGGACGAGCTGGCGGCGCTGGCCGACTCCGCGGGAGCCGAGCCGGTGGGCCGGATCATCCAGAGTCGCGGCGAGCCCGACCCCCAGTTTTGGATCGGCAAGGGGAAGGTCGAGGAGCTCCACCAGCTGCTGCACGCCAGCGGCGCCGAGCTGGTGATCTGCGACGAGGAACTGTCGCCGGGACACCTGCGGTCGCTCGAGGCCCGCCTCGGGGTGAAGGTGCTCGATCGAACCGCGCTGATCCTCGACATCTTCGCGCTGCACGCGCACACGCGCGAGGGCAAGGCCCAGGTCGAGCTCGCGCAGCTCAACTACCTCTTGCCGCGGCTCCGCGGGTGGGGCGAGGCGATGAGCCGACTGGGCGGCGGCATCGGCACCCGGGGCCCCGGCGAGACCAAGATGGAGTCCGACCGGCAGCACATCCGCCGGCGCATCACGAAGCTTCGGCGCGATGTCATGTCGATGCAGACGACGCGCGACACGCAGCGGGCCAGCCGTCAGCGCTCGAACATGCCGCAGGTGGCGATCGCCGGCTATACGAACGCCGGGAAATCCTCGCTGCTGCGCCGCCTCACCGGTGCCGACGTGATCGTGGCCGACCAGCTGTTCGCGACCCTCGACCCGACGACACGACGCATCGTGTTGCCGGGCGGCCGCGTCGCCACCCTGTCCGACACCGTCGGGTTCGTCTCGAAGCTGCCTCACGATCTCGTGGAGGCGTTCCGCTCCACGCTCGAGGAGGTGACCCTGTCGGACATGATCGTCAACGTGGCCGACGCGGCGTCGCCGGCGCTCGAGGCCCAGATCGAGGCGGTGCATACGGTCCTGGAGGAGATCGGCGCCGCCAACATGCCCGAGGTCCTGGTGCTGAACAAGATCGACCTCCTGCCGGGCTCCCGACGCGCTCGGCTCGCGATCCGGTATCCGGGCTCGGTCGCGTTCTCCGCCGTCACCGGGGAGGGTGCCGACGGCCTGCTCGCTGCGATCGCCGAGTCCGTTCCGATGCCGCCGGTCGACGTGCACGCGCTGATCCCGTGGGATCGCGGCGACCTGGTGGCGATGCTCTATCGGGATGCCGATGTCGTGAGCGCCGATGCCGAGCCCGATGGCACCCGCGTGCACGCGCGGGTGGGCCTGCGGGAGCTCGCCGCGATCCGTGCGTTCGCGACCGCCGTGGTGCGAACCGACGGCGGCGCCTAGACGACCGGGGACCCGATCGACCAAAGACCCGGATCGTCCCACTTGCCCGTGATCACGACGTCGGGGTTCTGGCCGCGTTCCGCTGCGAACCTGGCCGCCAGGAGTTGCAGCCGAACGGTCATCGGGATCTGCGCCAGGAGGGGAGGAAGCGGGGCCGGCTCCTCGAGCAGACTCACGCCGATCCCCTCCGACGTGGCCGCGTTCGCGACCCCGGCGACCAGGCCATCGTCGTCGCCGTGGGTGAGCGCGACGATGTGATCCTGTGCGCCGAGCGGGACCGCGGTGCCGTGCAGGAAGAACTCCACGTCGTAGCCCTCGGCGAGCACCCGCGCGGCCTCGCGGATCTTCAACGCGCCCTCGCGCGCCGTGACCGCGGTCTGCCCCGCGCCGATCAGTTGCAGGGAGCGCTGCGGCATCGGGATTCCCTCGGTGCCGGATGCCCCGATGGCGTCCCGCACGCTCTCCGGTACGAATCCGATCGCATCGGGCGTCAGGGAGTCGGCGCCCATCGCCGAGGCGAGCAGGGCCAGGGCCAGCAGCGTGGTCGTGTAGCTGACCGTGTAGGTCTCGGAGGTCTCCTTCGGCACGGTCTCGATCACGTCGTTCATACCGAGACCCTCGCGGGTGATCGTGATCGTCTGCATGCCGGCCATGACGGCCAGCGCGCGGGCCGACAGGGCATAGGAGGTCTCGCCCGTGTGCGTGATGACCACGACCCCGTCGGCCTGATTGACGATCGGGGCGTTCTTGACGAACTGCATCGAGGACACCGCATGTGCCGAGCGACCGGCGTCCTGCAACATGGCGGCTCCGAGGAACGCCGCGTGCTGGCTGGTGCCGGTGCCCACGACCCAGATGCGACGCACCCGGTGCAGCGCCTCCGCGGCGGCGTGGACCTGCGCCTTCGTGGTGCCGGCGATCAGCATGTGCTCGAGCGCGTCGGGCTGCGACCTGATCTGCGCGGCGAGCTGGGTCGATGCTGCCTGTGCCATCGAGACTCCTCGGGGTCGTGTGCCTCGGGAGCCTAGTGCAACTCAGAGCTTGCGGAGCACCGCCACGACCTTGCCGACGATGCGACCGTCGAGCATCTCGAACGGCGAGAGCGCCGGGTTCTCGGGGATCAGGATCACGCGGGCGCCGTCGTGGCCCAGCCGCTTGACCGTGGCCTCGTCCTCGGCGGGACCGGGCATCACCGCGGCCACGATCTCGCCGTCGGTGGCGCTCTCTTGCGAGCGGATCACGACCATGTCGCCGTCGAGGATGCCGGCGCCGATCATGGAATCGCCGGCGACGCGCAGGGCGAAATGCTCGCCGGAGCGCGCGAAGTCGGTCGGCACCGAGACGTAGTCCTCGATCTGCTCGGCCGCCATCAAGGGCGTGCCGGCCGCGATCCGGCCAAGGAGGGGTACCACCGTGCCGGTGGCCTTCGACTCCTCGGTCGACAGGCTCATCGCCCGGGGTTTGGTCGGGTCTTTGTGCAGCAACCCCATCTTCTCGAGGTTGGCCAGCTGCGCGTGCACGGAGGAGGACGAGGTGAGCCCGACGGCCTCGCCGATCTCGCGAACCGTTGGGGGGTAACCCCGATCGCGCACGGTCTCGGCGATGAAATCAAGGATCCGTTGCTGCCGTGCAGTGATGTCAGACACCGTCCGTACCCTCCTGACTCGTGGGACGGGACGCTAACACCGGCATGGGGGGAGTGCAAACATATGTTCGACCGAACCCTTGACTTCGAACATCCGTTCGACCACGATCGGGTCATGCACCGAACGTACGTTCGCCGTCGCCGAACGGTCGCGATCCTCGGGATCGCCCTGATCGCGGTGCTGCTTAGCCCGTTGGCAGCGGGGGCCGTACGGCGAGGGGAAGCGCCGGCCCCGTCCGCCCAGCAGGTAGTGGTCGTGCGTGCGGGCGACACGCTCTGGTCGATCGCCCAGCGTGTCTCGCCCGGCGCTGACCCCCGTGCGTCGATCGCCGAGATCGAGCAGCTGAACGCCTCGGTCGATCCGGGAGCGATCGTCCCCGGGCAGTCGCTCGTCGTGCCGGCCGGTTGACGTCGTCGTCGTGCCCCGGCTAGCGTTCGCGCCGCCACAACATCTTGTGGCCTCTGACGATGCGATGTCCATGGTGTGGTGTCGACGACGACCGGGTGGTCGATTCCCGGGCGTCCGGCGACGGCGGGGCTATCCGACGACGGCGTCACTGCCAGGCCTGCAGCCGTCGGTTCACGACCTACGAGCGCATCGAGGACGTGGGCTTGGTGGTCATCAAGCGCGACGGCACGCGGGAGCCCTGGGATCGCGACAAGCTCGAGGCCGGCATCCGCAAGTCGCTGACGGGTCGGCCGGTCACGAACATCCAGATCGATCAGATGCTCGATCGCATCGAGGCGCGGGTCCGCAAGAAGGGGCCAGAGGTGCCTTCGAACATCGTGGGCGCCGCGGTCCTCGCCGCGATGCAGAAGACCGACGAGGTCGGCTACCTCCGCTACGCCAGCGTCTACAAGGATTTCCAGGCGGCGGGGGACTTCGAGCGCGAGCTCGGGCTCCTGCTGGAGAAGAAGGCGCCGGCCAAGCGTCGCGCGAAGCACTAGTCCCGCCGGGCCATCGCGCGGCCCCCAACGGGTTGATGTCGGTCCGACGTGAGATACTACATGTTGTGGTAGACAGGAATCTTAGCCACAACCCCTTGACGTCGGGGGGTGCCGGGTTCATCATGCGCGAGCTGCCGAATCACACGTCTGTAACTATCCACAATCGTTCCACAGGTTTTCAACCGCCGGGGGCAGGGCACGAGTAAGGAGGGGTTCCATTGGTCACACGCGAGGGGGACGTCGAGGTCATCCGTGAGGGGTTGACCTTCAGCCGCTACTTCACCACCGACGGGGTGCACCCGTTCGACCAGGTCGAATGGGAGACCCGCGACGCGGTCATCCCGAACTACAAGGAAGGCGGCAACGCCTTCGAGCAGCGCGACGTCGAGTTCCCGATCACGTGGTCGCAGAACGCCACCAACATCGTTGCCCAGAAGTACTTCCGAGGAACCCTCGGCACTCCCCAGCGTGAGTCCTCCGTGCGCCAGCTCGTCGGACGTGTCGTCGACACGATCACCGGCTGGGGGACGAAGAACCGATACTTCGCCACCGCCGAGGACGCCCGCGTCTTCGCCGAAGAGCTCGCCCACCTGCTCGTCAACCAGAAGGCGGCGTTCAACTCCCCGGTGTGGTTCAACGTTGGGGTGCCCGACACACCGCAGCAGTGCAGCGCCTGCTTCATCTTGGCGGTCGACGACCACATGAGCTCGATCCTCAACTGGTACGTCGAAGAGGGCACGATCTTCAAGGGCGGCTCGGGCTCCGGCATCAACCTGTCCCGCATCCGCTCCTCGCGCGAGGCCCTCGCCGGCGGCGGCACCGCCTCGGGTCCGGTCAGCTTCATGCGCGGTGCCGACGCGAGCGCCGGCACGATCAAGTCCGGCGGCAAGACGCGCCGCGCGGCCAAGATGGTCATCCTCAACGTCGACCATCCCGACGTGCGCGAGTTCATCTGGTGCAAGGCGACCGAGGAGCACAAGGCGCGGGCGCTGCGCGACGCCGGGTTCGACATGGACCTCGACGGGCGCGACAGCTACTCGATCCAGTATCAGAACGCGAACAACTCGGTGCGTGTGACCGACGAGTTCATGCAGAGCTACGAGCACGACGCGGACTGGCGGCTGAAGGCCGTCACGAGCGGCGACACCGTCGAGACGGTGCGCGCGCGCGGCCTGATGCGCGACATCGCCCAGGCCGCCTGGGAGTGCGCCGACCCGGGCATGCAGTACGACACGACGATCAACGAATGGCACACCTGTCCGGCCTCGGGCCGCATCAACGGCTCGAACCCGTGCTCGGAGTACATGCACCTGGACAACTCGGCGTGCAACCTGGCCAGCCTCAACCTGATGCGGTTCCTCGATGTCGACGGCAACTTCGACGTCGCGAGCTACCGGCACGCGGTCGAGATCATGTTCACGGCCCAGGAGATCCTGGTGGGGGAGTCGGACTACCCGACGGCCAAGATCGGCGAGAACGCGCGGGCCTACCGCCAGCTCGGGCTCGGCTACGCGAACCTCGGCGCCCTGCTGATGGCCCGCGGCCTGCCGTACGACTCCGATCAGGGCCGCGCATGGGCCGGCGCACTCACCGCGATCATGACGGGTTGGGCCTACCGCACCAGCGCGCGCATCGCGGAGGTGACCGGGCCGTTCGACGACTACGCGCCCAACGCCGACGCGATGATCCGTGTGATGCGCAAGCATCGGGCCGCCGCCGACGAGATCGATCCGGAGCTCGTGCCCGAGGGCATCCTGTCGGCGGCGAAGCAGGCATGGGACGAGGCGATCGGCCTTGGAGAGATCCACGGCTATCGGAACGCGCAGGCCTCCGTGCTGGCGCCCACCGGCACGATCGGGCTGATGATGGACTGCGACACGACGGGCATCGAGCCCGAGCTCGCGCTCGTCAAGACCAAGAAGCTGGTCGGCGGCGGCACGATGCAGTTCGTCAACCAGACGGTGCCGCGTGCACTCGACAAGCTCGGCTACGAACCCGGCCAGATCGAGGATATCGTGGCCTACATCGCCGAGCACAACTCGGTGGTCGAGGCGCCGCACCTGCGCACCGAGCACTACGCGGTGTTCGACACGGCGATGGGCTCCGAGCCGATCCACTACATGGGGCACGTGCGCATGATGGCGGCCGCGCAGCCGTTCATCTCGGGCGCGATCTCTAAGACCGTGAACATGCCGGAGGAGGCCACGGTCGAAGAGGTGGAGCAGCTGTTCCTGGAGAGCTGGCGCCTCGGCCTGAAGGCGGTCGCGATCTATCGCGACAACTGCAAGGTGGCCCAGCCGCTGTCGGCGGACAAGAAGAAGACCGCCGAGGTGGTGGAGCCCGCCGTCTTGGCGTGGTCGGCGAAGAAGCGGCTGCCGCAATCGCGGCCCGCACTCACCACGTCTTTCCAGGTGGGCGACGCAGAGGGCTACATCACCGCCGGCTCCTACCCGGACGACGGTCTCGGGGAGATCTTCCTCAAGGCCTCCAAGCAGGGTTCCACCCTGTCGGGCATCATGGACGCCTTCTCGATCGCCGTGTCGGTCGGTCTGCAGTACGGCGTGCCGCTCGAGGACTACGCCTCGAAGTTCATCAACATGAAGTTCGAGCCCTCGGGCATGACGAACGACCCCGACATCCGCTTCGCCTCGTCCATCGTCGACTACGTGTTCCGGCGTCTCGCGCTCGACCATCTGTCGCTCGAGAAGCGCGAGGTGCTGGGGATCAAGTCGATCGACGAACGCAAGGTGGAAGCGCAGGAGAAGATCGGCCAGCTGGAGTCGGGCACGATCGACGACGCCCCGCCCGAGCCCGTCGTCGTGGCGCCCGCGCCTCAGCGCATCGACATGGGGGAGAAGCAGGGAGCGAAGATCCTCGACGCACCCCTGTGCTACCAGTGCGGTTCGAAGATGCAGCCGGCCGGCTCGTGCTACGTCTGTGGCACCTGCGGCAGCACCAGTGGTTGCTCGTAAACTGCGGCGGTGACCGACAACAGCGCGAAGCTGCTGGGGCTGCACCACGTCCAGCTGGCCATGCCGGCCGGTGAGGAAGAGGCCGCCACCCGGTTCTACGGGGCGATCCTCGGGCTGACCCAGGTGGCGAAGCCGCCCGAGCTCGCGCCGCGCGGCGGGGTGTGGTTCCGCGACGAGCATCTCGAGGTGCACCTTGGCGTCGAGGAGCCGAACTTCGTGCCGGCTCGAAAGGCCCACCCCGCGTTCCTGGTGCGCAACCTGGCCACGCTGCGCGAGCGCATCGAGACCGCGGGGTACCGCGTGACCGACGATGTGCCCCTCGAGGGTTATCACCGCTGCCACGTGCGCGATCCGTTCGGCAATCGCCTGGAGCTGGTCGAGCCGGTCACGCAGTGATGGAGCTCTCGTTCAAGCGGCTCCGGCCTGAGGCGCAGTTGCCGGCAGCACAGCACGTCGGCGACGCGGGGTTGGATCTGCGCTCGGCCGTCGAGGTGGTCATCGGCCCCGGGGAGCGGGCGATGATCCCGACCGGCGTGGCGGTGGCGATCCCCGACGGGCACGCCGGGCTGGTGCTGCCGCGAAGCGGCCTCGCCGCGAAGCACGGCCTGACCATGGCCAACTCACCCGGGCTGATCGACGCGGGCTATCGCGGCGAGGTGATCTGCGCGACGGTCAACCTCGATCGCGAGACGCCGGTCGAGGTCCACGTCGGCGACCGGATCGCGCAGCTGGTGGTTGTCGCGCTGCCAGCAGATCCAGCCGGACTGGGCCGACGAGTTGCCCGACACCGCACGAGACGTCGGCGGCTTCGGTTCCGACGGGCACGTCCTGACCCTCACGCGTGCAGGGCCGCCAGGCCGACCGCCTCGTTCTCCAGCTCGCGTCGGATCGTCGAGGGCAGTGGTTCGAACGGCTGCAGCGCGATCGCGCCTGCCTCGTGCTTCCACGTCCCGGCCACCTGCCCGTCGACGAGGAACGTGGGTGCCGACTGCGGGTTCTTCGTGTGGAAGATCAGCGGCCTGAACCGCTCGGGCAGGATCTGCGTGCGTCGCGCGTGCACCATCAAGGTGGCGTCGAACGTCGGCAGGAACCGGACCGGTGCGAGCGCGTCGGCCTCGGGCAGTGGGGCGCCGCGAACATCGAACAGCTCGCCGCCCGCCTCGTCGCGGAACGTGCGCAACGGGAGCCGCTCGATCACCGGCGCGAGGAGCGCCGTGGGCAATCCGGTGAAGCTCGCGATGTCCTTGCGCGAGGCCGGTCCGAACGCGCCGAGGTAGCGACGCACCAACAGCTCGCGGCCGGGCTCGGCCGTCGCGCTCACCGGGCCGATCCGATCCTCGGCCACGGCGTAGCGGTCGGCCCGGCGCTGCTCCCACGTGCCCGCCGGCGGGACGCGCAGGAGCGGGGTGTACAGCCCGACGCCGGCCCAGTCGGCCGCGGACAGGCCAAGCGCGGAGCGGATCTCGCTTCGCCTCAATGGTCCGTCGGCAAGCAGATCGCGCGCTCTCCGGTCGATCGCACGCAGGCGGCGCTGCTCGTTTCGACGCTTCGACACGCGGAACCACCAGTCGCGCAGTGGCTCATCGATCGCGGTCATCACGGGCCAGTAATCGCGACGCGAAACGAGGTGAATCGTCGCTCGCATGAGGGTGCCCTGCACCACGCCTCGCCGCTCAAGCGCGCGCGTGAGATCCGCTCGCTTGAACCCGGCGACGCGCGACCATAGGCCGATGTAGCCCGATGGGGCGTACTGGTTCTGAAGCGAGCCCATGCGCTCCAGGGCGCGGGGGAGCGGCACGGCGGCACGCTCCAGCAGCATCTGCCGCGCCAGCAGGGCTCGATTCAGCTCGCGCTCTGTCAAGGTTCGGACGGCCATCCCGTGAGTCTAGGCAGCCGTTGTGCGAGACGATGACGGTATGCGTAGGGCAGGGCTCACGATGCTGGGGCTCGCCCTGGCGTTGGCCTCCTGCACGAGCGGAACCCAGGCGGCGGGTCCGGTCTCGTCGACAACCTCGAGCGTCGTCGCGAGCCCGTCGCCGACCAAGACACCGCCACCCCTGCCACCGAAGCCGATCGGTCCGCTGCCCGGTTACCTGCTGATCGCCGATCGAGGGAACGCGCGCATGCTGTTGGTCGACGGTCGTAAGCAGATCCTGTGGCGCTACCCCAAGCCGAACCAGACACCGCAGATGCCCTTCTCATTCGACGACGACACGTTCTTCACGCCCGACTTCGCGGGCATCATCAGCAACCAAGAGGACCAAGAGACGATCCAAGTGATCGGGTTCCCGAGCAGACGGTTGCTTTGGCACTACGGGCACGTGAACGTGTCGGGCTTCGCCCCGGGGTACCTGATGACGCCCGACGACGCCTACATGTTGCCCAACGGCACCGTGACGGTCGCCGACATCAGCAATTGTCGGGTGTTGTTCATCGCTCCCGACCACACCGTGCGCAAGCAGTACGGGACCACGAACGCGTGTCAGCACGGGCCGCCCCGCTATCTGGGCCTGCCGAACGGCGACACGCCGATGCCCGACGGCGGCATGCTGATCACCGAGATCAACGGATCTTGGATCGATCGGATCTCTCCGAGCGGCAAGCTCTTGTGGGCAGTGCAGGCGCCGATCGGATACCCCTCGGACGCGCAGTGGCTCGGCCGGGGCAGGATCCTCGTCGCCGACTATGGCGTGCCGGGCCACGTCCTGATCATGACAAGCAAAGGCAAGGTGCTGTGGCAGTACGGACCGACCTCAGGCCCCGGCGAACTGCGGTACCCGTCACTGGCGATCATGTTGCCCAACGGGCTCGTTGCGGTGAACGACGACTACCGTCACCGCGTCGTCGTGATCGACCCGAAGACGGACCGGATAGTCTGGCAATACGGCCACACTGACGTCTCCGGCTCCGCGGGCGGCTACCTGTTCAAGCCCGACGGCATGGACTTCCTGCCCTATGATGCGGCGATCGCTCAGCCGGCGATCCGGAGGTACCTAGTAGGGGTGCTCGGAACGGCCGGTTGAAGCTCCTCCACCCGCCTTCTAGGATGGGGGAGCCGCGCGGACGTGGCTCAGTTGGTAGAGCACCACCTTGCCAAGGTGGGGGTCGCGGGTTCGAATCCCGTCGTCCGCTCCAGATAGAACTAGCCTGACGCCTTCGCAGTGCGTGCGGGGAGACTCTACGTGACTCCTGCTCAAGGAGCTCGTTGGCTTGGCGATCGTCATGACGCCGGCACGGCGAAGAGGGTGTAGCAGTGATCGCCCGTTCCCCAGTACTTCTTTGACCACCCGCAGGCAGCACTTTCAGTGAGCGGGGTGTTCATGGGGCACGATGAGCGCTGACCCGGCTCCGATGATTCGCCTGAACGCTGAGGAGGACGGAACGGCGGACACCTTCGAGATCTTCTTCGCGGCCACCAATCCGCGTCTGTTCACGGCGTTGTGGCTCGTCACCGGTGACCGATACGAGGCCGAGGAGATCGCGCAGGACGCATTCCTCCGGGTGTTCGAGCGCTGGGACCGCGTGGGCGGGCTCGAGAACCCCGAGAGCTACCTCTTCCGCACGGCCATGAACGTCTTCCGTAACCGCTACCGGCGCGCGGCGCTCGTCATGCGTCGCAGCCTCTCCCTCGCGCCCCAAGCATTTGATGAGCTCGCGGCCGTGGAGGATCGAGACGAGGTGATCCGGTTGCTCCGTCCCCTCCCACCGCGCCAGCGGGCGGCGGTCGTGGCGACCTCCATCCTGGATCTGTCGGCCGAAGAAGCCGGTCGGGTGCTCGGGATGCGGTCGGCAACAGTCCGGGCGCTCACGTCGCGCGCCCGCACACGCATGAAGGACGAGGCGGTGGATCCCGGATGAAGCGCAACGACGACATGCTGGAACGGCTCGCTCCACTCAGCGGCGCACCGAGCCGTGGCTACGATGATCTCCTGCGGCTCCGGGCCAAGCGTCAGCTCGCTCGGAAGATCGGTGCGATCGCGGTCGTGACCGCGCTCGTCGTCGCGCTCGTCAGCGTCGGGCTGGCGGTCGACGATCGATCTGAGAAGCCCGCCAACCCGCCGGAAGAGTCGCAACTAGAGACGTTCTCGGGGACGGTTATTACATACACGAGCGACCCCTACAGCCCCGGCGACCTCGTCGCGCAGGACCCGGCAACAGGTGAGGTGCGTACGGTCCTCGACTCTCTGTCCGGCGAATCTCCCATCTACAATGCCGCCGTCTCGGGTGACGGCAGATGGGTCGCGTTCGACGTCGCGACGCAATGCGGGGACGCAGGGCCGAGGCTCTGGATCACGAACGGGGTGGACGAGCCCCGGCCTCTTACGGATCCGTGCCACAGGAGCTCTGGCGCCGCCGCGCTCGGCCTCTGGGAATGGTCGCCAACGGGCTCGCAGCTCGCGGTTGTTGAGGGCGGTCAGCTGATCCTCATCGATCTTGCAACCGGTGATCGAACGGAACTCGGGAACCCGGCTGGCGAGGTCACATCCCTGGCGTGGTCACCCGACGGGATCCAGATCGCGTACGCCACCGTACCGGCAGGGACGGGGGACGGGGCAGCAAACAGGGTCCAAGCGTCGGTGTACTCGGTTGACGTTCGCAGCGGCGATCACCCGCTGCTCGCGAACGTGATCGGGCAAGTCCCTGGAGGCGAGGAGGGATCGGGGCTCCGGTGGTCGCCCGACGGAAGTCGCATCGCGGTCCTCGGAGGGATCAACGACGCGCGGCTGTACCTCGTGAAGGCGGATGGATCCGGCGCCGAGCCGCTCACCGAGGAGGTACACGTCGAACATATGTTGGGTGCGCCGAACCTCGTTTGGTCGCCCGATGGCACCCGGATTGCATACGCAACGTTCACCGGGGATCGCGAACGGATGCAGATCTGGAACGCGTCGCCGGACGGCTCGACGCCCGTCCTGGTCTACGGATCGGCACCAGCACCCGGTAAGCGCCTCGGATTGTCCGGCGGCCCGGTCTGGTCACCCGACGGCACCCAGATCGCCTTCAGGTACGACTCCACCATGGATGAGAAGGGCTGGTTGGTCGCCAACGCCGACGGCACCGGCGCCGCTCAACAGATCGAGGAGCTCCAGTACCTGAGTTGGCGTGGCGGTGGGTACTTCTGTGAGTGCTACGGATAAGGAGGTCAATCACATGAACAAGTTGACGATTCGGAGGCCGATCCTCTTCCTTGCCCTATCGGTGATCGCGGCAGCGGTTTTGGCGGGGTGCAGCCCAGCGCAGGGTGAGGATCAGGGAACCAATGCGACATCAGTCGCACCATCTGATGCTTCGCCGCGGACACACGTCTTCAGGACGGGCGATCCGATCTTTGACACGAACTACCGCATCACGATGCCGCTCTTGGAGGGCTATACGGGCCTCAACGGGGTGGTCTTCGGAACCGATGGCGGCCAGGGGATGAGCGCGTGGACCGTCGCAAACGTGTACGCCGATCCGTGCCTTTGGGCCGGTACGCTCTTGGACCCACCGATCGATGCATCGGTCGACGGTCTCGTTGCCGGCCTCGCGGGCCAGAAGGGCCGACACGCGACGCCGGCGACTGACGTCTCACTGTCCGGGTACACCGGCAAGTATATGGAGGTCACGACGCCCGCCGGAATGGACCCCGCCGACTGCGACGGAGGCGAGTACAGGACGTGGACCCATCCCTTCGGCGGACAGAGGAGCCTCGAGCCCGACCAGCGCGACCTGCTGTGGATCGTGGACGTCGAGGGCACCCGCGTGGTGATCGATTCCGCGCTCGGGCCCGACACAACTGACCAGGACCGCGCCGACCGCACTCAGATGGTGGAGTCCATCCGCATCGATCCCGTCTGAAACCGGTACGCAGGCCGGCGCCTCTCCGCGTTATTGCAATGGCGTGGCGCGGGAAGGCGGCGAGCGCTCGGCTGAAGAAGTAGCCGCGCTCCAGGTCGGTACCGCTGAACGTGACGATCTGGGAAGGAACCCGTAGGTGCAGGCGAACCGAGTGAGGGCATCGATAAAGCGATCACGTTCGTCGTCGACGAGGTCGTTGGCCCGCGTCTTGTCTCCCCCCCGGGAGGCGCGGGACAGAGCACCCCGCAAGCGAACTCGCCGAACGGCAGGTGGCGTGGGATCGGGGCGAGCGCAGACGCGCCTGCCTTGCGTGACAGTGCCCAAGGGAGCACGATCTTCCGAAGACCCACCACAGGGATGGAGTTGACGTGAATCTCCGACGTGGGCGGCCCGAACGCCGCTGCGTGGCGTGTCGAGGGCCGCTCGCCTCGTTCGCCTTGGCTGCGACGATCGCCCTGGTGGCGGTGGCGTGCGACGGTGGTGACGCGGGGACCGGGGCGGCATCGAACGAGGCCGTTCCCACGGTCAGGCCTACCACGATGGGTCCGGCTTCCTCCTCGTTCCTCGAGCCGCAGGCGGAGGCGGTCGGCCTGTTCGAGGTCGAGGCCGACGACGCGGAGTTCTGGCGCCTGACCTCGCTGGATCGCTTCGACGGCGAGTCGTGGAGCACCGACCTGAACCGATCCGAGGGAGCCATGTCCCTGTCGGCTCCGGCGAGCCTGCCACGGGCAGATGAGGGGCTGCCTCTCGAAGCCGAGACCCTGGTCCAGACCTTCCACATCCTCAGTGACCTCGACTTCAGCTGGATCCCTATGGCGCAGACGGCTGAGGAAATCACCGGACCGATCGGGGACTTCACGTGGGATCCCGCGCGGAGCCAGGCGCTCATCGACGGTGGGCTCGAGGCGGGGACGGAGTACACGGTCCGCTCGCGGATCGTGGTCCCGACACCCGAGGAACTGGATCAGGTCGATCACCTGGCTCCTCGCGCGTATGGACAGTGGACCGAGCTCCCCGCGGACCTCGATCCGCGCATCGGACGGATCGCCGGAGCGGTGGACGGCCGATGCCACGTCGGACTATCGCAAGGTCCTGGCCATCCAGGAGCACTTCCAGAACGGACGTTTCGTCTACAGCACCGACATCGACCGGGGGTCGGTCTGCTCGAGTTCCTGACGCAGACCAGGACGGGCTTCTGTCAGCAGTACTCGTCCGCGATGGCGGTCATGGTGCGAACGCTGGGGATGCCCTCACGCATCGGGGTCGGGTTCCGAGCCGGAACCCGGCAGGAAGACGGTAGCTACCTGGTCACGAGCGAGGACGTTCACGTCTGGGTCGAGGTGCTGTTCCCTGGCTACGGGTGGCTACAGTTCGAGCCCGAGGCCGGCACGGATCATCCCAACGCACGGGCCGGCACCTACCTGAACCCGGTCCCGACAGAAGCTTCCTGATTCTCACGACCAGACTGAGGCCTAGAATCTACTGGATAGCCCAAAGCTTGCGATGCGAGCCCTGATCCGGGTCGCTCGCAGCTTGGCGTGTCCGTTCCGGAAGCAGGACGCCTCTCCTTTCCCGGTCGCGGCGTGACACTCCACGGTCGGCAAACCAACCCTGCGTTTCGCTCGCTCGTCCGTCGGCTCCGCGCGGAACCGCTACCTTGAGCCCATGCAAGACGCATTCGGCTCGCGATTGCTCGACGCGCTGGAGGATCCCGATATCAGCGGCGAGATCATCGAGCGGGACGACGGTTACATCGATGTCGTCTCGATGAGCTACTTCGCGCCCGTTCGCAAATGGGCGCCCGCTGAACGACGGGCTCTCCGCTCCGTCCGAGGGCGAGTGCTGGACATCGGTTGCGGTGCCGGGCGGGTAGCGTTGGAGTTGCAGACCCGTGGTCACGAGGTGGTTGGGATCGACCCCTCACCCGGAGCCGTCGAAGTCTCTCGCCGTCGAGGCGTCAAGGACGTGCGGCAGATGCGTTTCGAGGATGTCGATGAATCGCTCGGGCACTTCGAAACGATGCTGCTCTACGGGAACAACTTCGGCCTGTTCGGGTCCCGATGGAAGGGCCGCCGTCTTCTCAAGGCCGTTCGTCATCTCGCGGATCGGATCGTGGCGAGCAGCGTCGATCCGTACGGGACGGACGATCCGGTCCACCTCGCGTACCACGAGCGCAACCGAGACCGGAACCGGATGGCCGGTCAGCTACGTCTCCGGGTGCGCTACCGCGACTTGGTGGATCCGTGGTTCGACTACCTGCTCGTATCGCAGACTGAGATGGAGTCGCTCGTCGAAGGCACCGGATGGCGCATCGAACGGTTCGTGCCTGGCGAGCCTCTTTACGTTGCGGTCCTCACCTCGGAGGCGCAAATCAACCCCTTCTGAAGTCGCAGGGAGTCGTGCGTCAGGAACTCCGGCCAGGCGGGGCCGACGGTGTCGGCCCAGCGATCGTCGAGGTCCGGTCGGTCGACGTAGGTGACCAGCTGCAGCTCCATCACGCGCCCGCACGCAGGGAACGCATCGCTTCCATCCGTCAGCCGGTCTCGATGTTGGAGCCGTCCTCGACGTCGACGAAGTCGTTGCTTTTGTCGGGGAGGGACTTGATCAGCTCGGTGCACGACGCCGCGCCACTGTCATTGGCATAGAGGGCGACGCTGTCGGGGTCACCTTCCTTGATGATCAGGGCAAGCAGCTCGCCCACGCCAACATTCGCGTCTGGGTCAGCCGTCACCGCGCCGCCGAGGATGACGACACCGTCGGTGTCGGTGTTCGCACAGTCGACCCCGACCACGACGTGGGTGACCTGGAACTCGCCGGTCACCTCGCCGTTCACTTCCTCGGCGGTGATGTTCAGCGTCTGACCGGCGAGCCCATCGTTCCCGATGAGTTCCACGTCTTCGCCCTTCGCGATGGTCGTCGCCCCGGCTGCTTCGGACGTGCTCGGAGACGACCCGGCTGTGGTCGTAGACGAGTCGTCGCCCCCGCACGCGCTGAGCAGCAGAATGGCGGTCGCCACGCTTGCTACGGCTGCGAACCTCATCTTCATGTGTCCTTCCCCTCTCGTCTCGGGCGTACCCATGTCCGCCCTCGTTTGCCGAACTCGTGCCTTTCGGTTCCACACGTCGCCTTCCTGCGCTGCCCGTGACGATCAATGCACGGCTCCATCTCCTCGAACATCCGCACCGCCTTGCGTGATGCGCCGAGATCGTGAGCGGCTGGGCCTCCACGAATGCCGTGCGGCTGGCTGCTCGGTCTCACGGTGCGGGAGAACCGGCGCTCCCGGTTCGCCGTCATCACTCGGCGTGGAAATGGAGCGAGCCCAGAACCGGTGCCGCCGCTTGCATGAGGCCGTCGAAGAGTCGGTCGGGCGCGAAGACCACGATGGCCACGATCCGGGACGACCCGGGAACGTCGAGCAGATACAGCCGGTACTTCCATCTGCTGTTGAGGCCCAGGTACGCCCCCCAACTCCCGGGCGAGATCCCCGCGACCTTGAAGAGCGTCGCACCGGATTGGGCGCACAGGCTCGCCCCTGGTGCGGCTGCCACATCCATCTGCACCCCATCCGTGCCCGAGATGCGAACCGGAACGGGGTCGCTGGCCTGGATGTCGGGATCGGACCTGACGATCGCCGCCATCGACTCGGCGTCAGCCGCAGCCGGGCTCACCTCGCAGCCCGTCCCGACCGGTCGGGGATCGGCCAAGAATCGGATCCCGTTGTAGTCCCCACCGTGAAGGATCATGTCGGGGTCGAGAGTGGCCAGTCTCCACGGCGGATCCGTGGCCGCGAAGGTCACCGCTCCGTCGAGGAATCGGTATGGAGTCGGGGCCGACCCTCCAGCGGGATCGTCCACCCGGACGGTGGGTGTCTCGGTGGGATCGTCCGCCGGAACTGCGGACGTCGACCGGAGCACGCTGATGCCGAGCCATGCCACGGCGATCGCGATCGCGAGGCCGACCGCACCCGCCCGGATGCGGCGGTTCCGCTCCTTGCGGTCCCGACGGTGCTCGAGCCGATCGAACGCGTCGGGGGGGAAGTCGAACCGATCGCCGACGCGCTCCAGGAGATCCTTCGTGTCGCTCATATGTGCTCACCCACCTGTTGCCTCAGGCTCGCCCTCGCCCTGGACGCAAGTCCCCGCACCGTCCCGGCTGAGACCCCGAGGACACGCCCCGCTTCCTCGCTTGAGTAGTCCATGACGTCGGTGAGGACCAACGCCGCCCGCTGGCGGGGCGACAGGTCTCGAAGCGCGGCCACGACGTCTTGGCGCTCATCGATCTCGGTGAACGGAACCGGATCCGGCGCCAAGGCGAGGGTGTGACGAAGTGCCAGCGATGCTCGACGCCGACGCTTACGGAACCCGTTCATCGCCGTCCGGTAGAGGTAGCCGATCGGATCTTCGAGGGAGCTGACGCGATCCCATCGCTCCCAGAGTGCGAGGAACGCGTCCTGCATGATCTCCTCTGCCTCTGCGTTGTTGCCCGTGATCACGCACAGGCGCCGGAACAGGGTCCGAGCTTCAGCCTCGAAGAACGACTCGAAGCTGAGCGGTTCGGACACGTCTTGCTCCTCCTCGCCCGACCCGGCTACGAACCCGTAGATTTCTTCCATCTCGTGAGGATGGATCCCCGAGCGGCCCGAAACGTTGCTTTTGGCTCGCGATCTTCGCCGGGCGATCAGTCATCCCCGATGATTGGCGACCGTAAGACCGACTGCGCTCGACGCGCGTTCCGGAGTGTAGGCGTCGGGCCGGTGCCCTCGAGCCCCCTCCACTCGCCGATGCTTTCGCTCGCCGCGTACCCGATGATGCGCCGAGATCGTGAACGGCTCGGACTGCGGGAGTGGCGTGCGGCGTGGCTGTTGGGTCTCATGGTTCGCGAGTACCGGACTTTGGAGGCGGGCGACGCCGCGGTCACGGGTGTCCTGTGGGATGGGATGGTCGAGGTGTTCCAGTGGCCTCGAGGCGTCGTGGTCAGATGAGCCTCGGTTTGCCCACGTAACCCCCCGAGGGGCAGGATGCGCTGGTGGAGATCCCGGAGACCCGGTATGCGACGACCGCCGACCGCGTCTCGATCGCGTACCAGGACACGGGCTCCGGGCCACCCGACGTCGTTCTCATCCAACCCCCATACACGTCGAACGTCGAGCTCGCGTGGGAGTGGCCCAGCAACGCCTTTCTCCTCCGGGGCTTCGCCGCTCGCGGACGACTGCTCGTCTTCGATCGGAGAGGAACGGGCCTATCCGATAGCGTGAGCGCGGATCGTCTCCCCACGCTCGAGGCCAGGATGGACGATATCCGCGCCGTGATGGACGCGGCGGGCTCCGACCGGGCGATCCTTGTCGGCTGGGAGGACGGGGCGGCCCTTTGTTTCCTGTTCGCCGCGACCTACCCCGATCGCGTGGCGGCGCTGATCACGATCAACGCCGTCTCTCGAGGGAGCTGGGCCCCCGACGCGCCGTGGCTTGATACCGAGGAGGTCCTGGGATGAGTACTTCGAGAGGTTGGAAGCGGGGTGGGGGACACGTGAGTTCAACCAAGCGCTGGCCGATGAGATCTTCCCGACCCGCTCCGATGATCCTGCGTTCGTCGAGAGCTACTGGCGGCTCATCCGCCACTCGATCACCAAGGCCGATGCCTTGGCCAACGATCGGATGTTCAAGGACACCGACGTGCGTCATGTCCTTCCGACGATCCAGGCCCCCGCGCTCGTCATGCACAACCTCGCCATCCACGACATACCGGGTGCCGCCGAGGAGAGCCGCTACATCGCGAGCCGCATCCCCGGCGCTGTGTTCGCAGAGACTGACCCTAGAGGCGAAGACATATGGGAGGGAGCGTTCCCTGCCATAGATCAGTTCCTCGCTTCGCTTCGCGCCGAAGAGGCTGCGTTCGACCGGGTCCTCGCCACGGTGATGTTCACGGACATCGTGGACTCAACAGCCCAAGGCGCTGCCCTCGGCGATCACGCCTGGCGGGAACTGAGGGCGCAGCACGATCAGATAGTCCGTGCGAACCTCGGTCGCTACCGAGGCCGCGAGATCAAGACGATGGGAGACGGGTTCCTCGCCACGTTCGACGGGCCCGCCCGCGGCGTGCGCTGTGCCGAGGCGATCGTGGCCGCGCTGCAGCCGCTCGGTATCGAGATCCGCGCAGGCTTGCATACCGGTGAGGTGGCGTTCGAAGGTGACGATGTCGCGGGACTGGGCGTGGCGATCGGGGCGCGAGTCGGTGCCCTCGCGGGACCCTCCGAGGTCCTCGTCTCCTCGACGGTCAAGGATCTCGTCGCGGGCAGCGGCCTCGACGTTCGAAGACGCAGGCGAGCGCGAACTGAAGGGCATCCCCGATCGCTGGCATCTCTACCGGGTGGCAGGCGTGAGCGCGCGATGACGTCCCCGCGCGTGGAATACGTCTGGAACGACGACGTGGCGATCGCCTACGAGTCGTGGGCGAGGGTCCCGTCGACCTCGTGTATGTGCAGGGTTCCGTGTCCAACGTAGAGACGATGTGGGAACTGCCGCAGGCGGCCGCGTTTCTCGAGCGGCTCTCGAGCTGGTCGCGGTTGATCACTATCGACCGGCGGGGCGTCGGGATGTCCGACCGGTTCTCATGGCACGACGCACCCCCGCTCGAGGATGCTGCGGGCGACGTCCTCCGGGTGCTGGATGCGGTCGGCAGCTCACCGATCGCGCCCTGTCGGCCACAACGAGGGCGGAGTGATCTGCGCGATACTCGCCGCCACCGCTCCGGAGCGCTTCCGCTCGCTGTCGCTGTACTCCACACCGATCTCGAAGCGGCAACAGGAGATCGAAGAAGGAGCTGATCCCGAAACGCTAGACCGGGACAATGCGGCGTGGGCACGCCGGTACGGGACGGCGTCGTTCGATCAGGAGCTGTTCTCCCACACGAGCCCCTCTTACGTCGGGGATCCCGACGTGCTACACCT
>CAWCDA010000059.1:0-15386 GCA_963794065.1 uncultured Actinomycetes bacterium | reverse complement strand
GGGCAAGTACACGACGAACCAACCGCTCCTTGCCGCGGCGGGCATCCTCATGCTGGTGCCACCGGCGCTCCTCGCGATCATCCTGTCCCGGCAGATCCGCGGCCTGCTCTCCGGCTGGAGCGGGTAGCGTTCGGCAGTCCGTGACGGTCAACCCTCCCAGCCATTCGACCGCCCTCGCAGGTTCACGGTGTTCGATGCCTAAGGCGCTACGCTTCGAGGCCCGCCCCCTGGAGGAGATGTGCTCGCGGACGACAGCTACACGCCCTTCTCGCCGATGGCCCTCGACGTCCATCGGGCGACCGGAGAGGTGGTCGGCAGACCCGCCGAGCTCCAGGCGATCACCCAGGAGATGGCGAGCGCCAGGGCCGGCCGCCTCGCAGCCCTTACCGTCGAGGGCGAGCCTGGCATCGGTAAGACCCGGCTGCTGCTCGCTGCCGTCGAGTGCGCGGCCGCCGAGGGGTTCACGTCGATCGCGGTGACCGCCGATGAGGAGCTCCGCGGACCTTTCCTCGTCGCGCGCTCGATCCTCGGTTCGCCGGAGGCCTACGCCGCCGCTGCAGGATCTGGCGCCGCGGAGGCGCTCGAGCGCTGCCTCGATTCGATGTCCGGGCAGGACGACCCAGGTCTCGCGACCCTCCAGCCGGATCGCCGCCTACTGCGGACCTTCGATCTCGGTGCCGTCGCGTTCCGCGCGCTCGCGACCGAACAGCCAGTCGCTCTCCTTATCGACGACCTCCAATGGGCGGACGAGGACAGCCTCCGCCTGCTGCGATACGTGGTGCGTACCATCGGCGCCAGCCCGATCTTCCTCATGTTCGCGATCCGGCCCGAGGAGTTCGCCTATATGACCGAGGCCGTGAACCTCGTGGCGGACATGGGCCGCATGGGCATCGTGCGACGCCTCACAGTGGAACGCTTCTCGTCTGCGGAGACCCACGCCTTGCTCGCCCAGGTGCTGGGCGGCCCCGTCGACGACGCGGGGGCGGCCGTGATGCACGCGCAGGCGGAGGGCGTGCCGTTCATCGTCGAGGAGATGGCGACCGCGTACCGCGAGGCGGGGATGATCCAGCAGATCGACGGCGTGTGGAGCCTCGCGAGCAACGCCGAGCGGCTCGTCCCGTCCGCCGTGAAGACCTTGATCTCGCGTCGAGCCGCGAAGCTGCCGGAGCCGACGAAGCAGCTCCTAGCGCTCGCGGCGATCCTCGGCCGTCGATTCAGCCTGAAGGACCTGCGCGAGGTCGCGCTCACCGTGGACGGCACCGCACCTGATCCCTCGGAGCTTGCCGAGACGTTGCTTCCGGCGGTGACCGCCGGCCTGCTGATCGAACAGCCGGAAGGCTCCGCGGCCGACTACAGCTTCCAGCACGAACAGGTCCGCGAGTTCGCCACGTCCACATTGAGCGCGCCGCAGCGTCGTGCGGTCCACCAGGCGATCGTCAAGCTCCTGATGTCCGGCGACCCGTCGCCTGCGAGCCTGCCACTCCTGGCTCGCCACGCGAAGGCTGCGGGCGAGGGAGCGGTGTGCGTCCGCTTCTCGGTCGAGGCGAGCCACAACGCTCTCGCGGCCAACGCACCCGAGGAGGTCCTCCGGGTCGTGGAGCTCGCGTTGCCCTCAGCGTCGACGCCGCAGGAGCGCGTCGCGCTGCTCGACGCCCGCGACCAGGCGTTCGACATGCTGCGCCGCCCCGCGGACCGGATGCAGGGGTTGGCCGAGCTCGCG
Source organism: uncultured Actinomycetes bacterium (assembly GCA_963794065.1). Classification (GTDB taxonomy): domain Bacteria; phylum Actinomycetota; class UBA4738; order UBA4738; family HRBIN12; genus AC-51. Next base: position 13,666 of record CAWCDA010000059.1, on the reverse strand, counting down.
GCGCTCGCCGAAGCGCTCGGCGACGCCCGGCTCGAGATCGACGTGCGGCTCCGGCGAGCGGCCGCCCAGCGCACCGCCGAGGACTACGACCGCGCGGCCGAGCTCGCACGCGAGGTCCGATCACTCGCCGTCGATCGCGAGGACCGCGCCGGCGAGCTCGCCGCGTGCATCGAGCTCGGCCAGGATCTCCTGCGCGCGACGGCCGGCGAGTCGTTCACGCCCGCCGAGAGCGAGGTTGACCTCGACGGCGCCGAGGAGGCGTTCTCCCGCGCGATGGAGCTCGCCGAGGAGCTCGGTGACAAGGCCGCCGCCGCCACCTCGATGCGCGAGGTGGGCGTGGTCGAGCTCAGCCGGTTGCGCTCGTGGTTCGTCGAGCAGGTCGAGCTCGGTGCGCACGTCGCGATCGCGCAGCGGGTCGCGGCTGGCGAATCGCTCGAGGACATCGCCCCCGAGCTCCCGATCGCGCCGAACATGTACCGCGCGTTCGAGCTGTTCCAACGCGCGCTCGAGCTGTACGAGGAGCTCGGCGATCGGCGCGGCGCGATGTCGACCATCATCGCGCTCGCGTACCTCAGCTGGGCGCCGGACATCCATCTAGGCTCGGGCGCCGCACGGCACATCGAGGAGATCCGCCGGCTGACCTCGGCGGCCAAGGCGTTCACGACGGAGAGCGAGCGCGCAGCGTTCGAGGCGCAGATGCTCTACGGCTCGCACGTGTTCGCACGCGCGAAGGTGATCCCGGACATGGCGCTCCAGAAGGGCCGCGAAGCGTACCGCTTCGCGGGCGAGATCGGCGATCGCGCGCTGCAGTTCCTCGCGGCCGCCGGCACGGCGCTTTCGCTCGCCGACCTCGGCGAGGTGAACGAGGCCCGCTCGTGGATCGATCGCGCCGCGGCGGTCGCGACCGAGCACCCGAGCCCATACCGCGCGCGCCGGTTGGAGACGTGCCGCGGCATCGTGGCGGCCGTCGCCGGCGACGCCGACGCGATGCGCACGCATCTCGAGCGGGCGGTGCAACAGGCATCGGACTCCGGGTTCGCCGCGGACCGGTGCGAGACGCTCGCTCGGTTGGCAGTCGAAGCCGCGCGCCTGGGCGCGGACCGGGGCGAAGACGAGCTGCTGTCGGTGGCCGAGGAGGCAGCCGACAAAGCGGCGCAGTTGGCGGCCGCGCTACCCGGTCACGCGCCGTGGGGCGCGCAAGCGGACGCCGCGCGCGCCGTCGTCGCGATGACACGCGGGGCGCAGAAGGAGGCTGTCGCGTTCGCACTCGCTGCCGGCGACGCGCTGCAGCGGGCGCGACACGAGGACGCGAACCTCGACGTGCTGCTGCCGGCGGCACGGGTGCTGAAGGACGCCGGCGCGCCCGAATGGGAGGCGGTGGTACGCCCCTATCTGCAGCTCACCCTAGCGATGATCGTGCAGCGGACGATGGATGAAGACGTGCGAGTGCGTTGGCTCCGCGGTCCGGCGGGCGCGCGGATGGTCGAGCTCGCCGGGTCGATCGATCTGGTCGCGCCGGCCGGGAACGGGCATGGCCCCAGCGACGACGACCGACTGCTCGCGAGCCTCGTGCACGGCAAGACGAACCGCGAGATCGCCGAGGAGCTCGGGATAGACGAAGTCGACGTGATGCGTCGCCTCGGCGAGCTGTTCGCGACGATCGGCGTTACCTCGCGGGCCGACGCGACCGCCTTCGCCTTCAGGGAGCGTGTCCTGTGACGCTCCAGCTGCGCGTCGACCGACACCGCTGCATCGGCGCGGGATCGTGCATCACGATCGCGCCCACCGCGTTCGACTGGTACAAGGGCGAGTTCGCGAAGGCAGGCGTGATCGACCCCTCGAGCGTCGACGACGAGCGACTTCGGGAGGCGGCGCTCGCGTGCCCGACCGGCGCCATCTCGATCGAGGAGGTGGAAGAGCTCCTGCCGTGGCAGCTGCGCGGCAAGGAGGGCCCGCGCCGCGTCGAAAAGACCTTCATGTTCACTGACATCGAGGGGTCGACCAACCTGGTCGAGGCGCTGGGGGACGACGCGTGGGAAGGCGTGCTGCGCTGGCACAACGAGACGCTCCGCGGCTTGTTCGCCGAGTTCAAAGGAGAGGAGGTCGTCTCGACCGGCGACGGGTTCTTCATCGGGTTCGATTCGCCGGACGAGGCGCTCGGATGTGCGGTCGCGATCCAGCGCCAGCTGGCCGAACACAGGCGCACCGCCGGGTTCGCGCCCAAGGTCCGGATCGGGCTCCACGCCTCCGGCGCCACCCAGGTCGGGAAGGATTTCTCGGGCAAGGGCGTGCATGAGGCCGCTCGGATCGCTGCCCTCGCGGACGGCGACGAGATCCTGGCGAGCAGGACGACAGCCGTGGACGGCCGGTTCCCGATCTCGGAGCCGCGGACCGTGACGCTCCGCGGCACCTCCGATCCGATCGAGATCGTCACGGTCGACTGGAGCTGACCCAGCCCCACGCCCGGATCAGATGGGCGGAGGCCAGAACCTCTACGCCTCGAGAACCGCTCGCACGGAAGGTGCCGCGAGATACGCGTTCGCACGTTCCGGAGCCAGGGACGCCGTCACCTCACCGACGATCGAGGCGGCCTCGCCCAACCGAGGGTCGGGGTCCATACCGGCCGCTCGTTGCGCGGACGCCAGCGCTGCGCGGGTCTCCCACCGCACCAGCGGCGACCCGAGCTCGTCCGCGATGGCGACGGCTCGTTCAAGCTCCCCGACCGCGTCCTCGGCGAGCCCCTGTCGTGTCAGCGCTTGACCGAGCGTCTGCAACGCGATCGCCTCGTATTTCGGACGTCCACCGGACCGGGCCAGCTCGAGCGCGCGACGCGACCAGGTCACCGCGTCGTCCAGCCTGCCGGCGCCGAGCTCCAGCTGTGCCCGCGCGATCGCCAACCGCCCCGACACGAGCCAGTGCTCCCACGCCTTGACCTCCTGCGCGTCGTCCCACGCAGACGGCCAGAGCCGCTCCACGGTGCCGAGCTCACCTAACAACAGCTCCGCGCCGATCAGGTCGGCTCGGGCGTTCATCCAGGGCATGTTGAAGTCGGACGGACCGAGACGATCGGCGACGAGCTGACTCCGATCGCGCGCCTCTTCCAGCGCGAAGATCTCGCGGAGGGTCAACGTCGAGTAGTTGAGCACGACGTTGGCGGGACGGCCCAGTCGCTGCGCGGCCGCGATCGCCGACTCCGAGGCCGCCAGCGCCTCCTCGTAACGGCCCATGCCCGCGAGCGCGAGCCCCGTCATGCCGGCGCCGCGGAGCACGAACTCGGCGCTGTTCGGCGCAAGCCCACCGAACGACTTCGCCTGCATCGACAGCTCGTAGGTGTCCTCATACCGGCCGCTCCAATACATCTGGTTGGAGTAGATGTGGAGGTGGTGCGCGAACTCGTCCGGATACTGCCCCTCCGGCCACCGGTCCATGGCCTCTTTGCCGAGCTCCAACGAGCGCACCACGTCCCCCTGCTCACCGCGCATCGCGTACGACGCGGAGAGCAGGGACAGCCCGATCGGCACGAGGTCGTCGAAGCCTCGCTCCCGCGAGAGCGTCAGCGCGCGTTGCGACGTCTGCTGCGTCCGTTCGGTCTGCTCCGTCCAGTGCAGGGCGAGCCCGAGCGAGTGCAAGCCCTCGACCTCTTCACGGCCCTCGAGCTCGGGTATGAGCGCGGTGAGCTCCTTGTCCGCGCGGGCGTACTCGCCGACCTTCGCCAGCATGTCGCCCCGGCGGAGCAGGATGCGCCGCCGTTCCGCCTCGTCCTCGGTCAGGTCGAACGCTCGGGTCAGCAGGTCATACGCCTCGTCCACCGCCAAGGCGTCCTGCGCGCGCGCCGCGGCCGCCAGCAGGTAGGCGATCGCCCGCGCCGGCTCACCCGCCTCCGTCCAATGGTGCGCGAGGAGCCACCCGAGGTCGGGCCTGGCCGCGAGCACGTCCTCGAGATAGCGCGCGATCGCGCCGTGGAGCTCCCGGCGCCCCGCGCGCGGCATCGTCCCGTACGCACCGTCGCGGATCAAGATGTGCTTGAAGCCGTACTCGACGTCGCCGGCGACCGTGCTCTGCGGGTGCCGGACGACCAGCCCGCGGTCCTCGAGCGCGTCCAATGCGTCGACGACACCGTCGGACGGCATCACGGCGGTGAGCACGTCGCGCCAGAAGGTGAGTCCGATCACCGAGGCGTGGAGCAGCACGGCCCGAGGGTCCGGCGGTAGAGCGTCGATCCTCGCCGCGATCGCCGCGAGCACGGTCGTCGGCAGCTCCTCGGGCCCGGCCTCGTTGGTGACCGAGGCCGCGAGCTCCTCGATGAACAACGGGTTCCCCTCCCCGGCGGCCACGACGCGCTCGATCGCCGTCATGCCCACCTCGGGGAGCAGCGCCGCGGCGACGGTCGCGGCTTGGTCCGACGTGAGCGGATCGAGCGGAAGCGTGGTCTGGCCGATCATGCCTCCGCCCCACGCACGACTGGTTTCGAACAGCTCCGGGCGCGCGAGCGCGAGGAACACCACGCGCCCATCGCGCACGTGCGAGACGAGGTAGTCGATCAGCTCGAGGAGCGGCGTGTCCGCCCAGTGCGCGTCCTCGAACACGACGAGGATCGGTTCACTCGCCGCCAGGCGCTCGACGAACATCCGCGCCGCGAACTGGAGATGAACGACCTCGTCCGGCGGTTCGTCCAGCCCGAGGCCGAGGACCACGCTGAGGTATCGCGTCGCTTCGTCCGCCTCGGCCGCGGGGAACAGCGACGAGACCGCACCCGCGAGCTTGGCGCGCGCGACGTCGACGCCGTCGTTCTCGTAGATGTTGGCGACCTTCCGGATGATCTGGCCGGCCGCGCGGTAGGGGGAGCGTTCCTCGTACGGGAGGCTCCGGCCCCAGAGCGCGACGCCGCCGGTCGTCTCGACCCGTCGCGACAGCTCTCGCCCGAGACGCGTCTTGCCGATCCCCGCCGGGCCGAGGATCGTCACGAGGTGCGGCCGGGACGCGTCGACGGCTCGGTCCCAGACGCGGATGAGGATCTCGAGCTCGTCGTCGCGACCGACGAACGGGGTGCCGGAGACGGGGCGGGCACCGGGTGCGTCCAGTGCAGCGAGCACGCGCCAGGCTCGGACCGGGTCGCGCTTGCCCTTCGCTCGGATCGGCTCGAGCTCCGTGAGCTCGAACGAGTGCCGGACCAGCTCGTAGGTCTGGCGCCCGATCAGCACGCCGGCGGGGGGTGCCGCGTTCTGCAGACGCGCGGCGGTGTTGGCGACGTCGCCGGTCACGAGCGGCTCGCCGGGCGCCGCGTCGATCGCGACGACGGCCTCCCCGGTGCACACCGCGCCTCGAAGCTCGAGATCGAGGCCGGGGTGCTCGAGGTTCAGCTCGTGGACGCCCTCGATGACCGACAGCGCCGCGCGGACGGCCCGCTCGGCGTCGTCGGCCTTCGCCAGCGGCGTCCCGAAGACCGCCATGACGGCGTCACCGATGTACTTCTCGACGGTACCGCCGTAGTGCTCGATCCGCTTGCGCGCCTCGTTGAAGTACAGCTGGTTGCGATCGCGGACGTCCTCGGGGTCGGCGCCGTCGGCGCGCGCCGTCGAACCGACCATGTCGACGAACAGGATCGAGACGAGCTTGCGCTCCTCCTGGTGCGCAGCCTGTTCGGCGCCGCACGTCGGGCAGAAACGGGCGCCCTCGGGAAGGTCGGAGCCACACGCGACGCAAGCCACAGGCGCATCGTAGGACGTTCCGCCCCGACTGGCGCGAGCCCTTCAGATGCTGGCGAGCGCTGCGTCGACCTCCTCGATGCGCGCATCCGCCCCCATCGATGTCCAGAGCTCGCGCGACTCCGCGAGACGTTGTCTCGCGAGGTCGGGCTCGCCCCGAAGGATCGCACATCGCCCGAGTTGGTAGTTCAACATCGCCTGCATGACGCGCGACCCGTGCTCCCGGGCATCCTCGAGCGCGATCGAGAGGAGCCGCTCGCCTGCGTCCCCATCACCTCGCGCGACTGCGATCAAGCCGTCGTTCTGTGCCTCGGTCACGCGGCGGAACGGCACATCAGAAAGATCCGCGGCCGCCACCATCCGCTCGGCGAGCTCGATGGCGCCGGCGCGAAGCAGTACCTCGACGAGAACCGGAGACAGGATCCGGAAGTAGCCGTCACTCCATTCCGCGGCGAGGGGGCCGAGGTCGACCTCGCCGGAAACCCGCTGGAGCTCGATCGCGATCGCCCATGAGGTGTAGTCGCCTCGATACGAGAAGGCGCTCGGGTCGAATGCGGCTCGATCGATCTGGTCGAGGTAGGTGCCGCCCCTGTCGAGCAACACGCGGGTCAGCGAGCCACGGATACCCTCCCCGAACCACTCGTTGCCGACTGCGGTCGCCCACTCGATCAGCGGCGGCGCTTCCCGGAGCACCTCGTCCCAGCGACCCGTGTGATAGAGAGCTCGCATGCGTGGACTCTGGCCGATCAGCCGGTTGAGACCGCGCTCCGCCCCGATCTCAACCGCACGATCGAGGATCTCGAGGGACCGGGCATACGTCCCGTGCCACATCGTCGTCGACCCGAGGTCGTTCAGGATGTTCGCGGCCAGTTCGCTGTCGCCGTCGGCCGATGCCTGGTCCGCGGCCCGCAGGACGAGTTCCGCCCCTTCCGTGACCTCTCCCTTGCTGAGCAACGCCTCGCCTCGGATCGCGAGGGAGCGGCTGTGCGGGTCCCGGCCGGCCGATGCCAGGAGCGCATCGACGCGGTCCAGGGACGCGAGCGCGGCATCGACGCTGCCGGCAGCCCATTGGCGGAAGGCACGCTCGAGGAGGAGGTTGACAAGGCCGACACCGGCGCGCGACCCCATCTCTTTCTCCGCAGCATCGAGGAGCTCCGCGGAACGAGCCTCATGACCTGTGCTCTGAAGGGCGCCGACGAGCTGGGCGAGCGCGTCTCCGAGTTCGTCCCAGTCGCCGAGTTCGCGGAGAGCCGGGACCGCTTCTTCGAGCAGTTCGGCTTCGCGGGTCACATCCCCGGCGGAGCTCAGAGCCTTGGCGGTTTGAAACAGGATGAACGGCCGACGTTCGTCCCCTGTCGGCACGAGCGCGACTGCGCGTTCCGCCAGACGGACGGCGGTTGCGGCGTCGGTACGCGCCGCGTGTGCCGAGGCGTCGTACAGCGCGTCGACGAGATCGGAGTCGAGCGCGGGAAGTTGCTCGGTCAGACCGGCCGCCTCGGCGGCGTCCTTCGCCTCATCGAGATGGGCTATGACGATCTCGGCGATGTCGCCGAGGGGGCGGCCGACGTGGCTGGTGATCCATGTCGCGGTGGCCCGGTGCTTGTCGAAACGCGGCCGGCGGGACAATCGACCGTGCGCCACGTCGCGAAGCAGCGCGTGGACGAACGCGAACTCCGTCTCGCCCTCGATCGTCGACGTCGGTTCCGCGCGCACGAACTCGCGTGTCTCGAGCTCGGCGAGCCGATCACGGATCGTTGCCGGCGCAACGGACCCGAGTGCGGCGAGCGCACCGATCCAGAACGTCTTGCCGACGACCGACGCGTCCAGCAGGGTGTCGTGGAGCTCGGGCGTCAGTTGGTCGATGCGCGCGGCGAGCAGCGCCTGGATCGTCGGCGGGATCGGAAGATCGTCCTCGGAGCTTCCGGCGATCGGCATCGTGCGCCGCATCGCAGCGAGCTGCTCGGCGTACAGCGGTGATCCTGCAGCCCGCTCGCACACCGCCTCGACGTAGGCAGCCGAAGCGCCGGCGAGTGAAGCGCCGACGAGCTCGCGCATCGATGTCGCGTCGAGTGCGCGCAATCGCAGCTCGTTGTCATCGAGCCAGCCGGGGTGGCGCTCGGCGACCTCCGGTCTCGCCGTCACCAGCACGAGCACGGGCAGATCGGTCATCGACGCGCGCAGATCCCGCAAGAACTCGACCAGGATGTCGTCAGCCCAGTGGAGGTCCTCGATCACGAGCACCAACGGGTCCGGCGACGCGATCTGCGCGATGAACCGTCGCCAGGCGGCGAACAGCTCGCTGCGCTCCGGCGCCGTGGTCGTCGTCTCGAGTCCGACGAGCGGTGCGAGCCGGTCCTTGATCCAGGCGCGTGTGCCTTGATCGGGCTCGGTGAGCACCGTATCGAGCTTGGCCGAGATCTCCTGCTGGTCGTCCGTATCCAGGACGCCGGCGTGGGTCTTCACGATCTCGCCGAGCGCCCAGAATGAGATGCCTTCGCCGTAGGGCAGGCATCGTCCTTGTCGCCATGTCACGAGGTCGGGCAGGTCGTCGACGTAGCGGGCGAACTCACGCACGAGCCGTGACTTCCCGATCCCGGGTTCGGCGACGATCGTCAGGAACGTCGGCGTACCGGATCTCGCCCGACCGAACGCGTCCGTGAGCGACGCCAACGCTTGCTCCCGCCCGACGAAGGGCGTGGCCTCGGCGCCACCGGTCACGACGGTCGCGATCGGCGCCAGCGGACGGAAGATCGGAACGGGCTCCGCTTTGCCCTTCAGCTCGACCGGGTCGAGGACGTCGTAGTCGAAGATGTGCGTGGTGGCGGTGTAGGTGGGCTCCCCGACAACGACGGCGCCGACCGGGGCGGCGGACTGGATCCTGGATGCGGTGTTGACCGTGTCGCCGGTCAGCGCATCGCCGCGCTGCGCGTGGTCCGAAGCGACCACCACTTCGCCGGTGTTGACCCCGATCCTCGCCTCGAGATCGAGTCCGAGCGAGGGGAGCCGCTCGAGGACCCGGAGCGACGCGCGGATCGCGCGCTCGGGATCGTCTTCGTGCGCGCTCGGCACGCCGAACACCGCCATCGCGCCGTCCCCGTAGAGCTTGTCGATCGCGCCGCCGTGGCGCTCGACCTCCTCGGTCATCAGGTCGTAGTAGGGAAGCAGGAACTGCCGGACATCTTCGGGATCCAGCGATTCCGATCTCTGCGTGAACCCGACCAGATCGCAGAACACGATCGTGCACACCCGGCGTTCCTCAGGCGCGACAACGGCCTCGAGCGGGGTCCCGCACTCGTTACAGAATTTCGAGCCCGCTCGGTTCTCGGAACCGCACGCTGCGCAGGTGATCATCCTGGAGGGAGTATGACGTGCGGGCAACCGCTCAACTCGGGTCCCTCGGTGGAGCGGGTAGCGCCGAGTGGGGTTGCTGATTCGGGCATCTGGTGCAACGATACGGCGTCTGATCTTGAGGAGGGTGCGAAATGGTCCTTCGTCGTGTCACGTCGCTCTTGGTAGTGGCATTCGTCTTGTTGGTGCCGCAGGTCGCCTCGGCTGTGGTCACGCCGACGAAGGTGTATGACCCACCGAAGGACCAGTGGGAACCGTTCCGAAACGCGAGCTATCTCGTGTATCAGAGCAACTCGAAGGCTCACCCGCGTCAGTACAACGCGTACGCGAGGGATCTGACGAATGGCACCAACCAGAAGCTCAACGCCCGCGGCACGGCGGGCGGCCCCGGCGGATTCGACCCGGGCACCAACACGGTGATCTTCCAGGAGTGGGCGAACACGTCTGCGATCCGCATGTTCGATCTCGACACGCAAACGAGCGTCCACGTCCCGGGTGCCATCAACTCTCCGAAGTGGGAGTGGGAGCCGCGGATCTCGACCGCCTACATCACGTTCTTCCGCAACACGAAGGTCAACGGCGTGCGGTACGCGGACCTGCTTCTCTACGATCGCGTGAGCGGCGATGTGACCAAGCTGGCACGTCTACCATCGGCCAACTTCAACACGAATGACACGGTGGGCGAACAGTATGTGACGTGGAGCTCATGCGGGCGCAAGACGTGCCGCGCCTATCTCTATGACGCGCTGACCGCTACCAAGACCACGATCCCGACGCGCAATGGCCGGCCGCAATACGCGGCAACCGTCGACGAGGCGCACGGAACGGTGTTCTTCGTTCGTTCCGGGTTCGGCTGTGGCGTACAGGTGATCTTCTTCTCGCTGCCGGTCGCAAGCCTGGGCTCGACCCCAACGAAGATCGCCGAGCTACCGGATGGCGTCGACGTGGATACGACGTCGCTGGATGGCCCCGACCTGCTCTTCTCGCGCATCGCGTGCTCCAAGAGCTCGGGGATCTACGAGCTAGGGGGCGTCGCGGCCTAACGGGGGCTGACTCTCACCTGCTCGACACGCCCACGGTGTCGCCGGATACTTCCTCAAAGCACTCGATCGCAGACACGGCGTGTGGGTGCGATCGGCAAGACGACCAGAGGGGCGAGCGCGCGATGAGGATGCAGGACGTGCAGTCGGGATCCGAACCGAGCGATCTGAGGGCGATCATCCTCACTGCTGACAAGTTCGAGGACATGGAGCTCTTCGTGCCGTTCTTCCGGCTGCTCGACGCCGGGATCCGTGTCGACATCGCGGCACCGACCATGGACGAGATCGGTGGCGAGCACGGCTACTCCATCGCTCCCGACCTTCCGATCGACGATGTCGATCCGGAGGAGTACGACCTGCTCGTGATCCCGGGAGGGTTTCCCGATGGCGCGCCTGCGACGGTGCGACGTATCCAGCACGCGCAAGAGATCGCTCGGTCGTTCTTCGCCGCGTCGAAACCAGTTGCGTCGCTCTGTCACGGGCCCTGGTTGCTGGTCTCGGCGGACCTCGTTCGCGGACGGACACTGACGTCGTATTGGCACGACGGGGTCCCCGAAGAGATCACGGGAGCCGGCGGCAACTGGGTGGACGAGCCGGTCGTCGTCGACGGCGCCCTCGTCACATCGCGCTGGCCTGCAGACATCCCTGCGTTCACATCGGCGATGATGCGCATGATCCAGGTTCCCACCTGACCGTTCTGCGACGTTTCAGGCGGGACACGGATCGTTCGCGTCGGTCGGTGCTATAGGTAGAGCGTGAGCCGCATGCGTCTTTCCCCTCGAGCAGGCGCGGCCGTGGTGTTCGCGGTCGTCCTGGCGCTCATCGTCGGCGGGATGGTCGCGGGCAACGCAGAGCCCGCTCCGCCAACCCTTCCACCGCTCAGCGCCGAGCAGCTCGTTTCCAAGCTGATCACCGCGGGCGAGTCAGCCACAGCGCCGCCGTCCTTCTCAGCCGAGGCGTCCTCCAGCGTGAATCTCGGCCTTCCGCAGCTCCCCACCGGCCTCGGTGGGTCTTCGAGCGGTCTCGCGGACCTGTTGATGGGCGACCAGACGTACAAGGTGTGGCGCTCACCCGATGGGTTGCGGATCGCGAACCTGCTTCGTGCGGGCGAGCGCGACCTCGTCGCGAACACCACCGATGCCTGGTTCTGGGACTCGCAGACGCAGACCGCGAAGCACCTGACGTACGACGCGGCGGCGATGCAGGCGAAAGCCGCCGAACAGCAGACAGTCACCCCACCGGACCCCGCGACGCTGGCGACCAAGATCGTGCGCCGGCTGGCGCCCTACGCCGAGCTGAGCGTGACCGGCAACCAGTGGGTCGCCGAACAGCCGACCTACACGCTCGTGCTCACGCCGACCTCGACGACCACGTTGGTCGGCAGCATCGAGGTCTCGCTCGACGCGAACAACTGGGTGCCGCTGCGGGTCCAGGTGTTCGCCAAGGGAGTCGACGCACCGGCGATCAGTGCCGGGTTCACGTCGATCTCCTTCGGACCGGTGGACCCCTCGATGTTCGAGTTCATCCCGCCCGCGGGTGCCGCCGTGACGACGACGGCGTTGCCGACCGGTGGGCAACACGCGGAGAGCGGCGACATGACGCACCAGAAGCCCCTCACCTTCGGCACCGGCTTCGACACGGTGATCGCCTACCGCCTGACGTCGCCGGTGCCCGAGCAGGCCGCCGCGTTCCTTCCCTACTCGGGCCCGCTCGCATCCGCGACCGTGGTCGACACGACAACGGGCACCTGGCTGCTGGCCGGGGCCGTGCCGGTGTCCGAGCTGAACGCGACGGCCGCACAGCTGCCTTGACGGCGCTCCGCACACGGGGACTCTCCAAGACCTACGGCGAGCAGTCGGTCGTCGACGGGCTCGATCTCTCGATCGAACGCGGCGAGCTCTACGGCTTCCTCGGTCCGAACGGTGCCGGCAAGACCACGACGATCCGGATGGCACTCGGACTCGTGCGCCCCACCGGCGGCGACGTGGAGCTGCTCGACGCCCCGGTCTTCTCCGCCGACGGGCGCCGTGCCCTCGAGCGGGTGGGCGCGCTCGTCGAGGAGCCCGGCTTCTATCGATTCCTGTCAGGCCGGCGCAATCTCGAGGTGTTCGCTCGGGCGGGTGGCCGCGGGGAAGGCACCGACATGCGGCTGTCGAGGCTCGACGAGGTGCTCGAGACGGTCGATCTCACGGCCGCCGCCGGGAAGCGGGTCCGCGCATACAGCCAGGGGATGCGCCAGCGGCTCGGGATCGCCGCGGCCCTGCTGGGCAAGCCCGACGTGCTCGTGCTCGACGAGCCGACGAACGGCCTGGATCCGCAGGGGATGCGCGAGATCCGACTGCTGTTGCGTCGCCTGGCCGACACGGGAACCACCGTGTTCGTCTCGAGCCATCTGTTGGCGGAGGTCGAGGCGATGTGCGACCGGGTCGGCGTCCTGGCGCATGGGAAGCTGCTCGCCGAAGGGCCGCCGGGCTCGCTCCGAGGTATCGCCGAACGCGTGCGGATCGAGGTCGATGACGCGGCCGCCGCGGGAACGGTGATCGAAGGGCTCCAAGGCGTCGCCTTGCTGCCGGGAGACGGCGGTCTCCGCCCGGGCTCGGGCGTGCTGCGGGTTCGTCTCTCGGGTGCCTCGCCCGCGGCGGTCAACGCGGCCCTCGTCTCGGGGGGGATCGCCGTCAGCGCCCTGACGCCTGAGCGGGACAGCCTCGAGGACGTGTTCCTCGCCCTCGTGGAGGGCGAAGATGTTCCGCGTTGAGTGGATGAAGGCGCTGCGCCGATGGCGCACGTACCTGATCGCCGCGGCGCTCGCCGCGATCCCGATCATCATGGTGACCGCGCTGAAGCTGTCCCCGCCGACCGGTCCGGACAGCGGCGAGGGCCCGCCCTTCCTCGATCAGATCCTGTCCAACGGATTCTTCGCCGCACTCACGGGGTTGATCGTGATCCAGCCGTTCTTCCTGCCGCTCGCGACCGGATTGTTCGCCGGCGACTCGGTCGCCGGTGAGGCGCAGGGCGGCACCCTGCGGTACCTGCTGATCCGACCGGTTCCGAGGCCGCGGCTCGTCGTGTCGAAGTACGCGGCGGCGATGACGCTCCTCGCGACGATGCTCGTGCTCGTCGCGCTCTCCGGCGTGGTCGCCGGCGGCATCGTCTTCGGGCTGCACCCGATCGTCACGTTGAGCGGCACCACGCTCTCGATGGGTCAGTCCGTGTTGCGGATGCTCGAGACGGCCGCCTACATGGTCCTGGCGGTCTCCGGACTCGCGGCGCTCGGCGTGTTCATCTCCACCCAGACCGACTCAGGTCCGGGCGCGGCGGTCGCCACGATCATCGTCGCGATCACGAGCGAGATCCTCGACAACATCTCGAGCCTGCACGCGATCCATGGGTTCCTGCCCACGCACGGGTGGCAGGCGTTCATCGGACTCTTCCGCACGCCCATCGACTGGGACCCGATCCGCACCGGCCTGACGATCAGCCTCGCCTACACGGTCGTCTTCCTCGGCGCGGCGGTCTACCGATTCTCACGCCGCGACATCGCCGGCTGAAGCGCTCGGCGCGAGCGACACTCGG
>CAWCDA010000058.1:0-28764 GCA_963794065.1 uncultured Actinomycetes bacterium | reverse complement strand
GTGGCGAACACGGAAGAGGCGGTCAGCAGCGCACAGGCGCTCCGCGAGGCCGGTGTCGAGGTGACCGAGGTGCGCGGACGGGTGCTCGAGGCCCGCGGGTCGAAACAGGTGCACTCGGCAACCGTGCTCACCCCGGAGGGCCGGCGGGCGTTCGCCTGCGACGCGCTCGTGTTGTCGCTCGGGTGGGCGCCGCGCGATGCCCTGCTGCGGATGAGCCCGGACCCGGAAGTGTGCGGCGCCGGCGACGTGGTCATGCCGGGTTGCACGCTGGTGGAAGCCGAGGCGAGCGGCCGGGCGGCGGCGGCGGGCCACCCCGTCGAGCCCCGTGTCGCCGAGCCCTGGCCGATCCTCGAGGAGGCCGGCTACGTCTGTGTCTGTGAGGACGTCGGCGTGCACGACCTGGAGGCGGCCTGGGACGAGGGCTGGACCGGGTCGGAGATCCTGAAGCGGTACACGACCGCCACGATGGGACCGTGCCAGGGCGCGCTGTGCTCGCGGCACCTGGCGGCGTTCACCGAGGCGAAGGGCGCCGTCCCGAGGGCCAAGGGGCGAACGACCGCGAGGCCACCGACCCGCGCCCCGCGCCTGGAGGACCTGATCGGTGGGGTGCACGAGGCGATCGAGCGGCGCACCGCGCTGCACGACACACACCTCGCAGGCGGCGCCCGTCTGGATCGGTCCGGCGTCTGGATGCGCCCGGCCCACTACGGCGACCGGCGTGCGGAGATCCGCGCGGTCCGGGAGCGGGTGTCGATCATGGACGTGTCGACGCTCGGAAAGTTCCTGGTCGCGGGTCGCGACGCAAGGACCTTGCTGGATTGGGCCTTCCCGCTGGACGTCGGCGCGGTTGCGCCGGGACGCGCGCGCTATCTCCTCGCGCTCGACGAGGGCGGCTACGTGATGGACGACGGTTTGCTGGCGGCGCTCGACGACGGATCCTTCTACCTGACGTCGACGTCGGGCGGCGCCGACCGCATGGAGGCGACGCTCCGCAACTGGATCGACCGGCTCGACCTGCACGTGCACCTCGTGAACCAGACCGCGCAGCTCGGCGCGATCAACGTTGCGGGCCCGCACGCCCGAGATCTGCTCGCCACGCTGAGCGGCGACGACCTGTCGCGGGCGGCCATCCCGTACCCGGGGCACGCGGAGATCACGGTGGCGGGCGTGCCGTGCCGCGCGGTTGCGGTCGGCTTCGTGGGCGAGTGCTCTTTCGAGCTGCACCACCAGCGTGGCCGAAGCGTTGCCTTATGGGACACCTTGATCGAGGCCGGACGCGCCTGGGACATCTTCCCCCACGGCCTCGACGCCCTCGACGTGCTCCGCCTCGAGAAGGGCCATGTCTACCTTGCCCAGGACACGATGCCCGACGATCATCCGACCAAGCTCGGGCTCGACTGGGCCGTGTCGCGCACGAAGCAGGCATTCGTCGGGAAGCAGGCGCTCGATCGTATGGCCCAGCTCCCGCTGGAGCGCAAGCTCGTGGGGCTGCGCTTCGACGGGCCGCCCCAACGGGGTGCGCCGCTCGCCGTCGAGGGCGCGATCGTCGGGCGCGTCACCTCGTGCGCGGCCTCGGACGCCGTCGGGGCTGGCATCGGGCTGGGATGGGTCCGGAGGATCGACGGCGTCTTCCCCGAGTCGTTGTCGGCGGGCGAGCTGACCGCCAGCGTCGTGCCGACGCCCTTCTACGACCCGGAAGGGGTGCGGCTGCGTGGCTGAGATGCGGGACCGTCCGCTCGCGGTCGTGCTGTGCAGCGCCGACGCCACCGCGCTCGACGCGCTCGTCGAGCCAGGCTACGGGACGCGTGTGGTCCGTACCGCGGACGACGAGGCGCTCTTCCTGTGCCAGCCGGCGGTCGCCACTGACGTCGTGCGAGAGGTCGTCGACCGCATCGCGGCGCTCGACGGCGATGCGGTCGTGCTCGACGTGACCGACGGGTGGGCGGCGTGGTCGCTCGTCGGCGACGACGCCGCGCACGCTCTCTCCTATCTGTCGCAGCTCGATGCGCCCGAGGACGGCCGCTTCGTCCAAGGCGACGTCGCGCACGTGGCAGCCAAGGTGCTGGGCGAGCCCGATGGCCTCACCATCCTCATCCCCGCCTACTGGCGGGAGCATCTGCGGGAGCGAGCGATGCGGGATGCTCCGGTGATCGCATGACCGGACTGTTCCGTCATCGCACCTTCCTCGAGCGTCACGAGCTGAAGCCTTCCTATGACGTCGTGATCGTCGGGGGCGGCGTCAACGGCTTGTCGCTTGCGCACAACCTGGCGACGCGCCACGGCATCACGAACGTGGCGGTGCTCGACGCGAGCTACATCGGCAGCGGGGGCTCGGGTCGCAACACGCAGGTCGTGCGGGCCAACTACAACACGCCGGAGACGGTGCCGCTGTACAAGGCGAGCCTCGGGATCTGGCGCACGCTCAGCCAAGAGCTCGATTTCAATCTCTTGTTCTCGACCCAAGGCGAGCTCGACCTGTGTCACACATGGGACTCGCTCGAGGTCGAGCGTGACAAGTCCCTCCTGAATCGCGCCTACGGCGTGCAGACGGACGTCGTGACGCCTGCCGAGATCGCGACGATGAACCCGTTGGTCGACCTGACCGGCGGCGGCGAGTTCCCGATCCTCGGCGCCTCCTTCCACCCGCCCGGCTCGTTCGCCCGGCACGACTCGGTGGTGTGGGGATATGCGGCGAGCGCCACGCGTCGCGGTGTGCACATCCACGAGCAGACCCCGGTCACCGGCATCGACGTCCTCGACGGCGAATGCCGGGGCGTTCGGACGGAACGTGGCGAGATCGCCGCCGGCCTCGTCGTGAACGCGACGGCCGGGTGGTCCAGCCAAGTCGCCGCGATGGCGGGCCTGCGACTGCCGATCCTCACGATGGCGTTGCAGGCGTTCGTGACCGAGCCGTACAGGCATGTCCTCGACGGTCTGCTCTCCTCGATGGACCTGTATGTCTACGTGTCGCAGACGGCTCGTGGCGAGCTGCTCGTCGGCGCGGAAGTGCTGCCGTACAACACGTACTCGACGCGCTCGACCTTCGGCTTCCTCGCGGAGGCCGCCAAGCGCACGATCCAGATCTTCCCGACGATCGCGAAGGCGCGCGCGATGCGGCAATGGACCGGCCTCTGCGACATGTCGCCGGACTCCTCCCCGCTGCTCGGCGCCTCGGAAGTCTCCCGGTTCTTCCTGATGTCCGGCATGGGGACCTGGGGGTTCAAGGGCTCGCCGATCTTCGGTCGTCTCATGGCCGAGCGGATCGCGACCGGCGAGACGCCCGAGCTGATGCGGCCTTTCTCGCCCGATCGCTTCGCGAACGATCAGATGGTGCCCGACGCCGCGAGCGCCGGCACCCACTAGATCGGACATATGCTGTGCCCTCGATCGGAGGGACGCGTGCAGGCATCCGATGACCACAGAGCGCAGACACACGCCGCCATCGTGACGGGTGCGAACCACGGGATCGGCGCGGCCGTCGCACGGACGCTCGCGAACGCCGGCGCCGCAGTCCTCGTGACCTTCTTTCGACGTGCGGGCGACGAACGCCCAGACGCGGAAGACGTTATCGCGGCGATCGGAGCCTCGGGTGGCCGTGCGGCGGCCGTCGAGGCGGACCTGGCGGACGCGAGCGCCGCGGAGAAGATCTTCGACGCCGCCGAGGAGCGGTTCGGTCCCGTCGACATCCTGGTCAACAATGCGAGCGACTGGGTCGCCGACACGTTCCGACCGACCGGACCAGACCGGGTGGGGCGCCCGACCACGCATCTGACGCCCGCGTCGTTCGACCGGGTGTTCGCCGTGGACGCCCGCGCCGTGGCGCTGCTGATCGCCGCGTTCGCCGAGCGGCACGTCGCTCGCAGCGCCAGCTGGGGCCGGATCGTCGGCCTCACCTCCGGCGGGCCGCTCGGGTTCCCGGACGAGGTGTCCTACGGCGCGGCCAAGTCGGCACTCGAGAATCTGACGATGAGCGCCGCGATGGAACTCGCGCCGTTCGGAGTGACCGCGAACGCGGTGCATCCGCCCGTGACGGACACCGGATGGGTGACGCCCGAGGTGGAGGCGTTCGTTCGGGACAGCGACGAGCTCTTCCACATCGCCCAGCCCGACGACGTGGCGGCCGTGGTGGGGTATCTCTGCACGGAGGCCGCCGATCTGATCACGGCGAACGTGATCCATCTGCGCTGACCCGCGCGACGTTAGACTTCGGGTATGGGTCCGATCACGGTAACGGTCCGTGGCCGCGCGAGGACGCGCGCCGCGGCCGAGCGGTCGCGCAGCTGACGGTCAGCATTTCCTCAGGAGCGACGCCCTCGCAGCAGAGCTCGTCGCGCAGGCGGGTGTGTCCGATCACGACCTCGTACTCGAGCTCGGCGCCGGGACAGGGAGCCTGACCGGGCCGTTGCTGCGTCGCGCCCGCCGCGTCATCGCGGTCGAGCTCGACCCCGCCTGCGCCTCGTTCCTGGAGCGTGAGCTCGGCGCCGATCCGCGGCTGACCGTGCGCTGCGCGAACGCGTTGCGGGTCCCGCTGCCGAACCAGCCGTTCCGGGTCGTCGGGAATCTCCCGTTCGGATCCGGAACACGGATCCTGCAGCGCATCCTCGACGACCCGGGTTCGCCGCTGACCGGCCTCGATGTATTGATCCAGCACGAGGCGGCCCGGAAGCGGGCCCAGGCGGCGCCGAGCACGCTCGCAACGCTCCGATGGTCGCCGTGGTGGGATTTCAGGCTCGCGCGCGTCGTTCGCCGAGACGCTTTCGTGCCTCCTCCCAGGGTCGACGCGGGCTTTCTCGTCGTCCGGCGCCGGGTCGAGGCCCTGCTCCCGGAGCGGGATCGGACCGCCTATCGACGGCTCGTGGCGCGCGGCTTCGCGCGCGCCGGGAGTCCGCTCGGCGACGCGCTCGCGATGTCTCGTCGGACCTGGTCCGCGTTCGCGTGGGAACGGGGCCTGTCGACGGGCGCTCGCGCCGCCGAGTTGGACGTGTTCGACTGGGTCGCGCTGTACGGCAGGATCGGCTCCCGGCGCTAGCCGGGCGGTCGCCTGACGTCGTCGACGCCCAGCCACCGTGCGAGCTCGGCGATCGCCTTGTCGACGGCGTCCCGGTCGCCCGGACGCTCGTCGTCCTGCATGTGGATCGCCCGAATCCGCAACGTGTTCTCCGTCCGGTCGAACGCGGGGTCGAACCGCCCGACGAGACGATCGCCACGCAGCACCGGCAACACGTAATAGCCCCATCGACGCTTCGCTTTCGGTACGTAGATCTCGATGCGGTAGTACATGTCGAAGAGCCGCTCCGTCCGGCCGCGGTCGTTGATCAGCGCGTCGAAGGGTGAGAGCGCCACGGTGCGTCCCCGGAACGTGGTATCGAGGAGCTCGCGGTGGGTGAACCACGCACCCGTCAGCCCCTCCACTTCGATCGGCACGATGATCCCGGCGCGAAGAAGGTCGGCAACGGCGCGCTCGCGACCGGGCATCTCCCCGTCGAACAGCGTCCCCAACCGATCCCGCTTCGTGACTCCGCGTGCCCGCAGCTGACGCTCGACGAGCTCGACCGCCAGCGTGGCCTTGGGCCGGGTCGGGACCGTCGGCAGCGACCGCGAGGCGAGATCCCAGATCCGCTGTTGCCCGTCTCGTCCGACGATCGTGACCTTGCCCTGGAACCACAGGATGTCGAGCAGCATCGGCGCGCTCTGCCCTTCGTCGTTCCAGCCGCCGACCCGCCACCCTTCGGCGGCTCGGTTCTCCAGGTCGCGCGCACGCAACGGGCCGCGGCGGCGAAGCTCACCCAATACGTACCGCACGAAGGCGTCGTTGGCGGCCAACCACTCCCGAACGTACCTGTGCCGTTTCAAGTCGCTGTCGGGGTAGCGCCGCATCGAGATCCGATGCAACGGAAGGTCGCGGATCGGCGCGATGTGCACCCAGTATTCGAAGAGCGCTCGTTCCCGCCACACCAGCCGTTCGAGATCGGCGACCCGGAACCGAGGTCCGAGACGGCTGAACAACACGAGGTGCTCGGTGCGGGCGACGACGGAGGTCGGGTCGATCTGCACCTTGCCGAGCCGGGCGACCACGTCCTCTATCGAGGTTCTGCGAGGAGCGTCCAGCAGCTGGCCCATCACGGCGAGCTGCCGCGCACGGCGGCGGGAGACGCGAACCGGCTCGGACATGGCCCGCGAGCCTAGCGAACCGACCGACCCCCTCGCCCGTACTTCCCCGCAGGAGTACCGTGCGGAACGTGCGAACAGATGACCCGGGAGCGGACACCGCGCTCATGACGGCCTTCGTTGGCCGCGACGAGCGCGCTGCCGGCACGCTCTATGACCGGTTCTCGTCGCGCATCTACGGATTGGGCATCGTCATGCTGGGCAACGATCAGGCGGCACAGGATCTCGTGCAGGACACGTTCGTGAAGCTCTGGCGCACGGCCGCTCGATTCGACCCGGAGCGCGGACGACTCGAGACGTGGGTGTTGCTCACCGCGCGTTCGCTCGCGATCGACACCCTGCGGCGCCGCGTGCTGGAATCCCGATCGTTGCAGGAGCTCGGCCCGCCGCCGGTGCACGATCCCGCGCCCGGACCCGACGACCTGGCGACCACCGCAGACATGGCGTCGCGCGCACGCAAGGCGATGTCCACCCTCAGCCCCGAGCAGCGCTCCGCGCTGGAGCTCGCCTATTTCGGCGGCCGCACAACCGCCGAGGTCGCGGCGCTGGAGGGCATCCCGCAGGGCACCGCCAAGACAAGGATCCACGCCGCGCTGCTGAAACTGCGCACCGAGATGGCCAAGGAGGCGGACCGTGACGTGTGACGAGGTTCGCGACCTGCTCCCCGAGCACCTGCTGGGGTCCCTGGACGATACGAGCGACGCACGGGTCCGCAAGCACCTGCGCGGCTGCGCCGACTGCCGAGCCGAACGCCTGCGCCTGGAGGACGGTGTGGCCGCCCTGTCGCACGCCACACACGAGCAGGATCCGCCCGAGTCGTTGCGGCGACACGTGCTCGACGTCTTGGCCGAGGAATGGGACGAGCCTGTTGCGCAACCCCCCGCCCCTGCCGGCTCCTCGGGCGGCCACGGAGCCGCGTGGCGTTGGCTCGCGGTCGCGGCCGCGGTGATCCTGGTGGCGGTGTCGCTTTCCTACGGCATCTCGCGGTCGCGGCAAGCGGCGCAGGTCCAGGCCGACGCCGGGAGCTACCAGGCACTGCTGGACGCGCTTGGCGGGAAGGAGTTCCGCCTGGGAACGCTCAACGGCGTCGACGGCCAGGCGGTCTCCGGCACGGTGGTCCTGTACGACGGCGAGCCGGGCAAGGACTGGAGCTCGTGGGGCATCGTCCTCGCGAAGGCCCCGGGTTACACAGGCGAGGCGCACGCCCGTCTGCTCGGTGAGAACGGGACGTCGTTGAAGATGCCTTCCCTCACGTTCACGGACGGTGAGGCGGCGACCTGGCTCGTCACCCACGAGGACCTCGTGCCCTACGACGAGCTCGTGATCACAACGCCCGACGGCACGATGCTGGCGACCGCCCGCATCGCCGCGCCCGAAGCGACCTGACCCGTTCTGCGAAACGGCCCCTGGATCGTGCGATCCGTCACGATGCGGCGCGGTCCCTTGTGCAAGCCTGGCGAGTGGCCGTCTGCGTCCAATGCGACAGGCGTTACACCCCTTCGAGCGGGCACCCGGCTTGTCCAGCCTGCCGATCGAAGGACACGTGCGCCTGTGCCAACACGAAGCAGAAGAAGTCCAAGCGGTGTGCTGCCTGTTGGGCCAGACACGGGCAGGTCGGGGCGGCGAACTTTAACTGGCGAGGTGGTCGCACCCGCCACCACCGGGGATACCGGATGCTCTACGTACCGACGCACCCGAGGGCGCGCAAAAGGGATACGTCTTCGAACACATCCTCGTCGTAGAGGAGGCACTCGAGCGACATCTCGAGTCCTTCGAGAACGTTCACCACCGGAACGGCCGTCGCGACGACAACCGGCTCCAGAACCTCGAACTCTGGACAAGACCACAGCCGAGCGGCATCCGCGCGCGAGATGCCGTGGCGTGGGCACACGAGATCCTCGACCGGTACGGCGACCTTCCCGACGTGCTTTAGGGCTTATTGCCCTGCAAGGGATATCGTGGAGGTGGCGGGATTTGAACCCGCGTCTCCGGGCGACCGACTGGGACTTCTTCGGGCGGAGCCGATGCACAGATCTCACCCGTCGGTGTCCATCGGCAGAGGACCTCGGGGCCAGTCCGGATGCGTTGTTCCCCGCCGGCCTCCGAACAGAACCGGCGGGGTAAGCCTGCTCAGGTGATACTCGGTCCCCGACCGCAGGCACACGGGGCGAGCAGCTACCTAGAGACTAGGCAGCGAGCGCGAACTCGTCGTTGGCGCTTGTGTTTGTCCGGCGTTTAACGTGACATCCGGGATCACGGCCCGCTTCTCCCAGACGGCAAACGTCCGGATCGAAGCCAGTACACCCCCATATGTAGTTGTGCCTCCCAGTATACGGCGGGTCACCGACCGTCCTTGAGCCTCAGTTCAGAGCGACGGAACGAACGCACCTGCACGACCTGGTCGTCGCCGGGTCACCGGCGCCGCCCGAGCTCGCGCTCGGCCTCGCGCTGAGCGTCGCGCTTCGCGATCGACTGCCGCTTCTCGTGCTGCCGCTTCCCACGCGCAAGGGCGATCTCGACCTTCGCGATCCCGTGGGTGAAATACACGCGCAGCGGCACGAGGGAGAGGCTCTTTTCCATCATGTCTCGTTGGATCGACTCGATCTCCCGACGGTGCAACAGGAGCTTGCGCGGCCGCAGCGGCTGGTGCGCTCGCTTGTCCCCCTGCTCGTACGGCGGGATGTGCAGGCCCTCCAGCCAGAGCTCGCTGCCGCGCGGACGCGCGTAGCAATCCACCAGCGACGCCTGGCCCTGGCGCAGCGACTTCACCTCGCTGCCGGTCAATTGGATGCCGCATTCGTAGGCATCGAGCAGCTCGTAGTCGTGTCGCGCCTTGCGGTTGGTCGCGACGGTTCTGTCGTCGGAACGTCCGGTGTCGCGCGAGCCCATGGTGGGGCAGGCTACACGGCCTAGACGTCGAGGAAGCGCCGCATGCCGACCGTGCCGGCGACCGCGGCGACGAAGATCGCCGCGATGATGATCCAGGGAAGGATCGCCAGCACGTCGCTGTTCCGGACGAGCGGCAACCAGACGAGCTTGCCGGCCAGCTGATCGACGAAGAACACTTTGCCGAGGAACAGGGCCAGGATCGCGAGCGCCGCGCCGACCAACGCCTCCACCCCGCCTTCGATGAGGAACGGCACACGGATCCGCCAGTTCGTCGCGCCGACGAGACGCATGATGCTGATCTCCTTGCGTCGCGCGAACATCCCCATCTGCAACGTGTTCGCGACGAGCACGACGGCGCTGATGAGCATGACCACCGCCAGTGCGAACAGTCCGACCGACAGGGTCGTCGTGATGGCCGACAATCGATCCAGGATCGAACGGTAGTCCACGACGTTGAGTACGCCGGGCTCGGCGCATTTCATGTTGCCCTGATCGTCGGGTTCGCAGGCGAGGGCCGCCGTGATCTGTTCGTACTGGCTCGTATCTTTCAACGTGACCCGCAACGAGGTCGGGTAGGTATCGCACGACACGTTCTCGAGGATCGTCTGATTCCCGGCGAAGACATTTCTGGCGCGTGCGCAGGTCGCGGCTTTGTCCTCGTAGAAGACGGAGTCGACGGCGGGCAGCTGCTGCAGCGTGTCCTGCAGGTGGACGATCGTGTCCGGATGCGCCGTGTCGGTCAGATAGACGGCCACCTGCACGTTCCCGGTGATGCCCTCGATCACGAGCGAGATCTCCCGACGGATCAACAGCGCCAGTCCGAAGAGGAACAGGGCGATGAACGCCGTCGAGACCGCTCCGAAGGCGACCGTGCCGTTCCGCCGGATACCCGCGGCCGTCTCTCGGAAATAGAATTCGATCCGACGCACGCTACGAGTACACCCCTCGGGACTGGTCGCGGACGACCTTTCCCTTGTCGAGCTCGATCACGCGCTTGCGCATCGCATCAACGATCGCCTGGTCGTGCGTGGCCATCACGACGGTGGTCCCGATCTTGTTCACCTTGTCGAGCAGCCGCATGATATCGACGCTCGTGTTCGGGTCGAGGTTGCCGGTGGGCTCATCGGCCAGCAGCACGAGCGGACGGTTCACGCACGCACGAGCGATCGACACGCGCTGCTGCTCGCCGCCGGAAAGCTCATCCGGATAGTTGTTCAACTTGTCCCCCAGGCCCACGTACTCGAGGATCTCGGGCACGCGCTGGTCGATCACGTGCTTGGCCTTGCCGATGACCTCCAGGCCGAAGGAAACGTTCTCGAAGACCGTCTTGTCCTGGAGCAGCTTGAAGTCCTGAAACACGGTCCCGAGGTTGCGGCGGAGCTTGGGCACGCCGCTCCACGACGACAGCTTCGAGAGGTTCTTGCCCGCAACGAAGACCTCGCCCGTCGTCGGATCCTCCTCGCGCAGGAGCAGCCGCAGGGACGACGACTTGCCCGAGCCCGAAGGCCCGACCAGGAACACGAACTCGCCCTTCTCGATCTCGATCGAGACGTCGTCGAGGGCGACGACTCCGTTCTTGTACGTCTTCGAGACGCGCTGGAGACTGATCATGATGTCGTGATTGGGGGAAGGGAACGAACGTCAATCACCCTAACAGAGGGGTATGGCGGTTCCGTGGAGGCTATCCGCTGGCCCTGCGACGCAGCTCCGCCTCGATGAAGCGGTCGATGTCGCCGTCGAGGACGCGCTGCGGATCACCGACCTCCTCCTCGGTTCGATGGTCCTTGACCATCTGATAGGGCGCGAGCACGTAGCTGCGGATCTGCGACCCGAAGTCCACCGCTTTGCGCTCTCCCCGGATCTCGTCCATGTGCTCCTCGCGGCGCTCGCGCTCGAGCTCCGCCAACCGCGCCTTCAGGATGCTCATCGCCGTCGCCTTGTTCTGCAGCTGCGATCGCTCGTTCTGGCAGGCCACCACGATGCCGGTCGGCAAGTGCGTGATGCGCACCGCCGAGTCGGTCGTGTTCACCCCCTGTCCGCCAGGACCGCTGGAGCGGTACACGTCGATCCGCAGGTCGGCGTCGTCCACTTCGACCTCCTCGGCCTCCGCCTCATCGAGCGCGGGGATCACATCGAGCGCCGCGAAGCTCGTCTGTCGCCGCTTCTGCGCGTCGAACGGGCTGATCCGGACGAGCCGATGAACGCCGCGCTCGGCCGACAGCAACCCGTAGACGTTGTGCCCGTGCACGGTGAACGTCGCGGACTTGATGCCCGCCTCGTCGCCGTAGTGCACCTCGTCAAGCTCGACCGGGAACTGGTGGCGCTCCGCCCAACGGAAGAACATCCGCAACAGCATGTCCGCCCAGTCCATCGACTCGGTCCCCCCGGCGCCCGCCTGCACCGTCGCGATCGCGTCGTTGGCGTCGTACGGGCCCGACAGGAGCGCCTCCAGCTCGACCGCCTCGAGGTCGTCCTCGAGCGAGGTGACGGAGCTCGCCAGCTCCGTCGCGAGCTCGGGATCGTCGGCCTCCGCCAGGAGCTCGTCGATCGCGACCACGTCGTCCAGCCTCGCCTGTAAGCGGTCGAAGCCGTCGACGACCGCGTTCAGCCGGGCGAGCTCGGAGGTGATGCGCCGCCCTTTGGCCGGGTCGTCCCACAGCGTTGGATCGGCCGCCTGATCCTGGAGCGCAGCAGCGCGCGCCCGCTTGCCATCGACGTCAAAGGAACCCCCGTGCCGCGCTCACGCGCTCGCCGATCGCCTTCAGGCGCTCCGTGTACTCGCTCATCGCGCTGGAGTCTACCGGCGAAGATCGTCCAGCCTGTCCGCCTCGCCGCGAGTGAGACCGTATGCTGGCCAAGCGATGGAGACTTCACTGCTCGAAACCGTGCTCGCCGAGGCCGACGCCGACCCCCGGGGCCTCGTGGTGATCGACGCCGAGCCCGTCACGTGGCTGCTGATCGACGCGCCGAGCGCGGACGACGACACGATGACCGGCGAGGCGATCAGACAGATGGACGGGGCGGTCATGCATTCGGCCGGCACCGCTGCGCTGGGGCGGTTCGCGAACCCCGCGGCCGCGATCGGTGCCTGGCTGACTCTGGCGGCGTGGACGAGCCCGGACGTGCGCGGCGCGGCCGTCTCCGGCTACTGTCACCGGGCCGAGCTCGTCGGCGCCACACTGGCCGAGCTGCCCGACCTTCTCGAGCCGGCGCAGCCCGGCGAGTTGTGGATCAGCTTCGAGCTCGCCACCAGCGTCGACCTGAACGACGATCGGTTCGCGGTGGAACGGATCGACCGCGGCTCGCTCGTGCCGGCGTCCTGCAAGCTCGCGCTCCGCTGACGATGGCCGATCGGATCCGCCCGCTCGGCCCCGAGGACGCGCCGGCCTGTGACGCGATCATCGCGAGCTTGCCCGATTGGTTCGGTCTGGAGGAGGGCATCGAGGAGTGCGCCGAAGCCGTGCGCACACACCCGGGCCTCGTATCCGAACGCGACGGTCGGGTCATCGGGTTCCTGACCGTCGTCCGGCCGTCCGATGTCACGGCGGAGATCTCCTGGCTGGCTGTGCACGCGGACGAACGCGGACACGGGGTGGGCACCGGGCTCGTCGAAGGACTCGTCGCGGATCTCTCGGGGACTGGCGTGCGCCTCCTATTGGTCAAGACCCTTTCCGATCGCGAAGACCCGGGCCCGGAATACGCTGCGACCCGGGCGTTCTACCTCGCGAGGGGGTTCTCACCGGCGGCCGAACTCGACCTGTTCGGTCCCGAGAATCCGATCCAGCTGATGTCCCGGCCGGTCTGAAGGCCAGGGCCCCCCTACGCCGCGGCGCCGTGGCATTTCTTGTACTTCAGGCCACTGCCGCACGGGCACGGGGCATTGCGGGGGGTTTTGTCGCTGATCGCCTGCTGCGGGTTGCCGGGTTGCGGCCCGCCGCCGCCCGCAGAGCCACCGCCCGTGCCTGCGCCGCCGGCCCCAGACGCGACCTCGTCCCGGTTCTCTGAGAGCCGCTGCACACGCGGGGCCGGCGCCTGCTCCTCGCGGCGGACGAACTCGACCCGATAGATGTACTTGACGAAGTCCTCCTGGATCGAGGCGGTCAGGGCCTCGAACATCGAGAATGCCTCCCGCTGGTACTCGACGAGTGGGTCGCGCTGGGCGTAGGCCCGCAGGTGGATGCCCTCCTGTAGGTAGTCCATCTCGTACAGGTGCTCGCGCCACTTCGTGTCGGTGATGTTGAGCAACACGACGCGCTCGAGCTCGCGCATCACGTCGACGCCGACGGCCTCCTCCTTGGCGTCGTAGGCGGCGAGCGCCTCGGCGACGAAATGGTCGGCGATCTCAGGCGCCTCGGTGAACCTCGCGATGTCCTCCTCGGTGCTCTGCACCGGGAAGATCTCGGCCAGGGCCGTCAGGAGCCCGGGACGATCCCAGTCGTCAGGGTAGACGTCTGCGGGCGCCCACTCCGCGGTGACCTCGCGCACGACGTCTTCGACGAACCCGAGCGCCTGCTCCTTGAGGCTCTGCCCCTCCAGGATCTTGCGACGCTCCGCATAGATCACCTCGCGCTGCCCGTTCATCACCTCGTCGTACTTCAGGACGTTCTTCCGGCGCTCGTAGTTAAGCTCCTCGATCTGGCGCTGGGCGTTCTCGACGGCCTTGGAGACCATCTTGGCCTCGATGGGCTCGCCCTCGGGCCACTTGAACCGCTCCATGATCGAGGCCACGCGATCCGACGCGAACATGCGCATCAGGTCGTCTTCGAGCGACAGGTAGAAGAGCGACGCACCAGGGTCGCCTTGACGGCCCGAGCGTCCGCGGAGCTGGTTGTCGATCCGCCGCGACTCGTGGCGCTCGGTGCCGAGCACGTAGAGACCGCCGAGATCCACCACCTCATCGTGCTCGGCGTCGGTCTGGTCCCTCAGCTTCGCGAAGACCGGCTTGTACGCCTCCTCATACTCTTGGCGCTCCTCCTCGTCCATCTCGAAGAGCAGGTACCGGTCGTTGTCGAACTCCCGAGCCGCCATCTCCTGCCGTGCAAGATATTCGGGGTTCCCGCCGAGCAGGATGTCGACCCCGCGTCCGGCCATGTTCGTCGCGACGGTGACGGCGCCGCGCCGCCCGGCCTGCGCCACGATCTGCGCTTCCTTCTCGTGGTTCTTCGCATTCAAGACGTGATGCTCGATGCCGCGACGGTTCAGCACGCCCGAGAGGCGCTCGGACTTCTCGATCGAGACCGTACCGACGAGGATCGGCTGGCCCTGCTCGTTTCGTTCGAGGATGTCGTCGGCGACGGCGTCCCACTTCTCGTCCTCGGTCTTGTAGATCAGGTCGTGCAGATCCAGCCGTACGTTCGGGCGGTTCGTGGGGATCTCGACGACCCCGATCTTGTAGGTCTCCTCGAACTCGGTCAGCTGCGTCTTGGCCGTCCCGGTCATGCCCGAGAGCTTGTCGTACATCTTGAAGTAGTTCTGGATCGTGATCGTGGCCAGGGTCTGGTTCTCTTCCTTGATCTTGACGCCCTCCTTGGCCTCGATCGCCTGGTGCAGGCCCTCGGAGTACCGCCGTCCCTCCAACACACGGCCGGTGAACTCATCGACGATCTTCACCTCGCCCGAGGCGACCACGTACGCGACATCCCGCTTGTAGAGCTCCTTGGCCCGCAACGCGTTGTGGAGGTGGTGCACCAGCATCGTGTTCACGTTGTCGTACAGGTTCTCGATCTGCAGGATCTCCTCGACCTTGGCGACGCCCGCTTCGGTCACCGCCACCTGGAACTTCGACTCCTCGACCTCGTAGTCCACGTCGCGGGTCAGCCGCGGCGCCACGCGCGCGAAGGTCTGGTACCACTTGGCGGAGTCGGCGACCATGCCGGAGATGATCAGCGGCGTGCGCGCCTCATCGATCAGGATCGAGTCGACCTCGTCCACGATCGCGAAGCGATAGCCGCGCTGCACGCATTGGTCCAGGCGCATCGCCATGTTGTCGCGCAGGTAGTCGAAGCCGAACTCGTTGTTCGTGCCGTAGGTGATGTCGGCCCCGTACGCCGGCCGGCGCTGCGCCGGCGTCATATCGGCCTGGATCAGCCCGACGTCCAGCCCGAGGAAGCGGTAGATGCCGCCCATCCACTCGGAGTCACGTTTGGCGAGGTAGTCGTTGACGGTCACGACGTGCACGCCTTTGCCCTCGAGGGCGTTGAGGTAGCCGGGGAGCGTCGAGACGAGGGTCTTGCCCTCGCCGGTCTTCATCTCCGCGATGTTGCCCTGGTGTAGGGCCGCTCCGCCCATCAACTGCACGTCGAAGTGGCGCTGGCCGATCGTGCGGCGTGCGCCCTCGCGGGTGACCGCGAACGCCTCCGGGAGCAGATCGTCGACGCCCTCGCCGTTGTCGACGCGCTGCCGGAATTCGGCGGTCTTGCTGCGCAACTCCTCGTCCGTGAGGTCTTCGACCTCGGGCTCGAAGGTGTTCACGAGGCGCGAGAGCTCCTGCAGGTTCTTGAGCTTGCGGCCTTCGCCCAGATTGGACAGCTTGTCGATGATCGGCACGGACGTTCCTTCGGATTCGGTTCGGGCTTCCTATCGTACCCGCGGTCCCGCGGATGGCCGGGAAGCGGCCGCGGCTACAGGGAGCCCTCGAGGGCCCCCAACCGCTCCACGAGCAGGGCGTTCTCGGCGTAGTCCACCGGGCAGGCGATGACGCTGACGCCGTCGTGCTCGAGGGCAGCCTGCAATGTCGGCAACAGCTCGTCGGCCGATCCGATGCGATGACCGACCGCGCCGAAGCTCTCCGCCAACTGGACGAAGTCCGGGTTGTCGAACGCGACCGCCGACCGGCGTCCGAAGTGGATGTCCTGCTTCCAGCCGATCAGCCCGTAGCCGCCGTCCACCCAGACGAGCACCACGAGCGGCACTCTCTCGCGCACCGCGGTCTCCAGCTCGGCGACACTCATCAAGAAGGCTCCGTCCCCCATCACCGCCAACACCCGCCGTTCGGGATGGACCAGCTTCGCCGCGATCCCGCCGGGCAGGGCGAACGCCATCGTCGCAAGGCCATTGGAGATCAGGCACGTGTTGGGCTCGTAGGTCGGGTACAGGCGAGCCATCCACATCTTCGCCGCGCCCGTGTCGCACAGGACGATGTCGTCGCGACCCATCGCAGCGCGGATGTCGTGGACGATCCTGGCCGGGGTCACCGGGAAGGAGGCGTCGGCCGCACCGTGCTCCCACTCCTCGGCGAGCAGCGCCTTGACCGGCGGCACTTCTGCCGTCACCGGGTGGATGATCGAGGCGTCGGCGATCGCATCCAGCGCCTCCCCGATCGACCCTTGGAGCCCCACCTCGAGCGGATAGTTCGCGTCCACCTCTGCGACGGTTCGGTGGATGTGGACGATCCGCTTGTCGCCCATCGGGTTCCAGCGGGACGGCGAGTATTCGACGATGTCGTAGCCCACCGCGACGACGAGATCTGCCTTGTCGAAGCCGAAGTTCGCGTAGTCCTTCACCATGAAGCCGATCGTCCCCAGCGCGTACGGGTGATCGTCGGGCATCACGCCCTTGCCCTGAAAGGTGGTGGCCACGGGGATGTTGAGGCGCTCGGAGAACCGCCGGAGCGCCGCCACCGCGTGATCGCGCGCGACTCCGGCGCCGGCAAGCACCACCGGATGGTTCGCACGTCCAAGCGCATGGGCGGCGCGGTGGACCTGATCGTCGGAGGGAGACGGATCGCGCGGCACGTTGACCTTCAGCGGCTGCGCACCGGTCGTGCGCTCGGCCACATCCTCCGGCAGGACGATGAACGTCGCGCCGGGCCGCTCGGTCTCGGCCTGTTTGAACGCCTTCCGCACCATCTCGGGCGTGGCGTCACGGAGCGTGATCATGTCGCCCCACTTCGTGACCGGTCGGTACAGCGCGACGAGATCGACCACCTGGTGCGACTCCTTGTAGAGGCGATGCAACCCGGCCTGCGCCATCAGCGCCACCAAGGGGTGCGAATCGAGCTGCGCGTTCGCGATCCCGAGGACGAGGTTGAGCGCGCCGGGACCGAGGGTGGCCAGACAGACCCCCGCCTTGCCGGTCAGCGCGCCGTACGTATCGGCCATGAACGCCGCGCCGCGCTCGTCCCGGGTGGTCACGAACCGGATCGAGCTGTCCGACAACGCGTCGATCACATGGAGGTTCTCCTCCCCCGGCAGGCCGAACACGTACTCGACGCCCTCGTTCTCCAGACAGGCCACGAGCAGCTGTGCGACGGAGCGTTCGTCCGAGTGGCTCACGCGAACAGCCTACCCGTGCCCCGGTCGCACACCCGCGGTGCGTCATCGCCGCGAGGGCGTCGTCGGCTACCGAGCGAGCAGTTCGCGGGTCATGTGCAGGTGGCCGACATGCTCGCCGAGGTGCGCGAGCGCATGGTCAGCCGCGTACGCGGCGGTGCGCGGTTGCTCCTCGCGTTGCGGGCTCCAGTTCGGCGTGCCCGTGCGTGCCGGGTCCCAGGTCGCGCCGTCGAGCACCGACAGGCACCGCGCGATCCTGTCCTCGGTCCATGCGGCGAATCCCTCGTCGGCAACGGCGCGGAATTCCGCCGGCCGGTCGCGAGGGGGCAGCGGCGCGCCCATCGCCAGACTGAGCCACGACTGGGTCGCCCCGAGCGCGTGGGTCACGATCACCGCGATCGAATTCGTCTCCCCGCCCGCGGGCGCTGCGTTCAGCTCCTCGACCGACAGGTCGGCGATCCCCCGCCGGATCTCGTCGAGGCTCTCCTCGAGCACCTCTCGGAAGGCGTGGATCGTCGGGTCGGTGGGCACCTCAGGTGATCTCGATCATCTTCTCGCGCACGGCGTACACGACCGCCTCCATGCGCGAGTGCAGATGCAGCTTCTCGAGGATGTTGCGGATGTGGTTCTTCACGGTGTTCTCCGAGATGAACAGCTGCTTGGCGATGTCGCGATTGTTGAGCCCCTGCGCCACGAGCTTCAGGACCTCCATCTCGCGATCGGTCAGTCGCGGCGACGGCATCGGCGGGCGTTCGTCGGTCGCCTTGGACATCGCCGCGAACTCGTTGAGCAGCTTGGACGCCATCGACGGAGAGATGCGCGACTGCCCCGCCCACACGCTACGGATCGCGTCGGCGACCTCCTCGATCGGGATCTCCTTCAGGAGGTAACCGGACGCCCCGGCCTTGATCGCGTCGTAGAGGTCGACCTCGTCGTCGCTGATCGTCAGCATCAGGATCTTGACGTGCGGCAGGAGGTCTCGGATCTGCGCCGTCGCCTCGATGCCGGAGCGTCGAGGCATGCGCACATCCATCAGCACCACGTCGGGCATCAGATCCTGCGCCTTCTCGACGGCCTCCTGGCCGTCGGACGCCTCGCCGATGAGCTCGAGGTCCTCCTCGTCGCCGAGGACCATCTCCAGCCCCCGCCGGAACAGCGCGTGGTCGTCCACGATCATCACGCGGAGTCGCTCGCTGTCGCTGCTCTTGGTCACCCCGGCTCCTTCCGCCGTCTACTCCGCGTCGATTTCCGGCGCGGCAGCCTGCGCGTATCCTAAAGCACCCTTCGTGTGCGCCGTCTTCTTCCGGCCGTGATGATCGCGAAGCTGCCGTTCCAGCTTGGCGCGCACACGGTCGATCGCCGTCGGCACATCCTCTGCTTCGGCATGTGCGCGGAAGGTCTTTCGCGGGATCCGCAATGAAGCCTCGACCCGTTTGAGCCCGTCGAGCTTCGGGTGGTGCTCGTTGATCACCTCGACATCGAGGGTGGTTGCCCGCGGCTCGATCCGGCCGAGCCGGGCAAGCTTCTGCTCCGCGAGGCCCCGGATCTCGTCGGTCACCTGCACGCCTCGACCCGTGAAGGTCATGTCCATCGGGGCATTCCTCCTGTCGTCGGTGGGCTCCGCGTCCGGCTGACCTGGTCTTTTGCCCCACACTCGCCTGCCGAGGCGCTCGCACGGCCGTCTGGACGTCCACGACGGTCGCACTCCCGCCCTCTCCCGGACGCCCCCTCGCTCGCGGCCGGCTTCGCCGTCCGCTCCCTCGGGGTCAGCCGGGGCAGGACTTACATCTAAACCGCGCCATGCTCAGCCACCAACGGTGGCCTTACGTGGGTCGTTTCGCCCGCGACTGGCATCGACTACCGGGGAACGATCCCCGGGCAACCACAGACCCGAACGTGAGCCCACCCGAGGATAGGCCGACCGCCCGACGGCCCGCAACGAGGCCCTGCCCGGCAACGAACGCGCGGCCGCCACGGCGTGGACCTCGCGCGCCCCGGCGGCGCGCAGTGCCTCGGCGGCGGCCGCGAGCGTGGCCCCGGTCGTGAGCACATCGTCGACGACCAGGACCCGTTGCGGCACCGATCGGACGGCCCGAAAGGCCCCGTGCATCGCGGCGCGGCGCTCCTGCCCGGATCGACGGGCCTGGGGGCCCGTGGCGACGGGGCGTCGAAGCAGGCGCACGGCCGGAAGATCGAGCCGATGCGCGAGGGCCACGGCGAGGGCACGCGCCTGGTCGTACCCGCGCTCCGCTCGCCGGCCGCGGGCGAGGGGCACCCACGTGATCACGTCGGCCGCGGCCGGCCGGCCGAGCGCCGCCATCGCGTCGGCCATCGCGGCCGCCACGTCGCGCCATCCGGAGAACTTCAGCCGGTGGATCGCGCGTCGCGCCGGACCCTCGAACACGAAGGCGGCCCGTGTCGAATCGAGCGCCGGCGGCGGACAATCGCCGCAGGCGGGCACGGGCAGGATCGACGGGCTGCCGCACCGCTCGCACCACGGCCGTCCGAGCGGGCGTAGTTCGCGGACGCAGCCTTCGCAGAACGGCCAGGCGCCCGTGCCGCACCCGGCACAGCGGCGCGGATAGACGGCGTCGAGCGCTCGGCCCCACATAGCGCGACCCTACGGGCCGCCACCGACACCCTTAGGGCAAGGCGACCGTCACCGGGGACTCCCCCGGCAGCTCGATCGACAGGTGTTCGTCTCCGCGGAGCACCGGATAGCCGATCACACTGCCGCGACCGGACTCGGGGTCGAACGCCACCTCGAGGATCGGGTGCGGCCGACCGTCCACCGACAGCGACAGGTCAGTCGGCTCGTCGTCGGACGCGAACGACAGACGGACCGTGTCGCCGAGGCACTCGAGGGTCTCGAGCGCGACCGTCGCGACCTTCGCACCGATCGTGACGCTGCCACGGCGCACCGCCGCGCGTGGCCAGGGCATGACGAACGGCTCGCCCGGATGCACCACCCCCGGCTCGCCGTCGACGATGACGTTGCATTCGATCCGGTACCACCCCGCGGCCATCTCCATCGTCGAGATCTCGAACGGCACGAACGTGTCCTGGGTCGGAGCCGCCTCCAGCACCACCGGTTCGATCCCGACAGGGTGCGGCTGTCCGCCGCCGAGCTCCGCGGCTCGCGCGGCCTCCAGCCTGATCTGATGGGGTTGACCGTCGGCTCCGCGCACGAGCAGCGCGCCCTTGACCGCCGCGGGGAACCGCTCGAACTTCGCGCGGATCGAGACGAGGGGGGTCATCGGCATCGAGCCTAGCCGCTCCTCAGGTGCCCTGCTGCCAGGAGTTGAGATATGTGACCTGCTCGGACGTCAGCTCGTCGATGTCGACGCGCATGGCGCGGAGCTTGAGCCGGGCGACCTCCTTGTCGATCTCCACCGGCACCGGGTAGACCCTGTTCTCCAGCGACTCGTGGTTCTTGACCATCCACTCGACCGACAGCGCCTGGTTCGCGAAGGACATGTCCATGACGGCCGCGGGGTGGCCCTCGGCCGCCGCGAGGTTCACCAGCCGACCCTCCCCCAGCAGACAGATCCGACGACCGTCGGCAAGCGTGTACTCGTCGACCGACTCCCGGAACCGACGGACCCCGCCGGTCGCGAGCTCCCGCAGCGCCTCCTTGTCGATCTCCACATCGAAGTGGCCCGAGTTGCAGACGATCGCGCCGTCTTGCATGACGTCCATGTGCTCGCGCCGGATCACGCTGGTGTTGCCCGTCAGCGTGATGAACAGGTCGCCGATCCGGGCCGCCTCGCGCATCGGCATCACCCGGAAACCTTCCATCAACGCCTCGAGCGCCGCGGTCGGGTCCACCTCGGTGACGATGACATTGCCACCCATCCCGCGTGCGCGGGAGGCCACGCCGCGACCGCACATGCCGTACCCCACCACGACGATCGTCCGACCGGCGAGCAGGCGGTTCGTGGCGCGCATGATCGCGTCCAGCGTCGACTGCCCGGTGCCGTACCGGTTGTCGAACAGGTGTTTCGTGTCGGCGTCGTTCACGGAGACGATCGGGTACGCGAGCGCGCCCTCGTTCGCCATCGCCCGCAGCCGGATCACGCCAGTCGTGGTCTCCTCGGTGCCGCCGATCACGTCCACGAGTTGGTCCGCGCGTTGCGTGTGCAAGACGTGAACCAGGTCGGCGCCGTCGTCCATCGAGATCTGCGGGTGCAGATCGAGGACGGCGTTCAGATGCTTGTAGTAGGTGTCGTTGTCCTCGCCCTTGATCGCGAAGGTCTCGATCCCGCTCTGCTCGGTGAGGGCGGCGGCGACATCGTCCTGGGTCGACAGCGGGTTCGAGGCCGCGAGCAGCACCTCGGCCCCTCCGGCCGCCAGCGCCTCCATCAGGTTCGCGGTCTCGGTCGTCACGTGCAGACACGCCGCGATCCGGATGCCCTGCAACGGGCGCTCCTTCTCGAATCGCTCCTTGATCTGCGCGAGCACGGGCATCTCGCCGCCGGCCCATTCGATGCGTTCGCGACCGACCGTCGCGAGCGCGGGATCCTTGATGTCTGCCATCTCAAGCTCCTTCCGGAGGGAGGCGGGGGAACAGATCCACGAGGAGCCTCCCGATGGCCGCCGCGGTCGTGTTCGACACGCGGAGGACCTCCTCGTGGGTGACGTGGTCGCCGAATGCATTGGTCAGGCTACAGATACCGAGCACTCGCAGGCCGAGCGCATGCGCCGGAAGGGATTCGGGCACCATCGACATGCCGACTACGGTGGCGCCCAACCCGGCGAGCATGTCGACCTCGGCCGGCGTTTCGAACGCGGGACCTCGCATGGCCGCGTAGACGCCCTCGACGGCCTGGATCCCGAGGGCCTCGGCGCGCGACAACGCGATCTGCCGAAGCGTCGGGTCGTAGATCGCCGCCGCGTTGACGAAGGCGGGCATCCCGTCGGGGTATCGCCATCCGCGCAGCGGCGCGGTGCCCATCATGTTCACATGATCTCGCAGCATCACGGCGGTGCCGGCCGGCACCCCCGCCACGAGACCGCCCACCGCGGCGGTCAACACCATCGTGCGAGCGCCGAGGACCTGCGCGAGCCGCGGCAGCATCGCGGGCACGTCGACGTCGTGACCCTCATACAGGTGGTAGCGCCCGCTGAAGGCGACGACGGGCACCCCCGCAAGCTCGCCGAGGAGCAGCGTGCCCGCGTGGCCGGGAACGCCGGTCGGCGGCAGCCCGAGGTCGGTGTACGCGAAGGAGGATTCGATCGCGAGCGCCGGGCCGATCGCGTCGGCAAGGCCGGACCCGAGCACCAGGCCGACCGACGGGACGAGCGTCGAGGTTTCTCGGATCAGCGCGGCGACGGTGTGGGGCGTGCGATCCGGGGGCGTCGGCAGCCCCGTGCTCATCCCAGGTCCATGGCCGCGAGCGCGGCCTTGAGACCGCCGATCACGGCAACCGGGGTCGGGTCGACGCCCCGGCGCAACCCCACGTAGCAGGTGGCGAAGTCGCCCAGCGCGATGAGCGACAGCAGCGACGCGAGCGGTCCGCGATCGGCGACGCGCACCTCCCGAACCTCGGCGCCGGCCGCTCGGACGATATCGGCCGACAGCGGGAACCGAGCGGCGAGCTCGGGATGCTCGTGATCGGTCCGCAGCGCAAGGACGGCGTGCAGGGCGGCCGTCGGCGGACCCCAGCCCACCACTTCGTTGTGATCGAGCTCGGACATCGCGGCGTGCCAGGCCGCCACCTTCCCGTTCTCATTCATCTGGGTCTTCCAACGCATGGCCGCGACAGCGCCGATGCCCTCTGCGCCCCAGCACACGGCGATCCGGTCGCCCAACCACATCGCGAGCTCCTTCGCGGGGTTCTCGACCACCGGCACCTCCGGCCCGAGACCGACGCGCAGCTGCTCGATCGTGGTCACCGCCTCCTCGACGTCGCGCTCGAGGGGCGGAACCAGCCCGGCGGATTCGAGCGCGCCCAGCATCGCGAACGTCAGGTGTCCGAGGGCGGCCCTCGGTTGGAAGCCGGGCGGCACCGGCGCGGCGGCGATCCCCTGCTCGGCGCAGATCTCGCCCAGCTGCCCTCCGGACGTGATCGCGATGATCCGGCACCCGCGGCGGACGGCTTCCCGCGCCGCGGACAGGGTCTCGGAGGTGTCGCCCGAGAACGAGGACACCAGCACCAGCGTGTGGGGTCCTGCATACGCGGGCAGGATCGGCGAGCGATTGACCTCGACCGGGAAGGCGAGCCGATCGCGGAACGTCTGCCGAAGCACGTCGCCCGCGACGGCCGAGCCTCCCATGCCGCAGAACACGATCGAGCGGACATCGTCGATCGCCGGCAGCCCGGTCGTGGCCCGGCCGGCCGCGTACCCCGCCGTCACGTGCTCGCCGAGGGCGGCGACCGTCCCCAGCATGTCGCCGGTGTCGAGCGCCGCGAGCGACGCGGCGTCGTCGAGGTCGACGGTCGTCACGGCGTCGCTCAGGGTTTCTCCGCCTCGTCGATCAACATCACGGGGATGTCATCGCGGACGGGGTACCGGTAGCCGCACGTGCGGCAAACGATCACCTGCTGGTCCTCGAGGTAGTCGATCTCCCCGCGGTCGTTGGGACACACCAGGATCTGCACCAGGTCGGGATCCAAGGTCATGCGGCGCCTCCTTCGTCTCGGATCGTCGCGAGCAGCGCGGCGGTGCGCTCCTCGAGCAGCTCGGATGTGCGCGCCTCCACGTTGAGACGCAGGAGCGGCTCGGTGTTGGACGGGCGGACGTTGTACCACCAGTCGTCGAACTCCACGGTGAGACCATCGAGACGATCCTGCCGCCCGTCGGCGAACATGCGCGACAACTCCTCGATCTTGGCGGCCTGGTCGGTGACGACCGAGTTGATCTCGCCCGAATCCCAGTACCGCCGGTACGGAGCGAGCAGCGCAGAGAGGGAACCCCCGGAGCCCGACAGCTCGCCGAGCGCGACGACGGCCGCGATCAACCCCGAGTCCGCCCGGTAGTTCTCGCGGAAGTAATAGTGGCCCGAATGCTCGCCGCCGAAGATGGCGCCGGTGTCGGCCATCACCTGCTTGATGAAGGAATGGCCGACCCGGGTGCGCACGGGCACCCCGCCGTTGGCGCGGATCGTCTCGGGCACCACCCAGGAGCAGATCAGGTTGTGCACGACCTTCGCCCCCGGCTCGGCGCGGAGCATCGAGGCGGCGACCACGGCCGTGAGCAGCGATCCGCTGACGTCCTCGGCCTTCTCGTCCACGAGGAACACTCGGTCCGCATCGCCGTCGAACGCCAGCCCGACGTCGGCGCCGTGCTCCAGGACGGCGGCCTTCAGGTCGCGCTGGTTCTCGGGGTTGAGAGGATCGGCAGGGTGGTTCGGGAACGTGCCGTCCAGCTCTGGGAACAGGTAGTGCGCGGTGATCGGGAGCCGCTCGAGCACTGCCGGTACGACGAGACCCCCCATCCCGTTGGCTGTGTCGGCGACGACGGTCAGCGGACGCATCCGCTCGACGTCCACGAAGCGGAGCACATGCTCCACATACGCCTGCAGGAGATCCTTATGCTCGACGCGACCCGGCGCGCCCACGGCCGGCTCGATGCCCTTCTCAACGATGGCACGGACGTCGCGGAGCCCGGTCTCCTCGCCCACGGGTCTGGCGCCCGGCTGACAGAACTTCAGCCCGTTGTACTGCTTCGGGTTGTGACTGGCCGTGAGCATGATGCCTGGCAGGTCGAGCGAACCGCTGGCGAAATACAGGAGGTCGGTGGATGCCAATCCCAGGTCGACCACGTCGACGCCCTGGGAGACGATGCCCTCGGCCAGGGCGGCCGCAAGCTCGGGAGACGAGAGGCGACAGTCCCGGCCGATCAGAACGGCGTCGCCCTCCGCGATCGTGGCGAACGCCGCGCCGATCTCTCGCGCGAGACCCGCATCCAGGTCATCCGGCACGACGCCGCGGACGTCGTAGGCCTTGAAGATGCGGCTCAGATCGCGTTCGGTCACGGTCTCGCATCCTACCGAGCCGACGCGAGGAGCGACTGATGAGTTACTTGCGGACGACGAGGTCGATCACCGAGGTCAGCGGGACGAGCTCCCCGTCGCGGAACCACCACTTCGACTCGCACATGTGGCAGGTCGTGAACTGGAGGTCTCGCTCGCTGACGCTCATCGAGATGGTGATCAGGTCGCCCTGCTTGCACTCGGGGCAGGTTCCGGGGTCTCAGGCATCGTGGGTCCAGTGTGTCCGGGGATGGGGTCGGTGACCATAGCACCGCGCAGTCATCTCTCGCGTCTGCCGAGGGTTCGCCCAAACGCCCCCCGAACACGCAGACCGTCGCTGCCTCGGGTGACCACCGTTCGGGCGTTGGACCGAGGACCTTCGGTCCGTCACACGGCGATCGAGGCGCCGGCCCGCTCGTCGCGCACGACCCAGCCGACCGGCGGCGTCATGCGCCCGACGTGCTCGTTGCAGAGGTCCAGGAGGTTTGGATCCCGCTCGGGGATCAAGTCGACCACGACCACCTGGCGCTCCGTATAGAGGAGGGACACGGTCGCCATCGGTTCGTTGCCACATCGCATCTTCGCGCAGCTTCGCATGGCGGGCAGCCTAGATCACATGGATGTGATTTCCAAGCAGCCCGGGCGGGAGGGGGCTCAGAAATCGCTCAGATCTTCGCTCAGATGTCGGAGGCGGGCGGCACGCTCCAGTAGGCGGCGCCCGCGGGCCGCGACCCCACGACGATCACGTGGTCCCCCACATCGATCATCGGGTATAGCTGCTCGATCTCGCTGTTGTGCATCCGGATGCACCCGTGGGAGGCGTACCGCCCGATCGAGGAATCGTCGGACGTGCCGTGGATCCGGATCAAGCCGGGCGCGTCGATATAGATGGCGCGCGTGCCCATCGGGTTGCCCGGCCCACCGGGGATGACCGCCGGCAGACCGGCGCCCCAGGAGTCCAGCGCCGGATTGTGCCAGGTGGGGTTCTCCTGCTTGTCGTAGATGTTCCAGACGCCGGCCGGCGTCGTGAACCCGGGCTTCGCGGTGGCGACCGGGAACGAACGGATCGCCTTGAAGCCGTCGTAGAGGTACAGCCGGTTCTGGTCGAGCCGCACGACGATCGTGCGCCCCATCGTCGCCGCGGTGCGCTTGGGCTGGAGCGTGCGGGTGTGCAGCCGAAGGGTGGACCGCCCGTCGGCGATCGCCTGCGAAACCGCGGCGGCGGCCACCTCGACGTTCAACTTTGTGCCGGTGCGTCCGTGGATGAGCACGATGTCTGACTGGTCGTCGTTCAGACCGATCGACGGGTCGCGCGGGGGGACGAACGTCCGCTTGGCCATCATCGCCGTGAAGTCATCGATCCCGGTGCCCGTCGTCGCGTAGTCGACCGCCACGTCCACCCCGAGCGCGTCGCCGCGGAGGCGATGCCACGCCCGATCGATCGTGCCGAGGTTTTCGCCCGCCGCGAACGCCTTCCGCACGGCCGTCCCGGCGGCGGCACGCCGACCGAGGGTCTCGGGTGTCACGGTCCAGTGGTCGTTGCCGACCGTGACCGTCAGCGGTTCGGAGAGCTGTTCCGACACCGACGCTCGAACGGACTCCAAGGCTTGCGCACGTGTCATGCCGCTCACATCGACACCCGCGATCGTCACACCGGGCATGATCCGGTTCGCGTGGGTGTGCTCATAGCGGATCGCGGCGAAGGCGCCGCCGCCGAACACCAGGAGGGCGACCCCCGCGAGCGCGGCAAGGCTGATGAGCACGGCGGCGCGCCGGCGGTGGTGTACGTGTCGTCCCGTGGCCATCGAGGATCCGTCTCCAGACGCAGGAAGGAAGGAACGGATGATACCGCGACGTCAGGGTGCCGGGGACGGCGGGCAGCGGGACGCCCATCGCCATCGCATACCACCCCGTTTGCCCCGGCCCGGACGTGCCGGCGCCAAGGGCGACGATGTCACCGTCGCCCTCGATCAGCACGCCCGCCGCCAGGTCTCGGTCGAGGAAGCCGACGGGTACGGCCGCGGTCCGCCGCGGAGGCACCGTGATCGAGATGGTGTCCGCTCCCCCGTTCAGCAGCGACGCCGTCACCGTGACGGGCGCGTCTCCGGGGTTGACGAGGACCAGTGCCGGGACCGCGGCGCCGCCGACGGCCGTGGGCAGCACGACCCATCCCGGCCCCGGGGTCGCGGTGCCGCCCGTCGACGCGTCGTCCGGGCCGGCGCCGGCTTCCCGGAGTCCGGCGGCCATGACCCCCTCGCCGGCGATCGCCATGATCACCGAGGAGGCGCCGACGGTGCTCACCGCGGCCGAGACCGCCGAGGTCCCGCCCTGCCGCACGACCGTGAGATTGCCGGCCGTCTGCGCATCCTCCTGGCGTTGCAACAGGGTGCCGCCGTACCGGACGCCGAGGTCGCCCGGCACGAGTATGGAGACGATGCCGCCGCCCGAGCCACCGGCGACGGGCAGGATCCACGATCCTGCGTACGCCGGCGACGCGATCGTGGAGCGCACAGACCCGCCTTGGCACACAGCCAAGGAGCCCACGGCGATCCGCCCGCGTGTCGCCATGCGTCGGCGCCGACGATCGCCTGGCCGAGCGCCCGGGAGCCGACGTCCAGCGCGACGGAACCACCGGCTCGGATCGGGAGGTCCGTCCATGCCGAGTTTCGGACCGGCGGTCGTCCCGACAGGTACAACACGACGTCGACCACCGCGTCGGACGCGAACGGGTTCATCACGACCAAGAAGGAATGGGTCCGCTGTGTCGTAACGCCGTCGACGACCGTCCAGTGCCCGCCCGGCGCGTCCGTGCACGGCTCGGCGCCGAGGCCAGCTTCCTTCCGCCGGCGCGGACCACCCAGGCGACGGCGGCCCATCCCCCGAACAGCTGCACCTCGGTCGCGGCCGACCGGAGGCCATCGGGCACATCCCGCGACACCGTCGCGTGGGGCGGGACCTCCACCTGGCCAGCCTGCGCCGGGTCTTCGTCGCCGAACGCGGTGAAGCGCGCCTCCACGGGCGTGTCCCCCGGGTTGGCGATCTCGATCGAGCCCTGCCATCCGGGGCCGCCGCCGTGCGGGCACAACCAGACCGACGACACCGCGTCGCCCGTGGGACCGGCCGAGGGCGTCGCGGCACCGAGCCCTTCCGCGACGGAGGCACCGAGGACGGCCAGCGCGGCCAACAGGATCGCGAGCCAGGCACGGCCCCCCGCCCTCATCGACGCACCGGCTTCCTCGTGATCCAGAGCGCGGCCGCCCAGACGAGCGCCAGGAGCCACATCGCGATCGTCCGCGGCAACTGGTCGCCGTAGCGGATCGTGATGTCCGCGGGGGCACCGCCGAACGATGTGGCCCAGCCGAACGACTGCTGCGGTTGTGCCCCGCCCGACAGCTCCCAGGCCCCGTCGAACGCCGTCGCGATCGCGATGAGATCTCCTCCGTCGGATGTGCCCGACCAGCC
>CAWCDA010000057.1:0-80578 GCA_963794065.1 uncultured Actinomycetes bacterium | reverse complement strand
TTTTTTTTTTTTTTTTTTTTTTTTTTTTTTTTTTTTTTTTTTTTTTTTTTTTTTTTCTTTCTTTCTTTCTTTCTTTCTTTCTTTCTTTCTTTCTTTTTTTTTTTTTTTTTTTTTTTTGGCCGGGCATGGCGAGGTGCATATCGAGGTCGAACTCGGCGCCGCAGCCCCAGCACCGGATCGACTTCGGCCGCTGCAGCAACAGCGAGCCGTCCTCCGGGCAGCGCGGCTCCTTCAGAGGCTCGTTGTTCACGGCGAAGTCGCACTCCGGGTAGCGGTCGCATCCGAAGAACACGCCGAAGCGCGTCCGCTTCTCGACGATCTCGCCCTGGTTGCACTGCGGGCACGGGATCTCGAGCGACCGCGGCGGGTCCTTCTTGATGTACCGGCAGTCGGGGTACCCGCTGCACCCGACGAACGGGCCGAAGCGGCCGACGCGACGCTGGAGCTGCTTCCCGCATTCGGGGCACAGTCTCGTCGAGCATCTCCGGCTCGGCGCGCTCGGTGCCGTCCATGTTGCGGATGTAGCGGCACTCCGGGTAGTTCGGGCAGCCGATGAACTTGCCGTAGCGGCCGAGCTTCACCTGGAGCTTGCCCGGCTCACGCCCCTCGGTCGGGCACAGCGGGCACAGCTCGTCGAGGTCCTCCTGGTAGCGCTCGAAGGAGTCCTCGGCCTTCTCGAGCGCGCGCTCGAACGGCGCGTTGAACTCGTGCAGCATCTGCACCTTGCCGAGCTGGCCCTCGGCGATGTCGTCGAGCTCCTTCTCCATGTAGCGCGTGAAGCTCACGTCGACGACGTCGGGGAAGTGCTCGATCAGCTTGTCGGTGACGACGTAGCCGACGTCCTCGGGCCGGAACCGCTTCTCCTCCAGCCGGACGTACCCGCGATCCTGGATCGTCGAGATGATCGACGCGTAGGTCGACGGCCGCCCGATGCCCTCCTCCTCGAGCTTCTTGACCAGCGTGGCCTCGGAGTAGCGCGGCGGCGGCTGGGTGAAGTGCTGCTCGGGCAGCACCTCGAGCATGGCGCAGCGCCTGCTCGGCGGTGAGCTCCGGCAGGTTCGCCTCGGCGTCCTCGTCGGGCTCGTCGTCGCGCCCCTCC
Organism: uncultured Actinomycetes bacterium; assembly: GCA_963794065.1. GTDB lineage: Bacteria > Actinomycetota > UBA4738 > UBA4738 > HRBIN12 > AC-51. Next base: position 79,479 of record CAWCDA010000057.1, on the reverse strand, counting down.
CGGTAGAGCTTCGAGGAACCCGTCGAACTGCAGGGTCTGGCCCGTGGCGCGCAAGCCGTAGCGAACCTCCCTTCGTCTGCGCGCCCGCCGGCGCGACGAGCGCCTCGATGTCGACGCCCACCTGGTCGAAGCGCGCCTCGGCCATCTGGGTGGCCACGGTGCGCTGCCAGATCAGGGTGTAGAGCCGGAGCTGGTCGCGCTCGAGCGAGGTCGCCATCCGCTGCGGGGTGCGCAGCGACGCTCGTCGGACGGATCGGCCTCGTGCGCCTCCTGGGCGTTGCGGCTCCGCGTCTTGTATCGCCGGGCCTCCGCCAACGTGTAGGCCTCGCCGTACTCGCTCCTGACCATCTCGGCGATCTCGCGCAGCGCCGAATCGGCGATCGTGACCGAGTCGGTTCGCATGTAGGTGATGAGCCCGACCGAGCCCTCGCCGGGCAGGTCGATGCCCTCGTACAGACGCTGGGCGATCTGCATGGTGCGGCGCGCGCCGAACCCGAGCTTGCGCGCGGCCTCCTGCTGCAGGGTCGAGGTCGTGAACGGCGGCGCCGGGGAGCGCTTGCGCTGCTTCTTCTCCACGGCCGTGACGCGGTAGGTGGCGCGACGCAGGCGCTCGGCGTGGGTCGCGGCGTCGCCCTCGGCGCCGAGCACGAGGCCCTTCTTGTCCGGGTTCGCGGCGAGCTTGCCCTCGGGTATCTCGGCGAGTCGCGCGGTGAACGGCTGCTCGGGGTCCTCGGGGCGTGAGGCGGACATCGATGCTCCAGTACTCCACGGGCGTGAACGCGCTGATCTCGCGCTCGCGCTCGACGATCAGCCGAACGGCCACGGACTGCACCCGGCCGGCGGACAGCCCCGGCTGCACCCGCTTCCACAGCAGCGGGCTGATCTTGTAGCCGACCAGGCGGTCCAGGATGCGCCTGGCCTCCTGCGCGTCGAAGAGGTTGCGATCGATGTGCCGCGGATGGGAGAAGGCCTCGAGGATCGCGTCGCGGGTGATCTCGGTGAACGTCACGCGGCGCGCCTGCTGGGGGTCCTCGCCCAGGATCGTCGCCACGTGGTGGGCGATCGCCTCGCCCTCGCGGTCGAAGTCGGTGGCCAGCACGAGGCCGTCGGCCCCTTTCATGGCGCGTTTGAGAACCGCGACATGATCCGTGGACTTGTCCGGGACTACGTACTCCACACGGAAATCGTGCTCGGGATCGACGCCAAGCTTGGACTTTGGCAGGTCCCGGACATGGCCGTAGGAGGCACGAACCACGTAGTCCGCACCCAGGTACTTCTCGATGGTCTTCGCCTTGGCCGGCGACTCGACCACCACGAGTGTCTTGCCCATTCGGGTTGGTTCCTTCTTATCTCGCCGCGGCGCCGGTCGAATCGACGCCTCGGGGCCGGACGGTACCACCGAGCCTGCGAAAGGCCGGGGAACCGTCCGGGCTGGGCCGTTCGGAACGGTTGGTACGCTTCGGAGCGTTCCCACTGGTCAACCGGAAGGTATTCCCCCTGCTCGCAGTCTTCACCGACACCGTCCAGCGACTGATCGCCGACAACGGGTATCTGGCCGTGTTCGTGCTGATGTTGCTGGGTTCCATGTGCATCCCGATCCCTTCGGAGGTCGTGATGGCGTTCGCGGGCGCCCTGTGCGCTCCCGCCTTCGCCGCAAGCGTCCTCGGCAGTCCCGACGCGGCCCTCTCGGTCGGCTGGGTGATCGCCTGGGGTATCGCCGGCAGCATGGTCGGCTCCTGGCTGGCCTACGGCCTGGGCGCCTGGGGAGGCCGTCCCGCGATCGATCGGTGGGGGCGATACCTCTTATTACGGCCCCATGAGGTGGACCGGGCCCATGCGTGGTTCGAACGCCGGGGAGAGGCCGTCGTATTCCTCGGCCGGCTCGTCCCGCTGATCCGCGCGTTCGTCAGCCTGCCCGCCGGCGTCGCCCGGATGGACCTCCGGCGCTTCACCCTCTTCACCCTGTTCGGGGTGATCCCGTGGTGCGTGGGCCTCGCCTTCGCCGGCAGAGCCCTCGGCTCCCAATGGCAGACCCTGGAGCAGTACTTCGTTCCGGTCTCGATCGCGGTGGGCATCGCCCTCGTGATCGGCGTGATCTGGTGGGTCCGCAAGCGCCGCCGAGCGCTCGCGATGGACATCGTCGACTGATCCGCAGGCCTCGCTAGAGGTTGGCGACCATCGTCCAGTGATCCCCGGATTCCGCCACGCGCTCGAACCCGGCTCGCTGGTACATCATCCGCGAGCGGTTGTGCGCGGCCACCGACAGCGACAGTGCCTGGAAGCCCTCCTCCCGTGCCTGGACCATGCACGAGCGAAGGACCGCTTCGCCGATGCCTTTGCGGCGGTGGAGGGGCACGACGGCGATCGACAGCTCGGGAGTCTTCTCGTCGACGAAGCCGTAGCCGGGTGCACCGTCCGTGAAGAGCCGGTACCACGCCGCGCCCACAGGGTCCCCCTCGATCTCGGCGAGCACGCCGCCGTCGCCGGCCCGGCCCCAGCCCTGGTAGTACCGCAACAGCATGGGCTCGGCGAGGACCTCCTCCATCGGCTCCCGTGGCCAATCCGGGTTCCAGCGTGCCGCCTCGTAGAGCATCTTGCGGAGGAAGACGAGGTCGTCCTTGGTCGCGGGGCGGATGTTCATGGCTTCGATGCTAGCGCGCTCAGACCGTCTCGGTCTCGCGCTTGGGGGTCCCCTTGACGAGCATGGGCACGCTGGTCAGGACGACACGATCCTCGAACAGGAACAGGCGCTTGATGAACAAGGCGTTCTGGTTGTGCAAGGGCAGCTGCCACCAATGCGACACGATCACCTCGGGCACGATCACGTCGACGACCGTGCCCGGGTCGGACGAGTAGCGCCGCACCTCCTCCAGCATCGGCCCGGTGAGGTCGCGGAACGGCGCCTCCACGATGTCGAGCGGAATCTCGAGGGCAGCGTCGAACCACGCGGTTTCGAGACGGTGCGCCTGCTCCGGGTCCAGGTCGAAGTAGATCGCGCGGGTGACGCTGGCATCGAGCGACTTCGCGTAGTTCACCGCGCGGATCGTGAGGTCGTTCACCCCCGACACGAACACGAGGGCGACGGTGCGATGCGGGATCAGCGGCTTGGCGTCCACGCCGCGCGGCCCCTCGTGCGTGCTCACGACGGGGACATCGGTGACGACGACGTGCGGGATGCCGAGCATCGCCGCCTTGAGACGCACGAGGTCCTTCGTGTGCACGACGTGACTCGTCAGATGGTCGCCGACCATCTCGGGCACCACCACGGTGACGACGTCGTGGGGCGTCAGGTCGAGGGAGGCCACGAACCGGCGCACACCGGCGGTGAGGCTGCCGGCGCCGATCGGGGTCAGCGCGGGCGTCTGGCGGCCGGCGAAGTCGCTCCATCGCCGTGCGAGATCAGGATCGACGGTCTCGCCGGGGGTGATCGCGTGCAGCGACTCCGGCCGTAGAGACCGGACATAGCCCAGCGCCTCGGCGACCGACGGGTCGATCTCGCGCACGAGCAGCACGATGTGATTGGTCCCGACGACGCCGACACGCTCGACCCCGCGATGGACGACCGATCGCACCCACATGTAGTGACGGTGGATCGCATAAAACACCGGCACGAGAAGCGCCATGATCAGGATCGAGAGCCACGCCCCGTCCTTGAACTTCGACGCGATCACGACGATCAGCACGACGAACGTCGTGACCGCGCCGATGATGTTGATCACGATCGAGCGTCGCCAGCCTTTCATCGCGTTCTCGCCCTTGCGCCCCTCCAGGATCCAGTGGCGGACCATCCCGCTCTGCGACAAGGTGAACGAGGTGAACACTCCCACCACGTAGAAATGGATCAGCCTGTCGAGGCTCGCGTCGAAGACGTAGATCATCAGCGCCGACAACAGGCCCAGCACGATGACGCCGTTGGAGAAGACGAGGCGATCGCCGCGGTTCACGAACTGGCTCGGCATGTAGCGATCGCGGCCGAGGATCGAGGCGAGCCGCGGAAAGTCCTGGTAGGCCGTGTTCGCCGCGAGGATGAGGATCAGGGCGGTGAACGTCTGCACGATGTAGAAACCGAGCGAACTGCCGCCGAAGACCGCGTTGGCCACCTGCGCGACCGCGGACTGCTCCTCGCTGGCGACCACGCCGTGCACGTGGGTCACCAGATACGAGATGCCCAGGAACATCGTCACGGCGATCGTGCCCATGATCGCCAGGGTCGCCGCGGCGTTCCTCGCCTGCGGGCGCTTGAAAGCCGGGACGCCGTTGGAGATGGCCTCGACCCCCGTCAGGGCCGTGGCGCCCTGCGAGAACGCCTTGAGCAGGGCGAAGATCGTGATCCCCGCCACCGCCGTCGCCGTCTCGACCTGGTGGGGCGACGGCACCACGGTCGGGCACCCGTTGAGGCACTTGACGACGCCGACGCTGATCAACACGAGGATCGACACCACGAAGCCGTAGGTCGGGATCGCGAAGAGCGTCCCCGATTCCTTCGTGCCGCGAAGGTTCGCCAAGGTGATCAGACCGACGAAGGTCAGCGAGAGGAGGACCTTGTGCTCGTTCGCCCACGGGAACGCGGACCCGATCGCGAACACCCCCGCCACGATCGACACGACGACCGTCATCATGTAGTCGAAGAGCAGGGCGGCGGCGGCGACCAGGCCGGCGAACACGCCCAGGTTCTCCTTGCTGACGATGTAGGCGCCACCGCCACCGGGATAGGCGCGAACGGTCTGGCGGTAGGAGCTCACCACGATCGCCATCAGGGCGGCGATCGCGAAGGAGATCGGCATCACGTACTTCGTCGGCGTGGTGGTGGCCAGCGTCAGTGCGAGCAAGATCTCGCCCGAGGCGTATGCGACCGAGGACAGGGCGTCGGAGGCGAAGACGGGCAGGGCGAGCACCTTCGGCAACAGCGTGTGCTCGAGGTTCGCGCTGTTGAACGCCCGACCCACCAGGACCCGCTTGGCGACCGAGCCCGTCGATCCCTTCGATGCGCTGCTCATCGGCACCAGATGCTACGGCCTGTGACGACGGCCGAGAGCGTCAGCTCGGCTCCGCGATCCATCGATACCCGACCCCCGGCTCGGTCACGATCAGCGCGGGAGCCGATGCGTCGTCGCCGAGTTTCTTGCGGAGCGCCCGGACGTAGGTGCGCAGGTACGTGGTCTCGGTGCCGTACCCCTGTCCCCAAACACGCCGCAGGAGCCACTGGTGGGTAAGCAGCTTCCCCGGATTGGTCACGAACGCCTCGAGGAGGCCATATTCGGTCGGCGTCAGACGTACCTGCTCCTCCTCGCTCGTCACCAGGCGGCGAGCGAGATCCACCTGCAGATCACCGAAGGCGAGCACCGGGACCGTTGGCTCCTCGGTGCCTCGGCGGCGGAGCGCCGCCCGGGACCGTGCCAGCAGCTCCTCCATGCCGAACGGCTTCGTGACGTAATCGTCGGCGCCCGCGTCGAGCGCGGCGACCTTGTCCGTCTGGCTCTCCCGCACGGACAGCACGATGATCGGCACCTCGGAGAAGGCCCGGACCCGCCGGATCACCTCGGTCCCGTCCATGTCCGGCAGGCCGAGGTCCAGCAGGATCAGTTCGGGAGGCTGCCCCGCGGCCGCGACGACTCCTTCGTCCCCGGTGCCGACCGTTTCCACGACGTACCCGTGGGCCTCGAGGGTCGTGCGCAGGGCGCGACGGATCTGCGGTTCGTCGTCGACAACCAGCACCTTCACGCCTCCACCTCCTCCTCGATCGGCAGATCGAACACCACCGCGGCGCCGCCGCCCGTCGTCTCCTCGACCCAGATGCGTCCACCGTGCGCCGTCACGATCGCGCGAGCGATCGCGAGCCCGAGGCCGCTCCCCGGACGCTCCGGCTCTTCGCGGCCACGATAGAAGGCTTCGAAGACCTTCTCCCGTTGCTCCGGAGGGATCCCGGGGCCCTCGTCGCTGACGCGGACCCGGACGCCGTGCTCCGCAAGGCCGACGTGGACGCGCACGATGCCACCGCTCGGGGAGTGTCGGGCGGCGTTCTCCAGCAGGTTCGTCAGCACCTGGTCCAGCTGCACCGGGTCGGCAGCGATCTCGGGGAGGTCGGGTGCGATCGCGAGCTCAAGCCGGACCGAGCCGAGGCGAGCGCGCATCCGCGCCACCACCACTTCGGCGACCTCGTCCACCGAGGTCGGCACCTGCCGAGGGATGAGCGCGCCCGCTCGGATCCGCGCGAGATCCAGGATGTTGCCTACCAGGCGGTTCAACCGGTCGGTCTCCTCCAGGATCGTGAGCAGCAGATCCCGCTCCCGCTCCACCCCAAGCGTCGTCGACTGATCGAGCAGGCTCGTCACGCCGGCCTTGATCGACGCGAGCGGCGTGCGCAGGTCGTGGGTGACCGAGGAGAACATCGCCGCGCGCAGCTGGTTCGTCTCGGCGTCGAGCTGCGCGAGCCGCGCGCGGGCGTCCAACCGGGCCCGGTCCAACGCGACGGCGGCTTGACGGGTCGCGGCCTCGAGCAGCTCACGTTCGCGCTTCGTGAACGGACGACCGCGCACGGGCCGTTCGGCCGAAAGCGTGCCAAGCGGGATCGACGCGACCACGACCGGCACGAGCTCGGTCGGTCCACCGGGCTCGAGACCCTCGCGGGTCGCCGTCGCGGACATCGGCTGACCGTCGAGCGTGACCTGGACGGTGCACGAGGCGAGCCCGAAGGGCACGAGCAGGACGTCGACGAACTCGTCGAGCACCCGGTCCGGCACATCCCCCGACAACAGTTTGGTCGAGAGGAAGGCCAAGAGCCTGGCCTCCCGCTCGCGCTCGGTCGCACGCCGTCGCTCGACGGCGGCGTTGCCCACGACCAGGCCGACCACCGCCGCGATCGCGAGGAACACGACCGCGGCGATGACGTCGCGCAGCTGTTCGAACTGCAGCCCGAGGTCGGGATGCTCGATCACCGGAGAGATCATCGAGGCGAGCAAAGCGGCGACCACCCCGGCCCAGATCCCGCCGCTAACCGCGGCCATCGTGACGGCCAGCATGAAGATCGCCGTCGACGAGCCTGGCCCCAGCTCTCTGGTCAAGAGCGCAAGCAGGGCAGCACATGCGACGGCCACCAGCCCGATGAGGACCGCCCGCCACGAGATCCGTTCGATGCGGGAATCCCTGCGCTCGGTGGCCACGCGCACACGCTACCGCCGCGCCGAGGCCGATCCAACGCCGAAAGGGCCTTCACGAGTTCTTCACGCGGCGCCCGGCATCCTTCACGCCGCCCTCACGCCGAGAGGACGACGCTTGCACATGGAAAGAGGTTCTCGCACGACCGGCGAAGGGATGTCACCCCCGACGGCGGGCAAGCGGGAAGGAGCACCACACACCACTTTCCTCCGAGCCCGTCTGAGGGGCCGGCAGCTCCCTCCAGCTGTCGGCCCTCAGGCATATCTGGGGTCCGTTCCCGGGCCACGCTCCCTGTCACCTCGGGACCGGACTTGTACCCTGTGCGCCGATGCGGGTCTTGATCATGGGATGCGGTCGTGTCGGGTCCGAGTTGTCACACGCGCTCGGCGAGGCCGGCCACGACGTCACCGTGATCGACAAGCGCGAGGACGCGTTCGACCGCTATCCCCCCGGAGAGCACGCGCGACGGATCGTCGGCCTGGGCTTCGATCGCGATGTGTTGGAGGAGGCGGGCATCCGCGACGCCGACGCCTTCATCGCGGTCTCGAGTGGAGACAACTCCAACATCGTGTCGGCACGGGTCGCGCTCGAGCACTATCACGTGCCCAAGGTGATCGCGCGCATCTTCGATCCTCGCCGCGCGGAGATCTATGAGCGGCTGAACATCCCGACCGTCGCAACGACGACGTGGGGGGTCAAGCAGGTGCAGCTGATGTTGCTGCACACCGGCAAGGAGGTGCGCGAGAGCCTGGGCGGAGGGGAGCTCTTACGCGTGCGCGTCCCCGTTCCGAGCCATCTGGTGGGCAAGCCGGTCTCCTCGCTCAACGTCGACGGACACATCTTGGTCGCCGGCATCTCTCGCGGCGGCAAGGGCTTCGTGCCCGCCGCCGACTCCACGATGCAGGAGGGAGACTTCCTGATCGTGATGATGGGCAAGGACTATATGGACGAGTTGGACGCCTCGCTCGAGGCGGCGGGGGAGCACCACTGATGAAGGTCTTGGTCACCGGCGGGGGCGCGATCGGACGGCACGTTGCGGCCGATCTCGTCGTCCGCGGCCACGAGGTCACGCTGATCGAGCAGGACCGCGCCACCGTCGACGACCTCCGTCAGGAGATCCCGGAGGTGAGCGTCATGCTCGGCGACGCCTGCGAGCCCTGGGTGCTCGACGACGCCGACCTCGTGCACACCGACGTGGTCGTCGCCGCGACGGGCGACGACGAAGACAACCTGGTGACGGCGCTGCTCGCCAAGCAAGAGTTCGCGGTCCCGCGCGTGCTCGCACGCGTCAACCACCCGAAGAACGAGTGGCTGTTCACCGACCAATGGGGCGTCGACACCGCCGTGTCTCCCCCGCACATGCTGACCTCGATGGTGGAGGAGGCTGTCACGTCCGGCGACCTGGTCCAGCTGCTCCGGCTGGAGGGCGGGCGCATCTCGATCGTCGAGATGAAGCTCGAGGCCGACTCCCCCGCAGCCGGTCGGCCGCTCTACGAACTGCGGATGCCGAAAGACTCCGCGATCGTCGCGATCCTGCGGGACGGCCACGTGGTCATCCCGCAGCCGGAGACAGTGTTCGGCGCCGGCGACGAGCTCGTCGCGCTGGCGGGCGCCGGCGCGGAGCACGCGTTGCGCGCAACGATCGTCGGAGACTGACCTAGCCGGGCGGCTCGAGCTGCCAGCGGTACCCGACGCCGGGCTCGGTCGCGATCACCTGCGGGCGTCTCGGATCCGCCTCGAGCTTGGCGCGGAGCTGGCTCACGAACACCCGGAGCGCCTCCACGTCGGGGGCCCCGCCCTCGCTCCAGACGTGACCGAGCAGCCAGTCGTGGGTCCGGAGCACCCCCGGCGCCCCGGCGAGCGCTTCCAGCAACCGCCACTCGGTCGGCGTCAGATGCACGTCGAGGCCGCCGCGCGTCACGGCGCGCGCGGAGACGTCGACGGTGAGGTCGCCGGCCACGAACCGCGTTCCCGTCGGCCCGGGGGCGGCCCGGCGCAGCAGCGCGCGGACGCGTGCCAGCAGCTCCGCCGCTCCGAACGGCTTCGTCAGATAGTCGTCTGCCCCCAGGTCCAACGCCGCGACCTTGTCCTCCTCCGCGTCGCGCACGGACAGCACGAGGATCGGCACGCGGCTCGAGCGGCGGATCTCCCGGCACGCCGTCAGCCCGTCGAGGTGCGGCAGGTTCAGATCGAGCACCACGAGATCCGGCGGGTCATCGGCCACGGCGCCGACGGCCGACCGCCCGTCGCTTGCCGTGTGCACAACGAAACCCCGAGCCGAAAGTGTGCGCTCGACCGCACGCAGGATCTGTGGCTCGTCGTCGACGACCAGCACCACCGGGCCGCTCATGAGGCGGCCGGGATCCGCACGCCGAACGTCGCGCCGCCCCCCGGCGTGTCCGTGGCCCAGATCTCTCCGTCCATCGCGAGCGTGAAGCCCTTGCAGATCGCCAGCCCGAGCCCGGCGCCCAGCCGTGGGGACCCCTCCTGCAGGCGGTAGAACGGCGTGAACAGCAGCGTGTGGTCGCCGAAGTTGAGCCCGGGACCATGATCGACCACGAGGAGCACGACCGTATCCCCCTCACGCGAGCCGCGAAGCTCGATCCTTCTATCCGCGGCACCGCGGACCGCTCGAGCCGCGTTCTCGACCAGGTTGGTGACGATGCGCTCGACGAACAACGCATCGCCTCGGACGCGGTCGGCATCCTCGGCGATGTCGACGCTGATATCGACGCCGGGCCATCGCCCCCGGACACCGTCGACGGCGGGCCCGATGAGATCGTCGAGGTACACCGTTTCGCGCCGGGCGACCAGTGTGCCCGATTCGATCCGCGACATATCCAGCAGGTTCGTGATCAGCTGCTCGAGGCGGCTCGTGGACGCCCGGACGTCTTCCAGGACCTCACGCACGACGTCGAGATCGAGGTGATCGCGGCCGAGCACGTCCGTGACCGACGCCGTGATGGCCGCCACCGGGCTCTTCAGCTCGTGCGAGGCGGCGGCAAGCAGGGAGCGGCGCATGTCCTCCGTGGCGCGATACAGCTCCGCCTCTCGGAGCTCGGCCGTCAGGCGATCGCCCGCCACGACAAGGGCCACCTCGTCGGCGAAGGTGCGCACGACCCGCGTCTCGGCGGTCGTTAGCGGGGGCCGCGTACCCACGAAGACGAGTGATCCGAACGAGGCCTCGCCAACCCGCAAAGGGATGTCGAGCCCGCCACGTTCAACGTCGTCCGGGTCCCGCACCGTCGCCATGACGAACCCGAGCCGCTCCGCGGCGCGCGCGAGCGCGGGCGTCAGCCCTTCCGCGCGCTCGGACACCAGCACGTGACTGAGGTCGAACAGCAGGCGGACCTCGGCTTCCCGATCCTCGGCCGCGCTCGCTCGCTCCCGCGCCACACCGACGAGCCACGAGATCACGAGCGACAGCGCGAGGAATCCCAGGAATGCGCCGAGGTACTCGGGCCGCTCGAGATCGAATGTTCCGTACGGTGGCAGGAAGCCGACGTTGAACAAGGCAGAGGAAACGATCGCGGCCACCACGCCGGGCCACACACCGCCCAGCCACGAGGCGGCCACGACGGGCACCAAGAACAAGAACGCCTCGATCGTGTGCGTCAGATCGTCGCGGATCGGCAGCATGACGGCCGCCAGCGCACCGGCCCCGACCGTAGCGATCACGTAGGCCGCCGGCACCCGCCACCCGGGTACGGCGACACCTAGTCGCTCGGTCGTCGGCACGGCGGCATGGTCCACGGTGGTCACGATAGCCGTCTCCTTACGGTTCCCTTATCTACCGGCCCTAGCGTCGCGTGTGATGCGTACCGATGTCGATACTCCCTCGAGCGACGTCGCGGCTCCCAACGGCCGCGGTCCTCTCCCGCGGGGGCTCGGGTACGCGGCAAAGCGAGCCGCGCTCGGCCGGGCGCTCCCCACCGCCAACCTGGCGCACGAACGCCTCGGCAAGGTCGCGGCCTTGGCGATCTTCAGCTCCGACGCGTTGTCCTCGGTTGCCTACGCGACCGAGGAGATGCTCAAGACGCTGTTCATCGCGGGCGTCGGCGCCGTCGCATTCACCCTGATCGTGCCGCTGTCGGCCGCGATCGTCGGCGTGCTGGCGATCCTGGTGTTCAGCTATCGCCAGACGATCAAGGCCTATCCCTCCGCCGGCGGGGCCTACATCGTCACGAAGGACAACTTCGGGCTTATCCCGGCGCAGGTGGCGGGCGTTGCGCTGCTGACCGACTATGTCTTGACCGTCGCGGTCTCGGTCTCCGCCGGCGTGGCCGCGGTGATCGCCCTGGTGCCCTCGACCAGCACCGTTCCGCGTCGAGATGGCGGTGGCCTTCATCTGTCTGATCGCCTTCGGGAACCTTCGCGGCGTGCGCGAGTCCGGCAAGATCTTCTCGGCGCCGACCTATGTGTTCATCGCCTGCATCATGTCTCTGCTCGTCGTCGGTGGCCTCCGCGTGCTCACCGGCTCGCTCGTGGCGCCGCAACAGGCGGTGACGGCCACCGGCGCAGGTCTCGGCTTCCTCGCCGGGGTGCCGATGTTCATCGCGCTGCACGCCCTCGCGTCCGGCAGCACCGCGATGACCGGGGTCGAGGCGATCTCCAACGGCGTGCCCGCCTTCAAGCCCGTCGAGTGGAAGCACGCACGCCAAACCCTCGTCGTGCTCGGCCTCCTGCTGTCGACGATGTTCCTCGGGATCTCCTATCTGGCGGCCAAGCTGCAGATCCGGCCGGACTTCACGGGCACATCGACGGTCGTCGCGGACATCGGCCGCGCGGTGTACGGATCGGGACCGATCGGCCACGCGGCATTCGCGCTGCTGCAGATCGCCACGATGCTGATCCTCGTGCTGGCAGCCAACACCGCCTACGCCGACTTCCCTCGCCTGGCCAACTTCCACGCGGGCGACGACTTCCTGCCGCGCCAGTTCACCACGCGGGGGCACCGGCTGGTGTTCTCGAACGGGATCATCGCGCTGTCGGCGGCGGCGATCGCGCTCGTGATCGCGTTCCACGCCGACGTCACGAAGTTGATCCCGTTCTACGCGATCGGGGTGTTCACGTCCTTCTCGCTGTCCCAGGCGGGGATGGCCAAGCGCCACATCCGGCTCCGCGAGGAGGGCTGGCGGGTGGGCCTGTTGATCAACGGCGCCGGCGCCGTGGCGACGGCGATCGTGTTGGTCATCATCGCCCGAACGAAGTTCGCCGAGGGCGCCTGGGCGATCCTGATCCTGGTGCCGTTGCTCGTGTGGCTCCTGGTACGGATGAACAAGCAGTACCAACACGAGACCGTCGAGTTGGAGCGCGATCTGGCCGCCTTCTCGCCGCCCAGCGGGCGCGCGCCGATCGCGATCCTGCTGGTGGACGATCTCGATCCCAAAACCGTGCACGCCCTGCAGTACGCCCGCACGATCCGATGCGAGCGCACGATCGCGGTTCACCTGGAGGAGGACGCCGACCGAGCGCGCGCGCTCTCGCAGGCGTGGGCGCTCGCCGGCCTCGGGGAGATCCCCCTACGCATCGTCCGCGGAGGCGGAGACGAGGCGGCGAGACTGGCGGGGTTCCTCGCCGCCTACGAGCGAGCGGATCGCGAGGTCATCGTGCTGCTGCCTGTGCCGCACTCGCGGACGGCGGCGGAGAGCTTCTCGGATCGGCGAGCGGGGGCGAAGCTGCACCGCGCGCTGCTCCCCTACGCGCATGTCCGGGTCACCCTCGTGCGCGATCACCCCGAAGGGGTCCACCCTCTCCAGCGAGACGAGGAGGGCCGACCGGTGGTGCGGCTCACGACGCGCGGCACCCACGAGGTCGTTGTCCTCGTGGACAAGCTGGACCGCGCGACCCTGGAGGCCCTCTCCTACGGGCTCGAGCTGGGCGCCACCTCGATCCGGGCGGTGCACGCCGCGGCGGACCCCGATCGCGCGGCGCGACTCGCGCGGCGCTGGATGGAGCTCCAGGCGCCGGTGCCGCTTGACGTGATCGAATGCTGGGACCGCGACATCCCGCGGGCGCTCGAGCGCTACGTGGTTGCGATGGCCTCGGACACGAGCGAGGTCACCGCGGTGATGCCGCGCCGCGACTACCCGAAGATCCGCCAGCGGCTGCTGCACGATCGCACCAGCCGGAAGATCCAGCGGGCGCTGGGGCGCTACGCGCACGTCGACGTCGCGGACATCCCGTACTACGTGCAGGGCGGCGTGCGCACGCCCGCGGCGCCGGCCGCGGTCTGAGCGAGCGGCTCAGCCGTCGACGGGGCGGAGGTTCCAGCGGTATCCGATGCCGGGCTCCGTGACGATCGCGCGGGGACGTCGCGGATCGGGCTCAACCTTGTGCCGGAGCTGGCTCACGAACACGCGGAGCACCTCGACGTCCTCGCCGTACGTGTCGCCCCACACTTGTTCGAGCAGCCATCGGTGCGTCAGCAGCTTCCCCGACTGGGCGGTGAAGGCCTCCAACAATCCCCACTCTGTCCGCGTGAGATGCACGTCCTCGTCGCGGCGTGTCACGCGGTGCGCCGCGACATCGATCGTGACACCGTCGAGTTGGTACAACGAGGGACGAGCCCCGGCGCCCTCGCCCCGACGCAGCAGCGCGCGAACGCGCGCCAGCAGCTCGCCGGTGCCGAAGGGCTTGGTCAGGTAGTCGTCCGCGCCGAGATCGAGCGCCGCGATCTTGTCCGGCTCGTCTTCGCGCACCGACAGCACGAGGATGGGCACAGCCGTCCACGTCCGGAGCCGTCGACAGCACTCGAGACCATCCATCACAGGCATGTTGAGGTCGAGGATGACGAGATCGGGCAGCCGCGCGGCCGCCAGATCGAGGGCCTCGGCGCCATCGCCGGCCACCTGCACATCGTAGCCACGGGCCAGCAACGACCGTTCGACCGCCAGGCGGATCTGCGGCTCGTCGTCGACCACGAGGATCCTCGTCATGTCGCCACCGGCAACGAGAAGACGAACGTCGCGCCGCCCCCGGGCGTGTCCTCCAGCCACAGCTGTCCGTCCATCAGATCGAGGAACCCCTTCGCGATCGCGAGGCCGAGCCCGGGCCCGCGCGTCGTTTCGCGCTCATCGAGGCGGGCGAACGGCAGGAACAACTGTCTGCGAGCGGCGGCGTCGAGGCCGGCGCCGTGATCGACGACGCGGACCGCCACCCGGTCGCCCTGCGGCGCGACCTCGACCGCCACGGGCCCGTCGCCGCCACGCTCCGCCGCCCGGGCGGCGTTATCAAGCAAGTTGGAAAGCACGCGCAACAGGAGCACCGGATCGGCCCGCGCCGTGGTGTCGCCTGCCGAGAACGACGGCTCGATCCGCACCGCCGGCCATCGAACGGACGCGGCGTCCACCTCCCCGGTCACCGCGTCGGCGAGATCGACCGTCTCCGGGCGGGCCTGGAGCACGCCCGCCTCGATGCGCGACATGTCCAGGAGGTTCGCGACGAGCGCATCGAGCCGATCCGTTTCGTGGTCCACCGCGAGCAAGACCGCGCCTCGATCCGCGTCAGAGCGGACCACCTCGGGATCGAGGAGATCCGTCACCGAGGCCTTGATCGCGGCCAGGGGGCTGCGGAGGTCGTGCGAGACCGCCGCCAGCACGTTGCGTCGAGCCGTCTCCGTCTGTTTGAGGATCTCCGTATCGGTGGCCTTCCGCAGCAGCCGATCTCGCTCCAACACGAGCGCGAGTTGATCGCACACCGCCCGGAGGACCCGCACCTCCGAGCCGTCCAGTGCAGGACGCTGGCCGGTCAGCACGATCAACCCGAGGGTGCGCGCCCCGACCGACAGCGGCAGGCGCTCCGGGGCCCGCCCGGGGTCGGCGGGGTTCCACGAGGGCGAGATCGCGCCCATCGGCGCCCCCACGACGACCCGTTCCTGGAGCCCGGCGGTTGCATCCGTGACGAACAAGGCTCCCGCGTCGAACGCGAAACGCGCGACCACGTCGGCCAACAGCTCCCGGTAGGCATCCTCTCCCGGTCCGCGCACGACGAGGTCGCGGCTGAGCTCCTGCAGGGTCCGCAACTCGCGCTCCTTAGCCTCGGCGGCGTCCGCGCGCTCGACCGCCCGCGCGTACAGCAACGAGATCAGGATCGACAGCCCGAGGAACACGAACAACGCGACGACATGCTCCGCGCGCGCGATCACGAACGTGTCGTAGGGCGGCAGGAAGAAGAAGTTGAACGCCAGAAATGAGACGAGCGAGGCGAGGACGCCGGGGCCGAGCCGTCCGACCGCCGCGGCGACGACCACCACCACGAGGAACGCGAAGCCGATCGTCAGCGGCTCGATCCGATCTCGCCACGGCAACATGATCGCGACGACCAGCACCGGCCCGAGGACCGCGATGAGGTACCCGATCGACCGTCGCCGGATACCGGCGGGCGACCGAAGCAGCTCGAACGTGGTGGCGGAGCCCATGGTCGAAGGATAGCCAAGCCGGTTCTCGCGTCTGCACCGCAGGGACGCCGCGCGCCCACTCTTTACGGAACCCGTAGGTCGAGGGTCGGGGTTCCTCACGTTCGCCCAATGTCCGAAGGCTACGGTCGTCCCAGGAGGTGAGAACCATGTGGGACGTCTGGGTCATCGCCATCACGGTCGGCTTCTTCGCGCTTGCGTTCGCGCTCGTCCGCTGGTTCGACCGGATATGAGCATCGCGGATGTCCTCGAGCTGGGTGTCAGCGCCGCCCTGCTCGTGTATCTCGTCTACGTCTTGATCCACCCGGAGCGGTTCTGATGGCGACGATCGCCGTCTTCCTCCTGGTGCTGATCCTGCTGACGCCGCCGCTGGGCGCGTACATGTACCGGATCTACTCGCGCGAACGGGTCGGCAGACTCGAAGGGCTCTGCTATCGGGTGCTCGGCGTGAACCCGAACGCGGAACAGTCGTGGGGCCGGTATGCGGGCTCGCTGCTGTGGTTCAGCGCGGTCAGCATGGCCTTCGTGTTCGTGATCCTGCGGACCCAGCTGCACCTGCCCCTCAACCCGGAGCAACTCCCGGGCGTGAACCCGTATCTCGCCTTCAACACGGCCGCCAGCTTCATGACCAACACCAATTGGCAGGCCTACGGCGGCGAGACGACCATGAGCTACTTCACGCAGATGGTGGCGCTCACGTTCCAGAACTTCGTGTCCGCCGCTGTCGGGGTCGCCGTGCTGGTCGCGCTGATCCGCGGGTTCACCCGCACCGGGACGGACCATGTCGGCAACTTCTGGCGCGATCTGATCCGGGGGGTTCTCTACCTCCTGTTACCGCTCTCGGTGCTGTTCGCGATCGTGCTGATGAGCCAGGGCGTGGTGCAGACGCTCGCCGAGTCACAGCAGGTCACGGGGCTGCAAGGGTTCTCCCAGCTGATCGCGCGCGGCCCCGTCGCCAGCCAGCTGGCGATCAAGCAGCTCGGCACGAACGGCGGGGGATTCTTCAGCGCGAACTCGGCGCATCCGTTCGAGAACCCGACGCCGCTGTCGAACATCCTGGAGCTGTTCGCGATCCTGTGGATCGCGTCGGGACTCACATACACGTTCGGCAAGTGGGTCGGCAACGTCCGCCAGGGCTGGGTGTTGTTCGCCGCCATGTGGATCCTGCTGATCGCCGGGCTCGCGATCACCGTGCCGGGCGAGCGGGTCGCCACCCCCGCGATGCAGGCGGCCGGCATCTCGGCCGCCGCCCCGAACCTCGAGGGCAAGGAGGTCCGCATCGGCACGGACGCATCGGCCCTGTGGGCGGTCGCGACCACGGCCGCGTCCAACGGCTCAGTGAACTCGATGCACGACTCCTATCAGGCGCTCGGAGGGCTCGCGCCGATGTTCAACATGGGGATCGGCGAGGTCGTGTTCGGCGGGGTCGGCAGCGGCCTCTACGGGATGCTCTTCTACGTCGTCATCGCCGTTTTCATCGGTGGTCTCATGGTGGGCCGCACCCCCGAATACCTCGGGAAGAAGATCGCGGCCCGGCAGGTGAAGATCGTCGTGATCGCGATCCTGGTGCCGTTCTTGGTGGTGCTCGCCTTCGCGGCGTTGGCGGTGGTGCTGCCGGCCGGGCTCGCGGGTCGGCTCAACACGGGGCCCCAGGGGTTCAGCGAGATCCTGTACGGCTACCTGTCGATGGGGAACAACAACGGCTCAGCGTTCGCCGGGCTGACCGCGAGCTCGCCCTTCTACACGATCACCGGCGGGATCGCGATGCTCGTGGCCCGCTTCGTCCCGCTCCTGGCGGCCCTCGCCCTCGGCGCGAGCGTCGGGCGCGAACGGACCGTGCCGTTCACGGCGGGCACGCTGCGCACCGACACCGGACTGTTCGCCGGGCTGCTGACCGGCGTCATCGTGATCATCGGCGCGTTGACGTTCCTACCGGCGCTGGCGCTCGGTCCGATCGTCGAGCACCTGCAGGGAGGGCTGACCTGATGGCGATCGCGGCGCCCCCGCAGGTGGAGAGCACACCGACCGTTCGCGCCCGGCCGCTGTTCGACCACGCGATCGTGCAGACCGCGATCGTGGACAGCGTTCGCAAGCTCGACCCGCGCACCCTCGTCCGGAACCCCGTGATCTTCGTCGTGGAAGTCGTGTCGGCCGTCGTCACGATCCGTCTGGTCGTCGACGCGACGAAGGGAGGACCGATCGCGTTCGACACCGCGATCGCCCTCGGACTGTGGTTCACGGTCCTGTTCGCGAACTTCGCCGAGGCGATGGCCGAGGGCCGAGGCAAGGCGCAGGCCGAGTCGTTGCGCAAGACGCGGGCGGACCTCGTCGCGCGCCGGCTCACCGACGGCGTCGGTGAGGAGCTCGTCTCCGCCTCGGACCTCCGGCGCGATGACGTCGTCATGGTGTCGGCCGGGGAGCTGATCCCCGGTGACGGGGAGGTCGTCGAGGGCATCGCATCGGTGGACGAGTCGGCGATCACCGGCGAGTCGGCCCCGGTGATCCGCGAATCTGGCGGCGACCGCTCCGCCGTGACCGGGGGCACGAAGGTCCTGTCGGATTGGGTCAAGATCCGGATCGCCGTCGAACCGGGCGAGGGCTTCATCGATCGGATGATCCGCCTCGTCGAGGGCGCCGAGCGCCAGAAGACCCCGAACGAGATCGCGCTGTCGCTGCTGCTGACGAAGTTCACGATCATCTTCTTGATCGTGGTGGTGGCGCTGCAGCCGTTCGCGATCTACGCGGGTGGCCGGGTCAGCGACGCGGTGCTGATCGCGCTGTTCGTCTGTTTGATCCCCACCACGATCGGCGGATTGCTGTCGGCGATCGGGATCGCGGGGATGGACCGGCTCGTCCAGCGCAACGTGTTGGCGATGAGCGGGCGCGCCGTCGAGGCCGCGGGCGACGTCTCCACGCTGCTGCTCGACAAGACCGGCACGATCACGCTCGGCAACCGTCACGCCGTCGCGTTCATCCCCGCTCCGGGCGTCGAGGAGCGCGAGCTGGCCGAGGTCGCGCAGATGGCATCGCTCGCCGACGAAACACCGGAGGGGCGCTCGATCGTCGTGCTCGCGAAGGAGCGGTTCAACCTACGTGAACACGAGTTGTTGGAAACGCACGCGCGCTTCGTGCCGTTCACCGCGCAGACGAGGATGAGCGGCGTCGATCTGGAGGGCGTCGAGATCCGCAAGGGCGCCGTGGATGCGGTCGCCGCCTGGTCCGGATCCGAGCTGCCCGCCGAGTTGTCCGACGCGGTGGAGCGGATCGCCACAGCCGGCGGCACGCCGCTGGCGGTGGCCAGGGATCGCGTGGCCATGGGGGTCGTCGAGCTCAAGGACATCGTCAAGGACGGACTTGCCGAGCGGTTCGGGCAGCTGCGGACGATGGGCATCCGCACGATCATGATCACCGGCGACAACCCGCTGACCGCGGCCGCGATCGCCCAGGAGTCCGGCGTCGACGACTTCCTTGCGGAGGCGACGCCGGAAACGAAGATGGCGCTGATCAAGAAGGAGCAGGAGGGCGGGGTGCTCGTCGCGATGACGGGCGACGGCACGAACGACGCTCCTGCGTTGGCGCAGGCCGATGTCGGGGTTGCGATGAACACCGGCACCACCGCTGCGAAGGAGGCCGGCAACATGGTCGACCTCGACTCGAACCCCACCAAGCTGATGGACATCGTCGAGATCGGCAAGCAGCTCCTGATCACCCGCGGCGCGCTCACGACCTTCTCGATCGCGAACGACGTGGCGAAGTACTTCGCGATCATCCCGGCGATGTTCGTCGCGACGTACCCCGCGCTGGATCAGCTCAACGTGATGCACCTCACCTCGCCGGAATCGGCGATCCTCTCGGCGGTCATCTTCAACGCGTTGATCATCGTGCTGCTGGTGCCGCTCGCGCTGCGGGGCGTTCGCTATCGCCCGCTGGGCGCCGAGGGCCTGTTGCGCCGCAACCTGCTGATCTACGGTCTCGGCGGGCTCATCGTGCCCTTCGTCGGGATCAAGCTGATCGACATGATCCTCGGGGCGGTGCACTTCCCGTGATCCGGACGATCGTTCGCGCCGTCGTCGCCACCCTGCTGCTGGCCGCGCTGACCGGCCTGGCATACCCGCTGGTGATGACCGCCGTCGCACAGGCGGCGTTCTCCGATCGAGCGGACGGATCACTCGTCGACGTCGACGGGCAGCCCGTCGGCAGCTCGCTGATCGGCCAACAGTGGGACGGTCCGTCCTGGTTCTACGGGCGGCCGTCTGCCGTCGAGGACGACGCGTCCACCTCCGGCGGGTCGAACCTGGGGCCGCGGTCCAGGCAACTCGCCGACGACATCGAGCAGCGCGCCGCGGCCATCGTCGCCCTCGAATCGCCGTACGTGCCCGACCTCACGGCCGCCACGATCCCGGCCGACCTCCTCACCACCTCGGCGAGCGGGCTCGACCCGCACATCTCGGTGGAGGCCGCCCGGTTCCAGGCGCCCCGGATCGCGGCGAACCGGGGCCTCCCGATCGAGGAGGTCGAGACGTTGATCGACCAGCACACGCAGGAGCCGACCCTCGGTGTCTTCGGCGAGCCACGGGTCAATGTCCTCGAACTGAACGTCGCGTTGGAGGAGGTGGCGCCACGAACGTGACCATGGCACTGCAACGCACGGTGCTCGTTCTCGGACGAACGGTACGGGAACCGACGCAGCTGTTCCCCGACGACGTGGACGGCTCGATCGCCCTGGTGGTGATCGCGCTCGGCTGGCCGCTGACCGAGACCCAGCAGCTCGTCGTCGACGAAGCCCTCGCGTTGGCGCGCGAGCGTGCGATCGTCTTCGACGCGATCCTGGCGAGCACGGCGGCCGACGGCGTCGAGAGCGTGGCGGCGCGGGACCGCGTGCTCTTGGCGTGCGGCCGTCGGGAGGCCCGGCGGATCGAGCGATCGCTTCGAACGCGCGGGATCAGCGCTCGCGTCGCGCGATGACGTGGATGTCGATCGCCTCGGCCGTGCGGATCAACTCGTTCACGAACGAGCCGCGCAGCAGCTCCCGGACGCGCGACCGCAACGACTCCCCCACCACGAGCTGCGTGACGAACTGCGCATAGGCGAAATGCAGGACGCCGCTGACCGCATCGTCGTCGTCGATCACATGGAACTCGCCACCGACGTCGGCGACGAGCTGGGCCAGCTCGAGCAGCCACGCCGACGTGTCGGCGTCCGTGCGCTCGCGCACGTGCACCACCAGGAGATCCCCCCGTGCGCGCTGTGCGATCCGCGCGCCGCGCCGCACGAGATCGTCCGCGAAGCCGCGGTTCGAGACACAGACCAGCACGCGCTCCCGCGTCTCGAGGGCGCGGCCCGTTGCCCAGCGGGAGAGCAAGGTCTCATCGACCTGGTTCGCGACCCGCATAAGCGCCAACTCGCGCAGGGCGGTGAGGTTGTCGGTGGTGAAGTACCGCTGCAAGGCGATCTCAGCCTTCGCAGGGTCGGGATAGACGTTGCCGTGCAGCATCCGGCGCCGCAGCGCGTACGGGGACATGTCGACGAGCTCGATCTGATCTGCAAGCTCGATCATCCAATCGGGGACCGTCTCGCGCTGTCGCACGCCGGTGACATCCGCGACCACGTCGTTGAGGCTCGCCAGGTGCTGGATGTTGACGGTCGTGATCACCTCGATGCCAGCGGCGAGGAGATCGACCACGTCCTCCCATCGCTTGGCGCGCCCCGCTCCCGGCACGTTCGTGTGGGCGAGCTCGTCGATCAGTGCAACCTCTGGCTCGCGGGCGCGGACCGCGTCCACGTCGAGCTCGTCGAACACGACGTCCCGGTACGACACGGCGCGAGGCGGGACCTGCTCGAGCCCCTGCAGCATGTCGACCGTGCGCGGACGGCCGTACGTCTCGACGCAGCCGACGACGACGCGCGTCCCGCGATCGGCGCGACGCCGGCCCTCGGACAGCATCGCGTAGGTCTTGCCGACGCCGGGCGCCGCCCCGAGGTAGGCCCGCAGCGACGCGCGCTTGGCGGCGGTGGCCTCGGCCCGCGTCCACGCGGGCGGCGCCGTCGGTTCCGTGACGACGTCGTGCCCGATCAGGGCCTCGACCGACTCGACCCCCCGCTCCGGCGCTGCTGCACCGTTCGCTCCCACGGTCCGAGCCTACGCCGACGCGCCCGATCTAGGCGGTCAGCTCGAGCCGGGGGTTGATCATCTGGACGTGGCCGTGGTGCTCGCCCAGCACGCCTTCGACGACGACCCGGGAGCCCAGCGTGAGCCCGCTGATCGCGCGGCGCCCCATGAAGCGGACCACGACTTCACCGGTGCCGTCGGACACGACGGACTCCAACGACTCGTTGTCCGCCATCGGGAAGACGGTCATTCGGCGGATCACCCCGGCGATCTTCACCCGCTCGCGCAGGGGGGCGACGCCGATGCGCACCGTGCCGGGGATCGCCTCGGCCCACTCGCGGATCTCGGCGTCCAGCCGCGTCTCGTCGGTCTCGGTCAATCGCACGAGCCAGCGACGAAGCGCGCCCATCGGCAGGCTACGGAGCCGTGGCGCCGGCCTTGGCGGCCGCGAAGTCGTCCTCGAGGCCCGAGGTGCGGTTCTTGGACACCCAGATCATCACGCCCAGGACCGCGGCCGCGACCACGACGATCGCCGCGCGCAGCGCGATGTCGTCGGCGTGCGCCACGACCACCGGCGCGATCAGCAGCGCCACCAGGTTCATCACCTTGATCAGCGGGTTCAGCGCCGGGCCGGCCGTGTCCTTGAACGGGTCGCCGACGGTGTCGCCGATCACCGCGGCCTTGTGGCTCTCGGAGCCCTTGCCGCCGAAGTGCCCGTCCTCGATGAACTTCTTCGCGTTGTCCCACGCGCCGCCGGAGTTCGACAGCATGACCGCCAGCAACTGGCCCGTCAGGATCGCGCCCGCGAGGAACGCCCCGAGCGCCTCGGCCTCCAAGAAGAAGGCGGCGATCAGCGGCGCGAGCACCGCCAGCAGGCCCGGCGTGGTGAGCTCCCGCAACGAGGTCCTCGTGCAGATGTCGACCACGGCGCCGTAGTCGGGCTTCTCGGTGTAGTCCATGATCCCCGGGTGGTCGCGGAACTGTTTGCGCACCTCGACCACGACCTGCGCGGCGGCGCGCCCGACCGCGCGGATCGCCAGCGAGCTGAACAGGAACGCGACGCAGCCGCCGAGCAGCAGGCCAACGAGCACGTTCGGCCGGTCGACGCGGATGCCTTGGAAGTCGAATCCGGCGGCTCGCAGCGCCTCCTCGAAGGAGCCGAAGAGCGAGGTCGCGGCGATCACGGCGGTCGCGATCGCGATGCCCTTCGTGATGGCCTTCGTGGAGTTCCCGATCGCGTCGAGACCGGTCAGGATCTCCGCGGGCCGCCCCTCGAACTCGCCCGACATCTCCGCGATGCCCTGCGCGTTGTCCGAGATCGGGCCGAAGGTGTCCATCGAGACGATCACGCCGACCGTCGTGAGCATGCCCATGCCGGTCAGCGAGATGAAGTACAGCGCCAGGCGCGGGTCGTTGCCGCCCAGGAAGTAAGAGCTGATCATCGCGGCGCCCACGATCAAGGCCGACCAGACGGTCGACTCGAGGCCGATCGAGAAGCCGGACAGGATCGTCGTGGCCGGACCGGTGACGGTCGCCTCGGCGATCTCTTGCACCGGGCGGTACTTCGTGTCCGTGAAGTACTGCGTGAGCACCTGGATCACCGAGGCCAGCACGAGACCGATGATCACGGCGATCGCCGGCTTGTAGCTGTCCATGTACTGCGCCGACAGCACCAGCACCGCGATCGAGGAGACGATCGCCGAGGCGAAGAAGCCGCGGTTGATCGCCTTCATGCCGTGCTCGTTCTCCGAGCGCGGCGTCACGGCGAGGATCCCGATGATCGAGGTCACAACGCCGATCGCCCGGACGAACAGCGGGAACATGACGCCGATGATCGCGCCCTGCGGCGAGCCCGCGTACGCGGCGGCGCCCAGGATCAGCGACGCGATCAGCGTCACCTCGGAGGACTCGAACAGGTCCGCCGCCATGCCGGCGCAGTCCCCGACGTTGTCGCCCACGTTGTCGGCGATCGTCGCGGCGTTGCGCGGGTCGTCCTCGGGGATCCCCTGCTCCACCTTGCCGACGAGGTCGGCGCCCACGTCGGCCGCCTTCGTGAAGATGCCGCCGCCGACCCGCATGAACATCGCGAGCAGGGCGCCGCCGAACCCGAAGCCAACCAGCACGCTGGCGGCGTCGGCCTTGTAGATGATCAGGATCGCCACGGCGCCGAGCAGACCGAGCCCGACCGTGAACATGCCGGCCACGCCGCCGGAGCGGAACGCGATCCGCATCGCCTGCTTGAGGCCGGACTCACGCGCGGCGTTGGCCGTGCGGACGTTGGCCCGGACTGCGAGCCACATGCCGATATACCCCGTGGCCGCCGAGAAGAAGGCGCCCAGGATGAAGGCGATCGAGCGCCCGAACCGGATCGACGCCTCGGAGTGAGTGGCGAACGCGGGGACCGGCAGCACGAAGAAGATGACGACGGCCAGCACGATGAGGAACACGGCCACCGTGCGGAACTGGCGAGAGAGGTAGGCGCTCGCGCCCTCCTGGATCGCCTTGGCGATCTCCTTCATCTTGTCGGTGCCCTCGGGAGCGCGCAGGACATCGCGCACGAGGTACCACGCGAACAGCAGCGCGACGAGGGAGATGCCGAAAATCACCCACAGCGCGGTGTCTTCGAACGAACCGAAGACCGCCTGGATCGGTCCCCCCTCCTGGGCAAGCCAGCCGACCATCGAACCTCCTATGTGGAAAACGTCGCACGCACGGGAACGTCCCCGGCTCGGGGACCGGTGAAGGATACCGGACCTCGGGTGCCCTGACCTGGGCCGAGAGGGTCCGGGCGGCACCCGCTCTGGGCGTTCGGTGGGCAGTACGATGCCTCGATGCGGACCGCTCTCGCGATCGCGATCGCCGGCGCGATCGGCGCCCTCGCCCGATGGGGGGTCGGCTCGTGGTTCGGCCAACGGTTCCCCTCGTTCGCGTGGGGCACGCTCGTCGTGAACGTCAGCGGCTCCTTCGTGCTCGGGCTCCTGTTCGCCCTGCTGATCGAGCGTGCCGCCGGCTCGCCCACGATGCGTCTGGCGCTCACGACGGGGCTGATGGGGGCCTACACCACCTTCTCCACGTTCTCGCTGGAAACGATGCGGATGTTCGAGGAGGGGGCGACCGGTTCCGCCTTCGCCAACATCGGGCTCAGCCTCGTGCTCGGGCTCGGCGCCGTCTGGCTCGGGATCACGCTCGGACGGGCGGTCGTATGAAGATCGAAGGCGAGGGTTTGCTCGTCCGCGTGTTTATCGGCGAGAACGACACCTGGCACGGCAAGCCGTTGTTCGAGGCGATCGTGCTGAGAGCGCGCACCGAGGGCCTCGCCGGGGCCACCGTCACGCGAGGGATCGAGGGCTACGGCGCCTCCTCGAGGATGCACACCACCCGGCTGCTCGAGCTGTCGAGCGATCTTCCCGTCGTGATCGAGCTCGTCGACGTGCATGAACGCGTCGCGCGGTTCCTTCCGATCCTCGAGGAGATGGTGACCGACGGCCTCGTGACGACCGAGCCGGTTCACATCCTCACCTATCGGGGCTCCTCGTCCGAGGAGTGAGCGCGGAACAGCACGGCGGCGACCAGCCCGCAGACGGCCAAGGACAGCAGCACACCGACCCGCGCTGCCGCGAGCAGCGTCGAGCCCTGCGGATACGCGCCCTCGGCGACGAACAGGCTCACGGTGAACGGCGCGCCCGCGGCGACGCCCACGGCCACGAGCATGCCCAAGCCCATGCCGTCGGGGAGTCGGGCGAGGCGCCATCGGCGGGCCAGCAGTCCGGCGCCCGCGATGCCGAGCGCCTTGCCGAAGAGGCGCGCGGCAAGCAGCCCGACGATCAACAGCTGCTCGGTGCGCCCCGACCACCAGCCGCCCGACAGGCGCACGCCGGCGTTCGCTAGGGCGAACAAGGGCAGCGCGAACAGGTTCACCCACGGCAGCAACGCGTGCTCGGCGCGCGCCAACGGCGAGACGGCCTCGTTCGACAGGCGGGCGAGCTCCAGCCAGCTGCCGGCATCGGCGTCGGGCGAGGCGGGCTCATCGGGCGTGGCATCGGCGATGCGTCGCGCGGCGTCACTGACCAAAGCCGGCCGGTTGAACGGGTAGGCCGGCGCCAACAGGCCGACCACCGCGCCGACCAACGCCGGGTGCACGCCGCCCTGGTAGGCGCAGAACCACGTCGCCACGCCGAGCGCCGCGTAGGGCAGCAGGTGCTGCACGTGCGCCCGTTCGAGCGCGACCATCACGCCGAGGATCACCACGGCCAGCAAGAGCCAGCCCGCAGACAGATCCCCGGCGTAGAAGAGTCCGACCACCGCCACCGTCAGCAGGTCATCGACGATCGCGAGCGTCAGCACGAAGGGGCGAACGCCCGGTGGCAACGCCCGCGACGCGAGGACGAGGATCGCCAGCGCGAACGCCAGGTCGGTCGGCATCGCCATCCCCCAGCCGTCGCGCGCGGCCGTCCCGTGCGTCACCGCGAGGAACACGAGCGCGGGCAGGAGCATGCCCCCGATCGCGCCGAGGCCCGGACCGACCAACAGCCGGCGGTCCCGCAGATCGCCGGTCGACAGTTCGCGCTTGATCTCGAGCCCCGCCAGCAGGAAGAACAGCGTCATCAGGCCCTCGTCGACCCAGAACCGCAGGTCCTCGGCGATCGTCCACCGCCCGAGACGCAACACCACCGGCGTGACCCACAGCTGTTCGTAGCTCCGCCACCAGGGCGAGTTGACCCACACGAGCGCGACCACGACCGCCACCAGCATGGGGAGGGCGCTCGCGGTCGAGGAGCGCAGGAATTCCTGCAGCGGACGGACGATGACGCGGGGCACCGCCCGGTCGGAGCGCGACCACGGCGGGCGGAGGTCCTCGGATGGGACGGACGGCACGTCTGCTCCTCCCGCCGACCAGTCTTCCCGGCACGCCTTCGTCGCGCGATGAATGCTAGCCGGGGCGTCGGCGCGTTGTCGAAACGGGTCGTCACGAGTTCGTCACGACCGCTACCGAGTTTGGCGGGGAACCGCTGCTAACCTCGTGGGCGCTTTGGCGAACGAAAAAACCCCCCTGCGGGACACCGCACCGGCCACGCCTCAGCGAGCCCAGAAGAGCGCGGATCGCTCGACGGTGGCTCGCCGCCGCGTCATCGTCGGCATCGGCATCCTGGTCGTTCTCGGTGTCGCATTGGTCTTCCTGCTCGGCGGCAAGGGCTCGCCGATCAGCGGCATCCTTCCCAACAACGATCCGCCCGTGCCGACCTTCGCGTTCACGTCGACCACGTCCGCGTTCGAGGCCACCGCGATCAACGTCGACAAGAAGAAACAATCGGCCGCCTCCAAGCAGGTCACACCGCACATCCGCGACGTGGTGACCCAGCTGTTCCAGAACGGCTACATCGATCCGTCCGGGTGGGGCGACACCGGCGCGATCGAAGATCTCTTCACGAAGGACGCGCAGTCCCAATTGGAGGCCAACGTCGACACGCTGACGCTCGGCACCGACGCCGACGCGGTGTTCTCGACGGTGCAGCCGAGCAAGAGCAAGCTGAAGGTCACCGCGCTCACCGACGCCAATGCCGGCGTGATCCGTGCGATGGCCCAGCCCTGGTTCCACGCCATCGCCGCCAACGATGACGGCACGTTCACCGACATCACGGTGACCGGCACGCTGTTCCTCGTGCAGGACGGCAACGACTGGAAGATCGAGTCGTTCAGCCTGAACCGCGAGATGGAGCCCGGCGAAGCCCCCTCGACCTCAAACTCCCCGTCCACGTCCCCCTCGGAGTCCGCATGACCAAGAAGATCCTCGCGATCGTGCTCGGCCTGTCCGCCTGGATCGCCGGCACCGTCGCCGCCACCGTCGGCCAGTCCGGAACCGCTGCGGCGCAGACGCTGTTTAAGATCGAGCGCGCGCACGCCGACTACACGCCGACGCTGGACGGCACCGATCCGATCTTCGTTCTGATCCTCGGCTCCGACTCCAGGCCCGGCACCCCCATGAACCGCGGGCGGTCGGACTCGATCCACATCCTCGGCATCAACCCGGCTGAGCACCGCGCCACGATCTACGGCATCCCGCGCGACTCGTGGGTGCCGTTGACGACCGGCGGCACGAACAAGATCAACGCCGCGATGCCGGTGGGCGGGCCCGAGGCCACGGTCGCCACCGTCGAGCAGCTGACGGGCATCACGTTCGACTACTACGTGCTGAGCGGGTTCAACGAGGTCACCCAGGCGGTCAATCAGATCGGCGGACTCCACATCGACGTTCCCTACACGGTCGTCGGCTACGAGCAGACGTTCAGCGCGGGTCCCCAGACGATGGACGGCTCGCAGGTGCTCGGATACTCCCGCACCCGTCACTCGCTGCCGCTGGGCGACTTCGATCGCTCCCTCAACCAGGGCGTGGTTCTGTTGAGCGCGCTGTCGCAGTTCCGGGTGGAGTACTCGAAGGATGCGAGCCGCATGTACACGTGGCTCGGCGCCGGGCTGCGCAACACCGAGACCACCGTGCCGATCGACGAGCTGATCAAGCTCGCGGGGCTGTCGCAGGATCTGCCCGCGACCAAGGTGACGAACCTGGTTGCGATGGGGAGCAGCGCGATGCAAGGCTCACAGAGTGTCGTCTACCTCTCGGACCAGAACTCGGCGCTCTGGCAGGACATGGCCCAGGACGGGTACATCCTGCAGAAGGACATCCCCGCTGCGGCGCAGCCCGACCCGACCTAGGCCGCGCTCCCTCGCCGCGATCCTGATCGTCGCTGCCCTCGCGGCCGCATGCACCCGCTGGGCGTACGCGCGGCGGTTCACGCTGGGTGACCGGTTCTTCTCCGCATCCTACGGGCCGACGTTCGTCGAACACTTCTGGCTCGTCGCCGCATCGTCGCACCGCTACATCGAGAACCAGCGCCCCCTCGAGGGACAGGCCGGGGACGACGGCGTGATCGGCGGCTACTGCGACGATCGTAGCGAGCGTCTGTTCTCGTTCCGGTCCTGAGCCCAGCCGACGAGCGCACCGTGTATCAACTCGAGGAGCAGGCGCGCACCGGGCAGCTCGTCCGCGACTGGGTGATCGAGCGGTGGCCCTGCCGCGATATCCAGACGATGCCCGACCTGCTGGAGCACGCCGGCATCTCGTGGAAGTACTACCTGTCCGACACGCCGTACTTCGACGTGATGGGCACGATTCCGCACATCCGCTACGGGCCGATGTGGCGCGATGTCGTCGACACCTCGACGTTCGTGCCCGATCTGCAGTCCGGGAACATGCCGCAGGTGACGTGGCTGATGCCGCCAACCCCCGAGTCCGACCACCCGGGCTACGGAGCGCTGTGCGACGGCGAGAACTGGACGGTCCGGACCGTCAACGCGATCATGCAGAGCCCCGAGTGGACACACACCGCGATCTTCCTGACCTGGGACGACTTCGGCGGCTTCTACGATCACGTGCCGCCGCCGCACCTCGACGTCTACGTCGACGGCCCCAGGGTGCCGCTGATCGTGATCAGCCCCTACGCGCAGCGCGGCACCGTCTTCCACGGCACCTCGGACTTCACGAGCGTGCTCCGATTCATGGAGGAGCTCTACGGCCTGCCGTCGCTGACCGAGCGCGACGCGAGCGCGAACGACCTGATCGGAGCCTTCGACTTCACGCAGCAGCCCGCTGACCCGCTGGTGTTACCCGAGCGCGACTGCTCGAAGGTGACCTAGAGGCGCGTGAGCACGTACCCGACGTAGCCGAGATAGAACACGCCCTGCACCAGCAGAAGCGGCGCCGACAGCCGGCCGCGGAACCGCAGCGTGAGGTACAGCACCGAGCCCGCCGCCAACGCAACGAGCGCGGCGACCAGCGCGTCGCCCGTCAGCACCCAGGGCGTGAACAGCAGCCCGATCGTCACCGGAAACGAGGACTGGAACACCATCGCGCCGGTCATGTTGCCCATGGCCAGCGTGTCCTTACGCCGCCGGACCCACAGCACGCTGTTGAACTTCTCGGGAAGCTCGGTCGCGAGCGGCGCCACCAGCAGGGAGAACGCGAGCGGCGGGATGCCGGCGGCCTCACCCAGGGTGCTCACGGCCCCCACGAAGATCTCCGCGCCCAGCACGATCAGACCGAGTGCGATCGCCACCTGCACGAAAGGGGCCGCCGTGGATCGATCGGCGGACCACTCGGGCAGGCGGCGGACCACAGTACGCATCCAGACCCACACGTGCAGCGGGTGGATCTCATCGGCCACCTCCCCCTCGAGCTCGTCCTCGCCGGGGCTCTGGAAATGTCGGCGGACGTAGTAGCCGTACCCCACCACCAGCACGATCGCCAGCGCGTAGTCGATCGCTTTGACGTGCAGCAGGCCTGCGACGACGGCGAGCGAGTACATCACGAGGAAGTAGCCGAGATCCTGGTGGATCACGCCCGGATCGATCTCGAGGGTCCGCGGTCGACGCCCACCGCGGGCGAAGATCAAGATCGCCACCGCGATCACCACCATCGCGAGCGTCGTCAACATGAACGGCGCGCCGATGATCGCGCCGACCCCGATCTCCTCGCCCGCGGCGTGGCCCGACGCGATCGCGATGATCGGCAGGATCGTCTCGGGCAGCGCGGTTCCGACGGCAGCGAGCACCGACCCGACCGCGCCCTCGGACAGTCCGAAACCCTCGCCCACCCATTCGACGCCGTTCGTGAACAACTCCGAGCCCGCCAGGATCACGAGCAACGACACGACCAGCAGCGCCCAATCCATATGGGTGTGCATGCTCCCAGGGCTGTTAGGGTCGCCACAAGCGATGACGACCCCCCCGCAGGCCGCCCCCGCGCTCCGAAGCGTTCGACTCGTCTTCGGCCTCGCCCTGCTGGCAGCGGTCCCCGCCCTGTGGATCCGCTGGTCGGGGCCGCACCTCTCACACGGGCTCGAGGCGGTGCTGTTCGGTCTCGCGATCGTCGGCGCCGCATTCATCCTGTCCTGGGCCGCGGAGGTGGCGCAGCTCGACATCGCGGCTGGATTGGCGCTCGCGCTGCTCGCGCTGATCGCGGTCCTGCCCGAATACGCGGTCGACTTCGTGTTCACCTGGCAGGGTGGCCAATCGGTGCGGCTCTACGGCGAAGCATGCCCGAGCCCCGAGGCCGACCTCGCCTCCCCATGCTCGCTGGCGCTGGCGAACATGACCGGCGCCAACCGTCTGTTGATCGGTCTCGGATGGAGCAGCGTCGTATTCATCGCCTGGTACCGATCCCGCCGGCGGCGCCGGGTCGAGCCCGCCGAGCCCCGCTTCACGGGCATCAGGCTGGGGCGAGCCCACGCGGTCGAGGTCGCGTTCCTGGCCGCCGCGACGCTGTACTCGTTGACGCTGCCGCTCAAGCACTCGATCACCCTGTTCGACGGGATCGTCTTGATCACCCTCTTCGGCCTGTATATGCGGCGGCTTGCCAAAGCGCCGGCCGAGGAGCCTCACCTGGTCGGCCCCGCGCGGTGGATCGGCGGGTTCTCGACGCGCGGTCGGCGGGCGACCGTGGGGCTGCTGTTCGCGTGGGCGGCGTTCGTGATCTTGCTGTGCGCCGAGCCCTTCGCGCACGCCCTGGTGTCCGCCGGGCGCGACTACGGCATCTCGGAGTTCTTCCTGGTGCAGTGGCTGGCCCCCCTCGCAAGCGAGGCGCCCGAGTTCATCATCGCCGGGCTGTTCGCGTGGCGGCTCCAGACGAGCGCGGCGCTCGGCGCGCTCGTGAGCTCGAAGGTGAACCAGTGGACACTGCTCGTCGGGTCGCTGCCGCTCGTCTTCGCGATCTCGTCACGGAGCCTGCACGGACTGCCGATCGCTGGCTCCCAGCGCCTCGAGCTGTTGTTAACAGCCGCGCAGTCGCTGTTCGCCGTCGCGATCATCACGAACCTGCGGATGTCGGTGCGTGAGGCGTGGTGGATCTTCGGGTTGTTCTGGGCACAGTTCCTCGGGTCGGCGTTCGCGGGCGAGCACCTGCATGAGGAGGTGCTCGTGCTCACCGCCACCGTGTACCTGGGCGCGGGCACGTGGCTGCTCCTCACGCACTGGGCCGAGTTCCGGTCGCTGTTGCGCGACGGGTTCCGGACGCCGTACGCCGAGATGGGCCAGCCCGACGACGCCATCGCCGCCCCGTAGCCTGGAGGGGTGCAGGCGCAGGCGTTCCTCGATCGGCTGACCGCCGACCCCGCCGCGGCGGACTGCCTCGTGCACGTGCGCGATCTGCCCGCCAAAGCGCCACGGCTGCAACCGTTCCCCGACGATCTCCCCGACGTGCTGGTCTCGCGGCTCGGGCTGCTCGGCATCACCGGTCTGTATCCGCACCAGGCCTCCGGGCTCGAGGCGGTCCGGGGCGGCCGCAACGTGGTGCTCGCCACCGGCACCGCCAGCGGGAAGTCGCTCATCTATCAGATGGCCGCCGCCGAGGCCGCGCTCACCACGCCGAAGGCCACGGCGCTGTTCCTGTTCCCGACGAAGGCGCTCGCGCGAGACCAGCTGCGCGCGATGCGTGCGCTCAAGCTGCCCCAGGTCCGCGCCGCCGTCTACGACGGCGACACCCCGCAGGGCGAGCGTCCGCTGATCCGCAAGAACGCGAACCTCGTGCTGACGAACCCCGACATGCTGCACCTGTCGCTCCTGGCCGATCACGTGCGATGGGCCGACTTCCTGTTCCGGCTGTCGATCGTCGTGATCGACGAGGCGCACGTGCTACGGGGGGTGTTCGGCTCCCAGGTCGCGATGGTGCTACGCAGACTGCGGCGGCTGATCGCGTTGCACCACGGTGACCCGCGCTGGTGCCTGGCGAGCGCGACGGTCGGCAATCCCGGCGAGCTCGCGAGCGGACTCACCGGGCTCGACGTCGAGGTGATCGCGTCCGACGACGCGCCGCGTGGCCGGAAGCTGTTCGCGCTGTGGAACCCCCCGATCATCGACGACGAGACCGGCGCGCGACGCAGCGCCCTGACCGAGGCGTCGACGCTCATGACGGAGCTGGTCGACGACGGCGCGCGGACGATCGGGTTCACGCGTTCGCGGCGAGCCGCGGAGCTCTTGGCCGACTTCACACGCCGCGGCGTGCGCGACACTCAGGCGCGCTCGAAGATCCGCGCCTATCGGGCCGGCTACCTCGCGGAGGACCGGCGGGCGATCGAGCGGCAGCTGGCCGACGGCGAGCTGGTCGCCGTCGCCGCGACGAACGCGCTCGAACTCGGCATCGACATCGGGTCGCTGGACGCGGCCGTGCTCACGGGCTACCCCGGGACGCGCGCGTCGATGTGGCAGCAGGCAGGAAGGGCCGGTCGTCGAGCCGACGAATCGCTCGCCGTGTTGGTCGCGCAGGACGACCCGCTCGACCAGTACCTGACGCAGCACCCCGACGAACTCTTCGACCTGCCGGCGGAGGCGGCCGTGATCGATCCGTCGAACCCCTACGTCCGCGATCCGCATCTGCGCTGCGCCGCCCGTGAGCATCCCCTGACCGACGATGAGGCCGAGACGTTCTTCGGGCCGGGCGCCCTCGGGGCGCTGGCGGCGGGGGCGGATGATGGCCTGCTCAAGCGCCGCACGGATCGATGGCACGACATCGGCTCGACGCCGCCGCACCGCGACGTCGACATCCGCGCCGGCGGTGGCAACGTCTACCGGATCGTCCTGGTCGACACAGGCGAGCTGCTCGGCACGAGCGACGAGCACCGCGCGTTCGCGACGCTGCACCCCGGCGCCGTCTACCTCCACCAGGGCGAGCAGTACCTGGTCGAGGGCCTCGATCTGGTGGCCCGCGTGGCGCTCGTCGCATCCGCCGACCCCGACTTCTACACCCAGGCGCGCGACGTCACCGACATCGCGATCGTCAATCAGATTGACCATCGTTCGCTCGGCGGCGCGGAACTGTTCTTCGGCGATGTCGAGGTGACGAACCAGGTCGTCGGGTTCGTCCGCAAGCTGGTATCGACGAACGAGATCGTCGGCGAGCAGACCGTGCCGCTGCCGCCGGTGACGCTGCGCACCCGGGCCGTCTGGTGGACGCTGCCCGGACGGTTGATCGACGCGGCGAGGGTGTCCACACGCGAGCTCGGCGGCGGCATCCACGGCGCCGAGCACTGCGCGATCGGGCTGCTGCCCCTGGTGGCTACCTGCGACCGATGGGACATCGGCGGCGTCTCCACACCGGTGCACGCCGACACGGGGCTCACGACGATCTTCGTCTACGACGGCTACCCGGGCGGCGCGGGGATCACCGAGCGCGGCTACCGGGCGGCGGAGCGATGGCTGCACGCGACGCTCGGGCGCCTGCGGGACTGCCCGTGCCGCGATGGCTGCCCGTCCTGCGTCGTGTCACCGAAGTGCGGCAACGGCAACGAACCGCTGGACAAGGCAGCCGCCGCCGCGCTGCTCGCCGAGATCGTCTGAGACACGAGTCGCGCTCGATGTCGTCGGCTAGAGCTCGATCCCGACGCGGCCTTCGGACCGGCGCCGGCCGAACTCCGCGCCGACCACGAGCCCGACGGAGATAACAAGGATCATCGACGACACCGCGAGGAGCTCCGGCAACTGGCTCGGCACGCGCAGCGACAGGAACAGGAACACCGGCCATGTCACCTGCGACCCGGCAAGGAACGATGCGATCGCGTACTCGTCGAACGACAACGTGAACGCGATCAGGAACGCCGATACCAACGCCGGCATCAACAAGGGGAACGTCACGCGCCAGAACGTCTTCCACGGGCTTGCGCCGAGGTCGTGCGCGGCCTCCTCCAACGACGTGCTCAGCCGCTCCAGCAACGGCAGGATCGTCAGGATCGTATACGGCAGCGCCACGACGACGTGTCCGATGATGACCGCGTGCATGCCGACGTCGATGTACGTCCCGGCGACCGCGATCAACACCTTGTCGATCATCTTAAACAGCACCAGAAGCGCGATGCCGAACACGAGATACGGGATCACCAGCGGCGAGAACACCAGCGCCGAGAACGCGCCCTTGCCACGGAATACGCGCCGTACCAGCGCGTAGGACGCGAGCACGCCGAGCGCAACCGCGATCACGCTGGTCACCGTCGCAACGATCAGGCTGTGCTGCAGCGCCACGACCAATGAGGGATTCTCCGCCGCCCGCGTGTACCACGATGTCGTGAACCCTTGCAGCGGGAACGTCACGTCGCCCTTGTTGAACGAAAAGACCACGAGCACGACGAGGGGCACGTACAGGAACAAGACAAGCAGCACGAAGAAGACCCGCAGCAGCCACAGCGCTCCTCGTGAGCTCGCGAGGTCCATCTCAGGTTTCCATCTGCCGCATCTGGATGCGCCGCCCG
Organism: uncultured Actinomycetes bacterium; assembly: GCA_963794065.1. GTDB lineage: Bacteria > Actinomycetota > UBA4738 > UBA4738 > HRBIN12 > AC-51. Next base: position 44,510 of record CAWCDA010000057.1, on the reverse strand, counting down.
AAGATCGTCATCAGGATCGCCACCACGATCAACAGGAACAACGCCATCACCGATCCGCTCTGCCAATCGAGCGCCTGCGTAAACCGGGCGTTGATCGCGTTGCCGAACAGAAAGTTGGACCCGTCCGCAGAGCCACCAACGATCTGCGGCGTCACGAACTCCCCGATCGTCGGCACGAACACGAACACGAACGCAGCGATCAGACCCGGCATGCTGAGCGGCAACGTCACCCGGAGGAACGTTCTCCACCGGCTGGCACCCAGATCGCCCGCAGCCTCGAGGAAGGACGGGTCGAGGTTGTTCAGCGAGACGAAGATCGGCAGCGCCACGAACGGGATCCACACGTACGCCAGCACCAACATCACGGCGAACTGGCTGTAGATCAGCCACTCCACCGGATGATCCGGCGCGCGCAGGTGCAGCTGATACAGGGCTGAGTTGATCACCCCGCGATCCCCCAGGATCACCTTCCACGCAAGCACCCGCAGCAGATAGCTCGTCAGGAACGGCGCGATGATGACGAGCAGCAGCACGTACTTCCGTTTGCGCACGCACAAGGCAAGGAAGTAGCCGACCGGATATGCCAGCAACACGACGACGATCGAGACGGTCAGCGATATCCGCACCGACTTCCAGAACAGCGAGAGGTAGATGGAACCGCCGGTCAGGAACTTCTTCCAGGAGTAGAGCGTGACGCCGCCTGTGTCCGTCGGCAGCAGATGCATCCCTCCGACGCTGTACGCGGTGATCAAGCCGACCGGCAGGATGAAGAACAGGAACAACCACAGCAGGGGGCCAGACAGCAGGCCTGCGGTGGAGCGCCCGCTGCCCGGCTCACCCTGCGCCACGGATCAGGACGCTTTGACTTCGTCCCACGTGTCGGCGTAGACCTGCCGGCGCGGGATGTACGACTCCACGTTCGAGTTTGGGGGCTCGAGGATCGACAGGTCGTCCAGACTGAGCGCCTTGACGATGTCGGCCGAGATCGCCTCGAGATCGATGTTCGCGTTCGCGTGGCCGTAGTAGTAGTAGCCGACCAGGAACTGGGCCGCCTTCGAGCTCGACCACGAATCGACGTACGCATGTGCGTGGTTGTAGTTCTGCGTGTCGCCGAACAGCCCGAGCCCGCACGACCACGTGATGCGGCCTTCCTTCGGATTCATGTACTCGACATCGAGACCGGCGCCTTTCGAGTAGGCGTAGGCGTCCGGCCACGCGTAGCCGATCCAGACCTCTTCGCGCTTGAACGCCTGGAACAATTCGTAGGACTGGTTCCAGAAGAACTTGACGAGTGGCTTCTTTGAGATCAAGTAGTCCTTCATCTGGCTGAGCTCATCGTCAGTCATGTCCCAGGGGTTCGACACACCGTTGACGTAGGCGGCGATCACGAGCATCTCGAGCGTGTCGATCCAGGAAATCTTGCCCGGGTAGCGATCGTCGAACAGCAACGAGAACGACTCCTCCTGCGGCTGGACCTTGTCCGCGCGGTACAGCGGCGCGATGAAGCCCCAGTCCTCAACGATGAAGTACTGCTGGCCATTGATGTTGCCCTGCTTCTCGAGCTGCGGGTTCAACTGGCTCCAGTTCTGGAGCAGCGACGTGTCCCACGGCTGCATCACGCCGGGGAGGTTCACGTAGTCCTGGAACCGATACGCGCACGGGTGGACGATGTCGTAGGTCGTGCCCTGCGCCACCTTCGCGAATCCCGAGTCGTCGTTCTCGAACAGGATGAATTTCGGCGTGTCGTTCGTCGCCTTCTGGTAGTCCTGCCACAGGTACTGCTTCTCTTCCTTGGGGTAGTAGTCGCCGTTGCCGTAGCCGGACCAGTCGAATACCTGGAGGCCACCGGGCTCGGCGTCCATCGCCGGGCGCGGCGATCCGGACGGGATGGCGCCTGCGGATGTCGACGCCTGCTTGCAGGCGGCAAGGATGGCGCTCACCCCGAGGCCCATCCCGGTGTAGCGGATGAGGTCACGGCGCGGCATGCGCTGACGGAACAAGCGGTCGAGATCAAGCGGTTCCTGCGGCATGTTTCCTCCCCTTGTCCGAGGGAGGCGCCCCTCGGGTTCGCCGTATCATGCGCCCATGTTCGACCGAGGGCAACACAGGTCCTGAAGATGCGGATCGCGAGGTTCCTTCCCTTGGTGCTCGTCTTGGCGGTCGTCTCCTGCGGGAGCGACGCAACATCCACCACGGTGCCGTCGCCGAGTCCCTCGCTCCTCGCCATGACGATGCCGAGCGCCCGGTTGCCCGGCCTGCGTCATCGAGACGCGACCTTGGACGCCGTTGACGCTGCCCTCGACGCGACGCACCCCGACGACATGACGCAAGCCCTGTCCGACGCGGGCCTCGTCGCGGTCCGCGATCGCACGTACACGGGGGCGCGGGGTACGTTCGCCCGGGTCGTGATCCGCGGGTGGGTGTTCTCGACGGCCGACGGGGCGAGCTCGTTCCAGGAGTGGCTGCAGACCAATGCGTCCGACGAGCTCCTCGGGGGTGCCCAGCCGCTCGGAGCCTCGGGTGACGTGCTGGTGCTGCGGCACGCGGTCAGCGGCTGCTGTCACGAGGAGACGCCGATCTATCTCGCGGTGTGGCAACGAGGGCCGATCGTGTGGACGGTTCGCGCGAGTGGACCCAGGATCCGGACGGGTCCGGTGCTCACGTTGGTGCGATCGATCGAACAGGAGGTCTGAGGTGGAGTTGGATGGATTCACGATCCTCGCGACCGGGCTCGACCATCCGGAAGGGGCCGCGTGGGGACCCGACGGCCGTATCTACGCGGGCGGTGAGGCCGGGCAGATCTACGCGATCGATCTCGACGGGTCGACGGATCAGGTCGGCGACACCGGTGGGTTCGTGTTCGGCGTGGCGCTCGATGGCGCCGGCGCCGTCTACGCGTGCGACATGGGCCGTGGCGAGATCGTGCGGGTGGCCGGTGGCGACGCCACCACCTACTCGAACGGCACATCGGAGCGTCCGCTGCGCGTGCCGAACTTCGCCGCGTTCGACGACGTGGGCGTGTTGTACGTCACGGACTCGGGCGAGTGGGGGGCGGACGACGGCCTGCTGTTCCGTGTCGCGCCGGGCGGCGAGACCAGCGTGTGGACAGACGCGATCCCGGCGTTCCCCAACGGTTGCTGCCTCACCGCCGAGGGCGACGCGTTGCTGGTGGTGGAGTCGCGGGCCCGACGCGTGGTGCGGGTCCCCATCGAGGAGAACGGCGCGGCGGGCCCGGGCACCGTGGTGGCCGACCTGACCGGGTCGCAACCCGACGGCATCGCGCTTGCCGCCGACGGCACGATGTTCGTCGGCTGCTACCGCCCCGACCGGATCTACCGGATCGCGCCCGGCGGCACGCCCGAGATCTGGGCCGAGGACGCTGACGGCGTGGTCCTCAACCAGCCCGCGAATCCCGTGTTCGTCGGGCCACGTTCGGACCGGCTGTTGGTCACCAGCCTCGGCGGGTGGAATCTCGTCACCGTCGATCCCGGCGTCGCCGGCCTGCCTCTGCGCTACCCGACGTTCTAACTGGTCGTCGGTAGACGGACCTCCGCCCGGAGCCCGCCGAGTGGGCTCGTCGACAGGACGATGTCGCCGCCATGTGCGCGCGCGATCTCCCGCGCGATCGGCAGGCCCAGGCCCGTGCCGCCGCTCGAACGATCCCTGGCCTCGTCCACGCGGACGAACCGCTCGAAGACCCGGGCCTGCTCGGGCTCGGGGATGCCCGGGCCATCGTCGTCGACGGTGAGCAGGGCGTGTCCGTCACTCGCCGCAAGCGCGAGGTCGATCCGGCCGCGCGCATGGGCCACGGCGTTGTCACCGAGGTTGCGCACGAGCCGAGCGAGATAGCGGTCGTCCCCGGCGACCCGTGCCGCCGCCACCGAGCGAGTGTCGATGACCAGCGCCGAAGCGCCCCGAAGGCGAACAGCCTCCGCAAGCACCACGTCGTCGAGATCCACCTCCGAGTGCGCCAGCCGCAGGGCGCCCTCGTCGAACCGCGCGAGCAGGAGCAGGTCGTCCACGATCGCCTGCAGCCGGACGCTCTCCTCGGTCACTGTCGTCGCGAGCTCGCGCACGTCGGTCGAAGCCGGATGCGCGCCGGCCACCTCCGCGTGCTGACGGATCGAAGCGATCGGCGAACGAAGCTCGTGCGCCGCGTCGGCGACGAACCGACGCTGCCGATCGCTCGCCGCCCGCACGGGCGCGAGGGTGACGCCGGCGATCCACCAGGTCACGAGCGCCGCGACGAGGAGCACCGCGGGCACACCGATCCAGAGCGCGTGCGAGACGGCCGATCGTGCATCGGCGACGTCGTCCAGGCTGCGGTCGACGATGACGGTTCGCTGCTCCCCGCTCGGGGTGGTCGTCTGGCGCGTCACCGTGAGGAAGATCCCCTCCACGGTCGTCGGCCCCGCCGGCTCGCCTGCGCCGAGCACCTGCACGGACTCCTCGTTCGGATCGCCGGTCACGGAAGCGGCCGACCGTCGGCGACCCGCGCCGCCACCTCCTGTGCACGCGCCGCGGCCGCATCGTGCACCTGGCCTGTCAACGACCTGCCCACGAACGTGACCAGCCCGACCGCCGCGAGGATCAGCTGCGATCCCGACGATCGTCGTCGCCGCGACGGTCGTGCGGATCCGCAGGCGGCGCAGCCCGTCATCCACCGTCGGCCGCCAGTCGGTAGCCCGCTCCGCGCATCGTCTCGATCGCTTGCCGGTCGAAGGGGCGATCGAGCTTCGCGCGCAAGTGGCCAACGTAGACCTCGACGATGTTCACGTCGCCCTCGAACGCAGCGTCCCAAACGTGCTCGATGATCTCGGTCTTGGAGCACACCTCGCCGGCACGCCGCAGAAGGTATTCGAGCAGCGCCAGCTCGCGACCGGTGAAGGCGAGCTCCACATCGCCCCGCCAGGCGCGCCGCTCCGCCTGGATCCAGACGGAGGTCGCCCGCGGCGAGGACGGCCGGGCGCGCGAGAGCCCCGCGTCGTATCAGCGCTCGCAAGCGGGCGACGAGCGCGACGAACGAGAACGGCTTCGTCACGAAGTCGTCGGCCCCGGTGTCGAGCGCCTCGGCCTCGTCGAACTCCCCGTCCTTGGCGGTGAGCATCAGGATCGGCGTCCAGATCTCGGCCTCGCGCAGCTCGGCGCACACGCGATAGCCGTTCATGCCGGGGAGCAGCAGGTCGAGCACGATGGCGTCGTAGGGATGCTCCTGCGCCATCCACAGTCCGTCCGGACCCGTGTGGGCGACGTCGGTCGCGAAGCCCTCGGCCTCGAGCCCCCGGCGGAGACCCTCGGCCATCACGATCTCGTCCTCGATCACCAGCACACGCATGTCGTTGTCCCGCACATCTTGCCGCGGACGGCTGAATGCCCGCTGAACGCCGCTCCCTCGTCTTCAGCATGGGTTCAGCGCGAACGGGGGAAGCTCCCAAGGAACCCGACGAAAGGGAGGAAGCGATGCGCACACGAGTGCTTGCGCTGGCGGCGATCCTACTCACCGGTCTGCTCGCATGGGCACCCGGCGGCGAGACGGCGGTGGCGGCGGTGAACCCGGCCGACTTCAACGCGCCGGTCGCGAATCCGTACTTCCCCTTGAAAGCGGGCACCGCGTTCGTGTACCGCGGCACGGAGGGACCGGATCGGCTCGTCGAGCATCTCCGTGTCACGGCCCACACTGAGGTGATCCAAGGCGTGACTACGACGGTGATACGCGACGTGCTCTTCGCCAACGCCCATCTCCAGGAGAAGACGACGGACTGGTACGCCAACGACAATGGCGGCACAACGTGGTACTTCGGTGAGGACACGGCCCTGTACGACCGACAGGGCCACGTCACGAGCCGCGAGGGATCCTGGCGCGCCGGTGTCAACGGAGGGGTCGCAGGGATCATCATGCCCGCCAACCCGAAGCCGACCGATGCCTACCGGCAGGAGTTCCTGGCCGGGCACGCCGAGGATCAAGCGTGGATCGTCGGGCGTCACGGACGGCTGCGCACACCCGTCGGTCGCCTGCACGACATCGTTCGCTCCTACGAATGGACGAGGCTCGAGCCCAACGTCGTCTCGTTGAAGCTGTACGCCCCCCACCTCGGGATCGTGCAGGAGCGCGACGTCGTCGGCGGCGAGGAGTCCCTGCAGCTGGTTGCGGTCCACCGCTGACCGAGAACCGCCTGCGATACTCGGCGACATGGCCACGCCCTACGTCGCCGTGATCGGTGCGTCCAACGCAACCGAATGGGAGCTCGCGACCGCGGAGGATCTCGGGCGCGCGCTGGCCGACGCAGGGTGCATCCTCGTGTGCGGCGGCCTCGGCGGCGTGATGAACGCGGCGGCGCGCGGCGCGGAGGCGGGCGGCGGCGTATCGATCGGCATCCTGCCGGGCGACGAGCGCGATGTGGCGTCGCGGCACCTGACGGTCGCGATCGCGACCGGGTTCGGCGAGGCGCGCAACGCGATCGTCGCGCGAAGCGCCGACGTCGTGATCGCGGTCGGCGGGGAGTTCGGCACGTTGTCGGAGATCGCGCTCGCGCTCAAGATGGGCACGCCGGTGATCGGCATCGGCACGTGGGAGCTCGGCCGCGACGATCTCGATCGCGATCCGATCGTGCGGGTGGCCGACACCGAGGCCGCGGTCGCCGAGTTGCGGCGGTTGCTGCCGCAGATGCGGTAGGGAGTCCGGCGGTTGACCGTTCGGCCTAGCGGACGGACCATCTCCGTCCGATGCTCGTCTTCCCCGTCGTGCTCGCGGCCCTCTGGTGTGCCATCTCGTTCGAGCTGGTGGTGGAGAGCGCTCGAACACAGGGACAAGAGCTCGTGTTGTTCGGAAACGTGCTGGCGGCCCCCGCGGCGGTGTCCGTCACGATCGTTGTGCTGTGCGTGGTGTCGGCCTCCGCAGCGCTCGCCATGGCGATCGCGGTCGCATGCGCCCGCGGACGCCGGCTCGAGCGCCGGATGGCCGCGGAGCTCGACGCGCGCTGGGCGGCCCTCGCTGAGCGCGACGCCGGGGACGCAGCTCGCAAGAGCCTGCTGTCCTGGCGTGTCGCCGAGCTCCAAACGTTGGTGGAGCAGCTGCTGGCCGAGCGCGAGGCGACCCTGCAGCGCACGCCCAGGCTGTTCCTGGTGCCCGAATCTCCCGGTGTCACCCGCCAGCAGTAAGGCCCTCGGACCCTTCCCCTCTTGCCCTTTTGAGGCACTTCGGGTGCGAGTCGAACGCGATCCGGGCTTTACGCCCGGCCGCCGCCTCGCACCTTCGCCAAGCCGCTGCGCATCGCGACCTTCTCCCCCTCGGTCAGCCCGACCGCAAGCAGCACCGGCACGTACACCGCGATCCCGATCCCGCCGACAAGCACGAGCTGCACATACCACGCCGCCGAGCTCGTCGCCGCCGCGACCGCCACCATCGCGAGCGCACATGCGCCCGCCGGCACGGCCAGGCGCGCGTAGCTCCGATCCCACGGGAAGATCCCGACGAACCGGCGCACGAGCACAAGGCGCAACCAGTTCGAGCACGCGATCGTGATCGCCTGCGCGGCGGCCGCGCCGTTGATGCCGAACTTCGGCACCAGGATGATCGACAGCACGAGGTCCAGGATCGCCGACACGATGTAGACGACGAGGTCCCAGCCGGTCCGTCCGGCCATGATCAACACGAACCCCGCGGCGCCAACGCTCACGTTGATCGCCTGCCCGATCACGAGGATCCGCAACGCATCGGCGCCGCTTGCGAAATCTCCCTTGCCGAACATCGCGAGGATCGCGGCCGGCACCACGAGCATCAGCAGCAACACCGGGATCGTGCCGGCGATCGTCCAACGGGTGATCGTCTTGAACAGGGTGTCGAGTCGTGCCGTCTCGCCGCGCTCGTGCAGGTCGGCCACGAACGGCGCGAACACGTACGACACCGCGGTCAGGAACAGCACCATGATCAGTGCGGCCCGCACGCACGCCGAATACACGCCGATCTCGCTCGAGGTGACGTAGCCTGACGACACGAACGCCGATGCCACGAAGAAGTCGATCCAGAACAACCCCTGTGACAACAGCGCGGCCGTCGCGCGCGGCGCACCGTAGCGAACGATCTTGCCGGTGAGTCCCGGGGCGGGCTCTTCGCGCGTGAACCCCCGGCTGATCGTTCCCCAGAAGTACCAGGCCCCGAGCGCGGCGATGATCCAAGACCCAGCGTAGGCCCACACCGCAATGGCCTCCGTCTTGTCGAGGACCCGCCACAGCACGAGCATCAGCACGATCCACAACAGCGGTTGCGCCACCCACTGCACATAGAGCGTGTGGCGCATCACCTTGAGACCGCGGCTGCCGCCGAGCCACGTGTAGGTCAGCGCGACGAACGGGATCGCCAGTGCGCCGGCGCGGATCGCCGCGATCGACTGTTCTGCTGTGTCGGCCCCCAGCGCCCGTCCGATCGGCCCGGCAAGCGCGAACGTCAACGCGCCGATCACCACGGAGGCCGAGCCGGCGATGATCGCGGCGCGCGTGACGACCGGCCGAACCCGACCGGGATGACCGGCCCCAACCTCGATCGCGACGTAGCGGACCGAGGCCATGTCCATCCCGAAACGGGTGCCCGCGGCCGCGATGAACGCGAACTGGGTGCCGAGCGTGACGATGCCCAGCGCGATCGGACCGTTCACGCCGAACGTCCGCGAGATCAGGATGTTCGCGCCGAAGGTGCCGACCACGAACACGACCAGGCCGACGATGTTCTGGGCCGTGCCCGCCGCCAGCGTCTTGAAGTCCTTGCCCTGACTGCCGGCGAAGACACCGGAGGGCGCCGCGACCTCGAGCTGTGCCTCTTCTTCGGGATCCACGGGGCTGAAGTATCCCAGGCGCTACCCGGGCACCCCGAGCGCGGTGAACAGCGCACCGCCTCGCGCCGTCGCGGCGGCGTCGCCCGCCGCGCGCCCGATCGCGGCCGCAGCGTGCGCCTCCTCGAAGATGTTGCCGTAGTTGTGCCAGCGTCGTTCGAGGTCCGCCCAGACCGCTGGCTCGAGCGCTCCCCGCGCCTCGCGCACGAGCGCGGCGGCCGTCTCGACGAACAGCTCGTCGCGCATCGTGACGGGCTCCGAACGCTCCACTAGGTCGTCGGCGACCTCTGGCGCGCCCGCGGCGAGCGCGATCCGCGTGACGGTCGCCGCCGACTCCGAGCGATACATCGATGCCTTGCCACGGGTCACCGTTTCGAACTCCGCCGCGAGCACCGCGGCCCTCGCAGGGTCGCCGGCAGCGAAGGCCGCCTCCGCGGCGAGGGCCAGCGCGGGCGCCAAGACCTGGATCTCCTCTACATCGCGCGCTCGGGCGAGGAGCGCGTCGATATCGCCCGCCGCCTGCCCGCGTCGCACATGGACCAGCGTGGTCCAGATGTCGACGGCCACCACCAACGACTCGTCCATGCGCTCGTCGTCGGTCAACGGCAGCGCCCGGGTGAGCACCTCGTCCCACCGGCCGAGCTCGACCAGCAGCTCGAGCGCGGCCACCTTGCTCCACGAACCCTGGCTGAACGCGCCCCGACGGTCGGCCAAGGCGCTGCCCTCGTCGAGCCGCTGCAGCGCGACCGCCGGGCCCTCGACCTGCCACTCGCGATCGGCGATGTAGCTGTAGGACGTGATGATCTCCGACACCGACCCGAGCGATTGCGCGCGATCGAGCGCTTCGTGGAGGTCGTCGATGCCGCCGGGGTCGCCCAGCGCGATCCTCGAGTCCCCCCGGATGTGCAGGGCCATGATCGCGACCGGCTCGTTCGCGGCCCCGGTCGCCAGGGCTTGATCCGCGTAGTCCGCGGCGGGACCGGCGTTGCCCGAGAACATCTCGTCCTCGGCCATCCATGCTCGAACGAGAGCCAGCTCCGACGCGGCCTCCGGTTCGCCGGCGAGCAGCTCGGCCGCCGTGGCGAACTCTCGGCGAGCGTCCTCGCGGCGCGCCATCGCCATGTACTGTCCCCCGAGCGAGGCCCGTCCTCGCGCCTCCGCGACCCGGTCGCCGTTGGCAACGTAGATCGCCACCACCTGTTGCTGTCGCCGAAGCACATCGTCGCGACCGAGCAACGCCGACCGTCTGCCGGCCAGCGCCGAGAAGGCGAGCGCCTGGGCGTACTGGGGATCCTCCTCGGTCGTGATCGCCAGCACCCGCTCGTTCCGCGCGAACGAGCCGGCCGGATCGAGGCGGAGCGCCACCTCGCCGGCGGTCGACAGCCAGGTCGCGGCGCGCGATCGCCACGCGTGGGCCTCGCGACGCTCGCCCGAGGCGTCGGCCAGCAGGACCGCCTGCTCGAAATGGTGCGCCAACGCGTCCGCGAACTCCTCCCCACGCTCGCCGACGGCCGCCTCGAGCCATGCTCCGACGGACGCATGTTTCCGCGCCCGGACCATGCGCGGCAGCCGCGCGTAGGCAACCTCACGGACGAGCGCGTGGCTGAACCCGTACTCGGCCTGCTCGGGGAACCAGGAGGCGTTCGAGCGGACGACCAAGCCCCGGCGAGCAAGCTCTGCGAGTGCCGCGCGCACGTCATGGCCGTCTCCCACCGTCGCGAGTGCGTCGGGCCAGAACCGCGCCCCGATCACCGAAGCGTCCTGCAGCACTGCGCGGATGGGCGGGACGACCGAGTCCAAGCGTGCGCCGATCACCGCCTGCACCGACACCGGCATGTCGGCCTCGACGACCACCTGGAGCGTGTCGGAGAGCATCCGCACGTACTCGACCGCGAACAACGGATTGCCCCCGATGTTGCGAAGCACACGTGCGCGTTCGGTTTCGCTCTTGATCGCGGTTGTCAGCAGGGTCTCCACGAGGGTAGCGGTCTCCTCGTCACTGAGCGGCGCGAGCCGGATCGTCGTGCTGTTGGCACGGCCGCCGCCCCAGGCGGCATCGGCATCGAAGAGCTCCGGCCGCGCCGAGCACAGGACGACCAGCGGCGCGCCGGCGTCGTCGACGATGGCCGACAGGACGTCGCGCAGCGCCTGTTCAGACCAGTGGAGGTCCTCGATCGTCAGCACGAGGGGTCGGTCCGCGGCGGCGGCCCCCAGCACGCGCGCCGCCGCCGAGGCCACCTCGGCTACGGGCACCTCTCCCTCGCCACCGCTCACATCCGCCAGCACCGACAACCGCGTGCGAAGCCACGCCCGTTCGGACTCGGCCGACTCGGCACGCGCCACGAGGGCGGCCAGCGCGTCGTCGACCACGTCGGGGGCGTCGCCGAGATGCACGCCGGCCAGCTCGCGAACGACCTCCGTCATCGACGCGAAGGCGTTCGTGTCGCCGTACGGGGCACACGCGCTCTGGAGCCAGCCGACCTCGTCACCCAGCGTCCGCTGAAGCTCGAGTACGAGTCGGCTCTTCCCGATGCCGGGTTCGGCCACGATCGTGACCAGCTGCGCGCAGCGCTCCTCGCGGGCGCGGGCCACGACGTCTGTCAGCAGCGCCAGCTCGCGCTCGCGGCCGATCAAGGACGTCGTCGGGGCTGTCGAGGCGACGGCGCGTTCACCGACCACGTCCCACAGCTGGATCGGATCCGCCTTGCCTTTCGCCGTGAATGGCTCGCGTTCCTTCGTCTCGAAATGGTCACGGACGGCGATCCAGGTGAGCTCGCCGATCACGATGCCCCCGGGAGGCGCGGCCGACTGCATACGACTCGCCGTGTTCACGACATCGCCGGCGACCGCCTCGCCGACCTGCGGGCCCGTGCCCATCGAGACGACGGCCTCGCCGGTGTTCACCGCCACACGGATCGGGTGCCCGCCTTCGGAGGCGGCCACGAGCTCGAGGGCCGCACGCACCGCACGCTCGGGGTCATCCTCGTGCGTGACCGGGGCGCCGAAGACGCCCATCGCCGCGTCGCCGATGAACTTGTCCAGGTGGCCGCCGAAGCGCTCGATCGCAGCCTTCGCCAGCTCGTGGAACGGGACGAGGGTGCGGCGGACGTCCTCGGGGTCGGCGGTGTCCGAGCGCTCCGTGAACCCGACGAGATCGACGAACAGGATCGTCACGGTTCTGCGCTCTTCGGGGGCGGCCGCGGCGAGCGGTGCCCCGCAGGTCATGCAGAAGCGAGCCTCGGCCGGATTCTCGGCGCCGCAGTTGGGGCACGTCACCACGGTGGGAGTCTATGGGGTGGCCGCGAACCGCCATCCATCGCCGCCCGTACTGCTTGGAAACGGAAGGAGTTCGAGATGACGCGCACACGATCGATCGTCCTGGGCGCCGCGCTGGCGGCGACCATGGCCCTGGCAGCCTGTTCGAATGGAAGCTCGAGCGCAGGCGCCGGAGCCTACGGGGGAGGCGGGTCGACCTCCACCTCGTCGGCGGCCGGCGGCGCAACGACGGCGACCGTCGCGACGGCCGACGTCGGACAGCTCGGCACGGTGCTCGTCGATGGGACCGGGCGCACGCTCTACATCTTCAAGAACGACACCGGCACGAGCAGCACCTGCTCGGGCGACTGCGCCGCGACGTGGCCCGCCCTCGTCACGAGCGGGGATGCGAGCGCCGGGATGGGGATCAAGTCGGCGATGCTGGGCACGACGACCCGCGACGACGGCACGACGCAGGTCACCTACGCCGGCCATCCGGTCTACCTCTATAGCGGTGACACGGCCGCCGGCGACGCCAACGGGCAGGGGATCGGCGGCGTCTGGTACGCCGTGACCGCGGCGGGCACGGCGGCAGGCGCTATGAACGGCTCCTCGCCATCGTCCGGCGGCTACTCGTCGTCCAGTTCGGGCGGCGGCTACGGGCACGCCTAACCGGACGGAGCCCGCCGCCTCGCGGTAGCGTCCCTTCTCACGCCGAAGGGAGCCGTTCGATGGCCGAACGCGGGTACACGATCAAGCGCATGTTCGATGCACCGCCCGAGGTGGTCTTCGAAGCCTGGACCGATCCGGAGCAGTTCGCGATCTGGTTCGGTACCGAGTCGAGCGAGATGCGAGACGTCGAGCTTGACGTCAGGCCGGGTGGACGCTGGAGGGGCACGATGCTGGTGCCCGACGGCCACCGGATCGAGTGGCAGGGCATCTACCGCGAGGTCTCGAAACCCGATCGGTTGGTGATGGACCTCTCCGATGCGGCCGGCGACGAGTACGAGCGATACACGGCCACGTTCACGGCGCACGGCGGGAAGACCGAGATGGTGCTCAGCCAGACGGGCGGGCACCTCTCCGACGAGGAGTACGAGCACGCGCGGGTCGGCACCGACTCGTTCATGGACAGCCTGGCACGGTGCCTGCCGGGCATGCTGAAGGCCCGGCACGACGCCTACTGAGATCGCGCTTACCCGGCGCTCGTTGCTCCGGGCGACCCGAGAGCTGGCCGCTGCCGACCCACAGCTCGGCGCGTCGATCGAGCGGCACGGGGCGCCGCCGTTGTGGGCACGCGAGCCCTCGTACGCGACCCTCGTGCACCTGATCCTGGAGCAGCAGGTGTCGCTCGCTTCGGCCCAGGCCGCGTTCGACCGGCTGGTACTTGCGCTCGGCGAGGTGACCCCCGCAGGCGTGCTCGGGCTCGACGACGCGCAGATGCGCACGGTCGGGTTCAGCCGGCAGAAATCCGGCTATGCGCGCGACCTGGCTCGCGCCCTGGACGACGGGTTCGATCTCGCCACATTGCCGGCCCTGCCCGACGACGAGGTGCGCGTCGCGCTCACGCAGCACCGAGGCATCGGCCGGTGGACCGCCGACATCTACCTGACGATGTGTCTCCTGCGACCCGACATCTGGCCGCGGGGCGACCTGGCCCTCCGCACCGCGGCGGCCGAGCTCACCGGTTCCGACAAACCGAGCGATCTCGAGCTCGCCGAACGCGCCGAGGGATGGCGGCCGTATCGCGCGGTCGCCGCGCGGATCCTCTGGCACGACTACCTGCGACGCCGCGGCCTTCCAGTCGACTAGCGGATGGGTGTGCTCCGCGCGCCTGCGTGGTCGATCACGCCGTAGGCCTTGGCGTCGTCGGGACCGAGGATGAAGTCGCGATCGAGGTCCTCGTGGATACGCTCGACGGTCTGGCCGGTGTGGCGCGCCAGAATCTCCTCCATCATGCGGCGCTGTCGCACCATCTCCTCGGCGTGGATCCGGATGTCCTCGGACTGCCCCTGCATCCCGCCGTGCGGCTGGTGCAACAGCACGCGCGCATGCGCGAGAGCGTGACGCTTGCCTGGCGCACCCGCGGCGAGCAGGACAGCAGCCGCGCTCGCGGCCTGCCCGATGCACCACGTCGCGACGTCGGGGCGCACCGCCTCCATCGTGTCGTAGATCGCGAACAGCGCCGTCACATCACCCCCCGGCGAGTTGATGTACAGGGCGATGTCGCCCTCCGGGCTCTCCGCCTCCAGGAAGAGGAGCTGCGCGACGATCAGGTTCGCCAGCTCCGGGGTGATCTCGGCGCCGAGGAAGACGACGCGCTCGCGCAACAGCCGGGAGTAGATGTCGAAGGCGCGCTCGCCGCGCTCCGCCTGCTCGACGACGGTGGGGATCAGCTGGCTCGGCATCGGCGTTCCTTTCCGGTCGGCGGGGGTACCATGGCAACCTTGAGGTTGCCGACCCAGCGACCGTACCGCAGGTTGGATCGGTCGGCAACCACTCAGTTGCCGAGAGGAGCGGGGATGGGCATCGAGGTGCACGAGCAGACGATCGAGGCGCCGCCCGCCGACGTGTGGGGGTTCATGGTCGACCCCGCGGCGCTGTCGGCGTGGTTCGGCGCCGATGCGTGGCTCGAGCCGGTCGTCGGCGGGTCGGTGATCTTCCGGTTCGCCGACGGGTCGGTGCGTCGCGGCCTCGTCGAACAGGTCGAGCGCTCCCACAGACTGACGTGGCGGTGGCGAGAGCATCGTGGCGCAGGGTTCGGTATGGAGCTCGGCGAATCCTCCCGCGTGACGATCCAGCTCACGCCGGTCGAGGACGGCACGCTCGTACGCATCACCGAGTCGTTGACCGCGACGGCGGCCGCCTCGTGACCGATCCCGACCCAGTCTTCGAGGCGCTGGCCGACCCCACCAGGCGCGCGGTGATCCGCGCGCTCGCCGAGGAGGGTCCAACGACCCTGTCGTCGTTGTCGCGGCAACTGCCGATCACGCGACAAGCGGTGGCCAAGCATCTCGTGGTGCTGCAGGACGCCGGACTGGTCGCGGGCTCGGGTCCGGTGCGCGGGCGCGTCTACACGTTCACACCGCGGCCGTTGACCGACGCGATGGACTGGATCGTCGACGTGGGCGCGGGTTGGGACGACCGCCTCGCTCGACTGAAGCACCAGGTGGAGCGCGGCCGCTAGGCGTTAGAGCGCCGTGCGCTCCCTGACCAAGAAGAAGGTCTCCGTCAGGCCCCTCCCCTTCACGTCGATCACGCCTCGCGGCTTCATCCCGAACCCGTGCTCGAGCCTGAGCGCCGCGCGCTCGGTCAGCTGGATCTCGTTCGCCAACCCGTGGGACTCCATGCGGCTGGCGGTGTTCACGGTGTCGCCCCAGACGTCGTAGATGAACTTCTTCTTACCGATCACCCCGGCGACGACCGGGCCCGTGTCGATGCCGATGCGGATGCGCAGGCCCTCGAGGGGGCCGACGGCGATCCGCTCGATCGCATCGCGCATCGCGAGCGCGAGCCGGGCGATCGCCTCGGCGTGATCGGGGCGTCGCTCGGGCGCGCCGCCGACCACCATGTACGCATCGCCGATCGTCTTGATCTTCTCGAGACCCTCCATCTCGGCGAGCAGATCGAACGTCGAAAAGATGCGGTCGAGCAGATGCACGAGCCGATCGGGCGGCATTCCAGCGCTGAGTTCCGTGAAGCCCTCGATGTCCGCGAACAGGACCGTGACCTCGTCGAAGTGCTCCGCGAGCACACCCTGGTGACGCTTGAGACGCTCCGCGATCGCGGTCGGGAGGACGTTTCGCAACAGGAGCTCCGAGCGCTCCTGCTCTTCTGCCAGCTGGACGCGTGTGCGCTCGCCCTGCTCGACGAAGTAGCCCAGCAGTAGGAACCCGCCGAGCGTCAGCCCGGCGATGTTCGACGCGATGAACAGAGTCTGCACCGGCGGCGAGAAGTCCGCGGCGTGCTCGACGAGTCTCGAGTTCCCGACCGCGAGCGCGGTCAAGACGACGCCGAAAGCGATCAGCCAAGGCGTCGCACGGCGCACGCCGAGCAGAGCCACCGCCGCCAGCGGCACCAACGCGGCCCAGAGCATCATGCCGCTGGACGCGACGAATCCTCCAAGCGCCACCTGCAGCAACGCCGGAAGGATCAGCCACATCGCCAGCTGCGTCGTCCGAAAGATGCCGAACCGCCGGGTCCGCGATAGGAGGAGCAGCCCTGCCAGCGTGACGACTTGATACACGAATGGGATCGCCGCTGCGGCGTAGTACCCGTACGCAAGGTAGATGCCGATCCAGAAGAACGAGATCGCCGCGATGCCGACCGACGCGAGGATCAACGCGCCGGCACGCAGGCGTTCCTCGCTGGTGTCTTCCGGCGTCGCACCGATCTCGGCGAGACGCTCGAGCAACGACTGGATCCGATCGGTGTCCACACGCCCTCCCCTGCGTTAGCAAGAGCCTAGCTCAGCTGGGATATGAGGTGGGCTGGGGGTTGCCAGATCTGCCTTGTCGGGTAGAACGCGGGCTGCCGCGATCGGATGCTGGCGTCGATCGCCCTGGTGCTGGCGATCGGGAGGTCGACCATGTCGAGAGGACCGGAAGCACGAAAAACCTCACACACGCTCAATGAGGAGGAGCGCGCTCGAGACCAAGCCCTGTTCGGCGATCTCGCGGAGAAGGAACGTCGCGAAGTACTGGACTGGGTGGAGCAGAACCTGCCATACGTGCGGCGGACCGCACTCGGGCAGCGACCCGTCTACTGGATCCTCGGGCTCGGCTTGATGGTCGGCCTGGCGACGTATGTCGGTGGGTTCCTGCTCAAGTCGTCGGCGACGACGGAGCCATATGAACTGGTCGCCGATCTCCTCTACACCTTCGGTTGGGCGTTGTGGACCGGTGTGGTCGTGGTCGTGTTCCTCCAGATCATCCCCGAGGCAAAGCGTCGTCACTTCAAGCTGGCGCTCGACGCCTATGAGGCAGCTCTCCGCGACGAAGCAGGAGCCGGAAGCGAGGAAGTGTCCGCCGATTGACCGTGCTTCAGTCGGCTGTGGCCGTCGCGTACTCCGGACGCCCGGTGGGCCGGTAGACCTGGATCGTTATTCCGGTAGGGGTGACCTGCGATCCGACCAGCTCGAGCGCTACGTCCGGTCCGGTGTCGGGGAACAGCCGCCTGCCCTGGCCGATGACCACGGGGAACGTGAACAGGTTGATCTCATCGACGAGGTCGTTGTCGAGCAACCACCGGAACAACGCGCCGCTGCCGTGCACCTGCAGCTCGCCTCCCGCCGTGGTCTTCAGGTCGCGGATGGCAGCCTCGAGGTCACTGGAGATGACGGTCGTGTTCGCCCACTTCGGGTCCAAGGGTGTGATCGATGCCACGTACTTGGGCAGCGTGTGCAATGACGTCCAGATCGGGCTGTCGCCCGGATCGTCCCACGTTCCCCACGAGCCAGCGAAGATCTCGTAGGTGCGCCGGCCGAACAGGAATGCGCCGGCGCGCTGGTAGATCTCGTCCATGACGGTCCCGGCTTCGTTGTCGAAGTGGGCCCATCCGCCGCGCTCGAATACGCCGCGTTCATCCTCGTCCGGCCCGCCGGGCCCTTGCATCACTCCGTCGACGGAGATCTGCGCAGTGGTGGTCAGCTTCATTGCGAGGAGGATATCGCCGTGTACTCACGGCAGCCAGATCGACCTGGATCTCGTCGAGTAGCCCGGCGTCCAGGCATTGCTGGATCGTTTGGGCGCCGTGCACGGCCACGGACTTAGGACCGGCGGCCGATCTCGCTTGCGCAACGGAGCTCGTTTCCCCACAAGCGCGGCGGGTCAGCGGAGGCGACGGTACTGCAGCTCGACGATCCCGCTGCGGGAGGCGGCGCTCGAAACGAGGTCGAGCCCGTAGGACTTGGGGACGCCGTCGAACAGCCGCGTCCCCTCGCCGGCGATGTAGGGGAACATGCTTACCTGGAGCTCGTCGATCAGATCGAGTCGCATGAGCGAGCGCCAGACATCGACGCCGCCCCAGACCACGATGTGGCCGTCACCGCCTCGCCTGAGCTTGTCGATCTCTTCTGTCGTGTCGCCGGCGGCGATGGTGGTGTTGGCCCAATCGGCGGTCTTCAGGGTCCGGGAGAACACGACCTTGCGCCCAGCGTTCAGGATGTCGGAGAACGGGTGGTCGGTGGCCGTTGTCATGGATTTGGAGATTGCCTCGTACGCGGTGCGGCCCATGATGTGCGCGTACGCGCTCCGGAGAAAGTCGAGTTGCGCCGGGTCGTCGGGCTCATTGTTCTCGGGCAGGCTGAAGCAGAACCTCCAAAACTCGGTGTCCGGGTCGGCGAGAAGTCCGTCGAGCGAGTAGTTGAACACTGTCGCTATCAGCTTCCGCACGATCAGACCTCCCTCGTCAAGACTGGCAGAACGGACCCTCCGCCGGCTGTTGGATCTCCGTCGCACCGGGGATCAGACCCGAAACCGGCTGTCCAGGATCGACCCAGACCTCGCCATCCAGGACCGACACAGCCACCCGGGGAAGCGTCGACGACGGAGCCGGTCCGAGCATGTACCTGCCAACGATGTTGTATTGCGTCGCGTGCGGCTCGTTGTAGAACCAACCGCTCGAGGGGCAGTAGGACACCACCTCGTGGATGCCGTCGACGTACGAGGCAGCAAACGCAAACACGGGAAGACCGCCGTAGGAGACGACGTAGGCGCTGTCGTCGACCTTGGTGACTCCTTGGCGCTCGATGTCGGCAACCGACCCGGCCTTGAGCCATCCGGGACCCGGCGACGCTTCGGACATCGCGTTGTAAGCGAACAGGCCGGCAAGCGCGATCATCACCAGCACCACACCGATGGTGATGCGGATCACCCGGGTCCGTGAGGTCATCCTCAAAACTTACGACTCCTCCCTGCTAGGCGCGAGGAGCATCGCTATCAGGCGAGCGAAAGAGTCCCAACGCTCTACCTAGGGCGTCGTCATCGGGTGCGACGCGATCGCGACGAGGTCAGCAACGACCTCGGCGAGCGGTCGGCTGGTATCCAGCTCATGCGTACAGCCTTCCCTGAGGAGCGGCTCGACGTTAGCGAGATCGTCCAAGATCATCGCTTGTTCCCCTGGATTCTTCCCGTAGGTGTTGGTCGTTCGGTGCGCGATGCGGTCAAGGATCACCTCGGCAGGCGCGCTGAGCAGGACGACGGCGTCGAACCGGTCGTAGAATTTCAGTTGATTGCGCACGCACCCTTGCACGAAGAGCGAGCGACCATCATCGGAGTCCAACAGCTCGATCATCCTGTCCTCGACCCAGAGCCACTCTCCGCGGTGCAACTCGGAGGGCTCGTCAGACTCGTGATACTCCGACCAGCCCGGATCATCGGTGTCGACGACGCGATACCCGCGTCGGCCAAGCTCGGCGAGCGCCGACGACTTGCCCGTCCCCGACATGCCGGTCACCAATATCCTCGACATCGGGCCAACGTTACCGAGCTTCAGTCGCGGTCCGGCCAGCTGGCGACGTCGACCTCGTTGCCCTCGGCGTCGGCCAACAGCCACGTCTTGGGGGCGTTCTTGTCGCTCACGACACGTCCTCCAGGTCCTCATCCACTTGTCGGTACCCGAGGAGTGCCCGCCAGAACGGCATGACCTCGGGGATCACGAGCGCGTCGATAGCGACCTGCACTGACTGAAGACCGGTCAGGTCAACCGAAGCGCCCAGATCGCGCGCCGTCGTCGAGATCCGCTCGGCCAACGTCAGGTCGTCTTCACCGAAACGGCCGTCCGCGTCGCATCTCAGACGCACCGTCACCCACTCGGAGCGGAGATCGAGATCGGGTCGTTGGCTTCCTCCGTCGGCCAGGCGTCCGATCGCTTCCACCAGGGACAGGCTGGCAGCGAACGATCCCGAGTGAAAGCGCGTCGACGCATCATCCCTCACCACGCGCCAGCCGATCTCATGGAACTGCTTCAATGAAATCGGATGTCCGTCATCTACGCGACCTTTCCATGCGCCATGCAGTTCCCGCCAACCGGGGATACGTGACGAAGATCGCCACGGCGAGGATCCCTGTCGTGACGCCGACCAGCAGCAACCACGGATTGATCCACATCTCTGATTCGAGCCAGCTCGCGATGAAGACCTTGTTGGCCTGGGTCTGCTGTCCACGAGCCTCGACCATGCCACGTCCGGATCTGAATCGCGAGCGCGATCTCCGCGATGCCCACGGCCCCGACGAACGCCGTGAGCCACAGCCTTCGCTTCACAGCTCCCCCTTGCCCACGAAGCAAACCTACAGGCGGTCCGTAGGCAGCGAAACCCGCCCAGCGTCCATGCAATGAAATCGTCTTACGGCGAAGCTTCAGGGAGCAACCGCCTGTGGCACCAGAGCACGATGACGACTGTTGTCGTCGCCGCGAGAATGACCGACGTGGAAGAGATCGAGGTCGTCGTCGCCCATAACGAGCGCGCGACCCTGCGCGTCGGCAACGTGTTCCTGAAGATCGACGGCGATCAGACCCGCACCGACGTCGAGGTCGCGGCGATGGCGATGGTCCCGCTCACAACCCCCGAGATCCTGTGGCGGAAGCCGCCCGTGCTGGCGCTCGCCGCTCTGCCGGGGACGGCACTCGGCCACCTCGGCGAGCCGTCAACTGCGTCGTCGGCCGCGTGGATCGCGGCAGGTGCTGCCGTCCGGACGTTGCACGACGCGCCGCTGCCGCCATGGCCCGGTCGAAGCATCGACGAGCTCGCATCGCACCTCGCCGACGAATGCGAGTGGCTCGTCGCCAACGACGTCCTTCCCACCGACGTGGTCACGCGTAACCGCCGGCTCGCGGAGGCGGCGCTCCGGCCCTGGACACCGGCGTTCATCCACGGCGACCTGCAGGTCGACCATGTCTTCGTCGCGGGTGACGAGGTCACGGGCGTCGTCGACTGGTCCGAGGCATCCCAGGGTGACGCGCACTTCGACCTCGCCACACTCACGCTCGGACACCCCGAGCACCTTGGCGACGTCGTCGCCGGCTACGGCACCGACGTCGACCTCGATCTCATCCATGCATGGTGGTCGTTGCGATGCCTGCTCAACGTCCGCTGGCTGGTCGAGCACGGCTACGGCTCGCCGAACGAGTTCCCTGAGGTCGCCGTGCTGAGATCAGCGGCCACTCGAACCAAGCCGTGATCGTCGCGCCTATTCCTGCTCGTCAGCGAAGTCGGGAAGGCTCGGCCACCGGTCGGCAGCCCACGCCAGCCACGACGTATGACCCGCGGGCGGCGCAGGCAGATGCTCGGCAGCGATCTCCGCTTCCGTGGGAACCTGGAAGACGGCTCGGGCACGATCGTGGTCGACCGGGGTCATCTCGAAGTCGGCGCCCGGGTCCCGTTCCCATCGAGCCGTTGCGCGCGTGCGTCGTTCCGCCTCGGGCAGATCGACGAAGTACAGGCGGAATCGTCCCCCCGCATGTTCCGCAACGGCACGTACGGCCCAGCGCTCTGCCGCTGACCAGCACCCGAAGTCGACGACGACAGAGCCACCACCGCCAAGCACCTCGTGCGCGGCCCACAGCAGGCGACCTTCGAGGACGTCTCGCTTGCCATCGACTTCAGGAGCACGCCACGTGGTTCCGAAGAGGGGAATCATCCACTCATCGGGTGAGAACCGGACTGCCTTGTCCTCGTGCGCGATCTTCCGAGCGAGGGTGGTCTTCCCGACGCCAGGCAATCCGACGGTCAAATGCAGAGTGGGCGTTTCGGTCATCCGGGCAGCCT
Organism: uncultured Actinomycetes bacterium; assembly: GCA_963794065.1. Lineage (GTDB taxonomy): Bacteria > Actinomycetota > UBA4738 > UBA4738 > HRBIN12 > AC-51. The sequence continues at coordinate 22,664 of CAWCDA010000057.1, read as the reverse complement.
GACACCGTCACCCATCAACGACACGAACATCGGCCCATACTGCCGCAGGGGGCAGCGTGAGCGAAAACGAAGACCTTCCGCTCGGTGGAACCGCGGTGGACCAGAGCACACCCTGGCACCCGTGGCCTCCACGAGAGGTCGCCGAACGGCTACGCGGAGTCGACGCCCCGTGGTGCGTCACAGCCGGCTGGGCGATCGACCTCCACCTCGGCGTGACGACCCGCGTCCACGAGGACACAGAGATCGCCGTTCCAACCCGTCGGTTCCCCGAGATCCGTCGCGCCCTATCGGAGTTCGACTTCGATGTCGTCGGCTCGGGCCATATGTGGCAACTGGACAATCAAGCAGCCTTCGATGTGATGCACCAGACCTGGGTCAGCGATCGGACGACGGGGATATACCACCTCGACGTCTTCCGAGATCCGCACGACGGCGACGTGTGGATCTGTCGTCGCGAAAGAACGATCCGCCGTCCCTACTCCGAGGTCATTAAGACCACCAAGGGCAGGATCCCCTACATGGTTCCCGAAATCGTGTTGTTGTTCAAGGCGAAACACGATCGGGCGAAAGACAACGCCGACTTCGCAGCGGTCCTGCCGTCGCTGGATCAGTTTCAACGCCGTTGGCTGACGGACGCTCTGCAACGCGTCCACCCAGGCCACCACTGGCTTGTCGAGCTGGAGGGATAGCCACGTCGGGTGCCAAAGCACGGTTCAGGTGCGTCGCCCGACGCTACTGTTCTCCCGAGGGGTCAGCCGCGTACCTGAACCGTCGCACCTCCTGGGGCCAACCGCACGCCACCGCGATCTTTTCCGCCCATAACCGCGCGGCCTGCTCGTCGGCCACATCGATGACGGCGAAGCCGCCGAGCTGCTCCTTGGTCTCAGCGAAGGGGCCGTCGGTGATAAGCGGGGGGCCACTCGACACATCGACGCTGAACACGGGCGCAGCGTCGTCGAGTCCGCCGGTGAAGATGAGGACCTTGGCCGCCGCCATCTCTGCCCTCACAGCTCTCACACGTTGAGACGCCTCCCGCAGATCCTCTTCCGTGAGGTCCGGCACCCACTCGTCGTTGAACAGAACGAGGTACTCGGCCATATCTCCTCCTCTTGCCGCGCTTCGTTGCCTCTGGCCATGCTCCGACCTCTCGACGAACGGCGGCCACCCGCTTCGACACCCCCGCCGGGATTTCTAGTAAGTGCAGATCCTCACCCACCAGTGGAAAGCTCGGCTAGCAGCCGCATCAGCTCGCTTCTGAACGCTCCCAATGGATCGGCGCGCCCTGCACGCGCGAGCCTCCTGTTACTCGATGTAGCCGAGGCCGCGGAGGTGCTCTTCCATCTCGTCGGCTTCGGTGTCGGTGACCTGAGCTTCGTTGCCCATGCCCGGGATCGCCGCGCCGGCCGATGAGGTCTCAGTCGCCTCGCGGGCCTTCAACTCGGCAGTGCCAACGATCTCGTGCAGCACGCGGCCGCTCGGCTTGACCGCCGTCGGCGCGTCCAGTGCCGCGACGATCGTCGGGGCCATGTCGATCAGCGCCGGCGGCGTCTCGAACGGCTTCACGTTCGGGCCGACGGCCACGATCGTGCCCTCGATGCGGTGGTCGCCGCTTACCCAGTCGGCGTCCTCGTAGGCAGCCTTGGCGTGCGACAGCGAGTAGCCCTCGGCGGGCACCATCAGGATGTCGGGTGCGCTGTCGGCGTAGCGGCCCTTGAAGATCTCCTCGCGCTTGTAGATCTCCTTGACGGGCTTCTTGCCGGTCTTGGGGTCGACGAACGTGCCGAGGCGATCGAGCAACTCATTGCGCACCTTCTCGTAGTCACCCGGGTCGACGACGCCGTCGATCTCACGGCCGGCCATGTTCAGGCTGACGCCCTCGCCGGTGGAGCGGATCGTCGTGTACGCCTTGGTCTTGGACCAGTTCACCGACTGCGGCAGGCTGACCTTGCCGTGCAGCCCGAGCGTGTCATAGACCTTGCGCGCGACCCTGCGCATCGGACCCCACTGCATCGGCCCGAACACGGCGTTGGACGCGCTGAAGTCCAGGTACCCGAACTCCTTCAGCAGCCGGTCCATGTTGATCGTGCGCGTGCACGACTGGAACCCGTGGTCGGAGATGAACAGGATGATGTCGTCGGGACGCGCCCGGCTGACGAACGAGCCGATCGCCTCGTCCGCCTGGCGGAAGATGTCGGCCACCTTGTTGCCGATGCGAGTGTCCTTGTTCGCCGCGTAATCAGGATGATCGGGCGCCACGTAGTTGCTGAGGCAGTGCTGGGTTCGGTCGATGCTGACCCAGACGCTTGCCATCAGATCCCACTCGGTGTTGTCCATCAGCCACTCGCTGACCTTGATGCGCTTGGCCGTGACCTCGTAGGCCTCGTCCAGGTAGGGGTCCGGCTTGTTGTGATACGTGGTCCAGCTCATGCCGTTGATCGGCCACTCGAGCCCGGCCTTGGCGAGCGTCTCGGGGAGGTCGGCCGGCGAGGAGAACGTGCGGTTCTTCGGCAGCACGCCGCCGGCCAGCAGGTTGCCCGCGAGCGGTTGCGGCGCCGGGAACGTGAGCGGCACGTCGAGCAGCAGCATCTTCTTGTTCGCGGCCGTGAGGTCGTCCAGGAACGTGCGCGCCTTGATCGACTTGTAGGTGACCGGGTACTGCTTGTGGGTGCCCGGCACCGTCTCGAGGATGTCGTAGACCCCGTGGTCCACCGGGTCGACGCCCGTCAGGAAGCTCGGCCACGCGCTCCACGAGTGCGTCGGGATCGTGCTTCGCAGCACGTCCTTCTGCCCCCGATCGATCAGCGCCTTCAGGTTGGGCAGAGCGCCCTGCTCGAGCAGGGGGTCAAGGATGCGCCAGTCGGCGCCATCCCACGCGATCAAGATGACTCGTGACATGCGGATATCAGCCTCTCAAGCAGGGTCTTTGAACGGCTGGAGTGTATCGAAGCCGGCCGTTCGCTCATCCGCCATGATGTCGGAAGAGGTCTGTTGATAGTGTTGCGCCTGCTTTACACCCCGACCCCAAGGGCACGATGACCAGATTCGTCGTCGACTCCAGCGCCGTCCTGCAACTCGCCGATCAAGGCATCACGGTGCGAAGTAAGCACGAGCTTCTCGCGCCGACCCTGCTGCGTTCCCAAACCCTGTCCGTCATGCACGAGGCAGTTCAGCGCGGAGATATCGAGGCGAACGTCGCCCGCGACCAGCTCGAACACATCTGGGGGATGAAGATCAGGCTTCTCGGTGACGCCGTGCTCCGTCGTCGCGCCTGGGCGATCGCCGATCAACTCGGTTGGCCTTCGACCTACGACGCCGAATACGTTGCCCTCACGCAGCTTCAGGCAGACGCGTTCGTGACGATGGACGGCGAACTGGCTGGCAAGCTCGACGGCATCGTCACGATCGCATCGATCGATGCGCTACGTCACTGAGCGCGGCGCCCAATCACGCGGTGACGACAACCTTCCCGGTGGGATGACCCTCCTCCAGGTACCGCACCGCGTCCGCAGTCTCCGGCAACGCGAACGTTCGATCGACCACGGGGATCACCTTCCCGTCCTCGATCATCTTCTGGAGCGTCTCGAGGTCCGCTCGGTTCACCTTCGAGATGACCGGGCGCATGCGCTGACCGGTGAAGAGGGACAGCAGGGGCGCTCGCAGGATCTGGCGGAAGAAGCCGCCGGTCCAGTTGCCACCGCCGTCGCCGCCCACGATCGCCAGCGTCCCCTTCGGCGCGAGCGCGCGTCGGAGGTGCCGCAGCGGCCGACGGCCCGCCCCGTCGACGATGACGTCCCAGCGGCGCGAACCGTCCGTGAAGTCCTCCTTGGTGTAATCGATCACGTCGTCAGCGCCGAGCGAACCCACCAGGTCGGCCTTCGGCCCACTGCACACGCCGGTGACCTTGGCGCCGGACGCCTTCGCGATCTGCACGGCGAGCGTGCCCACGCCGCCGGCCGCACCGATGACCAGCACCGTCTGCCCCGGCTGCACCGCCGCAACGTCGCGGAGGGCCATAAGAGCGGTGCAACCCGAGACGGGAACCGCCGCCGCCTGCTCGAAGGAGATGTTGGCCGGCTTGCGCACGAGGGTCTCGGTGGCGCCGATCGCGACCTCGGCGAAGGAGCCCTTGACCTCGCCCATCACCTCGTCGCCGGGCCGCAGGTCCGTCACGTTCGCGCCGACGGCCTCGACCCGCCCGGCGACATCGCTGCCACGCACGGCGGCGTTCATCTTCTTGAACCCGGGCATGAGCCGAGCGAAGTACGGCTTGCCGGTCATGATGTGCCACACGTCGGGACCGCAGCCGGCCGCCCGCACCTGCACGAGGACGTCGTCCTCGCCGACCACCGGATCCTCGACATCGCGGAACTCGAGCACGTCTGCCGACCCGAACTTGTCCTGAACGATCGCCTTCATCTCGCCCTCCTGGCGCGGTGTACGGCGTACACCGATGGACGGAACCTACTGTGTACGGCGTACACTTGTCAAATGGCTGAGCGGATGAAGGCCGAAAGCGACCTCGAGACTAAGGCCCGGGTGCCCCTGAGTCGGGAGCGGATCCTCGACACCGCAGTCGCGTTCGCCGATCGCGAGGGGGTCGATTCGCTCAGCATGCGCCGGCTGGCGCAGGAGCTCGACGTGGTGCCGATGGCGCTCTACAAGCACCTCGCCAATAAGGAGGAGATGCTCGACGGCATGCTCGACGTCGTCGTCGGCGAGATCGATCCTGTCCGCACCGACACCGACTGGAAGACCGCCGTCCGCGACCGGATCCTCTCGGCCCGCCGCGCGTTGCTTCGCCACCCGTGGGCCTCGCGCGTGATGGAGTCGCGCACCAAGCCCACGCCGTTCGTGATGGCCTACATGGATTCGATGATCGGCATGTTCACGGCCGGCGGGTTCTCGATCGACCTCACACACCACGTGATGCACGCGATGGGCAGCCGTCTGATGGGCTTCTCACAAGAGCTGTTCAACGATCAGTCCGACGCCGACGCGCCGATGCAGCCCGAGATGATCGAGGCGATGGCGGCGACGTACCCGTCGATCTACGAGCTGTACCTCGCGGTCAGCCACGACGAATCATCTGTTGTCGGCCCCGGTTGCGATGATCAGTTCGAGTTCGAGTTCTCTCTCGACCTGATGCTCGACGGCATCGAACGCCTCAAGAGCGCCGAGGTCAGCCGACTTCGTGCGCCAGAAGGCCGAACATGATCGAGGTGTCTCCGACCGGACCTCGGCCGCGAACCATTCGTCCGGACGTCGGCGCACCGCTGGCGCCCAGGTCCTTCATCAGGGCGGCAGCGGCGGCGTTCGGGTTCGGCGCGTCGAGCCAGCACACGTCGTCGGGATCGAGCTGCTCGATCGCCGCAGCGAGCAACGCAGCCGCTGCGGAAACGTCGGGAGCGTAGAGCGGTCCGACCTTCCAACCTTGGCGCGCAGGCCGTGCCGTGGCCAGTCCAGCCACATGCCCGTCTCGAAGGAGTGCGACGTGCCGAGCCTCGGGTTGCGCCAGCCACGCTCGGAGGAGCTCTGGCCTCGGAGCACCGACGGCTCGAGCGTCCAGATCAACGAGCGGCTGGATCGTGAGCTCGCGCGCGTCCACCACCCCCGCGGCCTCCGCTCGGGCACGCCACAGACGAGCCGGGCCCTGCCACCGCGTATTGGCGTGGACGTCCACGAAACCCGCGCGACGGTAGTTCGCTTGCTGCCGGGCGTCTCCGTCCAGCCCCACGCTGCCGGGTGCGTGCCGCGCAAGCGCCGCGCGGAAGAGCGCGAGCCCGATCCCGCGTCCACGGAACTCCGGATGCACGAGATAGAGCCCGATCCATCCGTGCGACGCGTTCCAGCGGGTTGCCAAGACGATGCCCACGGGCTGCCCATCGATCTCGGCCACGATCCATGCATCGGGGTCGGCTCCCGTGAACGTCTCCACATCGTAAACGCCCGCGTTCCACCCCTGTTCCGCGACGAGCGCTCGGATGAAGGCTGCGTCCTCGCGCCGGAACCCCCGAAGATCCACCATCGACCCCTCAGTCGAAGGTCGGACCGAGGGGGATCAGTGCGTCGATCTCGTCGATCTGATCGCGCGTCAGCACCACATCGGCGGCCTCCGCGTTCGTGCGGACGTGGGCAGGGTTGCTCGTGCCGGCGAGGGTAGCGCTGACACCTTCTTGTTGGATGTTCCAGGCGATGGCCAGCTGTGGTAGCGAGCAGCCGATCCGCTCGGCTACGACCTGCATCCCATCGCGGACGACCGCCGACCGCTCGAACCTGCCGGGTGCGAACAGCCGTTTCCAGAACCCCCACTCGGCATAGTCATCGAGCACCTGGCCGAAGTCCTCGGGGCGCTCGATCCCGCCGGCCAGCATGCCGCCGCCGAGCGGCTCGTACGTCACGACGCCGATCTCTTGCGTCCTGCACCATCGCGCCAGGTCGAGCGTCTCCAGATGATCGATCGGCGACAGGCCCTCTTGGATGACGTCCACGGGACCGATCGTCTGGCAGAGCTCGATCTGGGCTTGGTCGAAGTTCGACAGACCCGCCAGGCCGACCAGGCCGTCGTGGACGAGTTGCCGCATCGCCGTCCACGTCTCTTCCAGCGGTACGCCGGTATCGTCAGGGTAGTGCAGCAGGTACATGTCCAGCCGAGCGACGCCGAGCCGATTCAGGCTGCCGGTGCAGGCCGTGCGGACCTGCTCAGGTCGGAAGCCGCTTGCATCGGGGGCGACCTTGCTGGAGATCTTGACCGGAGCGCCGACGTCGCGCATCGCCGCGCCGACCGTGAGCTCGTTCAATTCGTCGAAGTAGGCCTCGGATGTATCAAGCCAGTCGATCCCAGAATCGAGCGAGGCGCTGAGGACTTCACGCGCACCCGACCAACCCTGATCCTGCCCCAGCTCATACCCGCCCAGCCCGATGACCGAGAACGTGCCCGAGCCGATCTTCCGAGTCTCCATCGCCGCACCTCCCTGGCTCCCTGGCGAAACGTACAACGAGCGAAACGCCCCCGCGTCGCGACGCCCTTTCACGCAAGCGCCGAGGTGCCTGCCTCCCAAGCAGCGTCAAGGTCAGCCATCGGCGGGAAGCGACCGTCCAGCTCCAGGATCGTCATCCCGTGCGCGAACGCCCATGCGGCACGCGCGCGATCCTGATCGCCCGTCACACGAAGAAGCGGCTCCGCCGTCCACGCCTCGAGCCCATCGGGCAGGAACTCGCGAGGCGGCTCGCCCTCGGTCGCCAGGCGATACAGGTGTGGGTGCGCGAGCGCCCATGTTCGGTAGGCCCGCGCGAGCGTTGCGAGCGCACGCTTCCTTGAGCCGCGTGACGGCAACTCGTCGATTGCCGCATGCAGCGTCTCACCCATGCCTCGGAGCGCCTCGGCGATCAGCAGCGCTTCCAGCTCGTCCTTGTCGGCGACGTGCTTGTAGAGCGACGGCGCCCGCATCTCGAGTCGCTCGGCGAGGGAGCGCATCGTGAGATACGAGGGTCCATCCGTCTCGAGGATCTGCCGGGCAGCGGCCACGATCTCGTCGCGGCGCGCCGACGGCGCGACGCTCACGCTGTCGCCTGCGAGCGAACGCGCGCGGCAAGGTCGACATTGACACGCTCCAACATCGACAACGTGTTCCCCTCGATCATCGAGCGCACGAACGGCACCAACACACCTCGGAATTGTTCGCTCTGGATGAACGTCACGCGCCCGGGCTCGGTCTGGTGGATCTCGAAGCGGTGCTCCCCGTCGAACAGGCCCGGCATCAGCAGTCGCCCGAGCCATCGCAACTCCCGGCCGGGATCGGCCACCAGGACCGTTGGACGCATCTTCATCGTCTTGCCGGCCTTCTGCGAGAACGTGATGTGCAACTTCTCGCCAACCTCGGCGCGCCCCTCGGCCTGCACGAAGCCGGTGTTCCACTCTTTGTATGACTCGAAGTCGGTAAGCGTGTCCCAAACCTCCTGAGCCATGCCATCGATCTCGATCTCCGTCCGGATCTCGTTCCTGAACATCCCCCAGCCCCTTCCATCCCGGCTAACATCGTTAGCTAACCTAGGCTAACAGTGTTAGCTTGTCAAGCGGCAGCGGGCCAACACAGCGCACGCAGGGACTCGACATCAGAGGGCGCGCATGCGGTTGTTCCGCGGGTTGTGTTCGAGCTCCGCCAGCCCGAGGAGCTCGAGCAACGGCGGCACGTACATCCCGAACCGTCCTCGGTACCCCTTCTTCGTGCCGTACCAGCCGCCCACAGGATTCTCGGGCGAGCGGCCCCATGCCTCGACCGTACCTTCCTTTGCGTCTTTCTGCTCGTCGGCGGCCCCGAGCTCGATCCAGTCGCCATGCCGCTTCAACATCGCGTGCAGATCCTCGATGCAGCGCAACTGATACCCGAGCTTGGTGCTGCCCACCTGGCACACAAGCGTGGGCGGGTCGGCTTCCTCATCGCGCCACATCTGATACTCCGACGAGCCCGGTGGGGTCTTCAGCACCCACGGGTCGTCCTTCGCGCCGGATCCGTTCGCCACCATCCCTCCCCCTTCGGCGTGCCGCTCAACCGTACCGTTCCTAACGGGAAACCCTGACCTTGCCGCAACTCGCGACCGGGCGTAGCGTCGAGATACGTCGGATCCCGGGAGGGTGCCATGAGTGACGTTGCACGCAACATCGAGGTCGTCGAGCGCTTGGAGCACGCCTACAACGCGCGGGACTACGACACCGTTCGCGCAAGCGTGGCGAGCGACCTCGTCCCGCACACCGCGGGCTCCGAGAGTCTGCCGCCTGGAGTGGAGGGCGCGATCGCGGCGAACGAAGGTTCGTTCCAGGCCTTCTCCGACAAGAACACGGAGATCCTCGAGATCTTCGGCGACGGCGACAAGGTCGTCTCGCACGTCCGCATGACCGGCACGCACGACGGAGAGCTCGCGTTCGCCAGCCTCCCCCCAACGGGCAAGTCGATCGACCTCGACTGGATCCAGATCTCTCGGCACGCGGACGACGGAACGATCCAGGAGACCTGGTCGCAGATGGACCTGCCGACCATGATGGTGCAACTGGGCGTCATGCCGGCTCCGGAAGGGATGTGAACCATGACCACACCGCAAGAGAACGCCGCGACGGTCCGAGAGTTGATCCAGAAGGTGCTGAACGAGGGCGACATCGGATTCGCCGAGAAGACGCTGTCGGAGGGCTACATCGAGCGCAATCCGATGCCCGGCGGCACGGCCGACAAGGCGGGCGCGATCGCGATGTTCACGATGATGCGCCAGCAGACGCCCGACATGTACATCGACATCGAGGACATGATCGCGTCCGGTAACAAGGTCGCGGTGCGCAGCACGTTGAAGGGCACCGACACCGAAGGCTTCATGCCGGGCATGCCGGCGACGGGGAAGCCGTTCGAGATGGGTGCCATCGACGTGTTCACGTTCGACGACGCCGGCATGAACACCGAGCACTACGGCGTCTACGACATCATGGGAACGATGGGCAGCTCGGGCTCATGCCCGGACCCGGAGGTAGCTGACCGTCAGACGACGACCGTCGCCGGTTGATGCCCGTCACGCCGGTCGATCAGATAGCTGACGCCGGTCAGCGCGATGCCGATCAACACCACGGCGAGCACGACGCCGAAGAACCGGTTCCCGGTCGCGATCCACAGACTGAGGAGCTCCGGTCCACCGCTTCTGTTGCTGCACGAGTGCGGTGAGGCCGCTACGTTGCAAGCGACGTGCGATCGGTGCGGCGAACGATGAGCCTCGCCAACATCCGGCCGGTACCAGGGCCCGGCGCTGAAACGAGGTTCATGTTCCGGCGAGCACCTCGAGGAACACCGCCTCCGTCGATGGAGATGGGCTGGCGCCGAAGCCCTCCGCGAGGACCGAACGCAACCGCTCGTAGGTCGCAAGCGCCTCGGCGTTGTTCCCAGCTTCGACCTGCGCACGCATAAGCGTCACGTATGCCTGCTCACGGTATGGCTCGAGCCCGATGATCCGCTCGGCATCGCCGATGGCACCTGCGTGATCACCTTTCGCCCGCGCGATCTCGGCCCGGCACGAGAGTGCTCGCACATGGATCACTCGGAGCCGGTCCCGCTGGCCCTCAACCCATTCGCCTTCTACGCCTTCGAGAAAGGGCCGCCGCGCGATCGCGTTCGCCACGAGCGCGGCGCCGTTCGCGGCGACCAGGTCTCCATCGTGCAGCGCCACCTCCGAGTCGTGCGCGGCGGTCGCCGCTGCTTCGACGTCCACCCAGGCATCCGGCGGAAGGCGCAGTTGGTAGCAGCCGAAAGCGTGCTGGATCGAGACATCGGCGCCGACCTCCGCGAGGACGCGCCGAACCTTGCTCACGATCGCCCGAAGGGCAACGTCCCACGAGGCCGGGGGCAGGCGGTCCCACAGGATGTCGGCGACGTGCTCCGCCGACAGCGCATCGCTGCGCTCTGCCACGAGCACCGCGAACGCGAGTCGTCCCTGACTCCCGGGTAGTCGCGTCTCGGGCACCAGCGAATCGCCGCGCTCGAGGGCGACGTTGCCGGCGAGGTAGATGCGTAGCTGTGGCTCGTCCATGCGGTCGTGCGACGCCAACGTTTCGCCAACGCCGCTTCCCTAGTATCCGGCCTCGAAGGGGGTGATCACATGATCAAGGAAGTCACGTGTGAGTGCGGCTTCTACGCTCGCGGAATCGAGGAGGACCTCGTCGTCGCCGTCCAGGCACACGGCAAGGCAAAGCACGGGATGGACGTTACGCGGGACCAGGTCCTCGCCCAGCTCAAGCCGGTCGACGCCTGACGAGCCGACGACGAAGGAGGTATCCGTGAAGATTGCGCGCATCGCGGTCGCGGTCGGAACCACGCTCGGATTGGTCGGCATGCCAGCCGTGGCGATAGCTGCAGAGCCGAGCGACCAAGCGACCTGTGTCGGCCTCGCCTCGGCGTTCTTCGGTCAACAGGGGATCCGCGACGATGTGGCGCACGCAATCGCTGCGCGATTCGGGATCCCCCCGGGCGCGGAGGTCAGCCGATTCGCGCACGTGCAACTGGGAGACACGACCGCCTGTATCGCGAACGGCCAGGGCTGATCGCAGGGGTGATCGCTACATGCCGCCTTCGAACAGGCCCATCGTGTTGCCCTCGCTGTCCTTGAAGTAGGCGAAGGCGCCCATGTTCGGGATCGGGGTCCGCGGCGTGACGGTGGTGCCGCCGCCGGCCTCGATCTTCTTCAAGGTGTCGTCGATCGAGTCGACGCCGATCGTGATCACAGGCGAGGGCGTTTCCTTCCCGCGGCTCGTGAACCCGCCGTTGATGGCGCCGGGCTCCTTGGGGCGCATCTGATCATCGATCGGCACCGTCGTGATGGTCGTATAGGCCATCCCGCCGCCCATATCGGCTGAGTTCAGCTCCCAATCGAAGATCGAGCCGTAGAACTCTTTGGCCCGATCCTCATCGTCCACGGTGATCTCGAAATGCAGAACCTTGTCCATCGGGTTCCCCCTTCCGTCGGATGCTTCCAACCTAGCGCGATTCCGAAAATCGTGCGTGCGGGGACAGGAGGATGCGCCGAGAGTTCACCCGACGGACGTCCGGGCGTCGGGCGTCCAGCGTCAGATGTGCTCCAGGACACGGTGTAGCGGTCTCGGCACGTCGCGCAGGTCGAGGGCGTTGACCAACACGGGTGCCGAACGGATCTTCCGTCCCGAGTAGGTACCGAAGAAGCGGCGGAGCTGCTCGTCGGCGGGCCGGTCACGCCAGGCGGGCTGCCTTTGGAACGTGCGGAATGGATCGAGCTCGCCCTCCGCATCGAGCACCCGCTCCACGGCTTCGACGCCGAGCGCGCGGATCAACTCGTCCTCGAGGTCGTCGACACAGACGTAGAACCCGAGGCGTTCCATCTCGGCACGCGTCAGGTCACTGCCGAAGCCCGCGCGCTCGAGCGCGCGCTGGTAGTCGCGTTCCTCACCTGCGTCGCAGAGGCCCGCCAGCGCACGGTTACTCCCGGCCGGGCCGTATCGCTCCAGCGCTCGTCCGATGTTCTTCGAGCCGTCGATCGCGACGATCGAGACGCCTTCCGCTTCCAGGTCTCGGCCGCGGCGTCGCGCCAGCGCCTCCAGCGCGCGCTGATCGCTAACCCCTTCGACGAGCACGATCGCACGTGGCTCCATGGCACGAAGCTACCGACGAATGCGCCGTTAGACGCCTTGGGACGCTCGGCGCAGCCGGCTGACGTGCGCAAGGATGCCGACGCACACCAGCACCACACCGACCACGAGCCAAGGCCACGGGTTCAGGTACTCATCGCAGCCCGACGCCGTGGCGGTCTGCCAACACACGGTGCCGGGGCCGCGGCGCTGCACGTACGCGACGTAGATGAGGACCAAGCCCGCTCCTGTGATCAGCCCGACGGAAGACTTCATCACGTTCGGCCTGACCACCATCAACACGAGGGCCACCACGACGGGTACGACGAAGAGAACGCTGAGCGTCAGGAAGCCCAGGATGAACCCCACCCCGATCAATGCAAACAAGACGAACCCAAGCCACGTCGGACCCGTCGTCCGTGCCGTCATGACACGTCCCCAGCTGCGAACAGCATCGGCGCGAACTGTTCCACCAACGCGGCGGCGTTCTGCATCATTTCGAAGACGGCCTCGGCCTCCGAGCGCTCCGGATCAAGGCGCGACATCAGCTCGATGCCCAGGAACATCGAGCAGATCGCATACGCCGCCTCGCGTGGCGGCACCACAGACGCGATCGGATACTGGGAGGCCGCACGTTCGAGCGCCTCTTGGACCAGGCCGATCCACAGGTCGAACCGATCGAGCAACGCGCCCCCGCGTTCGGGGTCGCTCGCCGCCGCCATCATCTGTGTCACCGTTGTCGTCGCGCCGCTTTCAAGATCGTCCGCATGCAGTCGACGCGCGATCTGCACGAGGTCCGTGAGCGAGCCGAGCTCCTTGACCGCTTCGCGGTAACGCTCCACCTGCTGCTCGGACACGCGTCCGAATGCTTCATCGAGCAACTCGTCGACCGAGCCGAAGTGATAGAAGATCAGCGCCTGATTGAACCCTCCGCGGGCGGCGATCGCCCGAGCCGTGGTGTTCGCGAACCCCTCGGCACGTACGGTCCCGAGCGCCGCCGCGACGATGCGGTCGCGAGTGTCGGCCCCACGCCTCGACGCCGGCGTCACGACGCCTCCGATCCGAGCTCGAGGTCGGCTGCGACACAGAGGGTGTAGACGACGATCACGTTCCCTTCGCGCCTCATGGACTTCTTCCTTCTTGAGCAGATGCTCAAATCGTATGCTCAAGACGGCGGGCACGTCAACGGCAGACCGATGGCGGCGGATGCGCGCCGGGTGTACGACGGACGGATGAAAGCCGCGCGAGTAGGCGTTGCCATCACGGTGCTCGCGCTCACAGCCTGCACCGGGCGAAGCGTCGAACCGCAACCCCAGACCGCCTCAAGCATCACGACGAAACCGCCGAGCGTCGCGGCCGACGTCTCGTGCACGAAAGCCGAGATCGCCGCAGCTGTCGCGCTCTTCATCGGGGCCTGGAACCACGGCAACAGCGCCGCACTGAATGAAGCGTTGACCCGCAAGGCCGCGATCTCCATCTGGGTGTTGCACGGAGCAAACACGGTGGCCGACGCAGGGGCTGGGACCTACACGACGAGCACCGGATGGCCGGAGAACCGGCGCCTGATGCGGCACCAACACACCGCTGGACAACGGCTGTCCTTCGACCGTCTCCGGATCGTCGCGAGAGAGGGCGCCTACGCGCTCGGGATGCGTTCGATGTACGAGGACGGCCCCTCTCTCGTGCTGCGAGATGCGAAGTTCGCGTACTCGTGCGCCAACCATGCGCTCGAACGTGTCGTGCTCGTCGCGCCGGAGCGCTGATGACCATCGGCCTTGCTAGGGTTGCCCTCCCATGCTCCTCACGATCACGTCCACGACCGAGCCGGCCACTGACATCGGGTTCCTGCTGCACAAGAATCCCGCGGCGGTACGCACCGTGGACCTCGCCTTCGGGAGGGCGCATGTCTTCTACCCCGAGGCAACCGAGACCCGCTGCACGGCTGCCCTCCTGCTGGAGATCGATCCCGTCGGGCTGGTGCGGCGCGGTCGTGGGCAACAGTTCTTCTCGCTCGCGGACTACGTGAACGATCGCCCCTACGTCGCCTCGTCGTTCATGAGCGTCGCGATCGCGAAGCTCTTCGGCACCGCGCTGTCGGGTCGGAGCGACGATCGCCCCGAGCTCGCCGCGACCGCGATACCGCTGGAAGCACACCTCCCCGCCGTACCGTGCCGAGGTGGCGAAGGCTTGATCCGAGAGCTCTTCGAGCCGCTCGGCTATGAGGTGCAGGCGACGCCGATCACGCTGGATGCGGAGCATCCGGACTGGGGAGACAGTCGCTATGTCCAGCTGACGATCCGTGGCGTCGTGCGGCTGCGCGACCTGCTCCGCCACCTCTACGTGCTGCTCCCGGTGATGGACGACGAGAAGCACTACTGGGTGGAACGCGGCGAGATCGACAAGCTGCTCGCCAAGGGAGAGGAATGGCTCGCCGCACACCCCGCTCGCGACCTCATCGCGAAGCGGTTCCTCCGGCACCGGATGCCGCTGATGCGCGAGGCGCTCGCGCGGCTCTCCGAAGACGGCCCCACGCCTGAGGAGACAACGACGGACGACGAGAGCCGGCTCGAGCGCACGATCAGCCTGGCCGAGCAGCGCATCGGGGCGATCCTGTCGGTGCTTCGCGCCGCCGGTGCGCACACCGTGCTGGATCTTGGCTGCGGCTCGGGGAAACTGCTCGCCGCTCTCCAAAAGGACGCTGCCTTCCAGAAGGTCGCCGGCTCCGACGTGTCGGTGGGCGCCCTCGAGGCCGCCGAGCGACGCCTTCACGTCGACCAGATGTCCGCGCGACAGCTCGAGCGGCTCACGCTGTTCCAGTCGGCGTTGACCTACCGCGACCGCCGGTTCGAGGGGTACGACGCAGCAGTCCTTATGGAGGTGATCGAGCACATCGACCCCGAGCGACTGCCGGCGCTGCAGCACACGCTCTTCGGAGCCGCACGCCCGCGAACGCTGGTGATCACGACGCCGAACGTCGAGTACAACGTGCGCTTCGAAACGCTCCCCGAGGGGCACCTTCGCCATCGCGACCACCGGTTCGAATGGACCCGGGCCGAGTTCGAGGCGTGGGCCACCACGGTCGCTTCGGATCACGACTATGCGGTTCGCTTCCTGCCCGTCGGCACACTGGATCCCGAGGTCGGGTCGCCGACGCAGATGGCGGTGTTCGAGCGATGACCGAGATCGCGGTCCCCGATCTGTCGCTCGTCGTCCTGATCGGCGTGAGCGGATCGGGCAAGTCGACGTTCGCGGCACGACACTTCAAGCCCACGGAGGTGGTGTCCTCCGACGCGTGCCGCGCCTTGGTGGGCGACGACCCGAACGACCAATCCGTCACGAAGGAGGCGTTCGCCGTCCTGCACGCGATCGCGGGCACCCGGCTGGCGCTCGGGCGACTGACCGTCGTGGACGCGACCAACGTGCAGCCCGACGCCCGGGCGCCGCTGGTGCGCCTCGCGCGCGAGCATCACGTGCTGCCGGTTGCGATCGTGCTCGACGTTGCGCCCGAGGTGGCGCACGAGCGGAACGCGGACCGGCCCGACCGCGCCTTCGGCCCACACGTCGTTCGCCGGCAGGGTAGCCTGCTGCGCCGGTCGATGAAGAACCTGCAGCGAGAGGGCTTCCGACGGGTGATCGTCCTGCGCGGACAAAGGCAGATCGACGACGCCGAGATCATCCGCGAGCCCACGTGGACGGACCGCTCGTCCCTGCACGGGCCGTTCGACATCATCGGCGACGTGCACGGCTGCCGGGCGGAATTGGAGGGACTGCTCGAAGCGCTCGGATACGCGCTCGCCGATGACGACGTCTACCGGCATCCCGAGAACCGCACGGCCGTGTTCCTGGGCGATCTCGTCGACCGGGGGCCGGACACGCCTGGCGTGCTGCGCCTGGCGATGCGCATGGTGGCCGACGGCGCCGCGATCTGCGTGCCCGGCAACCACGAACAGAAGCTGCTGCGGGCTCTAAACGGCCGGAACGTGCAGATCACGCACGGGCTGGCCGAATCGCTTCAGCAGCTCGATGCCGAGTCGCCCGAGTTCCGGGAGGAGGTCAAGACCTTCATCGACGGGCTGGTGAGCCATGCCGTGCTGGACGATCGCAGGTTGGTCGTGGCACACGCCGGACTCCCGGCAGAGATGCAAGGGCGAGCTTCCGCCGCGGTCCGATCCTTTGCGCTGTACGGCGAGACCACGGGCGAGACCGACGAATTCGGCCTGCCGGTCCGCTACCCCTGGGCGAACGACTACCGGGGTGCGGCGACGGTTGTCTACGGCCACACTCCGGTGCCTGAGCCGGAGTGGATCAACAACACGATCTGCGTCGACACAGGATGCGTCTTCGGTGGTTCGCTCACAGCCCTGCGCTACCCGGAGCGCACCCTCGTGACCGTGCCCGCCGCGCGTGTCTACTACGACCCGATCAAGCCCTTCCCGGTAACCGCGGAGATCGGGGCGGAGGACGTGCGACCGCAGGAGCTGCTCGACATCGACGACGTCCTCGGCAAGCGCGGGATCGAGACCCGCCTGATGGGTCGCCTCACCGTGCCCGAGGGCAACGCGGCGGCCGCCCTCGAGGTGATGAGCCGCTTCGCCGCCGATCCTCGGTGGCTCGTGTATCTGCCCCCGACGATGGCGCCTCCAGCGACGACGCAGCGTGCGGGGCTGCTTGAACACCCCGACGAGGCCTTCGACGAGTTCCGACGCGAAGGTGTGCCGTCGGTCATCTGCGAGGAAAAGCACATGGGTTCCCGGGCGGTTGTCATCGTATGCCGGACGCCCGATGTCGCCCGCGTCCGGCTCCGGATCGACGGAGACGGCATCGTCCTCACACGGACGGGCCGCCCGTTCTTCAGCGGCACCCCGTGGGCAGAGCCAGTCCTCGCTCGGTTGAACGACGCCCTCGAGACCGCCGGCCTGTGGAGCGAGCTCGACACCGACCTCGTCGTGCTCGACGCCGAGATCATGCCGTGGTCGTTGAAGGCCGAGCAGCTGCTCAAGACCCAATACGCGTCGGTCGGCGCGGCCGCCGCGAGCTCGTTGCACGCGACGCACGACATCGCTCGATCGGCGGCCGACCGCGGCATCGACGTCGGCGATCTGGCGGAGCGCCTGGATCTGCGACGCGGCGATGCACTTGCCTTCATCGACGCGTACCGTCGGTACTGCTGGACGGTCGGAGGCCTCACCGACATCAAGGTCGCGCCGTTCCAGATCCTCGCGGGCGCCGACGCCACCTTCTTGGAACGCGACCACACCTGGCACATGGCGATGGCGGAGCGGCTCGCGACCGCCGCGCCCGAGCTCATCCAGCAGACCCGTTCGGTCGTCGTCGACGTGACCGACCCGCAGAGTCAAGCCTCGGCAACCGCCTGGTGGGAAGCGCTGACCACGCAGGGTGGCGAGGGCATGGTCGTGAAGCCGTTGACACCGATCGTCCGCGCCCGTCATGGTCCGATCCAGCCCGGCATCAAGGTCCGCGGGCGCGAATACCTCCGGATCATCTACGGGCTCGACTACACCCTGCCCGAGAACCTCGCGCGCCTTCGCAAGCGTGGCCTCGGACGCAAGCGCTCGCTGGCGGCGCGTGAATTCGCGCTCGGTGTGGAGGCGCTGGAGCGCTTCGCTCGCGGGGAGCCACTGCATCGGATCCACGAATGCGTCTTCGCGGTGCTCGCGCTCGAGAGCGAACCGGTCGATCCGCGCCTGTAGCGATCTACAGGCGGATCACGCCCGCGTTCGTCGGTTCGAACCCGCATTCCTGGAAGTAGAACCCCCTGAGAGGCTCCTCGAAGTCGACGTGGAGCCATTCGCAGCCGGCGCTCCGCGCCTCGGCCGTCGCGATCGAGACCAGCTCGGTCCCGATCCCTTGGTGCCGCGTCCGCATCGCCACCATCGTGTCGAGAACGAACGCGTGCACGACTCCGTCCCACGCCACGTTCAGGAACCCGACGAGGTCCTCACCATCGCGGGCGCACACCCACCCGAGGCTGTGCTCGGATACCTGCGCCTTCCAATCCCAGCCCTCGCTGTCGAACACGGGATGGTCGAAGGCCTCGGCGTGCAACGCGTTGACCTCCTCGTTCTCGAAGACCCCACGCCACGTGTAGGCGATCGTCACGAAGGCGGGGGGACCTCGAGCAAGCGGCCGTCCAGCGCCGCGAAGTCCCACACGTCGATCGAAGGGGGATCGACGCCCAGCGAAGTCAGCGCCGTGCAGATCTGGCTCCGGTGGTCCGTGCCGTGGTGCAACGCCTGTGCCAGCCGGATCCCCTGCGTACCGCAGGGTGTCATCGGTGATCTCCTGGGCGAGCTGCTCGGCGCGGTGGGCATCAGCCGCCGCGAACACCGAAACCGCGATGTACGGCAGATGATCCTGGCCGGGACCGCGGTATTCCTGGAGAAGCTACTCAACGGCACGGGGGTTCGGCATGGCGATGATCGACAGGTACCCGGTCGATTGCGCGGCCAGGGCACCTCCAGCATGCGGCGCAGGACAGGTCCAGTCCGTTCAGGCATGGAGTCAGCCCATGCCGTCGCCGCGGTCATCAGGGTCTTGGCCACAAGTGCCAGATCATCTTTGGGTTTAGCTCGTTTTCAGGGGCGTGACACGAAGTCGCGCACGCCGAGTGAACTCGCAGATTGGAGGCCGGCAATGCCGGGTGCGTAGTTCCTGATCAGTGTTCGAGATCGGTCCCCGCCCCGACGTGCGCCTGTGGGTCTTGCTCACTGGGGTGTGAAGCTCACCCGTTGGTTTCACCGCCGCGCCCGCCTGGCAACCGCATACACCCAGCTCAGCTAACGAATGGCGGCCGCCGTACTAGATTCGTATGCTTTTTCTCAGACACATCTGCGGAACCCAAGAGCCGGTCTGCCTCCCGATCGGCGCGTAGGGAATCGACGCCGATCGCGGCGACTGCCCGTACCGCATACCGATCCTCGAACCTGAACCACCGTAACGCAAGAAGTCAGCCTTTAAACGTCTGTAGACGGATCTCGCAAGGGCATCTGGTATGGCATGCGTCACATTGACGCGTCTGACCGAAGTTGATCATACTTGTCATGCTTCGCTCGACTGAGCGAATTCTGCGACGTAAGGTTCCATTTGGATTCAGCTAAGGATAGGTTTTAGGCGAGGCTGCCCGGTGGGGACAGTGGACGTGCGCTAATCAGTTGGCGGACTCCCTGAGATTTGCAGATTTCGCCCAGCTCGAGAAATCCGCCCTGGACAACTTGCATGAGGATAAAAATCTCGTGAGTCATGAATGAAGCAGTCGGAATTAACTATTTGGACTGCGAATGCGAAGCCTAATTCTCGACACCGGAAAGGGCGTTCTCGGCGTCGCTGGCTGAAAATTATTCGGTCTGCTACTTTTGTCGTCTGGCAAATTTGACGCGGATATATTTCGAAGACTCCAAGATCTACGCGGGGCTATGTGGCACTTCAGAACTGTTATGCGCAGATTTCTACTCAGGGGGACAAGTGGATTTCGTGGACTATCCGCTCTCCTTTAATCAGGGGCGCCTTTGGTTTCTTCATGAGCTGGACCGTGAAGCCGACGTCTCTAATATGGGGGATAGCTTCCTCATCTCCGGACCCTTGAGTGTGCTCGTGCTAAGCGCAGCCCTGGGTGATGTGATCGACCGGCAGGGAAGTCTTCGCACAACTTTCCCCATGCTGGAAGGAGGGCCAGTACAGCGGGTATGGAACCAGCTGCCGGTGGAGATTGAATTCTGGCCTTGCGAGAGTTTTAGCCGGGAAACACTTCCGGAGATTCTCGAATGTGAACTTTCTCGTTCATTTGACATCCAGAACGGCCCTCTGATTCGAGCATACGTATTCGAGCTGGCACTCGATGAGCACGTGCTTCTAATTGCTACCGCGCATATTATTTCAGATGCCTGGTCCAGCTCGATTCTCTGTGCTGATCTCGGCAAGGCCTATGCGGCGCGTATGAGTAATGAGGCGTCTCCGCTCGAGCCGTTGCAGATGTCGTACGCCGACTACTCCCGGGAGAGCCGAGAACAGGAGGGGGCGGAGCAGTGGCTAGAGGATGTCGACTACTGGTCCTCCTTGCTGAAGCCGTTGGCTGAGGACCTCGATCTGCCGCTGGACCGCCCAAGGGGTAGGGCGCGGGCCACTTCGGGTACGCTCGCGGCTCGTCGGTGCTGCCGCGGAGCGCGCGGTAGCGGCCCTCGAAGGGCGGCTGCTGCGGGGGAGCGACGCGGTCGTGGTCATCTCGGAGGACTTTCTGCCGCTGCTCCGACGGTGGGGAGTCGACGAGGGGCGCATCACCGCGATCGAGAACTGGGCGCCGCTCGACGAGCTGCCGGTGCTTCCGCACGAGAACGAGTGGGCCCGCGAACAGGGACTCGCCGATCGCTTCGTCTACCTCTATTCGGGGACGCTCGGTTTCAAGCACGATCCGAGTCTGCTGCTCGAGCTTGCGCGCTGGGCAGACGCCAGCGAGTCGGTCGTCGCCGTTGTCTCGGAGGGGCCGGGGGCCGACTGGCTTGCGCGCGAGGGTGCGCGCGAGCCGGCGCTCAGGCTCTTCCCGTACCAGCCGTACGAGCGGCTGCCCGAGGTCCTCGCGTCCGCGGACGTGCTAGTCGCGCTCCTCGAGCCCGACGCGGGTGCGTTCTCGGTGCCCTCGAAGGTGCTGACCTATCTCTGCGCCGCTCGTCCGCTGCTCGTCGCGGTGGCGGGAGACAACCTCGCCGCGCGCGTGGTCGAGCGCAGCGGCAGCGGGCTCGTCGTCCCGCCGAAGGAGCCCGGAGCCCTGATTGCGGCAGCCGGCACCCTGCACGCCGACGAGCGGCTGCGCTCGGAGCTGGGACGCCGCGCCCGCTCGTACGCAGAGGCGACATTCGACCTCGAGCAGATCGCAGACCGCTTCGAGCGGGTGCTCGAGCGCTAACGGCGCCGCTGCCGCACGCCGCGGTAACCACTCGCGGCGAGCAAGAGGATGGCGGTGCCTGCGAGCACCGACGAGCAGAGCGGTCGGGCCGGAGCCGAGGTTGAAGGCCGAGCCGACGGCCGTCGGCTCCGTCGCCGGAGCCGAGCTGTCGACTGCAGGAGGCGCGCCGCTCCGTAGCCCTTGACGAGATTCGACAGTGACTGCCCGTCCGCGCCTGCCTCCTTGAGCGCCTTCGCCGTCTGTTTCGAGATGTGGACGGACGTCGAGCCCGTCGACCCCCCGCTCGTGGAGTGGGAGCCGCTCGTGGAGTGGGAGCCGCTCGTGGCCTTTCCACCGCCGCCGGACGACAGACACTCCTTGTAGACGTTGACCGCCGACGGGTTGCCCCCACAGTCGGCGAGTGCGGCGGGCGGCAGCACGAAAACGGCACCTGCCACAACGGCGGCTGCCAGGATCAGGTTCAGGCCCCTGAACGCGGCAGTTACTCTAGCTGGCTTGCCGCTCGCGAGCGTAAAAACCGAGCAAGCCGTCATGGCGCGCGACGCGGCCGTGGGAATTGGCGTCGCGGCCGCGATCTTCACGCTCTCGTACGCGGACGGCGGCTTCGCTCCCACGACGCGGTCGTACGCGGGCATCGCGGCCTGGTGGCTGCTCGGAGCGGGCGCGGCAATAGGAATCGCGGGAGCACGCGCAGGCATCAACCGGCTCGCCCTCGCTGCGGTGGGCCTGCTCGCGGCGTTCGCCGTCTGGATCCTGATCTCGGTCAACTGGGCCACGGACGCCGAGCGTGCGTTCGCGCAGTTCAACCAGGTCTCGCTTTACGTCGCCGTGCTCGCGATCGCGATCGTGCTGGCACGGCTGGTCCGCGTCGTGGGTTGTCGGCGGAGTCGCCCTGGCCCTCTCTGCGATCGCCACCGTCGCGCTCGTCAGCCGGTGCTTCCCCAGCACGTTCGGGCTGCAGCCGGGCCGCTCGCTCCTGCCGGCGCTGGCGAGCCGGCTCAGCTTCCCGCTCGGCTACTGGAACGGCCTCGGAATCGAGGTCGCGCTCGCCTACCCGCTCCTGCTTGCGATCATGACCTCGCGACGCTCGCGATTCGCGAGTGCATTAGCGGCGTTCCGCTGCCAATTCTCGCCGCCGACATGTACCTCACCTCGTCGCGCGGCGCCTTCGTCGCTGCGGCGGTGGGGGTGATCGCATACGTTGGGGTCACCCCGAGGCGCTGGGCTTCCGCGGCGGCGCTCGTCGTCGCCGGCGTTGCCGGTGCGGTCGCCGTAGCGGCCTCGTGCACAAGAAGGCCCTCGTCAACGGAGCGATGGACACCGAGCTCGGCGTGCACCAGGGCCACCGCGCCGCGCTCCTGATCGGCGTCGCCTGTGTCGTGACTGCGCTCGCCTGGCTCGGGCTTGCAGAGCTCGGAAGGCGCCTGCCCACGCCGCCGCGCATCGTCGGGGTGGCAGTCGCGATCGCGGTTGTCGGTCTCGTCGTGGTCGCAATCGTCGCGAGCCACCCGGTGGCGAAGTTCGATCAGTTCAAGAACAGCTCCGCCGTCACCGGCTCGGGCACCTTCACTCAAAACCATCTGCTCTCCAGCTCCGGCAGCGGGCGCTGGCAGTTCTGGA
>CAWCDA010000056.1:0-21557 GCA_963794065.1 uncultured Actinomycetes bacterium | reverse complement strand
CCGCCGCGCGAGCGCTGAGAGACGGGCCCAATCAATACCCCACGACCGGTTCCTCCACCAAGTGATGGTCGATCCCGAACATGCCGGCGCCGAGTGGGGAACTCGCTGGGGCGCGCTCGAGGCCTATGACATCGCATTGGCGGATCAACCGAGCGTGAGCGCCGCCGCCGATCAGCTGGGGCGGCGGGTCGCAGCGCGACGGATCTCTGGGACAAGCTCGAGACGATCGCCGCACCCGTTTCGCTGATATGGGGCAGAGGCGACAGGCTGATGCGCTTTAGGACCGCCAAGAGAGCCAGTGCGCGATTCGGGTGGCCGCTGTATCCGATCGACGAGTGCGGTCATGGGCCCCATATCGAAAGACCCGACGCCTTCCTCATGGCGCTCCGCGCCGCCATGGCCGCCAGCAGACCGCTGATCTTCCGCGCCGCATGACCGAACCACGATCGTCCGCGTCCATGCACATCACCACAAGCCCGCACGATGCGAGGATCCGAAGGCGCGTGGAAACCGGCGAGCCAGCCGGATCGTCGAGCATCTCCGTCCCCGCTCTTGGACTCGATGACACCCAACCGTTCATCACACCCTCCCCAGGGAGCAGGAAGTGGCGAACGATCACAAGGACTACTCGGGCACGCCGCTCCCGAAGAAGCTCGGGATCCGCGAGGGGTCGAGCGTGTTCCTGGTGAACGCGCCCGACGGGTTCGAGAGGCTGCTGACCCCCATGCCCGAGGGCACGAAGATGCTGACGAAGATCTCGAAGCCGCTCGACGTCGGCGTGCTGTTCGCCGTCGAGCAGGCCGAGCTGATCCGATGGTTCGACCGGATGGTCGCGGCGCTCGACACGGCTGGACGGCTCTGGGTGGCCTGGCCTAAGAAGGCGTCGAAGGTGCCGACCGATATCGACTTCGAGTTCGCGCAGGGGATCGGCCTGGACGCAGGCCTGGTCGACAACAAGGGCGCGTCCATCACCGACGTGTTCCAGGGCCTGCAGTTCGTCTACCGGCTCAAGGATCGCCCGAAGCGCTGAGCGTTATCCCCACCGCCACGCGTCGCTGGCGGCGAGGATGCTCCGGAGATGGTTCACCTCGCCGGCGTGATAGACGTCATGCTGCGCGATCGTCGAGATCAGCCATCGCGTCTCTCGAAGCTCTCCCCAATTCGTGGATCGGGGCGTTGCGAGATCATCGTCTCGGAGCGCACGCACGTGATCGACGAAGCGCCCGTGGACGTCCTGGAGCCAACCGATCGTTTCATCGAACGGCGCCTCGCCGGTCGGCCAGGGTTGGACCTCGGTGGCACCCCAGGACAGGCGACCGGGTCCGAACGCGTACTCGTCGTACATGACCTTGCAACTCCCCACGTGGAGCGCGATCGACTCGATGCTCCGGACACCACCGTCCGGCACGGTCCGCCACATCGATCCCTCCACGCTCAGGAGGTTCTGCATGAACGACTGACCCTCGTTCGACTCCTCGATCCCCGCGCCCGAGAACGCTTCCTGGAGGACGTAGACGAGCTCGTCGATCGCGGTCACGCCAAGCCCGGCTTCCGTGCGATCACCCAGTGGAACGTGACCTCGCCCTGTCCGAGCTCGAACTCGCTCCTCGTCTCCGACAGCTCGAGCTCGAACCCCGCGTCGAGCAACGCTCGCTCGTTCGCCTCCGGTTCGAACCCGGCGAAGAACATCGGGACGCCGAGCCAGTCCTCCTGGACCTCGTCCTCCGTGTCGCCTGCCCCGAGCGAGAGCATGAAGCGACCGCGTGGACGGAGCCACGAGAACACCCGCGCGAACGTCGGCGCGTGCTCGGCGCGCGGGACGTGGTTGAAGACGAAGAACGCGACGACCGCATCGAACGTCGCGCCGGGCAGCTCCATCGTCGTGAGGTCTCCCTGGATGAACGTAGGCGTCCGGCAGCCGCTCGCGGGCGATCGAGCAGCTGCGCCGGCGGACAGATCGACCCCCGTGTAGTGCCGGCCGTCGGCGAGCGCGGCGACACCGTCCCGGGCCCGCATCCGAGCTCCAGCACGTCGGCGCCCGCGGGGAGCCGCTGGAGCACCTCGTCGAGGAACCACTCTCGGACGCCGGGCTCGTGCGACGTCGGTCCAGTCCAAGTACCGAGAGCCGAGTCGGTCGTATCCCTCTTCGACGATCCGTTTGGGATCCATCGCGGTTCCTCTTCGATCGAGCCGGCGCCTGTAGCCTGACCCGGTGTCCACGGCGCTGCAACGGCTGAACCGTCCGGTGATCGCCATCCTCGCCGTGACGGCGATCGCGGGGGCGCTCCGTTTCACGCACCTCTCACGACCGCCCGAGCTCTTCTTCGACGAGAACTACTACGCCAAGGCGGGCTGCATCCTGATCGGCGACTCCGACAAGGTCTGCAGGGTCGACAGCAGCGACGAGCACTACTGGCGCGAACACAAGTGGGACGTGGGCTCGTGGGTCCATCCGCCGCTCGGCAAGTGGACGATCGGCATGGGCGAGAAGCTGTTCGGCGTCACGCCGTTCGGATGGCGGTTCTCCTCGGCGGTCGCCGGCACGCTCATCGTGACGTTCGTCGCCGTCATCGCGCAGCTGTTGTTCGGCAGCGCGTTCTGGACGTTCGTGGCGGGGCTGCTGCTCGCCGTCGAGAACCTCAACGTCGTGCTGTCGCGATCGGCGCTGCTCGACATCCACCTGGAGTTCTGGGTGCTCGTGGGGTTCCTGTTCCTCCTGTTGGACCGGCGATGGATCGACCGGCGCACGCCGCCGGAGCCGGAGCCCGAACCGAGAACGCGTCTCGGTCGGCGCGCCGGCGACCCCCGGAGATGGAACTGATGGGGGTCGCCCGCGCCCGCTCGACGATCCCGTTCCCGCTCTGGCGTCCGTGGCGCTTCGCCGCCGGAATCGCGCTCGGCGCCGCGTTCTCGGTGAAGTGGTCGGGAGCCATGGCGATCGTGGGGGCGCTGATCCTGTCGGTGGCGTGGGAGACGACCCGGCGCCATCGCGGCGACGCCTCGCTCGGACGGGCGTTGGCGCGTGCGATCCGCCAGGAGAGCCTCGGCCTCTTCGTCGCGTTCGTGATCGCTCCGGTCGCCGTCTACATGATCGTGTACCTGCCGTGGTTCAACCATTTCGGATGGAGCCTGAAGGACTGGTGGGAGAACCAGACGGCGATGCTCGCGTACCACCGAAGCCTGAAGACCACCGCGCTCGACGTCGCGACCAACACGTACACGCCGACACACCCCTACTACTCGCGCGCATGGACGTGGCTGTTCATGTTGCGACCGGTCAACTTCTACTCGCGCGACGTCGGCGCGGACATCGCGCAGGTGCTCGCCATCGGGAACCCGGCGATCTTCTGGGCCAGTCTGTGGGCGATCCCGTTCGTCGCCGTGATGTGGAAGCGCCGCGGCGACTGGCGAGCGGGTTTCATCGTCACGCCGCTGCTCGCGCAGTACCTCCCGTGGTTCCTGGTCACCCGCCCCCAGTTCTTCTTCTACGTCGCGCCGATCACCCCGTTCATGGTGCTGGCGATCACCTACGTGCTGCGCGACCTCGCGAGCGCCACGATCGTCCTCCGCGAGCCGGATGGGGGGACGGTCGAGTCCTCGCGTCATCCGTACCTGCCGTTCGTATGGGGGTACGTGCTCGTGGCGGTCGGGCTGTTCCTCTGGTTCTGGCCCGTGCTGACGGGCAACCCGATCTCGCGAACCGCCTGGCAGGCACGGGTGTGGTTCCGCGGGTGGATCTGATGTGACCGAGGGTCCCTCCGAACGTCCTCAACTTGCCGGTAGCCTTGCCCGTCGACATGCCCACGAGACAACACCAGTTCATCGCGATGAGCGACGGCGTCCGGCTCGCCGCCTCGCTCTACGTCCCGGACGGCGACGGGCCCTGGCCCGCCGTCCTGGAGGCGCTGCCCTACCGCAAGGACGACGACACCGCGGGCTACCAGGTGGAATACGAGCGGCTCGCCGCCGCCGGCTACGTGGTGTGTCGCGTCGACCTGCGGGGAACGGGCTCCTCTGAGGGCATCGCGGAGGACGAGTACCCGGCCGTCGAGCGCACCGACATGATGACCGTGATCGACTGGCTCGCGACGCAGGCGTGGTCGACCGGTGCCGTCGGCATGTACGGGACGAGCTACTCCGGCTTCAACTCGATCCAGCTCGCCATGGAGCGTCCGCCCGGCGCTGAAGGCGATCATCCCGATCTTCGCGACCGACGATCGGTACGCGGACGACGTCCACTACTTCGGCGGCGCGGTGAAGCAGCTCGACCTGGTCGACTACCCGACGTACATGATCGCGCATGAACGCGCTGCCGCCGGTGCCGTCGATCTACGGAGACGGGTGGCGCGACGAGTGGGAACGCCGCGTGCGCGGGACCGAGCCGTGGGTGCTCACGTGGCTCGAGCACCAACGGTTCGACGACTACTGGCGGTTCGGATCGCTCCGCCCCGACTACGACCGGATCGAGGCGGCGACGATGATCGTCGCCGGGTGGGCCGACGGCTATCGCAACAACACGTTGCGGACGTTCGAGCAGCTCCGGTGCCCGACACGATTGGTGATCGGACCGTGGGCCCACGCATCGACGGACATCGTCGCTGCCCGGACCGAACGTCGACCTGGTCCCCGAGATGATCCGCTGGTGGGATCGGTGGCTGAAGGACGAGGACAACGGTATCGACCGCGAGCCGCCGATCGTGCTCTTCGCGCAGCGGTCCACACGTCCGGGCGCGACGCGTCCGACAGATGCGTGGCGCGTGGCGGTACGAGCCGACGTGGCCGGCCGAGCGCCTGCGGCCGACGACGCTCGCGCTCTCCGACGCCTCCACCGACGCGCCGACGGGCGACGGCGGAGACGTCCTCGACGTTCGCGGCGACGTCGGCTGGACCGCATGGATCTCCTGCGCCGGCCAGCTGCCGTGGGGCCAGCCCGACGACCAACGCCCGGACGAGGCGTTCTCGCTCAGCTACACGTGGCCGGCCCTGGAGCAGGACCTCGAGATCCTGGGTCATGCGCGGCTCACGGTGACGCTCACGTCGTCGGCGCCCGTCGCCTACCTCTCCGCGAAGCTCTGCGACGTCTTCCCGGACGGTGCATCGTCGCTCGTCACCCGCACGATGCTGAACCTCGCGCATCGGGACTCGCGCGAGGAACCGTCGCCCCTCGAGCCGGGCCGGCGATACGAGGTCACGCTTGATCTCGAAGCAGCCTCGTGGACGTTCGAGGCGGGCCACCGGGTCCGCCTCGACCTGGCCGGGACGGATTGGCCGAACGCGTGGACGCCGCCGGAGCCGCGTGACGCTCACGATCGACCGAGCCGCGACGACGCTCGTGCTCCCCGTGCTCGACGGTCCGTCTCCCACGGAGGGAGCGCCGTCGTTCGCGCCCCCTCGCCGCGGCGGGAAAGGCTGGCGACGCCGTGCCCAACCGCGGACACGGTGGATACGACTGGCGGATCGAGCACGACGTGCCGAGCGGAGAGACGCGCGCCGTCGTCGGCAGCCACGGCGACTACGAAGAGAAGGACGACACCCCCTCGTTCGCGGAGCGGTACGCGGGCGTCGTGACGGTCCGGCCCGGACGACCCGGGGAAGGCGTCGGCACACGGAGAGGCCACGTTCGAGATGCGATGGCCGGAGGCGACGTGCGGCGCGAGCGTGACGCTCGACGTCGAGAGCGACCGCGACGCGTACCGGGTCCAGGTGGATCTCCGCGTGAGCGAGGACGGCGACGAGCGCTGGCACCGGACCTGGGATCGAACCATCCCTCGAGACCACCAGTAGCTCGGGAACGGACCCCGGACACGCGAAACCCCGGCGCGCTGGCCGGGGTAACGGTCTTGATGGGATATCCCGCGTATGAGTCTACCAGCGTGGGCGCATCCTCACGAGAAGCCGGGCAGATGGTGGCGGAACAGGATGAACCCGATGCCCGCGGCGGCGTCCAGGAAGAAGTGCGCGAAGACGAACGGCCACGTCCGGCGCAGCCGGAGGAACGCGACGCCGAACAGGATGCCCATCGCCAGGTTGCCCGCGAACCCTCCCCACCCCTGATACAGGTGGTACGAGCCGCGGAGGATCGCGCTGGCCGCGACCGCCGCGAACGGGCTCCACGCCAGTTGCCGCAGGCGGGTGATCAGGTACCCGAGGACGATGACCTCCTCGAGGAGCGCGGCCGCCGCGGCGTTCAGCAACAGCACCGGCACGGTCCACCAATGGCCGAGCGGCGGCACCGGCACCACGAACCGGTTCACGCCGAGCGCGACCGCTCCGAGGTAGAACGCCAGCCCCCCGAGCCCCACGACGGCGAAGAACGCCAGCGCCGAGCTTCAGGTCGTGGGCCGGCCGGTCCCACGCCAGCCCGATCGCCTGCACCCCTTCGCCGCTCCGCTTGAGCAGATGCACGACCAGCCACACCGGCGCCAGGCTGAACGCGATCCCGACGAGCTGCCGCGCGAGCTCGTTGCGTCTGGTTCACCGACGCGACGTGCACGCCCTTGAGCGGAGCCGAGAGCAGGCTGAGCACCGCGTAGACGGCGCTCGCCAGGAGCGACAGCGCGAGCACGACCAGGATCTCCTCGCGGATCGTGCGTCGATCGAGGCCGGGAGGTGATCGCCGGAGGCTGCATACGCGTCACTGTACGTTCGACCCGCCATGCGCCGCTGCCATACAGTGGGTTCGTCATGGACGCGGGCGCGGACGGCACTCGACCGGGGATCGACATCTCCGTCGCTCGAGGCGGGCAAGCGCTACCGCGTCGACTGGAGGCACGAGGACCTCCGCAGGACGTTCCGAGCCACGGGGACGTTCCTGGCGATCGAGACGACCCCGGCGTCGACGCCCGGTGGCGAGCCGACGCGATGGCTGACGTTGGAAGTGAAGCCCCGGTTCGGCGCAGGCCACCGTGCAACGCGTCGACGTCGCGACGCTCCGATCCATCCAGCCGCTCTGACGTGCTCGGGCACTAGACTCACGCCCCACGTCGCGGGCGGAGGGTCGGATGGCGAAGGCGGAGACGGCGGACCTGGTGGTGGTCGGCGCCGGGATGGTCGGCGGGTGGGCGTCGTGGTTCGCCGCCGGCAGCGGTGCGGACCGCGTCGTCGTCCTGGAGAAGGACCTGGCCGGCCAGGGGGCGTCCAGCCGCGCGGCCGGCGTCGTCCGCGCGCAGGGCGGCACGCCGACCACGGTGGCGCTCGGCCGCTTCTCGATCGACTTCTACCGCTCGCAGCAGGCGCGCATCGGGACCGACTCCGGGTTCCGCGAGCTCGGCTACCTGATCCTCGCGGTCACCCAGCGCGACGTGCGCGACGGGAACGCGCGCGTCGAGATGCAGCGCGAGGCCGGGCTCGACGTGCGGTGGGTCGACGCGGCCGAGGCGTGCACGCTCAACCCGACGCTCGCCGTCGAGGGACACCGCGGAGGGAGCTACTGCGCGACGGACGGGGCGATCGATCCTCCGCGGAACGTGCGCGCGTACTCGCTCGCGATGCAGCAGGCGGGTGTGCAGCTGCGCGAGCGGACGCCGTTCCTCGGTCTGCGAACCGCGGCCGCGCGCGGCGGCCGCAGGCGCGTCACCGGCGTGGAGACGCCCGACGGCGTCATCAAGACCGAGCGCGTGATCCTGACGGGTGGGCCGAGCCTTCGCGCGGTCGGCGCGCTCGTGGGCGCGCGGATCTTCGCCGGCGGCGCGCGGCACCAGGTGGTCGTCACCGAGCCGCATCCGGCGTTCGACGTCGAGCGCCAGCCCATGGTCTTCGACGTCGGCGCCGGGATCTACTGGCGTCTGGAGGAGGGCGGGCTGCTCTGGGGCATGTCGAACCCGAAGGAGACGCCCGGGCCGGCGCGGGAGGTCGACTGGCCGTACCTGCGACGGATGCAGCGGCGACTGAACACGCTCGTGCCGGCGACGAAGGACCTCGGCATCCGCAAAGCGTGGTGCGGGACGATCGACTACACGCCCGACCATCTGCCGATCCTGGGGCCCGTGATCACCACGGACGGCACGACGATCGATGGAGCCACGGTCGCTTCCCCCGGGGGCCACGGCATGATGTGGGGACCGGGCGTGGCGCGCGTGGCGGCCGACCTGGCGCTCGAGGGCCGGACCGATCTGATCGACGTCACGGACCTGGGGATGGACCGGTTCGACGAGCACGGCCGGAGTCCGTTCTACGATCCGATCGCGCTGCCGTTCCCGACGAGCGCCGAGGACGACTGAGGCGTCGAACGCTCAATGAACGAGTGTGGCCAGGTAGCGGAACGGCATCCCGTCCGCGCGCGAGCGCCCGTTGCACGAGTACCCCGCACCGGTCCAACACCGGAAATCCGTGCTGGCGTTCGCGACAACGAGGACGACGCGGCTCACCTGCCCTGACGAGAACGGCACGGTGATGTCTGCGTCGCCCTCGGCGTCGAGCGTCACCGGCACCAAACGGAGGAACCCCGACCGCAGGAAGATCAGGATCCGCGCGGCCGAACCCGTCCCTCTCGGCGGACCGTCGAGTGAGAAGCCGCAACGACGAGTTGCCGGTCGATCCGGGCTCGAACGAGATCGAACCGGTCGACAGATGGTTGAGCGACAACGTCGACCAACCCGCCATCGGGTGGCGCGGCGCTGACGCGATGATGCGCGGAGACCGGTGCATGCGGATACGCAGCCCCTCTTCGTAGAACGCGGCAGGTGCCAGGTTCCAAGCACCGAACGTGGCAAGTGCACCGGCCAGCGAGCGATCGGTCGAACCGAGCGCCTGCTCGAGGGCTCTGGCGGAGAACAGATCGGGATCTCCGGGTCCGTCGGCGGCGAGCTCCCACACGCGGCGGATCAACGTGGGATCGGGCCCGCCCGCCGCTCTCCGTCAGGAACCGCCAGAAGATCCACGCGCCGTATTCGTTCAGACCCCGGCTGCTGTCGATCGGGACCCATGGGTGAATCGAGCGGACTCGAACGCAACCACCTTCTGTTCGCGTTGACGTCGTCGGCGACCTCGTCCTCCATCCAGACGGCGGTGCCCTCGGTCAGCCACGGGTCCTCGCTCGAGTCGTACGCGTACTGCACGGCGTGGAAGAACTCGTGCGCCGCCGTGGCCCGCAGGCCGCCGAGCCCGCCGCTCGCCCCGAGCTGCGAGGCGGAGAAGTCATCGTCGACGACGATGTACGTGGAGTAGTTGCGGTACCGATAGGCGTCGTCGTTCGCGTTCGGATCGTCGGTGGCCATGTAGCCGCTCAACCCGGACGCGCCCACATCGGCCAGGTACACGTCGAGCTTGTCGTTGGGACCGTGGTCTGCCGAGCTCGCATCTGACATCGGGACGCGGAACCCCATGCGGATGACCTCGACCCGCCATGCGGTCTCGAACGCGCTCAGCGTCCGGTCCACCTGATCGGGCACCCCGTTGTGGTTGGTGTCGGTAAGCGGCGGCGCGTCCGACGTCGCGATCACCCAGTGCACGCAGACGTGCGCGCCGCAGACGTATTGGCTGGGCACCGAGTAGCCGTGGCCCTCGGATCAGCGTTCCCGTCGGTCGGGCGAAGCGAGACCGGGGACCCTGGGATGCGTCCGGTCCCGGAGAGCCGGGAGGGACCGCTCGAGACGTCCCAGGCCGCCCGCGAGCCGGCGGGCACGGAGACGGACAGGAACAGCAGCATCGCGACGGACAGCCGGCGGCCCGCGGCGATGCCGAACGAACGGTCCACCGGTATTCCTCCCGTGGCGGCTGGCGGCGCGCCCGGGCATGGTCAGGGGGGTCCCGGGCGTCACCGCGGCCATCGTCGGGCCGGCGACGGGCTACGTCAATCGGTCGGAAGACCAGCCGTTCGGCGTAGGACGCAGACCGGATGGAGGGGATGCTCGAGGCGGCGCCGTCTCAGAGCTGCACGTCGACCAGGATGAGCTCGGCCGCAGCCGACGGGGCCGCTTCGATGCTGATCAGCGGCTCGTCCCAGATCTCGGCCGCATCGCCCGTGGTCATCCGTTCGCGGTTGACGGTGGCATCGCCCTCGATCACGTAGAGGTAGACCCCGCGCCCGTCCCCGAGCGGGTGCTCGACCGCGGCGCCGGGGCTGAGGTGCGAGACGAACACGTGCGCGTCCTGATGCACGAGGACGGCGTCGCCTCCGTCGCCGCTGATCGCTCGGAGCAGCCGATCCGTGCGGTCGGCCTGGTGAAGACCTTCTGCTCCACACCCGGCGTGAGACCCGGCTCCGCGGGCAGTATCCAGATCTGGATGAATCGCATCCCCTCGGTCCCGCTCGCGTTCTGCTCCGAGTGCCAGGCGCCCGACCCGAGCGTCATCCGCTGGACGGAGCCCGCCGGCAGCGGGCCCGGCGCGCCGCCCACATCGTCCTGGTGGCGGAAGCTCCCCTCGACGACGTACGTCAGCCCCTCGATGTCGCGATGGGGATGCATCGGCCAGACCGCGCCGGGATCAGGCGATCGTCGTTGAACACGCGCATCGTCCCGAAGCTCGTGTACTCGGGATCTCGATAGCTGTCGAACGAGAAATGCCAGCGCGCGCGGAACCACTCGCCGTCGACGTCCGAGATCTCGTCGTCGCGCCGGATCTTGATCGTCATCGCGACCGACGGCGTCGTGCTACAGGGACAGCACGGGACAGGTGAGCGTGCGCGTGATGCCCTCGATCTCCTGCATCGGCATCACGATCTTCTTCGCCAGGCCATCCAAGTCTTCGGCCTCGACGCGTGCGATCACGTCGTACGGACCGGTGACGCCGTCCGCGTTCACCACGCCGCCGAGCGCCTTGATCTGATCGGTCACCTGCGACGCCTTGCCGACCTCCGTCTGCACCAAGATGTATGCGCTGACCATCTGTTGCCCCCCTCCCCTCGTGGGCCTACGCGGCCGTCTCGTCCCGGCGCCCGTCGTGGCGCCGCCGGCGTCTTGTCGGTGTCGAGCTTCTCCTTCGCCTTATCGAGCAGGGTTCCCGCCCCGCGCCGGCCTTGCCGACCAACGGCTTGGCCTTCTCGACCACGATGCCCGTCACGCCCTTCGCCTTGTCGAGCGCGGAGATGGCGACATCGCCCGCCTTGCCCACCAGCGGCTTGGTCTTGTCGACCGCGCTCCCCGTGACGCCCTTCGCCTTGTCGACCGCGCCGCCCGCCGCGCCCTTCGCCTTGTCGACCATGCCCTTGTTCTCCTCGGCCATCGCCGTCCTCCTTGTTCCTCTCGTCGCCATCCATGGTGGCAGCCACGGCCGAGAACGTCGAACCCGGTCACCCGAGCCGCTCGCGCACGCCGGCCATGCCGCTCTCGACGAACGCGGGCTGCCCGGACTCCATGCCGTACTCACCTCGTGCCAGGGCATCAACATGAACGCGAACCGGCTGCGCGCGAGGAACCGGTCGTCGGGCGGGCCGCCGTACGCGCCGAGCACCCGCTCCCCCACCTCGGGCAGCGCGTTGATGACCCACGCCAGGTCGAAGACGGGATCGCCCACTTCCAGGTCGCCCCAGTCGATCACGCCGGCCAGGTCGCCGGCATCGGTGATCAGTACGTGCTCCGGGCCGATGTCGCCGTGGGTCAGGCCGGTCGCGAACCGGAAGTTGTCGTCGTCGTCCAGGAACGCCGCGATCGTCCGCTCCGCCGCCGCGCGCTCCCCCGATCCAGGAGCGGGAGCACGTGGCGCTCAGGGCGTCCACCTCTCGTCGAAGCCCGTCGCGGACGCGCCGCCGGCGATCGCGCGCATGCCGACGAACTCCGGCGGAGTCAGGTGCAGGTCGTAGAGGAACCGGCCCAGCCGCTCCGGCCAGATGCCGTCGACGTCCGCCGACATCGGCCGGCCGTCGATGCGCGCGTAGCCCATGCACACCGGATCGGTCGACGTGTACTCCGGCGACGGGATCGCCGACGACACCTCGCGAGCCAGCTCGGGCAACACGGCGATCTGTTTCGTGAGGCGCCCGGCCGAACCGGGCAGCCGCGGGAACTGGAACACCCACTCCCCGTTCACCACGTAGGTGAAGCAATCCCATCCACCACCGACGGCTTCGAACGTCCGCACGCCGAGCTCCGGCCAGCGGCGCTCGACGAAGGCGCGGTGTTCGTCTGCTTCGGTCACGTGATGACGGGTTCGATCTCCTGACCCGGCACACCGGGTTCGGACAGCGCGGGTGTGGACAACGCGAACCATGCCACGACCGCGCCCGCCAGCGCCAGTGTGGATGCGCCGACGTAGAGCACGACGGTCCCCTCGTGCTGATACACGAACCCGCCGATCCCGGCTCCGAGGATGGGGCCGATCCCCAGCATGACCATCTCCCGCATCGAGTTCGCGGTCGAGTAGAGCGTCGGCGGCATGAGGCGGCCGACCACCACGACGCTCGTCGTGAAGATCAACCCGAACGCGACGCCTTCCAACATCGTCAGCACCGACACGATCGTCGGATCGTCGATCAGTCCCCACAGGAGGAACCCCGCGGCGTAGATGCAGCACCCGAGCACGTACACCATCCGCAGACCCCACCGCACCTGCAGGCGGGACGAGATCCGCATCACCGGCACCTCGAGCAGTCCCCCGAGCGCCGTGCCGACGCCGATCAGGAACGGCCCGCCGCCTTCGCTCACGATCTTCAGCGCGATGAAGTTCCACGCCGCGTTGAACCCCACCCACACGAGGAGCGCCGCGGCCAGGAACCCCAGAAGCGCGGCGCCGCTCGGAAGACGGCGCCGACGGTCCCCCGACCAGGCACGCCTGGAGACGATCGCGCGGGGCGATCCGGACGCGCGGGTTCGGCGGATCGCCCTCAAGAAGCTCGAGGACGCCGAGGTTCTCGACGACTCGGCACGGGGCGAAACGGATGGGTCTGCCGCCGCCTTCGCTGAGCGCGCTCGGGAGGATCCGGACGGCAGTGGCCAGCTCTGACGGGTCGCTCGCCGAATGCGAGGCGGCGCTCGCGCGCCTTTCCGACGAGCCGAGCCTGGCGGCGGTCGCGATGACCGCGGCACACGAGGCCGTCCGACGCGCCGCGCTGCAGCGCACCAAGGGCGACCGGGTGCTGCGCGACGTGGCCCGGAACGCGGCGGATCCGAAATCCGACGTGCAGCGCTCGCGCGCATCGAAGACCCCGCGATCTTGCGAAGCATCGCGGTTGGCGACGGTCGATCCGATCTCGCCCTCCGGGCGCTGGAGCGGATCACCGACGCGAGCATGCTACGCGCGATCGCCGACAGCCGGAACGCCCCGAAGAGCGTCCGCCAGCGCGCCCGGGCGCTTCTCCCCTCGGGCGCGGACGAGCGGTCCCCGATCGGCATGAAGGAGGACGCCCGTCAACTCGAGCTGTGTCTCGCCGTCGAGAGCCTGACCGGCACCCGCGACCCGCTCGCGCCCGCGCGGGTCCGAGCCGCCGTCCAGCAGGAGTGGGCGGATATCGTGCGCGACGTCGAGCCCAGGGAAGACGTGGCGCGCCGATTCCACAAGGCCTGCGAAGAGACCCTCGACCAGGCGGGGAGCCTGGCGCGCCGACGGGCCGAGACCGAGACCGCCCAGAGCGCGCTCCAGGAGAACCTTGCCGCGCGTACCGCCCTCTGCGAGCGCGTCGAGGGGCTCGATGACGATGCCGCAGCGAGTGCACTCGACGACGCGGTCGCCGCGTGGCACCGCCTGGCACCCGTGACCGACGGCCAGGACGTGGCGCTGACACGGCGCTTCCGGCTGGCCTGCGAGAAAGCGACGGCGCACCGCCAGCACCAGCTTGCCCGTGAGGCGCTGCACGAGAAGCTCGCAACGGCGGTCGTGGAGGCGGAGGCTCTGGCGACTGCCGCACCACTGCCCGCCGAGAAGACGTGGCAGGCGCTCGCGGCGCGCTGGGCTGCGCTCGCACCGTCGGCGGCGATCTCCGATGCCCTCGCGCTGCGGCGACGGTTCGAGAGCGCGGGAGAACGGTTCGCTCTACGGCAGCGCGAGGCCGAGGTCCGGCGTGGCGAAGCGCAGCGCAAAAACGTGACGCGAGCGCCTGCCACGTCTTCTCGGCGGGCAGTGGTGCGGCAGTCGCCAGAGCCTCCGCCTCCACGACCGCCGTTGCGAGCTTCTCGTGCAGCGCCTCGCGGGCAAGCCGGCGCTGGCGCGTCGCTTCGCAGGCCAGCCGGGAGCCGTGTCGCGCCACGTCCTGGCCGTCGGTCGCGCGGGTGCCAGGCGGGGCCCCGCGTCGTCGAGTGCACTCGCTACGGCATGGTTGATCCGAGCCCTCGACGCGCTCGCAGAGGGGGTGCGCGCGGCAAGCTTCTGTGGAGCGCGCTCTGGGCATCTACGGTCTCGGCCCGTCGGCGCCGCCGCTCCCGCCTGGTCGAGGGTCTCTTCGCAGGCCTGTGGAATCGGCGCGCCACGTCTTCCCCTGGGCTCGGAGCGTCGCGCACGATATCCGCCCACTCCTGCTGGACGCTCGGACCCGCGCGGCGCGCCGAGCGGGTCGCGGGTGCCGGTCAGGCTCTCGACGGGAAAGACACAGCTCGAGTTGACGGGCTCGTCCCTCCTTGATGCCGATGGGGACCGCTCGTCCGCGCCCGAGGAGGAGCGCCGGGGCGCGCTGGCGGACGCTCTTCGGGGCGTTCCGGCTGTCGGCGATCGCGCGTAGCAGTGCTCGCGTCGGTGATCCGCTCCAGTGCCTGGAGGGCGAGATGGATCGACCGTCGCCAACCGCGATGCTTCGCAAGATCGCGGGGTCTTCGATGCGCGCGAGCGCTGCACGTCGATTTCGGGGACCCGCCGCGTTCCGAGGCCACGTCGCGCAGCACCCGGTCGCCCTTGGTGCGCACTGCGGCGCGGCGCGTCGGACGGCCTCGTGTTGCCGCGGTCATCGCGACCGCCGCCAGGCTCGGCTGGTCGGAAAGGCGCGCGACACAGCCTCCGCACTCGGCGAGCGACCGGTCAAGCTGGCCACTGCATCCGGTTCTGCCGACGCACTCGGCGGCCGGAGGCGCGCGGATCCTCATCCGTTTGGCCCCGTGCCCGAGTCGTCGAGACCTCGGCGTCCTCGGCTTCTGAGGGCGATCCGCCGAACCCGCGCGTCCGGATCGCCCCGCGCGATCGTCTCCAGGCGTGCCTGGTCGCGGGAACCCATCTCCCGTACCGCCGCCGCCCCGGATCCGGGATCGGATCGACGCCAGCGGGGTCGTAGTCGGTCGAGAATATCCATCAGCTTGAGATCAAGTCAGCCTCCACTGGATTCCGCTCGAGCACCGTCGCGATAAACCCGTCCGCCTGTGACATGTCGATTACGGCCTTTCCCTCTTCAATTTGAACCTGGACTGCCGGTGATACATCATCACCACTCGCTCCCAAGTTCGCGTCGATACCGATGCTTCCGCCGATGGATTTGGCCTGTAAACGTGTACCGCCAGTTACGCCCAGAAGAATGATTGGATCTTCCGCTGTCTTTTCCGCCTTTAGTCCCAGCAGCAGGGTGAGTTTAACGTTCCCGGTGGGAGGTTTCGCACTCAACCTGAAGGGCGGCCGCACTGTAGCTTCCACTCCCGCGGCATAATTTGCCTCAACATGGACTGTTCCCTTCCAGAGATCGGAAAAGTTCACGGTTTGATCAAACGTTTGATTCCCCGGAAGGCTGAGCTCGAATTTCAAACCCGGAGGAGAAGCAGTATCGGCTTGTGCACTAAACAAGTATGCTTCGAGCACCGGAGGGTGCCCCGGCGCTTCATAAATCACTGCCGGCACCCCGAGGTTCTCTAGCAAGGCCTGCGCCTTGGTTAACATTGTGCTGCCGTCAAAGTCATTCGCTCCCCACTTGAAAGTGTCTTGTAGATACTGATCGGGATGCGTGAACAATTTGGGGAATCGGCTGAGATAGAAACGCCGCGGAATCGTTTCTTTGGGAGCATTGCTCACTTCCAGCGCGTCCGAAGGTTTGAATTCCTGATCGATGATTCCCAGGAGGGCGAGGCTGCTCGTCAGTGTCGGCATGCTTTCGTCGAGGTAGCCGACGCTTACATATTCGAGGATCCGCATTGCGAGCTTTCCGGCTAGGTCCTGAAATTTACTCTTGTCTGCCGGTGGCAAGACACTTGCGGCCTGATGAAGAGCGTCGCCGACATCCGAGAGGCTCGCGATTAATCCAGCTATGCCAGCTGTGAGCGGGACCGCCGCGGCAAGGATAGAGCCTGCATTACCACTGCCAATAGCGGTCGCTAGATTGGCGATCTGAGGGTCCAATCCAGCCGCTTTGCCGCCAGCGGCCGTTAATTTGCTACCAAGGTTAGCGTCCCCGTTTATCTCACGGGGCAACTCCGCTCCCAATCTATTAAATATTCCCGGTTCTAATAATTCCTCTAAAGGCCGCAACGCTTTGCCCAATTCCAGCATCAAGGTCTCAAGCGTACCGGCGGCGGTCGGCATAGAAAGAAGCGTTAAAAAGTTTACATCAGGCCTGAACCAGAGCTTGTGAAGGTATTGCGGTTCCAGATCCGTTGCCGATGAGGTTAATCAATTCCTGCAAGGTCATTTCTTTATTGATCAATGCGACGTCACGTTGATAGCGCCCCACATCCTCGAGAAGCATGGAGAGGCGTACCGTCGCAGGACCACCGCAAAACGCCGCGCAGCGTCATGTAAGGATAAACCGTCTACCACGAGCGGGAGGCGCATTCCCGGACAGTAAGCAGCACGCAGGGCGATCCGCACCCACATGGGACCTCGACAGCGATGCCAGACTGTGGCCACCCTTTTGTTCTTGTTGATCAAAGCAAGCATTTCATCGGCGTGTCTTTTGAACACATCGGCAAATTCCATCCCGCGCTCGGCGGCAAGAAATTGTTTCTGGAGAACAGCGAGTTGATCTGGGGCGGCGGCAGTCATCGGTGAAGTTACCGGTGGATTAACTTGGTCAGTCGAATGGACCGTTTCCTCCGCATCCACTTTCCCCGCGCCCCATCCGACGTCTTCATCGGGGGTCGAATCTCCGGGTTTCGGGGCAAAATTGGCTGCAAGCAGGAATCTGATCTGCGCGTGCGTGAGGGTCGGGTTTTTGTGCGAACATTAAAGCGATCACGCCAGCGATGTGAGGAGCAGCCATACTGGTGCCACTCTTATCAACATAAAAATCCTGGCAGCAATCGCAGCAGCAGGACTGGCAGCCGGTCCGGTCACTGGGAAGTCCCGCGGACGTAATATCGACACCCGGCGCGCAGATTTCCGGTTTCGTCCTCGGTGCAGCTTCGATCGTGGGCCCGCGTCCCGAGGAACTGGCTAATCTCTTGTCTACCTCGTAAGACCCGACTGCGATAGTTTCGATACCGGACGCATACTCATCAAGGGTTGAGCGTGACGTAAAGTGGTCCAGGAAAAAGGGCGACTTGGGATCATGCCCGCTCCCATACAGGCAAAACGCATCGATGTCCGTGGCTGTGCCCGCGCTGTCTTTTATCTCCAACGTCCATGTTCCATCGCTGTTATTTCCTCCCGTCGGTGGAGTAACATCTATGGCAATCTTGTTCAGGAGAATTGGTAATCGAAACTAAACTTCCGGCTCCAGCTCCATTGGCGGTAGCACTTGTGGACGGTGGCCCGTTGGGCACAAAATTAATCACACCGTTAGCGCCAGGAACTGGCGAAGTAAGTTTGACCTGAAGATTTGTACCAGAATAACGGATTGAAAAGCTCCTGGAGTCAGTGTCGCTAGGAAAAATCTTGAACTGTATTTTAAGCGTATTGGCTGGCCCGGCCGGAACTGTTCCATGAGCGTGAAATTGGGCAGCGCCATCGTTGCCCGCGGCAAACACAATAGCGGTACCAGTTGAATTGTTGGTCAACAGAGTATCTATCGCCTGGCAGTTGGCTGACGTTCCGTCCATCAAATCTGTAAAACGACCAAGGCTTAGATTAATCACAACAGGTTTGTGCTGAACTGTCTTTGCCTCGTTTATGATGTAACTGATCGCGTCGATGAGCGCGTTGGAATTGAGTGGAGGAGGAAGAGGCGGGGCAATCGGAGGGGTTTGCTTTTCTCCTCGATCTCCTTTCGTTAATCCCCAGAGACGAACCATGATTATGTCTGCCTCCGGCGCGACACCAATGTAATTATAGCTTCCGTGGCAACTTCCCGACTGTGAGCCATCGCCGGCGGCAATGCCTGAGACATGTGTCCCATGGCTATCGTCATCAACATGTCGGACGAGTATGGGAGGATTATCGCTAGTCAGCGTGTCATTTATCTGGCTCTGAGTGTATTCAACCCCGTAGCCAAGAGGCACTGGGTTAGGAGAGATCGAGGGATTGTTGATTGGACCGGGAACGGTTTCCCCGGGATGCGGCGGATTCAATGGCGCGTTAATAGTTTGATCCCAAATCTTCAAAATTCGCGTCGTTCCGTCTGCTTTGCGAAACACTTGGTGTTTGAAATCGATTCCCGTATCTATGATCCCTACGATGACGCCTCTTCCGGTATACCCTGCAAAATTATCGCCCGACCGGCTCCAAACTTGGTCAGCTTTAATATCGGGGATACTGTTATCAAGCTGCGTATGGGAGACCTCTGCTTTTCGATAAATTCAACCTGAGGATGATTGGCCAAAGCCTGTAGACCGGCCAGGTTGGTTACGCCGTAGGCGATATTTCCGATCGTATCTACCAACGGTAAACCCAGCCTGCTTGAGTGCGGAGATATCCCCGCTGAACTTCAAAGCGATATAGATCGGATCATCAGGTCCTACCGAAAGCTTTCCTGCGGATGGATTCTTTTCGAAAAAGTCCTTTTTGACCAACAAGAGATGCAACTCAGTGTCCAAATTGGCCATAAAAACTAGATGTCGGTCGACGTCGGGAGCAAAGGTATACTCCTTGGCAGGGACGACCGTTTTTACTCAAGACGGTAAAAAACTGTCAAGCTTTTTCTTAAGGATTTTTGCTTAAGAATTCTGAGAGCCGTCTGCGTCCTCGTTTCTTGATTACAGCTTTCAATTCGTGTCGTCGGAGGGCTGGCAACTCGTTTGCTCGCGACTGCCGGCGCCGAAAACCTTAACTGCGCGCAGATATTGCTCCAGTCGATCCGACGTCGATTTCTACTCGCTTCGAATAACTCCGCTTCGTCCGGGTTTTTAAAGACGACACAAATTCCAAGGCCCAGCGTAATTGCTTCCATATCGAGCGTCTGCTCGATCAGACTTTCAGTTCTCCCGGTCCGTAAAACTTCTGAAACGTTTTGGCCTTCGTAAGAATACATCCCGGTAAGGCCTCGAGTGGGCATCGGTTTCCTGTCCGCTTGCCAAAGTTGAAACGATGAGAATGCGCGCAGCGAGAGCATACGCTTCACGGATGGCGGCGATTCGCTCCGCTGGTTCCTCGATGACGTTCAGGACATAACCGAGGTTTACGACGGCAGCGGACGTTTTTTGCGCCGCAGGCCCAAACGCAGGGTTCCACCCAGCTGCTTCGTAGCCGAGGCTTTGCAGCGCCTCGATATCCATGCCATGCCCGCATCCATAGTCGAAAAAGGTTTCGTTCTTCCGTAACAGACCGCGCTCTAACAGCTGTTTTACGGGCTTGGAAAGATCGTAACGCTTAATGGCTGTGCGATGGCGAGCCACGTCGGGCTTGTCGCCGTTTTCTGAATCCGATTCAGGAGATACCTCACCTCGCGAGACGAGCGTGTGTCCGTCGTATGCCAAGTCCAACTGCCTTAGCAGCGCCAGCCATTGCATCCGAAGTCCAATCCGCGACGGATCGCGGTAGAGCCCAGCCCCTTCCACCTCGCGCTTGGTAAGCGCCGCGTATCCTGGAACACGTTCGTCATCCGACGGCAGGAATGTCTCTTTGCGATGTAGAATCGGCGGATTTGCCCTCTGCTGGTAGTTTGTCCGTGTTACGGATCCGGTCTTGAGATTAATCTTTGTCGCGTCTGAGAGCGCAGGATAAGGACCTTGTCGAAGTCGGGATATGCGAGGGAACGTAATTGCGAATTCCTTCTTGTGAAGTTTCAGTAAATTCCAGCCCCTGAGGGTCGGGTAGCGAGTTCAGCTCGGCGATGGCAGCGTGAACTCCAGGATACATTTTCAATTGATCACTGCGAATCACGTAGACGGCCCCCGGCCGTTTACCGAACGGAAGCTTCTCGACCGCGCTGTGGAACTCGGTTCGACTGCTGATCATCCAAAGAACGGTAGTTTACATGCTGCTTCAGTGAGGCGAGCGAAGTCGTGTGCCCTGATCAGTTGATTTCGGGTCAAAGGGCATCGCACAATACGAAAATACATCAGTTCGGCCGACTCTACTCGCGAGCAACCAGTTACTCCCACTCTCTACTGCTGAACGCGTAACGCCGGAACGAAATCATTCATTCCTATCGACGGGACATCATCCAGCAAATAAGCATACCATTGCTGCGTCGTTTCGACGCTCGCGTGGCGGAGAAAGTCACGAACTTTGAGAATATCTCGCGTTGCATTGTAGACGAGGCTGCCTGCGTAGCGACGAAGTTCATAGCTCGTTTTGGATCGATCTTTGATCCATTGGCCTACCCAAGCGGAGTGCCTGCGATCGACAGCCTCTTTGCGATCGGTTGCCGTGACGCCCGGAACTATGTAATCGTTGGTCGATAGATTTCGAAACCGCATCAGTTCCTTAAGCACGTCAGGCGCGATTGGCACCCACCCCTCACTTCCTTTCGGATAAAAATTTTCCTCCGGACGTTCGATTATTCCGATTCGCCCATTCTCAATCCAACTCCAACGAGCGTTTCGTATTTCGACGTTGCGTAAACCAAGTCGCGAAAACATTAAGAATGCCACGTACACCGCTGGATCAGTCGACGCCAGTTTCGGAGCTGCGGCGTTGATCGCTGCAATCACGCCGGTATCAAGCGCGCGTGGCTTCGAACGTTTTGGCATCTCGACTCTTTCATTTCGAAAAGCATCTAGGTTCGGCAAATTTATGTCTTCGTAGAAGCGCATTTTTCGCTGAGCAACCAGGGAGCGCGCTTGAACTACATAACTTCGGATTGATGCGCGAGCCCGGCGGCGAGCTGGTTCGGTCTTCGCTTCGATGATCCGGATTCGCTCGAATTGCCGAATCAATTCGCCAGTGAGAATCGACGAACTCTGTAGGTCGGGATCGCATCCGTGGACGGTTCGAACGAGTAATCGAAGCGCACTGATATTTTTCTTATCGTTGCGGGACGATCTTCGGCTTGGGAATGATAGCGATCGATAATCGCGCCAATTGTCGCATATCCGGACTTGCTTTTGAGTTTTTCGGCTGTTTCCCATTGGCCATTTAGGATTGGTTCTATTATCAACTTGGCGCGAGCCTTTGCAGCAGCGACGACATTTGTTCGTAAGGAACGGTGAACAGTGCGACACGTTTCCCTGAGTTTGACGGAGGCTCGAAGCGAATATAGTAAGGCCCTCCTGGCCGTCGCGGCGGTGGAGAAAATTTTCGCCCATGAACATGAAACAAGAGACGACGATCTTTCACAGCCTTAGGCTATGGGAGGTTGATTTTTATGCAACGGATTTTGCTACGGAATGTTTTGGACGCGAAAAAACACGATACTGCTGTATTTGCATGGATTTTCATAGGTAAAATCGGTTTTTGCGCCC
>CAWCDA010000055.1:0-43447 GCA_963794065.1 uncultured Actinomycetes bacterium | reverse complement strand
CATCGGCACAGGATAGTCGCCGTCGAGCGCGGCGCCGCCGGGCTCAGGGCGGGACGGGGCGGCCCTCGTAGGGGATCGACAACACGATCGTCGTCCTGGTGGCGACGCCTGCCTTGTCTCGAAGCCGACGGATCAGCTCCTCGAGATCACTCGTGCTGCGGGTCCGCACCTTGAGCACGTAGTTCGCCTCGCCCGCCACGCTCAGACAGTCCTCGACCTCGGGGAAGTCCGCCAGCCGCTCCGGAAGATCATCGGGCTGTTGGGGATCGAGCGGCGTGACGGCGATCAACGCCGTCACCATCAGGCCGATCGCCTCCGGGTCAACGATCGCTCGATAGCCACGGATCGTGCCCGACGTTTCGAGCTTGCGGACGCGCTCATGGACCGAGGATGCCGACAGCCCGACCCGCGCGGCCACGTCCGCGTAGGTCGCGCGCGCGTCGTCCTGCAGACACGCGATGATCGCGAGGTCCCGATCGTCGAGCACGCGCACATCCTAGGGGTTCGACGCGACGCGGGGGAGCGAGACATCACCCGTTCCGGGGATCGCCGCGGGCGTGCACCGTGTGGTTCGATGCAA
Organism: uncultured Actinomycetes bacterium; assembly: GCA_963794065.1. Taxonomy (GTDB): domain Bacteria; phylum Actinomycetota; class UBA4738; order UBA4738; family HRBIN12; genus AC-51. The sequence goes on along the minus strand of CAWCDA010000055.1, from coordinate 42,867 downwards.
TCACCTTGCCTCCCTCGGGCGAACGAGGAGAGACGGGTGCGACTCGAACGTTGGACCTCGCCGTCGGGCGCGCACCGCTGGCTGACAACGCTCAACCCCACCGAGGCGCGGGCGTACGCGGCGGCGATACGTGTGGCGATCCCGGGACAGCCGACCGGACCCCGCTCGTACACGGGCACGAACCGGCCGGGTCGGCCGTGGCAGCAGGCGCGGCTCGCGTGGCGACAGGCGGTGGCCGCCGAGATGTCGACCGCGTCGCTGGTGATCGTGAGCGACGTCGCCACGTGTTATCCGTCCATCGGCGAAACGGCGATCCGCATGGCCGCGCGACGTGCCGGTGGGGCGCCCGAGCCACTCCTCGCGCAGCTGGCCCGGCTCGCAGCATCCGGCGTGCGCGGTCTGCCGGTCGGACCCGACCCGTCCGCGTGGATGGCCGAGGCGGTCCTGGCGATCGCCGACGAGCGGGCGCGCCTGGCCGGGGCGGTGCCGATCCGTTGGGTGGACGACGTCGTGTTCGCGGGCGATCGCGACCCGGTCCAGCGGGCCGCGCAAGCCTGGATATCGGCCTTGCGGGAGCTCGGACTGCGAGAGAACGAGACGAAGCGCCGCACGCTGAAGACCCCGTCGGGGACGTCTGCCGTCCCGACGTCCCTCGCGGACCCGCCCCGTCATGGCATCATCCGCACGTCGTGAAGACCCTGTTCCGCGCCGCGCGCGTCCACACCTTCGGAGATCCGCCGATGGGGGAGTGGGTGCTGGTCGATGACCGCCACGTCCAGCGGGTGGGCGCGGGGGATCCTCCTGCGGCCGATCGCGTCGTCGAGCTACCCGGATGCACGATCCTGCCGGGCTTCATCGACGCGCACGTCCATCTGACGAGCATGGGGGCGGCAGAGGCCAATATGGACGTGGCGGCCGCCGGTTCCGGTCCGGAACTGATCGCGATCGCTAGGGCGCGCGCGGCCGAGGAGTCGGAACGCGTGATCGCGCTGCAGGGATACGACGAGTCTCGGTGGGCCGAACGGACCCTGCCGACGCTCGCGGAGCTCGACGCGGTCACGACCGACCCGCTGGTGATCCGGCGCACCGATGGACACGTCGCGCTGGTGAACTCCGCCGCCTTGACCTTCGCCGACGCACTTGAGACGGCCGGCGTCGATCGTGACGGGAGCGGCCGCCCGACCGGTCTGGTCACCCGGGCCGCCAACCGCCGAGTGGGGTTGTGGGTCGCCTCGGCACGATCGGTGCACCGCATCGAGGAGCTGCAGCTGCTCGGCGCCGGGGCGGCCGCGACCCACGGGGTGACCACGGTCCACGAGATGGCCCTCCCGTTCGAGTTCGGGATGCGCGACGTCGAGGTCTTGCTGCGGCACCGCCGCCGACTGCCCACGTCGGTGGAGGTGGTCCTCGGCACCATGGACGTGCCGAAGGCGGTCGAGCTCGGTCTCGACGCGATCGGCGGCGATCTCGCGGTCGACGGTTCGATCGGGGCGCGCACGGCCGCGCTGGAGTCGCCGTACGCGGACCGGGACGAGCGGGGCACCCTCTCGTTCGACGACGAGGTTCTGGAAGGGTTCTTCCACGACGGGCACGGGGCCGGATTGCAGGTGGGCATGCACGCGATCGGAGACCGCGCGATCGAGCAGGTGCTCCGCGCCTGGGAGTCGGTCCATCACCGTCTCGACTCACGCGAACGGCGTCACTTCCGCGCGCGACGTCACCGGATCGAGCACTTCGAGATGCCGACCGCCGAACAGATCGAACGGGCCGCGATGCTGGGCCTCGCCGTCTCGATGCAACCCACGTTCGACCTCGAATGGGGACACCCTGGCGGCCTGTACGAGCAGGCCGTCGGCGCGGCGCGGGCCCACGCGATGAATCCCGTTCAGGTGTTGCTCGACCGCGGTCTGGTCGTGGGGGTCGGCTCCGATGCACCCGTGGTGCCGGTCGACCCCTGGCTGACGATCCACGCGCTGGAACACCACCACGACGACGCGCAGCGGTTGACCCGGGCCGGCGCGATCCGGCTGCACACGACCGGCAGCGCACGGCTCGCACACCAAGAGGAGAAGAAGGGCACGCTCGAGCCTGGCATGCACGCGGACTTCGCCGCCTACGAGCAGGACCCGATGGAGGTTCCCGACGTGCGGACGCTCCGGCCGACGATGACCGTGTCTGTGGGCCGGGAGGTGTGGCTCGCCTGATGTCGTTCTTGTCACACTTTCTGCGGGGGCCCGCTTGACCGCCATGTCCGGCGTTGGCTACCGTGCGCGATGCGTCGCCGCCCCGGCGGAGGCGCCGGACCCAAGAGGCTGAGTAGAGAACGTGGCGCCCCGGCGTCGCGGACCCAAAGGTCTCTTGGGTCCCTTCTCTGCCCCCTCCGCAGGCTCCCCAACGTTCGCGCGAACCCGGTGTAGGATGCGCGCGCTGAGCGCCGAGGCGGAGGACCTCGGGCCCCGACCGAAGGACGGAACCACCCATGCCGGAAGACATCGACGACCTCGTGGACGAGGACGAAGACCTCCCGATCGACGACGACGAGGCGGAGCCGAGCCCCGAGGAGCTCGCGGACACGACGGTGCCGCCCGAGCCCGGTCTGCCCGACGTGGAATCGCTCCAAGACATCCTCGCGAAACAGGAGGCGACCGAGACGACCAAGGAGGTCGTCGAGGAGGACGAGGAGGTCGTCCCGGTGGAGCTCGTGCGCGACGACCGCGCCGAACCCCTGGACACCAAGATCGTCCCGATGCAGGCAACCGAGTTCATGTGCAAGCGCTGCTTCCTCGTGAAGCACCGGAGCCAGCTCGCGGATAAGAAGAAGATGCTCTGCCGCGACTGCGCCTGACGTGAAGCCACCCCGCGAGCGCCCGTCGCTGCTCGTGGGGTGCGCGGTCGGCGCCGCCGCCGGGCTGTGCACATCGTTCGCGTTCCCACCGGTCGGCGCGTGGCCGATCGCGTTCGTCGGGCTCGTTCCCCTCTTGCTCGTCCTTCGATCCTGCTCGGCCGGGCGCGGGGCCCTCGCCGGCCTGTGCTTCGGGCTCGGGCTGTACGGGGCCTCGCTCTATTGGATCCTGCTGTTCGGGGAGCTCGCGTGGACCGCGCTCGTACTCCTGTCGGCCGCGGCGATCGCGGCGTTCGGCGCCATCGCCGTGCTGGTCCGCCGCCCGAACAGACCCATCGTCAACGCCCTGGCGATCGCGGCGGCCTGGACCGTCCTGGATTGGATCCGCGGGGCGTGGCCGTTCGGCGGCTTCACCTGGGTCTCGCTCGGCGTGAGTCAGGTGCCGAACAGGACACTGTTGCCGCTGGCGGGTATCACCGCCGTCTGGGGCGTCACGTTCGTGGTCGTGTTCGTGAACGCGACGATCGCCATCCTGGTGTCGCGCGAGGGGAGGGGGGCGCACCGGGTCGTCCTCGCCGCCGCGGCCGCGCTGGCGGTCCTGGCTCCCGTGTTGCTGCCCGCGGCGATCATCGATGGACCCGCCGTGTCGATCGCCGTCGTCCAGATCGACGTTCGCGTCCCCGCCGCCGTGTCCGCCGTCGAGGAGGATCTCCTGGTGGCGCAGCGCAACATCGAGGCGCACCGGAGCCTCGGCAGGGATCCCGGCGCCGATCTCGTGGTCTGGGGCGAGGGGGCGTTGGACCCCGCCGCCCTCCAGGATCCTGCGACCGTGGCCGCCACCACCTCGGCGATCGCGGCCGTCGGGGTCCCGACGACGGTCGGCGCGGTCGTGAACGACGAGGACGGTACGCAACACACGAGCGTGCTGGCCTTCGACGGCACAGGCCAACTGGTGGATCGGTACGACAAGGTCCACCTGGTGCCCTTCGGCGAGTACGTGCCCTTCCGTCGCCGTCTGCAGTGGATCGATGCGATCGGACAGATTCCGATCGATCGGGTGCCGGGGGAGGGGTTGCACACGATCAGCCAGCCCGGGCTGCCGCCCTACGGCACGCCGATCTGCTTCGAGAACGCCTTTCCGTCGATCCCTCGCGACTTCGTGCGAGACGGCGCGCAATTCCTCGTGGTGCCGGTGAACAATGCCTCCTACCTCTTCACGGCGGCGGCGGAGCAGCACCTCCAGATGAGCCAGATGCGCGCGGTCGAGACCGGCAGATGGGTGGTCGACGCCGGCGTGTCAGGGATCAGCGCGTTCATCGATCCGGCGGGGGCGGTGCGGAGTCGCACGGGTCTGTTCGAGCCAGCTATCCTCCGAGGCCAGGTCCAGGCCTCGACCGCCCAGACGGTCTATGTGCGGTACGGGGACTGGATGCCGCTCCTCTCATTGGGGATCATCGCGATGTCCGTCCTCCGCCCTCGTCGTCGCGCGCTCGAGCGCCCCGCGCCGGGACCGCTTCCGGCGCCGCTGCGTGCCCTCGCGATCCTGCCGACGTACAACGAACGCGACACGATCGACGCCGTCATCGGCGGCGTCCTCGCAACGACAGGCGTGGACGTGCTCGTGGTCGACGATTCCTCGCCCGACGGCACGGGGGACGTCGTGGCATCGCTCGCCGCGCACGAACCACGGGTCCGTCTCCTGAGGCGCCCGGGCAAATCTGGGCTCTCCAGCGCCTACGTGGAAGGCTTCCAAATCGCGGTGGCCGAGGGCTACGACGTCGCCATCGAGATGGACTCCGACCTCTCGCACGATCCCGTCGAACTTCCGAGCCTCCTGTCCGCGGCGGGCGCCTTCGACCTGGTCGTCGGGAGTCGATATGTCCCAGGCGGGTCGGTGACCGACTGGAGCCGCCGACGGGTCGCGTTGTCCAAGGCGGGCAACCTCTATGCCCGCTTCATGCTGGGGCTCCCGATCCACGACGCGACCAGTGGGTACCGTGTCTATCGCGTCGTGCTGCTCGAAGAACTCATCCGCCGACCGTTCGCGGCCGACGGGTACGGCTTCCAGGTGGAGCTCGTCCTGCGGAGCCACCGGCTCGGGTTCGCCGTCGGTGAGGCGCCTATCACGTTCCGAGACCGAGCGTTCGGCGAATCGAAGATCTCCAACGCGATCGTCGTCGAGGCTCTGTGGATGGTCACCCGATGGGGATTCGGCCTGCGTTTCCGTTCGAGCCCTCGCGTCTGAACGGGTGCGCGCCCCGATAGACAACGCCCATAATGCACATTATGGAACGTTATGCGGAATGACGGACGATCGATCCCGCTCTCCGCTGGGTGCCTATCGGCGAGGGCGGGCGAAAGATGCGGCAGAGGTTTGCGTCGGCCCGTGGTGGCTGCCAGGGTTGTCGGGCAAGGCCGGTCGCTTCGGCGACGCTGGCATCCGACGGGTCCGAAGGTCGGTTCGTTCGACCGATGACGTAGCCCGGGACCCCGCGTAGGGTCTCGAGCGACCGACGGCGATCACGTCGCGGTCTCGATGGAGGGAACGGGATGGGACGCACCGGCTCGAGGTTCCGAGCGCAGATGCTCAGACTGGGCGGCTGCGCGGCGGTGCTGCTGCTTGTGGGCCTCATCGTCGCGCCCGCCGCCTTGGCGACGGACTCCCCCGATCTGACGCTCACCAAGACCTCCGACGCCGCCGGCGCGCTCTCCGTCGGCGATCGCTTCTCGTACACGCTCACCGTCGCGAACGTCGGCACCGCGACGGCGCACAAGGTCGAGGTGGAGGACAACCTGCCTCGGGGGCTCGAGGTTGACACGTTCCTCCCCTCCTTCCCCGGTGGGACGTGCACCGTGACGAGCTCGCAGGTACCGCCTGCACCGCCGTCCTCGGCCGTCCTGTGTACCCGGGACACGCTCGACCCCGGCGCGAGCGCCGCCGTGTCGTTCGAGGTTTCGGTGACGCACGACGTCCGCTGCGGCGTGCTCACGAACAGAGCCACCGCGAGCGCGAAGGACGAGCCCGCCGCCACGAGCGGCGACAATAAGGCGTCCGCATCCGACGACGTCGTCTGCCCCTCATCGATCGCTCTGGAGACGACCGCCCCCTCGTTCGCACACGTCGGTTCGTTGGTCCCCTTCACGATGCGCGTGCGCAACGACGGTCAGACGTCGCTCGGCTCGGTCGATCTCAGTGGCCCGGGCTGCTCCCCCATTCGGATCGGCGACGGGAACGGCGATCGGACGCTCGGGGTACGCGAGGTCTGGACCTATCGGTGTTCGCGGCACGTTGGCGCCACAACGCCCGATCCGCTCACCGGCACCGCGACGGTCGTCGCGCTGAGCGACACGGAACGGAAGGTCTCGGCTCGCGACGCGGCGACGGTGCGCGTGCTCGATCCCGGTCTCTCGATCACGGTCAGCCCGGACCCGGTCAGCGGCGCGCCGGGCGACCTGATCACCTACACCTACCTCGTTCGAAATACCGGCGATGCTGCCCTGTCGGACATCTCCGTGAACGACGACCGTCTCGGACACATCGGCGACGTCGCGCAACTGCAGCCGGGCCACGAGGCGACGTTGCACGCCACGCGCACCCTGAGCGCCACCGGCGTCTGGGTCGTGAACACGGCCACGGCGAAGGGGACCGACGCCGGTGGGGCATCCGTCTCGGCCACCGACGACGCCTCGATCACGATCGTCTCCGCCGGGAACGGGCGCGGCGACGGCACCGCGTTCACGGGCCTGGACGCCACGCCGGCGGCGATGCTCGCGGCGGCGCTCGGCGCCCTCGGCGCGGGGTTGCTGCTGGCCGCCAAGCGCCGAGCCTGACTCCGCTCCCCCGCAAGGCGTCCTGAGCAGCACGTTTGTTTGTTTTGGCATCCGCCGTGAGACTCCTGCTCGCCGCGTCCGAACGTACTACGACCCCCGGGGGGGTCCAGGGTCACTCCTTTCGCCCGATGCTGTCCCCCGGGTGTCGGCGTAGCGTCTGGCGTGGAGGAGACGGGTCTCGGGCACATGACATCGCCCAGCGGATCCGGATCCATAGGCCTCGGAGGAAACGGAGCACTCACATGGGGGGCAACACGATGAAGGCGACGCGGAACACCGCTTCACACGGTCGGGGACGCAGACGCGCGTTCACGACCGCTTTCTGTACCGTCCTGGTCTTCGCGCTGGGGCTCGGCCAGTCCGTGATCCCAGCGGCGAACGCCGATGCGCCCACGCTCACGATGGGCGCAGGTTCAGACGACCGGCGGCGGGCAGCTCGCCGCCGCGGCCTCGCTCAACGTCAACCTCGACCAGTGGGCCAACCTCGCCGGTCAGGGCTGGCAGAACGGCGACCTCAACAAGAACAACTCCGCGTATTCGGAGGGCGACGTCGTCCCGTTCCGTCTTGCGATCGAAGGGTTGGCCGCGGGCCAGCACACGATCCACCTCAACTACGACTTCACGGCCGGCGGCCACGAGGCATACGACTTCCTCGCCACCTACAACGACTCGGAGAACCCTGGGCTCTGCTCGTCCGGCGGCGGCGCGGTGTCCTCGATGTGCCCCAGCCTCCCGGGCGCCGACACCGAGCAGTTCAAGAGCGATCCGTTCGAGCCCGCCTCACAGGCTGCTTCGACGACCAAGGCCGGTCTGACGGTCGCGGGCGCGCAGGCCTTCGCGGGTGTCTCGCGCAACCTCACGATGTACGGCGGAACGATCGATGACCTGACCGTGCCGACGCACTCGGGTCCGACCAACAACCAGAGCTCCGCCGACATCACGGTGACCTTCACCACCACTGGCTCCTCGGCTCTGTTTGCCTGGGGCGCGCACATCGCGCAGTCCGGCTACTGGGTGAACAAGACCGGCGGCCCCAACGGCGCCGCACGGGTGTCGGGCGCGCCGTGGCACATGCGCACCCAGAACCTCGACAACAGCGGGAACAAGAACCAGGACCGCAGCATCCAGCCCAGCGCGATCGTCGAGTACCCGAACGTGCTGGTGACCAAGGTCGCGGACAACGCCACGATCAGCGCCGGGCAGAACGCCGGCTTCACGATCGAGGTGACGAACCAGGGTCCGGGCGTGGCGACCGGCGTCACGTTGCACGACCCACTCCCGGCCGGGGTGACCTGGACCGAGAGCCCCGACAACCCCAACTGCTCGATCACGGGGGGCACGCTCGACTGTGACTTCGGCGACATGGCGGAGGCCGCGACCGCGTCGGTCCACATCGTGGGCGCGACGACGGCTGCCAACTGCGGCACCTTGACGAACACGGCCAGCGTCGATGCGCTGAACGAGGGCGACGCCTTCGGCGGCGACAACTCGGCGACCGCGACCATCACGGTCCAGTGCCCCGACATCGCGATCTCGAAGGTCGCGGACAAGGGCACCGTGTCGGCCGGCGACCAGATCGGCTACACGATCACCGTCACGAACAACGGGCCCGGCAAGGCCTTCGACGTGGTGTTGCACGACACGCTGCCGAGCAACCCGGGCCTCGCCTGGACCGTGCAGGGCACGACCGGCGGCTGGAACTGCTCGATCACGACGGGCGTGCTCACCTGCGGTGGGCAGGGCTTCACGCTCAACGCCGGCGCCAGTGCCACGGTGCACATCGTGTCGCCGACGACCTCGGCCACGTGCGGCACCGTCAGCAACACCGGCATCGCCGACGCGTCGAACGACGCCGAGGTGTCGACCGGCGTGATCACGATCACGGTGCAGTGCGCCGCGCTGGTGATCTCGAAGGTGGCCGACGACGCGGTTGTGAACGCGGGCGACGACATCGGCTACACGATCACGGTGACGAACAACGGGGCCGGGACGGCGAGCAACGTCGTGGTTCACGACACCCTGCCCACCAACGGCGGTCTCAGCTGGACGATCGACGGCGGAACGGGCGCGAACCTGTGCTCGATCGCCAACGGCGCGCTCACATGCAACTTCGGCACCATGGGCCCGGGTGCGTCCTACACGGTGCACCTGAGCTCCCCCACCACCTCCGCGACGTGCGGCCAGGTGGTCAACGCGGCGAGCGCCACGACGTCCAACGACGGCAACCCGAGCACGGGCAACGTCGCGATCACCGTGAACTGCCCCGACGTCTCGGTGCTGAAGACGGCCGACAAGGCCACGATCAACGCCGGCGACACCGCGGCGTTCACGATCGTCGTCACAAACCACGGTCCAGGGGCCGCGAAGAACGTGACCCTGAACGACCCGCTCCCCGCGGGCGTTGCCTGGACCGAGGACTCGCAGTTCTGCTCGATCACGAACAACACCCTGTCCTGTGACTTCGGGACACTGGGGGCCGACGAGACGCGCACGGTGCACGTCTCCGGCGTGACCGACGCGGCGGACTGCGGCCCGCTCGTGAACACGGCGACCGTCTCCGCTTCGAACGAAGCGACTGGCGACACGAAGAACAACGTGTCGACGGCCACGATCACCGTGAACTGCCCGAACCTGGTGGTCCTCAAGACCGCCGATGACAGCGAGATCAACGCCGGCGACACCGCGGCGTTCACGATCACCGTCACGAACAACGGCGACGGGACGGCCTACGGCGTGACCCTCACGGACACGCTGCCGGCCGGGGTGAACTGGCAGACGGCCGATCAGCGGTGCGACATCACCGGCGGCGTCCTGACCTGCGACCTCGGCGACATGGGCTCCGGCGCCTCAACCGAGGTGCACGTGTCGGGCACCACCGACGCGGCGGACTGCGGCGTGCTCCACAACACCGCCACGGTCTCCTCGGACAACCAGGCCCCGATCAGCTCCTCGGCGGACATCACGGTCGACTGCCCCGACATCTCGGTGGTCAAGACGGCCGATGACGACACGGTGGACGCCGCCGATCAGGTCGGCTTCACGATCACGGTCGCCAACGCCGGACCGGGAACCGCCTACGACGTGATGCTGGCAGACACCCTGCCCACCAACGACGGCCTTGATTGGTCGATCGACGGCGGCACGGGCGCGGAGTTCTGCGACATCGCCAACGGCGAGCTCACCTGCGACTTCGGCGACATGGGCGCCAAGACGAGCTACACGGTGCACATCACGTCGGACACCGATGCCACGACCTGTGGCGAGATCGACAACACGGCGACGGTCACCATCGGCAACGGCGATGGAGCCAGCGACGACGCGTCGATCACGGTGAACTGCCCCGACCTCGGGATCGACATCCAGAAGGGTGGACCGATCAGGGCCCACGTCGGCGACACGGTCACCTACACCTTCGACGTGTCGCTCACGACGCCGGAGCCGCTGTTCGACGTGACCGTCACGGACCCGAACTGCAACGAGGGTGCGCCGGTCTACGTCTCGGGCGACGACGGGGACAACGTCCTCGAGCCCGGGGAGACCTGGAGCTACACCTGCACCCACCTCGTGACCGCCGATGACCCGGACCCGCTGCCGAACACGGCGACGGTCCAGGGCACCGCCGACGACGGTCGCTCCACGACCGACGAGGACTCGCACGAGGTCGATCTGATCCACCCGGCGATCGACATCGTCAAGACGGTCGATCCGATCAGCGGCAACCCCGGAGACACCGTCACCTACACCTACGTGGTGACCAACACGGGCGACACGACCCTGTTCAACGTCAGCGTCGACGACGATGTCATCGGCCACATCGGCGACATCGCCGAGCTGGCCCCCGGCGAGTCGGTCACGCTGACCAAGGATTGGGTCCTTCCGTCCAACCCGCCGGTCGTGACCAACGTCGGCACGGCGACAGGCACGGACGTGCTCGGCAAGACGGTGTCCGCCAACGACGACGCCAACGTGACGATCGTCGAGGCGGAGAACCCGCCCAAGACGCCGCCGCCCACCGCCTTCACGGGCTCGGACGCGGAGCGCCTCGGACTGGTGGCACTGGCCCTGCTCGCCCTGGGCTTCCTCGCCCTGGCGATCAGCCGCCGCCGCGGCCGCCACGAGGCCGTCTAGCACCGCTCGCAGCAACGACGAAGGCCCGGGCAGCTGCCCGGGCCTTCTTCGTGTTCCCCCTCGGCGATCAGCCGTAGAAGATCATCGTGGACCACATGATGCCGTGACGGACCACGAAGGAGATCCCGACGTGGTCGAAGCGGCGGTCGAGCATGTTCGCGCGGTGATCGGGGCTCGCCATATAGGCCTTGTAGAGCCCGTAGGGGTCCACACCGGCACCGATGTTCTCGCCCCACGTGTGCCAGTCGACGTACCGGAGCTTGTAGCCGAGATCGTCCGTGTGGAACAGCGAACGCTTGCGGGCCATCTCCAGGTTGTGCTTGTGCGCGAGCTTGACGATCGCGTGGTTCATCGTGAGCGTGCGGGCGCCGTGCTCCTCCCGGGCGTGATTGACCCACGCCAGCATCCGTTCCCGACGAAGGGTTGCCTGCGCCGCCGGCGCCGTGGTGGCGGCCGTCGCAAGGAGCGAGAGGGCCAGCGCACTCGCCGCGGCGATCCGAACCAGACCGCGTCGCATCTCGAAGCCTCCAGGGTGCCGGGGCGGCCGTGCGCCGCCCACTCCCCCGGTGCATCGGTCTGGCGTGCCCAGGCTTGAGGTTTTCTAGCTCGATATGACTAGTAGGGCTGAGCGCGGGACCCCCGGAACGCCTGCCGGCCAGCGCTACCAGTGAAGGACGAGGTGTCGCGCGGCGCGGGCCTCATCGAGCCGTGACACCGGGGTGGTCGTGGGGGCGGCATGGAGCAGGTCCGGCTCTGTCCGGGCCTCCCCGGCGGCGCGCAGCATCGCCGCCGCGAACGCGTCGAGGGTCTCCTTGGACTCCGTCTCGGTTGGCTCGATCATCATCGCCTCGTCCACCACGAGCGGGAAATACACGGTCGATGGGTGGAACCCGAGGTCGATCAACCGCTTGGCCACGTCCATCGCACGGATGCCGGTCTCGCGTTCGAGCGTGGCGGCGGTCGCGACGAACTCATGCATCGGGGCCACCTCCGGGTACGCAAGGGGGAACGCGTCCCGAACGAGAGCGGCGAGATAGTTGGCGTTCAAGACCGCACGATCGCTCACCTCGCGCAACCCGTCGCGCCCGTGCAGGAAGACGTAGACATAGGCGCGGACAAGCACGGCGATGTTCCCGTGGAACCCATGCATGCGCCCGATCGACTCGGGCGCATCCGAGGCCAACCGGAACCCGGCGCCCGCGCGTTCGACGCGCGGCACGGGGAGGAACGGGACGAGCCGCTCGACCACGCCGACGGGACCGGCGCCAGGTCCTCCGCCGCCGTGGGGGGTCGCGAACGTCTTGTGCGTGTTGATGTGGACGATGTCGAAGCCCATGTCGCCCGGTCGCGTATGGCCCATGATCGCGTTGAGGTTGGCGCCGTCGTAGTAGACGAGACCGCCCACCCCGTGGACGGCGGCCGTGATGCGCTCGATGTCCCGTTCGAACAGGCCCAGGGTGTTCGGGTTCGTCAGCATCAAGCCGGCGACGTCCTCGTCAACGAGCGCCTCCAGCGCCGCGACATCGACCAAGCCTCGACGATCCGATGGAACCTTGACGGCGGTGTACCCGCCGAGTTGAACGCTCGCTGGATTCGTGCCGTGCGCCGAATCCGGGATCAACACCGTTCGTCGCTGCCGTCCCTGCGAGGCATGAAAGGCGCGCATGATGAGCAGCCCGGTCATCTCACCGCACGCGCCGGCGGGGGGTTGCAGCGTCGCGCGGGCCATGCCCGTGATCTCACAGAGCGCCCCTTCCAGACGCCAGAGGAGCTCCAGGGTTCCTTGGACGGTCTCTACGGGCTGCAGCGGATGCAGGCGGGAGAAACCGGGCAGCGCGGCCGCCGTCTCCGCGACCTTCGGGTTGTACTTCATGGAGCACGACCCCAGTGGATAGAAGCCTGTGTCGAGCCCGTAGTTCTGCTGTGAGAGGCGCGTGTAATGGCGAACCAGATCGAGCTCGCCGACCTCGGGCAGGCCGGCCCTGGCGGCTCGCGTGAACGGAGCGGGGATGTCGACCGGCGGAACATCGAGCGTTGGGAACGACGAGGCGCGGCGACCCGGGCGTGAGATCTCTTTGATCGTCCCGCCGCCCGGCGGGCCGGTTCGGCGCACCGGCGCCCCGAGGTCACTCACGCCAGCACCTCGCCGAGCGCTGCGGCGAGCTCATCGATCTGGGTCCGTGTCCGCTGCTCGGTCACGGCCACCAGCAGCACGTCTGGCCCGACCCAGGCAGCGGGCACCCCCGCGAGGAACCCGCGGTCCACCAGCTGTGAGCAGACCTCCGTCGCCGGTCGCGACAGCCGCAGGGCGAATTCCTTGAACACGCGCGCGTCGGGGAACGCGGGCTCGACCCCGGGGAGCTCGCACAGCCGCTCGAACGCGTAGGCGGTCTTGGCAGCGCACTGTTCGCCGAGCTCCCGGAGCCCGTCCGGACCGAGCCACGCCAGGTACACGGTCGCGGCCAGGGCCATCAGCGTCTGGTTCGTGCAGATGTTCGAGGTCGCCTTCTCACGGCGGATGTGTTGCTCGCGCGCCTGCAGTGTCAGGACGTAGCCCGTCCGTCCCTGCCCGTCGACCGTCTCCCCGATGATCCGACCCGGCATGCGGCGGACATCGCTCATCCGCGCCGCCAGGATGCCGAGATACGGTCCCCCGAACGCCAGATGGTTGCCCAGCGACTGCCCCTCCGCGACCGCGATGTCGGCTCCCAGGTCGCCCGGCGGCGCGAGCACCCCGAGGGAGGTCGGGTCGAAGATCTGGATCAGCCGGGCGCCCCCGGCATGCGCGGCGGCAGCCCAGGTGGCGACATCCTCCAGGGCGCCGTAGACGTTGGGATGCTGCACGACGACCGCGGCGACGTCCTGCGCGACCGCGTCAGGGATCCCGCCGGAGCCCGCAGGAGCCTCGCGGGCTTCGATCGAGGAGCCGCCGCCCGCCGCGTACGTGCGCAGGGTGTCGATCATCCGGGGGTCCACGCCGCCGGCGACCACCACACGATCGCGGTCGGGTGCGAGGCACATGTGCGCCGCCTCGACGAGGGCGGTGGCCCCGTCGTAGAGCGAGGCGTTCGAGACCTCCAGCGCTGTCAGCTCGCAGATCATCGACTGGAACTCGAACAGGGTCTGGAGGGTTCCCTGGGACAGCTCCGGCTGGTAGGGCGTGTAGGAGGTGTAGAACTCCGATCGGCTCGCCAACGACCAGACGACCGAGGGGATGTAGTGGTCGTATGCGCCGGCGCCGGCGAAGCACACGAGATCGTCGGCCGATCGGTTGCGGGCGGCGAGGCTGCGCACGTCGGCCACGATCTCTTGTTCCGCGACACCGGCGGGCAGGCCGAGCGGCTGCGCGAGCCGCACCGCGGGAGGGACCTGCTCGAACAAGGCGTCCACCGACGGCGCACCGATCGCATTGAGCATCTCGCGCACGTCGTCCTCTGTGTGCGGCGTGAAATTCACGAGGGGCAGTCTACGGCGGGCTCCGGCCCGAGCCGCTGGTCAGCCCGATGCATCTTCCAAGCCGTACTTGGTCACCAGGGAGAGATAGTCGCGCTGATAGAACACCTTGCACCGAACCTCCGGATAGCGCTCCCGCAGGCGCCGGACCTTCCGGTTCTTCTTCGTCACGAGCTTCTGGTTCAGCGTCGTGATCTCGATGTAGAGGTCGAAGTCCGGCAGGTAGAAGTCGGGCGTGAAGCGCTGGACCGGCGCGCCTTCGCGATCCCACGCGATCGGGAACGACGTGGGCTCGTAGCGCCAATCGATCTGATAGAAGTCCAGGAGCCGCGCGAATTGGCGCTCGGAGGCGTGCGCGAACCGAACGTCGTCGCTCGGGAGCAAGTCCGTCGTGGGTTGCGCGCTCACTGGCCTCCGGCTGCCGCCTTGCGTCCGGGTTTGGCCTTGGCTTTGGGCAGTGACTTCTCGACGTCGTCCCAGACGCGGTCGACGGCGATCGCGAACACGCCCTGCCCGCTGCGAAGCAGATCGACCACGGCCTCGGGCGAGTGGGCCTCGTAGACACCGCGTCCGTCGGACATCAGCGTGACGCCCGTCACGGGCCGATCCATCTCCTGCAGATGCTCCACGGCCGTGCGGACCCGTTGCAGGGAAACGCCAGTATCCAGGAGGTTCTTGATCACGCGCAACGTCACCAGGTCCTGAAAGGAGTACAGCCGCTGGGTGCCGCTGCCGGATGCGTCCCGGATCGACGGGGTGACCAGCTCGGTGCGGGCCCAATAGTCCAGCTGGCGGTAGGTGATCCCGACGATCTTGCACACATCGGGCGCTGCGAACCCCTGTTCGACCATTGTCTGCACGCTCCGTAGGAAGGGAATCACGACGATGTGATTCCGCAGCGTACGGGCCTTGCCCACCCCCGTCAAGGCGCCGGCCGAACCGCCAGGAAAACAGCCATCCGGCGGCTCAAGGACCGCTCGTCTCTGACCGATGCCTCGACTAGTCACGAGGGACTACGTCATCGGAGGGACACGGGAGCGATGCGCAGGTTCGGAAGGCTCATCATCGTCGTCGCGACGGCCGCGACGATGCTCGGCACCCTCCCCGGCGCCCCTGCGCAGGCGGGTGGAGGTCGCTACAAGGAGCGTCACGCGATGCTTCGCGCGACCAACGGGAGCCGCGACCGATTCTCGCTCACCGGCGTCCACATCGACCGCGACCTCTCGAAGATCGCGCGTCATCACTCTCTGAAGATGGCCGAACAGCAATCGCTGTTCCACACGACGAACCCCTCCAGCGTCTATCTCAAAGGCATCAGCTGGCACTACTGGGGCGAGAACGTCGGGGTCACGGGTGGAACGGTCGGCGACCTCGAGAGCGCGTTCATGGCCTCGCTCCCCCACCGGCACAACATCTTGAACAAGACGTTCCGACACGTCGCGATCGGCGCGGTTCGGGTCGACGGCGTCTTGTGGGTGACCGTCTTCTTCTACGGCTGAGCCGTCAGGAGGCGAAGTCCTCCGGCGTCACGTTGTCGAGGAACTCGCGGAACTTCTCGACCTCCTCGTCCTCCTCACCCGGGATCAGGATCGCGGCCTCGTCCAGGACCTCTTCCGCCGCGAAGATGGGCACCGCCATACGAACGGCCAGCGCCATGGCGTCGGACGGGCGCGCCGACACTTCGAGCTGCTCGCCGGCGCGCTCGAGGGTGATCACGGCGTAGAAGGTGCTTTCGCGCAGCTCCGTAACGACGATCTGCTGCACCTGCACGCTCAGATCCTCGAGCATCGTCTTGAGCAGGTCGTGGGTCATCGGGCGAGGCGTCGCGACGCCCTGCAGCGCCATCGCGATCGAGGCGGCCTCCGACGGACCGATCCAGATCGGGAGGTAGCGTTCGCCGCCCTTTTCCCGCAGGAGGGCGATGGGCTGGTTCGTCGGCAGCTCGACGCGGACGCCGCTCAGCTCCATCTCGATCAAGGCCACGCTGGCAGGGTATCCGTGGGTCGCACCACGGGCAACCTCAGGCCGCCGGCGCCACCAACGACTGCAGGAGATCCGGGTTGGCGCGCAGCGCCGCCTGGTCGAAGACCTGCACGATGTCGGCGAGGTTCCGGTATCGCTCCTGGAAGTCGAGGCCGTAGCCGACGACGAACGCATCGGGGCATTCGAAACCCGCGTAGCGTGGCTGGATCGGCACGATCCGCCGCGCGGTCTTGTCCAGCAGCGTGCAGAGCTCGACCGAGGCGGCGCCGCGAGCGCGCAAGACCGACAGGAGGTACCGCGACGTGAGCCCGGTGTCCACGATGTCCTCGACGAGGATCACGTCGCGGCCGCTGAGGTCGACGTCGACGTCGAGCAGGATCTGAACCCGTCCGAGCGATTCCTCGGCCTCACCGTACCGGCTGATCGCCATGAAGTGCGGTTCGATCGGGAGCGCGACGGTGCGCATGAGGTCCGCGAGGAACATCGCGCCGCCCTTCAGCACCGTGACGAACACGGGCTCCCGCCCCACGTAGTCCCCGGTGATCGTGCGGCCGAGCTCTGCCACCCGGCGACGAACGTCCTCGCGTCCGAACAGGACACGTGCGACCTCCGCCATCGCGGTGCAGGGTAACAGGCGATCGGGACGGGCCGTGGGAGGGAGCGGCGGCTTAGGCGGCGAGAGCACCGATCCCGTCGACTACCGCGCCGCCGATGGCAGATGCCGTCCGCAGCCACCACGGTCCCGATGCCGGTGGGGCTGGGGGTACCGTCGGAACGACCAGCGCTACGCGCCCGAGGACGGCATCGCCGGCGCGGACCACCAGCACGCCGACCGGTGCGCCAGGCGCCGGCGGGAACGCCGCCCGTGGGTCCACGACCACCCGTTCGACGACGTCGTCTCCGCGGACCGGCGTGAGGGCATCCAGGTCGCTCCCGGCGACCACCGGCACGGTGCCACCGCGGATCGCGACCGTCCCGAGCGGAGCGCCCGCGGCGACCAAGTCCTCTTCCTCCCAGCCGGCGAAGCCGTAGTCCAACAAGGTGGCGGCCGAGGAGAACGGCTCGCCCGGCGCGTCCAGCACGATCGCCACCAGGCGTCGACCGTCGCGTGCCGCCGTGGCGACGAGGCAAGCCCCGGCGCCGGCCGTCGTGCCGGTCTTGGTGCCGAAGGCCCCGGCGTAGAGCCACAGCAACGCGTTGCGGTTCTGGATCACGCGGTCGCGACCGGTCGGCGCCGGGATCCGGCGGAACCGGGTGGCCGTGATCGCCCGGAAGATCTCGAGCGCGTCGGTGGATCTCGCGAGGCGCAACAGGTCGCTCGGCGTCGAATGCCCGCGGTCGTCGAGGCCGTTCGCCGAAAAGAACCGGGTCTGGAGCATGCCGAGCTGCCGGGCGCGCGCGTTCATGTGTCGAACGAACGCCGGGACCGATCCGTCCACCGCGATCGCGAGGGCGTCCGCGGCATCGTTGGCGCTTCCGAGCAGGAGGGCGTACAGCAGGTTCTCGACGCTGATGCGCTCCCCCGCCCGCAGTCCAAGCGTGGAGGACGCGCCGAACTCGTCCCGGTCGAACACGGCCCGCGGATCGACGCGCACGACGTGATGCATCGGCAGCGTCTCCAACGTCAACAGGGCGGTCATCATCTTGGTGACCGACGCGATCGGTCGTGGCGCGCGCGGATCCTTCGCGTAGAGGATCTGACCGGTGTCGAGGTCCGCGAGGAGCGCGGCCGCGGCCGGCACGGTCGGGACCCGGAGGGGATCGCTCGGCGTCGCGAGCGCGGTCGGGAACGGCGACAGACTCCCGTGCGGCGGCACGGGGGTCGGCGGCGGCACGGCCGGACGGGTCGCCGCCCCGGCATTGAGACCGACTATCGCCACCACGAGGACGGCGACGACCGTGGCGACGCGGGCGCGGACCGAGATCACACGCCGGTCAGATGTTCGCGCAGCGCGTTCCGCAGCAGCGCCTGCTTGAACTTTCGCGAGGTGCTCGTCAGCTCGCCCAGCGTCTGGGTGGCCGCACGGCGCGCGTCGGGGTTCTTCTGCCGAAGGGTCGGGGCCACCAATGCCTCGAAGAACGACGATTCGCGCTCCGCGAAGTGCTTGTACATCGTGAGGTGACGCGGCTCGATACCGAAGCGGAGGAAGTCCTTGACGATCGACAGCGTCACGTAGTCATCCCCGTCGTAGTAGCGGCCGCCCTCCGGGCCGTGGATGCACACGATGCCGAAACCCTCGAGCTCCTTGATCCGGTCTCGGTCGACACCGGTGGCCGCCGACATCTCCTCCAGGGACATCTGCAGGCCCGTGGGCGCCTCCGCGAGGTCCTCGGACCCGCCATCCGGCTCCGCGCCACCGACGGCCTGCTCCAGGGTGGGCTCATCCTCTTCGTCACCGGTATCCGCCTTGAGGAGGCGCTCCTTGATCACCTTCAGCGGCAGGTACTCGTCGCGCTGCAACCGCAGGATCGACTTCAGCCGCTCCACGTCCTCCGGATAGAACTTCCGATAGCCCGAGGGGGTGCGCTCGGGGGTGATCAGCCCCTCGGACTCGAGGAAGCGGATCTTGGAGATCGTGATGTCGGGGAACTCGGTCTTGACGTTGACGAGGACCTCGCCGATCGACTGGTAGTTGCGTGTGCCGGCCATGCGCCTCCTGCTCCTGTCACTCCGCCGCGAAGAACGTGAGTTTGAACTTGCCGATCTGCACCTCGTCGCCGGTCGTGAGCTTGGTCTCGTCGACCTGCTCGCCGTTGACGTAGGTGCCGTTGAGACTGCCCGTGTCCTTCACGAACCACTCGTCGCCCCGTCGTTCGACGATCGCGTGTTTGCGCGACACCGTGACGTCGTCCAGGAAGACAGCGCTGCCGGGATCCCGGCCAGCGGTCGTCGTCTCCTGATCGATCAAGAACGTCGAGCCCGCGTTCGGCCCCCGCTTCACGAGCAAGAGCGACTGACCCGGTTCGAGTTCATCGTGGGGGAAGGGAAACTCGTCGTGGCCTTCGTCTTCCATCTCGATGGCCGGAAGGGTGACCGTCACGTCTTCGTGCAGTGGATGGCCACAGTCGACGCAGAAACGCGCGTCATCTTTGTTTGGGTGTCCACATCGGGTACAGAACAACGTCAACGGCCCCCTGCTGCGGTGCTCCGGTGCGGGTCGAAGGTTCTGCGAAACCCTCGATCCTGTACGTCGGCTGGACGCTATCCTACGGCACGAGAAGGTTCAACGCGCACCTTCGCCAACCCTCGAGCGCTCCATTGAGACACCCTCAACGGGGCATCGAAGGTCCATTCAGGGTCGAGGGTTGCTCAGTCTTGCGCTTCGACCAGCGCTCTATAGGCGGCGGCGTCCATCATCGCCGCGACCCGGTCGGGCTCCGATGTTTCGATCACGACCAGCCAGCCGTCGCCGTACGGCGCCTCGTTCACCAGCTCCGGGCGGTCGTCGATCAGCGGGTTCCGCTCGACGATGGTGCCGGATACAGGGCTGTACACGTCCGAGACCGATTTGGTCGACTCGACCTCGCCGAGCGGCTTGTCTGCCTCGACGACGGCTCCGACGTCTGGAAGGTCGACGTAGACCACGTCGCCGAGCGCATCCTGTGCGAAGTCGGTGATGCCGACGCGGGCGCGGCCGCCTTCGAGTCGAACCCATTCGTGCTCGGTGCTGTACCGAAGATCCTCTGGGAACTCCACCGGTGCCCCTCCTCGTTGTGTCGTGCCACGGCGAACGATAACGGTGACGCAGGTCTCATGACGTCGAGCGCAGCGCCTGCCGAGCGTCCTGGGCATAGGCCAGCGCCGCGACGTAGTACTCGACGATGCCGACCGAGAAACACACCCAACCGATCGTGGTACCGGCCGCGCCCAGCGGCAGGTCGAGTCCGCCCCAGGCGATCGCCGGCACCGCCACCATCAACGAGAACGTCGCGACCTTCCCGATCCAGCGCACATCCAGTCGGACGTGCGCACGGGACAGCACGTACGAACCCGCGAGGAGCACGACGACATCCCTCAGCAGGATCGCGACCCCAGCCCACAGCGGGAAGATCCCGCGAACCACCAGCGCGATGATCCCGGCCGCGATCGAGAGACGGTCCGCCACCGGGTCCAAGACCTTCCCCAGCTCCGTGACCTGACCCGTCCGCCTCGCGATCGTTCCGTCGACCCAATCGGTGGCGATCACCACGCCGAACAGGATCAACCCCGCTGTCGTGGTGTCGGGATCGACGATGAGCGCGAAGAAGACGGGGATCAGCGCGATCCGTAGGAACGAGATGCCATTCGGCACCGTGAACACGCGGCGGCTGGACCCCTCACCCGGGTGCCCCTCGGTCGATCCCATCCGTCGGGCCGGCCGGATTCGAACCGGCGACCTTCTGACCCCCAGTCAGACGCGCTAACCAAGCTGCGCCACGGCCCGTGTGCCCGCGGGCTCCGGGGAACCCGCGGGCACAGGATAGCCAACGTACGGCCGACCGATAGGCCCGTCCTCACCGGGGGGGTCGACGACGCTGCCGTGCGCGGAATCGCAGCCGGATCGGAACGCCCTCGAGGTGCAGCTCTCGGCGCAGCCGGTTCTCGAGATACCGCTGATACGTCGGGCTCGGCGGCGTCGCTCCCCCGAAGATCACGAAGGTCGGCGGTGCGGTCGACACCTGCGTGGCGTAGTGCAGGTTCCCCGTTCGTTGCGGTGTGGGTCGAGCCTCTTGCGCCGTCTGGATGATCTCGTTGACGGTTGCGGTCGGCGCGCGCGACATCCACCTCGAGTGCACGTCGAGCAGGAGCGGTGGGATGCGCGGCAATCCCTGCCCGCGGACTGCAGAGGTCCGCAGCACAGTCGCCTTAGCGTAGAGCTGTACCTCGTCGGAAAGGTTCTTGAACAGCCGGTCCTTGTCCTCGACCAGATCCCATTTGTTGGCGACCAGCAGCAGCGCCCGGCCGGCGTCCATCACGTGGTTGGCGATCTTCTTGTCCTCGACCGCGAAGCCGTCGAGCGCGTCGAGCACGAGGACCGCGACGTGGGCGTGCTCGATCGCCTCCTGGGCACGCACCACGCTGTAGTACTCGACCCCGCGCACCTTCGTGCCGCGCCGCATGCCGGCGGTGTCGACGAACCGGACCGGACCATGGCCGGGCCACTCGATCAACGAGTCGACGCTGTCCCTCGTCGTCCCCGACACCTCCGACACGACGCTCCGTTCGGCACCGACGAGACGGTTGAACAGGCTCGATTTGCCGACGTTGGGACGCCCGACGATCGCGAAGCGCGGCTCCAGGACCGGGTCGTCGATGCGTGGCGCCTCCGGTAGCAGGTCGAGCAGACGATCCAACAGATCGCCCGCCCCCTTCCCGTGCAGCGCGGAGATCGGGAACGGCTCCCCGAGCCCGAGCCGGTGGAAGGCGGCGACCTCGGCGAGATCCGCCGTGGTGTCCGCTTTGTTCGCGACGAGCAGCACCGGCGTCGGCGCCTTCCGAAGGCGACGGGCCAGCACGGCATCCTCCTGCGTGATGCCTGTCTGCGCGTCGACCACGAGCACGATCAGGTCCGCGTCCTCGACGGCGAGATCGGCCTGCTTGGCGGCGAGGGCCTCGACGCCCGTGGCGCGCTGCAGATAGCCGGCCGTGTCGACCAGGCCGAAACTCCGACCGCGCCAGGTGGCTTCGAGTTCGAGACGATCCCGCGTCACGCCCGGCATGTCATGGGCGATCGCGGCACGCTTCCCGAACAGGCGGTTGACCAGCGTCGACTTGCCCACGTTCTGACGCCCGACGATCGCGATGCGCGGCGAACGACTCACGTCGCCCCCTCCGACCACGCGGCGCGCACGATCCCCAGCGCCGCGGCAAGCGCCCGGTCGATGTCGAGCGCCGTCGTGTCGATGATCTCGGCGCCGGGGGCGGGCTCCAAGGGATTCGTCCGCGCATCGCGCGCATCGCGCAGTCGCAGCGCCTCGGCGATCTCCAACGGATCGGCGTCGGCGCGCTCTCGAGCCCGCCGCCCCGTTCGTGCTGTCTCGTCGGCGACGAGGAAGAGCTTCACCGATGCGTCCGGGAACACGACGGTCGCGATGTCCCGCCCTTCCATGACCGCCCCCTGCAGACCCATCTCGCGCTGCAGGACCCGCAACCGCTCCCGGACGGTCGGATGTCGTGCGACGGTCGAGACGGCCGACTCGACCTCGCGGGTCGTGAGGGCGTCGTGCGGATAACCCTCGACCTCGAGCTCAGGCGGGCCGTCGCCGGCAAGCCTGAACCGAAGGTCGATCAGCAACGCCGACAGTGCCTCTGCGTCGTCGGGGTCGATCCCGCGGTCGAGCGCAGCCGCGGCGAGACCCCGGTACATCAGCCCTGTGTTGATGTAGGGGACCCGGAGTTCGCGCGCCAGGCCCCGGGCGAGGGTCGACTTCCCGCTGCCCGCGGCGCCATCGATCGCGACGACGCGAGGGATCACGCCGGCTCCACCTCGGCACCGAGCGCTCGCAGCGTCGCGACGAAGCCCGGGAAGCTCACATCGGCCGCGTCGATGCCGTCGATGCGCGATGCGCCCCGAGCGCCCAGCGCAGCGACCGCGAACGCCATCGCCATCCGGTGATCACCGCGGGCGTCGGCCCGACCGCCGTCGAGACCGCCCCCCGCGATCACGAGATCGACGCCCTCGTCGGCGGCGACGCCGCCCATGCCGCGGATGCCCGTGGTGATCGCCTGCAACCGGTCGCTCTCTTTGACCCGAAGCTCGGATGCCTCGAGGAACCATGAATCGGAGGACGCGTGCGCGGCCAGCGCTGCCAGGACCGGCACTTCGTCGACGATCAGCGGTAGTTCGGCCGGCTCAACACGGACGGCCGCGATCTCGGTACACGGCTCGATCGCGATCGACCCGACGGGCTCACCCAACTCCGACCCCTCGACGACGCATGTCGTCCGGATGCCCATCCGTTCCATGACGTCGAGGTAGTGGAGCCGGCTCGGGTTGAGGCCGACGCCCTCGATCGTGATGCGCGAGCCGGTGATGGCGGCGGCCGCGAGCAGGAACGCGGCCGATGACGCGTCTCCCGGCACCCGTCCCTCGAACCCTTGGTGCTGGAAGCGTCTAACGTGGATGCCGTCCCCATCGATGTCGATCGGGACCCCGAGCGCCGCGAGGGCGCGTTCGGTGTGGTCCCTGGTGTGCGCGGGCTCGGCGACCGTGGTCTCACCGTCGGCGGCGACGCCCGCGAGCAGGACGGCGCTCTTGACCTGCGCGCTGGGCACCTTCGGCATGTACCGGATGCCTCGGAGGGACCCGCCTCGCACCTTCAGCGGCGCGTGGCCCCCGTCGGTCTCGAGGAACGCGCCCATCGTCCGCAACGGGTCGGCGACACGTTCCATCGGACGACGCGACAAGCTCTCGTCCCCGGACAGGACCGCCTCGAACGGGGACGCCGAGAGCAGTCCCGCGAGCAGCCGCATCGTCGTACCGGAGTTGCCGCACTCCAGCCATTCCGCAGGTGCCAAGAGCCCGTCCCGGCCCTGACCCTCAACCTCAAGCGGCGGATCGGCCGGCACGTCGATTCCCACGTTCCACGTGGAACCGCCACCCTCCACCCGCGAGGCAACCTTCCGAGCGAAGACGTCGAGGGGAGGTCGAGCCTTCTCCGTGAGGGCTGCCAGGCACCCGGCCGTCGACCCCACGTCGAGCGACAGGGGAAGCCCGACGAGACGGCTGCGGCCGACCGCCGTGGCGGCGAGGATCAGCCAACGATGGGCGATCGACTTGTCACCGGGCACGACGGTCGTCCCCGCAAGCGAGCCTGTGGGCGTCACGAGGGCGTCCATCGCGCTCAGGCCAGCCTGATCGGGTCGTAGCCGCCGGCTGCCAACACCGACGCGCACGACGCCGCGGAGCCGGCGGCGACGGTCAGATGCACCGTTCCTCGGCCGCCCTCCGGCGAGTGCACGATCTGCAGGTCTTCGATGTTGACCTTCCCCTCGCCGAGCACCGCCGTGATCCGCGCGAGGGCACCCGGCTCATCGGGGATCTCGACCTGCCAGACCGCCACCCCGGAGCGGACCGTCGGCTTCGTCGCGAGCCCCAATCTGGCCTGCTTGGCACGCTCGAAGACCTCCTCGACGGCCGAGGTGTCGCCGACCTGGATCGCGTCGCGCACGGCGAGCAGCCGCGCAACGAACAGTTGGATCGCTGTGACGACCTGGTCACGATTCGAGACGAGGATCGCGCTCCAGAGCGAGGGTTGCGACGCCGCCAGCCGCGTGAGGTCGCGGAACCCACCGGCCGCCAGCAACAGGAGCTCGGGCTCATCCGCCTCTTCGGTCGCGGCGAGGCTCATCAGCGCCGTCGAAGCGACTTGCGGAAGATGGCTCACCATCGCCACGAGCCGATCGTGGCGCTCCGGCGTGAGACGCACGGGCCGCGCGCCGATCCGTTCGATCCAGCCCTCCAGGACGTCGCTCGGCCGCGCCCCGGTCGCCGGGTGCGGCGCCACGACCCACACGATCCCGTCCAGGACCGAGGCGGAGGCATGCTCGGGCCCGGAGCGCTCGCTTCCCCCCATGGGATGGCTCGGCACGTACCGCGCCGCCGCGGCGGCCTCCGCGCCCAGCGCCGCCAGGACGTCGCCGACCACCTGTTCCTTCACGCTCGCGACGTCGGTGACGATCGCGTTCGGGGCCGCCCGCAGCGCCTCGACCACCGTCGGGGCGATGGCCGCGATCGGCGTGGCGACGACGACGAGGTCGGCGCCCGCCACCGCATCCTCGAGGCGAGGTCGAGGGTCCAGCCCGCTCCTCGCCGCCGCCCGCGACACGGTATCGTCGTCGAGATCCCAGCCGGTCACACGGCAGCCCGCGCGCGCCGCAGCCATCGCCACCGATGTGCCCAGCAGGCCGGTGCCGAGCACCGCAACCAGGCCGATCGTGCCGGGATCAGGTGGCGGCGTCGAGGTCATCGCGCAGCTTCTCCGCGCCGTCGAGATACACGTGCGTGACCTCGCCCAAGCCCCGCTCCGAATGGAAGTGCATCAGGACGCGCACGACCGAGGGCATCGCGCCTTCCACGGGGATCTCTCGGGCGCAGAGCAACGGGACGTCCCCCATGCCCATCCGCCGTGCAGCCTCCGCCGGGAACGCGCTGCGGAGGTCGTCCGTCACCGTGAAGAGGATGCTGATGAGGTCGTCATGCACGACGCCGTTGCGGTCCAGGATGTTGGCCAAGAGGCGCTCCGTGGACGCGTGCATCGAGGCGGCGGTGTCCTCGGACACCACGATCGCGCCTCGGGCGGCACGCACCTTCATCCTGACACCTCCCTGATCGGCGACGGCGACGGACGCGGGGCGAGACTCCGCGTCACCGGTCGACTCGTCGCGCCAAGGCTACAGGGAGGAGGCGTCGCTGCGGCGGACCCTGCGTCGCGCCTTTTCGACGAGTTTCCCGAGGGCCAGCACCTCGTCCGGTTGCAGGTCGCGGATCTCCCCGGCCCGCAGCTTGCCCAACATGATGGGTCCGATGCGGACGCGGACGAGCCGGCGCACCGGCAGGTCGATCGCATCGAGAAGACGACGCACCTCTCGCTTCCGGCCCTCGGTCATCACGAGGGCCACGTGTCCGCGACCACCGCGAGCGTCGACGATCCGCACCGATTTCGCGCGGGCCGGCCCGTCGTCGAGCTCGACACCTCGCCGGATCGCGCCGAGGTGTTTGGCGGTCGGCGTCCCCGCAACTTCGACGAGGTACTCCTTCTCGACCTCGTAGCGCGGGTGCGTCAGGGACTCCGCGAGGGTGCCATCGTTCGTCAGGAGGAGCAGGCCCTCGCTGTCGAGGTCGAGCCGTCCCACGGGGAACACGCGGGGCTCATCGGGTACGAACTCGCGCATGTCCCGGCGTCCCTGCGGATCGCGCATCGTCGTGACGACGCCGACCGGCTTGTGCAACGCGAGATACCTCACGCTCGGGTCGAGGTTGACCGTGACACCGTTCAAGGCGACGGAGTCCCGCGTCGGGTCGATCTTGTCCCCCAGCGTTGCGATGGTCCCGTTGATCTTCACCCGTCCGGCGCTGATCAGCTCCTCGCAGGATCGCCGAGACCCGAACCCCGCGCGAGCGAGCGCCCGCTGGACGCGCTCTTCGGGCATCGCTACCCCTCCACTGCGGGGGGCGCCTCCTCCTCGGCGAGGTCGGCGAGCTCCGCCCCCTCGGGGGCGTCGACGACCCGATCGACGGCGTCTTCGAGATCGACGTCCGCATCCAACAGCGGCGCGAGCGAGGGCAGCGACGCGAGCGATGGGAGCCCGAGTCGCTCGAGGAACTGAGGGGTCGTCGTATAGAGGACGGCGCGACCGGGTCCTTCGTCGCGTCCCGCCTCCTCGATCAGACCGCGATCGACCAGCGCGCGCAGAACCCCGTCGGAGTTCACGCCGCGGATCGCACTGACCTGGTGACGTGTGGCGGGCTGCTTGTACGCGACGATCCCCAGGGTCTCGAGCGCCGCCTTCGTCAGTCGCGCCTGGCGCGAGGACAGCACGAAGCGCTCGACGATGGGCTGCGTGTCCGGGTGCGTGAACAACCGCCAGCCGCCGGCGACGTTGCGAAGCACGAGGCCGGACCCGCGGGCCTCCAGCTCCGCCTGCAGCCGGTCGCACAGAGATTCCACGACGCGGCGGTCAAGCTCCATCGCCTGGGAGAGCACGGCCGGCGTCAGTGGCTCGTCCGACACGAACAACAACGCCTCCAGGGTCCGAGTGTCGTGTGCCTGTGCGACGTCGGTCACTGGGTTCATCCCCTCCATGCCACTTCGATCTCTCCGAAGGTCTCGGCCTGCTCGATCTCGACCTTTCCGTCACGGTACAGCTCGAGGAGGGCGAGGAATCGGACGACGACATGCATCCGATCCTCGCAGTCGGCCGTCAGCTCGCGGAACGTGGCCGGACCTTGGCCGAGCCGGACCAAGTGGGCCTCCACGGCCTGGATCGCGTCGGTCACGGTGAACCGGATCGGCGTGACGTGGGACAGATCCAGGGTCGGCGGCGGCCGCAGGAGCGCCGCCGCGACCTCGGCGAGTTGCTGCGAGGTGATGTGTTCCATCGGGTCCGGATACAGATGGGCGTACTCGGGACCGGGTCCTACATCGCGTGTGAAGAACCCGGCCTCATCTTCGAGACGCCTCGCGATCTCGACGGCGACCTTCCGGAAGGCCCGGAGCTCGATCGATCGGGCGTATGCGAGGTCCGGCGAGGCGCCGAGGAGATCCTCCTCGTCCAGCTCCGTGTGCTTCGGCGTCAGCCGGGCGATCTTCAGTTCCAGCAGGACGGCACAGATCGCCAGGAACCAGGTGGCCTCCTCGAGGTTCCAGGCGGCCGTGTCCTTCGCGTAGCGCAGGAACCCGTCGGTGACCGTCGCGATCGGCACGTCGCAGACGTCCACCTTCTGTTCCAGGATCAGATCCGCCAGGAGCCGGAAGGGGCCGGCGAACCCCGGTACCTCGATCGCGAACCCCGCTGGGGTCGGAGCCTCGGCCGCCGTGTCGCCCGTCACCGCATCACCCGAGATGCATCGCGTCGCGGACCGCCGCCATCGTGTCGGCGACCACCGGGCGAACCGTGGCCGCCCCGGCGGCGAGCACATCGCGCACGAGGCCTGGGCGCGCGGCAAGCTCCGCCCGTCGCTCGCGGAACGGCGTGAACGTCTCCACGAGGTTGTCGGCCAGGATCTGCTTGCAGTCGACGCAGCCGAGCTCCCCGGTGCGACACGTGGCGTCGATCCGCTCCACCTGCGCGGGCGAGAACTTCCGATGCAAGGCGAACACCGGGCAGATCTCCGGTCGACCCGGATCGCCCTTGCGGAGCTTCTGCGGATCGGTCAGGAACGACCGCACCGTGGCGCGGACCGTGGCTTCGTCGTCGCGGATCCCGATCGTGTTATCGAGCGACTTCGACATCTTGCGCCCGTCGGACCCCGGGATCAGCGGCGTCGAGGACAGCAGCGGTTGTGGCTCGGTGAGCACATCGCCGTAGAGCCGGTTGAACCGGCGCACGATCTCGCGGCTCAGCTCCAGGTGCGCCACCTGGTCTTCGCCGACCGGTACGAGCTCGCCTCGAACGATGACGATGTCGACGGCCTGCAACACCGGATAGCCGAGCAGGCCGTAGTTCGCCACGTCGCGTTCGGCCATATCGCGCAGCCGCTCCTTGAACGACGGCACACGCTCGAGCCACCCGAGCGGCGTCATCATCCCGAACAGCAGCGCCATCTCGGCCACCTCGGGCAGGTCGGACTGCCGGTAGATCACCGCCTGCTGCGGGTCGAGGCCGGCGGCCAGCCAGTCCAACACGAGCCCCTCCACGAAGCCGGACAGCTCGTCCGTCCGGTCGTAGTGGGTGGTCAGCATGTGCCAGTCCGCGATGAAGAAGAAGCAGGAGTACGCCGGATCGGCTTGCAGCGCAAGCATGGTCTCGACGTTCCCCGCCCAATGGCCCACGTGGAGCGGGCCGGTGGGGCGGTAGCCGGTCAGGACGCGCTTCGTACGGGTCGCCACCACGGATTCGCTCACGATGGGCGGGATGATAACGCGGGCGGTGCGACCACCCGGGAGCTAGGGCGTGCAGCCGAAGCCGGAGAACACACGACACAGCGAGTCCACGAGACCGTAGATGAGCGCCTTCATCACCCCCGCCAGGAGGAACCACAAGACAAGGACGAACAGGGGGAGGTATCGGTCGGCGTCGCGATAGACGCGGCGGGCGTCGTCGGGCAGCACCAGCGCGACGAGCCGGGCGCCGTCCAACCCCGGGATCGGAAGCAAGTGAAAGATCGCCAGCGACAGCTGCGTGAATTCGAACGCCACGAGGAAAAGGAACGCCTCGCTCCCGAGTGAGGTGAGCGTGACGCGGAGCGCCACGCCGCCGATCGCCGCGAGTACGACGTTGGAGACCGGACCGGCGAATCCGATCAGGACTTGATCGCGTGTGGGGCGTTTCAGATAGCTGGGATCCACCGGCGCCGGCTTCCCATAGGCGGCCGGCGGTGGATAGAAGCCCGACGCGGCGGCCCACAGGACCAGGACGAGCGCGGGCACGAGGCCCGACCCGAAGGGCTCGAACCACACCTTCGGTTTCCAGGTCAGCCGTCCCCAGAGTCGGGGCGTCGGATCGCCGAGCTTGGCCGTGACGAACGCCCGCACGTATTCCCGCACGATCATCCCGATCAAGAGGGAGACGCCGATATACGCGGCGTACCGGATCGACGGCCACCCCATCTCAGCGCACCTCCTCGCTCCACGCGTACACCAGCGGCGGTTCCTCCACCGGCTCGTCGGCGACCCCGAGCGCCGCCAGCACAGCGGCGGCCGTTACGTGGCCGAGCCCCTCATCGCGGGCGTGCACGGTGCCGACCGGCGCGCCGAGCTCGATGCGATCCCCGACCTTCGGTGTGAGCACGATACCGACCGCGGGGTCGATCGGCTCATGCTTGTGCCGTCGACCCGCGCCGAGGCGCGCGGCCACCTCCCCCACGGCGGCGGCGTCCACCCGGTTGAGGAAGCCCGCGCGATCGCTCTCGATCGGCACACGGAGGGGGGCGGTGGGGAGGACCGACCAGGGATCGTCGATGACCGACGGGTCGCCGTGCTGTGCGGCGATCATCGCGCGGAGTGCCTCGAGCGCAGACCCGTCGGAAAGCGCGGCGGCGGCTCGGTCGATCGCGGTGTCGACGTCCACGCGCGTGAGCCGTGCGAGCGCGCGCCCCGCCAGCCAGACCGACAGCTCGCGCAGACGTCCCGCTCGCTCCCCACGCAACACCTCGATCGCCTCGGCGACCTCCAGCGCGTTGCCGATGGTGGTGCCCAGCGGTTGGGACATGTCGGTGATCGCCGCGGCGGCGTCACGCCCCGCCCGGCGCGCGATCGCCAGGCACTCGTCGACCAGCTGGGCCGCCTCCCGCGGGTCGGCCATGAACGCGCCGGAGCCCGCCTTGACGTCGAGCACGATCAGATCGGACGCGATCGCCAACTTCTTCGCCATCACGCTCGCGGCGATCAGCGGTATCGATCGCACGGTCGCCGTCGCGTCGCGCAGGGCGTAGATCGCACCGTCGGCCGGCACCAGATCTGCGGTCTGTGCGGCGATCACACACCCGACCGACGCGGCCTGCTCCCGGAGCGCGCCCGGCGGGAGATCGGTGCGGAATCCCGGGATCGCCTCGAGCTTGTCGATCGTGCCGCCGGTATGACCCAGCCCACGGCCGGAGATCTTCACGCAGGCCAGTCCAAGCGCGGCGACCAGCGGCGCGAACACCAGCGACACCGCGTCGCCCACCCCGCCCGTCGAATGTTTGTCCACGACCGGGCGGCCGATGCCGCCGAGCTCGACCGTGGTCCCGGATGCCACGAGGGCCCGCGTCATCGCCGCCGTTTCCTCGGCGTCCATGCCGCGCAACACGCATGCCATCAGGAACGCTCCCATCGGCCCATCGGCGACGCGGCCATCCGCGAAGTCCTGCACGAGACGTTCGAGCGCTTCAACCGGGACCGAGCCACCGTCGCGTTTGGTGGCGATGATCGTCCGCGGGTCGTCGATCACGCGTCGAAACCCATCGCCGTGTCGAAGCTCTCGCCCACCAGTTCCCGAAGCTCGACGCCCAGCAATCGCGCGACGGTCGCGCCCAGATCGCCGAAGGTGGAGCGCGTGCCGAGATCGTGCGGGCCACCCGGGCACCCGGCCGCGAGCAACGGGGTACGCTCGCGGGAGTGGTCCGTGGGCGGTGTCGTCGGGTCGCATCCGTGATCGCCGGTGATCAGCAGGACTCCCCCATCCAGCGACGCACGCAGCTCGGGCACGCGTCGATCGAACGCCTCGATCGCGGCCGCATACCCGACGTGATCGTTGCGATGCCCGTACTTCGAGTCGAAATCCACCAGGTTCGTGAAGACGACGTCGTGCGCCCCGGCGCGGAGGGCCCGCACCGTGAGATCGACACCGTGCTCGTTGTCGTCGGCATACGTCGCGTCGCTCAGGCCTCGATGATCGAAGATGTCCTGGATCTTGCCGACGCCGAAGACGGTGCACCCCGCCGCGATGAGCTGATCCAATGCGGTCGGTGATGGCGGTGGGACGCTGTAGTCGCGTCGTTCCGGGCGTCGGACGAACGCGCCCGGCGGTCCGTCGAAGGGCCGGGCGATCACGCGACCGACACGGTGCCGTCCGACCAGGAGGCCGCGCGCGACCTCGCACCAGCCATAGAGCTGCGCAAGCGGGACGACGTCCACGTGGGCGGCGATCTGGAAGACGGAGTCGCCGCTCGTGTACACGATCGGGCGACCGGTCGCCAGGTGATCGCCGCCGAGCTCGGCGATGATCTCGGTGCCCGATGCCGGCACATTCCCCAGGACCGAACGTCCGATCGCCGCCTCGAACGGCTCGATGACCTCAGGCGGAAACCCGGTCGGGTACAAGGGAAATGGATCGTCGAGGCGGATGCCCATCATCTCCCAGTGCCCTGTCGTCGTGTCCTTTCCCGCCGAGAGCTCCGTGGCTCGCCCGTGCGCGGAGCCGACCTCGGCCCGAGGAGCGACGCCGGCGATATCGCCGACGAGCCCCAGCCCGAGCGCCTCGAGCGCGGGGACCCGCAGGCCGCCGACCGCGCGCGCCGTGTTTCCGAGCGTGTCGGAGCCCACGTCCCCGTACTCGGCCTCGTCCGGGGCGTCGCCGATCCCCCACGAGTCGCACACCACGACGCAGACGCGAGGCACGAGCCGCTCTGGCACCTCAGCCGACCAGTTTCTTACAGTCGATGCACAGCAGGGCCCACGGGATCGCCTCGAGACGCTCGGTGCCGATCGCCTTGCCGCACCGATCGCATGTTCCGTACGTTCCCTCGGCGAGCTTGACGCGAGCCCGTTCGACATCGCGGAGGTTCGCCCGGAGCGAGCGAGCGGTCGCGATGATGCGTCCCCGCTCCTCGGTGCTGTGCGAGCGGTCGGAGAACCCGGCGTCGGCTTCGAAGGCGACCTCGTCGAGGTCGGGGTCGGCGCCGAGCTCGTCCATCTCACGGCGCAGCGATCGCTCCTGCGCCTCGAGGGCCGCGAGCGGAACCTGCATACCTGGATCGCTCACCGGCCCGCCCCCTTCGCCCGGTCGCGACGCGCCCGCGGGTGCGCCAGATCGTAGGCGCTGCGGAGATGTTCCCGCGTGACCAGTGTGTAGATCTGGGTCGTGGCGACGCTGGCGTGCCCGAGCAGCTCCTGCACGACGCGCACGTCGGCCCCTCCCTCCAGCAGATGCGTCGCGAAGGAGTGTCGCAGGTCGTGCGGGGTAACGGTGCGGCGTATCCCGGCGGCACGCGCGTATGCGGCCAACAGTCGGGCGCAGGACTGACGCGTGAGCCGTCCTCCCCGCGCATTCAGGAAGAGCGCTCCCCGCGATCGCGGCGACGCGAGCGCCGGTCGCGCGACACGAAGATAGTCCTCTATCGCGATACGTGCCATGCGGCCGATGGGTACGTCGCGCTCCTTGTTCCCCTTCCCGAGCACGCGGACGGCGCCCTCCTCCAGGTCGAGGTCGTCCACGTCGAGCCCCGTCAGCTCGGAGACGCGAAGCCCGGCTCCGTACAGGAGCTCGAGGATCGCGTGGTCGCGGACGCCGGTCGGGCTGCCCGGCGGTGGGGCGTCGATCACGGCGGTCACTTCGTCCACCGTCAACGGGTGCGGCAGGCCCCGAGGCAGCCGCGGTCGAACGACCCCCGCGGTGGGGTCGTCTTCGGTCATACCCTCGCGCAGTGCGAACCGATGGAAGGTCCGCACGGCCGACAGCGTCCGTGCGACGCTCGTCGCCTTGTACGCCTCTTCGTCCGGCCCGTGCGTCGATGCCGAGATCGACGCGACGAATGCCCGGATCACGCGGGCATCCACCGCATCGAGGTCATCGATGTCTCGCCCCCGCAGGAACGCCAGATACCGCTCGAGGTCACGGCGATAGGCGCGCAGCGTGTTGTCCGCCAAGCCGCGCTCGACCGTGAGGTGCTCGAGGTAGCGGCGAGCCGCGACGGCGGGGTCCTGCATGCCCTCAGCCTAGGCGCGGGCGGTGGCCGCGTCCCGCAGGCCGGGGATGCCGGCGGCGAGCAACAATGCGAGTGCCGTCGAGGCGTTGCGGACCTTCCCGGCGCGAGCCTGCGCGATCGCGCGATGCAGCGGCATCCGGACGACCGCGATGCCGAGCTCCGGTTTTCCGACCGGCACGGCCTCGGTGCGAGCCCAGAACAGGTGCATGTATTCGTCGGTGAACCCGGGCGAGAGGTAGACGCCGCCGAGGAACGCGATCTCCGTGAGCCGGTAGCCGGTCTCCTCGAACAGTTCCCGCTCCGCGCACGTGCGGGCGTCCTCGCCGTCCACGTCCAGCAGACCGGCCGGGATCTCGGTGAGATCGGCGCGCACGGGCGGCCTGAACTGTCGCACCAGGATCACGTCGCCGTCCGGCGTCACAGGGACCACGCCGACCGCGTGGTGCTTGCGCACGAGCTCGTAGGCGCCGAGATCGGGCCAGTCCTCGACCGTGACGTGCAGATAGGCGCCCGACCAGACGTCGCGGGTGGCGAGCGGCTCCGGCACGACCCGGACTAGCTCGACACGGACGCGGGCGAGACCGCGAGTCGCTGCGAGCGGTGGGCCTTGGCCGCACCGACGAACTCGCGGAACAACGGATGCGGGCGGGTCGGCCGCGACCGCAATTCCGGATGGAACTGGCCCGCAATGAAGAACGGGTGATCGGGCAGCTCGATGATCTCGGCGAGCCGGCCCTTCTGCGACGAACCGCTGATCACGAGGCCGCCGGTCGTCAGCGCCTCGTGGTAGGAGGGGTTGACCTCCCACCGATGACGGTGGCGTTCCTCGACGACGTCGACGCCGTACGCCTTCGCTGCGAGCGTGCCGGGCTCGAGGTAGCACGGCTGTGCGCCCAGGCGCATGGTCGCGCCCATGTCGGTCACATCCTTCTGCTCGGGGAGCAGGTCGATGACGGGGTGCTCGGTGGCGGGATCGAACTCCGAGGAGTTCGCGCCCTCGAGACCGCACACGTTGCGGGCGAACTCGACGACCGCGCACTGGAGCCCGAGGCAGATGCCCAGGAACGGCACGCCCCGCTCGCGCGCGAACCGGACCGCGTCGATCTTGCCCTCCACGCCCCGGACGCCGAACCCGCCGGGGATCAGGACGCCGTCCATCTCGGCCAGGGCGGCCTCGGTGGCGTCGCCGCCGAGATCGTCGGACGCGATCCAATGGATGCGCACGTCGGCACCGTGGAAGAAACCCCCATGGAACAAGGACTCCACGACCGACAGATACGCGTCGCGCAGGTACACGTACTTGCCGACGACCGCGATGTCGACGGGATCGATGGCCGCGTGCACACGGTCGACGAGGTCGGTCCACTCCGCCAGGTTCGGCTCGCCCTCGATGCGGAGATGCTCGGCGAGCAGGTTGTCGAGGCCCTCGCGATGCAGGACCAGCGGCACCTCATAGATCGACGGCGCGTCGGGAGCGCTCACGACACCGGCGATCGGCACGTCGCAGAGCAAGGAGATCTTCTCCTTGAGATTGCGGCCGATCGGGCGGTCGGAGCGGCACACGATCGCGTCGGGCTGCAGACCGAGCGACCGCAGCTCTTTGACGGAGTGCTGGGTCGGCTTCGTCTTCAGCTCGCCAGACGGCCCGATGAAGGGCATCAACGAGACGTGCACGAACGCACACCGGTCGCGTCCCACCTCATTGCGCAACTGCCGGATCGCCTCGAGGAACGGCAGCGATTCGATGTCGCCGACCGTGCCACCGATCTCGACGATCTGGACATCAGCCTGTTCGGTCTCGGCGAGCGCCAGGACACGCGACTTGATCTCGTCGGTGACGTGGGGGATGACCTGCACCGTCTTGCCGAGGTAGTCGCCGCGGCGCTCCTTGGCGAACACGGCTGAGTACACGGCGCCGGTCGTGAAGTTCGAGCCACGGTGGAGACTCGCGTCGAGT
Organism: uncultured Actinomycetes bacterium; assembly: GCA_963794065.1. Taxonomy (GTDB): domain Bacteria; phylum Actinomycetota; class UBA4738; order UBA4738; family HRBIN12; genus AC-51. The sequence goes on along the minus strand of CAWCDA010000055.1, from coordinate 7,625 downwards.
GAATCGCTCGTAGTGACCCAGGTCCAGGTCGGTCTCGGCGCCGTCGTCCAGGACGAAGACCTCGCCGTGCTCGAACGGATTCATCGTGCCGGGGTCGACGTTCATGTACGGATCGAGCTTCTGGAGGACGACCTTCTGACCGCGGGACTAGAAGAGGCGGCCGAGGGAGGCGGTCGTGATGCCCTTCCCGAGACCGGAGGCAACTCCGCCCGTGACGAAAATGTACTTCGTGTGCTCCCTCACCACGGAAGCCGACTGTAGCAGACGCCGGGGCGGCGCCCTCGCGATCCACCGAGAAAGTTGTCCGTCGGTGGTCGCACGGCACCACGTCCGCGGTTCACGACGCCTCGGACCGGACACGCGCGGCTTCGTCGAGCAGCTCCTCGGCGTGCGACAGCGCGTGCTCGGAGGTCTCCATGCCCGCCAGCATGCGCGAGAGCTCGACCGGACGTTCGTCGTCGTCGAGCACCTGCGCGGTCGCATCGCCGTCGTGCTTCCGAACGCGCACGTGGAGGTCCGCGAAGCACGCGATCTGCGGGAGGTGCGTGACGACGAGCACCTGGTGCGTTGCGGCCAGGCGCGCGAGGCGTCGCCCGACCGCCAGACCGGCCTCACCGCCGATCCCCGCGTCGATCTCGTCGAACACAAGGGTCGGGACGTCGTCGAGGTCCGCGAGCACGCTTCGACACGCCAACATGACCCGAGACAGCTCGCCGCCGCTCGCCGCCTTGGCCAACGGCAGCGCCGGCTGGCCCGGGCCGCCGCGGAACAGCAGCTCCACCCGGTCCGCCCCCAAGGGGCCCGGCTCGGAGGCTTCGACGAGCAGCTCGACGGCGGCGCCGGGCATGCCCAGGTCGGTCAGGTGCGCGGTGAGAGCCGCCGCCACCTCCGGCGCGATCGATCTGCGGGTCTCGGACAGCGCGGCGGCGAGGGAGGCCACGGTGGCCGAGGCATCCTCGACCTCGGTCTGGATCGCGGCCAGGCGCTCGTCGGCCGTCTGGAGCGACGCGAGCTCGTCCCCAGCCCGTTGGAGGAACGCGATCACGTCGGCATCGGTGGCCCCGTATTTGCGCTGCAAGCTCTTCAGGACCGTGATGCGTTCTCGGACCTCTTGGAGCCGAGCCGGATCGACCCCGACGTGTTCGCGATAAGCGCGAACCTCGGAAACCAGATCCGCAACCTCGGCCGCGAGCGCTTGCCCGCGGCTCGCGAGGGATGCCGCATCGGGATCCAGGTCTGCGGCCGCGGCGAGATCGTGCGCCGTGGTTGCGAGGAGATCGGCAACTCCCCCGTCGCCGCCCAGGGCCGCGGCGGCGGCCTCGGCCAGCTCCTGGAGGCGCTCCGCGTGCCCGAGCCTGGACTCCTCCGATTGGAGCGTCAGGGTCTCGTCGACCTGCGGCCCCACCGCCTCGATCTCGCGGACCTGGTAGGCGAGCAGATCCAGCATGCGTTCCCGGTCCCGAGCGGCCTCCTGCAGCGCCTCGAGCTCCCGCCTGGCGGCTTGCAGGCTGGTGAACGCGCGGCGATAGGCCTGGACCTGCTCGACATGGGCGGGCCCCGCGTACCGGTCGAGGAAGGCCGTCTGCGTGCCGCCGTCGAGCAGCCGAAGCGATTGATGCTGCCCGTGGATCTCTACGAGACGGGAGCCCATGTCGGCGAGCGCGGCCGCGGTAGTGAGCTGGCCGCCGATCCGCGCCGATCCACGGCCATCGGCCACAAGCGTGCGCGCCAGGATCAGCTCGCCCTCCTCCGCCCACTCCTCCGCCCCGGCCGGCGCGTCGAACCGAGCCTGGACCTTGGCCGCCCGCTCGCCCGATCGGACGAGCTGGGCGCTCCCCCGGCCGCCCAACGCCAGCGAGACACCGACCGTGATCATCGTCTTGCCGGCGCCGGTCTCGCCCGTGAGGACGGTGAGCCCGCGGGCGGGCTCGATGTCGAGCTCGCGGATCACGCCGAGACCGGTGATGTGCAGCTGCCGAAGCACGAGCGCATCCTAGCGCCGGACACCGACACGGCCGAGGAGAGCCGCTCAGGTCGCTGTCGGACCCGAGGGCTCATCCGGCAGGTCGAACTTCTCGCGGACGCGGGCGAGGAACTCCGGCGCGTCCGGCCGTCGCACGAACCGTGCGGGGTGCTCCGACGCGCGGATGCGAACCGCCGCACCGACCGGCAACTCGATCGTGTCGCGGCCGTCGGCCGAGAGGAGTCCGGGCTCATCACCGATGACCTGGAGGGTGACGTGCTGGGTGGCGTCGAGGACGATCGAGCGATCGAACACCATGTGTGGGGCGACCGGGGTCACGACCAGCGCCTCGACCGTGGGCGATACGATCGGGCCCCGCGCCGAGAACGAGTAGGCCGTCGAGCCGGTCGGCGTCGCGACGATGACCCCGTCGGCCGAGAACGTCGTGACGTACTCACCGTCGACGTCGACCCGTAGGCGAACGAGACGTTGCCGGGCGCGCTTCTCGACCATGACCTCGTTCAGCCCCCATTGCGCCTCGAACCCTGCGCCGTCGGGCGACTCCGCCACTACCGCGAGGCGCTCTTCGATCGGTGCGGCGTCCGCGAGCGCCGCGACGACCAACGCCTCTGCCTCGTGAGGCTCGACCTCGGTGAGGAACCCGAGACGGCCGACCTTCACCCCGACCACGGGTACGCCGAGGCGAGCTGCGAGGTGCGCGCCGCGCAGGAAGGTGCCGTCGCCACCGACGGCGATCACGAGATCGACCGGCGCCCCGTCTCCGGGATCGCACACGACCTCGCGTGATGCCAGACCGCCGCGCAGGGTCGCGGCCGCCGCGACCGCCGCCGGACGTCCCTCGTGCACCACGAAGGCGACCCTGTTCACGATCGCATCGCCACGCCGTCGGCGACCGCGCCAACGAGGTCGGCGCCGTTCGCGGCCCCGGGTCCGAGCTGCACGAGGAATTCGACGTTGCCGGCGGGGCCGAGCAGCGGCGAGGCCATCGCCGCCCGCGCGCCGAGCCCGAGCGTCGCCGCGGTCGCGACCACGTCGTCGAGGACCCGTACCCACACGTCCGGATCGCGGACGACACCGCCCGCGCCCACCGCTCCCTTGCCTGCCTCGAACTGCGGCTTCACGAGGACCACCATCGGCGCCGCCGGCTCGGCGAGCCGTTGCAGCGTCGGGAGCACGATCCGCAATGAGATGAACGAGAGGTCCGCGACCACGAGATCGACCGGCGCCAGATCCTCGGGCGTCAGGTCTCGGATGTTGGTCCGCTCCAGCACCGTCACACGGGGATCGGAGCGCAGCTCCCACGCCAGCTGCCCGTACCCGACGTCGACCGCCACCACGCCGGCCGCGCCCCGGCGTAACAGGACGTCGGTGAACCCACCGGTTGACGCTCCGGCGTCGAGGCAGCGACGCGCCCCCGGATCGACGTCGAAACGATCCAGTGCCGCTGCGAGCTTCTCTCCGGCACGAGAGACGAAGGGTCGCGATGCACCGACCATCGAGATCGCGACGTCGTCCGCCACCATCGAGGCGGGCGTGCTGGCGACGGCGCCCGCGACCAGCACGATCCCGGCCCCCACCGCCTCGCGCGCCGCCGCGGGACTCCTCGTGAGCCCGCGTCGCACGAGTTCCGCGTCGAGCCGGCGGCGCGTCACGCCTGTGCGGTGTCGGATTCTTTCGGGCTCGCCGGCTTTGCGGTCGTCGGCTTCCGAGAAGCCGCCTTCGCCGCGGAGGCCTTCGTGGCCCCGGTCTTCTTGCCGCCGCGAGCGCCGGTCGCGCGTGCCGTCCGTTCCAGATCGCGAACACGCTTCCGGAGCGCATTGACCTCTTCCTCGGTTGCGACCCCCATCTGGCGCAGCTGATCGCGGACCTCGCCGCGGACCACGTCGAGCAGCTTCGTCCAGGTGTTCTGGGATCGCTCCACCAGGTCCGCCGCGGTCTTGGTCACCTGATCCTTCGCCGCGTCCTTGTCGAGCACGCTCTTGGCGATCTCCTGTGCGCGCGTCGTGTTCAAGTTGCCCAGCGACGTCTCGATCGTCTTGCGCATGTCCTGCATCTTGGCCATCGGTCGCTCCTCGCCCATCGGTGCCTGCAGCATAAACCGGTTGGTCGACCTCGACCGTGGCTACTCCTCGAGGAGCGCCGATAGGTCCTCCGCCACATACGTTGCCGCGATACCCGCGGTCTCGAGGTCGTTTCTGGTCGAGATGCCCGTCAGCACGAGCATCGAGTCCCAGCGCAGACGCCGGGCTCCCTCGATATCGGTGCTGACTCGGTCGCCGATCACCAGTGGCGTGCCGCCGCCCACCCGGGCGAGCGCGGCGCGCAGGATCGGCGCGTGCGGCTTGCCGAACACCTCCGCGCGCGTCTCGGTGGCCGCCTCGAGCGCCGCAACGATCGCACCCGCCCCGGGCCAGGTGAGCCCTTCCGGTGCGGGGTAGGTCGCATCCGCGTTCGTGGCAACGAGCGCGGCGCCCCGCTGGACGGCGATCGAGGCATCGCGCAGCGTCTGGTAGGTGAACGAACGGTCCCAGCCGACGACCACCGCGTCGGGCACCTGCTCGGGCCCGACGATCGCGATCCCCCGGGCCTCGAGGGCATGGCGCAGGCCATCCCCGCCGACGACCAGTGCGGTGGCCACCCCGCGTTCGGCGAGTGCCCCGGATGTCGTGAGCGCCGACGTCTCCACTTCGGCGACCGACGCGCCCACCCCCACCGAGGCGAGATGCTCGACGACCGCCTCCGGCGAGCGCGACGAGTTGTTCGTCACGAAGGCCACCCGCTTGTCGAGCGCCCGAAGCGCCTCGACCGTCACCGAGGCGTGCGCGACGGGTTGGTCACCGCGGTAAAGGACCCCGTCGAGGTCCAGGAGGAAGGCGTCGTATCGGTCCGCGATCATCGAACGCGCGCGGCTGACCGTCGGACGCGAACACTCGCCGACCTCACGCCCGTCGTCTCGGCCGAGGTCGCCGTCGCTGCGGCGCTGCTATACAGGTCCGATGCCACGCGTTGCCCCCTTCCGAGGCCTGAGATACGAACCGGCCGCCGCGGGCCCATTGCGTCTGTTGACGACGCCGCCGTACGACGTTATCAGCGAGCCGGGACGCAACCGATACCGAGCTGCGAGCCGGTTCAACGTCGTGCACGTCGATCTGGCCGAGGGCCCCGAGGATCCGGACGACCCGGAGAATCGATATGCGCGCGCGGGTCAGCTGCTGGCGTCCTGGGAGGCGTCGGGGGTCCTGATCCGATCGGATGCCCCACGGTATTACGCCTACGAGGTCAGCTGGATCGAGCCGGCCCGCGGCTCCGTTCGCGGCGTCTTCGTGGCGTTGGAGCTCGAGCCCTGGGGGGGTCGGTGATCCCGCACGAGCACACGATGCCCGGGCCGGTGGAAGATCGCCTCAGGTTGCTCCGGGCGACCGCCACGCACATCTCCCCGATCTACGGCACCGTGTCGGGACCCTGCCCGCCACTGTCAGACCTGCTCCACCGCACGTGTGCCGGCGTGCCGACGGAGGAGCTGGTCGACGAGGAAGGCGTCACCCACCGACTGTGGGAGGTCTCCGCCGATGAGCCGGTCGAGGACTGGCTTCGCAATGAAAACCTGCTGATCGCGGACGGACACCATCGGTATACGACCGCGCTTGCCTACCGGAAGGAGCGGGACGAGGCGGCGGGCCCCGGACCGTGGGACGGGATCCTTGCCCTGATCGTGGACGCGGGCACCCAGACGGTGCCCGTCCTGCCCTACCACCGCGTGCAGATCTCAGGGGACCCGCCGCAGGCAGGTCGGCAGGCACGTGACCTCGACGACGTCCTGGAACGGGTGTCGGACGCAGACCTCGTCGTCGGCACGATCACCGTTGGCGACGATGGATCGCTCTCCTACGGCCTGCTCGATCTGGATGGCGCGCCCCCGGCGGTGCGCGCGCTGCACGATCAGGTGCTGGACCGGGCGGCGCCAGGCGATGCGCTTCGCTTCACGCACAGCGCGCTCGACGCGCGGCAAGCCGTCGCTGCGGGTGAGGCGATCGCCGGCTACATCCTGCCGCCGACGACCCCGGCCCGGGTGCTGACCGCAATCGAGCGCGGCGAACGCCTCCCCCGCAAGTCGACCTTCTTCTGGCCGAAGCCGCGCACCGGCATGCTCTTCATGCCCGTGCGCTGACCGCGTCCTCCTCCCCCGACCCGTCCGCTGCGGGGTCGAGCCGCTTGATGCCCGTGGCGACCACTTCCGTGAGGCTGCGCGCCCCGGCTCCGCTCCGATAGAAGCGGCGTACGAGCTGTCCGTGCACGAGGACCGCGTCGCCCTTGGCGATCGGGTCCAACGCCGCACGGCCGACCGTGGCGTGCCACGCCGCGACCGGGAGGGGGAGCAGGCGTCTGCCTACTTCGGGAACGGAGACGCGAAGCTCGGTGACCTCATCACCCGACGGCATGCGCCGCGTGACGGGATCGGCCGCCACGGTCCCCGCCAAGACGACGACGTTGACCGTGACCATGTGCGTCCTCCTTCCGATGAGCACCCTAGCGCGAGGGTCCGACACACGAAGAACGCTGCATGCGAGACTCAGGCGCGATGAACGGCGACCGGATCCTCGTGGTTGCGCCGGGTGTGCGCGCCATCGACACCGTCATGGCCGGCGAGCGCGAACTGAACGCCGTGTACTTCCTCGACGGTGAGGAGCCCTGCTTGGTCGAGGCGGGCCCCGGGGCGGACCACGATCGGCTCGTCGCGTCGCTCGACGGGCTCGGCGTCGGCGCACACGACCTCGCCCACGTCGTCGTGACCCATATCCACATGGATCATGCAGGTGGCGCCGGCGCGCTGCTCGAGCGGTTCCCGCGCGCCACGGTGTGGGTGCACGCCTCGGGCGCCCGCCACCTGGTCGACCCCGAGCGGCTCCTCGCCTCGACCGCGCGGACCTATGGCGGCGACCGGATGCGCTCGCTCTTCGGCGAGATGGTCCCGGTGCCGGGCGAGCGCGTCCGTACCGTCGACGACGGCGACCGTATCCAGATGGGCGGGCGCTCGCTGTCCGTCGTGCACACGCCCGGACATGCCTCGCATCACGTCGCGCTGCACGACGACGCGAGCGGCGCGATGATCACGGGCGAGGCCATCGGCTCGTATCTGCCCTGGGCGCAGTGCTTCCGGCCGGCGCTCCCTCCCCCGGAGGTCGATGTGGAGGCGGCCCTGGCCTCCATCCGAGCGATCGCGGCCCGCGAGCCCACGACCCTGCTGACCTCGCATTTCGGGGCCGTTCCGGACGTCGAGATCGCCTGCGCCCGAGCCGCTGAGCGTATCCAGGCCTGGGCGGCTGATGTCCGAGCGCTTCTCGAGGCCGACGCGGCGACGTCGGAGGACGCCGTCGTCGCGGCGTTGTCTCGTCGCGCCCGTGAGGAGTTCGAGGCGGACGCCGGCCGCACGTTCGAGGCGGCGCGCTACGACGTCCTCGGCTCGATCCGGATGAACGCACAGGGTCTGACGAGATACTGGCGCAAGCGGTGGGAGGGTTCGGGCGAGGGCTAGCCGAGCTCGGCCAGCCGCTCCGCCGCATCGAACGCCGCCGTGTCGTGGCGCATGATCTTGCGGAACTCCGCGGCGGCCTCATCGGGTCGGCCCGCCTTGGCGAGGATG
>CAWCDA010000054.1:0-168474 GCA_963794065.1 uncultured Actinomycetes bacterium | reverse complement strand
GTGCGAGCGCGGTGACGAACAAGACCCTGGTCGCGTACCCCAACCGCGGGCGCAGTGGGGCCCAACGACCAAGACCTGGACGGGCGACGGCGTTCCCGGCGGGTTCGGTCCGCTCGCTCTCGACCTGCGTGCGGCGGGCGCCCGATTGATCGGTGGTTGCTGCGGCACGGGCCCTTCGGACATCGAGGCGATCGCCAACAGCCTTCGGTCGTAGGTCCGGGTTGCCGCCCGCCTGCACCTCGGTCATCATCGAGCCACATGGCAGGCATGTTCGGCAGCAGCGGCAAGACCAGCAATCCGATGGGCACGGTCGGCACGCTCGTCGGCGTCCTCGGGGCGGCCTTCTCGGCGATCCTGTGGATCTACCAGTTCAACCCGGATTCCTCGCTGCTCGGTTCCTACTCGATCCAGATCACGAACGGCGGCCCGATGGCCGACCAGCTGAGCACGCTCGCGCTGGTGTTCGGTCTGATCGCCGTCGTGCTGGGGATCGCCGGCGGTCTCGGGGGCCGAGGCACCACCTCGACGATCGCTTCCATCCTGCTCGGCGTCTTCGCGCTGTCCTACCCGGTGCTCAACGCGCTGCACCTCGTCGAGCGTTACGTGCCCAACCCGGTTCGCTAGTTCGGCCAGCCGGCGTAGGCGCCCGGCCCGCGTTTGCGGAGCTCGTTGCCGATGATGAGCCGCTGGATCTCCGAGGTGCCCTCCCAGATGCGATCCACGCGGAGCTCTCGCCACATGCGCTCGACCGGGAACTCTCGCATGTAGCCGCGGCCGCCGAAGATCTGCACGGCCCGGTCGGCGATCCGCCCGGCGGCCTCGCTGCAGAACAGCTTCACGGCGCTCGCCTCTGCGTGGAGCTGCTTACGATCGAGCCCGCCGCGGGCCGCCTCCCAGCACACGCGGTACAGCATCGACTTCGCGGCCATGATCTCAACTGCCATGTCGGCGAGCATGAACTCGATCGCCTGGAACTCCGCGATCGCCTTGCCGAACTGGCGGCGCTCCGTCGCGAACGCGAGCGCCTCGTCGAGGCACCGCTGGGACGCGCCGACCGTGCGCGCGCCGATCATCAGCCGCTCCTCGACGAACCAGTCCTTCGTGAGCTCGAAGCCCTGGCCGACCTCGCCCAGCACACGGTCGTCGCCGACCCGCACGTCGTCGAACGCGAAGATCGGATGCTCGAACACAAAGGTGTGCGTGTACTTCGGTGTTCGGACCAGCCGCACGCCCGGCGTGTCCTTGTCGACGAGGAAGACCGTCGCCTTCGCGGGGTCCCCGTCGACGTGCGCGTGCACCAGGAAGAAGTCCGCTACATCGCCGCTCGTCACGTGCCACTTCTCGCCCCGCAGGACCCAGTCGTCCCCGTCTCGCGTGGCCGTTGTCGCGACCATCGTGACGTCGGAGCCGGCGTCGGCCTCCGTGATCGCGTACGCGTCGCGCCGCTCGCCCGCGCAGGCGGGCCGCAGGAACCGCCGCTTCTGCTCCTCGGTCCCCGCGGCAAGCGGGATCGACGGGCGCCACGGGATGTCCCAGAGCGCGCCGGTGACTCGGCCCCATTGTTCCTCGACGAGCATCACCTGGAAGGTGTCGAACCCGCGGCCGCCGTCAACCTCCGCGTGATTGATGGCATGGAACTCCCAGTCGAGGACCGCCTGTTTGGCGGCTGCTGCGCTGTCGGGCGTCAGACCGTCGTTCGTTTCGCATTCCAGTTCGAGAGGCTGCAGCACCTCGTCGGCGAATCTCCGCGCCTTGTCCTGCAGCGCGGCGTCACCGTCGGTCAGTCGCATGTCCACCGCGGCTCGCTCCTTCAAGGTAGGGTGCCCGCCGGAGTGTAGGCGGCGGCCACGAGGAGGAGGGAACCGAGTGACCAGGACGGTGTTCCACGGTGGGAAGGTCTTCGACGGCACGATGGCGCCGCTGGCCGATGCCGATGTCGCGATCGACGACGGGAAGATCGTCGAGGTGGGCTCCGGGCTCGACGGCGACGACGGTGTCGACTGCACGGGCAAGGCGCTGGTGCCTGGGCTGTTCGACACGCACGTGCATCTCACCGGCGTGTACGAGGACGACGAGCTGACGGTGCAGCACCGGCCGTTCTCCTACGGCTTCTATCAGACGCCGGCGAACCTCTTGACGACGCTGCGGCTCGGGATCACGTCGGTCCGCGACGCCGGGGGCGCGGACGCGGGTCTGCGCCAGGCGGTCCGGGACGGCGTGCTCGTCGGCCCGAGGATGCAGGTGGCGATCACGATGCTCAGCCAGACCGCGGGACACAACGACGAGGTGCTGCCGAGCGGTGGCATCTCGGCCGGCTGGCTGCCCTACCCCGGCTTCCCCGACGGTGTGTGCGACGGTGTAGACGGCGTGCGACGCAAGGTGCGCGAGGTGATCCGGGCCGGCGCCGACGTGATCAAGATCGCCTCCTCCGGCGGGTTCTTCTCGCCCGCCGACGACCCGAAGCACCCGCATTTCGCACAGGACGAGCTCGACATGATCGTGCGCACGGCCGCCGATCTCGACCGCTGGGTCATGTCCCATGCGCACGGCCCGGAGGGCATCAAGCGCGCCGTGCACGCGGGCGTTCGCTCGATCGAGCACGGGACGTATCTCGACCAGGAGTCCGCCGAGCTCATGGTGGAACGCGGCACGTGGCTCGTGCCGACCCTGACGGCGGGCGACACCACCGAGGAGCTGGCCAACGACGAGAAGCTCGCACCGGAGATCCGCGAGAAGTTCAAGGGGCTCGGCCGGCCGGAGTTCGACGCGATGCGGCTTGCCGCCGAGGCGGGGGTCAAGGTCGCGATGGGCACCGACGCCGCGGTCATGCCGCACGGCTGGAACCTCAACGAGCTCGCCCACATGGCGAACAACGGTTTCACGCCCGCACAGGCGTTGCACGCGACGACCTTGTCCGCCGCCGAGCTGATGGGCTGGGACGATCGGCTCGGCTCGCTCGAGCCGGGCAAGATCGCCGACGTTGTCGTCGTCGACGGCGACCCCTTCGCATTCGACACGCTCCGGGAGCGGATCGACCAGGTCTGGAAGGACGGCGTGCGCGTCGTCTGAGGTATGGGTGCCCTCGCGCTGGCGCTGTTCTCGGGCCTGTGCTGGGGCACGGGGGACTTCCTCGGCGGATTGATGACGCGGCGCCTCGGCGTCGCGCTTGTGATGGCGATCGCGCAGGGCGCCGGGCTCGTCTTCACCGGCGCGCTGATCCTCCTGCTCGGATCGCCGGCGCCGGAGCTCCGCTACCTCGTCTACGGCGCGCTCGGTGGGCTGGCGGGCGCGGTCGGGCTGGCGGCGCTCTATCAGGGGCTCGCGATCGGGCCGATGAGCGTGGTCGCGCCGATCGTGTCGCTGTCGGTGATCGTGCCGGTCCTGGTCGGGTTCGCGCAGGGCGATCGCCCGGCGCCGCTGCAGTTCGTCGGGATGGCGTGCGCGATCGTCGGCATCGTCCTGGCTGCCCGGGAATCCGACCCGACGGACATCGAGGGGCATCCCGAGCCGCCCTCGCGCCGGCGGATCGGCCCGGGAGTCGTGTACGCGCTCGTGGCGGTGGCGTTCCTCGGGCTGCTCGTCACGCTGCTCGATGCGTCCGGCCAGGGGAGCGCGCCGTGGGCCGCGTTCATGCTCCGGGTGGTCTCGGTGCCCTTGTTCGTGCTGGCAGTGATCGTGCGACGTTCGCACGAGCGCGCGCCCACGGGAAAGGAGACCGCGACGCTCGTCGTGATCGGGGGTTTCGACAATCTGGCGAACGTCACGTTCGCGCTCGCGGCCCAGAGCGGCACGCTTGCGCTCGTCGCGGTCGTCGGCTCGCTGTACCCGGTCTCGACCGTGCTGCTCGCGCGCGGGTTCCTGCACGAGCGCCTCTCCCGGCCGCAGTTGGTTGGCGTGATCGCGGCGTTCACCGGGGTGATCCTGATCGCCCTCGGCTGAGCGGCGGACGGACCAGTAGCCTCCATGCGTGGAGTGGTGGCCCGAGATGTTCGCGACGCCCGCATGGCAGTCCATCCAACTCGCATGGCACGAGGCCGACGACGCGGACGACACCGCGGCACGGGTCGAGCGAGCCCTGGCGCTTCGGCCCGGCTCCCGTGTGCTCGATGTGCCCTGTGGCACGGGGCGGATCGGCCGGCCGCTGGCGGACCGAGGACATCGCGTCGTCGGGCTCGACGCGATCGAGGCGTTCGTGCGCGTGGCGCGCAGCGCCGGCGCCCCCGCGATCCGCGCGGACATGCGGACGACCGTCCTGCGCCCGCGCTCCTTCCACGCGGCGATCTGCCTCTGGGGATCCTTCGGCTACTTCGACGACGACGGGAACGTGGCGCAGGCCCGCGCTGCCGCCGACGCCCTCGCGCCCGCCGGCCGCTACCTGATCGACACGATCGTCGCCGACACTGTCCTGCCACGGTTCGAGCCGTCGGGCACCTGGGAGGTCGGCGGCATCGCCGTCGAGGAGATCCGCCGCTACCACGAGGACACGAGGCGGATCGAGACCACGTGGGCGTTCACGAGGGACGGGGAGCGAACGGTCCGGACCACGTTCGTGCGCCTCTACACCGTGGACGAGCTCACGGATCTGCTCGCCGGCGTCGGGTTCGCGTCGTTCCAGGCACTCGATGACGACCTCGCGCCGTTCGGGACGGGCGCGGAGCGGCTCTGGCTCGTCGCGACGATGCCGGGCTAGGCCGCGAGGTCGCGCCGCCGGAACGTGATGACGGCGATCGCCGTACACGCAGCGGTGATCCCCAAGAGCACGGCGCTGCCTGTGACGTGGAGGCCGGTTGTCAGCGGGTCCGGGTCGAGGTACCAGCGGAAGGGCGACAGCGGGCGCGCCCACCGCAGGGCGGGCACGGTCGGCCCCACGATGTTCAGCACGTACGCCGCGACCGCCACGACGCCGGTCCAGCCGTAGGCCATGGACTTCTTGCCGGTGGCGCAGCCGACCGCGAGCGCGAGCGAGCCGAACGCCGTCCCGAGCAACACCAGCATCACGCACGCGGCGGCCACGTTGGCGACCGCCACCGTCAGGTCGAACGGCGGGCCGATCACGATCACGACGACGAACAGGAACCCGGCCACGCCGGCCAGCCCCGACAGCACCGAGATGGCCTTGTCTCGAACGATCTGCGTCCGCGTCAGCGGCGTCGACAGGAGCAGGTCGAGCGAGCGGATCTCCTCCTCGCCCGCGACGGCGCGACCGCCGGCGCCGATCGCGAAGACGAGGTACAGGATCGGGCCGAGCAGCGCGAAGAGCTCCGCCCGCAGATAGCCGGCCGGCGACGTGTAGTCGGGCCCGATCAGGTCGCGCACCGCCTGCGGCAGGTTCTGCATATACCCCTCGAGTTGCGCCGCGCTTTGGGTGATCGACGGGTAGAACGCCGAGTACATGGCCGCGATCGCGGCCAGGCCGATCGCCCAGCCGATCACGGCACGGCGCTGTGTCCGTATCGAAACCCCGAGGAGCGCGCTCATGCGTCACCGTCCCGGTAGGCGCGCAGGAAGATCTCCTCGAGGCTCGGCTCGCGGGTCTCGACGTTCACGACGGTGTGGCGTGCCGCCTCCTTCACGACCTCGTCGAGCTCGCCCTGCACGGTGATCGAGACGGCGTCGCCGTGGGCCTCGGCCCCCACGACCGAGGGCAGCGGCGCGAAGACCGATGCCGCCACCGGCTCGGCGAAATGGAAGACGAGGCTGCGCAGGGCCTTCGCCTTGAGGTCGCCGACATCGTCGACCGTCAGCAGCGTTCCCTCGCGGATGATGCCGACCCGATCGCAGATCCGCTCGACCTCCGGCAGGATGTGCGAGGACAGGAAGACCGTTCCGCCCCGGCCCCGAGCCTCGTCGATCAGCGCGTAGAAGGTCTGCTGCACCAGCGGGTCGAGGCCCTGGGTCGGCTCGTCGAGCACGAGCAGGTCCGGCTCGTGCATGAACGCCTGCACTAGGCCGACCTTCTGCTTGTTGCCGTGCGAGAGCTCGCGGATCGGTCGATCGAGGTCGAGCGCAAGCCGTGCGGCGAGCGGCTCGATCTGCGCAGCTCCGTCGCCTCCCCGGAAGGCGGCGAACGCCTCGAGGTAGGCACGGACCAGCATCCGTTCGTAGAGCCCGAACTCACCGGGCATGTACCCGATGCGCGCGTGGATCGCCGGGGCCTCGGCCCGCGGCTCGAGCCCGAACACCGACAGTGTGCCCGACGTCGGCCGGATGAAGTCGAGCATGGTGCGGATCGTCGTGCTCTTGCCCGCGCCGTTTGGCCCGAGGAACCCGAACACCTCACCCGCCTGGACGGTGAAGGAGAGTTCGCGGACCCCACGGTTCGTCCCGTAGGACTTCGTGAGGCGATCCGCCACGATGACGTCGTCGACGCTCATCCCGCTTCGTTGTCGGCCGGACGCAGGTACACGAACCAGTACACCACCCCGACTAGGAGCGCGCCCCCAACGATGTTGCCCGCCGTGGATGCGACCAGGTTCCGGATCGCGCCCGCGGGGGTCAGGCCTGCGGTGTCGACGCCGCTGAACACGGGCTTGCCCTTCAGCAGGAAACCGATCGAGAGCGCGTACATGTTGGCGACGGAGTGCTCGAACGCGTTCGCGACGAAGGCCGCGATCGGCGGCACGATCGCGATCACCTTGTCCATCACCGAGCGCCCGCCGGTAGCGATCCAGACGGCGAGGCAGACCAGTGCGTTGGCCAACACCCCACGCCAGAACACCGTGGCGAACGGCAGGCTCGCCTTGCCGACCGCGCTACCGTGCGCGGTCGGCAAGGCGAGCCTGCGTCCGCCACGGTGTTCTGGCGTGGGGTGTTGGCCAACGGACGGTCTGCCTTGCCGTCTGGATCGCTACCGGCGGGCGCTCGGTGATGGACAAGGTGATCGCGATCGTGCCGCCGATCGCGGCCTTCGTCGCGAACGCGTTCGAGCACTCCGTCGCCAACATGTACGCGCTCTCGATCGGTTTCCTGCTGAAGGGCAAGCCCGGTTCAGCGGCGTCGACACCGCATCCTGACCCCCGCGGGCGCGATCCGGAACTTGGTCGCATCCACGGCGGGCAACATCGTTGGGGGCGCGCTCCTAGTCGGGGTGGTGTACTGGTTCGTGCACCTGCGTCCGGCCGACAACGAAGCGGGATGAGCGTCGTCGACGTCATCGTGGCGGATCGCCTCACCGAAGTCCTACGGGACGAACCGTGCAGGGGGTCCGCGAACTCTCCTTCACCGGTCCAGGCGGGCGAGGCGTTCGGGTTCCTGGGGCCAAACGGCGCCGGCAAGACCACGACGATCCGAACCCTGCTGGACTTCATCCGGCCGACCTCGGGCTCGGTGTCGGGTGTTCGGCCTCGACCCGCGCCGCGAGGCCCCGGCGTCCACGGCGCGTCGGCTACCTGCCGGGCGAGCTCGCGCTCTACGAGCGGATCACCGGCGAGGAGTCCTCGAGTCGTTCGCGGACCTTCCGGGGAGGCGGCCGGCATCCGCGCCGCGCGCCGCGCAGCTCGCACGGCCGCGTCGACCTCGACGACGGATCCACGAGCTCTCGCACGGCAACAAGCAGAAGATCGGCCTCGTGCAGGCGTTCATGCACGACCCGGACCTGCTGATCCTGGACGAGCCCACCCAGGGCCTCGATCCGCTCGTGCAGCAGACCTTCCACGCGATGGTCGAGGAGGAGCGCGCGCGCGGCGCCACGATCTTCCTGAGCTCGCACGTCATGCCCGAGGTCGAGCGCCTGTGCGATCGCGTCGGCATCATCCGCGAGGGCCACCTGCAGCGGTCGCCGACATCGGCGAGCTGAAGGCGAAGGCGCTGCGCCGCCTCGAGTTCCACTTCGACGAGCCCGTGCCGGCGTCGGCGTTCGAGCACCTGCCCGGTGTGAAGGAGGTCATCGCGCACGGCGACTCGGTCTGCTGAGCGTCGAGGGCGCGGTCGACGCGGTCGTGAAGGAGGCGGCGCGGCACCGGGTCGTGTCGCTGGAGACGCGCGAGCCCAGCCTCGAGGAGGCGTTCCTCGCGTTCTACGACCCGGAGGCCACTGATCCCGCTCCTGCGGATGACGCTTCGCGACCGGCGGCGCGCGCTGATCGGGTGGGCGATCGGGCTCGCCGCGTCGCCGCGATGTACTCGGCCTTCTACCCGAGCATCCGCGACAGCTCCGGCGATCTCCAGTCGTACCTCGAGAAGCTGCCGCAGGCCGTTCGGGACCTGATCGGCAGCAACTTCACCACGCCGGCGGGCTACCTCCGGGCGAGGTGTTCAGCACGCTCGGCCCGATCCTGTTCCTGGTGTTCGCGATCGGCGCCGGCGCACGCGCGATCGCCGGCGAGGAGGAGGGGGCACGCTCGACCTGCTCCTGTCGACGCCGATCGCCGGACGCAGGTGGTTCTGGGCAAGGGGGTCTCGTGGCCGTCGGGGCTGCGGCGTCGCCGGGGCCTGTCGTCGTCGGTCGTGATCGGCCCGGCGTTCGAGCCTGACGGTCGGGCTCGCCGACCTGGCGCCGGGTGCGCCATGCTCTAGCTGCTCGGGCCGGGTTCGGCTCGGCTGGCGCTCGCCGTCGGCTGCGCCACCGGCATGAGGTCATGGCGTGCGGCGTCACCGGCGTGTCGCAGATGGCGCGTACGTGCTGAACATGTGCGGCCCGACCGTCGCCGCGCTCGCGGCCGCCGCGCCCATTGTCGCCCTTCCCGCTGGTACCTGGACCCCGACCCGCCTAAAGACCGGCCTCCCACGTCACAGGCAGCGCCCGTGCTCTTGGGGATTCACCGCTGCGTGTACGGCGATCGCCGTCATCACGTTCCGGCGGCGCGACCTCGCGGCCTAATAAGCCCCGGCGTGGTCGCGACGAGCAGAGCCGCTCCGCGCCCGTCCCAGAACGGCGCAGAGGTCGTCATCGAGCCCCTAGAACGACGCGAACCCCAAAACCTACCCGCACGATCACGTGAGAGGCTCGTCCACATTATAAGGCGCGCGAAAAGTGGTCCGGACCCCGTTCGCTCCCAGTCCCTCGTGAACGCCCACGTGGTCTCGAATCCGCCTCGGTGTCCTCGTGGTAGCGGCGGATCTCCCTCGACGGGCGATGCCGCCGACCTCCCAGGTGCCGAACAGCTCGAACCGTGGCAGGACATTGTCGGCGACGATCGTGTCGATCAGGTAGCGGCCGGCAGCGCGGTGGCGTCGGCGGGCCTGCGCCACGTTCCCGTCGTCCGCACTCGAAGTAGCCGAAGGATCCCCCGAGGCAGATCGCCGCGTGGAAGGAGCGCGGGCGCAGGACGGTCGTCCGCATGTCCGCGCGGATCCGCGGGGGGCGCGGGCGCTGCGCGCCACGCGCACGAACGCCTCGACGGTGAGGAGCCCGACGACGCGATGTCCTCGGTCCCGCCGGCGACCGACCGATCCGCCCCCGTGCCGCAGAGCACATCGAGCACAAGGGAGCCGGGCCGAAGCGCCAGGGCTCGCTCGACCCGTGCACGGTGTCGTGCGCGTCGTCGGCCTCGTGCATGCGAGTTGGATGGACTGCCATGCGGGCGTCGCGAACATCTCGGGCCACCACTCCACGCATGGAGGCTACTGGTCCGTCCGCCGCTCAGCCGAGGGCGATAAGAATAAGCCCGGTGAACGCCGCGATAACGCCAACCAACTGCGGCCGGGAGAGGCGCTCGTAGGGACCCGCGCGCGAGCGGCGCGGTCGAGACCGGGTAGGGCGCGCCGACGACCGCGACGAGCGCAAGCGTGCCGCTCTGGGCCGCGAGCGCGAACGTGACGTTCGCCAGATTTCGAAACCCCGATCACGACGAGCGTCACGGTCTCCTTTTCCCGTGGGCGCGCGCTCGTGCGAACGTCGCACGATCACTGCCAGCACGAACAAGGGCACCGAGACCACCCGGAGCATGAACGCGGCCCACGGCGCGCTCCCCTGGCCGGACGCTCGAGCAGCGTGACGAGCAGCCCGAGGAACGCCCCCGCCACGAGCGCGTACACGACTACCGGGCCGATCCGCCGGCGCGAGGGCCGCTGGGTGCCCCTCGATGTCGTCGGGTCGGATTCCCGGGCGGCCAGGACGATGCCGACGATCGCGCACGCCATTCCGACGAACTACAGCGGCGCCGGGCGATCGCCCTGCGCGAACCCGACCAGGACCGGCACGATCACCGACAGCGACACGATCGGCGCGACCACGCTCATCGGCCCGATCGCGAGCCCCTGATAGAGCGCCGCCAGCCCGACCGCGCCCGCCAGCCCACCGAGCGCGCCGTAGACGAGGTAGCGGAGCTCCGGCGCCGGCGATCCGAGCAGGAGGATCAGCGCGCCGGTGAAGACGAGCCCGGCGCCCTGCGCGATCGCCATCACAAGCGCGACGCCGAGGCGCCGCGTCATCAATCCGCCGAGGAAGTCCCCCGTGCCCCAGCACAGGCCCGAGAACAGCGCCAGCGCGAGGGCACCCATACCTCAGACGACGCGCACGCCGTCCTTCCAGACCTGGTCGATCCGCTCCCGCAGCTTGTCGAATGCGAAGGGGTCGCCGTCGACGACGACAACGTCGGCGATCTTGCCCGGCTCGAGCGAGCCGAGCCGATCGTCCGCAGCCCATCAGCTCGGCGGCGGACAAGGTCGTCGCGTGCAACGCCTGTGCGGGCGTGAAACCGTTGTTCGCCATGTGGGCGAGCTCGTTGAGGTTCCAGCCGTGCGGCATGACCGCGGCGTCGGTGCCCATCGCGACCTTGACCCCCGCCTCGGCGGCAAGCCGCATCGCGTCGAACTCCGGCCGGCCGAGCCCCTTGAACTTCTCGCGGATCTCCGGTGCGAGCTTCTCGTCGTTGGCCAGCTCCTCGGTGGTGTCGCCCGCCGTCAGGGTCGGCACGAGCCACGTGCCGCGTTCCACCATGAGCTCGGCGGACTCCTGGTCGAGATACGTCCCGTGCTCGATCGAGCGAACGCCCGCGTGCACGGCGCGCTTGATGCCCTCCGGGCCGTGCGCATGGGACATGACCCAGCGGTCGAGATCGGCGGCCGTGCGCACGATCATGTCGAGCTCGTCCTGTGCGAAATGCGGGTGCTTCGGGTCGTCGGCGGGCGAGAAGAACCCGCCGGAGGAGGCGATCTTGATCACGTCGGCGCCGGCCCGGATCACCTCGCGCACCTTGCGTCGCACGCCGTCTACACCGTCGCACACACCGTCGGGGAAGCCGGGGTAGGGCAGCCAGCCGGCCGAGATGCCACCGCTCGGCAGCACCTCGTCGTTGTGTCCCGCGGTCTGGCTGAGCATCGTGATCGCCACCTGCATCCTCGGGCCGACGAGCACGCCGTCCCGGACCGCCTGGCGCAGACCCGCGTCCGCGCCCCCGGCGTCGCGGACCGACGTGATCCCGAGCCGCAGCGTCGTCAAGAGGTTCGCCGGCGTCTGATAGAAGCCGTAGGAGAACGGCCGGTGCTGCACCGTCAGCTCGTCGTCCTCGTACACGCCGGTGAGATGCACGTGCGTGTCGAACAGCCCAGGCACCAGCGCCTTGCCCGTGCAGTCGACACCGTCGTCGCCGTCGAGCCCGGAGCCCACCTCGACGATCTTCCCGTCGTCGATCGCGACATCGGCATCGGCCAGCGGCGCCATCGTGCCGTCGAAGACCTTCCCACCGTGGAACACCGTCCTGGTCACTCGGTTCCCTCCTCCTCGTGGCCGCCGCCTACACTCCGGCGGGCACCCTACCTTGAAGGAGCGAGCCGCGGTGGACATGCGACTGACCGACGGTGACGCCGCGCTGCAGGACAAGGCGCGGAGATTCGCCGACGAGGTGCTGCAGCCTCTCGAACTGGAATGCGAAACGAACGACGGTCTGACGCCCGACAGCGCAGCAGCCGCCAAACAGGCGGTCCTCGACTGGGAGTTCCATGCCATCAATCACGCGGAGGTTGACGGCGGCCGCGGGTTCGACACCTTCCAGGTGATGCTCGTCGAGGAACAATGGGGCCGAGTCACCGGCGCGCTCTGGGACATCCCGTGGCGCCCGTCGATCCCGCTTGCCGCGGGGACCGAGGAGCAGAAGCGGCGGTTCCTGCGGCCCGCCTGCGCGGGCGAGCGGCGCGACGCGTACGCGATCACGGAGGCCGACGCCGGCTCCGACGTCACGATGGTCGCGACAACGGCCACGCGAGACGGGGACGACTGGGTCCTGCGGGGCGAGAAGTGGCACGTGACGAGCGGCGATGTAGCGGACTTCTTCCTGGTGCACGCGCACGTCGACGGGGACCCCGCGAAGGCGACGGTCTTCCTCGTCGACAAGGACACGCCGGGCGTGCGGCTGGTCCGAACACCGAAGTACACGCACACCTTTGTGTTCGAGCATCCGATCTTCGCGTTCGACGACGTGCGGGTCGGCGACGACCGTGTGCTGGGCGAGGTCGGCCAGGGCTTCGAGCTCACGAAGGACTGGTTCGTCGAGGAGCGGCTGATGATCGGCGCGCGCACGGTCGGCGCGTCCCAGCGGTGCCTCGACGAGGCGCTCGCGTTCGCGACGGAGCGCCGCCAGTTCGGCAAGGCGATCGCGGAGTTCCAGGCGATCGAGTTCATGCTCGCCGACATGGCAGTTGAGATCATGGCCGCGAAGTCGATGCTGTACCGCGTGTGCTGGGAGGCGGCCCGCGGCGGGCTCGATCGTAAGCAGCTCCACGCAGAGGCGAGCGCCGTGAAGCTGTTCTGCAGCGAGGCCGCCGGGCGGATCGCCGACCGGGCCGTGCAGATCTTCGGCGGCCGCGGCTACATGCGAGAGTTCCCGGTCGAGCGCATGTGGCGAGAGCTCCGCGTGGATCGCATCTGGGAGGGCACCTCGGAGATCCAGCGGCTCATCATCGGCAACGAGCTCCGCAAACGCGGGCCGGGCGCCTACGCCGGCTGGCCGAACTAGCGAACCGGGTTGGGCACGTAACGCTCGACGAGGTGCAGCGCGTTGAGCACCGGGTAGGACAGCGCGAAGACGCCGAGCAGGATGGAAGCGATCGTCGAGGTGGTGCCTCGGCCCCCGAGACCGCCGGCGATCCCCAGCACGACGGCGATCAGACCGAACACCAGCGCGAGCGTGCTCAGCTGGTCGGCCATCGGGCCGCCGTTCGTGATCTGGATCGAGTAGGAACCGAGCAGCGAGGAATCCGGGTTGAACTGGTAGATCCACAGGATCGCCGAGAAGGCCGCCCCGAGGACGCCGACGAGCGTGCCGACCGTGCCCATCGGATTGCTGGTCTTGCCGCTGCTGCCGAACATGCCTGCCATGTGGCTCGATGATGACCGAGGTGCAGGCGGGCGGCAACCCGGACCTACGACCGAAGGCTGTTGGCGATCGCCTCGATGTCCGAAGGGCCCGTGCCGCAGCAACCACCGATCAATCGGGCGCCCGCCGCACGCAGGTCGAGAGCGAGCGGACCGAACCCGCCGGGAACGCCGTCGCCCGTCCAGGTCTTGGTCGTTGGGTCCCACGTGCCCCCGCGGTTGGGGTACGCGACCAGGGTCTTGTTCGTCACCGCGCTCGCACGGCCGATCAGTTCGGGCACGAAGGCCGGGGGCGTACAGTTCACGCCCACCGCCACCACCTGCGGGCTCGCGGCCACGATCGAGACCGCCTCGTCGATCGGCGTCCCGTCGTTCAGATGCTGCCCGTCTCGGCACGAGAACGAGACCCAGGCCATCGCGTCCAGCGCGCCGACGACCTCGACGAGCGCCTCGGCTTCGACCACCGATGGGATCGTCTCGATCGCGAGCACGTCGGGCTCGGCCGACGCCAATGCCTCGGCGCGCGACAGGTGGAAGTCGCGGAGCGCGGCTCGGGCGGCGTCGGCGCCGCCGAGTCCGTAGTCGCCCGTGTATTCGGCGCCGTTGGCTAGCATCGCGCCGTACGGACCGATCGACGCGGCGACCAGCACACCGCGATCGTCGGCCGCAACACGCGCCAGCTCGACGCTGCGCCGGAACACCGCGGTTGCCGCTTCATGATCGAAGCCACGCGCGGCGAGACCCTCGAAGCTCGCTTGGTAGCTCGCGCCGATCACCACGTCGGCGCCCGCCTCGATGTAGGCGCGATGGACCTCGACGATCAGGTCGGGATCCTCCACGAGGACCCGCGCCGACCACAGGTCGTCGCGAAGATCCGCGCCGCGGCGCTCGAGCTCAGTGGCGAGCCCGCCGTCCAGTACGACAGCACCGGGGTACGCATCGAACGGGCCTTCGGTCACGATCGCAGCGTACCCGCGGCCCGCTGTTCGACTATTCGGCCGGCTCGACGAGCACGTCGACCGCGAGACAGCCGTCCGGTCCGACGATGACCGGGTTGACGTCCAGCGCCGAGAGCAGGTCGCCGAGGTCGTGCGCCAGCACCGAGAGCCGCGACACCGCGTGCGACAGGCCCACGACGTCGGCCGGCGCCTCGCCCCGGACTCCCTCGAGGATCGGGCGGATCTGCAGCGTCTCGATCAATCGCCAGGCCCCGTCGTCGTCGATCGGCACCAGCGCGAGCCGCCGGTCGTGCAGCGCCTCCACGAGCACGCCGCCTGCCGCGACCAGCACCAACGGACCGAACGTGGGATCGACCAGGACGCCGAGGGCGATCTCGACGCCCGGCGGCGCCATCGCCGCGACCACCACCTCGGGGCCGAGCCGCCGCGCGACGTCGTCGTAGGCGCCACGAACGGCCTCGGCGTCGGCGAGCGCAACGCGCACACCGTCGACGTCGGACTTGTGGGCGATGCCCGGCGCGGCTGTCTTCAGCACGACGGGATAGCCGATCGCCTCGGCGGCAGCGACCGCGTCGTCGACCGTCACCGTCGCCCGCGCCGCGACGGCTGAGATGCCGTAGTCGGCCAACAGGGCGAGCCCGTCGACCTCCGAGAGCGGCGCCTCGCTCGCGAGTCGATCCCGCCAACGCGCCCGCACGGCGTCGTCCACCGGTTCGGGCGGCCGCGCCGGGGGGCGGGCTCGCCAGGTGGCGTCGCGCAGCAGGTGCCGCAGCGCGCGAAGCCCGCTATCGGTGCCCTCCAGAACGGGGATGCCGCGATCGCGAAGGAATCGCGCCTCGTCCGCCGACACCGCGCTCGCCAGATTGGACAGCACGCAGAAGGGCTTGTCGGTCCTCGCGTGGCTCGCGATCGCGATCTGCAGGTATCCCTCGTTGTACGGCTCGCCCTGGACGGTCATGTCGATGCAGAAGACGCTCGCGCTCACCGCGGGGTCCTGCGCAAACGCCGCGAACGCCCCGAGGAAGATCGCGTCCGCGTCGATCCCGGTACCCCACGCGTCCAAGGGGTTTGCCGCGTCCATGCCCGGATCGAGGAGGTCGTCGATCCTTGCGATCGTGCCTTCGCCGATCTGTGCGAACGGAACATCGAGGTCGGCGGCCAGGTCGACGAACATCGCGCGCTCGCCCCCGCTGTCGTGCACGCTCGCGATGCCACCGCCCCCGCGCACACGCCGCGGCGACGAGAACAGCTCCATCGTGTCGGCCATCTCGTCGAGCGTTCGCATCTCATGGATGCCGTAGGCCTCGAACAGGGCCTCGTAGGCGCCGTGCTCACCGGCCAGCGCCCCGGAGTGGGCCGTGACCAGCGCCCGCGAACCCTCCGTGCGCCCGACCTTCATGGCGAGCACCGGGATGTCGAGCTCCGCGGCGCGCGCGAGTTGCGCACGGAACCGCTCGGGATCGCGCACCGTTTCGAGCAACAGCGCGAGCACGCGGGTGCTCGCCAGCCCGAGCGCGTATTCCATGTAGTCGGCTTGGGTGGTCACGACCTCCTGGCCGCTCGACACCAATAGGTTGAACCCGATCCCGCGGTCGTTGAAGGCGATCGCCGAGAACGCCGATCCGCTGTGGGACAGGAACGTCACCGGGCCGTGGCGCAGGTGCTCCGGCGTGAGGAACCCCGTCGCGCGCACATGTGACTCCTGGTTCATGAACCCCATCCCGTTGCCGCCGCACATCGCCATGCCGTGCGCCAGCGCGATCGCGCGCAGACGCTCCCGCAGGTCGGGGCCGTCTGTCGGATCCTCGTAGAGCGACGAGAACGTGACCGCGCTCCCAGCCCCGGCCGCCGCGGCCTCGGCGAGCGCCTGTTCCACACGGGCGTTCGCCACCCCGAGGATCGCCAGGTCGACCTGCTCCGGCACTTCCAGGATCGACGGGTAGCACCGAAGCCCGGCGATCTCCTCGTACCCGGGGTTCACCGGGTAGATCGCGCCGGTGAAGCCGCCACGCCGCAGCTCCGCCAGCATCGACTCGCCGAGCGAGCCCTGCTTGATCGAGGCGCCGACGACCGCGACCGACCGCGCCTCGAGCATGCGCTGGATCGGTGTGCGGCCATCGCCGGGGCGCGAGGGGTCGTCGGCCACGCGCTACTTCTTCCCCAGCGCCTTGTCCTTCTTCGCCATTCGGAAGGCCTGCCAGCCGGGGATGCCGTTCACGCCGCCGCCGGCATGCGTGGCGGAGGACCCGTGGTAGAGCCCGCGCAGCGGCGTGCGGTAATCGGAGTAGCCCGGCGCCGGACGCATGTGGAACAGCTGATCGACCGACAGCTCGCCGTGGAAGATGTTCCCGCCGATCAGTCCGAGGTCCTGCTCCATGTCGTACGGCCCGATCACCTGGTAGTCGATGATCGAGTCGCGGAAGTTCGGCGCGAGCTCGTTGTAGCCGTCGAAGATCCGTTGCGCGTAGGCGTCGAGCTCGTCGCGATGGGGCTCGGTGTTCCAGTCATCGGGCACCCACTGCGTGAACATCGAGAACACGTGCGTGCCCTCGGGCGCCAGCTTCTTGTCGAGCGTGGTCGGGATCGTGCCGTCGACGAACGGCGCGGTCGACGCCTTCCGCTCCATATGCGCCTCCTGGAACGCGCGCTCCGCATACTGCGGGCTCAGGCACAGCTCGACCGAGCCGGTGTGATGGGGCTGCAGCTCGGTGCCGGGCATCGAGGTGAAGTTGGGCAGCTCGCTGATCGCGACGTTCACCTTCACGACGCCGCTGCGGGTCTTCCACCGCTCGATGTCCCAGACGAAATCGGCTGGCAGCTCGTAGCGATCGATCAGGTCGAGGAACGCGATCTTGGGGTGGATCGTGGTGACGACGACCGGTGCGCGGAGTTCGCTGCCGTCTTCCAGGACGACGCCGACCGCGCGGCCGCCACGGACCAGGATCTTCTGGACCCGCGCGTTCGTGCGGACCTCGCAGCCGAAAGCCTCGGCGGCCGTGCGGATCGAGTCCGACACCGCGCCCATACCGCCCTGCTGGAACCCCCACGAGCCGAGGTGCCCGTCGCCCACGTCACCGATCGAGTGATGCAGCATCACGTAGGCCGTGCCGGGTTCGTCGGGTCCCGCCCATGTGCCGATCACACCGTTGACGGTCAGCATCGCCTTGATCGCGTCGGACTCGAACCAGTCGTTGAGCAGGTCGCTCACCGACATCGTGAACAGCCGCGTCACGTCGCCGACGCCGCGCTCGCCGAGCTTGCGCATCGTCCAGGCGGACTGCAGCGTGGCGAGCAGATCGGCGGGCTTCATCGAGCCGACGTGCGGCGGCACCTTGAGCAACAGCGGCCCGAGCACGTCGGAGACGCCCTTGAGCCACTCCTCCCACTTCGGCAGGGTGTCGGCGTCCTTCTTGGAGAACTGGGCGATCGAGTCGTAGCTCTTCTGATGATCGTCGGCGTAGACCGTGATCGCTCGCCCGTCGGGGAACGCCTGGAAGTAGGGGCCGAACGGCGTGACGTCGTAGCCGAACTGCTTGAGCTTCAGCTCCTTGATGATCGTCGGCGGCATGAGCGACATCACATAGGAGTAGGTCGTGACGTTGATGTCGGGGTGATCGGCGAACGGGGCGCTCGTGTCGGCGGCGCCGCCGGTCTTGTGGCGGCCCTCCAGCACCACGGTGCGCGCGCCCTCGCGGGCGAAGTACGCGCCGCTGGTCAGGCCGTTGTGGCCACCGCCGATGATGATCGCGTCGTAAACGTTGGAAGCCATGCTCGTTGGATCCTTCCCTCGAGTGAGGCCCGTATCATGGACCCTGACTGAACACTCAGTCAACCCGGCCTGACCCTCGACCGAGGGGTTGACGCCGCAGGTCAAACGGGTACAGTGCGTTGAACGGCGAGTCAATCCGGCCCGCCGAACGCGGCTCGATTTGCGCGATGTTCAGGGAGCGCCCATGACCACGAAGACCCGCCAGAAGCCCCAGCGCGATCGTCATCAGGAGATCCTGGAGGCTGCCTCGCGCGTCATCACGGACCGCGGCCTGGCCGAAACGCGGATCCAGGATATCGCCGAAGCCTGCGGCGTCTCGCCGGGGCTGATCCTCTATTACTTCGAATCGAAGGACCGGCTTCTCGTCGAGGCGCTGACGTACGCGAACGATCAGTTCTATCTGCAGACCGCGCGGGAGTTGCGCAAGATGCCGGCGGCACGCGATCGGCTGCAACGCGTGATCGAGCTCTCTGTGCCGGGTTACCTGCCCGAGTACAACCTGCTGGACGAGTGGGCGCTGTGGCTCGAGATCTGGGTACGGGCACTGCGCGACCCGCAGATGGCCAAGGAGCGAGAGGGCCTGGATCGCCGGTGGGCGCAGTTCATCGCCGAGGTGATCCGATACGGCCGACAGACCGGCGAGTTCCCAGCCGAGGGCCACGACGCCGACGAGCTGGGCGTGCAATTCAGCGCGATGACCGACGGACTCGCCATCCAGGTGCTGCTGAATGACACCGTGATGACGCCGCAGCGGATGTTCGACATCTGCACGGAGTGGGCGAACATGCTGATCGGGCTCGAGAGCTAGCCGAGTTTGCATCGCCCGCGGACCGGTAACGGCTACTGACGCACGAGGATGTGCAGGATCCTGAGCGGCAGGCTCTCCGCAAGTCGAACCAGACGCTCCTCCGACGCGCCGCCGAGCACCGCCGTCATCTCGTCCACGACGAGACCCGCACCTCGGTAGATCGAGAGCGCCCGCGCCGCCGTCTCCCCACTCGTGACCATGTCGTCGACGACGTGCACCATCGTCTCCGGCTCCAGCCGCTCGCCGATGAGCAATGCGCCGTCGGGGGCCGGCGTGTCGCCGTAGCTGAGCATCGAGCCCGGAGCGTCGCGCACATAGACCGCCGGCAGTTCCAGCGTCCAGGCAAGCGCGGTCGCCAGCGGCATCGAGCCGACGTCGGCAGCCCCGATCGCCTGCGCGCTCGACGGCACGGTCCCGGCCATCGCCCGCACGACCACGCGGAGGTCGGCCGGGTGTCCGTAGAGGCGCTTCATGTTCACCGAGCCCGCAGACGCGCCGTCGACCGAGGCCTCGTGCATCGTCAGATAGCGCGCGAGCAAGGTGTCGATGTCTGTCCGACCGTGGAGCTGGATGACCGCCTCGATGCGATCGCTCATGCTCGCGCCTTGCTCGCACGATCGCGCAACCGGTCGCCGGTCGGGTCGTAGAACGGCTCACGGCTGAGCATCGCCCGCACCTTCGCGCCGCGGACCTCAACGGTGACCGGCAGGTCGGCGGCGAGGTCACCGTGCACCCACGCGAGCCCGACGGCCGCACCCAGGTGGTGACCGTAGGCCCCGCTGGTCACGTGGCCGAGTCGCTCCTTGCCGATCACCACGGGCTCGCCGTGCCACAGCATCGGGGCAGGATCCTCCAGCTTCACGCTGACTAGCTCGCGATCACGCGGCGCATCGTGCAGCGCCGCCAGCGCGTCCCTGCCGACGAACCCGTCCTTCTCGAGCCGGACGGCGAACCCGAGACCGACGGCGTATGGATCGTCGAGCACGCCAATGTCGTGCCCCCACGAGCGGAACCCGCGCTCCAGTCGAAGCGCGTCGAACGCGAACGCGCCCGCATGGCGCATGTCATGAGCCGATCCGGCCACCGCGACCTTGTCGTAGACATCGCCCGCGAACTCCGTCGGCACGACAAGTTCCCAGCCGAGCTCCCCAGTGAACGAGACCCGCAGCGCGATCGCCTTCGCCCACCCGAGGTCGATCTCGCGCGAGGACAGGAACGGGAACGCTTCGTTGGACAGGTCCTGGTCCGTGAGTTCCGCCAACACGGCGCGGCTGTCGGGGCCGGCGACGTGCAGCGTCGCATAGCCGCTGGTGACGTCGGTCACGGTGGCGCCGGTCGGGAGCCCGTTGCGAAGCAGCATCTCGGTCCGACGCTGATACAGCGTGGGTGCGAGGACCAGGAACCGGTCCTCGCCCAGGCGTGTGACCGTCGGGTCCATCTCGATGCCGCCACGCTCGTTGCACAGCAGGGTGTAGACGACACGCCCGATCGCGACGTCGACGTTCGACGTGCATAGGCGCTGCAGCCCCGCGGCCGCCTCGGGTCCCTGCACCAGGAACTTCGCGTACGTCGAGAGGTCGAACAGCGCGACGCCCTCGCGTGTGGCGCGCATCTCCTCCCCGACGGGACCGAACCACGATGGACGGTCGAAGTCGTAGATCCACAGCGGCTCGGTGGCCGCGCCCGGCTCGAACCAGGCGGCGCGATCCCAGCCCGCCGCCTCGCCGACAGCGGCGCCGGCGACACGCAGCTGCGGCAACAACGGCGAACAGCGCACGCCGCGCCCCTCGTCGGACTGCAGCGCGGGCCAGTGCATCGCGTAGAGCCGGCCGAGGGTCTCCTGCGTCTTCTCGTGGAGCCACGCACGGTTGTTCGCCCAACCGCCCATGCGCGCGATGTCGACTTCGGTGAGGTCCATCGACGGATGGCCCTCGATGATCCACTCCGCCAAAGCCTTGCCGGCCCCCGGCCCGTAGATGATCCCCTGGGAGTTCAGTCCCGCCGCGACGAACAGGTTCTTCACCTCGGGGAATTCGCCGAGCTGGAAGTTGGCGTCGGGCGTGAAGCTCTCGGGCGCGCGCAGGTAGTGCTTGAACCCGATGTCGCGCAGGACGGGCAGCCGCTCGCGCGCGGCGGCAAGCACCGGCGCGAAGTGGTCCCAGTCCTCGCCGAACT
This sequence comes from uncultured Actinomycetes bacterium, assembly GCA_963794065.1. Classification (GTDB taxonomy): domain Bacteria; phylum Actinomycetota; class UBA4738; order UBA4738; family HRBIN12; genus AC-51. Next base: position 147,512 of record CAWCDA010000054.1, on the reverse strand, counting down.
CCACGAACCCGTCCGTGGGAATGTCGCCGGGCGCCTTGGGCTTGCCCCTGGGCTCGAAGGCACCGACCACCAACGAGCCGCCGTGGTGCCGCGCGTAGAAGTAGCCGTCGAGATCGCGCAGGAACGGGAATCGCTCCTCCGCACCCTCGACCGGCTCGGTCATGACCCAGACGTGCTCGGCCGGATACAGCGACACGGAGGCGCCGGCGAGCCTCGCCAGCTCCGAGGTCCACAAGCCCGCCGCCAGCACCACGGTGTCAGCCTCGATCGATCCCTTGTCGGTGTCCACGCCGGTGACCGAGCCGTCGGGCGCCCGGCGGAACCCCGTCACGGTCACTCCGAACGCGAAGACCGCGCCGCGGTTGTGCGCACCTTTGGCCAAGGACAACGTCGCGTCACCCGGATTCACCGTCGCGTCGTTCGGCACGATCAGGGCGCCCACGAGATCGTCGACCTCGGCGATCGGCCACCAGTCCCTGACCTGCTTCGGCTCGAGGACGCGCGCCTCGACGTCGAACTCTCGATGCATGTCGGCGCTGCCCAGCAGCTCCTGCATACGCCCGGCCGTCCGCGCCACGGTCAGCGAGCCGATGCGCCGGAACCCGGTCTCGACGCCGGTCTCCTCCGCCAGCGCCTCGTAGAGCGGCGCGTTGATGCGCGACAGCTCGCTGAGGGCGTGGGTGCCCCGGACCTGCGACACGAGGCCGGCCGCATGCCACGTCGTGCCGCCGGTCAGGCGCGTCCGCTCCACGACCAGTACGTCGGTGATGCCGAGTTTCGTGAGGTGGTAGGCGATCGAAGATCCGATCACCCCGCCGCCGACGATCACCACCTCGGCACGCGCCGGCGGTTCCGACAGGGGCTCCAGTATCGACGAATCGAGGTCGCGGTTGGCGAGGTGCTCCGGGATCGTCATCGACCCGAAGGATACTCGTCGGCCTCGGCGCCTCCGTCGCCGATCGCCGTCCGGAACGCGCCGATCAGCGCACGACCGGACTCACCATCGGGATCCTTGGCGGGGTTGTAGCAGCCGACGGAGAAGCCGACGATGGCCGGCGAACGAAGCAGCGGCCCGAGGAGATCGGCCAGCTGCGGGAGATCCAGCCCGCCTGGGTCGAGGTAGTCGGTCGCTGGAAAGACCAACTCATCCAACACGTCGACGTCGAGATGCACCCACATGTGGCCGGCGTCGCTGGCGATCCGGTCGGCCACCTGGCGACCGACCGCCGCCGCTCCCGCGCGCCGGATGCCGTCGGCGTCGACGAACGTCAACCCGGGGATCGTTGCGGGATCGGGGTGCCCGTACGTCAGGGCTTCCTCGAGGTCACGAGGGCCGAGCAGCGTCACATCGTCCGGCGCCGAGGTGCCCCCGGCCGCCTCCACCCACACCGCGGGACCGCGCCCGAGGACAACGGAGATCGGCATGTCGGCAGCCTCGCCGGTCGGTGACGTGACGCCGTCGTAGAGATCGAGATGCCCGTCGAGGTACGCGAGCCCGACCCTGCCGTAGGTTCGGCGGGCACCCGCGAGCGCGCCGGGCAGCAGCGCGCAGCAGCCGCCCATCACGAACACGGTCGTTCCCTCGGCGGTGAGGTCCGCCACCGCGTCGGCGACGCGGCGGGTGGTGTCGAGCACGTCGTCGATCGCGATCACGCCGGACGCCGGATCGCGAACATCGCCGCGGATCCGCACGTCGAGATCGCCGGCGTCGGTCGCCCAGGAATCGTCCTCGCGCGTCAACGCCCGGAACGCCGCGGGCGCGAGCTCCGTGCCGCCGGATCGACCGACCGAATCGATGGGGACGCCGAGCAGCGTGAACGTCGTCATCGCACGTTCTTCAACGTCAGCCGAGGAGCGGGCGTCCCATCTCCTTGCGATACCGCTCGTTGAAGTCGTATAGGAACCGGTCCTGCCGAGGGTAGACCCCGGTGGTGAACGCGCGCGACCCGACACCCGTCTGCGCGCGCTGGCAGATCTCCCAGTCCTGCTTGGAGATCAGATCCCAGAGCTCGACCACCGGCTCCGGCTTGAACAAGGAGGGGTCCGCGATCGTCTCGGGCCGGAAGAGGTATTCGGACACGACCGTGGTGTGATCGGGCCCCTTCGGATAGCCGATGTAGTACATGACGCAGTCCGGGTGCAGGTTCAACAGCAGGTTCGGGTACTGGTACGCGCCGTAGTACATCGAGTAATCCTCGGGCTGGAGATCGGGAAACTTCGGCAGTTCTGATTCGCCCGACATCGTGAAGCTCGTCGCGCCCTCGCGCATCCAGTTGCCGTCATCGCGCGTCTCTTCGTCCCAGACCTCGCCGAACCGGAACAACGGGACGACCTGCACGAGCTCGGCATGTACCTGCGGGCAATGCAGGCACTCGTTGTAGTTCTCCACCACGATCTTCCAGTTGGCGGCGACCTCGTAGACGATCCGCACGCCGACGCGCAGCTCGTCGAGCTTGAACCGGTCGAACATGGTCACGCTCTCCGCGCCCTCGTTCAGGAACTCCATGAACGGGCGCGGCTCCTTGGCGAGGCTCGCGAAGATGAAGCCCCCGTAGGTCTCGACCGCGAACCCGTGCAGCGGGTAATCGCCGCGGTCGAAGAGCTCGCCCTCCTTCACATTGGGCGAGCCGATCAACCGGCCGTTCAGGTCGTAGGCCCATGCGTGGTAGGGGCACACGAACGCCTTGCGCACGTTGCCGGCGGCCGGCTCGTCGTCGAGGAACTTCGTGCCGCGGTGGCTGCACACGTTGTAGAAGCCGTGCAGCTCGCCCTGCTCGTTGCGCACGATGAAGACCGACTCGCCGGTGAGGTCCCGCACGATGTAGTCGCCGGGGTTCGGCAACTCCTCGGTGCGGCCGAGACAGACCCAATCGCCCCACCAGACCTTCTCGCGCTCCTCGTCGTACACCGCGGAGCTCGTGTAGTCGGCGCCCGTCAGGGTCGGGCGGGGGCGCCATTCGGCTTCGTCGTAGCGAATGTGTGTGGTCTGCATCGTCGGGCTCCTCGTCGGTAGACCCTCAGGATAGGCGCTCGATCCACGCCTTCGGTAGGCGGTCGATACCATGTCCCGCATGCCCGTTGTCGCCGGATTCAACATCACGCCGGTGAAGTCGACCGCCCTGCAACAGCCGGATGAGATCGATCTTCGCGCCGAGGGGACGATAGGGGACCGCCGGTTCGTGTGTGCCCGAAACACGGGGGAGCGCGTCTCCGGGATCTCGAAGGCGAGCCTGATGCCGATCCGATCGCGCTGGGATACGGGGAATGACCAACTCGAGCTCGCTCTCGGCGACGCGCGTGTCGAGGCGTCGGCGAGCGGGTACGGCGCGCGGATCGAGGTACACCTCTTCGATCGAGCCGTGCCGGCGCGACACGTGGACGACGCCTTCGACGCGTTCGTGCGCGAGGTTGCCGGCGACGACACGCTGTCGTTGTGGCGGGTGGATGAGCCCGAGTACGGCGGCGGGGCCCACCGCGTCTCGGTCGTCTCCCGGGCGTCGGTCGCCGACGTCGGCGCGCTCGCCGGCGATTCGGGTCTCGACCCCCGACGCTTTCGCATGCTGATCGAAGTGGACGAGTGCGGGCCGTTCGAAGAGGACTCCTGGCAGGGTCGGCTCGTGCGGTTCGGCGAGGCGATCGTGCGGATGGGCGATCCCATGCCGCGCTGCGTGATGACGACCCTCGATCCGGACTCCGGCGTGCAGAACGCGCCCGTCCTGAAGGCGCTCGCACAGTACCGCAAGGTCGGCACCGACCTGTTGCTGGGCGTGTACGGCGACGTCGAGCGACCCGGCGTGGTCCGGATCGGCGACCAGGTCGTGTTGGACTAGCTGGCGATGTAGGCGCGGATCTCGGCCGCGTGCTCCTCGTAGTGCTCGAAGGTCTCCCCCGTGAATTCCTCGAGCGCCGCGTCGGTGACCGTCGGAAGCGCCCGCAACGCCGCGCGAGCCCGTTCCCGGTTGTGCTCGGACTGCACGATGACCTCATCCCAGGCCATGCCCCGGCCTTCTACGATCACGGCGTCGTTCATGGCGTCCCAGTTCTGGTCCTCAAGGGTCTCGCCGCGCCCGATCCTCTCGAGCGCGTCGCCGACGTAGCCCGCCCAGTAGCCGCAGTGCCACACGAGATCCTTCGTGGACCAACCGGGCACCACGCCCTCGTCGTCACGCCGATCGTCGGGCACCGCCGCGAACGCGTCCACGAACGCCGACCAGGCCTGATCCTCACGCTGCAGCAGTTCCTCGGTATTCATCCGCGTCCCTTCGTCGTCGATGCCCCGACGATACCTGGCGCGATACGGTGCGCACCATGGCGACCTCTGGCAACGAGCGGGACAGGGCCGGAACGCGGGGTGTCATCGGCGTCGCCATCGCCTGGCTGGTGTTGGCGGCGGTCTCGCTGTCGCTCGCCTTCGAGGTCGCGGAGGGAGAGGCCCGCGCGCACGCGACGTCCCATCTGTTCGTCGGGTTCGTGTCGATGGCGCTGTTCGTGTCGATCGGGCTGCTCTGGCGACCCGGCGAGGGAGCCGCCTCGATGGTGCGAGCCGGGATCCTGATCATCACGGCGATGGGCGCGTTCGGCCAGGTGTTCGAGTCGATCGGCGCCTCGGGCTACGACCGTTTCAACGCGGGGCGTGAGATCGAGTTCCTGACCGACATCCACAGCTGGATGGGCGTCCTCGGACCGGTCGCCTTGATGGCGATCCCGATCGGGCTCGTCGCGCTGATGCTCGTGGTGATCGCGCGGATCGTTGGACGCGTGTCGACGACCCGCGCCGGCTAGCGGGTCCGGGGGAACCCGAGGTCGACCGAGGACGTGGCCGGGTCGGGCCAGCGGGCCGTGACCACCTTGCCGCGCGTGTAGAACGTGATGCCCTCGGGCCCGTACATGTGGTTGTCGCCGAACAGCGACGCCTTCCAGCCGCCGAACGAGTAGTAAGCGACCGGCACCGGGATCGGCACGTTGACGCCCACCATGCCGACCTGGACGTCGAACTGGAACCGCCTAGCCGCGCCGCCGTCGCGGGTGAAGAGGGCGACGCCGTTGCCGTACTGATTCTCGTTCACCATCGTGACGGCCTCGGCGTAGGTGTCGACGCGGGTCACGCCGAGCACCGGGCCGAAGATCTCGTCGCGGTAGCAGTCCATGTCGGTCGTGACGTGGTCGATCAGCGAGACACCGAGGAAGAAGCCCTCCCGCGCGTACACCGGGTCGTCGCGCCCGTCGCGCACGATCGTGGCGCCCTGCGCCGCGCCGGTCTCGAGGTAGCCGGCCACCTTGTCGCGATGCTCGCGCGTCACGAGCGGTCCCATTTCGGCGGTCGGCTCGGTGCCGTCGCCGACGACGATCTTCGGCAGGCGCTCGACGATCTTCGCGACGAGCTCGTCGCCGATCCCGCCGACGGCGACCACCATGCTGACCGCCATGCACCGCTCCCCCGCGCTGCCGTAGCCCGCGGACACGGCCGCATCGGCCGCCATGTCCAGATCGGCGTCGGGCAGCACGATCATGTGGTTCTTCGCGCCGCCGAGCGCCTGGACCCGCTTGCCGTTGCGCGTGCCGGTCTCATAGATGTATCGGGCGATCGGCGTCGACCCGACGAACGAGACCGCGGCGATCTCGGGACTTTCCAGGATCGCGTCGACCGCCACCTTGTCGCCGTGCAGGACGTTGAACACGCCGTCGGGCAGACCGGCCTCCTGGAGGATCTCGGCGACGAACATCGAGGCGCCCGGGTCCTTCTCCGAGGGCTTCAGGATGAACGTGTTCCCACAGGCGATCGCGTTGGCGAACATCCACAGGGGCACCATCGCCGGGAAGTTGAACGGCGTGATCCCGGCAACCACCCCGAGCGGCTGGCGGATCGAGTAGGTATCGACCCCGGTGGCAACCTGCTCGGAGAACCCGCCCTTGAGCAGGTTCGGGATGCCACAGGCGAACTCGACGTTCTCGATGCCGCGCTGGATCTCGCCGGCGGCGTCGGTCAGCACCTTGCCGTGCTGGCTCGTCACGATGCGCGCGAGCTCCGGCTTGCGCTGCTCGAGCAGCTCGCGGACCCGGAAGAAGATGTCCGCGCGCTTAGACAGCGACGTCGCGCGCCACGCGGGGAAGGCCTCGGCGGCGACGGCGATCGCCGCGCCCATCTCCTCGGTGGTCGCGAAGTCGACCTCGTGGGTCTGCTCCCCCGTTGCGGGGTTGAAGACCGGCCCGATGCGTCCCGACTCGCCGGGCACGACCTTGCCGCCGATCCAGTGACTGATCCGCTCCACGGGTATCACTCCTCTACACGGGCCTGCGGGTCGGCCCAGGGTAACGAACGCCGGACTATGCTCGCCGGATGCATCTGGATGTGCAGGATCAGTTCATCCTGTTCGGCCGTATCGCGCTCGCGACGGGGCTCGGCTATCTGATCGGGCTCGAACGCGAGTACTGGGGCAAGACGGCCGGCGACCGGACGTTCGCGTTGATAGCGCTCGGGTCGGCTGCGTTCGTCGGCCTCGGGGTCGAGCTGTTCCCCTTGACCGCGGACCGCGTGATCCAGGGCGTGGCGGCCGGCGTCGGCTTCCTCGGCGCCGGCATCATCTTCCGGGGTGACGGGGGCGGTCCGAAAGGCCTCACCACAGCGGCCGCGTCCTGGTCCGTCGCGGCGATCGGCGCGCTGGCGGGCGCCGGCGTCATCTGGACGCCGATCCTGGTGACGGCGCTCGTGATCGTGCTCCTGGAGTCGGCGCGCCTGCCGATCATCAAACGGTTCAAGCGCAAACGAGCGCCGCCCACGGCCACGTGATCGCGACCTCGATCAGCCGATCGCTCCGATGCAATCCTCGAACGCCTCGAGCGTGCGATCGACGTCCTCGTCGGTGTGCTGGGCCGACATCGAGAACTCCTCGAACCAGGCCGACCCCATCGGGATCACGCCGCGGTTGAGCATGCCGAACCAGTAGTCGTCCCAACGGGAGACGTCGTTCTTACACGCCTCCCGGAACGTGTTCGGCTGGGCGTCGAGCCCGAAGAACAGCCCGCCCAGCGTGTTCACCTGCGTGACGTGCGCCGTGACGCCTTTGTCCTTGAAGACCTCGCGCATGCCGTCCGCGAGCCGCGTCGTCAGCCGCGTCATCTCCTTGTACGCGTCGTCGGTCATCACCTTCGTGAGGCACGCGAGGCCCGCGGCCATCGCCAGCGGGTTCGCGTTGTACGTGCCGAAGTGCACCATCGAGCCGAGCGGCGTGACGTGCTCCATCAGCTCGCGGCGGCCGCCGAACGCACCGACCGGCACGCCGCCGCCGATCGCCTTGGCCAGCGTCACGAGGTCGCCCTTGACGCCCCAGTACTCGGTGGCCCCGCCGGGCGCGATCCGGCAGCCGAGCTTGACCTCGTCCATGATCAAGACAGAGCCTTTCGCGGTGCACAGCGCGCGCACCCCCTCGAGGTAGCCGGGGATCGGCGGGATCACACCGCCGTTGGTCATGGCCGGCTCGATGATCACCCCGGCGATGTCACCGTCGTGTTCGTTGAACGCGCGCTGCATCATCTCGATGTCGTTGAACGAGACCACCGTCGTGTACTCCGTCGAGGCGGGCAGCAGGCCGGCGGAATCGGCCGTGGCGTTCGGGTGGCTGTCCGGGCCGGCCGCGTCGGCGGGCGCGCCGCCGATCGAGACGAGCAGGTGGTCGGTGCCACCGTGGTACTGGCCCTCGATCTTGACGATCGTCTTGCGCCCGGTGGCGGCGCGCGCCAGGCGGATCGCCGTCTGCGTCGCCTCGACGCCCGACTGCGTGAACCGGATCATGTCGATCGAGCCGGGATAGCGCCGGATGATCTCCTCGGCCAGCTGCCCGGCGAGCTCGGTCGGCATCCCGTAGAGCGTGCCATGCGCGGCCTGTTGTTGGATCGCCTCGACGATGACCGGGTTGGCGTGCCCGGCGACCATCGCCGCGTAACAGAGGGAGTAGTCGATGTACTCGTTGCCGTCGAGGTCCCAGACGCGCGAGCCCTTCGAGTCGCCCAGGTACAGCGGGTAGGGCGGCTTGAATTGGATCGCGCTGCCGACGCCGCCGGGGATCACCTTCGCGGCGGCCTCCCACGCGGCCTTCCCCTTCGGGGTCCTGCGCTCGTACTCCTCGACGCCCTGGGTCATGGTGAGTTCCCTCCGTCGGGTGGTGGAGGCGTCCCGGGGCCTCCGGATCGACCGAGTCTAGGTCGCGCTTCTCACTGGGAACAAGCGGCTCTCACACCGTGAGAATCGCTCACCACCGCACGGGCAGCGTCGCGGGACCGCGGTACTCCCATCCGCGGAACACGGGCGGCCGGCCGCGGTCGAGGGCCAACCGAGGGAACCGCTCGAGCAACAACCGCAGCCCGACCCGCATCTGGATCCGAGCGAGCTGATGGCCGACGCAGAAGTGCGGCCCGAACCCGAACGCCGCATTCGCGTGTTTCGTGCGCAGCATGTCGAAGTCGTCGGCGTCCTGGCCCCAGACCCGCTCGTCGCGGTTCGCCGAGGGCACCATCAGCCCGACCGCCTCGCCCGGCGGGATCGTGACGCCCGACACGGTGGCTTCGGGACCCGCAACACGTCCCTGCGTTCCGATCGGCGAGATCCAGCGCAGACCCTCGTCGACCGCTCGACGGATCAAGGCGCCCGGATCGCCGCGGACCGCGTCGAGCTGGTCGGGATGTTCGAGCAGACCGACCACCGTCGAGCCGAGCCCGTGCGCCGGTTCTTGGAGCCCGCCGATCAGCGCCACCTTGAGGGTCGGCATGAAGCCACGCATGCGCGCGTCCACGTCGCCCTCCTCGGCGTGCAGCATGTGCGACAGCATCGACCCATCGGGCTCGGCGAGCAGCCGTTCCAGGCGGGGTCGCAGCGCCGCGTCGACCTCCGCGGCCGTCGCGTCCGCGATGCGCTGCTTCGCGGGATCGTTCTCGTAGTTCGACGTGCCGCCCGCGATATCGTGGAACCACCGGCGAAGCGTGGGCGTGTCGAGATGCTCGGGGAGCCCGATCGCTCGGGCGAGCGACAGGACGGCGAGCGGCTCGCAGTAGGCGTCCATCAGGTCCGCCTCGCCACCCGACTCGAGGTCGTCCAACAGCTGCGTCGCGATCTCCGCCACGATCTCCGGAGCGGTCTGCTCGATCTGCCGCGGCCGGAGCGTGCGCTCCATCGGCGCGCGCCAGCGCGTCTGTTCCTCGCCGTCGACCGTCAACACCGTGGGTCCGCCGCACGTGCGGTCCAGCGGCGAGTTGGGCACGGCCGCCGGGAACCGCACCGGATCCTCCGCCGCGTCGACGAGATCTTGCCACCGCGTGACGAACCACAGACCGACGGCGGGCACCCACGCGATGGGCGCATCACGGCGCAGGCGCGCGTAGATCGGATACGGATCCCGCTCGAGCTCCTCAACGGTGATCGTCTCGTTCACGAGGACGTGCGTGCGCCGCGTGCCGCCGCGTCGAGCACACGCTCGGGCGTCACGGGCAACGTGGTCGGTCGTGCTCCGACGGCGTCGGCGATCGCAGCCGGGATCACGGCGATGGGCGGCCCGATCGGCGGCTCGCCGATGCCGCGAGCTCCGAAGGGCCCGAGGCCCTCCCCCGATTCGAGGATCACCGCCTCGATGTCCGGCACGTCGGTCGCCGTCGGGATCATGTATTGGAACAAGCCAGGAGTAAGGTTCACGCCGTCCTGCACGACCAGATCCTCGAGCAAAGCCTGGCCGAGCCCTTGCACGACGGCGCCGGCGATCTGGCCCTCGACGCTCATCGGGTTGATCGCGCGGCCGACGTCGTGCGCCGCGATGTACCGCAACACCTGCACCTGGCCGGTGTCCAGATCGACCTCGACGTCGGCCAGGTGCGTGCCGAACGTGAAGTCCGGGAAGATCCGATCGCCCTCCAGGTCGCGGGTGACCTCCTTCCCTTTCGGTCCGAAGAAGGTCCCCAGCGCCTCGATCGGTACGTTGCGGCGCCGGCAGATCTGCAACGCGGCGAGCAGCGGCGTGGCGGCTTCCGGTCCAACGATCTCGCCCGGCTCGATGCGCAACGACTGCACGGGCTGCCCGGTTTCGGACGAGACGGCGCCGAGCACTTGATCGCGCAGCAGGACGGCCGCCTCGTAGGTCGCGTTGCCCGACATCAGCAGCTGTCGCGTCGCGGTGGTCGTACCCGCGAGGGGCGTCAGCGCCGAGTCGCCGAAGTGGACGCTGATCCGATCCATGTCCACCGCGAGGACCTCGCTCGCGATCTGGGCCAGCGACGAGGCCTGGCCGCCGCCGATGTCGGGCACGCCACACCGCAAGGTCAGCGACCCGTCCATCTGGAACCCGATCCACGCGGCGGAGCTGTCGTTGAGCCACACGAGCCGGCCGTAGGACTGCATGTTCGATGCGATCGCGCGGCCGACGGCCTTGCGCGGGCCGCTCGGCGCGGGCTTGTCTCCCGCGCGCTCGCGGACGGCGTCGATCGTCTGTGCCAGCTGGACCTCGGTGATGATCTCTTGGCCGACCGGCAGACGGTCGCCGCGCGCGAGCGCGTTCCGCTTGCGGATCTCGCCGGGGTCGATCCCGAGCCTGTGCGCCACCTCGTCGATCTGCGACTCGTAGCCAAGCACCATCTGCATGCCGCCGAACCCGCGGAACGCCGAGGTGGGCGGGTTGTTGGTATAGGCCGTCCTCGCGCGGATCCGCACGTTCGCCACGCGGTACGGACCGCAGGCGTGCACGGTCGAGTACAGCAGCACCAAGGCCGACAGATAGGCGTACGCGCCGGCGTCGGACACGATCTCGATGTCGTGTGCGAGCAGGGTGCCCTCCGCGTCGGCCGCCGTGCGGTAGCGCATCACGTTGCGGTGCCGCTTCGCGCGCGCGAGCAGCGACTCGTTCCGCGTCCAGAGCATCCGGACGGGCCGTCGCGTGCGGTGCACCGCGATCGCCAGGTACGGCTCGACGGTCATGTCCTCCTTGCCGCCGAAACCGCCGCCGACGTAGGGCGCGATCACACGCACCTTCGCGTCGGGCACGCCCAGGATCTTGGCGACGTCGCGGTAGTGCTCGATCACCTGCGTCGCGACGCGCAGGTTGAGCACGCCATCGTCGTCGAGCCAGCCGACGCCGGCCTCGGGCTCGAGGTAAGCGTGGTCGACGAACTGCGTGCGGTAGGTCTCCTCGACGACGACCTCCGCACCGGTGAACGCGGCGTCGACGTCCCCGCGATCGATGTGCCACTCGGCGAGCAGGTTGCCGCCCTCGTGGACCGACGGCGCATCGTCGGCCAGGGCGACCTCGGGGTCGCTCACGACGGGCAGGTCCTCGTACTCGACCTCGACCAGGTCGCAGGCGACGGCGAGCGCATCCTCGGTCTCGGCGATCACGAGCGCGATCGGCTCGCCGTGGAAGCGGACGCGGTCCGTCGCCAGCACCTGCATGCTCGCCTTGAGCGCGCCGACCGCGATCGTCTGGCCGGGCACGTCGACGCGGATCTCGTTGTTCGGCACGTCTTCGCCGAGCACCACCGCGATCACGCCGGGCACAGCCGCCGCCGCGGTGACGTCGCGGCGGATGAGCCGGGCGCTGGGCACCTGCGAGCGGACGAGGCGCGCGTGCAGCATGCCCGCGAACGCCAGGTCGCCCGCGTAACGCGTCGTGCCCGCGATCTTCTCCGCCTGATCGTGTCGCGCCAGCGGCTGACGGACGACACGGAGCTCCTCGAGCTTCGACGTGTGGATCTCGCTCATCGGGTGATCCCCCGGGCCTGCGCGTCCTCGATCGCGTCCACGATGTCGGTGTACCCGGTGCAGCGACAGAGGTTGCCGTGCAGCTGCTCCCGGATGTCGTCGCGGGTCATCGGTCCGGCGGCGTCGCGAAGCATCGCGTGGGCGCACAGCAGCATGCCCGGGGTGCAGAAACCGCACTGCGCCGCGTGATGCTCGTGGAACCGCCGCTGCAGGGGCCCGAGCGATCCATCCGGGTCGCAAAGGCCGGCAGCCGTCGTGATCGCCGCGCCGTCGACCTGCGCGGCGAGCACGATGCAGGCGCTCGCGGGCTCTCCGTCCACGAGCACCGTGCAGGCGCCACAGACCCCTTCCCCGCATCCGTACTTCGGATCCATGACATCGGCCACGTCGCGCAGCCATCGCAACAAAGAGACGTGCCCGCCGGTCGTGCGGGTCGTCGACGCGCCGTTCACGGTCAGGGTGACCGTCACGTCGGTCGCGGTCACGCGGCCACCCCGCGCGATACCGCGTCGTTGAGCGCCCGAACCGCGACGACCCGCGCCAGATGCCGCCGATGCTCCCTCGTCGCGCTGACGTCGCTGACGGGATCCAGCCCCTCGATCGGCCCGATCCGCTCCGCAAGCTCGGCGGCGTTCGCCCCCTCCACCGCGATCTCGACGGCGCCCAGACGCATCGGTCGCTCGCCCACGCCGGCGAGACCGAGGCGCGACTCGACGATCCGTCCGTCCGCGACGCGCACGAGCGCGGCGGCGGCGCACAGCGCGAAATCGCCGCGTCGACGCGAGACCTCCGCGAAACCCCAGCCCCACCCCGGGCCGAGCACGGGCACGCGGACACGCTCGAGCAGCTCGTCTTCGGCGAGCGTCGTCGTGAAGTAGCTCTCGTGGAAGTCGGTCGCCGCCACGGTCCGGCTCGCCCTGCCATCGGTGAGGTCGTAGGTCGCGCCGATCACCACCATGGCGAGCGGAAGCTCTGCGGCGGGGTCCGAGTGCGCGAGCGATCCCCCCAGCGTGCCGCGCGCGCGGATCCGTGACGATCCGATCCACCGGGCGGCGGCCGCCACGAGCGGCTGTCCGGACTCGATCGCGGGGTCGCGCTCGAGCTCGCGGTGCGTCGCGAGGGCGCCGATCGAGAGGTAGCCGTCCTCGCTCGCGACACCGCGCGCGCCCTCGATATGGCTCACGTCGATCAGCGCCTCGAGGTCGAGCACGCCGAGGTTCATCATCGGCAACAGGCTCTGTCCGCCGGCGAGGACCTTGGCGCTCCCGTCCGCCTCGCGCAGCATCGCGGCGGCGTCGGCCAGCGTCTGTGCTCGCTCGTAGCGGAACGGTTTCACGAACACGCGCGTCCTCCCTGCTGCGTCAGCGGATGATAGGGACGCCTTCTCACTAGGCTCAACCGCGTTTCATCCAGCGGAACTCGAGCGAGGATCGGTCGCCGGCGGTTGGACGAACATCCACCGGTGTCCCTCGGGGTCTGCGGCCACGTACAGCCGGCCGGGCGGAGCGTCCTCGAGGTCGCGGACGATCTCGGCGCCGGCGTCGCGCGCCGTCGCGAGATGCGCGTCGGCATCCTCCAGGTAGAGCAGGACCCCGTCCACCACGAAGGGCGGCTCGAGCCACGCCGACGCGTCCGCGCAGGACGCCGCATGACGACGAGGGCCGCGGTACGCCGGTCCCGGCCACCCGAGCATCACCCTGGCCCCGTCGCGATCGAGTTCGACGTGCGTCACACGGCCCTCGTCGTCGGCGAGCCGCTCCCCGACCTCGCTGAATCCGAACGCCGCGCAGAGCCAGTCGGCTGCCGACGCACAGTCCTCGTAGGAGACCATCGGTACCGCTCGCCGCACACAGACCCCCTCTAGCCCACGATGGAAGCGAGCGGCGTCGCCGTCACGCCGGTGGCCGCGGCGACCCCCCCGTTCGTGACGGCGCCGTCCCACGTGTTGACGCCCAGCGCCAGCGCCGGGTCGTCGCGCACGGCCTGCTCGACGCCCACGCCCGCGATCGCCAGCACGTAGGGCAGCGTGACGTTGGTGAGCGCGTACGTCGAGGTGCGCGGCACGGCGCCGGGCATGTTGCCGACGCAGTAATGCACCACGTCGTCGACCAGGTACGTCGGATCGTCGTGCGTCGTCACGTGGGAGGTCTCGAAGCACCCGCCCTGGTCGATCGAGATGTCGACGAGCACCGCGCCGGGTCGCATCGCGGCCACCTGCTCCGCGGACACGAGGTGGGGCGCCTTCGCCCCCGGCACGAGCACCGCGCCGACGACGAGGTCGGCGCGCAGCACGAGCTCCTCGACCGCCAGGCGGGACGACATCACGGTCTGGATCCTGCCGCGCCAGATCCGGTCGATCTCACGCAGGCGGTCGACGTTCTTGTCGACGACGATCACCTCGGCCTGCATGCCGGCGGCGATCTCGGCCGCGTTCCATCCGGCCATGCCGCCGCCGAGCACGACCACCGTCGCGGGCGCGACCCCGCTGGCGCCGCCGATCAACACACCGCGCCCGCCCTGGGGCCGCTCCAGGTACTTCGCGCCCTCCTGCGGCGCCATCCGACCGGCGATCTCCGACATCGGCGCGAGCAGGGGAAGCCGTCCGTCCGGCAGCTGCACCGTCTCGTAGGCGACCGCGCGCACGCGCCGCTCCGCCAGGAATCGCGTCAGCCGCTCGTCGGCGGCGAGGTGCAGATACGTGAAGAGCAGATGATCGGACCGGAACCGCTCGTACTCCTCGGGCTGCGGCTCCTTGACCTTCACGATCAGGTCCGCATCGGCGAACACGGCGTCGGCGTCGGGGCCGATCGACGCGCCGGCGGCGACGTATCGCTCGTCCGGGATCGCGGAGCCGAGGCCCGCTCCGGCCTGCAGGATCACGGCGTGCCCGGCGTGGGTGAGCTCGCGCACGCCCTCCGGCGTGGCGGCGACCCGGTACTCGTGGTTCTTCACCTCGGTCGGGATCCCGATCCGCATGGTCTACCCCATCTCGTCCAGCGCGGCGCCGATGCCCGCGGCCAGCTCGTCCACCTCGTCGTCGGCGAGGGTCAGCGGCGGCGAGATCTGGATCGCGCCGGTCGCCAACGTCCTGGTCATGATGCCGTTGGAGCGACACGCCGGCACGACGCGGCCGAGCAGGCCCGTGTCGGCCGCCAGCCGGTCGGGGTCCAGCTGGACCGCCGCGAGGACGCCGGTGCCGGCGCGGACCTCGCTGACCAGCTCGTGGTCGGCGAGCGGTCGGAGGCCCTCCGCAAGGTGGGCCTCCATCTCAACGGCTCGCGCGAGGATGTCGTCTCGCACCATGATGTCGAGGTTGGCGAGGCCGGCCGCGGCGACCGCCGCGTGCCCCGAATACGTGTAGCCGTGCCGGAACATGCCCGCGCCTTCGGCGAAGAACGGCCCCCACACGCCCGGCGCCACCAGGACGGCCCCCAGCGGGAGGTAACCGCTCGTGATGCCCTTCGCACAGGTCACGAGGTCCGGGTCGAGCCCCCACCGCGTGCTGGCGAACCAGTCTCCGGTCCGGCCGAACCCGGTGATGACCTCGTCGGCCACGAACAGCACCCCGGTCTCGCGGCAGACCGCCCGAGCCTGCTCGAGGTAGCCCGGGGGTGGCGCGAAGACGCCCCCCGCGCCGATCACCGGCTCGCAGAAGAAGGCGGCCACCCGGTCGGCCCCGAGCCGCTCGATCGAGGCGCGCAACGCGTCGGCGTCGTCCCAGGACACCTCCTCGACGTCGGGCAGCAACGGTCCGTAGCCGGCGGCGTTCGGGGCGATCCCCGCCAGCGACGTCCCGCCGACATGCATCCCGTGGTACGCGCGCTCGCGGCGCAATAGGATCGTCCGATCGGGTTGCCCCACGAGCTGCCAGTAGCGGCGCACCATCTTCGTCGCGGTGTCGATCGAATCCGACCCGCCGCTCGTCAGGAAGACCTTCGCATCCGCCATCGGCGCGATCGACGCGACGCGATCGGCGAGCGCCGATACCGCGGGATTCGTCAGATCCTGGAAGGTCGAGTACGACTCGAGCGCGCGCATCTGTTCCGCCACCGCGTCGCCGATCTCCGCGCGGCCGTGCCCGACGTTGCAGTACCAGAGGCTGGCGGTCGCATCCAGGTAGCGCCGACCGTCCGCGTCCCAGATGTGGGAACCCTCCGCGCGCACGATCGACAGCTCGCCGGCGGCCTCCACCGCCGCGCCGTCGGCGAAGGGATGCCAGTAGCTCGTCACTCGGTCTCCTCTCGGCGCGCGGGCGCGTCGGGCAGATCCGCCGGCACGGCGGGGGTCCAGCCCGGCTCGAGGCCGAGCACCGCGACCGGGTTGGCCTTCGTCATCTTCTCCAGGTACTCGAAGGGCACGCCCACGCCGAGCAGCGCGGCCAGCAGCATGCGCAGCCCCTCGGGGTGTGGCGGCCCCGCGAACTGCCCCAGATCGGAACCGAACACGAGGTTGTCCCCCTTGAGCTCCATGATCCACTCCGCCAGCTCGCCAGGCTGCTGCTCCCAGAAGATCGGCGACACGCACGAGCACGCGACGTACTCGATCGTCGCGCCCTTGGCGATCAGCTCCTTCTGTACGGATACGTCGAGCTTGCACAAGGACCAGTTCGCGTGGGTCACGATGAAGTTCTTGACGCCCGCCTCGATCGCGGCGTCCTGGAGCGTGCGGATCTCGGGCAAGGACAGGTGCCCGGTGGCGAGCGATGCATCGTTGGCCGCCACCACCTCGCAGATCGTGCGCGCGGCCTTCGTCAGCGTGACGCCGTCTTCCTCGAACACGGTGATGCCCTCGCCGGGCAGCTGCTTCTTCGGGCGTCCGAACTGCGGGTAGTCGGGGATGTCGTAGAAGTCCGCGTGGTATTTCGAGTGGTTCGAGGGCATCCACACGATCTTGGCGCCGTAGTGCAGCGCCGCCTCGGCGACGTAGGGGTCCAGTCCGCCGACGGATCGGTTGAGCACGACGGCGCCGAACGACTCGACGTCGGGGTACATCCGGTTGACGTAGTAGGCGCGGCCGGTGGTGGAGGCGTCGTGATCCTTGAGCACGAAGCCGCGCATCCCGTAGCGGATCGCGTACTCGGCCAGCGCCGCGTCGTCGATGTGCCGGTTGAACAGCGCGGGTGCCGTGTGCGCGTGCATGTCGATCGCGCCGCGCAGGAGCTCGAGGTCGGGACGGTCCATCGGCACCTCCTGGCTCATTTCACTGGGTGAAAAGGCCTCTCGACAGCTGGGATGCGGATGCTACCATCCGCCGGTCGACCGGCAACCCGACAGGGGGTCCAAGGGATGCAGCAGGCACCGTCCGTCACGTCCCTCGTGGTCGCCGGCGAAGACGTTTCAACGGGCCCGGGCGTCGAGGTGACCTCGCCCTGGGACGGCCGGACCGTCGGCGTCGTCCCCTGGCTCGACGCCGAGGCCGCGCGCGCCGCCGTCGACGGTGCATGGGACGCGATGCAGGCCGGGCTCACCGCCTCGGAGCGCGCCGTGATCCTGGACGGTGTCGCCGCCGAGGTGCACGCCCGTCGTGAGGAGTTCGCCGCGTTGATCTCAGCCGAGAACGGCAAACCGATGAAGCAGGCGCTCGCCGAGGCGGACCGCTGCGTGCAGACCCTGATCTTCTCCGCGGTGGAAGCGCGGTCGCTGGCCGGCCGCGGCGTGCCGCTGGACGCTCATCCCGCCGGCGCCGGGCACCTCGGGTTCACGATCCGCGTGCCCGTCGGGGTCGTCGCCGCGATCACGCCGTTCAACTTCCCCTTGACCCTTGCGGCGCACAAGATCGGGCCCGCCGTGGCCGCCGGCTGCGGTGTCGTGCTGAAGCCGGCCGACAAGGCCCCGATGACCGCGATCGAGCTGGTGCGCGCGTTCCATCGCGCTGGACTGCCGCCCGCGTGGATGTCGGTACTGGTGGGCGAGCCGGTCCCGATCGCCGACGCCCTGATCGCTGACGAGCGCGTCGGCCTCCTGACCTTCACCGGTTCCGCCGCGATCGGCTGGGACCTCAAGGCGAAGGCCGCGCGCAAGCGCGTCACGCTCGAGCTCGGGAACGCCACCCCGGTCATCGTCTGCGCCGATGGCGATCTGGACGCCGCCGCGACGATGAGCGCGACGAGTGGCTACGCGTTCGCGGGACAGTCCTGCATCAGCGTCCAGCGGGCGATCGTGCACGAAAGCGTGCGCGAGGCGTTCGCCGAGAAGCTCGTCACCGCGGCGACGGCGCAGCGGGCGGGCGACCCCGCCGACCCCGATACCGACGTCGGCCCCACGATCACGCGGGAGGCGCGCGACCGGGTCGACGCCATGGTGGCCGACGCGATCGGCGCCGGGGCGCGCGAGCTCACCGGCGGGACGTTCGGCGAGGGGCACCGCCGCCCGACGGTGCTCGACGATGTCGACACCGCACAACCCGTCTGGAACAAAGAGGTGTTCGGGCCGGTGATCTCGATCGCGACGTTCGAGACGCTCGACGCGGCGATCGACCTCGCCAACGGCACGGAGTACGGCCTGCAGGCCGGCATCTTCACGCGCGACCTGGCCACCGCGCTCGACGCGGTCCATCGGCTCCGCTTCGGTGGGGTCACGGTGAACCAGGCGCCGCAGTTCCGCGTGGACCAGATGCCGTACGGCGGCACGAAGGCCTCGGGCAACACGAAGGAAGGCCCGCACGATGCCGTGCGCGAGATGACCGAGGAGCGGATGGTGGTCGTGCGCCGCTGACGCGCGCCACCTGTCGATCATGGCGACCGCACCGAACGACTTGCCCGCAGAGCCCAAGCCCTCGTTCCAGGTGCTCGAGCGCACGTTCTCGATCCTTGACCTCTTCGACGAGGAGCACCCGGAGTGGAGCACCACCGAGGTCGCACGGCGTCTCGGTCTGCCGATCCCGACCGTGCACCGGATCCTCGCGGCGCTGCGCCGCCATGGCTACGTCAGCCAGCACGAGGAGACCAAGCGGTTCCGGTTGGGGATCGCCGCGTTGCAGCTCGGCGATCGGGCACGCGCCGTCGTCGACCTGCGCTCGGTGGCGCTGCCGGCGCTGCGGCGCCTCTCGCACGAGACGGGCGAGACCGCGCTGCTCACCGTGTTATCGCCCGCGCGTGACCACGCGGTCTGCCTGGAGCGGGTCGAGACCCCGCAGCCTCTGCGGCTCTCGGTCCAACCGGGCCGGCAGCTACCGCTGCACGCCGGCGCCTCGCAGAAGGCTCTGCTTGCGTTCATGCGCGCCGACGAGGCCGAGCGGATCGTCACGAGCCCGCTCGAGCACTTGTGCCACGCGACGCTGACCGACCCGGGGCTCCTGCGCGACGAGCTGGCGAAGATCCGGACGCGCGGGTGGGCCAGCTCGTATGAGGAGACCAACCTGGGGGTCTGGGGCGTGGCCGTCCCGGTGGTCAACGCGCGCGACGAGGCGGTTTGCGCGATCGGCATCGCCGGGCCCAGTCCCCGTCTGACGCCCGAGCGGGTCCGTGACGACGTCGCACACGTGCATGACGCGGCGACGGTGCTCGCGAAGGCGCTCGGCCTGCACGTGCCCCCGGTCACGGCCACCCGCAGCGCGATCACCCCGGCCGCCAAGCGCTCCGCCACGAAACGGAAGGGAAGGGCAACCGCATGAGCGAACAACGCCCGCTGGGGGGGAAGGTCGCGATCGTGACCGGCGCCGCGAAAGGGATCGGCGGCGTGGTGAGCGATCACCTCGCGCGCGACGGTGCGGACGTCGCGCTGATCGGCCGCGACACCGCCGCCCTCGAAGAGCACGCCGGGTTGCTCGACGAGAAGTACCCCGAACGCCGGAGCCTCGCCGTCACCTGCGACGTGACCGACGAGCGCGAGGTGGCCACGATGGTTGAAAACGTCGCCCGGCGCTTCGGTGGCATCGACATCCTCGTCAACACGGCCGGCGGGACGGGGCCGATCGAGACGCCCGCCACCGTGTACCCGGTCGAGGACTTCCGGGCGATCCTGGACCTGAACGTGATCGGGACGTTCCTTCCGTGCAAGCACGTGGCGCCGCACATGATCGCTCGCGGCGGCGGGCGGATCGTCAACCTTGCCGGCACGTCGGGCCTCCGCGGCTACCGCAACCGCAGCGGGTACTCCTCATCCAAGTGGGCGGTCCGGGGCCTCACCCGCACCCTTGCGCTCGAGCTCGGGCCCCACGACATCACCGTGAACACGGTGTGCCCCAACGTGACCCACGGAGGGCGTATGGACAAGATCGTCGCGACGAAGGCCGAGCGCCTGGGCACGACGCCCGAGCAGGTCTACGCCGACTTCGCCGCCCAGACCGCCCTCGGCCGCTTCGTCGAGGAGGAGGACATCGCGGCCGCGATCGACTTCCTTGTGTCGGCAGGGGCAAAGAACATCACCGGACATGACATCCCCGTCGACGCCGGATGGGACGTTTGATGCGTATAGGAGTGCGTATGGCAGTCATCGGCGAGACCAGGGCTTGCGCATCGGACGCGCGCGGCCCATCATCCGCGGGTCGCGCCCGGAACGAGGAGGCATAGGGATGGGACAGTTCGATGCAGTGTTCGGCAACGCAGCGTCACGCCGCACGTTCCTGAAGGGCGTTGGGGTTCTGGGGGCGAGCGGCGTGTTGGCCGCGTGCCGCAAGAGCGTCGACGCGAGCGGAGCCGGCGCCACGTCCTCCGCATCGCTCGTGCCGATCGAGCAGGAGCCCGGCACGCTCAAGGCCTATGAGTGGGCGGGCTACGACACGAAGTGGCTGTTCTCCGACTACCTCAAGGCCGGCTATCCGGATCCGAAATTCAGCTTCTTCGTTAACACCGAAGGCGCGATGGCCAAGACCGCGGCCGGCTACGAGTGGGACGTCTCGCACCCGGAGAACGGCTACGTCCAGGACTACGTCACGATGGGCGCGATCCAGCCGTGGGACACCTCGCAGATCCCGAACTTCGCGGCGCTGAACCCCGTGCTCGAGGCAGCCGGTCAGGTCGACGGCAAGCAGTACGAGATCGAACTCGACTGGGGCTACTCCGCACCGCTGATCCGAGCCGACATGATCGACCCGAACCTCGATTCCTACAACTACCTGTTCACGGACCAGGCCCAAGGCAAGATCTCGTGGTTCGACACGCCGTGGATCCTGCAGATGGCCGCGATCGCCCAGGGCATGGACCCGAACCACTCCTTCGACATGACGGCGACCGAGCTCGAGGACATCAAGAACTACACGATCGATGTCGGCAATCGGAACCTCTACAACATCTGGGTCAACTACCAGGACATGTGGGACGACGTGCAGTCGGGCAACGTGTGGACGACCTACGCCTGGCCCGACGCCTACGTCGCGCTCAAGGACAAAGTGGACGTCAAGTACGTCCGCCCGAGCACCGGCACCCTCGCGTGGGTCGAGGGTCTCGTGCTCCGCGCCGGCACGCCGAACTACCACCACGCGCATGCGTTCGCGGACGCGTGGGCGTCGGCGACCGTCGGCGAAAAGCTGATCAGCACCTGGGGCTACGGCCACTCGAACCTCGACGTCGACCTTGCGCAGATCGATCCTGACGTGGTGAAGGTCTTCGGACTCGACGACCCGGAGAAGAACCTCTCGGAGCCACTGAGCTACCTCGACCGCTTCCAGTCGCAGCGCAACGCCTACAACCGCGCATGGAACGAAGTGAAAGCCTCGCTCGGCTGAGCGGATGTCGATCGAGCAGCCGCTAGAGCTCACGACACCGCCCAAGCAGCGGCGCCGTCGTCGCGGGACGGCGAAGGTCAGTCTCGGACTGATCTCGGTCCCCATGCTCTGGATCGTGCTGTTCTTCCTCATCCCGGTCGTGCTGGTCGCGCTCTACAGCGTCGGCGTGCTGACGCTGATCAGCTACGACCAGTACCTATCGCTGCAGGCTTGGCGCGACTTCTTGCACAGCTCCACGTACTTGGGGGGGCCGCTGGGGCGCGGGCTGTTCTGGAAGTCGATGAAGATGTCGTTGGGCGTCTCGATCACCTGCGTGATCCTCGCCTACCCCGTCGCCTACATGCTGGCGCTCGTCGCGGGGCGCCGGAAGTACACGCTGCTCCTGGTGATCATCACGCCGTTCCTGACGTCGTACCTGCTGCGTGTGCTGGCCTGGCGCGTACTCCTGAACCCGCAGGGGGTGATCCAGGAGTTGCTTCGCGGCGCCGGCGTCATGCAACAGGAGTCGACGATCTCCTGGCTCTACAACTCCACCTTCGCGGTCTACCTCGTGCTGGCATATGCCTGGGTGCCGTTCGTCGCGCTGCCCATCTTCGTGTCCCTGGAGAGCCTCGATCTCCAGATGCTCGAGGCCTCGAGCGACCTCGGCGCCAGTCGGTGGACGACGTTCCGCAAGGTGACGCTGCCGATGTCGACGCCGGGCGTGATCGCGGCGTTCGTGTTCGTGTTCATCCCGACGATCGGTGAATACGTCACGCCGCAGATCGTCGGTGGGAAGGGCGGCTATCTGTTTGGCAACGTGATCCAGAGCTCGTTCGCCGCGAGCTTCGACTGGCAGCTCGGCTCGGCGATGTCGGTCTTCCTGCTGGTCGCGGTTGCGATCTTGCTCGCGATCTTCGGACGGTACCTCAACGTGCGGACGGTGGCGGAATGAACCCGGCGATCTCGAAGAACGGACGCCGGACGCTGTGGGTCGCGTTCTGGTTCCTGGTGCTGTTCCTGTACGCGCCGATCGTGGTGTTGATCATCTTCTCGTTCAACGACAGCGAGATCGTGTCGTTTCCCTGGGTGGGGTTCACCACCCGCTGGTACCACGACTTCCTGGCGAACCCGGCGATCCTCGCCGCGCTGCGCACGAGCCTGCTGGTCGCGACCCTGACCGCGATCTTCGCGACGGCGCTCGCGGTGCCGGCGGCGATCGCGCTCGTTCGGCGGAAGTTCTTCGCGAAGGGCCTCGTGTCGGGGCTCATGCTCGCTCCGCTGGTGATCCCGCTCGTGGTGCTCGGCATCTCGCTGCTGATCCTGTTCAACGCGGCCGGCGTGCCGCTGTCCCCGTACACCGCCGCGATCGGCCACGTCGTGATCGCCCTACCGTTCGCGATCCTGACGATGGTGCCGCGTCTGGAACGGATCCCCGCAGCGCTGGAGGAAGCGTCGCGCGACCTCGGGGCGTCCGCGATGACGACATTCCGGCGGATCACGTTCCCGCTGCTCGTGCCGGCGCTGATCTCGGCGTTCCTGATCTCGTTCACGATCTCGTTCGACGAGCTGGTGATCTCGTCGTTCATCGCCGGCGACCAGGCGACGTTCCCGGTGTACCTGTACTCGCAGTTGCGGCTGCCCGAGCGGTTGCCGTCGGTGATTGCGGTGGCCGTCGTGATCCTCGTCGTGTCCGTGATCGTCGTCGTGGCCTCCGAGGTCGGGCGGTTCGTGTCCGAGCGCCACTTGGAGGCGCAGACCGGGATGGCCGCCGACGAATATGGCTCTCTCCGCGCCGGGAAAGGATGACCACACCGATGAGCGACACCACTCCAGCGATCAGCATCCGCGGCGTCACGAAGCGCTTCGGCGACGTGACGGCGGTCAGCGACGTCTCGATCGACATCCGCGAGGGCGAGTTCCTGACGCTGCTCGGGCCGTCGGGCTGCGGCAAAACCACCACGATGCGGATGGTGGCCGGGTTCGAGGAGCCCGACGCGGGCGACATCCTGCTGCGCGGCGAGGACGTCGTGGGCATCCCGCCGAACAAGCGGCACGTCAACATGTGCTTCCAGAACTACGCGCTGTTCCCGCACATGGACGTGCAGCAGAACATCGAGTACGGCCTGAAGCTCAAGAAGGTGCCGAAGGACGAACGCGAGCGCAAGGTCATGGAGATGCTCACGATCGTGCGGCTCGAGGGGTACGAGCACCGGAAGCCCGGGCAGCTGTCGGGCGGCCAGCAGCAGCGCGTGGCGCTCGCCCGTGCATTGGTCAACGAGCCCGCGGCCTTGCTGCTGGACGAGCCGCTCGGCGCCCTCGATGTGAAGCTCCGCAAGCAGATGCAGCTGGAGCTGAAGCGGATCCAGAACGAGCTCAAGACGACGTTCGTCTACGTCACACACGACCAAGAGGAAGCCCTGTCGATGTCGGATCGGATCGCGGTGATGAACGCCGGCGTGATCGAGCACCTCGGCTCGCCTCGCGACGTTTACGAGCGCCCGGCAACGCCGTTCGTTGCAGACTTCGTGGGTGTGTTGAACGCCGCGGAGCTCACGGTGAGCTCGGTCGAGGACGGCCACGCGGTCATGAAGGTGAACGAGCGCGATCGGATGATCGCGCCGGCCGAAGGTCTCGACCTCGCGGCCGGGTCGAACGTGCTTGCGGCAGTGCGTCCCGAGCGGATCGACATCGCGAAGGGCCAAGTCGATGTTGCCGACGGCGGATCACGACTGACGGGGACCGTGGCGCAGATCGTCTATCTGGGCACCTTGATGCAGTTCCACGTGGACACGAGCGCCGAGCGGAGGTTCATCGTGCACCAGCTGTCGAGCAACGCCAGCGACGCGATCGATCAAGGGGACGAGGTCACCCTGACCTGGCCGCTCGACGACACCTCGATCCTGCACGTCGGCTAAGCCCGGGGCCTTCCTTGCCGATCGACGACGACTCGGATCTTGTTCGCGATTACCTCGCGGCCGCCGAGGCCGTTCCCCCGCTGGGTCCCGAGGAGGAGAAGGCGCTCGCGATCGCGAGCCGGGGAGGCGACCAGGTAGCCAGGAAGAAGCTGATCGAGGCGAGCCTACGGCTGGTCGTTCCGATCGCGCGTCGGTACGAGGGGCGAGGCGTCCCCCTGCCTGACCTGTTCCAAGAGGGCAATCTCGGCGTCGTCCGAGCGGCCGAGTTGTTCGATCCGGAGGCGGATCGAGGGTTCTCAGAGGTCGCGAGGCAGAAGATCGAAGAGGCCGTCTCCGCTGCTGTCGCGTGAGTCGCTTCTGGTGCATCTGCCGTGCTGCCACGTCCGGATTGCGCAGGAATCCGAGTGGTGTGAGACTGCGCGGGATCGTTCAAATCCTTCCCACGCGAACGATCCGGAGGGCTCTGGCGCACCCACGCTGGAGCCTTCCGCTTGACTGATCAGCACCCCGCGCCGGCGTCCGGGCGAACAAGCCATGAGTGTCCTCCACCCATGACCTCGAGAAGCGAAGTCGTATACGCGACCGAGGCCGAACTGCTCTCCCGGCATACCCACAGACTGATTCTTAACCGAGGGGCCATACTTGTCGGATGGGCGCCATGGTCGAGGTGATTGCCTTGTTCTTGATCGGAGCCGTCGCCGCTTGGAGAGGCTCCAGACACGTGGACCGGATCTTCAGACTCCAGGGCGACTACTCGGGCGCACCGCGACCGTACCCTGACCAGGATCCCGCGCCTTCCTCGCGACACCACGGGACACCGCGCGCTCGTTGACCCGCCATCGACGGCGGGAGTCATAGGCCGGTAGCCGCCCCGAATCGTTCATCCGACGGACACCGGAGGGTCATCGGGGTGGCCTACCGTGATAGCCGTGGGACACGAATACCGCATCCTGCGATCCGACCTGACAGCCGCCCGAGCGGAGGCGCTCACGCTCGCCGCACGTCAGTTCGACGTCGAACCTGACGAAGTCTTCGTCGTCGGCGCGGTTCCGCTCGAAGAAGACGACGAGCCGCTCGGCTGGCTCGTCAGCATCGGTCTCGGCTAGCCGGCCTCCAGCCTCAGACCGTCGCCGTTCCCTCGACGCCGAGGACCCCCTTCAATGCCTCGATCATCCCGAGATGCCGAGATGCGTGCGTAAGGTGCCAGCCGAAGTGGTCGAGCACGATCCACCCGCCTTCATCGTAGAAGTCTCCGCTCGGTACGAGCACCTCCTCGTCGTCGATACCGCGGAAGATGCTCTCGGCCGCCGCGAACGCGTCGCCCGCGTACGACACCACTTCGCCCTTCCCGGGAAGCGGCAGCGCCGCGGAGGCGTCGTCGTCCAGCCCCATTCCCGTGGCCTCCTTGCCGAGCATGCCGCCGAGTCCCCATGAGCTTGCGAGATCACGCTCATCCCAGATCTGCTCCCGGCCGGTGAACCGCGTCAGTTCGGGCGCGAACGATCCCAGTCGCGCCTGGAAGGCGTCGGCCCATCGCGCCGTGTGCCAGAGGTGGAACGCCACCGACGGCGCCTTGGCACCGGGCCTCGCCAAGAATGACCCGTCGTCGAGATCCTCAATGCTTTCGAGGAACGCCCCATGGATGAACGTCACCCTCGCAACCAAACCCTCGACGATCTGGCCGCCCATCCGCGGTCTCCTCTCCAGCGAGATCAGCCGACAAGGGCGCGGACGCCGCGCTTGCCCAGCTGGTCCGCGACGATGTTCCGTTGGATCTCGCTCGTGCCCTCCCAGATACGGTCGACGCGCACCTCGCGCCAGAACCGTTCCGCGACGTTCTCGCGCATGTAGCCGCGGCCGCCGAAGATCTGCACCGCTCGATCGGCCACGCGCCCGGCCATCTCGCTCGCGTACAGCTTCACCATCGAGCACTGCGCGTGCTGGATCTTGACGTCGACGTTGACGTCGATGTTCTCGGCCAGCCGGTAGGTCATCAGCCGCGCGGCCCACAGCTCCGTCAGCGAGTCCGCAAGCATGTGGCCGATCGCCTGGTTCTCGATGATCGGCGCGCCGAACTGCACCCGCTCCTGCGCGAACGCGGTCGCCTCGTCGATCAGACGCTCGCCCGCGCCGCAACAGCGCGCCGCGATCATCAGCCGCTCGTAGCGGAACCACGCATAGGTGAACGACATGCCGTCGCCCTCCGCCCCGATCAACTGCGACGCCGGGACCCGCGCGTCGTCGAACGCCACGATCGCGTGCGTGTCGGCGTACGTGTGCGTATATCGCGGCTCCGCCACGAGCCGCACGCCCGACGTGTCCTTGTCGACCACGAACATCGCGTGCTCGCCCTCGTGGTCTCCGCCGACCAGCTTCGCCTGGAAGAAGAGATGGTCGGCTGAGTTATACGAGGTCACGTGCATCTTCTCGCCGGCCAGCACGTACTCGTCGCCGTCGCGCCGCGCCGTCGCCTCGATCGCGTCGACGTCGGAGCCGGCGCCGGCCTCCGTGATCGCGTAGCACTCGTGCCGCTCGCCGCGGATCGCCGGCTTCAGGTACGTCTCGATCTGCTCGGGCGTCATCACGTCGGGCGCCCACGCGGCCGGCGTGTGGACGCACCACCCAAGCGCGTTCGTCACGCGCCCGATCTGCTCGGAGACCAGGACCTGCTGCAACATCGTGTATCCGCCGCCGCCGAGGTCCTTCGGCAGGTTCATACCGGAGAAGCCGAGCTCCATCGCGAGCTCCGTGTGGCGCCGCTTGTCCTCGGGAGGGATCTGGCCGCCGTGCTCCTCGGCGTGCTGCTCCCAGGGGATCAACTCCTCGTCGACGAAGCGGCGGGCGCGATCCTGGATCTCACGGTCTTCGGCTGACAGCGGGTAGGTCGTCATGGGCCGGAGGATACGCCGAGCCCGGCTCCGACCGTCAGCCGACGAGCGCCGCGAACGCGTCGGCCACGATCTTCTTGCGATCGAACTCCTCGGGCATGTCCGACCGCTGATGGCCGGCCACGATCGTGACGTCGCGCGTCGGGCAGGTGAACACCGTCGTTCCCCAGTAGCCGCCATGGCCCCACCAGGTCTCGCCGCCGATATGGCCGCGGAACAAGTACATCGCTGCCTTCGCGGGATCGTCCTCGAGCGGCGTCCCCTCGGCCCGCGGGATCCCTTGAAGCGTCGCGGTCATCGTGGCGAGTGTCTCCGGGCGGGTGAACACCTCGCCCTGGAGCAGTCCGCGAAAGAACCGGGCGAGGTCGCCACACGTCGACATCAGGCCGCCGCCTCCGTACAGGTCGACGGAGGCATCCATGTCGGCGACGTCCAGCGGCCCCTCGTATTGGTGGGACAACTGCGGCAGGTCGGCGGGCTCGGGCTCGATCGTCTCCTGCCACGTGTGCGTCAGGCCGAGCCGTTCGTAGCCCACGAGGTCCCGGATCGCCGCGCCCATCGTCATGCCCGTCGCGCGCTCGACGATCTCGCCGACGAGACACGCGCCGGTGTCCGAGTAGCCGAACACCGTGCCGGGGTCGCCGTAGGGCTTGCCGTGCGCCACGGCGAACTCGATCTGTTCGAGCCGCGTCCATCGGCGTGCGGGATCCGCGGCCACCTCCGCCGTGAAGCCACCCGGGATCGACGGGTCGTAGGCGTCGGCTGCGAAGTCGTAGATACCGCTCGTGTGCGTCACCAGGTGCCACAGCGTGATCGCGCCCGTGTCGTAGCCGCCCTCGCGCAGCAGCTCGTCGTATGGACCAGCCAGCAACGCGGCCACCGTGTCTTGCAGTGATAGCCGGCCTTCTTCGACAAGTCGCAAGGTGGCCGCGGCCACGAACGGCTTCGTCACGCTGGCGATCCGGAACCGAGCGCCGGGCCTGAGCGGCTCGCCGATCTCGAGATCGGCGACGCCCGCCGCGACCTCGACCTCGACGTCCGGCGTCAGCACGCACAGCAGTCGCGCCGGCATCGTCTGCCATGCGTCGACGTCCGCATCGACCAGCGCCTGAAGGCGATCCTGCAGCGTCACGCGAGCGTCGGCGCCAATCCCGTCCAAGGTCGCACGCGCTCGAGCGCGGCGCCGACCCGGAACGCGGTCACGTCGTCATACGTGCGGCCGACGATCTGGATGCCGGTCGGCACACCGTTGGACGGCGCAACCCCGCTCGGCACGGCCAGCACCGGGCAGGCCGAGAATAGGTTGAAGGGCGTCGTCATGAAGCACGTGAACTGCCGGTCGTTCGGGCCGCCATCCTCGAACACCTGCCCGATGAGGCTGTCCCCGGCCGGGATGCCCGTGACCGCCCATGTCGGGCAGATCAGCGCGTCGCAGGTCTCGAACAGCACGCCGAGCGGTAGCCACAGCTCCCCCTCCATGTCGAGCCCGTGGAGGTACGCGCCCGGCTCGCCGATCAGCGATCGCACGTCGTCGGCCCAGGCCATCGCGTAGTCGGTCACCAAGTCGGGCGAGGCGTCGCAGACCTCGGCGATGTAGGCCCCGAAGATCCCGGCGAAGTGCCGGCGCGCCGCGCTCATGATCCGCTCGAGCGACCAAGGCAGCTTGACCTCCTCGACGATCGCGCCCGCGGTCTCGAGCGCCTCGGCGGCCGCCCGCGTGTTGGCCGCGACCTCGTCGTCGATGTCCCACGATCCGAGATCGACCGACAGTGCGATCCGCATGCCCTCGATGCCCTCGAGCGTCGGTGGGATCTCCACCTTCGGTCGCAGCGACGTCATGTCGAGCGGATGCGGGCCGGCCAGCGCGTTGTGGAACAACGCCGTGTCGGCGATCGTGCGCCCCATCGCGCCGTCGTGGCAGTAGCGGTCGAGGTTGAACGGCGGGTAGGTCGGCACACGCCCGTGCGGCGCCTTGTACCCGACGACCCCGTTGATCGACGCGGGGATCCGGATCGAGCCGCCGATGTCCGACCCACTTGCGAGCGTCGACGTGCCGCTCGCGAGTGACGCACCCGACCCCCCGCTGGAGCCGCCGACCGCGACCTCGGGGTTCCACGGGTTCCGCGTGACGCCCCACAGGTCGGAGTGGGTGTAGCCGGCGCAGCTGAACTCGGGCGTGGACGTCCGTGCGTGCACGACAGCCCCGGCGGCGAAGATGCGCTCGGGAACCGGGGCCGTGTGCTCTGAGATCTCGTCGACGGCGAGCGAGCCGTACCGCATGCGCCACCCCTCGACGGGCATCTCCTCCTTAAGGGCCACCGGGAGCCCCTCGAGCGGACGGATCGCCTCACCGCGCTGATACCGAGCCTCGGAGTCGCGCGCCGCCTCGTTCGCCGAGTCGCCGAGCTGCTCTGTCAGCGCGTTCACCGTCGGCTCGACCACCGCGGCACGCGCGCGGACCGAT
The DNA here is from genome assembly GCA_963794065.1 of uncultured Actinomycetes bacterium. GTDB lineage: Bacteria > Actinomycetota > UBA4738 > UBA4738 > HRBIN12 > AC-51. The sequence goes on along the minus strand of CAWCDA010000054.1, from coordinate 117,869 downwards.
GCGAGCAGTTCCACGGGCGAGAACTCCTTGGTGCGCATCCGCGCCAGCGCATCGGTCGCCGTCAGTTCCCAGGGCTCCGTCATGCGATGAACTCTAGGCGGTCCCGGTGGGCCGCAACCTGAGCCAGGATGTCGGTGTCGGGCGTGTGATCGCGGTCGGGCTCCTCCTCCGCGTCGCCGCGTTCGCCGAACAGCTCGCCGCTCAGGTACCGCTGCCCCGTATCGGGCACGACGGTGACGAAGCGACGAAGCTCCGGGTGCTTCGCGGCGACCTTCGCGACGGCCACCACGTTCATCCCGGAAGACGGGCCACAGAGCAGCCCTTCCTCGCGCGCCATGCGCCGGGCCATCTCGAGCGCCTCGGCGGTGCTGACCGTCACGATCCCGTCCATCGCGCCCAGGTCGAGGTTGCGCGGGATGATGCCGTCGCCGATGCCCGGCACGCCGTGGGTGCCCCAGCGCTGCTCGCTGATCAGCGGGCACTCGGCCGGTTCCACCGCGTACGCGACGACGTCGGGCGCGTTCGCCTTGAGCACGTGCGTGACGCCCGTGATCCAGCCGCCGGTCCCCTGCGCGGCCACGACGGCGTCGACCTGGCCGTCGAGCTGTTCCCAGATCTCGCGGCCGCTCGCCTCCTGCGCCTCGGGGTTGTCCGGGTTCTCGAACTCCCCCGGGAAGAAGTAAGCGCCGGGATCCTCGGCGACGATCCGGCGCATCTCCGACAGCGCCAGGTCGATGTCGGTGCCGGCGCCCGGCGTCAACACGAGCCGTGCCCCGTAGGCCTCGATCATGCGCTTGCGCTCGGGGCTCATGCCCTTCGGCATCACGATCGTGCACGAGTACCCCTTGATCGCGGCGACGGCAGCGCACGCGATGCCCGCGTTGCCGGTCGTGCACTCGATGATCGTCATCCCGGCGCGCAGACGGCCCTCGGCCTCGGCCTTGGCAAGCATGTGCGCGTAGATCCTGTCCTTGACCGAGCCGGTCGGCCCGTACCACTCGACCTTGGCGAACAGCTCGATGTCGGGCGCGACCCGCCGGAGACGTACGAGCGGCGTCTTCCCGACCACATCCAGCATCGAGTCCACGTGGCGCGCATTCGCATCCCACTCGATCGTCATGACGTTCCCCCCCTCATCCGGCCGCCCTGCCGCGTTCCAAGTACCCAAGTTGGCGTGACACCGCACCAGCCGCCTCCGCGGTCAGCGCGCCCAGGCGAGGAATGTCGACCGCGTGCATGCGGAACGCGGGCCCAGAGACGCCGAGCGCCGCGATCACACGGCCGTCCGCCTGCCGCACCGGTGCCGCGACGGCGTTGAGCCCGTCCTCGAACTCCTCCACCGCCTGCGCGTAGCCGCGCGTGCGCACCGACACCAGCTCGGCGCGCAGTGCGTCGGGATCGACAACCGTGTGCGGTGTGAAGGTCTCGAGCGGGCCCTCGAGCACGCGATCGCGATCGATCTCCTCCGCCCACGCCAGCAGCACTTTGCCGTTGGAGGTGCAGTGCATCGGCGTGCGTTTGCCGACCCAACTGACCGTGACGATCGATCGGGTGCCGGAGATCTGGTCCACGTAGACGATGTCGTCGCCGCTTCGCACCCCGAGGTTCGTCGCCTCCCGCGCGCGCTCGGCGAGCGTCTCGAGCACCGGCCGAGCCAGCCGGACAAGATCGAGCCCGCTCATCGCCGCGCCGGCGAGACGCACCAGTCCGAACCCGATCCGGTATCGCTCGGTGACCGGGTCGCGCTCCAGCAGTCCGCGCTCCGCCAGCACCGCCGCCAGCCGTGAGGCCGTCGCCTTGTGCACGCCCAGCTGCCGCCCGAGCTCGCTCACGCCGATCTCACCGGCGTCCGCGACCAGCTCGAGCGCGGTCAGCGCCCGATTCACGGACTGCAGCGATCCTCCTGGCTCGTCGCGCACCTGGCAACCCCCATTCCGGAAACCGCTGCATCGTAGTGCGGCGTTCCTCACAGAGTCGAATCATCCGTTGCGTCCAGCGCATCTCGACGTTGCCGGACCCGTGCCGTTCGGCCAGACTGCGCCGCGGGGGGCCGATGGAAGAACCGCAACGCTACTGGCGCAGCGCCGAGCCGAAGGACGCCTACGAGGTCGTCATCGTCGGTGGTGGCGGCCACGGCCTGGCCACCGCCTACTACCTGGCGAAGAACCACGGCATCACGGACGTCTGCATCGTGGAAAAGGGTTGGCTCGCCGGCGGCAACGTCGCGCGCAACACGACCGTGATCCGCTCCAATTACCTCTGGGATGCCTCGGCCGCGATCTACGAGCACTCCCTCAAGCTCTGGGAGGGCCTCGAAGAAGACCTGGCGTGGGACTTGCAGTTCGACCAGAAGGGTGTGCTCAACGTCCTGCACCACATCGGCGAGGTGCGGAACTCGACCCGGCGCGTGGAGGCCAACCACCTGCAGGGCGTCGATGCCGAGATGCTCGACGCCGAGCAGGTGAAGGAGTTCTGCCCGATCATCAACATCTCGGCCGACGTGCGCTACCCCGTCATCGGCGGGGCGCTGCAGCGGCGCGGCGGCACGGCGCGGCACGACCGGATCGCGTGGGCGCTCGCGACGCGTGCGAGCGAACGCGGCGTCGACGTCGTCGAGCACGCGGAGGTCACGGGGTTCCTGCGTGGCGAGGGCGGCTCCGTCACGGGCGTCGAGACCACGCGTGGGTCGATCCGCGCCAACAAGGTGGCGCTGGTCGCCGCCGGACACACGAGCGTGCTGGCCGAGATGGTCGGGCTGCGTCTGCCGGTGCAGTCCCATCCGCTCCAGGCGCTCGTGAGCGCCCTCTACCAACCGGTCCTGAACTGCGTCGTGATGTCCAACGCGGTGCATGTCTACGTCTCGCAGGCCGACAAGGGCGAGTTCGTCATGGGCGCGGGCATCGACAGCTACAACGGCTACGGGCAACGCGGGTCGTTCCACGTGATCGAGCACCAGATGGCCGCGGCCGTCGAGCTGTTCCCCGTCTTCCAGCACGCGGCGCTGCTGCGCACGTGGGGCGGCATCGTCGACATCTGCCCCGACGCCTCCCCGATCATCGACGCGACCCCCGTGCCGGGCCTGTTCCTGAACTGCGGCTGGGGCACCGGGGGGTTCAAGGCCACGCCCGGCAGCGGCTGGGCCTTCGCGGAGACGGTCGCCACCGGCGAGCAGAGTGAGCTTGCGAAGCCCTATGCCCTGGAGCGCTTCACAACCGGCGCCCTGATCGATGAGCACGGCGCCGCCGGGGTCGCCCACTGATGCGCGCGGCCACCGTCCGGCGCCTCGCACTCTCGCTGCCCGAGGCGGAGGAGCGCGAGACGTGGGACACGGCGACGTTCCGGGTGCGCTCGAAGATCTTCGTCATGTTCGACGAGCAGGAACGGCACCTCTGGGTCAAGTCCGTCTTCGACGAGCAGCAAGCGTTGATCGCCGAGAACCCCGAGGCGTTCTTCGTCCCGTCCTATGTCGGCTCGAAGGGCTGGGTCGGCGTCGTCGTCCACAAGGCCGAGCGAGGCGAGGTCGAAGAGCTGATCACCGAGGCCTGGCGCATGACCGCGCCGAAGCGTCTCGTCGCGGCGTTCGACGAGGGTGTCGCCTAGATGCTGCTGATCCGCTGTCCGTGGTGCGGCGCGCGCGACGAGACCGAGTTCCGCTATGGCGGACAGGCGCACCTGGCTTACCCCGAGGACCCCGAGGCGCTGAGCGACGCGGAGTGGGCAGAGTTCCTGTTCATGCGTGACAACCCAAAGGGTCGCTGGGCCGAGCGGTGGATGCACGCCGCGGGCTGCCGGCTCTGGTTCAACGCGGTCCGCGACACTGCGACGCACCGCATGATCGCGACCTACCGTCAGGACGAGGAGCCACCCGCGTGACCGGCAGACGGCTCGAATCGGGAGGCACCTGGATCGATCGATCCCGCCCCATCCGCTTCCGGTTCGACGGGCGCGACGTCGAGGGGTTCGACGGTGACACGGTGGCGAGCGCCCTTCTCGCCGCGGGCGAGCGCGCGGGCTTCGTCTCCCCGCTCGAGGGCCGCCCGCGCGGCGCGGTCACCGCCGGCGTCGAGGAGCCGAACGCGTTCGTCGAGATCGCGGCGCCGTGGTTCGAGCCGATCCTGCCGGCAACGATGGTCAATCTGGTTGACGACTTGATCGTGAAGAGCCGTGCGGGCGTCGGGCTCCTGCCAGAGAGCGCGACCGAGCCGCGGCCCGCGCGCCACCTACACCGGCACGTCGAGGTGCTGGTGATCGGGGCGGGGCCCGCCGGCCGGGCCGCCGCGCTCGACGCCGCCACGACGGGCGACCGCGTGCTGTTGGTCGACGAGCACCACGTGGTGCTCGAGCCACCCGCCGGCGTCACGACACTGGCGAGCACTACCGCGGCAGGGATCTACGACGACGGGTACGTCTTGGCCTATCAGCGCGACGGCTCGACCGACGTGATCCATCACATCCGTGCGAGCAAGGTCGTGCTGGCCGCGGGCGCGCACGAGCGGCCGCTCGCGTTCGTCGGCAACGACCGGCCCGGCGTCATGCTGGCGTCGGCCGCGCGGGCCTACCTCGAGCGCTTCGGCGTCCTCGTCGGGCAGCGCGTGGTCGTGTTCTCCACGAACCACGCGGGCCACGAGACGGCCGAGGCGCTGCACGCGGCGGGCGCGCAGGTCACCGTGATCGATCCCTCCCCGAAGGTGGGGAAGGCGAGCGAGCGCCTCCACGCCGCCGGCATCGAGGTTCACCGGAACGCACAGGTCGTCTCGACCGAGGGCGATCCGGCGCTGCGCGAGGTCACGATCCTCGGCGTCGATGGCTACCGATCGACCCTTCCAGCCGACATCCTGGCGGTCAGCGGCGGCTGGAACCCCACGGTCCAGCTCGCTCGAGGGATGGGCATCGGTCTCACCTACGACGACGCCAAAGCGTGCTTCGTGCACGACGGCACCGGTCCGTCATGGCTGCACGTCGTGGGCGCCGCCGCCGGGGACGTGCCCGCGGCCTACCCGATCTGGGTGATCGATGACGGCGACGACGCCGAGAAGTACGTGGAGCCGCAGCGGGATCAGACCGTCGCCGATGTCGCGACGGCGGTGTCGGGCGGGCTGACCAGCGCCGAGCACGTGAAACGCGCGACCTACATCGGCACCACGATCGATCAGGGGCGAACGAGCGGGGTCCTGACCGCCGAGGTGGTCAATCAGCTCCTGGGCTGGGCACCGGGCGCGCAGGGTCCGACGAACGCGCGCCCGCCCTACACGCCGATCCCGTTCTCGGCGCTGGCGGGCATCGAGGGCGGTCCCACCCTGCTGGACCCGATCCGCGTGACGCCGATCCACGACTGGCACGACTCCCACGGCGCCGTCTACGAGAACGTCGGCCAGTGGAAGCGGCCGCGCTACTTCCCACGTGGGGACGAGGACATGGACGCCGCGGTCGCGCGCGAATGCCACGCAGTGCGAACCGGTGTAGGCCTGCTCGATGCGAGCACGCTGGGCAAGATCGACGTCTGCGGGCCCGACGCGGGCGTGTTTCTCGATCGGATGTATACGAACCGGATGTCGAACCTGACCGTGGGCTCGATCCGGTACGGCTTGATGCTGGGCCTCGACGGGATGGTGTTCGACGACGGCGTCGCGATGCGCCTGGCGGAGGACCGCTTCGTGGTGACCACGACGACCGGCGGCGCGGCGGCCGTGCTCGATCGCTTCGAGGAGTGGCTGCAGACCGAGTGGACCGACCTGCGGGTCTACTGCACGAGCGTGACCGAGCAGTGGTCGGTTGTCGCCGTCGGTGGCCCGAAGGCTCGCGATGTGGTGGCAGCCGCCGGCACCGACATCGATCTGGACAACGACGCGTTCGGGTTCATGCGGTGGCGCGACGGCACGGTAGGCGGCGTACCGGTGCGGATGTGTCGGATCAGCTTCACCGGCGAGCTGTCCTATGAGCTGCACGTCTCGCCGTGGTACGCGCAGCACGTCTGGGAGTCCGTGATGTCCGCGGGCGAGCCGTTCGGCATCACGCCCTATGGCACCGAGGCGATGCACGTGCTCCGAGCGGAGAAGGGCTACGTCATCGTCGGGCAGGAGACCGACGGCACCCAGACGCCAGAGGATCTCGCGATGGGCTGGATCGTCAACCCCGGCAAGGGCGACTTCGTCGGCAAGCGCTCCCTGGTGCGCAGCGACAGCGTGCGCGAAGACCGCAAGCACTTGGTCGGACTGCTCGCTGAGGATCCAGGGTTCGTCCTGCCGGAGGGGACCCAGATCATCGAGGCCGCGGAGATACCGGCACCCCCGGCGCACATGCTCGGCTACGTCACCTCGTCGTATGCGAGCGAGGCGGCGGGCCACAGCATCGCGTTGGCGCTGGTCGAGCGGGGTCATGAGCGGCGAGGGTCCACGGTCCACGCGGTGCTCGACGGTCGCACGATGCCGTGCACGGTGACCGACCCGATCTTCTACGACCCCGAGGGGGCGAGACGCAATGGTTGAGCCGCGCTCGGCGTTAGGCGCACGGGCCGAGGCTCTCGCCGCCCTCGAGGCGGTGGAGGTCCCGTTCCTCACGCAGATCGACGTGCGGTGCGCCCCCGAGGCGGCGGAGCGGCTCGGCTTCCCCACGGCGCCGAACACGGTCACGGGGGACATGGCGCGCGGAATGCTGTGGCTCGGCCCCAACGAATGGCTGGTCGTCGGCTTGCCCGGTACCGCGGCGACGGCCGTCGGCGAGCTCGAGACAGGGCTCGAGGGCGTCCATCACGCGGTGGTCGATGTGAGCGAGAACCGAGTCGTGCTTGAGCTGCGCGGCGCCGATCGGTTCGAGCTGCTGGCGTCGGGCTGCTCGCTCGACCTGGATCCTCGCGGCCGCTGGGTGCCCGGCGCGTGCGCCCAGACCATGTTCGCCCGCGCGCAGGTGATCCTCCAGGAGCTCACGGGGGCGACCCGGGTCTTCGTGCGTCCCTCGTTCGCGCACTACGTCGTGGACCGGCTGCTCGTCGCGCGCTAGTCGCGGCGCAGGCGCCACAAGAGCAGCGTTGCCATACCGTTCAGCTCTTGCTACGACTTTGAGTCGAGTTGGAGGGTGGCCAGGGTTCATACCGCCGGTTCCATCGCTCGCTCGTCGCGGAGCCGAGCGAGTAGACCTACTCGGTGGCGGCGATCTCTTTGTCCATCTTGGCGAGCTCTTCGGCGTCGGGGAGGAACTCAGCCTGCTCCGCAGGGCCGATGGGCACGCCCTTCTCGATCAGCCCGGCGTCGCGATCGCGGTTGCGCTGCGCACGCTCCTCACGGCGGGCCTCGCGGGCCGCCTGCTTCTTCGCGTTCGCATCGCGACGCGCGCGCTTTCCGTAACTGTCGGGCATGCGCCCAGTGTACGAGACCGCGGCGAGATATGGCGGAACCAAGAGGTCAGGCGGCAAGCTCGCCGTTGAGCATCCGCCGCTGCCAGTCGGCGGTGTTCTGCACCTGATTGAACGTGAACATGTGCAAGGCGCGGACGTCCGCGACGGGATCGGCGAGCGTCGGGGCCAGCGATTCCAGGAACGCGTCGGGGCCGAACGAGCCCTTCTTCATCAGGTGCCCAACCATCTTCCTGTTCTTCTTCAGGTAGCGGGCCGAGTCGGCGATCCCGATGCGGGCGCTGATCGTCATCAGCTTCGCGAGCTCGGCGACCCCCGGCACCCCGAGATGCAGCGGCAACGTGACGCCCGCCGCGCGCATCTGTTGCAGCCAGCTCGCGACGGCGCCGGGGTTGAAGCACATCTGGGTGGTCATCGCGGTCGCATAGCGCTGCTTGTCCGTGAGGGCCCGCAGCAAGACATCGTCGGCGATGTCGGCATGCCCTTCCGGATAGCTGGGGATGCCGATCTCCGTGAACGGGTGCCCGATCTCGTCCATCGCCCGCAGCAGGTGGAGCCCGTCGTGGAAGATACCCTTGTCCTTCGCATCGCCGCCGACGACGAAGACCCTCGTGATGCCGGCGACCCGGGCTCGCTCGAGCAGCTCCTCCAGGTGCGCACGATCGCGCGTCATGTGCGCGGACAGGTGAGGCGTCACCTCGTGCCCGAGTGCGGCGAGCGTCTCGCACAGGTCGAACGTGGCCTCGATGCCGTGGCTGGGCGACGCGGTCACCGTCACGGCGGCGCCGGGCGGCAACGCCTGGGCCTTCGCCATGGCGGAGTCGAGCGGGATCAGCTCGAACTTGGCCTCGCCGACCAGGCGCTTCAGGGCAGCACGCTGATCCTCGGTCAGTTCGGCCTTCGTCTTCTTCCAGAACTTCCAGCTCATGGGCCCATCCGCGCTCGGGAACCGACGGTCATGATGCCGTATCGGCGCACCGGCCCGTGAACCCAACCCGGACCTCCGGTCACGCGTTCGAATCGGGGAAGCTCGCCTTCTTGCGATCGATCCAGGCACGGAGCTCTTCGTCCTTCGCCTCGTCAAACGGGGGCGGCTCGTACTCGGCGAGGGTCTTCTTCCAGATCGCGTTCGCACGCTGCGCCGCATCGAGCGACCCGTCCAGTTCCCACTGCTCGAAGGAGTTGTTGTCGGCGGTGTTGGACCGGTAGAAGGCGGTCTCGAAGTTGGCGAGCGTGTGCGCCGTGCCCAGGAAGTGCGTGCCGGGCTCGTTCGCGAGGATCGCGTCGATCGCCTGGCCGTTGGGCGACAGATCCATGCCCTTGGCGAGCTCGTGCATCTGACCGCATTGATCAACGTCGAGCACGAACTTCTCGTAGCCCATCGCCAGGCCGCCTTCCAGCCACCCGGCAGCGTGCAGCACGAAGTTGACGCCGCCGAGGATCGTCGGCTGCAGCGTGTTCGCGCTCTCGTAGGCGGCCTGGGCGTCGGCGATCTTGGACGCGGTGAGCGATCCGCCGCTGCGGAACGGCACACCCAGACGTCGGGCGCACGCCGCCAGGGCGTACAGCACGAGGGCCGGCTCGGGCGTCCCGAACGTCGGCGCGCCCGACTGCATCGACATCGAGGACGCGAAGGACCCGAACACGACCGGGGCACCGGGCCGCACGAGCTGCACATAGGCCATGCCGGCCAGCGCCTCGGCGAGCGTCTGCGTGGCGGCGCCCGCGGATGTGGCGGGGCTCATCGCGCCGGCCAGGATGAAGGGCGTCATGATCACCGCCTGGTTCGCCTCGGCGTACGCCTTGGCCGCTCCGAGCATGATCGAGTCCCAAACGAGCGGGCTGTTCGCGTTGCAGAGACTGAGGATGTAGGTGCGCTCCTCCAGCGCGTCGGCGCCGAAGAGGATCCGCGCCATATCGACGGTGTCGCGCGCCCGCAGCGGGTGCGTCACCGATCCCATGAAGGGCTTGTCGGAGTACTTCATGTGGGCATAGACCATGTCGTAGTGCCGCTTGTTCACCGGCAGATCGACCGGCTCGCACACCGTGCCGCCCGAGTGGTGCAGGAACGGCGTGCTGTAGGCGAGCTTCACGAAGTTGCGGAAGTCCTCGATCGTGCCGTAACGCCTTCCCTCGTCGAGGTCTCGCACGAACGGCGAGCCGTAGGCCGGCGCGAGCACCGTCGCCATGCCCCCGATGTGCACCGTGTTCGCGGGATTGCGTGCGTGCTGATCGAACTCGCGCGGCGCGGTTGCCTGCACCAGCTGCCGCGCGAGCCCACGCGGAAACCGCACCCGCTCGTTGTCGATGTCGCAGCCGGCGTTCTTCAGCAGCTCGAGCGCGTCGGGCACGCCGCGGAACTCGATCCCCACCGTCTCCAGGATCGTGTCGGCGTTCTGCTCGATCGTGGCAAGGCCCTCCTCGGACAGGATCTCGACAGGCTCCAACTGGCGCGTGATGAAGGGAACCTTCTCGGCGACCTCGGCGAGGCGCGCTGCGCGGCGCCCCTCCCGGCCGCCGGTGCGGCGCCCGCGGGCTTGCGTGTCGCTCATGTGGTGCTCCTCTCTCGGTTGCTGCGGCGGCGCCGGCCCGTGGCCGCCGCGGTCCGCTCGGGCAGGCGGACGTGCTCGGCCAGACGCGGGTACGGATCGGTCGCGTGCGGGATGCCCATCGCCCCGACGAAATGCTCCTGGAACCGCGGCTCGGTGGCGGTCTCGATCTTCTCTACGCGGCGCACGACGTCTTCTATCTCTGTTCGGGCGGCGCGGTTGAGCAGCGCGATCCGCGCGCCGGTGCCCGCCGCGTTCCCGGCGCTCGTGACGTTGGCGGGCTCGCAGTCCGGCACGAGCCCGAGCACCATCGCGTGGACCGGATCGATGTGGGCGCCGAACGCGCCGGCCAGCCGGATCCGGTCGACGCGCTCGATCCCGTAGTGGTCCATCAGCAGGCGACAGCCCGCGTAGAGCGCACCCTTGGCCAGCTGGATCTGCCGCACGTCGTTCTGGGTGAGGATCAAGCGGGGCTCGTGGTCGTGCACGAGGTAGGCGCGCGTGCGGCCGTCGGCGATCACCCGGTCGGTGCGGTCGGCGGCGCCGGCGTCGATCACGCCCTCGGATGTCAGTACCCCGGCGAGGAACAGCTCGGCGACCAGCTCGATGATGCCCGAGCCGCACACCCCGGTCGGCGTGGGGGCCCCGGGCTCGTCGGACCACATCTCGCTTCCGATCGTCCGGTAGCGCAGCTCGAGCGTCTCGGGGTCGATCCGGACGCGCTCGATCGCGCCCGGCGCGGCCCGCTGCCCACACGAGATCTGCGCGCCCTCGAACGCCGGTCCGGTCGGGCTGGATGCGGCCAGCAGTCGGTCGCGGTTGCCCAGCACGATCTCAGCGTTCGTGCCGACGTCGACGATCAGGTTCACGACCTCCTGGTCGTGCGGAGCCTCGGACAGGATGACGCCGGCCGTGTCCGCCCCGACGTGGCCAGCGATCAGCGGCAGCGCGTAGACGCGCGCGCCGGGGTTCACGTCCAGCCCGAGGTCCCGGCCCCGCACGGTCAGCGCCTCGTCGGTGACCAGGGCGAACGGCGCGCCCCCGAGCTCGGTCGGGTCGAAGCCGAACACCAGGTGGTGCATGATCGGGTTGCCGACGACCACGAGCTCGAGGATGTCTTCGCGCGAGGCGTCGGCGGCTGTGCAGAGCTCGCCCACCAGCTGGTCCAAGCAGGCCCGGACGGCCGTGGTCAGCTCGACCTCGCCGCCCGGATGCATCATCACGTAGCTCACCCGGCTCATCAGATCCTCGCCAAACCGGATCTGCGGGTTCATCGCGCCAGCGCTCGCGAGCACCTCGCCGGTGTGCAGGTCGCAGAGATGCCCGGCCACCGTCGTCGAGCCCACGTCGAACGCGACACCGAGCGCCACGTCGTGGAATCCGGGGAACACCGCGGTGATCAGCGTCTCGTCGCGCACGGCGACCGTGGCGGTCCAGTCGCCGGCTCGAAGCGTCTGCTGCAGTCCGGGCAGCACGACCGGATCGATCTCGAGATTCGTCAGGCGCCAGTCGCGCTCCAAGGCGACGAGCAACCGTTGCAGGTCGCCGGAGGCGTACTCAAGGGAGGGCGGCTCTACCTCGACGTAATGCAGGCGCACGACCGGATCGACCTCGATCGGATGGGCGTCGGCCTCCTTGCGGACGACCTGACGGTGGATCTGCGATTCCGGCGGCACGTCGATCACGAGGTCGCCGCAGATCTTGGCGTGGCACCCGAGCCGGCGGTCAGCGGCCAGCCCGTCGCGATCGCGGTACCGCTGTTCGGGCTCGGTGAACGCGATCAGGTGATCGGCCGCGCTCGTGATGCCGTGCTTCGGGAACGAGCCGGTCATGGGCACCACCTGGCAGCGCCCGCAGATCCCGCGCCCGCCGCAGACGGAGTCGAGGTCGACACCCAGCGAGCGCGCGGCGTCCAGCACGCTTGCACCGTCGGGGACCTCGCCGCGACGGCCCGAGGGCGTGAAGACGACGGTGGTCACGACTCGGCCTGCGTGCCCAGCCGCGCCGAGCGACCGCCGCGGCGCCGGCCCGTGGCCTCGGTGCCGGCGCGATCCGAGTAGGCCTTGATCCAGGCCTCGGAGTGCTTGTCGCTGCCCATCAGCACGTCGGCGGCCATCGTTGCCTGACGGACCTCGGCGTGCAGCGGCGAAGTGATCGCGCTGGTCAGACCGTTGGCGATCGCCATCGCCAGGAACGCGCCGTTGATCCCGTTGCGATTCGGCAGCCCGAACGACACGTTCGACGCGCCGCAGGTCGAGTTGACACCGAGCTCGTCGTGCAGACGGCGCACGAGCGAGAACACCTGGCGTCCGGCGGTGCCCATCGCGCCGATCGGCATGACGAGCGGATCGACGACGACGTCGTGGGCCGGGATGCCGTGGTCGGCGGCCGCGTGCACGATCTTCTCCGCGATGCCGAACCGCACGTCGGGGTCCTCGCTGATGCCGGTCTCGTCGTTCGTGATGGCCACGACCGCGGCGCCGTATTTGGCCACGAGCGGCAGCACCGATTCGATCCGGTCGTCCTCGCCGGTGACCGAGTTGACGAGCGCCTTGCCCTCGTAGACGGCGAGGCCCGGCCTCGAGCGCAGCCACGATCGAGGAGTCGATCGACAGCGGCAGGTCGGTCAGCGACTGGACAAGCTTGATCGTCTCGGCCAGGATCCCGGGCTCGTCCGCCAGCGGGATGCCGGCGTTCACGTCGAGCATGTGGGCGCCGGCGCGCGACCTGCGCGTCGACGTCGGCGATCACCGTCGAGAAGTCGCCGACCACCATCTCCGCGGCGAGCTGCTTCCGCCCGGTCGGGTTGATGCGCTCGCCGATGATCGTGAACGGCCGGCCCGTGCCGATCACGTGCTCGCGCGTGGCGGAGGAGACGACCGTGTCGGCCATCTAATCCTCGCTCGCGGGGCGGACCGCGTCGCCCTGCCCCGAGACGTCGGCGCCGCCTCGGTACCCGCCGGCGCGGATCGCGACCTTCAGCGCCTCGTCGTCCCACGCGGCGAGCACCGCGTCCTCCGCGGCCTGCGCCTCGGTTTCGAGGTCGTCGCCGACGGGGCTCCGCTTCATCTGCATCTGCTCGGTGTAGTCGTCGGAGCCGATCAGGCCTGCCACCATCGCCGCCGCGTCGACAGCCTCCTGGAACTTCTCCGGCAACAAACGACGGGCCGATCCGCCGGCGTCGTCACGCACGACGATCTGCATCGGGATGTCTCGCCACGTGATCACGGTCAGCTCTGCCACGGATCCCCCCCTACGTCGCAGCCATGGCGCGCTTGGCCATCACCAGGGCCTGTGCCGTCTCGGCCGCGACCGCCGCGTCGCGGCAGTACGCATCGGCCCCGACGGCCTTCCCGAACTCCTCGTTGAGAGGCGCCCCGCCGACCATGACGATGTACTTGTCGCGCAGGCCCTTGGCCTCGAGCTCGTCGATCACAACCTTCATGTACGGCATCGTCGTGGTGAGCAACGCGCTCATCCCGAGGATGTCGGGCTTGTGCTCCTCGAGGGCGGCCAGGTAGTCCTCGACCGGGTTGTTGATGCCGAGATCGACTACCTCGAAGCCGGCGCCCTCCAGCATCATCGCGACCAGGTTCTTCCCGATGTCGTGGATGTCGCCCTTGACCGTGCCGATCACGACGGTGCCCATCCGCTCGGCGCCGGTCTCGGCCAGCAGTGGCCGCAACAGGGCCATGCCTGCCTTCATCGCGTTGGCGGCCAGCAGCACCTCGGGCACGAACAGGATGCCGTCCCGGAAGTCGATCCCCACGATCCGCATGCCCTCGACCAATGCCTCGTTCAGCACCTTGTCGGCGGCCCACTCGCGGTCGAGCAGGATCTGCGTGCCCTCCGCGATCTCGTCGGCGAGCCCGTCGTACAGGTCGTCGTGCATCTGCTTCACGAGCTCGTCGTCCGGCAACGCCGACAGCACGATCTCTTCGTCGCTCATCTCGTTCCTCTCATCTGCATGTCTTCAGGCTTTAAGTCGTTCACCCTTGGGATCGAATAACGGCTCGGCGGCCACTGTCGCCGCGTACCGCCGGCCGAAGTACTGCACCTCGACCGGCGTGCCCTCGATCGCGAGCTCGGCGGGCAGGTAGCCGTACACGACGCCGCGCCCGATCGAGTAGCCGTAGTTCGCGCTGGTCACGTAGCTCACGACGCGGCCGCCGTGACGGATCGGCTCCTTGCCGACCACCACGTGGCGCGGGTCGTCGAAGGTCATCGGGACCAGCCGCTTGGCCGGCCCCCGCTCGCGGATCGCCTCCAGCGCCGCCTTGCCCTGGAACTCCTTGTCCCACCGGACGGCGAACCCGAGCCCGGCCGACAGCGGGTCGTACTCGGTGTGGATGTCCTGACCCCAGAGGCGGTAGCCCTTCTCCAGGCGCATCGCATCGAAGGCGCCGAGCCCGGCGGCGATCAGCCCGTGCGACCTGCCGGCCTCCCACAGCGCGTCCCAGACCCGTTGGCCCATCTCGGTCGGGCCGTAGAGCTCCCATCCGAGCTCCCCCACGTAGCTGATCCGCTGCGCGAACACCGGCGCCTCGGCGATCTCGACCTCGGCGCCGGTCATGTACGGGATCGCGGCGCTCGAGACGTCGTCGGTCGTGACCGCCGACAGGATGTCGCGCGCACGCGGGCCCCACAGGCCCAGGCAGAACGACCGGCTCGAGCCGTCGAAGATGCGGACCCGCTCACCGTCGCGCACCTGCGCACGGAGCCACGCGAGGTCGTGCATACCCGAGCCACCGCCCGTCACGACCATGAACACGTCCTCGTCGTGGCGCGTCACGGTCAGGTCGCATCGGATGCCCCCGCTGGGCGTCAGCATCGCCGTATAGACGACCGCCCCGACCGGCCGATCGATCCGGTTGGCGCACACTCGTTCTAGGAACGCGAGCGCGTCGGGCCCCTGCACGCGGATCTTCACGTAGGGCGTGATGTCGAACAGCCCCGCGGACTCGCGCACGGCGAGGTGCTCGCCACCCTCGATCGGCGACCACTCGCGCGCCGCCCAGCCGCCGCGACGCGCCCACTCGTGGGTGACCCCGCCGACCAGATCGCGGTTGGTCTCGAACCATTGCGGGCGTTCCCACCCGGCGCCCGTGATGCAGACCGCGCCCTGCTCGAGATGGCGCGCGTAGAACGGCGTCAGCCGCAGCCCGCGCGGCTTCGCGGGCTGCTGGCGCGGGTGCAGGATGTCGTAGACCTCGCGGTACTGCTGTTTGCCGCGCTCGATCACATAGGGCGCGGTCGTCTGGAACGGATAGAAGCGGTTCGCGTCGGCCTCGGCCATGTCGTAGCTCGGCTCGCCGGTCTCCATCCACTCGACGACCTGGCGAGCCATGCCGCCGGCATGTGTGACCCAGACCGCCTCGCACACCCAGACCCCGCGCACACTCGCGCTCTCCCCGACGATCGAGCCGGCGTCTGGCGTGAAGGAGAACATCCCGTTCAACGTGCGCGCCGGGTCGGTCGGTCGCATGCGACCCGCGAGCGCCGGGAACATGCGCGTCGACTCCATCTCGCAGAGATCGAAGTCCTCGGGCGTGAACGGCATCAGCGACGGCTGCATCGCTCCGCCGGAGGTCCGCAGCTCCGACTGCCGTGTGACGATCGGCTCATGCCGGTAGTTGCCGACCCCGAAATGATCGTCGCGCTGGCGGAAGTACAGCGACATGTCCTGGTGTCGCACGACCGGCTGCTCCGCCCACGTCCAGCCCGTCGAGGCCTGGGATCGGGTCAGTCCACACGAGCTGGTGTTGCACCGCCACCAATGGGATCGGAACCCCCGCCATCGCGCCGACGGTCGGCCCCCAGATGCCTGCGCACAGCAGCACGCGCTCGCACTCGACGCGCCCCTGCGCCGTCTCGACCGCGTGGATCCGCCCGCCGCTCGTGTCGAAGCCGGTCACGGTCACACCGCCTTCGAACCGCACACCTGAGGCCGTCGCGCGGTTCGCGAGCCCTTCCACGATCTTGACGCCCTTCCCGGCACCGTCGCTGGGGACCCAATAGCCGCCGAGCACGGTTGAGGGATCCAACAGCGGCGAGCGCTCGGCGCACTCGGCCGGCGAGAGCAGCTCGGTTCCCTCGATGCCGAACGCCTCCGCGAATCCTTGCCGGCGCTTCAGCTCCTCCATCCGCTCGACCGTGGTCGCGAGCTCGAGGCCGCCGACGCCGTACCAGACCCGCTCGCCGTCGACCTCCAACGAGTCGTAGAGGGCGACCGAGTCCTGCGCGATGCGACACATCGTGCGCGATCCGTTGGTCTGGAAGATGATGCCGGGCGCGTGCGAGGTGGACCCGCCGGTCGCGAACAGCGGACCCTGATCCACCACCAACACGTCGGTCGCGCCCAGCTCGGCGAGGTGATATGCGGCTGCCGCGCCGACGATACCGGCGCCGACGATCACGGTCTGGGCACGGGTGGGCAGATCAGCCACTGACTGATGATGCCTCACCGTGTTGCCGACGCAACGTCGGCGTTGCGGGAACCGCAACGCCGACCCGACACCGGGTCAAGCACGCAAAAGGGCGGGCGGCCTTCGGCCGCCCGCCCCCGTGCTCCACTATGTCCTTACGACTGCGCTGCGAGACCGGCGTCGACCCAAGGCTGCCACACGTCTGGGTTCTGGTCGATCCATTCCTGCGCCGCCGCCGCCGGGTCCTGCCCGTCGTTGATGCCCAGGGCCACGACGTTCTGATCGTCGTTGGTCCACGACATCGCCGACAGGAACGCGAAGGCCGCGGGGGCCTTCGTCTGCAGGTCCTGGTTGAACGCCTTGTACAGGTCGTCCTGCGGATAGGCGCAGGCGTACTGGTCGGTGCCGTCGGCCGCCGCCTGCTCGCACTCGGGCGTGACCTCAGGCAACTGCACCATCGTCAGGTCGTACTTCTCCTGCGCCCAGTGGGGCGTCCAGAAGTACATCAGGATGGGCTTCTGCGCGTTGTAGGCGGTCTTGAGCTCGGTAAGCTCGGCCGCTTCCGAACCCGCGTACACGACCTTCAGGTTCAGGCCGAGGTTGTCCGCGATGTTCTGGTCGAATGTGACGTAGCTCGGGTCACCGTCGAGCAGCTGACCGGCATCGCCGGACTCCGAGGTCTGGAACATCGACTCGTTGCCCTTGATGCCTTCCCACGTCGCCAGCTCCGGGTTATCCGTCAGCATGTAGGTCGGGATCCACCACCCGATCTGCCCAATCACGCCGAGCTGACCGCCGTCCACGACGCCGTTACCCGCGTCGATGTACTTCTTGTAGTCCTTGGCGTGTCCCGAGGGCCACACCTCGAGCGTCGCGTCCAGGTCGCCGTTGGCCAGCGCCGGGAATTGAGCGTATTCATCGATGTCCGTCGTGTCGACGGTGTAGCCGAGCTTGTCCTCCAGCAGCTTCTGCGCGACCGCGACGTTCGCGGCCGAGCCCTGCCACGGGCTCACCGAGAAGTTGATCGTCGTCCCGGAGTTGTCCGGAACCGTGCCCGATCCGCCCGCGGCGCTGCTGCTGGAGCTGGATACATCGCTACAGGCCGCCGCCACCAACAGCAGCACCGCCATGGCACCTGCAACGAGCAGGCCCCGTTTGCGTAGCCTCATTCCTCCCCCTTTCGATCCGGGATTTCCCCGGGGATCTCATCGTCTCCTACTGATACGGCTTCCCGACGTGCCCGGGACGTGCCGAAGAACCAACCCACCCCGTGCTCGGCGCCGGTGGGACGCCGGCCCGGCTGTCCGAGCGCCTGCGTGATCCGGTCGATCACGATCGCCAGGAGCAAGATGCACAGACCGGCCACGAGTCCCGCGCCGGGGTCGTGCGACAGGCCGAGGATGACCTGGTAGCCGAGACCGCCACCGCCGACGAGGCCGGCGATGATCACGACGGAGAGCACCATCATGATCGTCTGGTTGACTCCGAGCATGATCGAGGGCTTCGCCAACGGCAGCTGCACCTTGCGCAACAGCTGGTTGTCCGTCGCGCCGAACGCCACCGCCGCCTCGACACGGTCGGCGGGCACCTGCCGGATGCCGAGGTCGGTCAGCCTGATACAGGGGGGCAACGCGTAGATGAGCGCGGCGATCACGCCGGGCACGCGCCCGACGTGGAACAACGCGATCACCGGCACTAGGTAGACGAACTGCGGCAAGGTCTGCATGCCGTCGAGCAACGGCCGGATGGTGCGTTGCACGCGATCGCTCCGCGCGGCCCAGATGCCGACAGGGATCGCGATAGCGACGGACACGATCACGCCAACGATCACCTGCGACAAGGTGTCCATCGCCGGCTCCCACATGCCCGCGAACCCGATCAGGGCGATGCACAGGAACGACGCGATCGCCAGCGGGATCCGCCGCGCGGCCGCGTAGGCGGCCGCCGCCGCGCCCAGGCACACCATCCACCACGGCAACCCGAGCAAGAGGTTCTGCAGCGGATCGAGCGCGTACTTCACGGAGACGTCGGTGACCCCCGAGGTGAAGCCGCCGAAATGACGGACGATGAGATCGGCCGTGTCGTCGACCGGCGCCGCGATCTTGATCACCCACGCATCGGGGAAGTCCTGTTGGCGGAGCACCTGACGGCCGACGATCACCGCGACGAGCACCAGCCCGAGCGCCAACAGGGCGGCGACCCTGCGCGAGACGGTCCACCCGAACAGTCGAACGGTCGGCGCGCCGCGCGTCTTGCGCTCCCGCTGGCTCCACCCGTAGGTCACGCGGTCGAGCACGATCGCCATCGCGACGATCGCGAGACCGCCCGCAAGCGCGTCGCCGATCCGTTGCGCCTGTAGCGCCTTGTACACGCTCAGGCCCAGGCCCGGATACCCGACGCTGGCTGCGATCACGATGATGCCGAAGGCCATCATGATCGTCTGGTTCACGCCGAGCATGATCGACGGGCGGGCCAGGGGCAGCTGGACGCGGCGCAGGATCTGCCGCTTCGTCGCCCCGAAGGCCTCGCCGGCTTCGATCGTGTCTTCGGGCACGTGCCGGATGCCGAGGCTCGTGAGCCGGATCGCCGGCGGCAGCGCGAAGATGACCGTGGCGATCATCGCCGTGGCCGCGCCGATGCTGAACAGCAGCACGACGGCGACCAGGTACGAGAAGGCAGGAACCGTCTGCATCGCGTCCAGCACGGGCCGCAGGGCGCGTTCCAGCATCGGATGGCGAGCGCAGAGGATGCCGACGGGGATCCCGATCGCGAGCGCGACGGTGACCGACAGCAGCACCAACGCGAGCGTGTCGAGGGCGCCGGGCCACAGGCCCAGCACGCCGATCAGGAAGAACCCCGCGGCGGCGCCGATTCCCATCCGCCACCCCGCCAGCAGGCCGGCGATCGCTCCGACGGCGACCGTCAAGCCGAGCCAGGTCAGACGCGACAGGCCGAGCACCAACTGGTCCACGGCGCTGTTGATGCCGTTCTTCAGCGGGACGAGGAAGTGCACGAACAGGGGATGCGTCCGCTGATGCTCGATCACCCAGTCGTTGAAGGCGTTGAACGGCTTGGCCGCGTCGATCACCAACGACTCCGGGAACCCGCCGGTGAACGCGACGAGACCGACGACGATCACCGCGACCACCACACCGGTCCAGATCAGCCGGCGGCGCCATGGGTGCTCCGCCTGATGGACCGCGCCGGCGCCGGCGCTCAGCTGCAGCAGCGTCTGATCGTCGCGGACGACGGCCACTACTTGACCTCGATCATCGCTTCGAGCACGGCAGTCCGATCCACGACGCCGATCTGCTCGCCGTCGTCGACAACGCGGTACGGGCGGTGCTCGTTGACGACCATCTCGAGCAGATCCTGCACGATCGTCGAGGCCGCGACGTCTCCCGCGTAGTCGGCGCCGCCGTTCACGGGGCGCATGATCGTGCGCACCGTGAGCACGTGTGCGCGCGGCACGTCCCGCGTGAAGTCGGCGACGTAGTCATCCGCCGGGTTGGCCACCACCTCTTCGGGCGTGCCGACCTGGACGAACTTGCCGTCCTTCATGATCGCGATGCGGTCGCCCAGCTTCAACGCCTCGGCCAGGTCGTGGGTGATGAAGATCATCGTCTTACGCACCTCGCGCTGCAGCCGGATCACCTCGTCCTGCATGTCGCGACGGATCAGCGGGTCCAGCGCGGAGAAGGGCTCGTCGAAGAGCATGATCTCTGGATCGGTGGCGAGCGCGCGCGCGAGGCCGACCCGTTGCTGCATACCTCCGGACAGCTCGTCGGGATAGGACTCCGCCCAGCCGCCGAGGCCCACTGTCTCGAGGACCTCGTTCGCCTTGGCCTCGCGCTCCGCCTTCTCGACGCCGCGGATCTCCAACCCGAACCCGACGTTGTCCACGATCCGGCGGTGAGGCAGCAGACCGAAGTGCTGGAACACCATCGAGATCTTCGTGCGCCGCACCTCGCGCAACCGGTCCTCGTCCAACTTCATGATGTCGTCGCCGTCGAGCAGCACCTCGCCGGCGGTGGGGTCGTGGATCCGATTCAACATCCGTACGAGGGTGGACTTGCCCGACCCCGACAGACCCATCACGACGAAGACCTCGCCGGCTGCCACGTCGAACGACACATCGCGCACCGCGGCGACGCACCCGGTCTGCGCAAGGAGATCCGCGCGCGGAAGATCCGCGGTCGGGGTCCCCACGATCTTGTCGGCGTTCGCGCCGTAGATCTTCCATACACTGCGGCACGACACGGTCGCTTGCGGTTCGTCGCTCACTTGGCCCCCTCGTTCACATTCGCCGTTGGCTCCTGCTCACTCACGGCGAGCCTCTCGCGTTCGAGCCGACCGCCGGATGGTGTGCCACTGGCGCGGAACGCGCAACACGGCGGTTGCCGTCTCGACAACACCCGGCGCGCAGAGCGCGCCCGAGGCGTGACAGACTTCCCGAGGGCGACGGGAGGGCAGATGACCGGAACGTACGACTTCGTGATCATCGGCGGCGGCTCCGCCGGCAGCGCGATGGCCAATCGCCTGTCCGCGGACAAGGACAACCGGGTCCTCGTGCTGGAGGCCGGTCGCTCCGACTACCCGTGGGACCTCTTCATCCACATGCCGGCAGCGCTCGCGTTCCCGATCGGCAGCCGGTTCTACGACTGGAAATACGAGTCCGAGCCCGAGCCGCACATGAACGGGCGCAAGGTCTATCACGCGCGCGGCAAGGTCCTCGGCGGCTCATCCAGCATCAACGGCATGATCTTCCAGCGCGGAAACCCCTTGGATTACGAGCGCTGGGGCGCCGACCCCGGCATGGAGACCTGGGACTACGCGCACTGCCTCCCCTACTTCAAGCGGATGGAATCCTGTCTGGCCGCCGAGCGAGACGACCCGTTCCGTGGTCACTCGGGCCCGCTCGTCCTCGAGCGAGGGCCGGCCACCAACCCGTTGTTCGGCGCGTTCTTCGAAGCGGTGCAGCAGGCCGGCTATCCACTGACCGAAGACGTCAACGGCTACCGGCAGGAGGGGTTCGCACCCTTTGACCGGAACGTCCACGACGGCAAGCGCCTCTCCGCCGCCCGCGCCTACCTCCACCCCGTGATGCACCGGCAGAACCTCGAGGTGCAGACTCGGGCCTTCGTCTCGAGGATCCTTTTCGAGGGGACGCGGGCGGTGGGTGTGGAATACACACGCGGGCGCTCGACGCACCGCGTGCGCGCCGGTGAAGTCGTCCTGTGCGGTGGCGCGATCAACTCCCCACAGACCCTGATGCTCTCGGGGGTCGGGTCGGCCGAGCACCTCAAGGCGCACGGCATCGCTGCCGTCGCCGAGGTGCCGGGCGTGGGAGAGAACCTGCAGGACCACCTCGAGGTCTATATCCAATACAAGTGCCTGCAGCCGGTGTCGGTCGCCCCCTACATGAAGATGTGGCGTCGCCCGTTCGTCGGCGCCGAATGGCTACTGTTCAAGAAGGGCCCGGGCGCCACCAACCACTTCGAGGCGGGCGGGTTCGCCCGCAGCAACGAGGACGTCGCCTACCCGAACCTCATGTTCCACTTCCTGCCGATCGCGATCCGCTACGACGGGTCGGCGCCCGAAGGCGGCCACGGCTACCAGGTGCATATCGGCCCGATGTACTCCGACGCGCGCGGCACGATCCGCTTGAAGAGCGCCGACCCGACCGAGCATCCTGCGCTGCGGTTCAACTACCTGTCGACCGACCAGGATCGTCGCGAGTGGGTCGAGGCCATCCACGTCGCACGCGGCATCCTGAACCAGCCGGCGATGAACCCGTTCAACGGCGGGGAGATCTCACCGGGGCCGAGCGTGGACACCGACGAGCAGATCCTCGAGTGGGTGGCGCGCGACGGCGAGACAGCCCTACACCCGTCGTGTACGACGAAGATGGGCGACGCCACCGACCCGATGTCGGTGACCGATCCGCTCACGATGCAGGTGCACGGCACGGAGGGCTTGCGCGTCGTCGACGCCGGCGTGTTCCCGTACGTCACGAACGGCAACATCTATGCGCCGGTGATGATGACCGCCGAGAAGGCCGCCGACCTGATCCTCGGAAACACGCCGCTGGCGCCGGAGAAGGTCGAGTTCTACCGACACGGCGTCGGCTAGCTACGAGCCGAGACCGAGCATCAACAGGCCCAGCACGACGAACCCCACGCCGACGTACTGGTTGGTCGCCAGTCGCTCGTGCAGGGTCACATGCGAAAGCAGCACGGCGATCAGCGGGAACACGGCGCTTGCCGCGAGCACGATCGAGAGGTCGCCCGACTCGGCGCCCGCCGAGTAGCTTGCGACCCCCACGACATCGGTCGCGCCCGCGATCAGCGCGAAGGACACACCCAACAGCGTCGCGGTCCGCAGGCGCGAGAACTCGCCGCGACGCGCGATCGCAAGCGGCGCGAACGCCAGGACCATCGCCCAGCGAGAGGCGAACGTCGCGACCTGCCACAGACCTGTCTTCTGCGAGACGACGCCAAGGGTGAACCCCGCCACGCCGAACCCGATCGCCGACGCGACCGCCCACCACAGGCCCGGCGGATGCTGCCGCAGGCCGGCGCGCATCGCCGTGAGGTCGGTGGACACGAGCACGGCGCCGACGATCGAACAGCCGATGCCGACCATGGCCAGCGCGCTGGGGCGCTCGCCGAGCACCACGATCGAGAGCAGCACGCCCACGACCGCGTAGCCGGCACCGATCGGGGAGACCACGGACACCGGCCCGAGCTCGAGCGCGTGGTAGTGCAGGGCATACGCCGACATCGCGACGATGCCGTTGATCGCCACCAGCCACCACCAGCCACTCAACGACGAGAGCCCGTAGCCAGACGCCAGGAAGATCACCGTGATGGCGACGACCGCGAGCAGCTGGCCGATCAGCACGGCCATCAGCGACCCCAGGCGCCTGCCCGCCAGGTGGGCGAAGAAGTCCGCGAGGCCCCAGCCGAGCGCCGCGAATAGGCCGTAGATCACGCGGGAGGCTTCGCTTCGGCCAACGCGTCGACGGCAACCGCGCCGCGCGGGCCGACCAGCAGCGGGTTGGCCTCAAGCGACGTGATCCGATGCCGCAGGTCGTGCGTCGCGCGGGCGATCGCCTCGACCGCCTTGGCCACGGCGCCCAGATCGTGCTCGTCGGCGTTCAATCCGCACCGGCCCGCTTGCGACTCGACGAATGCGCGCGCCTGCTTGGCAGTCAGCGGCGCGGCGACGAAGGTTGCGCCCCCGGCCTCGGCCAAGGCTCCACCGGGCCGGATCGTGATCGTGGCGCCGAACTGCTCGTCGACGATCGCGCCGACCAGCACCTCGTGACCGTGGACCATCTCCTGGACCAATACCTTGGGCGCCTTCGCGCCGCCGCGACGCGCCGCCGCCAGCACGTCGGCGGCGGCCGACTCGACCTCGCCGGTGCCACGCAGTCCCAGCCGCACCCCGCCGAGCCGCGCCTTGTGCGGGATCTCGGGCGCGAGCGCCTTGACCGCCACAGGGCCTCGGATCGTCGCGGCGGCGACGCCCGCCTTGGCCGGCGAGGTCACCACCGCCTCCTTCGGCCGGCGGACCCCGTAGAGCTCGAGCAGCGCGCGCGCCGGTCGCCTCGTCGACCGGCCCCGAGGCCCCGCGCAACACCCGCAACGCCCTCGCGCGGTTCGCATGCGGCGGCAGCGACGGCACGGCTCGACGCCGGACGTCCTGGAAGTCCAGCAGCGCGCGGATCGCGTTCGCCGACGCTCGATGCCCCTGCAGGAAGGGCAGCTGCTTCCACTTCTTCGTGAAGCCCTTGGCCTCCTCGGTGTAGGCGAGCGGGCTCATACACAGGGAGACGAACGTCACGCCCGTCGAGCGCTGCAGCTCGATCGCCCTGGACAGCACGGGGTCGGACCAGGGCGTCTCGCCGGGCAGCCGCGGAGGGAAGGCGTCGAACGCCACGAGTCCCACACTGGGATCGTTCGCGAGCGCCGACAGGGCGTCGACGAACATATCCGTCTCCACGGCGGCCTGACCGGTCACGTCGAGCGGGTTGTTCTGCGACGCGAACGACGGCAACGCCTTCTTGAGCGCCGTCTTCGTCGCCCGCGCGAACTCGGGCAGCGGCAGCTCGGCGGCGCCGGCCGCCTCGGCGAACAGCGTGCACGCCCCGCCGGACTGCAGCGCCGCGGCCACACCCTCGCTGCGGAGCTTCTTGGTGTGGGACAGGAGTACCGCCGCCTCGAACATCGACACCGGGTCCTCGACGAGCACCACGCCGTGACCACGCAACCACGCGTCGCGCAGGCCGGTGTTCCCGGCCAGGGCGCCGGTGTGGGCGATGATCGAGCGCAGCGCCGCCTCGGACTTCCCCTCCGGCGCGCAGATCAGCACGGGCTTCCGCGCGGCGAGCAACGCATCGAGCCCTGCCCCGATCCCCTCGACGTCGCGCATCGTCTCGATGTAGCTGGTCACGACGGTGGTCTTCGGGTCGGCCGCGGCCCAGGCGAACAGGTCGCCGAGACCGAGGACGGCCTCGTTGCCGACACCGAGGATGATCCGAAGCCCCACGGCCCGGTCCGAGGCCATCTGGTTCATCGTCCAGGCGACGGTGCCGGACTGCGAGATGACGCTGATCCCGCCCTTCGTCGGGGTGGCGGGCGGCGTCGTCCCGTACGGTGCCACTTGGTCAACGTAGTTGACGAACCCCTCGACGTTCGGACCGAGGACAGGGATCGCGTTCCGCAGGGCAGCCTCGCGAAGCTCGGCCTGCAGGCCCCGGCCCTCGTCGCCGGCCTCGGCGAACCCCGACGACACGACCATGATCCCGCGCACCCCGCGAGCCCCGCAGTCGTCGATCATCCGCACGACCACCCGGGCCGGCACGACGAACACGACCAGGTCCACGCCGCGGGGCAGCTCCGCGACCGAGGCCAGGCAGGGACGACCCCAGACCGTGTCGTACTTCGGGTTGATCGGATACAGGTCGCCCTGGAACCCGAAATGCCGAAGCGACCGCTCGATCTCCGGCGCCCACGAGTCGGGCGATTCGGACGCGCCGACGATCGCGATCGACCGCGGCGCGAGCAGGGGCCGCAGGCTCCAACGGGTCACGGACCGTCACCGCGGAACCGGGCGTCACGCCAGGCGATCGCGGCTTTGAGCCCCTGTTCGCCCGTGATGCGCCGGAACTCGTCGCGCGCAGGCAAGTTCGACGTCTCGATCATCACATCGAGCTCCGTATTGGCGGCCATGGCCGCGCGGAACCCCGCGACGTCCCACGCGCGGTTGAGCGCCTGCTTCGTCATCTGGATCACGAACGGCTCGTTCTTCGCGATCTCCTGGGCCAGCGCCAGGGTCGCGTCATTCAGCTCCTCGCGCGGCACGACGCGATTCACCATCCCGATCCGCAGCGCGTCCGCCGCCGAGATCCGGTCCTCGCCCGTGAACAGCAGCTCTTTCGCGACCCGCACGCCGACCACCCAGGGCAGGAACATCGAAACGGCGCCGGATCCGAATCGGATGTCCACGTAGCCGAACTTCGCATCGTCGGCGACGACGGCCAGGTCGCAGGCGAGCATGAGATCGGTGCCGCCCGCGAGGCAGTAGGACTGCACCGACGCGATCACCGGCTTGGGGCAATCGAGGATCTCGAGCATCTTCGCCGTGCCCGTCTCCAGCGACCGATGCCAGGCACGGGCGTCCTGCTCGCCCTCGTCCGCGTCCTCGGTCAGGTCGTAGCCGGAGCAGAACGCCCGTCCAGCCGCCCGCAGGATCACGACCGAGACGGCATCGTCGGCCGACGCTTCTCGGATCGCTGTCGAGATCGCCTCGGAAAGCTCGTGGTCCAGCGCGTTCAGGGCCTGGGGCCGGTTCATCGTCAGACGCCGGACAGGCCCGATGTCCTCGACGAGCAGGACCGGCTCGGCGATCGCCTCGCTCACGGATATCCCCTCTTCCTCGGTGACTCGCGGCATGCGAGGCGTGGATGCTAGCAACGCCCCGCCGGGGCTCGACAAAGGCGCAACCAGGCTCGGAATCCAACGGCCCGCCTCGGCCGTACTACCGAGTAGGAAAGACCGAACGGTCTAGCCACAACGGACGATACGGCACCGACCTTGCATAGCGAGGTCGACCTATGGTACTCAGCGCCATCGGCGTTTGAATCGGGGGTCAAACCGAAGGGCACCCGACCGTCACAGGAGGATGAGATGCCCCGGAAGGACTTGTCCCGCCGGCAGTTCCTGACCCGCGCGGGCGGCGCGGCCATCGCCATGCCGAGCCTGGCCGCGATCCTGGCCGCCTGCTCCAAGCCCGGCACCGCCAGCGTGAGCGGAGCGGGCGAGATCCCGATCGCCACGCTCGAGAACCCAGTCACGCTCCCTGTGAGCCAGGACCCGATCGCGGCCGACACCCCGATCGAATCGGGTCCGCTGGTCCTGTACAACTGGGCCGACTACATCTGGAAGCCGGTGGTTCACCAGTTCGAGGACCAGTTCGGCGTCTCGGTCGACATCACCACGTTCAACAACTTGGAAGAGGGCATCCAGAAGGTCGTCAACGGGCAGGTGAGCCCCGACGTGTTCGTGCCGACCCCCGGATACCTGCGCCGCTTGGTCCAGAAGGACCTGCTGCTGCCGCTGCAACACGAACTGATCCCCAACATGCAGGCCAACGTGTGGCCGAGCTATTCGAACCCCGGCCCGTACTACGACCTCGGATGGAACTACACCGTCCCGTACACGATCTACACGTGGGGAGTCGCCTATCGGCGCGACCGGGTCAGCGACGACGAGGCCGCGGCCCAGGGTTGGAACGCGTTGTGGAACAGCGACTACAACGGCGAGATCAGCCTGTACAACTCCTACGGCGACACGATCGCGATCACGATCCTGCGCAACGGCAGCCTGGACGTGAACACGGGCGATCCCGCGCTCATCGATGCGGCCAAGGAAGCGATCCTGCAGACGATCAACGACAACTCCGCGCGCCTCACGATCAACGGCGTCTACGCCAAGATCCCCGCGGGCGACTTCACCGTCGCCGAATCCTGGTCCGGCGACATCGTCGGCGCCCAGTTCTATCTGCCGAACGGCACCGGAACCGACGTGCTCGGCTATTGGCGCCCGGAGGACGGCCAGACGATGATCGGCAATGACCTGCTGACGATCCCGACGGCGTCCAAGAACCCGCGCCTCGCGCACGAGTTCCTCAACTTCATGCTCGACGAGAAGCACGGGACAGACAACTTCGTGCATTGGAACGGCTACCAGCCACCGTTCACCTCGATCGACCCGGCCACGTTGATCGCCGACGGTGTCGTGCCCAAGAACCTCGCCTCGGCCGTCGTCACGGAGGACATGTTCAAGAAGGACCTCACGCCCTACGAGCTGCCACCAGACGTCGACCAGATGTGGCTCGCTGCCTGGACCGAGATCACGGCGGGAGCCTGAGATAGCGTCTACGGACACGGCGACGGTCCCCGCGAAGGGGAAGAAGAAGCGGAAGAAAAAGTCCGCGCAAAGGGAAAGCGGTGTCTGGTACCCGAGGTGGTACTGGCCGTCGTTCATCACGCCGGCCAGCGTGTTCCTCGTGCTCTTGTTCCTTCTGCCGCTGTACGTAGTGCTGTCGGTCGCCTTCGGCACGGTGGACTTCGAGAACTTCGGTCTCGCCGTTCCGTACTACGCGCCGTGGTGGTGGTCCTTCGACACGTTCAACCAGACGCTCAGCCAGTTCTACGTCGGCAGCCACATCTACCAGGAACCGCTGATCCGCACGTTCGAGTACGTCTTCTTCGCCAGCGTCATCTGCCTGGTGCTCGGGTACGCCGTGGCGTACTACACGGCTCGCTTCGCGACCAAGTACAAGGGCCTGATCCTGATCCTGCTCGTCTCCCCCTTCTGGATCAGCTATCTGATGCGGATCTACGCCTGGCAAGGGCTGCTCGACACGAACGGGCCGATGAACTGGCTCCTGCGCCCCGTCGGGTTCGGGCAGACGAATTTCCTCGAGGGGAAGTCGATCACGCTGGTCCTCGGCCTGGTGTACGGGTACATCCCGTTCATGATCCTGCCGCTGTACGCGTCGCTGGACCGCATCCAGGAGAGCCTCCTCGAGGCCGGTCGTGATCTCGGGGGCAGCGGCGCGCAGACGTTCCGTCGGGTGACGTTGCCGCTGTCCCGGCCGGCGATCCTCGCGGGCATCGTCATCGTCACGTTGCCGATGTTCGGCGACTACTACACGAACGACCTCCTGGGCACGACGAAGACAGCGATGTTCGGCAACCTGATCGCGCAGCAACGAGAGGCATCGGGCGGCTCCACCCGGGCTGCATCACTCGTGCTGATCCTGTCGGTGATCGTGTTGATCCCGATGCTCTACTACCTGCGCGAGACGAAGCGACAGGCGGAGCAGGCATGACCGTCGCGGTGGAGTCTCCGGCGAAAGTCTCGCGGGTGTCGGCGTACTTCCGGAATCCGTGGCGCAAGCCGCGCTTCCTGCAGGCGACCACGATCCTGTATCTGCTGTGGTCGCTGCTGCCAGTCGTGATCGCGGTGTTCTTCTCATTCAACGGGGGCAGGTCAAGGAGCGCCTGGCAGGGCTTCTCGCTGCACTGGTGGAGTGGGGACCCGACCGACTCGTTGCTGCACGACGCGGCGATGCGCACGGCGATGCTGCAGACGTTCCGGCTCTCGATCGGCACGGTGTTGATCGCGGTCCCGCTCGGGACTCTGTTCGCCATCGGCATCGACCGCTGGCACGGCCGCCCCGCACGCGCCGCCAACTTCACGATGCTGTTGTCCTTTGTCGTTCCGGAGATCATCCTCGGCGTGTCGCTGTACATCCTGTTCACGAGCCTGTTCGCCAACATGATCCAGCTGGGCACGAAGGCACAGCTGCTGGGGCTGATCGCGTTCCAGATCAGCTACCCGGTCATCATCGTGCGCGCACGGCTGCTCTCGATCGGCCCCGAGTACGAGGAGGCCGCGATGGACCTCGGCGCGACGCCCAGCAAGGCGATCCGTCGGGTGTTGCTGCCGCTGCTTGCCCCCGCGATCCTCGCAAGCGTCGCGCTCGTGTTCGCCGATACCGTCGATGACTTCGTGACCGTCGCGGCGCTCTCAGGGCCTTCGAGCAGCGAGACGCTCGCCCAGAAGATCTACTCGGCCGCGCGCTCCTCGCCAACGCCGGAGGTCAACGCCGCCGCGACGATGATGTTGATCACGACCCTGCTGGTGATCGGCGGCGGGCTGCTCTTCTACCGGCGGGTCAATCGCGGCCAGGACACCGGGGGCACCTCGGAGTTCGTGCAGCTCTAGGCGGCCGTCACTTCTCCTCGAGCGAGACGTCGAGCTCGGCTTCCTCGAGGACGGCGGTGCCGCCCTCCGGCAGCACCCGCAGCGCCTCCCGTGGGAAGTGCACCACGATCGCGTCCCCGGAGCGCTGCGGGTCGCCACCCCCCGTGTTTGGCGTCCACGCCTGGATCGTCTGACCGTTCGCCAGATGCAGGATCACCTGCAGCACCGAGCCGACGTAGACCGTGCGCTCGACGATCGCCGGGATGCGATTCTCCCCAGTCGTGCCCTGCCCTTGGATCTCAACGCGCTCGGGGCGGATCGTGATCTTGCAGTCACCGGTCGTGTCGGCGTCGCCCTCGCCGGCGATCAGCGAGAACTCTCCGAGCGTGATCCTGCAGCCGCCGTCTCCGACGCCGCTGGCCGTCGCGCTCATCAGGTTCGACACCCCGAGGAAGTCGGCAACGTAGGCCGTCGCGGGCGACTCGTAGATCTCCTTCGGACCGCCGACCTGCTCGACGCGCCCCTGCGACATCACCGCGATGCGGTCTGACATCGTCAGGGCCTCTTCCTGGTCGTGCGTGACATAGATGAAGGTGATCCCGACCTCTTCCTGCAGGGCCTTCAGCTCGATCTGAAGACGCTTGCGGAGCTTGGCGTCCAGCGCGCCGAGCGGCTCGTCGAGCAGCAGCACCTTCGGGTTGAGGATCAGGGCGCGAGCGAGCGCGACGCGCTGCTGCTGACCACCGGACAGCTGGTTCGGGCGGCGCTTCGCGAAGGGCGTCATCTGCACCAACTCGAGCGCTTTGCCGACCCGGTCGCGCGTCTCGTCCTTCGAGGCCTTCTGATACTTCAGTCCGAAGGCGACGTTCTCCTCCACCGTCAGATGGGGGAACAGCGCGTAGTTCTGGAACACGGTGTTGACGTTGCGCTTGTGCGGCGGGGTCTGCGCCATGTCGACGCCGTCGAGGAGGATCTGTCCCTCGGTCGGGCGCTCGAAGCCCGCGATCATCCGCAGCGACGTCGTCTTGCCGCACCCGGAAGGCCCGAGCAACGAGAAGAACTCGCCGGAGGGCATCTCCAGATTGACCCCCGCGACCGCGGTGAAATCACCGAATCGCTTCACCAGGTCGACGAGTTGGACCTCTCCCCCTGCCATCGCGCGCGGAGCATACCGCGGGGCAACCCCTGCGGGTCAACCGCTGCGGGCGAAGGGGTCAAAGGGAGTGCGATCGGGTGGGAGCGTGCCGCGAAAGGAGTCGCTCCTTGTCACGCGGACCGACATGCCCAAGGATGGCGGTGTCTATCGAGGAGGTTCGCGAGTGAGATCGATCGCCCAGCTGCTCACGATCGTCGCGGCCACCGTAGCGATCCTGGCCCCGGTGTCAGACCCGGCCCACGCGACATACAGCGGCTCGAACGGACAGATCGTCTATGGGACGGAGGGCAAGATCCGAGCGATGTCGCCCGATGGCTCCGGAGATCATCGATTCTCATCGCTCGACGGGATCAGTTCGCTGTCGTTCTCGGCCGACGGGACCAAGGCAGCCGTCGTGAACTACACGGGTCTCGGCGATCGGATCGTGCTCCTCGACCTGGCGGCTGACACCCGAAGCGTGGTGCTTCCCGTCTCCCAGGCCCCCACGCAGGTGCTTTCGTCAGTGGCGTTGTCGCCGCATGGCCGCCGCGTGGTGTTCTCAGATGGGACCTACCCTCGGCATCTCTGGACGATCCATGTCGATGGGTCGGACCTCACGAAGATCGCAACGGGCTACGCCGATGCCGACTGGGGCTCCAACGGGCGCATCGTCGCGTCGAACGGGATCTTCCACGGCGACGGCGATCGCTTCATCGCCACGATGGACCCCGATGGCGGCAACAAGACGGTGATCGCGACGTTCCCGCCGGTCAAGGAGTCGTGGAACTCCGTCTATGAGCTGGTCCCGTCCTGGGCCCCCGACGCGTCCGCCGTCGTCTTCACAGCCCAGCGGTTCAATATCCACCCCGATATCTGGTGGGTCGGAGCAGACGGATCGAACCTGCACAGGCTCACGAAGACGGACACAGCGAACGAATCCGGCCCGGCCTTCTCCCCCGATGGGACCGAGATCGTGTTCACACTGTTGGAACCGAACGCCACCGAAGCCGACCTTTGGCTGATGGCGCCCGACGGGACCAGCCTCACCCAGCTCACCGATACGACTGCCAGGAGCGAGTACTCGATCGCCTGGCAACCGGCGTGACGATTGTCGCTCGGGTACGAATGTGCGACATGTCCGACGCGCAGCTGTACGACAAGATCGGAGCCACCTACACCATGACGCGGCGCACCGAGCCGCGGATCGCCGCACAGGTCTGGGCTGCGCTCGGCGATGCGCGGACGGTATTGAACGTCGGGGCCGGCACCGGCTCCTACGAGCCCCCGGGCCGTGCCGTCACCGCGGTGGAACCGTCGGCGATAATGCGAGCGCAACGTCCCGCAGGCGCAGCGCCGTGCGTGGCTGCCGTCGCGGAGCACCTTCCGTTCGAGGACCAATCCTTCGACGCGGCGATGGCTTTCGCCACCCTGCATCATTGGCAGGACCCGATCGCGGGCCTTCGCGAGATGCGGCGCGTGGCTCGTCGCGTCGTGGTGTTCACGCACGACAGCAGCGATGCCGGATGGCGTCGTCGGTTCTGGCTGACTCGTGACTACCTGCCGGAGGTCGCCGACCTCATCGCCGGCCGGCCTTCGCTGAACGAGCAGGCCCGCGCGATCGATGCCCGCCTCGAGTCCGTGCTCATCCCGTGGGATTGCGTCGACGGCTTCTTCGAGGCCCACTGGCGCCGCCCCGAGGCGTACCTGGACGATCGCGTTCGTCGCGGTGTATCGGTGTGGGCCAGGGTCGGCCCGAACGCCGAGCAGCGCTCGGTCAAGAACCTCCGTGATGACCTCGTCTCAGGCCGGTGGCTCGAGCGCAACCGCGAGCTCGTCGCTCTGGATGCAGCGGAGCTTGGCCTTCGTCTGCTCGTCGCTTGAACAGTCGCTTGTTTGACCCGAGTCCGTGCCCGACATAGCGTGACCGTCGTGTGGACACAGGGGTCGCGATGCCGATGGCCTGTGTCGCTCCTGAGGCTCGCCGCGCCCATGGTTCTGCTTCTCTCCCTGTTGGCCGTGCCGTCGTCGGCCTCTGCAACGGCGCCGCTGTGCCGCGCGCTCAACACGCGGACGGATCAGATCTACGTCGGCGCGGATCAGCTACACCAAGCGATCGACGGCGCCGCGCGGGATGACACGCTTCGGATCCGAGGTCACTGTGTCGGCAACTACGTTGTCGGGTCGATCCGATTGATCGGCGAGCCCACCCGGGCGTATCCGCACCCGACCCTCGACGGCGACCAACAAGACCGCGTCCTCGTCACGTCCGGAACCGTCCGTATCTACGGATTGACGATCAAGAACGGCGGGCGGGTGACCTTCGGCGGTGGAATCATGATCGAGCGAGGCTCCCTCTTTCTCGGCGGACGAACGGTCGTCGTCGGGAACTCGGCGAAGGTGCGAGGCGGTGGGATCAACGCCGACTTCGGACGGCTCGTGGTCTCCGGGCACTCGGTGGTGCGCGGGAATCGATCCTCCGACATGGGCGGCGGGATCTCGTCGGCCGTCTCCGGGAGCATCCAGATCACCGGTGAGGCTGCCATCAAGGACAACCGCGCGCGATACCAAGGGGGCGGCATCTACGGAAACACGACGTCCATCATCGTGGGCGGCCGAGCGGTGATCAGTGGCAATCGGGCCGGCTGGTACGGCGGCGGGATCACCGCGTACGCGGGTACAACCGAGTTGCGGTGGCGCGCCGCGATCGTCCGCAACGTGGCGGGGAGAAAAGGAGGCGGCTGGCACGGGACCAACTCGAAGCTCCGCATCTGTTCGCCCTTCGTGGTCATCCGTTCCAACGTCCCCGACGATCCATCGCACATGACGACCAAAGGCTGCTGACCGCCGGCGATAGAACTGGCATCATGTCGCCCCCATGCAACAGCCGCCCCCCGAAGCGCCGACGCTGGATATCGACGCCGAGCGACGCCGCATCCCGGTTCTGCTCACCGGCTACTGGACGTTCGGGCAGTACTGGGGCATCTGGGTGATCCTCGTCGTGCAGGTACAGGCGTTCCATCACCTGTCCTTCGGGACGATGGGGATGCTGCTGGCGCTCCTGTCGCTCGTCGCGATCCTCGTGATGGCATTCGTCACCCCGCGGCTCACACGGTTCCCGCTGGGCGCGCTGTGCGCCGCCGGACTGCTGGCGCTCGGCACCGGCTCGCTCGGTATGGCCCTGCTGCCGTCGCGGGCGCTCTGGGTGGCCTTCGCCATCGCGGGTGTCGGCAACGGTCTCGTGGATGTCTTCCTGAACGTCGAGGGCCAGCGCATCGAGTCGATCACGCAGCGCCCCGTGCTGCAGTGGCTCCACGCGACCTACGCGATCGGCGGCATCACCGGCGCCATCGTCGGGGGGCTCGTCGCCGCCACGCATACGAACTTCCGGGTGGGACTGTTGTTCGGCGCCTTCGCGCTATACCTCGCCGCGTTCTGGAACGCGTGCGCCGGCACGTCGGCGCGGGGCGCCACCGAGGAGGATTCCGGATTTTCGTTAACGGCGTTCCGCCGGCACAACGATCTGTGGCTGCCGGCGCTCGTCGTGCTGTCCGCATTCCTGGTGGAGGGGTCGATGGACACGTGGTCTGGCCTCTATCTGTACGACCAACTCGGGGCCACCGAATTCCAGGCCGCGCTCGCGTTCGTGGCGTTCTCGGGCGCGATCTTCCTCGGCCGGATGTTCGCGGGGCGCGTGCTGTTCGGGCTCGGGCGGCGGACGACGATCATGGCCTCGGGCGCCGGCGGCATGCTCGGCGGCGCGATCGCCGCGCTTGCGAGCGACCCCACACAGGTGGCGTTCGGGTTCCTTTTGATGGGCTTCTCGATCGCCGCGGCGGCGCCGGCCGGGTTCGGGCTCGTCGAGGAGGTCGCCCCGGACGACCAGACCCACGCGATCGCTGCCGTCACGACGGTCGGCTACTCGGGGTTCGTGTGGAGTCCGCCGATCTTCGCGTGGCTCGCGCAGGCGTTCGACCTTCGGGCCGCGATGGCGGTCATCGTGAGCGCCACGATTGGGATCCTGATCGCGGGTGCGCTGGCGCCGCGCGACGGCCGCGTGACGCGCGCGCCGCAGTAAGGTCGTTCGTATGCGCTCGCGAGTCGTCGTCGCGGCCGCCCTGCTGGTGCTGCTGACCGGCTGCTCGTCGGCCCCGGACCCCTACGCGGCATACCGACAGACGACCGTCGAGGAGGTGCCCGGCACTTTCGATTGGCAGCTGCGACCGGTCGACGCCGGCTACCGCCCCACGCTGTCCCCCAGGACGCCTACACCAAGGTCTTCGAAGCGGGCAAACGCCCCGACGCGATAGCCGTGCTCGCGCAGGTCGGCAACGCGGTCGACGACAGCCTCGGGCCGCCGGCGTGGGTCTTCATCACGCCCGACATGTGCTTCGCGACGGCCAAGGGGGACCTCGTCTCACCCGGGCGCACCGGCAACGGCTCGCGCCGGAAACCTCTACGTGCAGGGCGTGGACGCGACGACGGGCGAGCCGCTCGGCGGGTTCTCCGCCTTCGAGCCCCCGACACACTGGGAGCCGGCACGCGCCGGCCAGCCGGCGCCCGTCGACGCCACCACTCAGGCGGGAACAGACCCGGCTCCATTGAGCGAGCCAGCGCGCGTCCTGCGACGGCCCGAACCCCACCAGCATCTGCCCCGCCGCGAACGCGTCCTCGGACACGATCGCGGAGCGCAGGTTCGCGGGCACGGCCCCGTGCCACGGAAATGAGGGGTCGGCGAACGCATCGGCGGTGGCGCCGGTCATCGGCACCTGATAGCCATTCCACGCGAAGTTGTCGAGCGCCACGTCGAAACGCAGCAGGTGATCGAGGAACGCGTGCGCGGCCACGGGGTTGCGGCCCCGCGAACAGATCGCCGTCAGGTCGAGCCCGACGACCCGCTCCGCGCCGCCCGGCGACCAGTACCGCAGCGCGGCGGCGACCGCTTGCGGATCGTCCCCTTCCTCCGCGGCGTACCGCGGCGCCGTCAGGATGTCTCCGGACCATGCTTGATGCACCGCGAACGTCCCCTCCGGCAGGCCTTCGGAGGCGCCGTCGTCGGTGAAGCGCGCGTCGGTGGCGGCAACCGCGGCCGCCAAGAAGTCCGCGGCCGCGGCGAGCTCGGCATCGGTGGCGGCGCGGAGGTCCGCCACCCCCGCGCGCTGCAGACCGAGGGCGAGCGCGTCGCGGTACGCGTCGTAGATCCCCACCCGGTTCCGGTACCGAGCGTCGAGAAACACATCGAAGGGGTCGGCGCGGCGGTCCGGTGCGTCCGCGTCGGCGACCGCGTCGGCGCGCCAGCCGATGCCGCCGGTGTAGACCGTGTACGGCGTGGTGTACCGCTGTCCCGGGTCATAGAAGGGGCCCTCGCCTCGGAACCAGCCCCAGAGGTTCCGCACGTGGGGCAGATAGTCGTGGTTCAACGGCCGCAGCAGCCCCGCGTCGACCAGCCCCGGGAGCACGTCGATCACCGGGAAGACGACATCGAAGTCGCTCGTCGGGTCCTGGAGCCGGGCAACCGCCTCGTCGATGTGCTCGAAGCTCTCGATCTCGACCTTCACGTCCGCGCCCGCGTATGCGTGCTCGAACGCTCGCACGACGCTGGCGGACAGATAGTCCTTCCACTCGTAGACCCGGAGCGTGGCGCCGCGCTCGATCGGCAGGTCGCTCGCGAGCAGCAGGCCGGCGTCCACGGGGAGCGCCCGTCCGAGCGTCGTGGCGGGCGCGACGGCGGGTGACGCGCCGCGGCGGCCGCAGGCCGCCGCGGCGCCTACCAGCGGGAGACCGACCGCCAGCAGCGCCGCGCGCTGCAGGAAGGCACGCCTCCCGATCGACGCCATCTCAGCCTTCTTCGATGGTCCCGTCGTGCCACTCGGGGTCCGCCTCCATCAGAGCGCGGAACTCCATGTAGCGCTCGTTCTGCGCGGGATCGTCCGCGTTGGCCATGTAGCTGGCCTTGTCCTCGAACATCACGAACAGCCACTGCGTGTCGCTGTCGTTCTCGGACAGCACGAATGAACGGATGTAGCCCGCGGGCTGCGACCCCTCCATCTGGGCCGCCATCACCTTGCGGACAGCATCGACGTTCTCCGCCTTGACGCGCATCTTCGCGACGGTGCCGTACATGGCTCCTCCCCTCAGTCGGAACGGTTCCGACCGACACAGACCAGACTAGAACCGCTCCGAGATAGGCGGAACCCCCCGGCTCAGGGAGCGGGCGGCGGGGGCTTCTCGCCCATCCCCCAGGCGTCGGCGCCGCCGTCGACCACGACCGTGGTGCCTGTGATGT
Organism: uncultured Actinomycetes bacterium; assembly: GCA_963794065.1. Taxonomy (GTDB): domain Bacteria; phylum Actinomycetota; class UBA4738; order UBA4738; family HRBIN12; genus AC-51. Next base: position 80,849 of record CAWCDA010000054.1, on the reverse strand, counting down.
AGCCGCCACCCTTCGAGGCGAGGAACGCGATCGTCGCGGCCACCTCCTCGGGTGCGCCGGCCCGACGCATCGGCACCTGCTCGGCGAACCTGTCGACGACCTCCTGGCCGCCGTACTGGAGGATGCCCTCGGTCTGGATCGCACCGGGGGCGACGCACACCGCGCGGATCCCGTACGTCGACCACTCCAGCGCTATCCCGGCCGCGAGCGTCTCGAGGGCGCTGCGCGCCATCGAGGAGGCGACCACCGACGGGATCCCGCGGCGCGGGCTGAATCCCAGGAACGCGATGAACCCACCGCGTTGCGGGATCATCCACCGGGCCGCGACACGCTGCGTCACGTCCCAGACGGCGTCGACATTCAGGCGGTGGACAGCGCGCAGCCCCTTGAGTGACGTCTGCTCCATCGGCGCGGCGAACTGACCGCCCGCGTTGTTCACCAGGATGTCCACGCGGTCGTGTCGCGCCGCGATCGCCTCGAGGAAACGCGCGAGCTGTTCGGGCTCGCGCACATCGCAGGGCAGCGCCAGGCAGCGCTCGCCGAGCTCGTCGGCGACGATCGAGAGCGGTTCGGGCCGACGGCCGCAGATCGCGACCGACCCGCCGGCCGCGACGATCGCGCGAGCCGTGGCGGCGCCGATGCCGGTGCCCCCGCCGGTGACGATCGCGACCTGTCCCGCCAGCGCGTCGGGCGCGAGCGGTGAGCGGAAGCCATCTACCATGGCGGGAGTATGCAGGACGCGGAGGTGATCGGGGCAGACGGCGTCCGCCTCGCCGTACGCATCGCCGCGGGGCCGGCAACCGACGCGCCGACGGCCGTGCTGCACCACGGCCTCGCCTCCAGCCAGCACATCTGGGACCTGATGGTGCCCCACCTCTCGCGGAAGTACCGAGTCGTCACGTTCGACGCGCGCGGCCACGGTCGCAGCGGCAAGCCGGGGGGCGGGTACGGATTCGACCACACGGTCACCGACACGATGGCGGTGCTGCGCACGACGCGGGCGCGGCGACCGATCCTGGTTGGTCACTCGTGGGGGGCGATGGTCGCGCTTGAGGTGGCGGCACGTCACCCGCGGGCCGTCGGCGGCGCCGTGCTGATCGACGGCGGGATCTCGCGGATGCGCGACGGGTTCGCGAGCTGGCCCGAGGCGCGAGCTGCCCTGTCCCCGCCACACCTCGCCGGCATGCCGGTGGCGGAGTTCCGGGCGATGATCCCGCGGTTCTTCGGCGACGCGGTCGACGTCACGCCCCAGGTGGAGGACATCGTGCTCACCGTGATGCGGGTCGGCTCCGACGGAACGATCCGACCGCGCCTGTCGCGCGCCAACCACATGCGCATCCTCCGCGCGATCTGGGAACAGGACCCGCCCACCCTGCACGCCCGGCTGCGAACACCCGCACTGGCGATTCTCGCGCGCGGCGGCGACACGGACTGGGACGCCAGCCGCCGGCGGGCCGCGGCCGTGCTCCGTGCGGCCGGGTCGCCCACGCACATCGCCTGGATCGACGGGATCCACGACCTGCCGCTGCAGCACCCTCGCGAACTCGGACGCCGGATCCGAGCCTTCGCCCGAACCGCCGTACGATAGAGCCATGCTCGTGTTCCTCTTCATCCTGATCCTGTTGGCCGTCCTGGGCGTGCTCGGGCTCGCCCTGAAGATCGCCGCCGCGCTGGTGCTCGGCGTGCTGATCGCCACCGCGACGCTGCTCGCCATCGGCTACTTCATGGTCAAGCACCAGATGCGGAAGGTGCAGCGGCAGATGGCCGGCGCGCGGGCCACCAGCTCGATCGCCGAGACCACCGTCGAGGTGGGCGAACCGAGACGCTCCCTCGACGACCCGCCGGTCGACGACCGCTACTGAGGCGGCGCGCCGCGGCGAACCAGTCGTTCGCGATACCGGATCGGCGCGTCGCCCACCAGGTCGTAGACCCGTCCCCGCGACCGCCCTGCGTCCTGTCGGGCGTCGCCGTGCTCGAGCGCGAAGGCTGCGGCCCGCACGATCGGATAGCGCAGCGGCTCGGGCGGCGCTTTGGCGATCTCGGGTCGGTTGACGGCGAGTGAGGTCCACTCGTCGGTGATGTCCAGCGCGGTCGAGGCCAGGATGTGCCCCCCGATGTAGGTCTGGATCAGCCCGTGGCCGCTGTACCCGAGCCCCGCGTGCACGTTGCCGGGTTCCAACGTCCGGTAGAACGGCACGAATGTCGGCGTCTGATCGATCGGCCCGCCCCAGGCGTGCGTGAACCGCACACCCTCCAGCTGCGGGAACATCCACACCAGACCCCGGGCCGGCGCCTCCGCGAAATGCCGCGTGCCCGTCGCCGCGCGACCGCCGCCGCGCCCACCGTAGACCGCCGCTCCCGCGCCACCGCCGATCACGATCCTCCCATCGTCGGTCGGGCGCAGGTAGTAGAGCCACTCGCGACCGTCCGCGATCCCGACCTGCGAGGTCCAGCCGATCTCCTCCAGCAGATCGGGGATCGGCTCGGTCGCCACGACGTAGTCGGCGACCACGCCGAAGCTCCGACGGAACGGCGCCAGGTCCGCGGCCCACGCGCCCGTCGTCAGCACCACGCGGTCGGCCTTGATCGCCCCGTGCTCGGTGTGCACCACCGCCGGCCGCGTCCGATCGAGGCCGGTCATCCGCGTGCGTTCGAACAGATGGACGCCGCGCTCGAGCGCCACCCGCCGAAGCCCGCGGGCCAGCCGCGCTGGCTGACACACCGCGCCATCGGTGAAGGACACCCCACCCAGGAACCTGGGCGAGTCCGCCCGCGCCCGCGTCTGCTCCGCGCTGAGCAGCTCCACCCGATCCATGATGCCGAGGCGCCGGAAGACGTCGAGACCGTCGCCGAAAGTCCCCTGCCATTCGCCCGACCGGACGCCCATCGTCCCGTCCTTGTGGAACCAGCAATCGATGTCGTTCGCAGCCGCGAACGAGCCGATCGCGTCGATCGCGCCCGCTTGAGCCCACCCGTATCGGAGCCCTTCCTCGTCGCCGAAGAGCCCGACGATCGCGTCGATGTCGAACCAGGACGCGGATAGGAAGCCTCCGTTACGCCCGCTGGCGCCGCCGCCGGCGATGTCCTGCTCGATGAGCGCGATGCGGAGACCGGGCTCGCGCTCCGTGAGCTGGATCGCCGTCCAGAGCCCGGCGAACCCGCCTCCGACGATGCACACGTCGGCCACGAGGTGGTGTTCCAGGGGCGGCGCGGGCTCGCCCGCGTCATCGGCAAGCGCCTCCTGCAGCCAGAAGCTCCGCGCCGCTCCCGGCGTCGGCATATCGATCACGAACCCACCTCCCCGCCGAATCGCCACGTCGTCACGACGCGGGCGGCCCCCACGAACATCGTGACGAAGACGACCGCGATCGCGGCGAACGTGAGGATCTCCCCGGCCGTCCACGCTTGCACGAACGTCGCCCGCACGGCCACGCCGAGCGGGACACCGAGCACGATCGTGAGCAACAGTCGCGGATACGTGGGCGGCCGGTAGGTGCCGAGGAACCAGGACGTCACGAGCCAGGCGGCAACGAAGATCGCGGCCAAGGCGACGAAGCGCGCGGCGACGTCCTCCCCGTGACGATCCAGTCCCACGACCAGGAAGACGAGCAGGCCGACGAGATCCCCGGCCAGCGTGATGCGCGCGAACCGGGAGCCGTCGGTCAAAGGGCGCATCCGGTCATCATCCCAGGCGGGTCGCCGTAGGCTGCTCCTTGTATGCGCGGCGCCGATCGGACCGTGGACGACGTATTGCGGGACCTGCGAGAGGTGGCGGATCCGTCGCGGCTCCCGGGCATGGCGCGCGTCGGGATCGACACGACGAACGCGCTCGGTGTCTCCGTGCCGAACATCCGCAGGATCGCCGAAACGAACCGGCCGCGACCAGGCGCTCGCGGCCGAGCCTCTGGGCGACCGGGATCCATGAGGCACGCATGGTCGCGGCGCTCGTGGCCGACCCGAATGGATTCCCGTTCGCCCAGATGACTCGGTGGGCCGCCGACCTGGACTCGTGGGACATCACCGACATGCTCGCCGACACGTTCGCGGTCGGCCGTCACGCCGATCGCGCGATCCGCGCCTGGAGCCGCGCACCACACGGATTCACCAAGCGGTGCGCCTTCGCGATGATCGCGCGCCTCGCCGTCTCCGGCGACCGGCCCAACGACGCGTTCCGAGACCTGTTCCCGTTGATCCGCGCCGCGGCCACCGACGAGCGCAACGAGGTCAAGAAGGCGGTCAACTGGGCGCTCCGCCAGATCGGCAAGCGGAACCTCGCGCTGCACGCCGCCGCCATCCGCGAGGCGGAGGCGCTGCTCGACCTCGACGATCGAACCGCCCGGTGGATCGCGCGGGACGCGCTCCGCGAGTTGCGCGATCCCCGGACCGTCGCGCGGATCAGGCGCTGAGCACCACCGGCGCGAGTGCGCGGATGGCGTCGATGTCCTCGTCCGGGTCCGCCGAGCCGATCAACTGGACGCAGACGTGGTCGGCGCCCGCCTCGAGGTGGGCACGCACACGATCCGCGATAGCGCCGACGCCGAATGCAAACGCCGCGTCGAGCAGTCGGTCCGATCCGCCGCCCTCGACATCGGTCTCGTCGAAGCCGAGCCGCCGCCAGTTGTTCGCATAGTTCGGAAGCTCGAGGTAGTGGACGGCCCACGCGCGGGCGATCTCGCGCGCTGCCGGCACGTCCTCCGTGAGCACCACCCCTTGCTCCACCGCCAGCACCGGCTCGTCACCGAGCACCTCGCGTGCCCGCGCCGTGTGCGCGACCGGGACGAAGTAGCTGTGCGCCCCGAGCGAGCGCTCGGTCGCCAAGCGGAGCATGCCGTCGCCGAGCGCGGCCAGCATCCGCGGCGCCGCCGGCCGGTCCTCGTGCGCCTCGTCCATCGCGTCGAGGTACGCGCGCATCCGGTCGAGCGGTTGACCCCATTCGATCCCGCGGCGCTCAGTGGTGTACGCGTGCCCGACGCCGACGCCCAGCACCAGCCGATCGCCGGATGTCTCGCGAAGGAAGGCCGCGCCGCGGGCCAGCACCTCCGGCTCGCGCGCGCTGATGTTGGCGATGCCGCTGGCCACCGTCAGGCGCTCGCTCGCACCGAGCAACCACGACAGGGAGGTCAGCACGTCGTTGGAGCCGCCGCCCTCCGGGATCCACAGCGCCGGGAAGCCCGCTTCCTCGATCGCCCGCACATCGTCGGCGATCGAGGACGCCGGCCGCCCGTCGAACCCGAAGGTCCACACGCCGACCCTCCCCAGCGAGCGGCGCGCGGCTTCGTGGTCTGCTTCCATCGCGGCGGAGACTACCCAGGAAAACCGAAAGGGGGCGGCGCGGGCAGCCGCCCCCTTCCGGGCTCCGGGGATCTTCGACGCGGCGCCCTACGTCGCCGGCTCTGTCACCTCCACGACCTCGGGCACCCGAACGGGCTCCTGGTGTCCCTCGACGTCGATCTGTGGCAGCCATTGGAGCCAACGAGGCAGGTACCAGTTGCGATCGCCGAGCAGCTTCATCGCCGAGGGCACGAGGATCGACCGAACGATGGTCGCGTCCAGGAAGACGGCGACGGCCAGGCCGAAGCCCATCTGCTCCAGGCCCGCGATGCGGCCGCTCGCGAACGAGGCGAACACGGCAACCATGATCACCGCCGCGCCGGTGATGATCCCACCGGTCGTCCGCAGGCCGAACGCGACCGCCTCCGCGTTGTCCTTGGTCTTGTCGTATTCCTCCCGGATCCGCGTCAGCAGGAACACCTGGTAGTCCATCGAGAGGCCAAACAGGATCGAGAACAGGAACAGCGGGAGCCACGACTCGATCACATCGACCCGGATGAACCCCAGGGCGTTCGCGATCGACCCGGCCCAGGCCGGACCGCCCTTCTGGAAGATCAGGGTGATGAGCCCGTAGGCCGCGCCCACGGACAGCAGGTTCATCACGATGGCCTTCGCAGGCACGACGATCGACCGGAAGACCACCGTGAGGAGCATGAACGACAGGCCGAGGACGAGCAGGATGATGATCGGCGTGTAGAAGTTCGACACGTCGAAGAAGTCCTTCACGATCGCCGTTTGCCCGCCGACGAGCACGCCGGAGTCTGTGCCGAAGGCTTGCGGGACGTACGTGTCGCGAAGGTTGGTGATCGCCGCGACAGCTGCGTCGTTCGAGGCATCTGCCGCCTCGCCGGCCATCGGGAAGGTCACGAGCGTGACGGTACCGTCCGCGCTCGTCTGCGGCGGCTGCGGTGTATCGAACGACGGGTCGTTCGCCACCGCCGCCGTCAGGGCGTCGATCTGCTGCTGCACCGCCGGATCGGTGGCGGCGCCGGGTATGACCACGTCGGCCGTTGCTTGTCCGCCCCCGCTCTCGGGGAACTTCGCCAACAGGACGTCGAAGGCGTCCTTAGTCTGGATGCCGTCGGGGATGGTGGAGATGCCCGAGAATCCTTTGCGCATCCCGCGGCCGTCGTCGTTCGGATGCCCCTGGACCCAATACGGGACCGAGAGCAGGACCATGAAGCTCGCGGTCAGGACCAGCCACAGGACCGGGCGCGCCATGACGGTCCGAGTGACGCGGTCCCAGAACCCACCTGGACGACCGTGCTCCGCCGGCTCCGCACGCGAGAGCCACGATGCCCACGACGCGCCGCGCTTGATCCCCCTCGTGAGCGCAGCGATGAGCCCGACGACGAGCACAACCGCCAACAAGGCGCCCGCCCACGCCGGGGCCCCGAGCGCGGAGGGGACACCCGCCCCGATACCCGCGGCCACCACGATGAGCAAGAGCACCAGGAGGTTCCCGGCGATCGACTTCCACGGCCAGTTGAGCCGGTCCGACATCGGCTCGGCTCGCGTGCCGAAGAAGGACAGCAGGGCCGGAAGCAGCGTCATGGACAGTGCGACCGAGATCAGGACGACGATGATCGCCCCGCCGGCGAGCGCTCGGAAGATCGTGGTCGGCACGAGCAGCATCCCCGCGAGGGCGAGGACCACCGTCAAACCGCTGAAGAACACGGCGCGGTTCGCCGTGGCGCCGGACCTGCCGATCGCCTCCATCTTGTCGCGGCCTCGCTGCCGTTCCTCGCGGTATCGCGACACGATGAACAACGAGTAGTCGATCCCGACGGCGAGCCCCATCATCGAGATCAGGTTCGGAGCAAAGAAGCTGAACCTCCAGAACGTCCCGATCACGCCCACGACGCCGAGCGCGATCGAGATCGCGAAGATACCCAACACGATCGGCGTCACGCCCGCCAGCAGCGCCGCGAACACCGCGATCAGAACGATGATCGCGACCGCCACGCCCATCGACTCGCCTTTTTGAAGATCCTCCTCCGAGATCTTCTTGAAGTCGTCGGTCGAGGTCGGCTCGCCCAGCATGTACATGGTCGTGCCACCCGTGCTGACGCTGTCACGGATCGAATTCAGGCCATCGACGATCGTCGCCGTCTTGTCGGTGTCGTCGGTCAGCACGACATTGAACAGCACGGCGGTGCCGTCCTCGGAGGGGATCGGCCCAAGCGCAGCGACCTGCGGGTTCGCCGCATCCTCTTTCGACATGGGGAATGAAGCGGGAACGGTGAGGACGACGCTTGGATCGAGCTGCCGGAGGTCGTCGAGCGCTGAGTTCACCTGCTCGGCGAACGCCGGGTCCTGTACTGCGCCAGAGCCGCCGACGATCACGAAGGTCTCCGGCGCGACGTTCTGATGCAGCTTCTCCTGCTCCAGGAGGTTCTGCGCGCGGATCGCCTCGGGGTTGTTCGTGAAGTCGAAGTCGTTCGTCAGCGCCGGCGCGAGCAACGCGCTGCTGGCGGCGCCCGCGGCCATGAAGATCACCAACCAGATGATCACCGTGCGCCACGGATGGCGGCTGCTTGCCCTGGCCAGCGTCTCGGGATTGAGCTTCATCTGGTGTGCCCCCCTTCAGACGAGCCACCTGCCCGCCTGGCTTGACGTACGGTGTATGCTTACAACGTACGCAGGATATGTGTACGCCGTAAGTGTGTCAACCCTCCCGGATGGGGAAAGCTTCGGACACGATGGGACGAACGACAACCCCCACGAAGCAGCGCACGCCGCTGACCCGTGACCGGATCGTCGTGGCCGCGCTCGGCATCATGGACACCGAGGGTCTCGAGGCGGTCACGATGCGGCGCGTCGCACGCGAGGTCGGCGTGGAAGCGATGTCCCTGTACAACCACGTGCACGACAAGGACGATCTGTTGAACGGCGTCGTCGAGCAGGTGATGCGCGAGTTCCCGTTCCCGACCGAGAGGTCGGGCGAGGACTGGCTGGAGACCGGCCGTGAGCTCGCACGTGGCTGGCGCAACCTCTTGCGCGCGCATCCGAGCGCGATCCAACTCTTCGCCGAACGCAAGACGCCGATGGCCTCCGAGGACAGTCTGCGGCCGATGGACGCCGCGCTGAACGCTTTGCGTAACGCCGGGCTATCGGATCGTGACGCCGTCCAGGCGTTCCACACGATCGGTGGCTACATCTTCGGCTACGTCATGATGGAGACAGGCCGGCTGTTCGGCGACCCGGCACAGGAGCACGCGTCACCGGATGTGTCGCCCGATCTGCTCCCCAGCGTCGCCGCATGCGCGCCGTTCTTCGCGGATTGCGACTTCGACGAGCAGTTCGAGTTCGGCCTCGACCTCATGATCGAGGGGCTCCGCGCGAAGGTCTCGACCGGCTGATGGAGATCGACGCATTCCTCGCAGATTCCGTCCAGGCGGCGGGCGGCAAGCTCCATGCGCTCGGGATCGGCTGGCGGGTGATCCAGGCCTCGGCCTTCCCGGCGCGGCACGATCGCATCGGTCTGGGGCTGCTGGTCCGGACGGAGCCCTCCGAAGCCGGCCAGCACACCCTCGGCGTGTCGCTGTTGGACCCCACTGGCTCCCCGCGATCCTTCGGCGAGGGCACCTCGTTCGAGGCGCGGTTCGTGTCCCCCGACGGCGCGGGCACCGCGACGCTCGCGCTGAACCTCGACGGTCTCGTGTTCGAGGCCGAGGGCGATCACACGATCGTGTTGGCGATCGACGGCCGCGAGGCGGCACGCCTCCCCTTCCGGGTGCAGACCCGTCCCGAACCGCCGGCAAGCGAGTTCCGAACAGGGGTCTATCTGTAGCCGCACCTGCGGGATTGTCGGCCACCACGCGGCGTCGATAGGGTCCGCCTGGTACATCGAAATCGAGGGGGGATCCATGCTTCACACACGCCGAGCGACCTATGCGCTCGTTGCCGCACTCGCGATCGCGTCGGTCGCGTGCAGTGATTCCAGCTCATCGTCCAGCTCCGCAGCGGGTTCAACGTCGAGTGACGCCGACACCGGCGCCACGATCGGCGCGACGGTCAAGGACTTCGGGATCGCGATCGATCCGACCGAGGTCGCCGGCGGCGAGGTGACCTTCTCGATCAGCAACGAAGGCCCGAGCGCCCACGAGTTCGTCGTGATCGAGAGCGACGACGCGCCAGGGGATCTGCCGGTCGAAAACGGCGAGGTGACCGAGGACGACCTGAACGTGATCGGCGAGGCGGAAGACATCGCCCCGAGTACGACGGCCGATCCGCTCACGCTGACGCTCCCTGAGGGCCAGTACGTGATCATCTGCAACCTGCCCGGCCACTACGAGCAGGGGATGTACACAGGGCTGAAGGTCTCCTAGAGCCCACCACCAACCGACGTAGGCCGGCGCGGCTCCGCGCCGGCCTACGCGCGTCGGGAGCGAAACGTTTCTCCACGCTCAAGCTTGTCCTGCGCAGGGCCGATGGAACGGCATCCGGGACCGGCCGGATCATCGACCTCGCAAGGGAGCTTGTGGACGAGCGCGCCGAGCACGCGGGCTCCGATCGTTCCTCGATCGAGAGCGGGTTCTACGCATCGCAGGATGCGTCGATCGATGACGCCGGCGCGCGACTGGCCGACCTCGAAGCGCGCTATCGCGGGCTGATCGATCACCTCCCGGCCGTGCTCTACATCGACACGATCGGCGACCTCGACACGATGGTGGACGTGAGCCCCGGGATCTTCGATCTGCTCGGCGTGACCCGCGAGTCGTGGCTGCGCGGTGGGCGCGGGTGGAGCGACTACGTGCATCCGGACGACCGCGAGCGAGCCGTCGCGGAGAGCAACGCGTGCATCGCCTCGGGCGAGCCCTTCCACTGCGAGTACCGGGCGATCCACGCCGACGGCAGCGTCGTGTGGATCCGCGAGGACGCGGTGCTGATCCGCGACGCGGCCCACGCTCCCCTTTACTGGCTGGGCATCATGCTCAACATCACCGAGCTGATCGACGCGCAGCGTGATCTGCACCATCTGCAGAACACGTACGGCGCGCTGGTCGAACAGATCCCCGCGATCGTCTACCAGGACGCCACCGACGAGGCGTGGACCACGGTGTACGTCTCGCCGCAGATCACGCATCTGCTCGGTGTGACGCCCGAGGAGTGGATCGGCGACAGCAAGCTGTGGTCCGAGATGATGCACGACGACGATCGGGAGCGGGCGATCGAAGAGGTGGAACGCGGCATCCAGTCCGGCGAGCCCTACACGGTGGAGTACCGCATGGTCGGCCGGGACGGTCGCGTCAAATGGTTCCAGGACACCGCCGTGATGCTCGCCGACGCCGAGGGAAAGCCCGCCTTCACGCACGGGGTGATGCTCGACATCACCGAGCGGCGCGAGGCGGAGGAGCGCCTCACGTACCTCGCGTACCACGACAACCTGACCGGCATGCCGAACCGCGCGATGTTCGACGAGTTGCTCGAGCTGTCGTTGGCGCGAGCGCGCCGGGCGGATCGAGGAGTCGCCGTGCTCGCGCTCGATATCGACAACTTCAAGCTCGTCAACGACTCGCTCGGTCACGAGGCCGGCGACCGGCTGATCCTGCAGGTCGCGCTGCGACTGCAGGATGCGACCCGGGACACCGACCTCGTCGCGCGCTCCGGTGGCGACGAGTTCCTGATGCTGCTGGCGGATCTCGACCAGGCGTCGCCGGTCAACGACGAGAACGGTGGTGCGCTCACCGCGCAGGCGGTGGCGAACCGCGTCCTCGAGGCGTTCGAGGCCCCCTTCGAGGTGGACGGCACCGAGCTGTACGTGACGGCCTCGATCGGCATCAGCGTGTTCCCGCTCGACGCCGCCGACGCGGTCAGCCTGATGCGCAACGCGGACAGCGCCGTCTACCTGGCGAAGGCCGCCGGACCCGGCGGCTACGTCCTGAACCACCTCGAGAACGAGGGTGCACTCAGCAAGCTGTCACTGTCGACGCGGCTCCGCAAGGCGGTCGAGCACCAGGACTGGGCGCTGCACTACCAGCCGCTGATCGACCTGTTCAGCGGCGACATGTTCGGGGTCGAGGCTCTGATCCGCTGGCCCGACCCCTCCGGCGGCCTCGTCCCGCCCGGCGACTTCATCCCGCTTGCCGAGGAGATGGGGCTGATCGAGGCGATCGGCGCCTGGGTCGTCGAGGAGATCTGCCGTCAGGACGAGATCTGGCGTGCCGAAGGGCTCGAGCTCGAGATCGGGTTCAACCTGTCCCCGCGGCAGTTGTGGCAGCCTGACCCGGTCGGCCGGATCGCCGATCAGATCGAGAACGCGGGCATCGATCCGCAACGGATCACGGTCGAGATCACCGAGTCGACCGCGATGCCCGACCCGGACCGCACGCTCGGCGTGCTGCACGGGTTCAAGGATCACGGGCTGAAGCTCGCGATCGACGACTTCGGCACCGGGTACTCCTCGCTGTCGCGCCTCCGCTACATGCCGGTCGACGTGTTGAAGATCGACCGGACCTTCGTGCGCGACGTGAACAGCGACGTGCAAAGCGCGAGCATGGTCTCGGCGATCATCGCGCTGGCGTCGAACCTGAAGATGGATCCGCTCGCCGAGGGGATCGAGACTGAGGAGGAGTGGCGATTCCTGGCCGCGCGCGGCTGCGCGTCGGGTCAGGGCTTCTTGTTCTCGCGTCCGGTGCCCGCCGAGGAGATCCTGGCGATGCATCGGCGGTCCGGTCTCACGATCGTCGACGGCGGCCTCGCCGTCTGAGCGTTACTTCCGCTTCGGCGCGCGGAACGCGTTGCGGCGACCCTTCGGACCACCGCTGAAGACCACTCGAGGCGGCGCGACCTTCATCCCGTCTTGCTCGAACTCCTCGTGAAGATCCAGGCGCGCGGCCATGCGCGAGACGTCGCCTTGCTGATCCGGCGTCACGAACGTGATGCTCGTGCCGGAGCGCCCCGCGCGCGCCGTGCGACCGACCCGATGGACGTACGCCTTGTCGTCCTGGGGGGCGTCGTAGTTGACGACCAGCGTGATGTCGTCGAGATCCAGCCCGCGCGCGGCGACGTCGGTCGCCACGAGCACGCCTACATGTCCGTCCGAGAACCGCTTGAGCGCGCGGTCGCGCGCCTCCTGCCGCATGTCACCGTGCAACGCCAGCGCGGGCACGTCCTGGGCCTTGAGCTGGCGCGCCAAGGAGTCGACGGCGCGCTTCGTGTTGACGAACACGAGGGTGAGGCCATCCTCGCTCTGCGCCAGCGTGATGAGGGTCGCGAGCTTCTCGTGGACGGGCACGGGCATGAACCGGTGGTCGGCCTCGTCCACCATCTGGTGGTCGTAGCCGCCTACCTCGTGCTGCACGGGGTCGCGCGTATACACCTGCGCGATCCGTCCGACGGCGCCGTCGAGCGTCGCGGAGAAGAACATCGTCTGCCGATCCTTCGGCAGACGGCGCACGATCCGGTCCACCTGCGGCTGGAAGCCCATGTCGAGCATGCGGTCCGCCTCGTCGAGCACCAGGATCTGGATCCCGTCGAGATCGACGATGCCGCGGGTCGCCAGGTCATCGAGACGACCCGGCGTGGCGATCAGCACGTGAGCGCGATCGACCCCCTTGGCCTGCTCCTTGACGTTGGTGCCGCCGTAGACAGCCATGACGCGCATCTTGGCCGCATCGGTGATCGCCAGGAATTCCTCGCAGACCTGTTGGCAGAGCTCGCGGGTCGGGACCAGCACGAGCGCCGAAGGCAGCGGCGTCGAGGCAGGATCGAGCTGGTCGACGATGGGCAAGGCGAAGCCCAGGGTCTTGCCGGAGCCGGTCTTCGAACGGGCCAGGGTGTCGCGCCCGGAACGGGCGTCCTCCCACACCATGGCCTGGATCGGGAAGGGTACGATCATGCCGCGCGCTTCCAGTGCCGCGGCGACCGGCTCGGAGACCCCGAGGTCGCGGAACGTCTCGGGTACCTCGGTCACGCGATAAGGCTACCGCAGGCGACTACAGCTCGAACGCCCCGTCGAAGGCGCCCACGAGATGCGACACGATCAACAGCTGGACCAGCGCGAGCGACTCGCTTCGCTCGGGGTCGCGACCCGGTCCACGGACCACCCCGATCCGATCTCGTTGGAGGCGCTCGTCGGGGTGCAGCGACGACCACAGCGCCTCCTCCAGCTCGGCCCCGAGCTCGGCAGGGCAGTCCCCGTCGATCTCGAGAACGCTCATCGGCCCCCGGCGATCGGTCCGAACCGACCAGCGCACCGGGGTCTCGCCTCGCGCCCGGAACGCCCCGAGCAACTCGCGAAGGGCCGGGAACGGCAAGGTCGGGCGCACGATGACCCGAGCCGACAGGCGATCGTCCACGGTGCGAGCCTCCTGTCGGAAGAAGCGCACGATCACGTCGGCGTACTCTCGCTGCGGCCTGATGTACTGCGCGACATCCGGCTCACGCCGCTGGAGCTCGGCGACCACATCCTTTGGCGAGTAGCCGCGCTCGAACACATCGCGCTCGAGCTTCCATCGGTGCCGTAGCTCCTCCTCCGGCTCCAGGAACACCGCCACATCGATCGCGTCGCGCACGGACCGATCCGCCAGCGGCAGCAGCCCCTCGACGATGACGATCTCCCCAGGCTCCACCACCTCGTCCTCTCCGAAGGTCCCCGTGTGGTGGTCGTAGGTCGGCTTCGACACGGGGGTGCCGGCCGCAAGCGCGCGCAGATGCTCGGCCATCAGGTCCATGCGGTTTGCCTCCGGAGCCAGCGGCGTCACGCCGAGCGACGCCCGCGCCGCACGGTCGTGCCGGTGGTAGTCGTCCGTGCACACCCGGCCCACCCGGCCCACGCCGAGGATGAACTCGACGCCCCGGGACAGCGTCGACTTGCCCGAAGCGCTGTCGCCTGCCAGCGCGAGCAGCACAGGCCGCGGGACGGCGGCGCTGGCGGAGACGCGCGGCGCGATCGAGGGCACCTGGTCCGACATGGGGCGCGAGCCTATCGCGGGCGAGCCGGCGGGCGGTATGCCACGCAACCGAACCGCGCGTCGGGCGGTACGCTTGATTCGTCTCGAGGGGGAGGAACAGCAGGTGGCCAACGACACGCAGCGATGGAACGAACTCGCCGCACAGATCGCGGTCGACAGCATCCGGGCGACGACGGCCGCAGGCTCGGGCCATCCGACCTCGTCGATGTCGTGCGCGCATCTCCTCGCGGTCTTGTTCGCCGATCATCTCCGGTTCGACGTCGGGGACCCCGCGTACAAGGCGAACGATCGTTTCATCATGTCGAAGGGTCACGCGGCACCGGCCCTGTACTCGGCGTTGAAGGCGGCGGGCGCGTTCGACGACGAGATGCTCCTGTCCCTGCGGAAGGAGGGTTCGCCCCTGCAGGGCCATCCCGCGCCGCTCAAGGAGCTGCCCTGGGTCGACGTCGCCTCGGGCTCCCTCGGGCAGGGCCTGGCGGTCGGGCTCGGCATGGCGCTGGCGATGCGCATCGACGGCATCGACGCGAACGTATGGGTCATGCTCGGGGACTCTGAGATGGCCGAGGGCTCGGTGTGGGAGGCGATGGAGGCCACCGCCTTCCACGAGGCGGGGGGCGTGACGGCGATCCTGGACCTCAACAGACTCGGGCAGCGTGGCGAGACGATGCACGGCTGGCACTCCGACGTGTTCCGCGATCGGGCCGAGGCGTTCGGATGGAGCGCGATCCAGATCGACGGGCACGACGTCGACCAGATCGACCGGGCCTACCGTGACGCGGTCGCCGACGAGCGGCCGACGTTGATCGTGGCCCGTACGGAGAAGGGCCACGGCGTCTCGTTCATGGCCAACCAGGACAACTGGCACGGCAAGGCGGTGCCCGCGGACCGGCTCGACGAAGCGCTCGGCGAGCTCGGCGGGGATCGCGGCATCACGTGCACGCCCCCGACGCCGCCACAGCTCCACATCACGACCCTGCGGCGCGAGAGCGCCCCCGCCCGTCCCCGGTACGACGGTCCGGTAGCCACGCGGAAGGCGTTCGGCGACACCCTCGCCTGGCTGGCCGCGACCTACGACGACGTCGTCGCGCTCGACGGCGAGGTCGGCAACTCGACCTACACGGAGGAGGCCGAGGCCGTGGCGCCGGAACGCTTCTTCCAGCTGTACATCGCCGAGCAGTGCATGGTGGGGGTGCAGACGGGCCTGCAAGCCCTCGGCAAGACCGCGTTCGCAGCCACCTTCGGCGCGTTCTTGACGCGCGCCGCCGACCAGATCCGGATGGGGGCGATCAGCCGCGCGGACCTGCGTCTGTGCGGCTCGCACGCCGGCGTCTCGATCGGCGAGGACGGACCATCCCAGATGGCAGTCGAGGATCTCGCGATGTTCCGCGCGCTCAACGGGTCCACGGTCCTGTACCCGGCCGACGGAGCCAGCACGGTCGCGCTGGTCGAAGCGATGGCGCGCCTCGAGGGCATCTCCTACATCCGGACGACACGGGAGGCCACGGCGCCCCTCTACGCCGAGGACGACGACTTCCCGATCGGGGGGTCCAAGACGTTGGCCTCGACCGACCACGACGACGTCACGCTGGTCGGCGCCGGCATCACGTTGCATACAGCCCTTGCAGCACATGACATCTTGGGAGCCGACGGGATCACCGCGCGTGTCATCGACTGTTACAGCGTGAAGCCGATCGATGCGGAGACCCTTCGCGCCTCGATGGACGATACCGGCGCGCTCATCGTCGTCGAAGACCACCGCACGGAGGGCGGGCTCGGAGACGCAGTGCTGGACGCCCTCGCGGCCAACGGACCGCTGCACGGAACGGTCCGCAAGGTCGGCGTGACGCAGATGGCGGGGTCCGCCACCCCCGAGCAGCTGCGCGCGTGGGCCGGTATCGACGCGGCTTCGATCGCCGATCGCGCCCGCGAGGCCGCTGCCGGCTAGCGACCGCGTAGGGCAACGGCGGTTGGGATCCCGCCGAACGAGTAGGCGATGATCTCCTCGGGCGGCACCGGCTTGGAGAAGTAGTAGCCCTGTCCGAGTTTGCAGCCGCGCTCCCGCAGGAACGCCAGCTCCTCGGGGGTCTCGATCCCCTCGGCCAGCGTCACGAGGTCCAGCCCCGACGCGAGCTCGAGGAAGGCCGACACGATCGAGGCCGCCTGCCGATCCTCGTGCACGTTCGAAACGAACGAGCGGTCGATCTTCAAGACACGCACCGGCATGTGACGCAGCCGCGAGAGGGACGAATACCCGGTGCCGAAGTCGTCGATCGCGATGGAGAAGCCCGCGTCGGTGAGCTCGCGCAGGATGACCTGCGCCCGATCAGGGTCCATCATCGCCGAAGTCTCCGTCACTTCGACGAGCACCTTCGACGGATCGACGCCGCCGGCTCGGAACTCGCGCTGGATGCGATCGGCGAGGTCCGGTTGCCAGAACTGCCGGGGCGACAGGTTGAAGCCGACCTCCAGGTCGATGTCGAGTTCCTGCCACGCGGACACCTGATAGGTGAGCTCACGTACCACCCAATCGCCGATCCGCTCGATGAGCCCCAGCTCCTCGGCCAAGGGGATGAAGTCGTTCGGCGGGATGATGGTGCCGTCGGGCTCGATCCATCGGATCAACGCCTCGACGCCGACCATGCGCCCGTCCTCGAGATCCACGACCGGCTGGTAGTAGAGGGTCCAGCGCTGCGCGTCGACCGCCTTGCGCAGGCGCGTGACGAAATGCAACCTGGCGCCGGAGTCCGCGTCGGCGCCCCCCGACAACACATAGTTGGTGCCGCCGGTGCGTTTTGCCTCGAACATCGCGGTCTCCGCGTTGCGCTGGAGCTCGGCGGCGTCCTCTGCGTCGCGCGGGAACAGGCTGATGCCGACCCCCGCGCCGATGTACACCTCGGTGCCGTCGACGCTGAAGGCCTCGGCGAGCGACTCGTGCACGCGCTGCGCCACGGATTCGGCGCGCAACACCGCGCCATCGGGCCCCGTTTCGTCGCGATCCAGATCGGCCAACAACAGCAGGAACTGATCGCCGCCGCGACGAGCAACCAGGTCGGTCTCTCGTGTCGCCTCACGGAGCCGATCGGCCACCGCCACCAACAGCCCGTCGCCTGCGCGGCGCCCGAGCGAGTCGTTGACCAGTCGGAAGTCGACCAGGTCGACGCTCAAGACCGCGACGGCGCCGTCGTGGCGCCGGGCGCGCGCCACCGAAAGCTCGACGAGCTCCTCGAACATCTCGCGCGAAGGCAGTCCCGTGAGCTCGTCGTGATAGGTGCGGAAGGCGACCTGCTCGTCGGCGCGCTTGCGGGTCGTGACATCGAGCAGGACACCGTGGGACGCGACGATCTTGCCTCGCTCGTCTCGGACGGCGCGCGCCTGGTCAAGGACCCAGACGACGTGCCCGTCCCGGTGGATCAGCCGGTATTCGAGCTGGAAGGGCTCGCCCGTCTCGTTGTGTCGGGCATTCTCCGCCACTGCCCGAGCGCGATCGTCCGGATGCAGGATGCGCGGCCACAGGTCGGGATCGGCCATCCACTCCTCGACCGTGTAGCCGATCAGCTCCTCGATCTGCGGGCTCACGTAGACCGCCGTGGCCGCCTCGTCGGGCGCGTCGATGTAGGACACGAGCGGGCCGTCCTCGACGAGCGAACGGAACCGGTCCTGCGATCGGACCTGCTCGGTGCGGACCTGGGCCCGCTCGACGGCCTCGCCGATCGCGCCGGCCAACGCGCGGATCGCGTCGCCGTCGTCGTCGGCCCACAGACGCGGCGTGACCGCGTCGATCCCCACGAACCCCCACCAATCGTCACCGCGGGTGATCGGCACCAGCCACACGGTGGCGGCGCCTGCCGCGCGGAGCTTCCCGCCTGCGGGCTCGGGCATCTCCTCGACCGGGCCCACGATCTCGTCGGCGCCGTCGAAGATGTCGATCCACGCCTGGAACTCCGGGTGATACGGATGGAGGTTCGCACCTGCCTCCGCCACGAGGGAGCGCACGTCGGGCCCCGTCCATTCCCCGATCAGGTCCATCCACAGCCGACCGTCGGGGCCGCGCAGGTTCTCGAACGCGTAGCAACGATCGGCGCCGGACAGACTCGCTGTCTCGGCGAGCGCGTCTGCCAGTCCGTCCTTCCAGTCGACGCCGTCGAGCACGGCACCGATGCCGTCTCGGGACACGCCGCGACCGGCCGCGGGCGTTCTGGTCTCCTGCATACCCGATGGGCATCGGCGGCAGGTGCCCTCCCCTATAGGCCCAACCGTTTCGGCCCGAACGGCGGCGACACGCCTGTTACCCTGATCGGACGATGTCGGATTACAAAGAGATCATCCACGAGCGCCTCTACGTGAAGGTGCCCGGGGGAGACCGGCTCCGCAAGACCGCCGCGGCACGGCTGAAGCACTTGCTGGCCAACGGATGGCGTGAGACCGAGCGGTCGAAGAACGCCGACTACGTGCAGATCAGGTTCGAGCGCACGGGCCACGCGCCGATGAAGGCACGTCTGCCCAAGAAGGGCCCGGAGATCCGCGACCAGCGTCGGCCTCGCCGCGACGGTCGAGGCGGGCCCGGCGGCCGCCGCTAACGCGGCGCGGCCCTCTCCCCTGCCCGGGTCGGGCCGAATATCCTTCGGTTTTGGGCTTCTCGCTCCGGACGTCTTCCGGGTATCATGGGGTTTCGCCGATGAACGTCCGCTTCAGCGGGCCGGACGGCGCCGGACCGCGAGCCCGAACCCTCAGGAGGTGTCGCCATGAGCGTGGAATTCCAGCCGCAGCCATCGAACGTCCGCCCGGGTCATCGCGACGCACAGGCGCACGCGGGTGATCAGCCGTTCGCCTATCCGCTCGAGCGGGAGTACGTCGAGCCCGACTGGACGCGGCTCCCCGGCTACCAGGACGTGACGAAGGAGCAGTGGGAATCGGCGCAATGGCAGCGCGCCCACTCGGTGAAGAACCTCGCGGAGTTCAAGCAGGCGCTCGGCGCCTACCTGACCGATGAGCTGTACACGGACATCGAGCGCGACCAGCAGGAGCGCGCCACGATGTCGATGCTGCTGCCGCCGCAGATGATCAACACGATGGACGAGGCAGACCTGTACGCGGACCCGGTGCGCCGCTACATGGCGCCCGCGCTGTCCGAGCGAGAGCCCGACTGGCCGAGCCACCCGCTGTCAAGCCGCGATTCACTCCACGAGGCAGACATGTGGGCCGTCGAGGGCCTCACGCACCGCTACCCGACGAAGGTACTCGCCGAGCTGATCCCGACCTGCCCCCAATACTGTGGCCACTGCACGCGGATGGACCTCGTCGGCAACGACACCCTGCAGGTCTTGAAGTACAAGTTCGAGATGAAGCAGAACGACCGGTGGGACGCGATGCTCGACTACCTCGCGAAGACCCCGCAGGTCCGAGACGTCGTCGTCTCCGGCGGCGACATGGCGAACGTTCCCGCCAAGCGGCTGCAGGACTGGCTGTTCAAGCTGATGGAGATCGACAACATCCGCGACATCCGGATCGCGACCAAGGGCCTCATGGGCATCCCGCAGCACTTCCTCCAAGACGACGTGCTCGCGGCCTACGATGCGATCGCCACGCGCGCCCGCGAGCGCGACAAGGACATCGCGATCCACACGCACGTCAACGCCGCCCAGCAGATCACGCCGCTCGTCGGCACCGCCGTCCGCAGACTGCTCGACATGGGGTACCGGGACGTGCGCAACCAAGGCGTCCTGCTCAGGGGCGTCAACACGACACCGAACCAGCTCCTCGACCTATGCTTCACGCTGCTGGATCACGGCAAGATCCTTCCGTACTACTTCTACATGTGCGACATGATCCCGAATGCCGAGCACTGGCGACTGTCGGTCGGAGAGGCGCAGAGCCTGCAGTACGCGATCCTCGGCTACCTGCCGGGCTTCGCGACGCCGAGGTTCGTCTGCGACGTGCCCTACGTCGGCAAGCGGTGGGTGCACATGCTCGATGACTACGACCGGACGAAGGGCATCTCGTACTGGCGCAAGAACTATCGCACCGGCATCGAGTTCGACGATCCGGAGGCGCTCACCCGCCGCTACCACTACTACGACCCGATCTACACGCTGCCCGAGGACGGGCAGGAGTGGTGGCGAGGGGAGATCGCGCGGGGCCTCGACGACCTGCTGGCCGACCTTGCCGCCCAGCAGGGGATCTCGGTCGGCGCCTAGGCGCTACCAGCTGACGTCGATCGACCGGCGCTGACGTCGGCGCTCCGCGGCAAGGGTCAGCGCAGCGCGTGCCTGGGCGGCCGCGTCGCCCACATCGGGCGCGCGATCGACGGGCACGGCCATGCCGAGCAGTCGACACCAGGTTTCGACGACGTCGGTCTCCCCGCCGGTCAGCTGTAGCGTCGCGTCCATCTCGAGCGCATCGACCGCCCGCGGCGCGTGCACGGACCACGTGGACAAGGCCTGAGCGGTCCGCTGTCGCCACCCGGTCACGCTCGTCCCAACGCCGCACCGCCCGATCGCCTCGGCCGCGCTCGCGGGCGGGTCCTGAAGATCGACGTCCAGCAGGAAGGGGACCGGCTCCGCGTCGGGGGCCGCCGCCAGACCGTAGACGAACGCCTCGGCGCGCCAGACGCCGAGCGCCGCGCCCGCCTTCTCTGCGATCTGGTCCACGAGAGCATCGAACCCGTCGATCGCCTCGACGCCTCGCGCGTGCCCGCCCCGCCAGCCGCGTCCCACGGGAAGCGACGCCGGCAGCTGAGCGCCGAAGGAGGTCCAGGCGCCCTCACGGAAGGAGATCCACCGCGCATCCATGACCCGTGCATCATCGGCCATCGGGGGTCGATCTTTGAGGAGGCTCAGCGCGGCGCGAACCTCCGCAGACCCCAGAGGCCAAGGAGCGCAAGGGCGATCACGCCTCCGGCAACGAGCAAGCGACGTCTCGATCCCGACGCCGAAGCCGGCTCGATCGACGTGGTCTGCCTGGGCGTCGCGGCGGACGAGTTCGTCGACGTCTCGGAGGCGAGGCGCAGCGACGGGCGGCCGCCCAACCGATCGCAGGCCGATCCGTCGCGGACGAGAACGCTCCAGCGGAGCCGTTGGACCGATTCCGTCCCGTTGGCGGACTCCCCGAGCAGGATCCGACCCGGCACCCGGAGCTCGATCGTGTTCCCCTGGATCACCGGCGGGTTGAACAGAGTCTGGCTGTGCTCGGGGATCCACCTCACCGCGACGGGCCGATCCGCCGACGAGGCGACCCATCGGACGATGCGATTCACGCCCTGCTCGTCGCCGACGGAGACCGCCGGGATCTTCGGGTCCCGCACGAGGATGTCGATCTGCATCGGCGGCGCGCCGGGAACCGCCACGTCGATCGGTTCCGCGAACGTCAGCCGCCAGACGGCGGCCGTGCCCAGCTCCTCGGCGATCGCGTCGACCGAGACCAGGTCAGGGGGGGACGGCCCGACGGAGCCTGCGTCGCACGGCGCGACGTCGCCGCCCGGGTCACGCGCTGCGATCACCAACGGCAGCGCGAGCACCAGCGCCACCGCGACGCCGCACCGCCTCACGACGTCGGGCAGTCCCGCTCGTGCAGTTTCGGCACGTCCAGGCGCGGTGGTTGCGTGAAGTCGAAGGCGCCGGCGAGCGGCGAGGCCTGCGCGTCGCGATCCGTCAACGGGTCCAACCCGTGCAGGTCCTCGATGAAGCGCAGCACGCTGGAGAATTCGTAGACGGTGGAATCGATCGATCCGCCGTCGGGGTTGGATCCGGCGACGGTGTACGGCGAGATGATCAGCGCCGGCGTGCGGGGTCCGAGACCCATCACGTCGTAGTGCGGCGGGGCGACATGGTCGTAGAACCCTCCGAAGTCGTCCCACACGATGACGACGGCCGTGCTCGACCAGGCATCCGAATCGAAGATCGCGTTCAGGTACTGGACGGTCCAGTTCTCCCCGATACAGATGTTCACGCCACCGCCCGGATGCTCGTTCGGGTTGCCCTCGGGTGGGACCAGCCACGACACCGCGGGCAGGTTGTCGTTCTGCAGGTCGGTCAGGATCGTTTCGGGGTCCTGCACCTTGTTCCACATGGGACCGAACCGCACATGCTTGATCGCCTGCATCGCGTTCATCCAGATGTCGGGCATCGCGTAGTACTTCCAACTGACGTGCGCCTGCTGGAGTTCGTCGGGCAGGATCGGGATGTTGACGCACGTGCGGGTGCTCACCCAGTACGAGGCGATGTCGAAGATCGTCGCCGGGTCGTCGAGGAAGTGCTCCTCGAGCCCCATGATCCTGCGGACGTCGGCCTTGGACAGGTCCTCGATCGGGAACCTGCGCGTGAACTCGGTCGGGTCGTCGCAGTAGCTGCCGGATCCGGGCTGGGTGCCGGTGGTCTTGTTGTCGACGATGCCGTATGACTGCGCCGCGATCGTGTACAGGTGCTCGGGGAACGTCGGTCCGTACATCGACGTGAAGAAGTGGTCGGCCAACGTGAAGCGATCAGCCAGCGCCCAGTAGGCCGGCAGCGACTGGCGATCGAACTGCGTGTACCCGGTGAGATCGTCTCCGTACGTGACGCAGTTGAAGCCGTCCATCTTGCCGCCGTCGATCGAGGTGAGCCCCGGAGCGAAGGCATGGCCGAGATCATGCGGGTACATGTACGGCGCATCCGTCAACGGCACCGTCGGTCCAGGGGCGAAGCCCTGGTCGCATTTCAGGGTTGGACCCTCGGTTGCGCCGTCGGCGCCCGGGTACTTCCCGAAGTAGTTATCGAACGTGTGATTCTCCTTGATGAGGAAGATCACGTGCTTGATCGGGTTGTCTCCCGCCACGATCGTGCTGGGTGTGGGGCCGGTGCTTCCGGTGGGACCCGAAGAGCCGCTGGGGCCGGCGACGTTGGCTCCGGACCCCCCTGCCGGCCAGAACTGCCAGATCCCAACGACGATAAGGACGACCACGAGGACGACCCCCGCGCGACGACGCGCGAGCTGACTGCGCGTCGGGCGGCGGATCGACGAGCGACGGATGATCGGGGGGCGGTCCTGCATCGCGCGCGAGTCTACCCCTGTGCTTCGACGGACAACGCGGCGAACGCGGCGCGGGCGCGGCGGAGCGATCGGAACGCCGCAGGGTCCGTCGCGAGGTTGTGCAACTGAAGGACATCGGAGGTCCGGTACAGCTCCTCGAACCCGTCTGCATAGCGGACGTAGAGGAAGTCGCGACCCCGGACACCCTGCCAGGCGGGCACGCCCGCGTCGCCCACCCAGTCCAGGAAGATGCCCGGGCGCGCCGGCAACGGCTCCCCGTGCAGCGCCGGCGCCAGACTGATCCCGTCCTGCGGCAGTCCGGGCTGGACGCCGGCGATCGCAGCGATCGTGCTCGCGATGTCCAGGTTCGCCACGAGATCATCGATCGCGCCCGCCGGAGCCCACGGCGTCCGGATCGCGAACGGCAGTCCGATCGAGTCCGCGTACGGGAACCGTTTCCCGTCGAGACGGTGCAGACCGAGCACGTAGCCGTTGTCGGTGAGGAAGACGATGACGGTGTTGTCCAGCTCCCCGCGCGCCGCGACGGCATCGACGATCGCGTGGAACGCGTCGTCGACGGACAGCAGCATGGCGCGCTCGTTGCGATCGTCCTGGATGTAGCCCTGACGATCGGCCTCGGTCTTCGCGGGCAGCTCGGTCACGTAGGGGGGTTTGCCCTGGACATCGTTGAGCACGTCGAGGGGCGGGATCGGCGGCTGCACGTCCGCGAACGCGCCCGCGTACCTGGGCGCGGGGATCCACGGCAGGTGCGGTGCGTTCGGGCTGAAGTAGAGGAACCACGGCTGATCGGCGGGCGCGTCCTGCACGAAGCGCAAGGCCTGTGCGGCGAGGACGTCGGTTGCATACGTCTGCGGCACCGCGCCGTAGTGACGCGCGACGCCCTGATCCACGACGTCGTAGTCGAAGTACGAGGTGGACTCGTTCAGGTTCTGCTTCGCGAACCATCGGTCCCAGCCAGGCGGGATGAACGGCGTTCGGCCCCAGGGGTAGGCGTTGAGATACTTGCCGACGAGCCCGGTGTGGTAGCCCGCCGCGTGCAGCCACACGGGGAGCGTGTTCGTGTCGTCGAGGTTCGGGCCCTGCGTGTTGTCCCGCACGTGCGTGCGCGTGTCGTACTCGCCGGTCAGGATCGTGGAGCGCGAGGGGCAACACAGCGGCGTCGACGCCACCCCGTTCGGGAACCACAGCCAGTGCCCCGCCGCATCCTGGATCTGCGATTGCAACCACGGCATGGCCGGCGGCTCGGTGGGCAGCGTGTCCAGGGTCTGATCGTCGGTGAGCACCAGCAGGATGTTCGGGCGTCCGTCCGGCGCCGGTGCGGGCGGCGGCGGCACGAGCACGGTGGCGGCCAGGAGCGCGAGGACGGCGGCCGCGGCCGCCAAGCCCTGCCTCACGACGCTGCCTTCCGCACCTTCCAGATGTGCTCGCCCGGGAAATCGCGTGCCCACTCGGCCTCGGCGTACCCCCTGAAGGTGGAGTCGCTCCCCGGTCCCGGTCGCAGTTCGATCAGGTCTTCGATGACGAACCCGCTGGATCGGAAGAGCCGTATCCAGCCGCCGTACGTGAGCTGGAAGTCGACGGACCCGTCCTCGTCGTCCCACACCATGCGCCCCGCCCCGAAATAGGGGCGAAGGAGCTCGCGGCCCGGAGGCCCGTCCACGAGCGGCCAGGTCATCCAGATGATCGGCGTCGAGATGTTGAACACGAAGGCGCCGCCGGGGCGAAGCACGCGGGCGACCTCCGGCACGGTGACGTGCGGATCCGTGAACGTCGTGGCACCGTGATCGCAGAACACGAGGTCGAAGCGCTCGGCGGCGAACGGCAGCTCCTCGGCGTTGCCCCGGACGAGCGGCATCGTGACCCCCGTCTCGCGCAGATGCGGTCCGGCCGCCGCCAGCTGGTTGGCGCTGAAGTCGAGACCGACCACCCGGGCGCCCCGCATCGCGACCCGGATGCCGAACTGTGCCGCACCGCAGCCGAGCTCGAGCGCGTCGAGACCCTCGACGTCCCCGAGCGCACCGACCTCTTCCTCGGGCAGATCCCAGATACCCCATCCGAGCCGATCCCAGCGGTTCAATTGATCCGCGTTGCGCTGTTGGTACTCGACGCTCTCGGCCTCCCAGCTCGCGAGGTTCGCCCGCACGTCGTCGCGGCTCATCGGTCCATCCATCCCCCGGCACGATCGTTCGCGTCGGCAACGATGCCGGCCGCGATCGACAGCGCGATCCCCTCCGCGTCTCGACGGCCGAGATCCAGTCCGACGGGGATGCGAACCCGAGCGACATCGGCGTCCGACACGCCCATCGCGCGGATCGCGTCGAGGTGGCCGGCCGCATGCCGCCGTGAGCTCATCATGCCAACGAAACGGGCGGACGAGCGCGCGGCGTCCGCGAGCGCCTGGCTCGCGTAGGGAGCGTCGTGATCGGTCAGGACGATCGCGTCTCGCGCCGAGGGGCCGACCTCGTCGAACGACGACGCCACAGGGCCGTCGCTCGCGGCGACGCGCTCGGGGCGCGGCTCGACGATGACCGCCTCATAGCCCAGTAGTCCGAGGTGCCGGCAGAGGGCGCGGGCGACGTCGGTCGCCGACACCGCGACCACACGGGGCGGGGCGCGGTGCGGCTCGAGGAAGACCTCGATGTCGCCGTCGTCGTGGTGCAGCACCCGCGTGCCCGGCTCGCCCGATCCCCACACGTCCATCGCAGCGTCGATGGCCTGCTGATCGAATTCCGCGCAGCCAAGCGTGCCGTGCGTCGGTCCGGACGGTTCGACCGACAGGTGCATCCCGACCCGGCACGGCGGCGAGCCGGTGACGACCTTGACCGCGCGCACCTCCACGACGTTCGTCGACGTCGGGGACGCGACCGGGTGCCCGGTTGGATGTTCGCCGGTCGCGCCGCCCATGAGCCCCACGGCGTGCGGCAGGACGGGCAGGATCGCCGCCAGGGATTCGCGGACCCCGTTCGGACTGCCCGGCAGGTTCACGACGACGGCGTCGCCGATCGTCCCGGCGGTCGCACGGGACAGGGCCGCCATCGGGGTGTGCGCCAGCCCGGCGGTCCGCATCAGCTCGGCGAGACCGGGAGCCTCCCGATCGAGCACCGCCTTCGTGGCCTCCGGGGTGACGTCGCGGGGCCCGAACCCGGTGCCGCCCGTCGAGACGATCAGCGCGTGGGAGGCGGCGAGCCGCACCAGGGCCGCCTCGATCTCGGGCCGCTCGTCCGCCACGACCGCGCGCGTCGCCACCTCGTAGCCCGCCTCGGTCAGCAGCGTCTGCGCCAGATCCCCCGAGTCGTCCGCTCGCGAGCCCTGCGTCACACCGTCGGACACGGTGAGGACCGCGGCCCTTGCTGTGGTCATGGGCGTCATCCTCCCACCGGATCCCGCGGGGCGCGACCCGATCAGTCGGCGGTCAGGACGGCGAGGATGCTCGCCGCGACGTCGGGCGCCGTCGCGAGGCTCTTCTTCCGTTTGAAGACGACCCGGCCCCGGACGTCGGCGCCGCGCCGCTCGAGCCAGTCGCTGAGCGTCGACAAGGTCGCTCGCGGCGAGACCTCGCAGGTGCAGAACACCACGGTCGGCTTGCCCTCGAGATCGGGCAGCGCCTCGACCCCGGGGCGCGTGTCGGGCGCCGGCCCCACGCCCACCACGATCAGCCCGCTGACCCAGGTGCCGACGACGAGCGCGTCGGAGGCGGCGAGCGTGCCCGCATCGACGCCCCGGAGCGGCGCGGCGGTCGACTCGACCCCCTGTGCGCGCAGCGCATCACGCAGGGCGCGCGCGACCGTCAGGGTGAAGCCGCGGCGGGATTCGTACAGGACAAGGACGCGCATCCCGGTATGGATAGCAGGTCGGCACGGATCCTGACCCCGCCGGCGAGCGCGGCGGCGACTTCGGCCCGCCCGGGGTACGCTGGATGTCTGCCATGACCACCCTTCCCGCACCCACGACCGGACCCTTGGTGGACGCCTTCGGGCGCGTCGCCGACGACCTGCGCATCTCGGTCACGGACCGATGCAACTTCCGGTGCACCTACTGCATGCCGGCCGAGGGTCTGCGCTGGCTGCCTCGGGACGAGCTCCTGACGTTCGAGGAGATGACCCGCATCCTGGCTATGTTCGTGCGGCTCGGCGTCAAAGCCCTCAAGGTGACCGGCGGGGAGCCGACGATCCGCACCGACCTCCCGACCCTCGTCCGCATGTTCCGGGATGTGGGGCCTGAGCTCGACATCTCGATCACGACCAACGGCATGCTGCTCGACACGATGGCGGGGCCACTGGCCGCCGCCGGCATCGACCGGGCGACCGTCTCGTGCGACTCCCTCCTGCGCCACCGGTTCCAGGAGATGACCCGACGCGACGCGCTCGAGCGCGTCCTCGCCGGGTTGCGTGCCGCCGAGGAGGCCGGCCTCACGCCGATCAAGATCAACACCGTCGTGATCGGCGGCACCAACGACGACGAGGTGGTCGACTTCGCACGCTGGGCGCGAGAGACGGGGTACGAGGTCCGGTTCATCGAGTACATGCCGCTGGATGCACAGCACGCCTGGGAGCGCGAGAAGGTCGTCCCCGGCGCGCGGATCCTCGAGGCGATCGATGCCGCCTACCCCATCCGTGCCGACGGTCCCGACGTCGAGCCGGCGGCGACCTACTCCTTCGCCGACGGCGCGCCGGGCAAGATCGGTGTCATCGCGAGCGTCACCGAGCCGTTCTGCGACACGTGCAACCGCCTGCGGATGACCGCCGAAGGACAGTTCCGCACCTGCCTGTTCGCCCTCGAGGAGACCGATCTCCGCGGTCCGATGCGGGCGGGCGCCTCCGACGATGACCTGGAGGCGCTGATCCGCGAAGCCGTGTGGGCGAAATGGTCGGGCCACCGCGTGAACCACGCCGACTTCGTCCAGCCGGCGCGCTCGATGAGCGCGATCGGCGGCTAACGCGGGTTCTGGACCTCCAGCGCGGGGACGTCGCCCGCGGGCTCGAACCCCAGGATCTGCCCGTAGAACGACAGCTCGGCGTTGCGCGCCTTTACGATCGTCTCCGCCTTCCGGAACCCGTGCCCCTCTCCCTCGAAGAGGAGGTACGCGTGCGGGACGCCCTTTCGCGCGAGCGCATCGACGATCACCTCGGCCTGTGCCGGCGGCACCACGTGGTCGTCCGCGCCCTGCAGCACGAGCATCGGCGTCGAGAGGAGATCGACGAAGTTGATCGGACTGCGCGCCCGATAGATGTCCTCGGCCTCCGGCCAGGGTCCGATCAACGTGTGCTCGTACTGACACTCGAATTTGTGCGTCTCGCCGGTGGCGAACGGGACCAGGTCGGAGATGCCGAAGAACGAAGTGCCCGCGGCGAACGCGTCGGTGAAGGTGAGCGCACACATCGTCGTGTAGCCACCGGCGCTCCCGCCCCGGATCAACAGCCGATCGCCGTCCGCGTCGCCGCGTTTCACCAGGAACCTCGCGGCGTTCAGGCAGTCGTGCAGATCGACCACGCCCCAGTTGCCGTACAGCCGTTGCCGGTAGGCGCGCCCGTAGCCCGTCGATCCTCCGTAGTTGACGTCGACCACGCCGAAGCCTCTCGATGTGAAGAACTGCATCCCGAGATCGAGAACCGATGAACTCGCGCCGGTCGGCCCGCCGTGGCTCATCACGATCAGCGGGGGCCGATCCCCATCCGGGCCGACCGCGTCGGGATTCGTCGGTGGGTAGTAGAAGGCGTGGGCCGTGAGACCGTCGTCGGTCGGGAACACGATCGGCTCCGGGACCGACAGGTAGCCGCGATCGACCGGAACGCTCATGCTCGTTCGCAGTACCTCGATCGACCGCGCGGCGAAGTCCAGCCAGATCACCTGATCCGCCTCGGTCGCCGACCCGGCGGTCAACACGATCGTCGACCCCTCGGCCTGGATGCCCGGTCCCCAGCGCAACGCGTCCAACGGCAGATCGAGGTCGACCAACTCCCCCGTCTCGGGATCGAGGACCGCCGTGTGCGTGCTGCCGTCGAGGTCGTAGTGGCACGCGATCCGACCGTCGCCCAGGAAGGCGATCGAGTGCTCGCCCATGCCCCACTGCGGGTACCCGAACTCCGCCTCGGCCTCGTGCAGCACGGTGCGCGCGCCGTCGCGGACGCGCTCCAGGTTCCACCAGCCACTCCGGTCCGACGCGAACACGATGTCGCCCGTCGGGCCCCACTCCGGATCCCAGATCGACTCCTCGCCGGCACGCCCCGCGACCGCGCTCGCCTCGCCGAGCTCGGCGTCGGCGGACAGCGGAGCGACGAACAGCTCCGTGCCGTCCCACGGCATCCAGGGAAGATCCCAGGCGAGCCACGCCAACATCGACCCGTCGGGGGAGATCCTGGGCGAGGAATAGAAGTCGCGGCCCCCAGTGATCGTGCGCGGAGCCGCGGACCCATCGGTCGGCACGGCCACCAACTCGTTGACGACATCGCGCATCGTGGGACCGACGTCGTGGCGTTCGCGCACACCGATCCACCACCGACCGTCGGGCGTGATCTGGCCGTCCGCGAACCGCTGCGCCGCGTCCGTCTCGGATGTGATCGGCACGGGCGCCGAGCCCGGATCCTGCCGATAGAGCCGGGCATCCGGCATGTTCGAGAAGAAGACCGCGCCGTGATGCACGGTGTAGGCGCCGCCTCCGTACTCGTGGACCGTCGAGCGCGCGTTGTACCCGTCGGGGGTCACATCCGCGGGCGTCGTGTGCGGGTCGCCGGAGACCACGACGAACCGGCCGCCCTCGGTCGGGCGCATCTCCAACCAGTAGGCGATACCGTCGTCGATCGTCGCCTCGCCGAGGCCGATCGTGGTCGTGGCGAGCATCTCTGCGCTGATCGGCGACGGCCACGCCCCGAACGGGGCGACCGCGGTCACTTCGGACACTTCCCGACGATCACGCGCGTGATCGGGATCGGTCCTCCCTTGGTGGATCGCACATCGCGGAATCCCCCCGCCGCCATCACCTTTCGAACGTCGCGCGCCCGATCGGGGTCGGTCTCCATCAGCAGCCAACCGTTGGGCACGAGCCAATCCGGCGCCTCATCGACGGTGCGCCCGACCAAGCCCAGACCGTCGTCGCTCTGATCGGTCAGCGTGTGCGCGGGTTCCCAGTCCTTGATCTCGTCGGGGAGGTCGCGTAGCTCGTCCCTCGCGACGTATGGCGGGTGGATCGTGATCACGTCCACCTTCCCTCGCAAGCGCTTCGGGACGGGGGCGAAGAGATCGCCGGCGCCGAAGGTCGCACGCAGCTTGAGCGCGCGAGCGTTGCGACGCGCGAGCTTCACGCCCTCGGTCGACAGCTCCGCGCCGAACACCTCGGCCTTCGGCACCTCGTGCGACACGGCGAGGGCGATCGTGCCCATCCCGCTCGCCAGGTCCACCAGCACGGGGTGCTTGCGCTTGCGGAGCCGACGCGCCGCCTGCTCCGCGAGCCATTCCGAGGAATCGCGCGGCACGAACACGCCGGGCTCGACGACCAGCTCGAGCCCGCGGAACTCCGTCACGCCGGTGATGTGCGCAACCGGCTCACCCGTGTAGCGCCGTTCGATCCATTCTTCGAAGCGGCGCTGCGTCTTCTTCGAGATCTGGTCGTTCGGCTCCGGCTCGTAGCCATCGTTGAGCTCGATCAGCAGGATCTCGGCCTCGATCTTCTCGCGGCCCGGCTGCCAGTGATCGATCGCCGGCGACGCCTTCAACCGCGCGGTGCCCGTCTTCAAGAGCGTTCGTGCCTTCATGGACCGCTCATGCTAGCGGGTCGCGCTCGGTAGACTCGCCCCATGCCACGCGCCTCCGAGCCGAAGCCCGCCGCGAAGGCCGCGAAGCCGCGCAAGCCACGCGCACCGAAACCCGCCGAGCCGACGCTCCGGCTGACCGGGGATCGGCTCGTGGTGCGCGTGCCCGGCAACGGTGAGCGCAAGAGCGCCGGCGGGCTGCTGATCCCCGCGACGGCCATGCCCGCACCCAAGCGACTCTCCTGGGGAGACGTCACGCTGATCGGACCTGACGTGCGCGTCGCGAAGCAGGGCGACCGTGTGCTGTTCCTCCCCTCGGCCGGGCTCGAGGTCGAGCTGGAGGGCGAGGACCTGGTGCTGTTGCGCGAGCGCGACGTGCAGGCGGTGACGGAGGCGACGGCGACCACCGCCAAGGACCGGGCGCCCGGTCAGTATCTTTAGGCGGGCACGAAGCTCAGTCTTACCGTTCGCACATCGTTGTCGCGGTTCGGGTCGACCAACACGATCGACTGCCAGATGCCCAGCTCGATCTCGCCGTCGAGCACCGGGACGATCAGTGAGGGCGACACGAACGCCGGCACGATGTGATCGCCGCCGTGACCGCGACTGCCGTGTCGATGGGTGTACCGATCGTCGCGCGGGAACACCCGATCCAGCAGCTCCGCCAGGTCCTGTTCGGACCCGCTGCCCGTCTCGATCAGCGCCACACCCGCCGTCGCGTGCGGCACGAACACGTGCACGAGCCCGTCCCCACCGACACCCCGAGCGAACGAGCGTGCTTCCTCGGTCAGATCGACGATGCCGCGTCCGCTCGTGTCGACGGTGAAGGTCTCGGAGCGCATCCGTCAGCCTGCGGACGTGGCGAACGTGGGCTCGGCCAGCACCTCGGTGTGCTCGCCTTCGACGAAAGCGTCGAACCCGAGCTCCCAGGTCATCGCCGGCCAGATGTACCGAGCGGCGCGCTCCGTCGGCTTGTACACGGACGTATACAGGGTCCCGAAGCCGTGGGCGTAGGACGTCGAGAACAGCGGCGCCCGCAGGAAGCTCTCGAGAAAGCCGTGCGCATCGATCGTCTCGTCGTCGAGGAGCCGCAGGATCGTCTGCTCGCGCTCGATCGTGCGCGTCGCGCGCGCCTGCTCGGGCCACTCGACGATGCCCTGATGGTTGGTGGCGGCGGGGAAGGACCGGAAGATCGGCTCCCGATCGGGCGACAGGTAGGCGGTCAGCACCGCTCCCGTCGCGTCCACCAGCGTCAGGTTGTGGCTCAGCGAATACGGAAGCCGAGCCAGCGCGACGCGGGCGTCCTGGATCGTGCTGCAGGTCTCCAGGAGATAGCGCATCACGATCGGGATGCCGAACCCGTCGCCGAGCACGCGGCGCCCGCCGAAGGTGAGCGACACCGCGAGCCCGTCGTCGTTCATGCCGTCCAGCAGACCCCACAGACAGTCGGTCATGCCGATCACGCGCTTCTCGAGCAGCCGCGTCGACCAGATCAGGCCCTCGAACCGCGACGGCGCATAGTCGTAGTTGCGCACGAGCATCGGCGCGTCTCCGCGCGTCCAAACCCCTTGCGAGCACGCGGCGAGGTACGGCGGCGGCTTGTACAACGACAGCATCCGCGCGGCCAGATCGCCCCCGCCCGCGAGCGCGACGACCCGCTCGTAGGCGGGTATCAACTCCGGCATGTGTGCCCGGAGCATGCGCACGCTGGTGGCGTACGAGGGTCGCGCGGCCTCGCCCTCACGCAGGAACCACGTCTTGTAGTGGGGCCACTTCTCCTCGAAGACGGCCTGCCACTTCGGCCCGGGCTCGAGCTCCTCGATCGCCCGAAACGTGAACGGGATCATGCGCATGTCCGCGAGATATTCGCAGGTCAGCGGCCCGGAAGCCACCATGGGCGGGCGGACCCGCTCAGAGCATCTTGAAGCCGAACGGCTCGGGCTTGACCACCGGCGGTTCGTCGGCACCCGGCGGCACGCTCGCGAATTGACCCTTGATGCCTGTGATCCAGTCGCGCGCGCGGTCCAACAACTGATGCTCCTCGTCCATGAAACGGCCCCGGGTGACCATGATCCCGAGATCGGCTCCGGGGTACCGATACTGATCGACGCCGGCGATCCGCAGGTAGAAGGCCTCCGACTCGTCGGCCACTGTGTGCCAGTCGGTGTCGCGGCGAGCGAACGAGATGCCGTTGTCACCCCGTCGCCAGATACCTGAGCGCGGTGCCTGCGTGATCAGCTCCGTCACATCCTCAGTCTGCTTCAGGATGAACTGCGTCCACTCGTCGAGGTTGTGCGTCTGCGCCCACCGCTCGTTGAGCTCCTCCACGTCGAACTCGAAGTCGACGTCCATGAACTCCAGCAGGTGGAAGAGGAACAGTGGCATATCGCCGTAGGCGACCGCCGTCACGTTCGTGATGCTGCTCGCACCTGTCACCCGGGGGTTGAGCTCGCCCAGCCACATCTCACCGGTGTCGGCATCGAGCAGGAAATCCAGCTCGAAATACCCGCGATAGCCCTCCTGCCGTAGCCGTTCGCCCATCGCGATCGTCCGCTCCCGAGCGGTGCGCCGCTGCTTCTCGGTGAGCAGCTCCGGCGACACGTCGTTGCCGCACCAGCCGCCGTCGTACGGCGTCAGCTCCGGGAACCCCGTGAGCTCGGCCATCAAGGGTCCGACCAACGTCCCGTGACGTGTGATCACACCCTCGATCGCCAGCTCGCGCGGCTCGATCCGCTTCATCACCTTGATCTGCTCGCCGGCGATCTTCTTCTCATCCTCCTTCCAGTCGCCCTCGTCGGCGATGAAGAACGTGGTCTGCCCGGAGTCGCCGTAGGGGGTCTGCACGACGAGGTCGTCGCCGAGGCCGGCCCCGCGCGCCAGCGCGAGCAGCGAGGGGTAGTCGGTGCCGCGGCCCATCGTGTTCGGCACGCTCGGCACGCCCGCCTCGTTGCCGAGGCGCGTCGTCTCGATCTTGGAGTCCATCCGATGCCGCAGGGACGCCTTCGGGAAGGCCACATCGAGCCCGAGCTCGGCGGCGAGCTCCTCGGTCTCGTCGTCGAACATCAGAAACGCGGCCTTCCCCGACCCGCCGTTGGCCGTCACGAGGTCGCCGACCTCCTTGTGCCCCAGCAGGTAGTTGACGATCTCCTCGATCGACTCGAACGCCCGCGGCGTCTGCTCCTTCGGCACGAACACGTTCGGGTGTGTGCCGTCGAACGAGTCGTAGTAGTTCACGAAGCGGAAGTTGCGGACCCATCGGTCGATCCCGAGGAGATTGAACGCGGTCGCACTCACGAAGTAGATCGGGGTCTCGTTCGTCCGGAAGAAGTTCCGGATCGAGGGGATGCCCGCCAGCGGTTTCGTCGTGATCATGAGGCCCGGCGCGCCGATCGGCTCGGTGGTGGCCTCGACGGGCAAGGCCCCGTCTCGGGCGGCTGCGTCGTGCCGCTTCGCCCACTCGACGAGCTCGCGAGCCGCGAACACCAGGATCACGACGCCGAGAGCCCACAGCACCGGCGTCATGACACGCCGCACCAGTCCCGGATGAAGAGACCCATCACCTGCGCGGTCTGGACCACGCTCGGAAGGTACACCCGTTCGCCGACGCCGTGCGCGGCCTCGGCGTAGGGGCCGAAACACACGGCGGGGATCCCGCCGACATGCCCGAAGACGCGGGCGTCGGTCGTCCCCGTCGTCGCCACGAGCGCCGGGGACGACCCCATGTGCCGGGCGTAGGACGCCGACAACGCATCGACTAGGAGATGATCCTGCGGCACCTCATAGCCTTCGGCCGCGAACCCTCGGTAGACGACGCGCGGAGGCCTCGGAAAGGCGGCGGGGTGCGCGGCGGCGGCGTCGGCGACCACCGCCTCGACGCGCGTGCGCAATTCCTGCAACGACATGCCGGGGTAGGCGGCGAACCGATAGCCGGTGACGCATTCGCCGGGCACCGTGGAGTTCCAGTCACCGGCATGGATCTGGCCGACGTTGAGCGAGATCGGGTGGGGGTAGGAGTCGTACGGGGGCGGCGGGGAGGCGTTGAGCTCGGCCTCCAACACACGCAGCGCCCCGATCATCGTGAGGCTCGCCTCGATCGCGTTGATCGCATGGCCGGCCTCGGCCGCATGACCGGGCAGGCCCTCGATCACGACGTCGAACCAGAGCACGCCCACCTGGGACGTGGTGATCGCGGCGCCGAACGGCTCCGCGATGATCGCCGCGTCGGCGCGGTACCCGGCGAGCAGCGTCTGGAGCGCACCGTTGCCGGTGCACTCCTCCTCCACGACCGACTGCACGATCACGGGCGCATGCGGCGACAACCCCAGCTCGCGGAGACCCTTCACCGCCCCGAGGATCGCGGCGAGCCCACATTTCATGTCGGCGGCGCCCCGGCCGTAGAGCCAGTCGGCCTCCACGTGCGCCGTGAAGGGGTCGCGGTCCCACTGGGACCTCGGCTCCGGGCTCACGACGTCGATATGACCGTTCAAGATCAAGCTGAGCCCGCCGTCGCGGTGGCTCGGCGCCCAGGTCGCAACGACGTTGGCCTTGTCGTGCACGTCCCAGTCGAACGGCGAGGCGGCGGGGTGCGCGCGCAACGCCTCGGCGTCCATCCGCACATCGACCGGCTCGAGGCCGAGCTCCTGCAGGGCCTCGCGCATGATGGCCTGCCCGGCCTCCTCGTTTCCCAGGGTCGTGTCCCGGTCCACGAGACGCGCGAGCAGCTCGGTCATCCATTCGGCGCCGGCCGCGATCGCCTCCGCGATCTCCGTGTCCTCGGGCGCCATCTCGGCGGCCTCGAGGTCCGGCCCGGGCATCGGAAGACCCGCGTAGGCGAGCTCCGGGGGCTCGAGCCCGGTCGAAAGCTGGCTCCCCGCGTAGGCCGCGGGGGCGACGTCGTCAGGAAGCGGTTCCAAGGCGGGCAAGCCTACCAATAGGCTTCCCTGCGGATCCCCCGTTGACGTATGTGAGTAATGATGTAATCTCAGCGCATGACTG
Source organism: uncultured Actinomycetes bacterium (assembly GCA_963794065.1). GTDB lineage: Bacteria > Actinomycetota > UBA4738 > UBA4738 > HRBIN12 > AC-51. The sequence continues at coordinate 44,836 of CAWCDA010000054.1, read as the reverse complement.
AACCCAATGATTTCCAGGAACACCTCGTCGGGTGGTTCGCGGGTCGACTGCCGAACGACTGGTTCACGGCCGTACCCAGCGTGCAGTTCGACAGGGACGAGATCCTCGTTGTGGGCACGCTCGACGAGCCCGATCTTCCGCCCGACGCCGGACCCGAGACGAAGAAGGCCGCGCTCGCCGCACGGATCCAGGGCTTCCGAGAGGACACCAGGGGCCAGCGCATGCGTGTCGCCGACGAGGCCGAACGCCGATTCGGGCGCAAGGTCAGCTGGGGCGCAACGTGCGGGGACCACCGGGTCCTGTTCACGACCGTGGCGACGCCCGCGATGACACGCCTGCGGATGCCTGAGCGCACCGTCCTGGACACGCTGGTCGACGCGGGCGTGGCAAGGTCCCGGAGCCACGCGCTGGCCTGGTGCGTTCGCCTGGTGTCCGAGAAGCAAGAGGAATGGCTGGCCGACCTTCGCCAAGCGCTCGAAAGCGTCGAGGCCGTTCGGCGCGAGGGACCGAGCGACTAGCTCGTCTCCCCGGGGCGTTCGATCGCCACGACCACGCTCATCGCGAGTCGGACCACCACGGGATCGCCGGCACGCAACGAGTCGGGCACGCTCTCGGCGCCAAGCCGCACCTGCTCGAACGTCCCGTCGTCGAACGCGAGGGCGACCTGGACGTGCGGCGACCCGTGGACCTCGTAGGGCTGGACCTCCGCGGCGACGGCGCGGCGCTCTCCGAGCATGACCGGTAGCCTAGCGGCTCAAGGTTGGTCACCCTGGGGCCGACCACCACTACATGCTTCCGGGGGGATGTCTGTTCCGCCGTCGTCTGCGCACGTCGGCCGTGGCGATCGTTGTATCGCTGGCCGTCTGTATGCCCCTCGCGGGTTCGTCACCCGCGCACGCCGCGGACCAGACGCACATGATCAAGGCAGGAGAGGCCGGCACCGGCATCCCGGCGATCCCCGTCGTCTACCCGCGCACCCGCCTCGGCTCCGACGCACACCGGCGGACGGCGACGAAGACCTCGACCGTGACGTTCAGCGACCTGGACATGAGCGACACGTGGGCGAAGGACGGCATCGTCTGGGTGGCCAAGACGAACAGCTGGATGCTCGACTTCGCGCCCAACGCGGATGGCACCTACAACTTCCGACCGGACGCGATCGAGACGCGCAAGTACTTCGCCCGCTCGGTCGTGCGGGCCTTCGCGCCGGACGCGTCGCCGGATCCCTCGATCGTGTTCAACGACCTCGACGCCTCGGCAGCCTGGTACCGCTACGCTGCGGTTGCGGTCGAGCACGGCTGGCTGACCGCACGCGACGGCGCGTTCGACCCGGACGGTGCGGTCACGATGGCGATGGTGCATCGCGCGCTGACGCTCGCGCTCGGGCTCGGGCCCGCGGCGAAAGGGCTCAACGCGATCCACACGCGCGACGGCGTGACCTTCAAGACGGCGCCGAACTTCGGCACGACGGTGCTCGGCATGCGCCTCGGGCTCCGCTACAACGCGCCGACCGGCTCCGAGTCGCACGACGTCGCCCCGATGGACGAGATGCCACGGGCACAGGTCGCGTACTCGCTGTGGCGTGCGACCACCCAGCCCTCCTGGAGTGTGCCCGACCTGCTCAAGCAGTACGCGAACGTCGAGCTGCCGCATCTCGGACCGCGTGCACAGCAGATCGTACGGTGGGGGATCCGCTACGCGGGCTACCCCTACATCTGGGGCGGCGAGTGGGGCTTCGACAGCCCTGAGCCGTCAGCACTCGGCGGCCAGCCGCGTAGCGGCTTCGATTGCTCCGGGCTGACCTGGTGGTTGCTGCGCGCAGACGACGGCGGGTATTGGAACGTGAACCCACCGCGGCCGTACCAGGGGTGGTCGCTGCCCCAGCGGACGTCGGCGGACATGGCGGCGATGGCGCCGAAGCGGCTCGCCTACGGCGACCTGCACCCCGGCGATCCGATGTTCTACGACGGCGATCGCGACGGCACCGTCGACCACGTCGACACCTACATCGGCAACGGATGGGCGCTCGACTCGTCGAGCACCCCCGGCGGTGTGACCATCATGTGGGTCGGCAGCGGTTGGTACCGCGACCACTTCAAGTGGGGTCGCCGGATCCTCCCGACCTAGCGGTCAGCCGCGATCGCCGCATCCAGTTGTGTCCGCTCCGTCGAGGTCAACGCTCGGGAACGGCGACCGACCGGATCGTGCGCCACGACGACCGACTCGGACTCGGCCGCCACCCAGCCCGCCTTCGCGATGACCTGCTCCGCGGTACGGATCGAGGAGGCGCCGTAGCCGACCCCGCGGCAGGTCACCGTCACCGATTCGTCCTCGAGGGCGAGCTCGCGTCGGTAGTCGATCGCGATCCGCACGATCACGAAATCCGCGTCCGGGAGCGTCGCCTCCACCCAGCGATCGCGAGCCTCCTCGAGATACGTGAGGTAGACCGCGTTGTTGACGTGCCCGTACCTGTCCACGTCGCGCCAGCGGATGCGGATCGGGAGCTCGATCATGGCGCGGAGCCTAGATGGTCGAAAGCCCCAGCCGCTAGGCGGCCGGGGCCTTCGATCGGAGAGAGGGGCTCCACCCTGGCGTTCGCCCGTTCTCGCCGCGGGGTTCGACCCGAGATGTTGCGAAAATATGTCAGTCGTCGTGCTCGGCAACGCGCCGATCGATCTCTTGCGCAAGCGCCACGGCGCCCGCCGGCGACCCCGTCACCGCCGCGAGGAAATGGTCCCGGTCGAGCGCTCGCAACGAAGACGGTTCGGCCGCGATCACCGTCGCCGTCCGGGGCACGTTGCGGAGCAACGCGATCTCGCCGACGAAATCCCCCGGGCCCAGCTTCGCCAACGGAACACCGCCACGGAACACCTCGAGCGAACCGTCCGCGATGAGGTAGAACCGGTCGCCCGGCTCGCCCTCCACGATCACCTTCGCGCCCGCCTCGACCTCCACAGGGCTCAGATGCCGCGCGACGCGCTCCAGGTTCGCAGGCCCCAAGGGCCCGAAGAGCGAGGTACGCCGGAGCAGCGCGATGTCCGCCGGATCGGCCACCGTCGCGGTGTGGTCAACCGAACGGATACGCCGCACGGAGATCAACGCCACCGCCGGCAACGCCAGTCCGGCAGCGAGGAAGGCCGCATCCACGCCGATCCGGTTGACGACGATGGGGGCGATCACCGAGCCGAGGGCGAGCGCCGCCATCGACAGCCCTTCCTGCACGCCAAACACTCGTGCGAGGACGTCGTCGTCCACGCTGCGTTGGAGCAGGGTGCGAGACGTCACGTCGAAGAAGCTCTTCCCGATCCCGGCGACCCCCAAGAGGAGCAGCGCCGTGGCTGGTCCGCTCGTGAAGGCGACCAAGGCGATCGGCAGCCCGATGACGAACACGCCGAGGAAGAACGCCGGCGCAAGCCGTTCCCGGCCGATCAAGGTGACGGTCGCCGCGGCCCCGACGAGGCCGCCGACCCCCACCGCCGCGGAGAGCACGCCGGGGCCCGAGGGACCCATCGACAACACACCGTACGCCAGGACCACGGTCAGCACGTCGAGTGCGCCGATCACGACCGTCTGGCCGGCGACGAAGCCGAGAAGGAGCCGCGCCCCCGGACGGCGACGGAGTTCGCGAAAACCTTCGAGGGCGTCCCCGACCGCACCGTGGTGTTCCGTCATCCGTGTGCGTGCGTGCACGGCCAGCACGAGGAAGCCGACGGCGAGCATCGTGACGGCGGAGACGGCGAAGACCAGCTTCGGACCGTCCACGGCGATCAGCAGGCCCGCGAGCAGCGGACCAACGAAGATCGCGAACCCTTCCAGGGTGCTCGTCAGCGCGTTGGCGGCGGTGAGCTGCGCCGGGGTCTCCGCCAACTCGGGAAGGATCGAGAGGTGGGTCGGACGGGCCATGGAGATGCAGATGGTGGCGAGCGCCGCGAAGACGTAGACGACCGCATTCGGCAACGACAGCGCGAGGGACGAAGCAACGAGCCCCGCGGCGACGCCGATCGCCAGGTACCCGAGCGCGAGCGCACGTTCCCGATGGATCCGGTCCCCCAGCTGCGACACGAACGGCGCCAGCACCGCCGTTGGAACGAGCAGGGCGACGGCCGCGATCCCCATCTCCTTGGTGCCGCCGACGCCGTAGGCGAACACGAGGATCGCGATCCATTGCGCGGACTCGGTCGGGCGGAAGACGGAGAAGGCGAGCAGCGCACGCCGAAGCCCTGGATTCTTCAGGACTGACGCAACGTTGTGACCAGTGTCTTGGACGCCGAATGGCACGCGCGGATGGTGGCAGGGGATCGTGCAACCTGCAAACGCCACGCGCGACGCGCCGAGTGGGTCCTGACACACGAAACGGGGCCCGTCGGGCCCCGTTCGTGTACCGCTCGATACGTGGAGACAGGATCAGAAGTCCATGTCACCGCCGGGCATACCGCCGCCACCGGGCATGGCGGGAGCCTTCTCTGGCTTCTCCGCGACGATCGCTTCCGTCGTGAGGAACAGCGCGCCGATCGAGGCCGCGTTCTGCAACGCGGAACGCGTGACCTTCGCGGGGTCGACGACGCCGAACTTGATCATGTCGCCGTACTCGCCGGTCGCAGCGTTCAGGCCCTCGCCCTCCTTGAGCGCGCGAACCTTCTCCACGATGACGCCGCCCTCGAGGCCGGCGTTCAACGCGATCTGCTTGATCGGCTCCTCGAGCGCACGACGCACGATGAGCGCGCCCGTGAGCTCGTCGCCCTCGAGGTCGATCTTGTCGAGCGCGGCCTGCGCGTTGAGCAGCGCGACGCCACCGCCGGGCACGATGCCCTCCTCGACCGCCGCCTTCGTCGACTGCACGGCGTCCTCGATGCGGTGCTTCTTCTCCTTGAGCTCGACCTCGGTGGCCGCGCCGACCTTGATCACCGCGACGCCACCCGACAGCTTCGCGAGGCGCTCCTGGAGCTTCTCGCGGTCGTAGTCGGAGTCGGTCTTTTCGATCTCGGACTTGATCTGGTTGATCCGGCCCGCGACGTCATCCGCCTTCCCCGCACCCTCGACGATCGTCGTCTCGTCTTTCGTCACGACGATCTTCCGCGCGGTGCCGAGCAGATCCATCGTGGCGTTCTCGAGCTTCAGCCCGACCTCCTCGGACACCACGGTGGCGCCGGTGAGGATCGCGATGTCCTGCAACATCGCCTTGCGGCGGTCGCCGAACCCCGGGGCCTTGACGGCGGCCGAGTGGAACGTGCCGCGGATCTTGTTCACGACGAGTGTGGCGAGCGCCTCGCCCTCGATGTCCTCGGCGATCACGAGCACCGGCTTGCCGGCCTGCATGACCTTCTCCAGCACCGGCAGGAGGTCCTTGACCGCGCTGATCTTCGAGTTGGCGATGAGGACGTACGGGTCGTCGAGCACCGCTTCCATCCGCTCGGGATCGGTGACGAAGTAGGGCGAGATGTAGCCCTTGTCGAACCGCATGCCCTCGGTGAACTCGAGCTCCATGCCGAAGGTGTTGGACTCCTCGACGGTGATGACGCCGTCCTTACCCACCTTGTCGACCGCCTCGGCGATCTTCTCGCCGATCTCCGGGTCGGCCGCCGAGATCGCGCCGACGTCGGCGATCTCCGCCTTGGAGTCGACGTCTTTGGCGACGGTCTTGATGCGCTCGACCGCGAGCTCCGTCGCGCGCTCGATGCCGCGCTTGAGCGACATCGGGTTGGCGCCGGCGGCCACGTTGCGCAGACCTTCCTTCACGATCGCCTGCGCGAGCACGGTCGCGGTCGTCGTGCCGTCACCGGCCACGTCGTCGGTCTTCTTCGCGACCTCCTTGACGAGCTCCGCGCCGATCTTCTCGAGCGGATCGTCGAGTTCGATCTCCTTGGCGATCGAGACCCCGTCGTTGGTGATCGTGGGAGCGCCCCACTTCTTCTCGAGAACGACGTTGCGACCCTTGGGCCCCAGCGTGATCTTGACGGCGTTCGCGAGCTGGTCCATGCCCCGCTCCAACGCGCGCCGCGCGTCCTCGTCGAACGAGATGATCTTGGCTGCCATCTCTTCCTACCCTCCTGTGCTCGGTTTCAGCTGGCCCGTCGACTGCTAGCACTCGACGGGTATGAGTGCTAACGATGGTAGCCCGCGGCCACCGGAACTGGCAAGGCCGAGGGTCCGCCGCGTAGGGTTGCCGCCATGCCCGACGACGACGCGCAGACGCCCGATTGGATCCGCAGGTTCACGTCGCCCACACTTGGGTTTCCGGCGTGGATCGACGACGCGCCGGAGCGTCTGGCCATGGTCGGCAATCAGGAGGGATCGTGGCAGGCGTGGGGCCACGATCGCGCCGACGGCTCCTGGCGACGGTTGAGTGACGAACCGGTTGGGGTGGAGTCGCTCTGGGTCTTGCCCGACGGGCGGGTCGCCTGGTGGCGCGACCGGACCGGCGAGGAGCGCGGTTCGCTCGTCGCGGTCGCGTTCGCGGGCGGCACCCCCGAGCCCGTGTTCCCCGAGATGCCCGAGGGCTGGCTGACGGGGTTGTCGTTCGAGGCCGGCAGGAGCGCGCTTAGCGTCGAGGTGGACGGCACCTACCACGTGTATCTGGTCGAGCCCGACGGCGCCACCCGGGAGCTCGCGGCGTTCGCGCGAGCGGCCGGGGTGGGGAGCCTCGAGCCCGGGGCCGGGGGCGGTCTGTCGGCCGACGGCACCCTCGCGTGCATCTGGCACAGCGAGGACGGGGACATCCTGCACGCCTCGCTGCGGGTCCTCGATGCCGAGACGGGCGCTGCGGTGGGCGACATCGCGGGCGACGGCCGCAACCTGCAACCTGCCGCCTGGTCGCCCGTCCCCGGCGATCAACGGTTGGCGTTCACGAGCGAGCTCGGCGACTTCGAACGCCCGGCCATCTGGGATCTGGCGACGGGACGACGATCGGATGTGACGATCGACCTTCCCGGCGCCGTGTTCCCGGTGCAGTGGTGGCCCGACGGCGGGCTGCTCGCCCGTCATGAGCTCGAGGGGCGCGCGCAACTGCTCCGGCTGGAGCCGGCGACGGGCGCGATCACCGCCCTGACCGAGCTCGTCGGTGACATCGACGCGGCCGGCATCCGACGCGACGGCGAGGTCTGGTACCGGATCAGCGACTCGGTACATCCCGCACGTGTTGTGGACACACGCGGGACGACCGTCGCTCAGGCGCCCGGCGCCCCGGCTCCCGCGGGGCGCGCCTACACGAGCCGCTTCGCCGTCAACCCGCACGGCGATCGCATACACATGTTCCTGGCCACGCCCGAGGGCGAGGGCCCGTTCCCGACGGTCCTCAACATCCACGGTGGCCCCGAATGGCACGACGGGATCGGTTCGATCCCGAGACCCAGGCGTTCGTCGACGCGGGGTACGCGGTCGCGCTCGTGAACTATCGCGGGTCGACCGGGTACGGCGTCGCCTTCCGCGAAGCGCTGATCGGCCGTGTCTGTCTCGCGGAATCGGAGGACATCCTGGCGTGCCTCGACGCCCTGGTCGACGACGGGACGACCGATCCCACGCGGGCCTACTGGAGTGGCTGGTCTTGGGGCGGGTGTTTGGCATGCTTCCACGCGGGCGCCCACCCGGATCGATTCCGCGCGATCTTCGCGGGCATCCCCGCGGGCGACTTCGTGGCGGCGCACTGGGCCTCGGCGCCGGAGCTCCAGGCCTGGGACGACGCCGTCTACGGTGGGAGCCCCGACGACGTGCCGGACTCCTACCGACAGAGCGATCCGATGACCTACGTCGAGAACGTCACGGCGCCGATCCTGGTGATCGCCGGCGATCACGATCCCCGCTGTCCGATCGAGGGAGTCACGCCATGGGTCGAGGCCGTGCAGGCCCACGGCGGCGACGTCGAGGTGCATACGTACGACGCGGGTCACCACGGAATTCGATGGCCGACCAGGTAACGCACATGCGATGGGTACTCGACTTCTTCGCTCGACACGCCTGAGTGGCGCTACACGCCGCTGCTGTGCACGAGATCGATCTTGAACTCGATGAACACGGTTGCGCCCGCCTCGATCGGCGCGACCCGCTCGTACTCCGAGAACTTCTCGTACATCAGGTTCCGATCGCGATCCCACTCCGGACCGCTCTCGACCAGGTATGCCTCGCCGGACACGATGACCTGGGCGAGCCCGTTGTCCCAGTCCTCGGAATAGACGTCCACGCAGTACGTGATCGACGCGTTCTCGCGCAGGTCGGCGATCTTGCGGTCAAGCGCGCTCGCGATCACGAGCCGGTCGCCGTCCAACACATGACAGACGGGCACAACGTGCGGCCACCGGCCCGCGCGCGCGGTGCCGACGTGACCCACCCTGGCGTTGGAGACGAAGCTCGCCTCGGCGCCGGTCAGGGCTCGGCGCTCAGTCATCGGCCGCCACGGATTGGTCGCGGATCTGCTCCACGATCTCGGCGTTGGCCAAGGTCGTCACGTCGCCCAGCGTGTTCCCGCGGGCGACATCGCGCAGCAGGCGCCGCATGATCTTGCCCGACCTCGTCTTGGGAAGGTCTGGGGTGAAGATGATCTCGTCCGGCTTGGCGATCGGGCCGATCACCTTTGCGACGTGGTCGCGCAGCTCGGACAGCGTCGCGTCGTTGCCCTCGTATCCCGTCTTAAGGGTCACGAACGCGACGATCGCCTCCCCCTTGATGTCGTGGGGCTTGGAGACGACGGCCGCCTCCGCCACCTTGTCGTTGTCGACGAGCGCCGACTCGATCTCGAAGGTGGAGAGTCGATGGCCCGCTACGTTCATCACGTCGTCGATCCGGCCAAGCAGCCAGTAGTAGCCCTCGTCATCGCGTCTCGCGCCGTCACCGGCGACGTACACCTCGGGACCGTACGCGCTGAAATATGTCTGCACGTACCGATCGGGATCGCCCCAGATCGTGCGCGCGATCGCCGGCCACGGATGCGTCAGCACGAGGAACCCGCCACCGCCCAGCGACACGGAGGCGCCTCGCTCGTCGACGACGTCGGCTTGGATCCCGGGAAATGGGAAGGTCGCCGACCCGGGCTTCAACGACGTCAGACCGGGCAGCGGCGAGATCAGGATGGCTCCCGTCTCGGTTTGCCACCACGTGTCGACGACGGGGCACCGCTCGCCGCCGATCACCTTCCAGTACCAGACCCATGCCTCGGGGTTGATGGGCTCTCCGACGGAGCCGAGGAGCCGAAGCGACGACAGATCGTGTCCCTCGGGGAACTCGGTGCCCCACCGCATGAAGGCGCGGATCGCCGTCGGCGCCGTGTAGAGGATCGTGACGCCGTACCGGGCGATCAGCGCCCACCACCGATCCTTGTCGGGCCAATCCGGCGCGCCTTCGTACATCACGCCCGTCGTGTGGTTGGCCAGTGGCCCGTACACGATGTAGCTGTGGCCGGTGACCCATCCGCAGTCGGCGGCACACCAGTACACGTCGTCGTCGTGGATGTCGAAGATCAGCCGGTGGGTCGTGGCGACCTGCGTCAGGTACCCGCCCGTCGTGTGCACGATGCCCTTGGGCTTGCCCGTCGTGCCGCTCGTGTAGAGCAGATAGAGCGGATCCTCCGCGCCCATCGGCTCCGGCGCGCACGTGACCGGCTCCGCCGCCACCAACTCGTGGTACCAGTGATCGCGCCCTTCCTGAAAGGCGTGCTCATTGCCGCACCGGCGCACCGTGATCACGTGCTCGATGCTCGGACACTCCGCCACCGCCGCATCGGCGTTGTCCTTCAACGGGACGATCGTGCCGCGGCGCCATGCGCCGTCGGCCGTGATGAGCACCTTCGCCTGCGCGTCGTTGATCCGGTCGCGGAGCGCCTCCGCGCTGAACCCGCCGAACACGACGGAGTGCGGCGCTCCGATCCGCGCGCACGCGAGCATCGCGATCGGCAACTCGGGCACCATCCCGAGGTAGATGTTGACCCGGTCGCCCTTGCGCACGCCAAGGGTGCGCAGCGCGTTCGCGAGGCGGGAGACGTCCTCCAGCAGGCCGCGATAGGTGATCGTGCGGGTATCGCCCGGCTCCCCTTCCCAGTGGAACGCGACCTTGTCGCCGCCTCCGGCGTCTACGTGGCGATCGAGGCAGTTCACGGATGCGTTCAGGGTGCCCCCGTCGAACCAGGTGACCCACGGCGGGTTCCAGTTCATCACGGAGTCCCACCTGCGCTCCCACGTGAGCTCCTCGGCCTGGGTAGCCCAGAAGGCCTGGTAGTCCGCGTTCGCGGTGTCGTAGATCGCGGGGTCATCGGCGACGGCATCCGCTCGGAACCCTTCCGGCGCCTCGAACACCCGGAGCTCGGACAACAGGGCTTCGATGTTCTGCGCGTCGCTCACGGACCTCGTTCCTTTCGCCGGAGAGGGCATCGTACGCGTGGCGTCACGGAGGCGCGAGCCGGATCGTTCGGACGCGGGTGCTTGCATCGGGGGCCTCCAGCCTCCACCATCGGCCGAGAGCCGCCCGATGGGGCGGCTCGAAAAGCATGGTGGGGACGGGGAAGGGAGACGGCGATGGCCGATGTGGCCTACTGCATGAAGTGCCGTGAGAAGCGTGAGTTCACCGGGACGCTGGTCACACTGGCGAACGGTCGCCCAGCGCTTCAGGGCACGTGCTCGGTCTGCGGGACCAAGCTGACGAAGATCATGGGCATGGACGCAGCCAAAGCGATGGGCTGGAAAGCCCCCTAGTTCAATCGAGACAGCAGCTGTTCGGGGCTGAGCACGACCGGCCCCGGCGCCATCTTCCGGTGGCGGGCCGCGAGGTCCGCCACCGTCGTGCGTTCGAAGACCTCTTGCACGGCCCGCGCCACGTCGGCCCAGAAGCCCTGCAATCCACAGCGTGAGTCCGCGAAGCAGGTGTGATCCGAGGGCTCGAGGCAAAAGACCGGGTAGATCTGGCCCTCGATCGCATCCGCAACCTGCGCGACGGTGATCGTCGCGGGATCGCCGGCGATGCGGCACCCGCCCCCCGCACCGCGGAAACTCTCCACGAGCCCGGCCCGCGAGAGCGAGCCCAACTGCTGCTCGAGGAATCGCAGCGGGATCTGCTGACGCTCCGCGATCTCGCGCGCCGGCACGAGCGTGTCGTCGTCACGGCGTTCCGCCAACTCGATCATCGCGCGGATCGCGTACTCCAGCTTCTGAGAGATCTTGAGCATCGGCTGATGCCTCCTCGAACCACCAGGCTAGGTGGGAGCGTTCGCGCACGTCAACGCCGCGTTCCACTGGAACGAGTCGCATGGCCCGACCGGCTATGCTCGCCGCCATGGCTCGCGTGCTCGTGATCGACGACGACCCCGATGTGCGCTGGCTGATCCGCGTGAGTCTCGAGCGCGCCGGACACGACGTCTTGATCGCCGAGGATGGGCTGCGCGGGATCGCGCTCGCGATGAAACAGCGGCCGGAGGTCATCGTGCTCGACCTGATGATGCCCGTGATGGACGGCTACGGCGTGCTCGCCGAGTTGGCGAAGGACCCTCGGATCGCCGCGGTCCCGGTCCTGGTGCTTTCGGCGCGCGCGCTCCCTGAAGAGGCCGAGCGGGCGACGACGGCGGGCGCTCGCCGCTTCGTGGAGAAGCCGTTCGATCCGGACGATCTTGCGAGCGAGGTCGCCGACCTGCTCGGCGCCGGTTGATGGCCCTCAGGCGGTCAGGGTCGAGGCGTAGTCCTCGCCGACGACGATCACCACGGTGACGCTGTCCGGCACCACATCGGAGAAGCTCGGGTCGAGCTTCTTGACCGGTGCCCCGTCGAAGTACGTATCAGCGATATAGGTGGCATCCGCCTGGTTCTGCGCGGCGTTCTCGTCGTCCCGGTAATAGACGGTGGTCTTCTTGACGCCCGACACGGGCGCGTCGGTCGCGGGCTGCACCTCTTTGTACCCGTCGCTGACGAGGAGATCCTGGGCGGCCGCCCCCGCGCCGGTCGTGTCGGTGCCGTTCAGCGCGATGATGAGCACGCCCTTCGTCTGCGGAGCGGGCGTCGCCGTCGGCGACGAGGTCTCGGTCGGCGGCGCGGTCGTCGAGGTGCTCGTGCTGGGCTCCGCCGATCCACTGGGCGTCGCCACGGTTGCGCCGTCGTCCAGGAAGCCGTTGGCGAGGACCGCTAGGCCGGCCACCACCAACGCCACGATGATGAGAACGCGTCCCGTGCTCAGGTTCACGCGGCCAATCCTACCCCGCAGCACGCGAGGTGCGTCCGGGGGTCGGCGGCGCTACAGCTGGATACCGAGACGTTGCGCCGTACGGCGCTTGCGGCGGATCTCGCGGAGCCGACGGAGGCGTCGGACCAGCATCGGGTCGTAGGCGAGCGCCTCCGGACGATCCACGATCCGACGCAGGAGTTGGTGATACCGGGTCGCCGAGATCCCGAACCGCTCGCGGATCGCTCGCTCCTTGGCAACCCGCAAGCGCCACGATTCGCGCTCGAAATCCAAGATCTGCCGCTCGCGCTCATCAAGCCCGAGCGGCAACGAGGCCGATGGTGAGGAGGCATTCGCGGTTCCCACGGCTCGCGAGGCTCGCACCCCCAGGGAGGCAGTGCAAGCACCGAGCCCGACCCTTCGTTCCTGCCAAAGGCCGGAGGTGAGACCATGGGAAGCCAGACCCCGAGGACATGGTGAGGAACACGGCCGAGCAGGACCCGACCAGAGCGGCGCACGATGCGGAACGATCCGATGCGCAGCTCGACATGCTGCACAGCTTCGCGGCGAAGCTGAATGTGTTGACCGATACGACCGAGATCGGCAACGCGATCACCGGCGAGCTTCGAACGATCATCGACTATCACAACTGCCGCGTGTACCTGTTGCGGCCGGATCGCGAGATCCTGATGCCGATCGCGTTCCGCGGCGAGATGACCACCGAGTACTTCGAAGAGGATCTCGACGCGCTGGTCACCGCGATGGGCGAGGGCATCACCGGCACCGTCGCCGCGACGCGCGAATCGCTGCTCACCCCCGACGCCCGCGAGGTGACGTTCTCGGTCACGATCGCAGGCACCGACGACGATCTGCTCGAGTCGATGCTTGCCGTGCCCATGATCGCGGGTGACGACGTCGTGGGCGTGATCGTGCTCTCCAGCCTCGGCTACGGCATGTTCGACGACGAGGACCAGCGAATGCTCGAGGTGCTGGCCCCGCACGCCGCGGCGGCGTTCCAGAGCGCGCGATTGCTGGAGGCGGAGCGCGGCGCCGCCCAGGCGGCCGGCGCGCTCCTGCAGCTGTCACAGGCACTGACCGCCCGGCACACCCTCGGCGACATCTTCCACGACGCGATCGAGACGATCCCCACGATCATCCGATGCAGCGCATCGGCCGCCTACGTGCGGGACGCGGCGACCGGCCATTTCCGCCTCGCGCAGCTCCACGGACACGCCGGGACCGCGTTGCGCGGGCGGGCAGACATCGCAGACGTACCGGCCTCGATCGCGGATACCTTGCTGGAGAGCGACGCCACCCCGTTCGTGATCCCCAACGCGATCGCCCAGCAGGTCCCGGCCGAGTATTGGCTGCTCGAGGAGTTCGGGGACGTCCTCGTCTGCCCGCTGCGCTGGGAGCCCGAACAGACGGGCGCCCTGATCGCGGTCGGCGCGCCGGGGGCCGAGCCGTTCGACGACTCGGCGCTGCGCCTGGCGCGTGGTGTGGGCGATCTGACGGCCCTCGCGCTCGGGAACGCACGACGTATCAGCGAGCTCGAGCGCTTCCACCGGCTGGTCGAAAGCCTGGACGCCATCTTCTGGGAGGCGGACGCCGACGACCTGGCGTTGACCTTCCTCGGCGGTCGGCTCGACGTGCTGTTCGCCGAGGACGCCGGGCGCTGGCAGGGGCGCGCCTGGGGCGACCACATCACGGACACGGATCGATCGTTGGCGGTCGCCGAGATCCGCCGTGCGATCGCCGAGGGTATCGACGTGAGCGCGGAGTACCGGGTCCGCACGGCGGCCGGTGACACCCTGTGGTTGCGCGATCTGGTGCACGTCGTCCATGGCCGGCAGGGCGCGCGACAGATCCGCGGTCTGATCATCGACATCACGGAGCGGAAGCAGGCCGAGCAGACCCTGCGCGAGTCCGAACGAAAATACTCTGAGGCGTTCCTGCGCGAGCGGGAGGCGGCGGAGCAGCTCCGCGCGCTGGACGCCATGAAGAACACGTTCCTCGAGGCCGTGTCGCACGATCTGCGGACGCCGCTCACCTCGATCCTCGGCTCCGCACTGACGCTGGAGCAGAGCGGTCTCGAGCTCCCGCCGGAAGACGCGGTCGACCTCGTGCATCGGATCGCCGCCAACGCGCGCAAACTCGAGCGGCTCCTGGGCGACCTGTTGGACCTCGATCGCCTGCAGCGTGGCATCGTGTCGCCCCAGCGCCGTCCGACCGATGTGGCTGAGCTGATCGCGCGCGTGGTCGCCGAGGTCGAGAACCCGGACCGCCGGTTGATCGATACCGAGGTGGGACCGATGACCGCCTCGATCGACGGACCGAAGGTGGAGCGGATCGTCGAGAACCTGATCGCCAACGCGCTGCGCCACACACCGCCCGAGGCCCATATCCGTGTCTGGTCGAGCGCGCAGGACGACGGGATCGTCATCGGCGTTGACGACGCGGGCCCCGGGATCCCCGAGGCGGCCCGCGAATCGATCTTCGAACCGTTCGAACAGACGCCGGGTCCCGCGATCGAACACTCGCCGGGCGTGGGTATCGGACTGTCCCTCGTACGGCGCTTCGCCGAGCTGCACGGCGGACGCGCGTGGGTCGAGCCGCGTGCTGGCGGCGGCTCCTCGTTCCGCGTCCTCCTGCCGAACGCCTGACCGCCTGCCCGGCGCTCGACTAGATGAACAGCGTGAGCGCGTCCTGCGCCCGCGCGAGGGCGGTGGCCGCTCCTGCCGGCTCCGCAAGGCCATCGATCAGGTCGTCGCGGTCCAAGCCCAGCAGATCCATCGTCATCTGACAGGGGATCAGGGTCACGCCGAGGTCTCGCGCGACCTCGAGGAGTTCCTGCGGCGAGGCGACGTTGTGCTCGTCCGCAAGCTTGTTCATCATCGCCGGCCCCGCCCCCGCGAAGTTCATCTTCGACAGGCCGAGATGCTCGGTGCCCCCTCGGTTCATCATCGACATCATCTTCTGCATCCAGTTCTCACCCGTGATCCGCACCTCGTTCTTGACCAGCGGGAACAGGCCCCAGAAGGTGAAGAACACGGTGGTCTGCATGCCCATCGCCGCGGCCGTCGTCGCGAGGATGAAGGTTGGCCAGATGCGGTCCAGATCGCCGCTCCACGCGAAGATGACGAGGTTGGTGTGCTTCGCGCTCTCGTGTTCGTGCGCCGCGAGCTCGGCTCGCATCGTTTCGAGCATCTCGTCGTAGGCGGCAGGCGCCAGGGTGTCGGTCGTCATGGGTCTCACACCTTCCGGATCACGAATCGATAGACCCCGTCGGCGGACGTGTGCTCCACGAGCTCGTTGCCCGTGGCCTCGCACCAGGCAGCGAAGTCGGGGACGGAGCCGGGGTCGGTCGCCAGCGCCTCGATCAGTTCGCCGGTACCCAACGTCCGGATCGCCTGTGCGGTCTTGGCGATCGGCAGCGGGCAGGACAGGCCCTGCAGATCCAATGTGACGGTCACGGTCTGACTCATGGTGCAGCCTCCTTCGGCATCGTGCCGGGCGCATGCTCGGGCAGCCGACCCTGCGGGACGGTTTCCCAATACGCTCGGTTGAAGATCCATTTCGCCATGTGCCACCCGCGGTTGGGCTGCGGCGGCACCGGCGGGTGTTCGTAGTCGAAACGGAGCGCGGTCGCCTTGCCGTTGCCCGTCTCGAGGAAGCACATCACGCGGCCGCCGTAGGTCTCCGTCGGCGCGGTTCCGTGGATCAGCGAGGCGATCCGCGAGGCGACGACCGGAGCCTGGAAGTGTGCGGTCGAGCCCGATTTCGAGATCGGCAGGTTCGTGGCGTCGCCGAGCGCGAAGATCCGTTCATAGTCCCCGACCTGCAGCGTGTGCCTGTCGGCGGGCAGCCAACCTCCCGCGTCGCCCAGATCGGAATCGATCATGACGTGCGCGCCGCGGTGCGGCGGGACCAACACCAGCAACTCGTATTCGCGCTTCTCGCCCTCCAGCGACAGGACCGTGTGCGCGCTGGGGTCGACCTCCTCGACGTTGAAGAAGGTCGAGAGCTCGATGCCACGCTCGTCCATGATCGGCGCGATCAGGGTCGAGGCGCTTTCGATCGTAAAGGCGCGGTTCAGCGGCGACAGCAGCGTGACATCGCTGCGATCCCGCACCCCCTTCTTCCGCAGGTACTCCTCCACCATCATCGTGAACTCGACCGGCGCAGGCGGGCATTTGTACGGGATCCCCGCCACACCGACCAGCAGCCGACCGCCCCGGAAGCGGCGCAATTCCTCGCGGAGTCGTTCCGCGTCCGGGAGCGAGTAGAACCCGAAGGACCCCTCGGCAAGGCCCGGGATCGCGTCGTGCATGAGACGCGCGCCGGTCGCCAGGACGAGGTAGTCCCATTCGACGCTCGCGCCACTGCGCAGCTGGACGGTCTGGGCATCCGGGTGGATCCGGACGGCCTCCTCGATCGCCAGGTCGACATCACGACGCAGGAGCGTGCGCTCGTCGCGAGACAACCAATGGCCGCTCGCTTCGCCGAGCGCGACGTACAGGTAGCCGGGCTGATAGTCGTGCATGCCGGTCGGGTCGATCACCGTCACGTGGACGTCGTGGCCGAGCGCCTTGTCCAGGAGGTTCGCGACGAGCGTGCCTCCGACCCCACCTCCAAGGACCGCGACGCGCGCGGGCATCGAGCTCACCGAACCTTTCGGATCACGAAGCGCGCGTATCCGTCGTCGTCGACGACCTCGAGGAGTTCGTGCCCGGCCTTGGCCACCCAGGCCGGGATGTCGGACTTGGACCCCTCGTCGCTGCTGAGCACCTCGATCGTGTCGCCCACGGTTCCTTCGCGGATCGCCCCGATCAAGGACATCAACGGGCCCGGGCACGGCATGCCGCGGGCATCGATCGAGCGGGTGATGTCGGTCGCGTTCATCGTGGTGCTCCTTTCAGATGAAGGTGACAGGGCCGTCGGCCGCGCCGAAGAACGAGGCGACGCCCCAGACCCCCTCGACCAAGGGGTCGAGGTCGTCCTGCGTGAGGTGGAGCAGCTCCATCGAGTCGGCGCACGCGTGGACGTGCACCTCGCCGACGTCGGCCGCTTGACGGAACAGCTCGCTCCAGTGCGCCGAGCCGTGCGAGGCGAGTGCGGCGGCTCCCTCCGGCCCCGCTTCGTGCACAACGCCGTGATCTTTGGTGATGCGATCCGCCCGGAACGCGTCGAGCGCCCAGTACTGCAGGAAGACCTGGACCGGACGGCCCATCACCGCGGCCCCGACGGTGAGCGTGGCAGCCGCCTGTAGCTTGTCGTCGGTGCCCGAGAACAGCACCACCGCGAACGTCTCGCTGTCGGCCATCGTGCTCCTCCGCATCGTTGGTAGCTCCAGCATCGGCTGGGGGCAGGACGGCGGCGGGAGGCGAACGACCCTGCGCGACGAGGTCCTTCTCCAGCGATGTCGCTCCCGCCGACCGAGGGTGGCGCGGTGCTAGCGTGCGCCGGTGACCGACCTCGTCCTCACCGGCTCGATCGTCGACGGGAGTGGCCGAGAGCCGCTCGATGGCTGGGTGGCGATCGATGCGGATCGGATCGTCGAGGTTGGTCGGCTCGAAGTGCCTGCGCCCCAGGCGGATCGCACGATCGACGGCGGCGGCCACGTCATCGCACCCGGGTTCATCGACGTGCACAACCACTCCGATCTGTCCCCGTTCCTGCTTCCGGAGATGCCGAGCACGCTGCGACAAGGAGTCACGTCGGTCGTCGTCGGGAACTGCGGCTCCTCGCCCTGGCCACTCGTCGCATGGGACGAGGCCGTGGGGCTGGCATACGGAGAGCCCGGCGCCCTACCGCTGCCCGCGTGGACCGGGTGGGGCGACTATCTCGACGCGATCGACGCCGCGAGGCCCGCGGTCAACATCGCCACCTTGATCGGGCACGGATCGGTGCGACGAGCCGTGCTCGGGGTCGAGCAAGGGGCGCCGTCGACGAGCCAGCTGGATCGGATGCGCGGACTCGTCCGCGACGCCATCGCCGATGGCGCTGTCGGCCTGTCGACCGGCTTGATCTACGTGCCGGGCATCTTCAGCGGAACCGACGAGGTGGTCGCGCTCGCTGACGCCGCGGCGACCGTCGGCGGGCTCTACGCCTCGCACATCCGCGGCGAGGGCCGGGACCTGTTTTCGGCGATCGGCGAGGCGCTGGAGATCGGTCGCCGCGGCGGGTTGCCGGTGCACGTGAGCCACCTCAAGTGCGAGTCCTCGCGGGTGTGGGGGCGCGCCGAGGAGCTGCTGCGCATCCTCCACGAGGCGCCGGACGCAACGGCGGACCAGTATCCCTACGTCGCCTGGAACTCTTCACTTGCCTCGCTGCTGCCTCCGTGGGCGCCCGTCGGCGACATCGCTTCGATCGCCGCGACCGATGGCGAGCGCCTCCGTGCCGCGGTCGAGGTCGGCGAGTCCGGATTCCAGTCGTCGGTCGACGGTGTGGGGTGGGATCGCATCGTTCTCGTGACGGCGCCACGACCGGCCTGGCAGGGACAGCCCATGGCCGCCATCGCGGAGGAGCTCGGGATCGATCCGTTCGCCGCCTTCGTGCGACTGCTCGTGGACGACCCGGAGATCAGCTGCATCGGGCACGCGATGACCGAGGAGGATGTGCGGACGATCGTGCGCGACCCGGCGGTGTTCGTTGCCTCCGACGCGTCGGCCACCGCACCCGACGGGCCGGGCGGCGACCTCCCGGTGCACCCGCGCGATCACGGAACGTTCCCGCGTGCGCTGCGGATGGCGCGGGAGGGATCGCTCCCACTCGAGACGATGATCCGCAAGATGACGGCCCTGCCCGCCGAGCGCTTCGGTCTGCGCAACCGTGGGAGGATCGGGGCCGGCGCGTTCGCCGACATCGTGATCTTCGACCCGGGGGCCGTGCGCGACACCGCCACATTCGACGAGCCGCACACCTACCCGGACGGGTTCTCTGCCGTCATCGTGAACGGCACCGTGGCATGGGAACCGGGCGCCTCCTCGATCGAGCGGGCGGGTCGCGCGCTTCGACGCTGAACCCGCACATCGAGAGCCGGCGATCGGATTCGAACCGATGACCTACCGATTACAAGTCGGTTGCGCTACCGGACTGCGCCACGCCGGCGAGATCGACCGAGTCTACCCTCGGCGGAACGACGGACCGGACGAGGCCAACGCGTAGATCACGAACCCGTTCAGCGCCATCGTCACAAGGCCGTTGGCGGGCGAGGACCGCGCCGACACGAGCCCGAGCGCGAGCCCGAGGCAGCCGAGCGCGATGCCGACCGGTCGCCCGATCGGCCGCAGGGTCGCGACGAGCGCGGCCGCGCTGAGCTCGAGGACCCCGAGCACGGCCAGCGCGATCGCCGCCGTCCCCCCCACGTGGAACAGCACGACGGTCAGCAGAGGCAACACGCCCGAGACGCCCAGGACGATCGCCGCAACCGTCAACGTCGGCGTTCGCCGCCCGACCGCGGCCGGCAGAGGGGCGTCCGAGAGGTCGAAATCCTCGTACCGCGACCGGCCGGTGGGTCGGTCCGCCGCGTCGGCCCCGTCGAGCTGTTCCCTCGGTTCGTCCGGCTCCTCGGTCACTCGTCACCCCGCGTCGGCAGCACATAGGCGTACAGCACGGCCGCCAACGACGCGGCCACGTTCAGCGAGCCAACCTTCCCATGCATCGGCAGCGAAACGAGGAGATCGCAGTGTTCTCGCACCAGTCGCGAGATGCCGAACCCCTCGCTGCCCAGCACGAGCGCGACGCGACCGGTCGGACAGGCGCCCTCGTAGATGGACCGCTCGGCCTCCTCGTCGAGGCCGATCACCGTGAAGCCCGCGTGCTGGAGCCGCTCGATCGCACGGGTGAGGTTCGTGACGCGCGCATGCGGCAGGTGCATGAGCGCGCCCGCGGATGCGCGCACCGCCGCTGGGGTGACCGGCGCGGCGCGGTGCGTACGGGTGATCAACATCTGCGCGCCGCTCGCCTCGATCGACCGCGCGGCCGCCCCGAGGTTCTGGGGGTCCTCCACGCCGTCCAGGATCACCGCGACCGCGTCCGCACGCCACCGGAACGTCGAGAGATCCCGCTCGCCCAGCGTGGTACGGACCGGCATCGCGTCGACCTTCGCGACCACGCCACGGTGATCGGGGGCCAAGGCGTCGAGCGTCGACCGCTCGACCTCCTGCGTGGGGACGCCTCCCGATCGCGCGGCGTCGAGCACCTCCCGCATCGCCGGTCGCTGCCGCGACCCGTTGGCGATCAGGATCTCCTCGACGTCGCCGGCTCGAAGGGCCTCGAGAACGGCACGCTTCCCCGCAACGACGGCCGGACGATCGCCTGCCATCCGTCAGACGATCACGGCGAGCGCGAGGCAGCCGACGCCGTCTCCCGATAGACCGAGCCCTTCGGGACGCGTTGCCTTCACCGAGACGCGATCGACCGGCAGCGACAGGCACGCCGCCACCTCGGCGCGCATCTCGTCGCGCCGCGGCCCGATGGCCGGGCGATCGCAGACCACGGTGACATCGGTGGACGTGGGTCGGAACCCCGCGTCCGCCAGGAGCGCGACCACCTGGCGGAGAAGCACGCGCCCCTCGATCCCCTCGAACGATGGGTCGCCCTCCGGGAAATGCTGGCCCAGGTCGCCGAGCGCCGAGGCGCCCAAGAGCGCATCGGCCACGGCATGACAGACGACGTCTCCGTCGGAATGGCCGATCAGACCGTCCTCTCCCTCGAACGACACGCCGCCGAGCCACAGGGGCCGGTGCTCGGAGAACCGGTGCACATCGAAGCCCAGACCGGTGCGCGGCACCGTGGCCTCAGGCATCGCGACCACCGATCCTCGCCTCGGCCCGCGCGAGGTCGAGCATCGAGGTGATCTTGAAGTTCCGCGGATCGCCCGGGATCGCCACGACCGAGCCGACGCGCTCCAGCAACATCGCGTCGTCGGTCACGTCATAGCCTGCGTGGATCGCCTCGTCGTGCGCCGTCCGGAGCGCGGCCACGAGGAAGGCCTGCGGGGTCTGCGCGAGCCCCAGATCGTCCCGGGACACGGTGTCGACCACCCGCAGACCGTCGAGCCGCTTCACCGTGTCCGCGACGGCCACTACCGGGATCGCGCCGTCGGCGCCCGCCGCGACGGCGCGGACGACCTCGGTGAACAGGTCGGGCGGCGCGAACGGTCGGGCGGCATCGTGCACCGCAACGATCTCCGGGCCCTCGAGGACGGCCAGCGCCGCGCGCACCGACGCCTGGCGGGTTTCCCCCCCGTTGACGACGGTGGCGGGCACCGGGAGGCCCTCGAGGCACGCGTGCGCCTCGTCCTCGTACCCGAGGGGGGCGGTCACCACGATGGCCGCGATCGCGGGCGAGGCGGCGGCGGCGGCGGCCGCAACGGCCAGCATGGGACGGTCTCCGATCGGCAGGAACGCCTTCGGCCGCTCGGCGCCCAGCCGCGTGCCGGCGCCCGCCGCCAGGATGATGGCCGCCGCCTGCGTCTCAGGACCCATCCGGGCAGCATGCCAGACGCGCGCCGCTGCAGGAAATCGGCGTCAGGTCGTCGCTGGCTCCGTCGAGGACGCGCCGATCGTGCCGAAGATCATCCGGCCGGTGGTGGTCTGGATCACGTTGCGCACCCGGACGGTTACCTCCGAGCCGATCGAGCCGGTCGCGTCCTCGACGACCACCATCGTGCCGTCATCCAGGTATCCGACCGCCTGACCGTGATCCCGGCCCTCGCGCACGAGACGCACCTGTGTTTCGTCCCCGGCGCTGACCGGGGTGCGGAAGCGCGATGCCAGCGCGTTGACCTGCGCGACGGGCACCCGCAGCGCCTCGGCGACGAGCGCCAGGTTGTGGTCGACCGTGATAAGCGAGGCGCCGCTCTCACGCGCGAGGCGAACCAGCGCGGCGTCGACGTCAACGATGCCGGACTCCTCGATCAGCTGGATCTGGACGAGCGGTGACTTCTGCAGCTCGACCAGTACGTCGAGCCCGCGTCGGCCGCGGGTGCGGCGCTGCGGGTCGGACGAGTCGGCGATCGCCTGCAGCTCGCCGAGCACGCCCTCGTGGACCAGCAACGTCCCCGAGATGAACCCGGTCGACACCAGGTCGGCGACGCGGCCGTCGATCAAGGCGCTGGTGTCGAGCACGTGCAGGTCGCCGGTCGCGCGGGCGCTGACACGCGGCTTCATACCGACCAACGCGAAGATGTCTTCGTGCTTGTCCTGGCCGAGCCGCACGCCCAGCGACCCGAGCACGATGAATAGGAACATCGACGCCGGCCACGCATAGGTCGGCGGGAAGAAGAACAGCGGGATCGACATCAAGGCCGCGACGACGAGACCCACGATCAATCCGACGACACCGCCCGCGATCTGGGCGGCCGGACGGCGTCGGAGCTCGCGCTCCAGCCCCGAGACGGCCTCCAACGTGAGGCGGCCGAACACGCCGCCGAGGACATACCCGCAGGCCGCGCCGAGGAAGACGTACAGGAGGGCCTCGCGCTCGCTGACATCGGCGCGCGCGGCCCCGATCTGGTACCCGACCGCGCCGATCAGCGCCATGAAGATGAGGCGGACACCCTCAACCAAACGTCCGCGCAGCCGAACGGTATGGGTATCGTCTTCGGTCATAGCCCAGCCCATCCGTGGAGGGGCGGTCCCTCCACAGGACACCATCGGACGCCCGGGGAGAGCACCTAAGTCCGGGAGGAGGGCGGGATCAGGCCTCGGCGGCCGAGACCTTGACGCCGTGGGAGTCGTCCAGGACCCCGTCGATCACTGCCTCGGCCTCGTCCTCCGACTTGCCGGTCGCGAACGCCAGCTCGGAGATCAGGATCTGACGGGCCTTCGTGATCATGCGCTTTTCGCCGGCGGACAACCCCTTCTCGCGGTCGCGGATCGCCAGGTTGCGCAGAACCTCGGCGACCTCGTACGGGTCACCGGAGTGCAGCTTCTCCAGGTTGTTCTTGAATCGACGGCTCCAGTTCGCGGCCACCGAGCTCTCATCCTCGGTCAGAACCTTGAGCACCTTCTTGGCCTCGTTCTTGCTGACGCACGGCCGCAGGCCGACCTGGTCAGTCGAATCGGTCGGGACGAGCACGGTCAGATCGCCGTAGACGACTCGCAGAACCAGGTACTTGCGCTTCTCGCCGAGGAATTCCTTTTCGCGTACCTCTTGCACGACCGCGGCACCATGCTCCGGGTGCACGACCGTGTCACCTTTCCTGAACGCCACGAACCCTCCCGATGGAAGAAGCGGAGCTGCGCGCTTGCGCAGTGACTAGTCACGAGGGTAGCACGGGGAGCCCTTCCAACGCAACCTAAACCTGCAGGTCAGAGGGCTGTTTCGCGGCCAACGCCGGTCCGAACGGTCTACGACGCTCGGCGCCCCTGATGCGTTCCCGCAGGTGAGAGGCCCCAATCGAGTGCCTCGGCCACATGACCCACGGTGACCACCCGAAGGCTCTCGAGCGCGGTCGTGGGACCGGTGGGGGCGAAGACCACGGAGCACCCGGCCGCTCGGGCGGCGGAGACGCGTTGGTCCATCCCCGAGGCTGCACGGATCTGGCCCGTGAGCGCGATCTCGCCCACGAAGGCGGCACCCGCCGGCGGCGCCACCCCGGCGGCGGCCGAGACCAACGCCGCCGCGACGGCGAGATCGCTGGCGGGGTCGTCGACCCGCATGCCGCCGGCGACCGCGCCGAACAGCTCGGCGCGCCCCAGCGGCACGGCGGCGCTGCGCTCGACAACCGCCGCCACCTGCTGGAACCGCCGGAGGTCGAGGCCGGTGACCTGCCGACGGGCGGCGCCGTCGACGCCCCCCACCAGGGCCTGGATCTCGACCGCGAGCGCCCGGCGGCCCGCGAGCGGGAGGGCGACCGCCGACCCCGGATGGCGCTCGCCGGAGCAGAGCAGGCGGGACGGATCGATCGACTCCAAGCCGGCGGCCCCCATCTGGAACCAGGCGGACTCTCCCTCGGTGCCGAACCGGTTCTTACCCCCCGAGACCATCCGCAGCCCTGAGCGGGGGTCCCCCTCGAAGGTCAGAACGACATCGACCGCGTGCTCGAGCGCGCGCGGGCCGGCGAGATCCCCGTCCTTGGTGACGTGCCCGGCAAGCACGACGGCGATGTCCTCCTCCTTGGCAAGCTCCACCAGGGCGTCGGTGCACGCCCGGACCTGGGCGACCCCGCCCGGCTGGGTCGGCGCCTCGATGTCGCGCAGCGCCTGCACGGAATCGACCGCCAGGACGTCGGGCTTGGTCGTCCGCGCCGCGGCAAGGACCGCGTGAAGATCTCGGCCGGGTGCGAACCCGATCGAGTCCACCTGCACCCCGAGGCGGCGGGCGCGCGCGGCGACCTGGGCACGGGACTCCTCCCCGGACACGAGCAACCCCGAGGAGCCCCCGCCCGCCATCGACGACAGCCATTGGAGCAACAGGGTGGACTTGCCGATGCCCGGCGGACCCGCGAGCAGGACGACCGACCCCGCGACCAGCCCGCCGCCCAGCACCCGATCGAGATCGGGTAGCCCGGTGGAGACCCGAGGAGGGTCGACAGACCCGGGCTGGAGCAGCGGGACGACCGAGTGGCCCGATTGCCCGCGCCCGCGCGAGGGCGGCGGCGCCTGTTCCTCCGTCAGCTCGCCCCAGGCACCGCACGCCGAACAGCGGCCGGCCCATTGGGCGGAGCGATGGCCGCAGGCATTGCACAGGAATCGAGCGCTCGTCTTGGCCACCGATCGACCCTAGCCGGACCCTCTGACAGGGCGGGGGCTGGCTCATCCGGGCCACCGTGTCAGATGCGAGGGTTAGGGTCGGGCCCGGACCGGGTGAGGCTGTTCGGCTCAGCCGCGGTCTGAAAGGTGTGAATGCGGCCGTTGCCCTCGCCCGCGGCCCGGAGTTGCCGATACATAGCGGGTGAGGTGGAGCGGATGCGAGTCGTCAAGATCGATCACGGAACAGAGCAGATCCCGGACCCCCAGATCGAGCTCGACCAACTCCAGCTCGAGCACCCACTGGTCCTCGTGATCTGGCGCGACGCCTTCTTCGACTTCGATCAGTCCAACGCCGACGACATCCGGCCCGATTACCTGGTCCACACGGTCGGGTTCCTGTTGGCGGAGGGGCCCAAATTCGTGTCACTGGCCCAAGAGGTCCTGCCCGATGGCGACGGGTTCCGAGCGGTCACCCACATCCCGCTGTCGATCGTGGAGCGGATCGTCCGGCTCGGCCCCGACGCCGACGAGGCTTCCGCGCTGGCCTGATCCGGTGTACCCTGCCTAGGTCGTCGGGGCAACCGGCCCCGCGGAGCGAACGAAGGAGGGATGAGCAGATGACCAAGACCTCTGCCTCGGTGTTCACCTCGCCGCGTCCCTCCCGCATCCGCTGACGCCACCGGCTTCGGCTCCTGCACCGGGACGTGGTCCTCGTTTGTCCACGTCCTCACGAAGGAGCATCTACCTTGCACGACGAAGCCTTCGAGCACTTCTTCGACGAAGGGCTCATCGAAGCGGTGCTGTTGCCGCTCAAACATGGGAAAGAGGCCAGTGTCCACCTGTGTCGCGCGAACCCGCGCACCACTGGTGAGGATCTGGTCGCGTTGAAGCTGTACCACCCCTTGAACAAGCGGGACTTCCGCGACGAGGGGCTCTACCGCGACGGCGAGTTCATCAAGGAGCGGCGGGTGCGCGCCGCGTTGGAGCAGCGAACGAAGTTCGGTCGGGAGGTCCAAGGTGGGCTCTGGGTTTCGCGCGAGTGGGAGACCCTGCGGAAGCTCTCCGGCCTGGGTGCACCCGTCCCGCGCCCGATCGAGTGCACCGACGACGCGATCCTGATGTCGTACATCGGAGATCGTGTCGCACCCGCGCCCCGCCTGCACGAGTACGCCTGGGACGACCGGGAGGAGCTGGAGGCGCTCTGGGAGCGCATCCACGACTCGCTCGAGCACATGCTGTATCGCGACGTCGTGCACGGGGACCTGCTCGGCGTACAACGTGCTCGTCTGGGACGGCGAGATCGTCGTCATCGACTTCCCGCAGGCCGTCGACCCGAAGAAGAACCGCCACGCCGAGGCGTTCCTGGAGCGAGACGTGCGACGGATCGGCCAGTGGTTCGAACACCAGGGCCTGCACCTGCAGTGGGAGCGCATCGCGAACGACCTCTGGACGGCCTGGACCTTCGCCGATCTGGTGCCCGAGGAGCTCCGCGGCCTGACCATCTAGCGCCCACACGCCCATAAGCGGAACATGGCCCCCGTGCGTCCATGGTCCGTGCGAGCAGAGGGTGAGGTCGTGCGGTTCCCCAGGGAACGCGTCGAAGGATGGGCCCGATTCGACACGTTCTTCCAGGAGGAACACGAGCGTCTCTTCAAGGCTCTCTACTTCGTCACCGGCAACCGGCACGATGCGGAGGAGCTCATGCAGGAGGCCTTCCTGCGGCTGTGGGAGCGGTGGCATGAGATCGAGCGGATCGACGATCCGACGGCGTATCTCTTCCGGGTTTCGCTGAACGCGTTCCGCTCACGCCGCCGACGTGCGGCGACGGCGCTGCGGCGCGTCTCGCCGATGGTCGAAGTGCGCGACGAGTTCACCGATGCGGAGATGCGGGCCGACGTGCGCCGTCTCCTCCTCGGGTGCACGCCGCGGCAACGGGCTGCCCTGGTGCTCGTGGACCTGCTCGGTTATCCGTCCGAGCAGGCGGCACGCATCCTGGGCGTGCGTCCCTCCACGGTACGGGCCCTCGCGACGCAGGGTCGACACAACATCCGAGGAACGGAAGGAGCCCGGGATGCCTGAGATGCAGGAGGTGTTCCGCTTGGCCACCAACAAGGTGAAGCCGGATCCGAACGCACTGGAGCGGCAACAGCGGCGGCAGCGAAGCAACGCGCGGCAGAGCCGCCGGCGGGCGTACCTCGCCGTCGCCGCGGTGATCGCCGTCGTCGCGGTCGGCGCATTCACGATCATGGGCATCGGAAACGGCAACGATGAGATCGCGGGGAACACCGGATCCCCCAGCCCGACGAACCTCGCGTTCGTCACGGAGCTTCCCGCCGGCGCGGACGCGCAGACGCCGGCGATCGTCGACCTTCGCGGCCATCAGACGGGGCAGATGACGGGGCTGCCGGTGGACGCCTTCGCGCCGAGCGTGTCCGCGGATGGCTCAACGATCGCATTCGTCGCCGCACCGAGCGGGCTGGGCTACAACCAGATCGGCGTCGTGGGCGCCGACGGGACCGAACCCCATTTCATCCCGACGCCCCATCTCGTGGTCGGCGCCACCGTGGCGATCTCGCCCGACGCGTCAAAGGTGGCGTTCGAGGGTTTGACGACGGGCAACACCGATATCTACGTGATCGGCGTCGACGGGACGGGGCTGCGACAGCTGACCACCGATCCGGCGACCGACCAGTACCCCCAATGGTCGCCCGACGGGAAGACCATCGTCTACGACAACGCCGGCGCGCGGGAGCACAGTCAGGATCCCCAGTTCTCGAAGGCGGCGGAGATCTTCACCGTTCCCGCGAACGGCGGCGCGCCGACGCGGATCACGCACAACGGCTGGCCCGACGCCGCTCCCTCGTATTCACCGGACGGTAGGACGATCGTGGATCAGTCGGCCCAGGACTTCTCGATGATGGATGCGGACGGCGGCAACGAGCGACGGTTCCCGGTCGGCATGGGCGGGTTCACACCCCGATGGTCGCCGGACGGAAAGACGATCGCGTTCTCCTACTACAAGGACGTTTCGACTCCCCCGACGGTGCAGTTCGGCGACCAGTACGCCGTCCGTCCGCTCGTGATCGTCGCGGTTGTCAACGTCGCGTCCGGCAAGGTCACGAGGCTCACGAACGTGGGTATGGCGACGGACCTCAACACGCCTCAGTGGCTGGACAACGGCCACCTGTTGATCATGCGGGTACCCGCGAAGGGCTAGCGCCGCATCAACGGCGGCGAAGGGCCGGCTCCCAAGGGGGCCGGCCCTTCCGTTCGCAGTCCCGACCGGGCATGCTCGACATCTCCTAAGCGCCAGCCGCCGCGGCGGCATCTGGATAGGTGATGCAGGCGAAGGGTGAGGTCGTGCGACTCCCCGCGGCGGACCGGCCGCGGGATTTCCATGCGTTCTTCGAGGACGAGCATCGGCGGCTGTTCAAGACGCTGTACTTCGTCACCGGCGATCGCGCGGAGGCCGCCGACCTGATGCAGGACGCGTTCCTGAAGCTGTGGGAGCGCTGGGACCGGATCGACACGATCGAGGACCCGCAGGGGTACCTCTTCCGCGTTGCGCTGAACGGGTCGAAGATGCGGGCGCGCGCCGCCCGTCGGGCCGCGCGGCGTCCGGTTCCGATCGGCGTCGTTCGCGACCCGTACGACGATGTCGACATCCGCGAAGACGTTCGTCGGATGCTCCTGGGCCTCACGCCCCGGCAACGGGCCGCCCTCGTCCTGCTCGACCTGTACGGCTACGGATCAGAGGACGCCGCACGGATCATGGGCATCCGTCCGTCGACCGTCCGCGCGCTCGCGACGCAGGGCCGTGCCGCACTCCGAGATGCAGGAGGCCCCCATGGCTGACCTGAAGGAGATCTTCGACATGGTGACGAACAAGACCGAACCAGACCTCGACGCATGGCAGCAGCAGGAGCGGCGCCAACGGCGAAAGGCGTTCGGCCGTCGAACGGCTGCCTTCGCGGTTGCCGCGGTCGTCCTGGCGGCGGCGATCGTCGCCGTGGCCGCGCTTCGTGACACGCCGGCGAACGAGCCGGCGGCTTCTACCCCGCCGCCGCTCGTGGGTACGACTACGCTCGTCGCCTACAACGTGGCGGGCGGCGCGGCGACACCCGTGGTCGCCGACGTCGTCGCAGGCCGCCCCGCCGTGTCGCCGGACGGCGCGCAGATCGCATTCCTGCGAACCGCCGACGGCCACCCCGCGATCTTCGTCGCCGACATCGACGGATCGCACGCCGAGCAGGTCACGGGCTTGCCCGGGCAACCGGGATGCGGGTGTGGGTCCTTCGACCCGACGTGGGCACCCGACGGGAAGCAGCTCGCGTTCTCGGGCACCGACCGAACGGGAACCGGGGCATCTACGTCCTGGACATCGCCCCGGGCACGATCCGACTCCTGACCCACGAGTCGGGCACGTCCTTCGAGATGACCCCGGCGTGGTCCCCGGACGGCACCCAGATCGTCTTTGCCGACGGAAGCTGGCACGCCGACCCGGCGGGCAGCGGCGAGATCCGCGCGACGTCGATACGCCCCGGCGGGCCCGGCATCGGCCCCGTGGCGGTTGCCAAGGGAGCGATCAACCCCTCGTGGTCTCCGAACGGGGCGGAGGTCGTCTTCGCCGCCAACGTCCAGGGCGGTACGGCGCTGTTCGAGGACGCGGCTGGAACGGGCGATACATCGCCCGCGCGAGAGCTCACGCAGGGCACCGACGACACCGCGCCCGCGTGGTCGCCCGACGGCACCCAGATCGCGTTCGGCCGCGGAAACCAGGTCGCGGTCCTCACGATCGCCTCGGGCGAGGTGCGGCTCCTCGGGCCCGGCGGCGACCCCGCCTGGAGCCCGGACGGCACCACGATCTATGCCTGGCAAGCCGGGTAGTTCATCCTCAGATGCCGAGAAGCCCGGTCCCCAAGTGGGGCCGGGCTTCGGCCTTGATGCCCCCGAGGGGGCGGGATCGCGGCTCGCCTACTCGGGCGAACCAGCGAGTTCCACCGGCGGGATATCGGGCGGCGCGAACCCCATCGTCGAGTTGAAGACGATCTCGCCGTCGACCTCGTCGATCAGGATCGTCTCGCCGGCACGGAACTCCTTGTGCAGGAGCTTCTCGGCAAGCTGGTCCTCGACGAGTCGCTGGATGGTGCGGCGCAGCGGGCGGGCGCCCAGCGACTGGTCGCAGCCGCGTCGGCCAGAACGTCTTCGCCGAATCCGTCAGCTCGATGTCGACGTCCTTGGCCTTGAGCTGCTCGCTCGACGCGGCGCATCAGCAGGTCGACGATCTGCTTCACGTCGCCGGTGGTCAGCGAGTGGAACACGATGACCTCGTCGATCCGGTTGATGAACTCGGGCCGGAAGGACTTCTTGAGCTCCTCCTCGACCTTGCCCTTCATCCGCTCGTAGTCGCCGCCTTGGTCGACGTTGGACGCGAAGCCGACCGACATGCCCTTCTGGATGTCCCGGGTGCCGAGGTTGGACGTCATGATGATGATCGTGTTCTTGAAGTCGACCGTGTGCCCCTGGCCGTCGGTCAGGTGGCCGTCTTCGAGGATCTGCAACAGCGTGTCGAACACGTTGGGGTGCGCCTTCTCGATCTCGTCGAACAGCACGACGCGAGAACGGCTTGCGGCGCACGGCCTCGGTGAGCTGCCCGCCCTCGTCGTAGCCGACGTACCCGGGCGGAGAGCCGATCAGGCGCGACACCGTGTGCTTGTCCGTGGAACTCCGACATGTCCAGCTGGATCAAGGCGTCCTCGTCACCGAACAGGAACTCGGCCAGCGCCTTGGACAGCTCGGTCTTCCCGACGCCGGACGGTCCGAGGAAGATGAACGAACCGGAGGGACGACGGGGGTCCTTCAGACCGCTGCGCGTACGACGCATCGCGCGGGAGACCGCGGAGATGGCCTCCTCCTGGCTGATGATGCGACTTGTGGAGCTCGTCCTCCATGCGCAGCAGCTTCTCGGTCTCCTCCTCGGTGAGCTTGAAGACCGGGATGCCCGTCCAGACGGACAGGACCTCGGCGATCTCCTCCTCGTCGATCTCGGAGAGCACGTCCATCTCGCCGGCCTTCCAAGTCTGCTCGCGGCGGCCGCGCTCCTCCTGGAGCTGGCGCTCCTCGTCACGCAGTCGCGCGGCAAGCTCGAAGTCCTGCCCGTCGATCGCGGATTCCTTCTTCAGACGGACCTCGGCGATCTTCTCGTCGACCTCGCGCACGTCGGGCGGCGCGGTCATGCGACGGATGCGCATCCGGCTGCCCGCCTCGTCGATCAGGTCGATCGCCTTGTCGGGCAGCAGGCGATCGGAGATGTAGCGGTCGGCCAGGTTGGCCGCCGCGACGAGCGCGTCGTCGGTGTAGGTGACGCGGTGGTGCGCCTCGTAGCGATCGCGCAAGCCCTTGAGGATCTCGATCGTGTGGATCACCGTCGGCTCCGCCACGTCGATCGGTTGGAACCGCCGTTCGAGCGCGGCGTCCTTCTCGAGGTGCTTGCGGTACTCGTCGCGCGTGGTGGCGCCGATCGTCTGCAGCTCACCGCGGGCCAGCATCGGCTTGAGGATCGACGCGGCGTCGATCGCGCCCTCGGCCGCACCGGCGCCGACGAGCGTGTGCAGCTCGTCGATGAACAGCACGATGTCGCCGCGCGTCCGGATCTCCTTCAGCACCTTCTTGAGGCGCTCCTCGAAGTCGCCGCGGTAGCGGGAGCCCGGCGACCAACGCGCCGAGGTCGAGCGTGTAGATCTGCTTGCCCTTCAGCGTCTCGGGCATCTCGCCCTTGACGATCGCCTGCGAGAGGCCCTCCACGATGGCGGTCTTGCCGACGCCCGGCTCCCCGATCAGGACGGGGTTGTTCTTCGTGCGGCGCGACAGCACCTGCATGACGCGCTCGATCTCTTTCTCGCGCCCGATGACGGGGTCGAGCTTGCCCTCTCGCGGCAAGCTGCGTGAGATTTCGGCCGAACTGGTCGAGGACCATGGACCCACCTCTGCGGCTCGCTCGTCGCCGCCGGCCGCGACCTGCTCGCCCTTGCCGCCGGTGTAGCCGGACAGCAGCTGGATCACCTGTCTGGCGAACGCGGTTGAGGTCGGCGCCGAGCTTCTGCAGCACCTGGGCGGCGACGCCCTCGCCCTCGCGGATCAGCCCGAGCAGGATGTGCTCGGTGCCGATGTAGTTGTGGCCGAGCTGCAGCGCCTCGCGCAGCGACAGCTCCAGAACCTTCTT
Organism: uncultured Actinomycetes bacterium; assembly: GCA_963794065.1. GTDB lineage: Bacteria > Actinomycetota > UBA4738 > UBA4738 > HRBIN12 > AC-51. The sequence continues at coordinate 12,787 of CAWCDA010000054.1, read as the reverse complement.
GGCGCGCGGCGTGAACGGGATGTGCCCGGTCGGCGCAGCCTGGCCCTGTCCGATGATCTCCTCGACCTGCTAGCGGACGGCGTCGAGCGAGATGTTCATCGACTCGAGCGCCTTGGCGGCGACGCCCTCGCCCTCGTGGATCAGCCCGAGCAGGATGTGCTCGGTCCCGATGTAGTTGTGGTTGAGCATCCTCGCTTCTTCCTGCGCGAGAACCACGACGCGTCTGGCTCGATCGGTGAAGCGCTCGAACATGTCTTCGTCCTCCGGGCCGAGGCCCGTTCTCTCCTCACGTTCGGCCCCGGGGATCGCGGGACTCCGTCCTACCCCTGAGGTGCATCGGGCGCCGGGTCCTCCCCAGCGCCGCTGAAGCGAGTATACCCGCGCCCCTCGCAACACCCGGAACATCGATGGTGCCAGCGACGCGTTGTTCACCCGTACCTTCGGCGCGTCTGGTCGGGGGGATAAGCCCTCGGACACCGACCGATGTGCATGCGCATTCCGGACCAGACGGAATCCCCCCGGAAGGACGATGTACCGCCGCTCGCCAGGTGCGAACCTTTCAAGCCCCGAACGAGTCGAGCCGAAACCACTGGCGGGAAGGAGGTCCCCCACGTCCGCAGTGGACCTCATGCACGGAGAGGCTCAACCGGTGCGCGTCCTCGTGGTCGATGACCACCCTGCGTTCCGCAGGGCCTTGTCCTCCGCGCTCAACCTCGTCGCCGACATCGAGGTGGCGGGCGAGGCGGGCGGCGGACTCGACGCCTGTGCCGAGGCCGAGGAGCTCGACCCCGACGTCGTCATCATGGACCTGTCGATGCCCGATCTGTCCGGCATCGACGCCATGAAAAGGATCCACGAACGGCGCCCGGACCTGCCCGTCGTGATCCTCACCGCCCACGCGGACGAGGGCGTCGAGCGGGCGGCGCGCGAGGCAGGCGCCTCAGGGTTCCTGGCGAAGGGCACGGGGCTCCGCGATCTGGTGATCGTGCTGCACGAGGCCGCGGAGCTCGACGAGGACTAGCGCGTCGCCGAGGCTGCGGCGCGGTACTCGCGCACCAGCTGGCACAACCCCATCAGCAGGCCCCGCGAGAAGGCCGGGTTGTCGAGCAGCGGTTGGAAGTCCCACGTCACGAGCGCGAGCGTCGTGAGCTCGGTCGAGGCGGTCACCGTGGCGGAGCGGACACCGCCGTCGATCAGACCGATCTCTCCGAAGTACCCGCCGGGGCCGATCGAGTGACGGGGCACGCCCTCTCCGGAGACCTCGGCCTCTCCAGCGACGATCAGATGGAATCCCACGCCCGTATCGCCCTGCGTGGCGATCGCCCGGCCGGGCTGAAAGTGCACCTCCTTCATGCGCCCCGCGATCGCGTCGAGGTCCGTCGGGCCCAGGTTGGCGAACAGGGCCACGGAGCCCAGCTTCGCGGCCATCTCAGTGCGGTCCATCGATCTCCCTCAGCAGTTCGGTGACGGGCGCCACGATGCACCCAACTGCGGGCCGGCGCAAGTCAGGGCGAGCGCGAATCATTCGGGCCGCAGCGTCGGGAACATGATCAGATCGCGGAGACTCTGCGCGTCCAGCAGCACCAACAGGAGGCGGTCGATGCCCATCCCCAGGCCGCCGGCTGGTGGCATCCCGTGCTCCAGGGCCCGCAGGAACTCCTCGTCGTAGGGGTGCACCTCGTCCCCGAGCACGGCCTTCATCTGCTGTTGAAGCTCGAACTTCGCGCGCTGCTCGTCCGGGTCGGTCAGCTCGGAGAACGCGGTGACGAGCTCGACGCCGGCGGCGACGAGATCGAAGTGCTCGGTGAGCCCCGGGTTGTCGCGGTGGGGCCGCGCCAGCGGCGAGACCTCGCGCGGGAAGTCGCAGACGAAGGTCGGCTGCTCGATCGTCTCCTCGACCAGCTTTTCGAACAGCTCCTGGACGATCTTGCCCGGCCCCCACGCGTCCTCGATCGGCACCTGGTGGCGCGCCGCCACGCCGGGGAGGTCGGCATGCTCGAGGGTGATCGGTTCCCCGACCGCGTCCGACACCGCCCCGAGGACGGTGATCCGCTCGAACGGCGCGGTGAGGTCGATCGTCTGGCCGCGCACGGGGATCACGAGGTCATCGGCCGCGCGCCCGACGATCGGGTTGACCGCGCGACAACACGCCCGCACCAGCGTCTCGGAGAGTTCCATCATCGTGTGGTAGTCGCCATAGGCCTGATAGGCCTCCAGCATCGTGAACTCCGGGTTGTGATCGCGGTCGATCCCCTCGTTGCGGAAGTTGCGCCCGAGCTCGTAGACGCGCTCGACCCCGCCGACGAGCATCCGCTTGAGATACAGCTCCAGGCTGATCCGCAGTTTCAACGGGAGGTCGAGCGCGTGGTGGTGCGTGGTGAACGGGCGCGCGTTCGCCCCGCCCGCGATCGTCTGGAGCATCGGCCCTTCGAACTCGACGAACCCCCGCTCGTCGAGCACCCGACGCATCGTCGCGAGCACCGCGGCGCGCGCGAGGAACGCCCGGCGCGGCGCCTCGTCGGCGATCAGATGCAGATATCTGCGCCGCTGCTGCAGATCGGGGTCCTGCAAGCCGGCCCACTTCTCGGGGAGGGGCCGCAGCGCCTTCGTCAGCATCGCCCAGCGGTGGACGAACACGCTGAGCTCGCCTTTCCGCGTGGTGCCGACGCGGCCGGTGGCCCCGATGATGTCGCCGAGGTCTACGTCCTGGAACGAGGCGAACACCTCGGCCGGAAGATCGCGAGCGTTGAGCATCAGCTGCAGGTCTCCATCTCGATCGCGAAGCGTCGCGAACACCAGCTTGCCCATGTCGCGCTTCAGGACGACGCGGCCAGCGACCGTCACGACGTCCTCGGTCACGGTGTCGGCGGCGAGCTCGGCGTGTCTCGAGCGCACCTCGCCGGTGCGATCGGGTGTCTCGACGCCGAGCACATCGGCCAGCGTGATCGCGAACGCATCCGACCCGAGCCGTCCGAGGCTCGCGCGCCGAGCCGCGAGCACCTCCGCCTCCCGCCCCGTCGCGTCGCCGATGGGGGTGGGCGTCTCCTCAGTCATCGACGTTCTTCTCATAGACGAGGCGCAGGCCCTCGAGCGTGAGCCACGGCTCGTAGCGATCGACCGTCCGACAGTGCGGGAGCACGACGGGCGCGAGGCCACCGGTGGCCACCACCGTCGCATCGGGAACGCCGAGGTCGGCGCGGATCCGCTCGACGATGCCGTCGACCTCGCCCGCGGTGCCGTAGATCAACCCGGATTGGATCGCCTCGACCGTGGAACGGCCGATCGGCGAGCGCGGCGGCTGCAGATCCACGCGCGTGAGCCTGGCCGTCCTGCCGAACAGGGCCCCGGCGCTGATCTGCAAGCCGGGAGCGATCACGCCGCCGAGGAACTCCCCCGCCTCGGACACGACGTCGAAGTTGGTGCCGGTGCCGAAGTCCACGACGATCGCGGGACCGCCGAACATCGTGAACGCCGCCAGCGTGTTCACGACGCGGTCCGCGCCGACCTCCCGCGGGTTGTCGGTCAGCACCGACACCCCCGTCTTCATGCCGGGGCCGACCACGAGCGGCTCGTGCGAGAGATAGGAGGAGGCCATCTCGCGGAACTGTCCGGTCACGTCGGGGACGACGCTCGCGAGGCAGAGGCCGTCGATGTCGGACCGCAGGTTCAGGTCGCGATGCTCAAGGAACCCAGACAACAGCAACGCGAGCTCGTCGGAGGTGCGCTCGGGACGGGTGGACGAACGCCAGGTATGCCGCAGGGTGGCGCCGTCGAAGACGCCCAGCACGATCTCGGTATTGCCGACGTCGGCGGCGAGCAACATGGCTACCCCTCGAACTCCACCCGGAACGACGGTCCATCGTGACGGACCGCGCCCGGCGCCGACAACCGCGCGGCCCAGTCCTCGAGAGCATCCCCCGGCTGCGGCGTGGTCGCGCCGCTCGCCACGGCGGAGAGACGATGCAGCCAGGTCAGGGCGAGCGGCGCGGTCGCGCGGATCGCGGCCATCGGCCCACCGACCTCAGCCACCTGCTCGGCCGCCTCGACCGTGGCGCCCTCCGCCACCAGCGGTCGGGTCCGGGCTCCGACACGGCTGAAGAGCTCCTTCGCAACGAACAGTCCGGCGCACGTCCCACCGCGCTCGCAGATCACGCGTGCGAGCCCAACCTCGTCGTCGGCGACGTCGAGCCGGATCGTCAGGACGTCGGGCATGATCGCGGCTACGACGGCGGCGCGGTCCGGCGGCTGGGCGCTCACGCCTCGGTCCCCGGCAACAGGAGGTTGTCGATCAGCCGGGCGTTCGGGAACCGCGCGGCCACGATGGCCCTCGCCGGCCCTTCGATGCGTCCGATCGGTTCAAACGTCGCGTCGTTGACCACCGCCGCGTAGTCCAGCTTGGCGAGCGGCGTGCCCCCGATCTCACGCGCCATCACGGCGACCAGCACGTTCGCGTCACGTTCGCCGGCGCGAGCGCGTTCGGCCGCCTCGGTCAGCGCGAGGAACAGACACGTCGCCTGCAGACGCTCCTCCGTGCCGAGGAAGGCGTTGCGCGACGAGAGCGCGAGGCCGTCGGATTCGCGCACGGTCGGACCCCCCACGATGCGCATGCCGAGCGAGGGCTCCTCGGCCGCCATCTGTCGCACGAGGAACAGCTGCTGGGCGTCCTTCTCGCCGAAGTAGGCCGACGCGGGGCCGACGACGGCGAAGAGCCGGTGCACCACCTGCAAGACCCCGGCGAAGTGGCCCGGCCGCGCTGCGCCCTCGTACAGGTCCCCGACCGCGCCCGGGGACGGGTGCGGGAGCGACGCGCCCAGCGGGTAGACCTCCTCCACCGGCGGGGCCCACACGATGTCGACCCCCGCACCTTCGCAGAAGGCTACATCGCGCCCTTCGTCGCGCGGATAGCGCGCGAGGTCCTCAGCCTCCCCGAACTGCAGCGGGTTGACGAAGATCGTCACCACGACGCGGTCGCTTTCGGCGCGGGCGCGTTCGATCAACGAGGCGTGCCCCTCGTGCAGCGCACCCATCGTCGGCACGAGCCCAACCGAAAGCTCCTCGGCCCGCCACGCGTCGCTCCGCGATCGCAGGCTCGCCACGTCGCGCATCAACTCCATCGCGCCAGCACCTCTTCGATCGCGACCAGACCCGCGGGCGGCACGCGATCCCCGGCCACGTGCAGCACGTTGCGACACAGCGCGGCATACGGAGCGACCAGCGCCGGCGACACGGCGGCGATCGCGGCGAGGTTCCGCTCGACCGTCTCCGCGTCGCCGCGCACGGCCGGGCCGGTGAGCGCGGCCCGAGGCCCCAACCGATGCACGTTCGCGAGCGTCGCCTGCTGGAGCGGCCGCATCGCCGCCAGCGCGTCGGGCACGCCCGCGCCCGAGAACAACTCGTCCGCCGCGCCCGAGATCGCGACGAGATAGTTCGACGCGAAGACCGCGGCCGCGTGGTACAGCGGGCGCTGTTCGTCCGGGAGTCGGAACGGCTCTCCCCCGAGATCGCGGCCGAGCTCCGCTCCCGCCAGGAACCCCTCCTCGTCGTGCGCGGTGATCGCCACGGCGCATCCCGCCAGGGCCGGCACGGCTGCGGCCACGTCGGCGAAGGTCTGCAGGGGATGGAGCGCCAGGGGGTGGCCACCGGCGGCGGCGACCGGATCGAGCACCGCCAGCCCGTGGGCGCCGGAGAAATGCAACACGCGCGTGCCGGGGTCGATCGAGGCCGCTACCGTCGAGACGATCGTCGCCAACGCCGGATCCGGCACGCCGACCGCAACGAGAGCGGCGCCGGGAACGGCCTCGGCGATCGGGACCACGGGCACGCCGGGGAACCAGGTGTTGGCGCGCGCCCGGGTCTCCTCCCTGCCCGACACGGCGATGACGCGATGACCCGCACGCACCCACGCGACGCCGACCGCGGTGCCCACGGTGCCGGCTCCCACGATCGCGATATCCATCAGCCCTCCGCCGGGGAGTATGGCAACGTGGCCACCCACAGGACGGGGCCGACCGGGGTCGGCGCCCCCGGCGGTGGGGCGATGGACTCGGCGCGCGTGTCCTGCACCAGGCTGATCGCTCCGTCCGTCAGGACGTAGAGGCCGCCGTCTGCAGCCGGCGTGGCCTGCAGATCGACCGCGTTCGTCACTAACAGCAACGCCGGCCGCCGCGGGCGGGGTCGGGGCCCGACCGTGATGCGGAAGACGCCCTGCACACCCCCGACCGTCCCGAACACGAACGCCTCACTCCCATCCTGGCTCCATCCGAGGACCCTGATCGGATCCAGCGGCGTCCCCTGCCCGCCGATCGGCACGGGTCTGGTCCCACGGGGGGACAGGTAGGCGAGCGCGAGACCACCGCCGGGGCGTTGGACGAGCAGGTCGCCTTCCGCGGAGACGCTCAGGAGTCGGTAGCCAGGCACGATCGGCTCCATGTAGCCGGCGCCGATGCGCAGCGTGGTGGGCACCTCGTCGCGCTCGAGCGTGATGTAGGGAAGATTCCGATCTCGGGCGAAGGCCGTCGGCTCCCCACACCGGGCACCGTCGAAGCGCTCCAGCGATCTGCGGATGGACACGAACCAGGTGCTGACCGTGATCCGCGTGCAGTCGCCCGCCGGCCGGGTGCGCAGAACGCTGACGGAAGAGGTGCTCGGCGACCACGCGATGGCATCCCCCGACGCGACCGGCACCGGCCGGTCCCCCGGGCCGAGGTAGCGGAGGACGGAGGCGCGCTCGCCGGTCGCGTCGCCGGTCGTGATCCCCACCCAACCACCGTGCACTTCGTAGCCGTAGACGAGTTCGTCGGGCCTGGCATCGAGCAACGGTCCCTGGCTCGCCGTGTTCGTCCCGAGATCCCAGATCCACATCCGAGCGCCCGAACCCTCGGGTGCCGTCGTGAGCAGGAACCCCTCGCGACCGGTCGGAGTCGCGCCGACGGCGGCCGGGGGCGTGTGGCGCTGGACGAACACCACAGCGCCGATCGCAAGCAAGACGACGAGCGCCGCGGCGAGCGTGCCGCGCCACGATCGCTCCGCGCGCCGCTCCTGCAACGGGGCGGCCGATGGGTGGGCGCCCTCCCCTTGGGTCGTGCCCGCGCTTGCGAACAACCCGGCGCCGCAGCGAGGACACGTGTCGTCGGTGGTCACGCCCGACCAGTCGCATCGCAGACAGACCTTGGCCGTCATGGCAGCGCGAGCGGCGGCGCGATGGGTTCCGCATCACCCCGCGGCGCGGGCAGGTCCAACAACCGGCGACCGTCGGGCAGCACCGGGTCGGGATCCAGGTCCAGCAGCGGCAAGACGACGAAGGCGCGTTCATGCAACCGTGGGTGCGGGATCGTCAACCGCGAGTCGTCGCTGACCAGGTCGCCCCACAGCAGAACGTCGATGTCGATCGTGCGTGGCCCCCATCGCTCGTCGCGCACCCTCCCCAGCGTGGCCTCGACCCTATTGATGGCGGACAGAAGCTCGGTCGGTCCCAGCGTGCCGGGATCGACTCGGATCACCACGTTCAAGAATGACGGCTGGTCGTCCGGGCCGCCGAACGGGGCCGTCGCCCACACCCGCGAGGAGGCGACCGCCCGAATGCCCTCGCCCGACAACAGCTCCACCGCTCGCTGCAGCGTCGCCAAGCGGTCGCCGAGGTTCGACCCAAGACCGAGCAACGCGTCGGTCACGGGCGCCTACTCCTGTGGGCGCGTGACCGCCGTGGCGACGCCGTCGATCCCGAGTCGCGTCGCCGCGTTCGGCTTGTGCACGAGGACCGTGGCCCGGTGGATCGGGGGGAACGCCAGACAGGCCTCCGCGATCTCAGCGGCCATCGTCTCGATGAGGTCGAAGGATCCCTCCTGCACGATCGCACGTACGCGCTCCGAGACGCCCCGGTAGTCGGCCGTGTCGTCGATGTGGTCGCCGCCGACCTCAACCTCGAGATCGAGATCGATCACGAACGGTTGCGCTTCGTCCTTCTCTCCGGGGCGCGCACCGTGGCGGCCCTCCGCGTGGATCCCCGACAGGAACAGGCGCGCCCTCATGCGTTCGGTCCCACCTCCTGGTTGTCGCGGACGATCGGCTCGTCGTCGTCATCATCGTCCTCGGACAGCGGCCCCGGAACCCCGAGTGGCACCAGGATCGGGCCGTCGGTCGCGTGCCCGTGAGGTATCCGAAGATAGTTGGCACGTAAGTACTCTGAGATGATCGGGAAGATCGTCTCAGGCGCCTCCTCCGGGAGGAAGTGGCCGCTGTCGGGCACGAGACCCAACGCCGATGACGGGATCGCGTCGTTGAGACGCTCCCCCGCTGCGGGCGGGGAGATCGGATCGTCCTCGCCCCACAGGATCAGGGTTGGCAGTTCCCAGGCGTGCATCGGCCCCTCGAGCTCCCGAAGCCCAAGCCCGTCGATCGATCGAGCCCAACGGAAGAACGCCGCTACGGCGGCGGCATCCGTCCAGGGCGCGAGGTAGGCCAGGATGTCTTCCTCGACGACCTCGCCCTCGCGCACGCCCACCCGCAACGCCGTGCGGATCGCGTCGTCGATCGTCCCGAACATCTCCCGCTCGTGCCCGACGACGTGCAGCTCGGCAGTGGCCTCGTCGGGCCACAGGTCGAACGCGACGCTGTCGATCAAGACGAGCGCCTCGACGCCGGGACGGGAGGCCGCAAGCAACTGTGCGACGCCGCCGCCCGTCGCATGCCCGATCGAGGCAACGCGCTCCACGCCGAGATGGTCGAGGAGCTCCGCCATGTAGGCGGTCTGGGCACGGATGTCGAGCGCGGCGCCTCCCGGCTTCTCCGAGGCGCCGAGCCCGAGAAGATCCGGCGCAATCACACGATGCCTGCCGGCGAGCACCGGGATCAGACCACGCCACAGGTGCGAGGAGAGCGGGAACCCGTGCAACAACAACACGGCGGGCCCGTGCCCTTCGTCGTGGTAGGCGAGCTCGCCTCCCGAGGAGACGAAGCGGTTCACGCGCCGGCTCGCACGACGGCGTCGGCGACGCGAAGCGCACGCACCGTCTCGGCCACGTCGTGGACGCGGACCACGTCGGCGCCGTGCGCCACCGACAACACCGCAGCGGCGATCGATCCTTCGACGCGCTGCCGGGGATCCTCCACGCCACTCAGCGAGCCGATGAACCGCTTGCGCGACGCACCCACCATCACCGCGACACCGAGATCGCGGAAGCGTTCGATCGCGCGGAGCAACGACAGATTGTGATCGAGATCCTTGCCGAAGCCGATCCCCGGGTCCACGCACAGATGCTCCGACGTTACGCCGGCGAACACGGCGGCCTCGACGCGCTCGCGAAGGAACTCGTGCACCTCCGTGACGACGTCCTCGTAGGTGGGTGCCTCCTGCATCGTGCGCGGGTCACCCCGCATGTGCATGAGGACGAGACCGGCGCCGGCGTCGCTCGCCACACGCAGCGTCGCAGGATCGTGCCCCCCCGAGATGTCGTTCACGATCGCAGCGCCGGCCGCGACCGCCTCGTTCGCGACGAGGCTGTGGCGCGTGTCGACGCTGAGCACCACGTCGGGTCGCGCGGCGCGAAGCCCCTCGATCACCGGCACGACGCGACGCAGTTCCTCCTCGACACGCACCGGTTCCGCGCCGGGGCGGGTCGACTCCCCGCCGACGTCGACGATATCGGCGCCTCCGTCGGCCAGACTCGCCCCGTGCGCGACGGCGTCCTCGGTGTCGGCGAACAGCCCGCCGTCGCTGAAGGAGTCGGGGGTGACGTTGAGCACGCCCATCACCAGCGTCCGCCCACCCACGGGCAGCGCTCGGTCGCGACAGCGCCAGATCCGCTCGCTCATGCCTCCATCGTAGTGCGACCGGTGAACGACGCCTTACTGCATGCGGATGTGCGTCATCGCCTCGTGCCGTGTGCGGGCGTCGTTGCGGAACAGCCCTCGGACCGCGGAGGTGACGGTCACCGCGCCCGGCTTCTTGATGCCACGCATCGTCATGCACAGGTGCTCCGCCTCGATGACGACGAACACCCCTCGAGGGCTCAGTGCCTGCTCGATCGCCTCGGCGATCTCCGTCGTCAGGCGCTCCTGCACCTGTGGCTTCTTCGCCAAGGTGTCGACGACGCGCGCGATCTTCGACAGGCCGGTGATCTGCTGGGACTTGTTCGGGATGTAGGCGACGTGCGCCTTGCCGTTGAACGGCACGAGGTGGTGCTCGCACACGGAGAACAGCGGGATGTCTCGCACCATGATCATCTCGTCGAAGTCGGCGCCCTCCACGACCGTGACGATCTGTGACGCGTCGACCCCGATGCCGGCGAAGATCTCCTCATACATGCGAGCGACGCGGGCGGGCGTTTCCCGCAGCCCGCCGCGCTCCGGGTTCTCGCCGATCCCTTCCAGGATCATCCGGACGCCCTGCTCGATCTTCGCGTGGTCGAAGTGCTCGCTCATGACGCGGGATGCTACCGCGAGGCGTGGCGCAACGGTTCCTCAGCGGATGCCGCTGTCCACACGGAGCGTGATGTCCGGCACCTGGCCCCCGGTGACGGTCATCGACGTGGCTTGCGCGGTCTGCGGACCCGCAACGACCGGGGTCAGATCGTAGGTGCCGGGCGGCACCTCGAAGGTGAACCGCCCGTCGCCGTCCGTCGGGGTCTCGAAGACCTGACCGCCGGGCGTGGCGACGGCGCGAACCGTGCCCGTCCACACGGCATCCGGACAGGGCGATCCCTCCACCATCACGGGGCACATCGGGCCCATCGTCACGCTCCCCGTGATCCCGGTCGTCGGCGTGCTCGCGCTCCCCGAGCACGCGACGAATACGATCGAGAGAACGGCGAGGAACCTGCGCATGTCAGTCCGACGATGCTGCAGGTCCGAAGGTTCCCGCTCAGCCACCGTAGGCGGCGGGCTTCAGCGTGCCGATGTACGGCAGGTTGCGGTACTTCTCCGCGAAGTCGAGTCCGTAGCCGACGACGAACTCGTTCGGAATGTCGAAGCCGATGTACCGCACGTCGAGCTCCACTTGCTGGATGCCTTCCTTGCGCAGGAGCGCCGCGACCTCGAGCGACGCCGGCTTTCGCCCGGCGAGGTTCTTCAGCAGGTACTTCAGCGTCAGGCCGGAGTCCACGATGTCCTCCACGACCAGCACGTCGAGATCCTTCAGGTCGTGATCGAGGTCCTTGAGGATGCGCACGACGCCCGAGGTCTTCGTGGCCGCGCCGTAGGAGGAGACGGCCATGAAGTCGAACTGCAACGGCAGCTGGATGTGCCGAGCGAGATCGGCCATCACCACGAATGCGCCTTTCAAGACCCCGACGAGCAGGAGGCTGCGGCCCGCGTAGTCGCGCGTGATCGCCGCGCCCATGTCCGTCAACGCCTTCTGGATCTCCTCCTCGGAGATCAGAACCTTCTCGATGTCGTCGGTGAACGGGTCCATGCGAGGGGCGGAGTCTACCGTTCGACCACAACGTGCGTGCGATCGCGGATCGCCGCCACACCGTCGGGCAGCGCGAGCCGGCGGCCGGTACGACCGGCGGCGAGGTCCAGGACGCCATCGATCGCCTTCTCGGTCCACGTGCAACCGGCGTCGGCGAGCGCGCGGCGCACCACACGCGACGCCATCGGCCCGCTGAGAGCACGCAACGCCACAGCGTCCAGGCGCACGCCGGTCGGCGTGGGCGCCACGACGGCCGAGGCGACGTCCTCGGCGAGGTCGTCCAAGAGATGGGCGTCGGCCCGCAGCAGCTCGGCGGTGCGGGCGATCGTCGGGACCACGTCGCGGCCGGTCGCGCGGGCGATCGCGGGGAGCGCGTCATGCCGAAGAGCGTTGCGCAGGAAGGCGGTGTCTGCGTTGGTCTCGTCGACCCGAGGACGAAGCCCGAGCGATCGGCACGCCGCCTGGGTCTCGGCGCGTCGCACCTCGAGCAGCGGACGAACCAGGTCGCCGGCGACGGGCTCGATCCCGGTCAGCCCGTCAAGCCCCCAGCCGCGCACGAGGGCGAGCAGCACCGTCTCGGCGCGATCGTCCATCGTGTGCCCGAGCGCGTGGCGGTCCGCGCCGATCAGCCGGGCAACCTCGGCGGCGGCCCGACGCCGTTCGTCGCGAGCCCAGCGCTCGACGGAGGCGCCTCGTTCAGGCGGCACGAGCGGGGCGACCACGTGGCACGCGAGGCCGTGGACGCGGGCACGTCGGCGCACGTAGTCGGCGTCGGAGCCGGAGCCGGGACGCAACCCGTGGTCCAGATGGAATACGGCAAGCTGGATGCGGAACAGACGCCGGACGCGAACGAGCGTCTCGAGCAGGCACACGGAGTCGGCGCCGCCGGACACCCACACGAGGATCCGTTGCCCCGGCTCGAACAGATCGTTCGCCCGCGCCGTTCGCGTCACGCGCTCGATCACGCGGGCGATCGCCGGCGGCCGGCGTGTCATGGCCTACTCGGCGACGCGGGCGATCCAGCGGCCGGGCTCGCCGATCTCGCCGGGCTGCGGGAGGTTCGCGGGCGTCTCCCACACGAGGTTGAAGCCGCTCATGCCGATGCGCTCGACGACCTCGTGGACGAACCGCTCGCCGGCGTCGTACTGCGCGACCTTCTGGTCGAAGCCGATCGCTCGCTGCACACGCTTCTCCAGCCCGCCGACCGCCCGCCGCCGCGCCAGCGCCGCCCGGAGACGCGGCAGATCGTCGACGACGTCGGCGGCCACCTGATTCATCACATAGGAGGCGTGGCCCTCCAGCAGCGACATCATCGCCTGTGTGCGCTCGAACAAGGGTCGCTGTTCGGGGGTGAGCAGTCGCAGGATAGACTGGATGCGT
>CAWCDA010000053.1:0-20076 GCA_963794065.1 uncultured Actinomycetes bacterium | reverse complement strand
TTGATCGTCTTGGAAGGTGCTGGCAGAACAGTTCGTGACGTTCGGGTGGCTCCCGATCTTCCTGCCCGGGAACTTCCTGGCGGAGCACTTTCGAGAGGTGTAACTCTTGACGCCCTTGGTGAACTTGATGTTGCCCTTGTTGTTGGTGGTGTAGGTCTTTGTAGACGTGGTTGCGGTACCAGCGGACCGGCATGCCCTTCTTGCACTTGGCCTTGTCGGCCTTGAGCACGATCGTGAATGTGACCTTGCCACCCCTACTGGTTCTTGTGGCGGAGACTTAGCTTCGTATTGACATTGGTCGCTGCCGTGGCACCCGGGCCCTCGAGCAATAGCGATGGAACTGTCAGCTCTAGGAATACCTTCGCGATGTGCTTCATCCGTAAGCTCCTCGATGTCTTCGCAGACCAGGAATTGGAACGGTTCCGAACAGGCTAGCCGGGTCCGTGCCGCAGGCAAGGCGACGGGTGCCTCAATCAAGGGCAGAGGTTAGCTGCTGAACGCCCGCCGATAGCTTTACTCATGGCGGTCGACCGAGTGAGCGAGGCCGCGGCCGCGGGTAGCGGCGTCGCGGACCGTGGGCGGTCTTCACCTTGTTGACCACGACCAGCTCGTGAAAACGATGGGGTGCGGATGAAGCGGTCGGCCGCAACACCGGTCGTGATCCCGGGAAGCCGGTTGCATGGTTGTCGGAGGGGCACCGCGGTGAAGGCGAATCCGTGTTTCCGGCCGAATCGGTTGTCGTTGTTGCGTCCGCTGAGCACACCGCCGACTTTGGGTAATAAGGGTGCCGCGCTAGCTCCCTATGAGCTTGCCCTTGTCGGTGAGAGAGCTTCCTGTCGCACGTGGATCGTCAGGTTCGTTATGATGCACCGAAGCGTCGGCGTGGTGGATTCCTGCCGTGTTTTCCCATCGTCCGACAGCTACCAACAACACCGCGATAAAAGCCTCTCGCCGCATACAGAGACCCTCCCACCACAGCTCCTGCAGTTTCCAGCTGTCCGCGTGCTCACGGTCAACCCTCCAATCGGCAGAAACTTTTCCACCTCCCGACGGGAGAGTACCCCCGCCGTCCCTTACACGTGAAGCGTAGGAGAGCACGTGGCCGCGGATCCTTCTCGGGCTGCTGGCGTGTTCGTTCGATCTCGCGCGGGCGCCCACGCTCGTCCAGACTCTCCAGTATGTGCGGGATGGATGCACCACCTGGCGAGTGCGGACCTGGCCGCGGCCCGAAACGAGGCTCATTTCGCCTCGGCAGAGGGTGTGGCGGTGTCGGCAGGCGACGCGCTTGTTCCCGTGCTGTCTCGATCGTCGGCTGGTTGCCGTCTTGGGTGAAGAACGTCGACGCCGCTGGCCGCGCCGACGCGATCGTGCTGGCCGCTGAGGGGGCGGCTCCGCGTACCTGCTGACGCCGCCCAGCGGCAGGCTGGGGTACCGGAGCTCACGCTGCACGCCCGGGTGGGACACCTCGACGAGGAGCCGATCCAACGTGCCAGTGGTCCCACGTTGCGAAGGCAGCGGACCTCCTGACGCGCGCCGACGACGAGCTGGCTCCGAGTCGACGGTGAATCGTTGCACCTGCCGCTCGACCATTTATTATGCGGGAGGCCAAGGCTGAGATCCTAGCACCTCTGGAGCAGGCAACGGCTGGCCATGGAGCGAAGCCGCCGCCGCTGATGGTTGGCGCGCCGACGGCGCGCGCACGTGCACCTTCTCGTGACCAGCGGGTCGGCGGCTATCCCGGCGTCTATGGTTGTCATCTCATCGTCGGGGACGGACGCAGGCTCTCGTTTGCACACACTCGCGCTGACTTCAGAGATCCGAAAGGTTGGGGCCCGTCCCGGGCCCGGGGGCGGACGCGGAAGGCAGGCTGGGCATCTCGCTGGGCCGGCATCGTCGGAGTCCTTTTGGGGTATATGACCCACACCCGACTTCCCGACCGCAGCCTGGTTTATGAGAAGGGCATCTGGAGGCAGGCGGTGGAGCTGGTTGATTGGCCGTGGATCGCCTTATCCTTCGTTTATGGCGTCGTTCCTTCGAGTTGTCTTGTTCGGGGCCGTGTGGGTCTGGCCAGAGTCGATCACTTTCTTTTCCTGAGAGGTTCCCACATTTTCGCGGTGAGAGGCTGTACAATACCTGTTTGCAGATGCAAATTGCACATTCGGAAGTCGGCATCGGCGCGTCGCTGTGGAATGCGCTTCTGTCAAGGGAATGGCCCGTAGGGACACGGTGACAGCGATGACCACGGCTATTCGTGGGGGACATCTGCAGGTCTGGAAGGATCTCAGCAGAGGTGAAGAGGGGCCGGTCGCACAGTCGGGCGTTGCTGGTGTCATTCAAGGCCTCCCACAACGCATACCGGGCCGCAGGCTGTAGCGCCGAATGGCTTTACATGGCAATAACTGGCTATTACGCTGTCATGGACGAGAAGTCTCTTTGAATCTAAAAGTTGAAAACGTGGCTCAAGATGTGACGCCTTGCTTTTCTCCGAGACCGTGCCTGTGCTCAACTGTCAAGTTTTGCCTATATTCTTTGGTGCTAAAAATCCGAGCCGACGTGGGCGGAAGGCCGATTGGGAACTTTCGGAAACTGATATCAACATCTACATTCCGGAATGTCCAACATGTCGTCCGCGTCAACGGCGGTGAGAAGAGACCGTTCCGAGGACGGGTCTTGGGGTACGTGCGGACCTTGATCGCTCTGGCGACGAAGTCGTCGTCCAGCTTGTCACAAGGACTCACGCTAGGACGAGCGTCCTTCCCTTGGCTGCTGTAGTACGCCTGACGAGATGAATGCTCGTGGGTCGTGGGCGCGGCCTCCACAACTCACAACTTCTCTTGGCGTTCCCCGGTTGCCCGTGGGGAGGGTGCAAGTCGTGCGGAAGCCGACGACCTGTTCGAAAATGTCGCCGGAGATCGTCACTCAAACTCAGGCGGCGGAGTCCATAGACTTCGGCTAGGAAGTTCTGGCTTTTCCGACGCGGTCCGGCCGGGTGCTTGACCATCTCGATGTTGCCCGATCCGCGTTCCAACACAACGATGGAGCCAGTCGTCGATCTATTCGCGGAAATCCCTGCTCGCCCCGAGGCGAGCTTCCCTGCTGAGAGGTTCAACGACCGGTGTTGAATCGCCTGACCCCTGATAAGGGCTGCGGCTTCATGAGAGTTTGATCAGGGGGTAGCCGGTCGGATCTCATGCTTGCAGCTGTCGAAGTGGATCGCCGCGATATCTCGTTCGTGATGAGGCGTGCGCCGGCAAAGAATAAAACCGGCGGCTGTCGTCGACTTGCCAGCCCAACTGTGATGGCGATCGCGCTGCTGCTTTTCGATGAGCATGCATGTAGTACACAGGATCCTGCGTTGGAGCAAGGCACCGTGCCACACGTGGCCCCCTAGGATCGGACCGTAAAGGTCAACCACTGCCGAGCCTTCAGGACGATCCACGCGTACTCCGCGCCCCCAACAACTGAGGAAAGTCCTCCTTCGAACTCAAGGAGGACGTTGCCTCGATGCTGATGGCCAAGCAGGTGATGTTTGACCGCCGAACTGGATTGAGGTCTTGGAAGTTGAGGAAATGATGGTCGGAGAGCCTCTGTTCGGAATATGCAGGTAAGAAGACGTATTTTTAGCTGAGCCCGTAGGCCTAAACTAAATAGCCCTTCGACAAGATCGGCTCTGCCTCACCCCAGGACCGAGGCCTGTTCTTGCTGGCGCCCGGCAGCATGGCCCTCGGGTCCACCGGCTGCCCCAGAGAGGGTCAAACTCCGGCCCCATCCAAGTTGTTGAGTTCTTCGGGCGACGTATTGGGCCTCGCTGTTCGTCTTCGGCTGCTGTTCGACCATCAACTTCTTCACTCTCATTCATAGGATTCCCCATTGGGGAGGTGTGACCCGCCGAGCAAATCTCATGAATTTATCCACCGCCTCAGCGTTCAGGAGTTAAAGGCCGCAGAGACCCGCACTGGCTCTCGGCGCGACGCAAACGATCCAGGTCAAGGAGGGCGAGCAAACACTGTGTCCGAGCCACGAGAACGCTCGCACTTCTCGTGCATTTTGGGATCTTCACGTATGAAGTCAGGACTATTGCTCCCTTTCGCATTTCCTTCGCCGTATGTCGGGAGCAGAATGTCGGCGAGCGACTGCCTGACCACCCCACGCCCCAGCCGTCTCGATGGAGCATGTCGCTACCGGAGGACATGCTCCATCGAGACGGCTGGGGCGGTGGGTGGTCAGGCAGTCGCTCGCCGACATTCTGCCTCCCGAAATACGGCGAAGGGGACGAAAGGGAGCGATCAGTCCTGACTTCATACGTGAATATGCCGAAGTGCGCGAAGTGCGAGCGTTCGTGGCTCGGGACGGCGGTCTTGCTCGGCCCTGACCTTGACCTGGATCGTTTGCGTCGCGCCGGAGACCATTTTGAGTGCGGGTCTCTGCGGGCTGCCTTCCAACTCCTGAACGCTGAGGCGGTGGATAGATTCATGAGATTGCTCAGCGGGTAGACACCTCCCAATCGGAGCCCTATCCTATGAACCTCTGAGGGGAAGCTGAAGTTATGGTCGAACAGCAGCCGAAGACGAACAGCGAGGGCCCAATACGTCGCCCCGAAACTCGAGCGACTTGGATCGGCATCAGAGTTGACCCTCTCTGGGGCAGCCGGTGGACCCGAGGGTGGTTCCCAGGGCGCCAGCAAGAAGCGCGCCTCGGTCCTGGGGTAACTAGGCCGGCCCGATCTTGTCGAAGGGCTATTTAGGTTGGGCCTACGGGCTCAGCTGGAATCGTCTTTCCCACTTCCCCCGTCATCTCCCGAACAGAGGCTCTCCGACCACCTCAGGTTTCGTTCAACTTTGCCAAGCCTGATCCCCTTCAGGGCATCGAAGCGTCGCCTCTTGGCCATCGTTTCAGCCGAGG
The DNA here is from genome assembly GCA_963794065.1 of uncultured Actinomycetes bacterium. Lineage (GTDB taxonomy): Bacteria > Actinomycetota > UBA4738 > UBA4738 > HRBIN12 > AC-51. The sequence goes on along the minus strand of CAWCDA010000053.1, from coordinate 15,174 downwards.
GCGAGCCCTCCTTAGGTTCGAAGGAGGACTTTCCTTCGGGATTTCTCGGGGGCGCGCCGTACGCGTGGATCGTCCTGAAGGCTCGGGCATGGTTGACCTTTACGGTCCGATCCTGGGGCCCGTGCTTGGCGCGGTCTTGCTCCAACGCAGGATCCTGTGTCTACATGCCGCTGTCATCGAAGGGCCGGGCGGCGCGATCGCCATCGCGGGCGAGGCTGGGGCTGGCAAGTCGACGACAGCCGCCAGTTTGTATCTTGCCGGCGCACGCCTCATCGCGGACGATATCGCGGCGATCCGCTTCGACGGCTCGAGCGTGAGAATCCGACCCGGCTACCCCCGATCAAACTCTGGCCTGAAGCCGCAGCCCTTATCGGGGTCGCGGATTCAACACCGGTCGTTGAACCTGTCACAGGGAAGCTCGGCCTCGGGGCGAGCAGGGATTTCCGCAATACTGATCGACGACTGGCTGCCATCGTTGTGTTGGAACGCGGATCGGGCAACATCGAGATGGTCAAGCACCCGGCCGACCGCGTCAAAGCCCTTCTGGCCCAATCTTATGGACTCGCCGCCCTCGGTTTGAGTGACGATCTCCAGCAACATTTCGAACAGGTCGTCAGGCTTGCACGACTTGCACCCGTTGTGCGGATTCCCACGGGTAACCGGGGAACGCCAAGAGAGGTTGGTCAGTTGGCCCTCGAGGCGGCCACGACCGCGAGCATTTGATTACTTCGTGAGGCGTACTACAGCAGCCAAGGGAAGGACGCTCAGAATTCCCTAGCGTGAGCGAGTCCTGTAGACAAGCTGGACGACGACTTCGTCGCCAGGAGCGATCAAGGGTGGCCAGCTCACGGCGCGTACCCCAATTCTTCTGGTCGATCGACGGCGTCTTCTCACGGCCGTTGACGCGGAACGACGACATGTTGGAACCCTCCGGAATGTAGATGTTGATATCAGTTCCGAAAGTTCCGATCGGCTTTCCGCCCATGTTGCTCGGTTCCACGCCGAGAAGGATGCTAGGCGGACCGCCTGGCGCACGGTTGCTTACGCGCACCGTTACCTCAGTCACATCTTGACCGTCGTTTCCGACTTTCGGATTCGGACTTCACCTCAGTGACGGCGTAATAGCCAGCTCTATTCGCCGTGAAGCCATTCAGCGTCACCTGCGGCCCGGTATCGGTTGTCGGAGCCTTGAACGTACCGGCGACACCAAGTGATTCGAGCCCAGCCTCTTCACCTCTGCTAATGCTCCAGACCTGCAGATGTCCCCCACGAATAGCCGTGGTCATCGCTGTCGCCATCTCCCTTACGGGCCATTCCCTTGACAGCACGGCATTCCACAGCGACGCGCCGATGCCGACTTCCCACGCATGTCCGACTGCTCTGCGACGGGTCCTGTACACCTCTGCACCCACGATGCGCTCAACATTCTCAGCGGTGATCGTCTCTGGCCAGACCGGCGAGTCCACGGGCCCGACGACTCGAAGGAACGACGCCATCAACGCAGGATCCCCCGAGATCACACCGTCGACCTGTTGCCACCGCCGGCCTCCCAGATGCCCTTCATGAAGCCGGCTGCGGTCGGGAAGTCGGGTGTGTAGGTCGTGTCCCAAAAGATCCGATCGATGCCGGCCCACCCCCAGGCCTTCTTCGCGTCCGCCGGGCCGGGCACGGGCCGAACCTTCGGGATCTCTGAAGTCGGCGCCAGGTGTGACAAGGAGAGCTTGTGTCCGTCGACATGCAGCAACCCGTAGACGCCGGGATAGCCGCCAGCGCCACGTGGATCGGAAGGGGAGAGGGTCACGAGCAGATAGGTCCGCGCGCCGTCGGCGCCGAGCATCGGCGGCAGCAGCTTCGCAAGGTTGGCCGCCGTCGTTGCCTGCTCCGAGCGGGTGTGGATCTCGCCTTAGCCTCCCGCATCAATCGGTCGAGCGGCGGCTGCAACGACTCCGCGTCGATCGGAGCGAGCTCGGCGTCGGCGCGCGCCAGGAGGTCCGCAGCCTTCGCGACGTCCGGGACCGGCACGCTCGATCGCCGCGGCGTCGATGTGGCCCCCGGGCGCGAAGCCCGGGCAACGTGACGCCGTCCCAGCCCGCCGCTGTCGGCGGCGTCGGCGTACGCGGTGCCGCCCTGTGCGGCCAGCACGATCGCCTCGGCGCCGCGTCGCGCGGCGTCGACCTCATCTCCAAGACCGGCAACCAGCCGACGACGGTGACGGCGGGGTGACCGACCGCATCGGCTGCCGACTCGCCAGCACCCTCCGCCGAGGCGAACTCGTTCCGGGCCGCCGCCACGTCGCCACTCTGCAGCGAGTCGCCACCGGCGGTCAGTCCGTCCCGCGCCTGCTGGAAGCTGTCGACCGCGTGCGCGCCCGCCCACGCGAGATCGAAAACGAACACGAGAAAGATCGCCAGCAGTCCGAGAAGGATCCACGGCCAGCGTCTCTTCCTACGCTTGACGTGTGAGGTCGGGGACGGCGGGGGTACCCATGCGGGATGTCACGCTACCTGCCGCTTGGAGGGTTGACCGTGAGCACGCGGACGCTGTAGGACTGTGAGCAACACCTGGGAGGGTTCTGCTATGCGGCGAGGCTTTATCGCAGTGTTGTTGGTAGCTGTCGGGACGATGATCGCCCCGCAGATGGCCGGCGCCGCTGTTTCCGTGGGTCAAACGAACCTGACGATCCACGTGCAACAGAACTCCGTCACGGGCAAGCTCGTGGGAAACCCTGCGTGTCGCGGCGGCCAACATATCGACTTGTACGTCGGCGGTGTGCTCACGGACGCAACGACGACCGATTCGGCCGGAAACTACGGATTCGCCTTCACCGCGGTGCCTCCGACGACCGTCCAAACCGGCTTCCCGGGATCACAGACCGGTGTTCACCCGGACCGCTTCATCTGCACCCCATCGTTTTCGCGACTGGTGGTGGTCAACAAAGTGAAGACCGCCCACGGTCCGGCGAAGGCTGTTCCCGCGGCCGCGGCGCTCGCTCACTCGGTACCGCCATGAGTAAGGCTATCGGGCGGGCGTTCGCCAGCTAAGCCTGCCCATCTGACGCGTCGCCTTGCCTGCGGCACCAGACCCGGCTACCCTGTGCGGAACCGTTCCAATTCCTGGTCTGCGGAGACGTCGAGGGAGCTTACGGATGAAGCACATCGCGAGGGTATTCGTAGCGCTGACCGTTGCATCGCTGTTGCTCGTCGGCCCAGGCGCCACCGCAGCGACCAATGTCAATACCAAGCTCAAGCTGACCGCAAGCAAGACCCAGGTCCAGAAGGGCGGCAAGGTCACCTTCACGATCGTGCTGCATGCCGACAAGGCCAAGTGCAAGAAGGGCCAGCCGGTCCGCTGGTACCGCAACCACGTCTACAAGAAGACCTACACGACCAACAACAAGGGCAAGATCAAGTTCACCAAGGGCGTCAAGGCGACCTCCAAGTACTTCGCCAAGTTCCCGGGCAGGAAGATTGGGAGCCACCCGAACCGCTCGAACTGCCTGCCCAGCACCTCCAAGACGATCAAGATCACGGTCAAACCGTCCTGAGGCCCAGATTGGCACCTTTGGCGGCTTGACGCCGCCCCCGGGGAGGCGTACCTTGCGCCCCATCCCCGGCCGGGGTCTCTTCCGGCACGGTTGACGCACGTCCCTCCAGTCTGTAGAGTGCTCGTTTGCCGTGCCGTCCGCGCCGCTCTTTGTCGTGCGTCCAACCACCCGGGAGGGATCTAGGCCTTGCCTGACCAGCTCGTTCCTGTGCGTCAACGTGTCAGTTTCTCCAAGCTCGAAGAGGTTCTCGCACTTCCAGACCTCGTCGCGATCCAGAAAGAGTCCTTCGATCAGCTCCTGAACGAAGGCATCAAGGAAGTCCTGGACGAAGTCAGTCCGATCGAGGACTTCACCGAGCAGTTCCAGCTCTACTTCGGAACCCACGAGTTCCGTGCCCAGAAGTACTCCGAGGAAGAGTGCCGCGATAAGGACATCACGTTCTCGCGGCCCTTGTTCGTCGAGGCAACCTTCGTCAACAAGGTCACGGGCGAGATCAAGGAGCAAGAGGTCTTCATGGGCGACTTCCCCATGATGACCAGCCGGGGCACCTTCATCATCAACGGCACCGAGCGTGTCGTGGTCTCCCAGCTGGTGCGCTCCCCGGGCGTCTACTTCTCCAAGGAGCCCGACAAGACCTCCGACAAGGACATCTTCATCGCCAAGATCATCCCGGGCCGCGGCGCGTGGCTCGAGTTCGACGTGGACAAGAAGGACACCGTCGGCGTGCGCATCGACCGCAAGCGCCGCCAGTACGTCACGACCTTCCTGAAGGCGCTGGGCTGGACCAACGAGGAGATCCTCAAGCTCACGAACAACGCGCCCTCGATCCTGGCCACCCTGGAGAAGGACCACACCGAGACCCAGGTCGAGGCCCTCGAGGACATCTACCGCAAGCTCCGTCCGGGCGAGCCGCCCACGGCCGAGTCGGCCAAGACGCTGCTGGAGAACCTGTTCTTCAACCCCAAGCGCTACGACCTGGCCAAGGTCGGGCGTCACAAGATCGACAAGAAGCTCCGCGGCGCCGAGGGCGAGCTGGCCAAGCAGCTGCGCGCCCACTACAAGACCGCCGCCGAGCTGGACAACCCCGACAAGAAGGCCTGGGAGCAGTTCAAGGTCCGCGTCATGTCCGCCCAGAACAAGGACGAGCAGGCCGGCGGGCCCAAGTACAAGGGCACGCTGACCTTCGAGGACCTGCTCAAGACGATCCTGTACGTGGTCGAGCTGCACGCCGGCGCCGAGGGCTATGACCCCGACGACATCGACCACTTCGGCAACCGCCGCCTCCGCAGCGTCGGCGAGCTGATCCAGAACCAGATCCGGATCGGCCTGTCGCGCATGGAGCGCGTCGTCCGCGAGCGCATGACGACCCAGGACGTCGAGGCGATCACGCCCCAGACCCTGATCAACATCCGCCCGGTGGTGGCCGCGCATCAAGGAGTTCTTCGGCACCTCGCAGCTGTCGCAGTTCATGGACCAGACCAACACGCTGTCGGGCCTGACCCACAAGCGGCGCCTGAGCGCGCTCGGCCCCGGCGGTCTTTCCCGCGAGCGCGCGGGCTTCGAGGTCCGCGACGTGCACCCGTCCCACTACGGCCGGATGTGCCCGATCGAGACCCCGGAGGGCCCGAACATCGGCCTGATCGGGTCGCTGTCTTCCTTCGCGCGCATCAACCAGTTCGGGTTCATCGAGACCCCGTACCGCCGCGTCGAGGCGGGCAAGGTCACCACGAAGATCGACTACCTGTCGGCCGACGAGGAGGACCGCCACATCATCGCGCAGGCGAACACGCCCTATGACCTCAAGACCGGCAAGCTCGCCGACTCCGTGCTCGTTCGCCGAAAGGGCGGCGAGGTCGACTCGGTGCCGCCCGACGAGGTCGACTACATGGACGTCTCGCCCAAGCAGCTGGTCTCGATCGCCGCGGCGCTGATCCCGTTCCTCGAGCACGACGACGCGAACCGCGCGCTGATGGGCGCCAACATGCAGAAGCAGGCCGTGCCGCTGCTTCGCACCGAGGCGCCGCTGGTCGGCACGGGCGTGGAGTTCCGCGCCGCGGTCGACGCCGGCGACGTGCTCATCGCCAACGAGAACGGCACCGTCGAGGACGTGAGCGCCGACCAGATCGTGAACAAGGACGCTCGCGGGCAGCTGCACGTCTATGACCTGATCAAGTTCCGCCGCTCCAACCAGGGCACCAACGTCCACCAGAAGCCGACCGTCTCCGTGGGCGACAAGGTCACGAAGGGCCAGGTCATCGCCGACGGCGGCTCGACCGAGGCCGGCGAGATCGCGCTCGGCAAGAACCTGGTGGTCGCCTACATGCCCTGGGAGGGCCACAACTACGAGGACGCGATCATCCTGTCCGAGCGCCTGGTGAAGGAAGACGTCTTGACGTCGATCCACATCGAGGAGCACGAGGTCGACGCCCGCGACACGAAGCTGGGCGCCGAGGAGATCACCCGCGACATCCCCAACGTCTCCGAGGAGATCCTCAAGGACCTCGACGAGCGCGGGATCGTTCGCATCGGGGCCGAGGTCAACCCCGGCGACTACCTGGTGGGCAAGGTCACCCCCAAGGGCGAGACCGAGCTCACGCCCGAGGAGCGCCTGCTCCGCGCGATCTTCGGTGAGAAGGCGCGCGAGGTGCGCGACACGTCGCTGAAGGTGCCGCACGGCGAGTCCGGCAAGGTGATCGGCGTGCGCGTGTTCAACCGCGACGACGGCGACGAGCTGCCGCCCGGCGTGAACCAGCTGGTCCGCGTCTACGTGGCCCAGAAGCGCAAGATCTCCGACGGGGACAAGCTCGCCGGCCGCCACGGCAACAAGGGCGTCATCTCGACGATCCTGTCCGAGGAGGACATGCCCTTCATGGCCGACGGCACGCCGGTGGACATCATCCTGAACCCGATGGGTGTGCCCTCGCGGATGAACCTCGGCCAGGTGCTGGAGGCCCACCTCGGGCTCGCGGCGCTGTGGGGCTTCGAGAAGGACGGGGTCACCTACGAGGGCCCGGCCCACGTGTCGACGCCGGTGTTCGACGGCGCGCGTGAGAACGAGATCCTCGAGTCGATCCGCTCGGTCAAGCCCAACCGCGACGGCATCAAGATGGTCGACGACGTCGGCAAGTCGCTGCTGTATGACGGGCGCTCCGGCGAGCCGTATGCCGAGCCGGTCACGGTCGGCGTGTCCTACATCCTGAAGCTCCTGCACCTGGTGGACGACAAGATCCACGCCCGTTCCACCGGTCCGTACTCGATGATCACCCAGCAGCCGCTGGGCGGGAAGGCCCAGTTCGGCGGGCAGCGGTTCGGCGAGATGGAGGTCTGGGCCCTCGAGGCCTACGGCGCCGCCTACGCCCTGCAGGAGCTGCTGACGATCAAGTCCGACGACGTGCTCGGCCGCGTGAAGGTCTACGAGGCCATCGTCAAGGGCGAGAACATCCCCGAGCCGGGCATCCCCGAGTCCTTCAAGGTGCTGATCAAAGAGATGCAGTCGCTCTGCCTGAACGTCGAGGTCCGTTCCTCGACGGGTGAGGAGATCGAGCTGCGCGAGACCGACGAGGACGTCTTCCGGGCCGCCGAGGAGCTGGGGATCGATCTCAGCCGACGCGAGCCCGCCGGGGCGGACTTCGATTGACCCGGAATAGCAACGCGTTGAACCGGATGCAGAGCGCGACACCCGAGGAGGCGACCGCGTAAGTGTTGGACGTCAATTACTTCGATGAGCTGCGGATCGGCCTGGCCACCGCGGACCAGATCCGTGCGTGGTCCAACGGCGAGGTCAAGAAGCCGGAGACCATCAACTACCGCACCCTGAAGCCCGAGAAGGACGGCCTGTTCTGCGAGCGCATCTTCGGGCCCACGCGGGACTGGGAGTGCCACTGCGGCAAGTACAAGCGGGTGCGCTTCAAGGGCATCATCTGTGAGCGCTGCGGCGTCGAGATCACCCGTTCCAAGGTGCGTCGCGACCGCATGGGCCACATCGAGCTGGCCGCGCCGGTCACCCACATCTGGTACTTCAAGGGCGTCCCCTCGCGCTTGGGCTACCTGTTGGACCTGGCGCCCAAGGACCTCGAGCGCATCATCTATTTCGCGGCCTACGTGGTCACTCGCATCGACGAGGAGCGTCGCCACAAGGACTTCCCGGGCATCTCGACCGAGATCGAGGCCGAGAAGCGCGACCTCGAGGACGAGCGCGACGAGGACGTCAAGAAGCGCCTCGGCGAGCTCGAGGACCGGCTGAAGGAGCTGGAGGGCGAGGGCGCCAAGGGTGCCCAGCTGACCGCCGCCAAGCGCGAGGCCCAGCGTGACGTCGAGAAGATCCACGAGGCCGCGGGTCGCGAGACCCAGCACCTCGACGACGTGCTCGCCGCCTTCAAGAGCCTGAAGATGAAGCAGCTCGTGGCAGACGACAACGTCTACCGCTCGCTGCGTGAGCGCTTCGGCGACTACTTCGACGGCGGCATGGGCGCAGAGGCGATCAAGCGCCTGCTGATCGACATGGACACGGTCGCCGAGGCCGACTCCCTCAAGGAGACGATCGAGACCGGCAAGGGCACGAAGAAGCTCAAGGCGATCAAGCGGCTGAAGGTCGTCGCGAACTTCGCCGAGGGCCGCTCGCTGCCCACCGGCATGGTGCTGGACGCCGTGCCGGTGATCCCGCCGGACCTGCGCCCGATGGTGCAGCTCGACGGTGGCCGCTTCGCGACCTCGGACCTCAACGACCTGTACCGGCGCGTGATCAACCGGAACAACCGGCTGAAGCGACTGCTGGACCTGCAGGCGCCCGAGATCATCGTCAACAACGAGAAGCGCATGCTGCAGGAGGCCGTCGACGCGCTGTTCGACAACGGCCGCCGCGGCCGTCCGGTGACGGGTCCCGGCAACCGCCCGCTGAAGTCCATCAGCGACATGCTGAAGGGCAAGCAGGGCCGGTTCCGCCAGAACCTGCTGGGCAAGCGCGTGGACTACTCCGGTCGTTCCGTGATCGTGGTCGGTCCGGAGCTTCGCCTGCACCAGTGCGGCCTGCCCAAGCAGATGGCGCTGGAGCTGTTCAAGCCCTTCGTGATGAAGCGGCTGGTCGACCAGGCCCTGGCGCAGAACATCAAGAGCGCCAAGCGCATGGTCGAGCGCGCCCGTCCGCAGGTCTGGGACGTGCTCGAGGAGGTCATCCGCGAGCACCCGGTGCTGCTGAACCGCGCGCCGACGCTGCACCGTCTCGGCATCCAGGCCTTCGAGCCCGTGCTGGTCGAGGGCAAGGCGATCAAGATCCACCCGCTCGTGTGCTCGGCGTTCAACGCCGACTTCGACGGGGACCAGATGGCGGTGCACGTGCCGCTGTCCGCCGAGGCCCAGGCCGAGGCGCGGATCCTGATGCTGTCGACGAACAACATCCTGTCGCCGGCGCACGGCCGTCCGATCGCGACCCCGACCCAGGACATGGTGCTGGGCCTGTACTACCTGACCTACGGGGTCAACGAGGACCGCAAGGACGAGGACATCCCGACCTTCGGCTCCGACGCGGAGGCGCTGCTGGCGCTGGACGCCGGGTTCCCGATCCACGACCCGGTGCGCATCCGGCTGCACAACAAGGCGATGCCCGAGGAGCTGCTGCCCGAAGGGCACGACGCCGAGGGCGGTCGCACGCCGGTCATCCGCACGACGATCGGTCGCATCATCTTCAACGAGGCGTTCCCCGACGACTTCATCTACCGCGAGCAGCAGATGTTGAAGGCCGACATCGGCCGCCTCGTCGACGAGGTCGTGCACAACTACGACCGCGCGACGGTCGAGCAGGTGCTGGACAACCTGAAGAACCTGGGCTTCCACTGGGCCACGCGCGCCGGCGTCACGATCGGCGTCGAGGACGTGACCACCCCGGAGTCCAAGGCGACCATCCTGGACGAGCACGAGAAGCGCGCGTCCAAGGTCGAGCAGCAGTTCAAGCGGGGGATCATCACCGACGACGAGCGTCGTCAGGAGCTGATCGAGATCTGGACGGAGGCCACCGACGAGGTGCAGCGGGCCATGGAGGCCCAGTTCACCCCGACCAACCCGATCTACATGATGGCCAACTCGGGCGCGCGCGGGAACGCGATGCAGATCCGCCAGGTGGCCGGCATGCGTGGGCTGGTGGCCAACCCGAAGGGCGAGATCATCCCGCGCCCGATCAAGTCCAACTTCCGCGAGGGCCTCACCGTGCTGGAGTACTTCATCTCGACGCACGGCGCCCGCAAGGGACTGGCCGACACCGCGCTGCGGACGGCGGACTCGGGCTACCTGACGCGTCGACTCGTCGACGTGGCGCAGGAGGTCATCATCCGCGAGGAGGACTGCGGCACCGACCGCTCGATCCCGATCCGGGTCAACGTGGCCAAGCCCGACGGCACGGTCACGCGACACTCCCACGTCGACACCGCCCTGTACGGGCGCGTGCTGGCCGAGGACGTCAAGGTCGGCAAGACCGTGATCGCCAAGACCGGCGAGGAGCTGTCCGACGAGCTGGCGGCCGCGGTGATCGAGTCCGGCGTGCTCGAGGCGCGCGTGCGCTCGGTCACGACGTGCGAGGCCGAGATCGGCGTGTGTGCGGCGTGCTACGGCCGCTCGCTCGCGAGCGGCCGGATGGTGGACATCGGCGAGGCGGTCGGCATCATCGCGGCCCAGTCGATCGGTGAGCCCGGCACGCAGCTGACGATGCGGACCTTCCACACCGGTGGCGTCGCGGGTGAGGACATCACCCACGGCCTGCCGCGCGTGCAGGAGCTGTTCGAGGCGCGCAAGCCCAAGGGCGAGGCGCAGATCACGGAGCTCACCGGCGAGGTCTCGATCGAGGACGACGACGAGAAGCACGTTCGTCGCATCCGCGTGACCGACGACACCGGCGACATGGTCGAGTACCCGGTGTCGTTCCGGGCGCGGCTGACCGTGAACACGGGCGACAAGGTCGAGGTGGGCCAGCAGCTCACCGAGGGCTCGGTCAACCCGCACGACATCCTGCGCGTCAAGGGCGTGCTCGCGTTGCAGCAGCACCTGGCCGACGAGGTGCAGTTGGTCTACCGCTCGCAGGGCGTCACGATCCACGACAAGCACATCGAGTTGATCGCGCGCCAGATGCTGCGCAAGGTGCACATCATCGAGCCGGGCGACACCGATTTCCTGCCCGGTGACCTGATCAACCGGCGACTGTTCGAGGATCGCAACGGCGAGATCGTCGAGAACGGCGGCACGCCGGCCTCGGCGCGACCGGTGCTGCTCGGGATCACGAAGGCGTCGCTGGCCACGGACTCGTGGCTGTCGGCGGCCTCCTTCCAGGAGACGACGAAGGTGCTGACGGACGCCGCGATCGGCGGCAAGTCCGACCCGTTGCTCGGCCTGAAGGAGAACGTGATCATCGGGAAGCTGATCCCGGCTGGCACGGGCATGAACCGCTACCGCAACGTGCAGGTGCGGATCAAGCCCGAGGCGATCCCGGAGTACTGGCTGCAGCGGCAGCGGGAGCTCCTGGATGCGACGGCCGAGGGCGCCGAGGGCGGGTTCGGCTCTGCTTCGCAGGAGCCGGCGCTGGTCGGGCTCACGCGCGAGCAGGCCGAGCGGATGCTCGGCGGCGGCGAGGAGTAGGGCTCGGCGCTCTGTTTGCGCTTCGTTTCGGAGGCCCCCGGGTTCGTCCCGGGGGCCTTCGTCGTTGGGGGTGGTGGCGCGCCGCGGGCGCCGGGTCGCCAGTTCGCGAGGGGGTCGTACCTCTTCGGAGCAGGTCGTCAACACCTTGACGCGTGCAGGACTTCGTCGCGCGTCAACAGGTTGACGACCTACCGGCGGGCAGACCAGCAAGGTGTTGACGGGCGCCGCGCGTCAACGTGTTGACGGGTTCGCGCGGGAGGAGGCGACCCGGTTGCGTCCGGCCGCGGCCGCGCTACTCCATCCACCAGGGCGTCTCGGGCGGTTGGGACGCGCGGTGCAGCTCCACCCGGGCGTGACGCAGGATCCGGGCCAGGGCGCGCCGTTCGTCCGCGTCCAGCCCAAGGAACGCCCCGAGCGTCGGTCGATCGACGCCAGCGCATCGTTCAGGGCGCGGTAGCCCTCGTGCGTCAGCCGGGCGCTGCGGATCCAGCCGTCGTCGCGCCATGCCAGGAACCCTCGCCCGTCCAGACGCTGCAACAGCCGGTGCGCCGCCTGCCGGCTGATATCCATCCGCCGGCCGATGCCGCCGGCGTGCACCAGCCCGCCGTCCTGGGCCAGCGCCAGCAGCACCCGCAACTGCGCCCACGTCAGCCCGAGTCCCGCGAGGTCCTGGTCCAGCTGGGCGCCCAGCCGGTGCCCGAACCGCACCCCCGCGATCGCCAGGTCCAGCGGCTGCGGCACGATCCCTTCGTCCATCGGATCGCCGTTTCTACACGCTCCCACCGACATGTTTGGACACCACCCACATTGGCTACGTCGAAAGGCCGATACATCAGATCTATCACCGCAATACGATCGAAGTCCGAGCCCGATCAGGGCGCGTTCTCGAGGGGGGAGATCGATGCAACGACCCGTTTTCCGGAAGGTTCTCGCCGTGGCCGGTGCCGTGCGCGCTTGCCGCAACGCTCGTCGCCGCGGCCGGTCCCGCAGCCACCGCCCGCCGCACATCGCCGCTGCGCTACGTCGGAACGACGCGCGACCTGCGGGCGATCGCGGCCCAGGACAAGCATCGCCAGCCGGGCGGCGGCTCCGACGCCGTCGACGCCGACTATCTGCGCACCCACCAGTTCGAGGGCCAGGAGCCCGAGGGCGGCGAGGCCGTCCGCCAGGGCGAGGTGGCCGCGCCGACCGCGACCGGCAACGCCTCGGTCTCCGGGGGCGGCTTCGGCCTGGTCGCATCGTGGGAGGGCTCCAACCACTTCGACTCCCGCTACTCCGGCAACGGCAACCAGTTCCAGGGTGAGCCGCCGGACCAGGGTCTGTGCGCCGACGACACGCACGTGTTCGAGATCGTGAACTCGGTCGTGCAGATCTACACGCCGACGGGCACCGCGCTGCTCGACGGCGACCCGTTCTTCCCGGGCACCGAGCCGGTCGGCATCACGCTGGCGCAGTTCTTCCACCTGCCGCCGGAGTTCGTGCGTCCCGACGGACCGTTCGGCCCGACCTCTTTCGACGTGTCGTGTCAGTTCGACGACTCGACCCAGCGCTGGTTCGTCAGCGCCGAGTACCTCGACGAGGATCCGACGACCGGCGACTTCACCGGCGGCGGCGGCTTCCGCATCGCCGCGAGCACCTCGTCCGACCCGCTGGGGAGCTGGAACATCTGGGACGTGCGCACCACGAACAACGGCATGAACGGCACGCCCGACCACAAGTGCACCTTGGGCTACTGCTACGGCGACTACCCACAGCTCGGCCTGGACGCCAACGGCGTCTACATCACCACGAACGAGTACTCGTTCTTCGGCGGCGAGTTCCACGGCGCGCAGCTCTACGCGTTCTCCAAGGCGGATCTGATCGTCGGGGCCGCGACACCGGGGACACAGACCTTCGAGAACGTCTTCTCCGACGCGGTGGACTTCGTCGCCTACACGCTGCAGCCGGTGAACATGCTGCCGGCGGAGTTCGTGTCGGCGCACGGCGGCACGATGTACTTCGGCATGTCGCAGTCCCCGCTCGTCGACGGCAACGCGACAGCCGTGTCGCTGTGGCGGCTGACCAACACCGCGTCGCTCGATACGGCGACGCCGGATCTCTCCCTGGCCGAGACGTCGGTCGACACGGGGGAGTACACGCTCGGCGTGCCGGCGCTGCAGAAAGACGGTCCGACGCCGTTCCTGCAGTGCGCCAACCTGCGCACGTGCATCGGTGAGTCCGACCCGCACCAGTTCGGCCCGCTGCCCTTGGCCGGCGGGAGCGGCAAGGTCTACGGCGCCTGGATGCACGACGGGGTCGTGTACCTGACGACGAACACCGCGCTGGATGGCCCGGGTGGCGCCGAGTTCTACAACCACGGCGTCAAGTGGCGTCCGATCGACCTGCACAACGGGGTCGCGTGGGTGGCGCTACGGCCCTCGACGACGACCGACCACGTGACGAACGTGAACGAGGGATCGTCGACGTGCCGGGCGAGAACCTCACCTACCCGTCGGTCGCGATGAACGCCGATGGCGAGGGCGTGATCAGCGCCACGCTGGCCGGGCCGGACTTCTACCCGACCGCGGCCTACATCCCGTTCACGACGTCGGGTCCGACCTCCAACGTGGAGATCGCCGGAGCCGGGGTCGGCCCGAACGACGGGTTCACCGGCACGGCGCTCGGCGATTACCGGTCGCGCTGGGGCGACTACGGCGCGGCCGCGGTCTCGCCCAACGGCATGGTGTGGTTCGCGAGCGAGTACATCGCGCAACGGTGCACCTTCGCCGAGTACCAGGCCGACGTGACGTGCGGTGCCACGCGCGCGTCGCTGCCAACTGGTCCACCCGGGTGAGCGCCTACAACCCGAGCTGAGGCCACCACGGTGAGATGAGGGGGCCCGCTTCGCGGGCCCCCTCATCGCGCTACGGCGCGATGTTCTGGTTCAGGTGGAACAGGTTGTCCGGGTCGTAGGTCCGCTTCACCTCGACCAGCCGGTCGTAGTTCGACCCGTAGTTGGCGCGGATCCGGTCCTGGTCGTCGCCGGCCATGAAGTTGACGTAGCCGCCGTCCTCGGACAGGGGCGCGGTCGCGTCGTAGTAGCCGCGGACCCACGCGGTGTTCGCGTCGTTGTCCGCCGGGTCGGGCCACGTGCCCACGAGCACGGTCGCGAAGTTCGCCTCCCGGTGCGTGAAGGCCGTGGCCGTCGGGTCGACGCGGTGACACGCCCCGTTGATGGGGTAGATGTGCGCGGTCGAGTGGACCGTCGGCACCTCGGGGCCGTGCTCGAGGTGCGCCTCGATCGCGTCGTCGGTGAGCTCGGTGACGAAGTTGGCCTTCCAGTAGTGCTGGAGTCCGGCGGGGTACAGCCCGTCGAAGGCGGCGTTGAGCGCGGGGTAGGGCATCGGCCCGACGTGCTCGGCGACGACCGGCGCGACCTCGCGCAGCGACGCGAGGATCCCGGGTCCCCTCATCGACCGGGCCGGCCCAGCACGACACGAACGCGAGGAACGTGTCGCCGTGTCGCTCCTCGGGGATGAACGGCAACGGCGGGGCGATCTGGAAGGCCGGAAGCCGCCGAAGGCCTCGGGCGCATCCGCGATGAACTCGCGGTACCACTGCAACACCGCGCGCGCGTCGTCGAGTTCGAAGAACATCGGGCCGCCGTAGATCTCGCTCACCGGCGCGAGACGGAACTCGAACGCCGGTCACGACGCCGAAGTTCCCCCCGCCGCCGCGCAGCGCCCAGAACAGATCCTCGTTCTCGCGCTCGCTCGCCACCACGAACCGGCCGTCGGCGGTGATCACGTCGGCCGACAGCAGGTTGTCCACCGAGAGGCCGAGTCCGCGGCTGAGGTAGCCGATCCCGCCACCGAGCGTCAGGCCGCCGACCCCGGTGGTCGAGATGATGCCGCCCGTGCTGGCAAGACCGAACGCGTGCGTGGCATCGTTGTAGTCGCCCCAGTGTCGCGCCTCCCTCGGCGCGCGCCGTCTTGGCCCCGGCGTCCACGCTCACCGCTCGCATGCCCGATAGG
>CAWCDA010000052.1:0-19371 GCA_963794065.1 uncultured Actinomycetes bacterium | reverse complement strand
TGCTCGACCCGTATCCCGGCTATTCGTCGGAGTCGTTCTCGCTGCCATGTCGGAACGTGATTCCCAAGCCGCGGCAAAAGCCACATCCTCCGATGCGGATCGCCGGCACCAACCGCGACACGATCAAGGTCGCCGCCCAGAACGGACTTGGCGCCCTTGCGTTCAGCTTCATCGACCCCGACGAAGCGCGGTCGTGGGTCGATGTGTACTACGACATCATTCGCAGCGAGGACTGTGTTCCTCTCGGGCACACGGTGACGCGAACGTCGCACTCGTCACCGGATTCTCCCTGCACCAGGATCGTGCCGAGGCGATCCGCCGCGGTCGAGGGTTTCGAATTCTTCGGGTACGCGCTGACGTGCTGGTTGCGCACGATCAACGTCCCGGCCGCACCGACCTGTGGGGCGAGTTCCAAAGCCGCCGATCGCACGACCGCGAAGAACGCACGATTGCCGCCGCCGATGACCTGCAGGCAGGGCAAGCCCGCATCCGGGTCGCCTGACGATGCTCGCCGTCACCTCCGCCAGATGGAGCCACGCTGGTGTCGATCAAGTGATCTTCATCCAACAGGCGGGTCGGAATCTGCACGCGGACATCTGCGTGTCGACTTGAGCTGTTCGGGGCAGAAGTGCTGCCGGAGTTCACGGCCCACTCAACCGAGCGGCAACGACAAAAGCGTGAAAATCTCGCCCCGTTCGTCGAGGCAGCGCTCGCCGGCAACGCAATGTCACCCATGGCCGACGAGAGACATTCCGACCGTTCTTGCTGCAGTTGCCCGCGCTCAAACAAGTGGCACGCTGACCTGACAAGCCGAAACTGAGGAGGACGTTGCTGACCGATCAACCCGAGGTCGAGGTCGGTGACGACGGCCTCGATGGTCGCCTCGACGGGCTACGGTGAGCTTGCGATGGCCACAGCGACCAACGGCGTCGACACGCAGGCCGTGAAGCGCGCCGAGCAACTGCTCGATGAGTCGATAGCGGCGATGACGCGGCGGCGGCGACAGCAGCGGCGGCTCGCCGTGGTGGTGGCCGACCCGGCCGCCCGTGAGTTGACATTCGTGCTGACGGACGAGGTGTTGCGAATGACCCATGCGCGCCCGGCGGCGCGCCGGCTGCGGGCGATCGTTGCGACCGTCGGAGTGCCGCTCGTTAGGGATGATCGACCGAGTTTCGTTGCGTGCCGGTGCTGCGCTGTCGTCCGCTGCGCCATCGGTCGTCATCCCCCTTGTGCGGTCGCGGATCATCGTGAGGGCGACGGAGTTGCGCTCGCGGACATCAACCCGGCCTTCGGCGTCACCTCGCCGGTCGGCGCCGTGACGGGTTTCGAGTCAACGTCAACGTGTTGGGTGAAGCCATCCTGTCCGATGGCGAAGCCGACGTCCGGTTCGACATGGTGCGCGAGCGCATACTGCGACCCGACGTCGACTACGTCTCCGTGAAGGTTTCGGCGATCGCCGCCAACCTCGACGCCCTCGCGTCTCGAAGACTCGGTGGAGCGGATCAGCGATCGCCTCCGCCGGCTGTACCGCGCGCCGAGCTGCCACACCGCGCACGTTCGTCAACCTCGACATGGAGGAATACCGGGATCTCGAACTGACGTTGCAGTCGTTCATGCGCGTCTCGACGAGCCCGAGTTCCACCGGCTCGATGCCGGCATCGTGCTGCAGGCGTACCTTCCCGACTCGCACGAGGCGCTGGAGCTGTGTGAGCTGGGCCCTGGCGCGCGCGTGGCGGGCGGCGGCACGACGAAGGTGCGGCTGGTCAAGGGCGCCAACCTGGCGATGGAGACCGTCGAGGCCGAGCTGCATGGCTGGATCGCGGCACCGTACGGGTCCAAGGCCGAGTCGACGCGAGCTACAAGGCGCTGGTCGAGTCGGCGCTGCGGTCGGACTGAAGCTTCGCTGCGCGGTCCGCATCGGTCTCGCGAGCCACAACCTGTTCGATTCGCCTGGGCGCTGTGACTGCCCTCGAGCACGACCGGATCGACTTCGAGATGCTGGAGGGAATGGCTCCCGCGCAGGCTCGGCTGGTGCACGCAGCGCCGGTGTGCTGATGTACGCCCCCGTCGTGGGCGACGACGATCTCTCGGCCTGCCTCGCGTATCTCACCCGCCGCCTCGACGAGAACACCTCGCCCGAGAACTTCTTGCGGTCGCTGTTCACGATGGACCCCGACTCGCAGATTGTTCGACCAGGCCGCCAATTTCGGGCGCGCCGTCGATCTGCGCACCGTGTCCATCCACCCGACCGCGATCAAGACCGGTCCGTTCCCTCGGTTTACCGTGGACGACGCCATTCGACAACGTGCCCGACACCGATTGTGGTGCAGACCGTAATCGGGCCGGATCGCCGGCCACCTCGGCGATGGGGCGGAAGCCCCGCCCTCGGAATCGTGATGGTCGATTTGTCGAGATCGATGCGGTCGTTGAGCCGCCGCCGAGCGGCGGACGTCGCGGGCGACCACGTCGAGCCACACGCCAGTGGCTTCTCGGAGATAGCCAAGGTGATGGAGCCGACCGGGCGGAACGCTGGCGATGATGGCGCACGAGGCCGGCAAGACCGTGCGCGAAGGTGACCCGGAAGTTTCCGAGGCGATCGATTTCTGCCGGCACGACGTCGAGCATGCGGCGAGCGACGGATACCGCCGAGGGAGCCGGCCTTGACGTCGAGGGGCGCGTCGTGGTCGTGTCGGCCCGTGGAACTTCCCGTACGCAATCCCGGTCGGTGGCATTCGCGCCGGCGATCGCCGCCGGCAACGCCGTCATCGTCAAGCCGGCCCCCGAGGCGGTGCGGCGGCGCATGGATCGTCGAACAGTTCCGGCAGCGCAGGTGTACCGCCCGATGTGCTGCAGTTCGTCGTGTGCGACGGACAGCCGATCGTCGGCCTACGGCTGGTGACGCATCCCGACGCTGTCGACCGGTGGTTCTCACCGGGTCGTATGAGACGGCGCACCGTTGTTCCTCGATGGCGCCCAGATTTGCGGTTGTTGGCCGAGACCAGCGGCAAGAACGCAATCGTCATCACGCCGTCGGCCGATCTCGACCAGGCGATCGCCGACCTCCTCCGCTCCGCGTTCGGCCACGCCGGGCAGAATGCTCGGCCGCCAGCCTTGGCATCGTCGTCGGCGACCTTACGACGACGCTCGTTCCGTGCCCGGTTGCGCGAAGCCGTCCGCAGCATCCGTGTCGGCCCCGCGATCGAGCCGGCGACGATGATGGCCCGCTGATCCCAGCCGGCCGGGCCGCTCCGGCGGGCCCTCACCACCCTCGATCAGGTGAGTCGTGGCTCGTCGAACCGCGACCCATCGACGCCGACCCGACCGGCCGCCTGTGGACGCCCGGGTGCGCCTCGACGTGACGGACGGATCGTGGTTCCACCAGACGGAGTGCTTCGGTCCGGTGCTGGGACTGATGCGGGCGCAGGATCTCGATCACGCCATCGCGCTGCAGAACGGCAACCGTCGGCCTCACCGGCGGGATCCACCGCTCGACACCGACGAGATCGAGCGATGGCTGGAGCAGGTCGAGGTCGGCAATGCCTACGTCAACCGGCACATCACCGGCGCGATCGTGCGCCGTCAACCATTCGGCGGGTGGAAGCGGTCGTCGGTTGGATGCGGGCCAAAAGCTGGTGGGCCGGCGTACGTCGAGGCGTTCGGAACCTGGTCCGGTGGGAGGGACGATGCGGCGGCGTTCCGACGTTGTTGGAACTGAACACTTCGCGGTCGACCACGACCCGTCGGCATTGCACACCGAGCGCAATATTCTGCGTTATCGCCCGCTTCGCAAGGTGGGCCTTTTTCGTCGGAGCCGATGCGACATCGGATGCAGTTGCGATTGCGCGCCTCGCAGCGCAGGTGGTGGGCGTGCAGCTCCGAGATGTCGACAATTCGAGTGATGTGGACGAAAATTCGCTGACCGTGTTCGATCAATCGGCACGATGCCGACCGAGTTGCGTGAGATGTGCCGACATGCCGGTGTCGAGGTGGACAGCACTCCCGTCGTCGCGCTCGCCGAGGTCGAGGCGCCGATGGGTACGCGAGCAAGCCATCAGCTGGACCCGCCACCGCTATGGACGAGTGTTGGTCGATCCGGTGCACGATGCCAGCGGTCTGACATCGCGTCGAGTCACTCGAAGATCGACCGCGGGTTCGTCGCCCCGCGGCGCTTTGCACGACCCGGTGGACGAATCGAGCTTCGCGCGACCGGCTCGACGAGCGTGAACGGATACAGGTCGCCCTTGCCCATCGCGCGGTTGACGCGGTTGAACAGCAGCGACAGCCAGTGCCAGTCGGCCAGGATCTCCTCGATCGTGGCGTCCCGTAGGACCGCGGGAACGATGTCGTGGTCGACCAGACCGTCGACCGGTCGCCTGAGCACCGACACCCGGCCGGCGGTGGTCAGGGTGTCGGTGATGTGCAGGTAGTGCGCGAACGTCTCGGCGAAGTCCTCCCACGGGTGCATCGTGGCGTACTCGGAGATGTACGCGCTCCCCAGCCGTCGGGCGCGCCGACCGGTAGTGGCGCTCGATGGCGTCGGAGTAGCTGGCCCGCTCGTCGCCGAACAGCTCGCGGCACTCGTCGAGCAGCGCGCGTCGTCGGTCGACGAGCACCCACTGGTAGTAGTGGCCGACCTCGTGGCGGAAGTGGCCGAGCATCGTGCGGTACGGCTCGCCGAGCCGGACGCGCAGCGCTTCGCGATGGTCGTCGAGGGTCTCGGCGAGGTCGATGGTGATGACGCCGTTGGCGTGGCCGATCATGACCGGCCGCGCGATGCTCGAGAGCAGGTCGAAGGCCAGCCCGCCCTGCTGCTCGTAGTAGGGAACGATGGGCAGGCCGAGTTCGGCGAGTCGGACAGACTCGTCGTTTCAGACCTCTTCCCTTGCCGAGCTTCTCGAGGGCGACCGTGTCGTAGGCGGCGGGCCGGGTGCGTGTCAGGCGGCACGAGAAGCACTGAGCGGTGCCCGCACGTCGTCGACCAGCCAGTTGCATCGCCATTCGCGGTTGGAACAGGGGTTCCACGTCTGGTCGCCGATCTGAACCCCGTTCGGCCTCGATTCGTGCATCGTCAACGACGGAGCGTGAAAGCCCACAGTGAGGTGGCATTCCGGGCATTCGAGCGTCTCGAGAACATTGACGGGAACGGCAGCGTGGGCATCGAAGGACTTGCACCGGGACAAGCTACATGGCGTCTGCGCCTTGCGAAACTCGAGTGGTGTGGTCTCGCGATGATGAAAGTGGTCGGCGCGCCGATTCGAACGTTGCTGGTTGCTGACCGGGTTGAGGATCAACGAGAAGATCCGCCGGTCCCACGGCGACATGTTGGGCGGCGAGGCATGCACCATGGTGTCGCCGAAGATCAGCACCGTGCCGGGCGGGCCCTTCGGGCAGTACAGGCCGCCGCGTTCGGCGAGCGGCCTCACGACGTCGGGTGCGACGGTCCACAACGGGTAGCTGGTCGTGGTGATGTCGAGCGCGGTCGGCGGCGGGCCGTCGCGATGCGACTCGCGGGATGAAGATCAGCGGCCCGTTGAACTCGGTCACCTCGTCGAGGAAGATGTGCAGGTTCAGCGCGAGAGGCTCGGGCACGCCATCCTCGCGGTGATGCGTGGCGAAGTCGTAGTGCCACTGCCACTGCTCACCGGTGAACGCCTCTTTGGCGTTGACCTTGACCTGCTGATGTAGAGGTCGTGGTCGTCGAGGATCTGCTGCGCGGGTTCGACGAAGCGCGGGTCGTGGACCAGGCTCGGCGAACAGTTCGTCGCGGAGGTGCAGCCCCATCGCGGTGCGCACGACATCGCTGGACCGTTCGCGGAAGTTCTCCGGGCAACGCTCGGCGAACAACCGCGGGAGTCGGACGTGATCGCATCGACCTCGTCCTGGAGAACAATCCGGCAGAGCGATGACGCCCTCGCGTGAAAGGTGTCCAACTGCTCAGGCGTGAGTGCGTGATCAGCTGACGGTGTTTCTCCCATGTCTGTTGCTCCTCAGGAACGAACGAAATGAACGGTGTCGAAGCGCTGGCGCATGTTGCTCGTTCGGGCGGCGACGTTTGCGACGTTTGAGGCGTCGCCGGCGAGGCCGTCGGCGATCAGTTTCGCGAGCTCCGGCATGTGATCTGCGGTCATCCCCATCCGGCGATCTCCGGTGTGCCGAAGCGAAGTCCTGCAGATTCGTCGCCGGGCGGGCCGATTGCGCTGGCCAGGAGGTTTGCTCCGCGGCAGCTTCAGCGCCCGCGGCATGGCCGCCACCCCAGGACGTTGCATCGAGAGCGAGTTGGTGCGAGGTCGTCGGGCCCGTGTCGGGTCCGAAACACCGGAAGGTCGAGACGCTCGAGTTCGGCGGCCAAGGCGGCCGCCGTCGTAGCCATGGTCTCGGCGTACGCGGGGCCAACCGCCAACCAGTCGAACAGTGTGATGGCCAGGGCGGTCGTCTTGGCGACGTCGAAGTTGGCCGTCAACCCGGGATAGGCGATCGCGTCGATGCGCGCCGCGAGGTCGGCGCGCCGAGTTGCAACGAGGCCTCCGGCCGGCCCGCCGAGGCTCTTGTAGGTGCTCATCGTCATCAGGTCGGCGCCCTGGTCGAGTGGGTTTGGCCACACGCCGCCGGCAATCATTCCGCAGGCGTGGAGCGGCGTCGAACAAACGAACGCGCCGACACGATCTGCGATCGTGTGGATCTCGTCCACCGGGTGGGGCAACATATCGAGGCTGGTGCCGATGGTGATCAGCTTCGGGCGAATCCGCTCGGTCATCCGGCTCCCACGCCGGCGGTCATACACCGCACGGGTAGTATGGAGCCTACCGGAACATCCCGCGCACACGCACAAGCGCTAGCCGTGGGCTGCCGGTAGCATCGCCTGCCATGAATGCCCACGGCACCGTCCGCCGCATCTACGTCCGACCCCCGCACGTCGATGCCTTCGCCGCCTGGCAGGCATACGGTTGGCACGATGAGCCCGACGTCGAGGCGGCCGCCGCCGAACACGCCGGCCTTCGTCGATGTGCTTCGCTCGACCGTGCCGGACGTCGTGGTGGGAGCCACGCCGGTCCCGGGCGACCCCGACGCCGTCTACACGTTCGACCCCACCCTCGTGACCGACGCCGGGGTGATCCCGCTCCGCCCCGGCAAGGAAGGTCGTCGCGGCGAGCCGGCTGTCGCGGCCGCCGAGCTCGCCGACGCAGGCTGCGCGGACCCCTGCGGGGCTCTACGGCGCCGGCGACCGCGGAGGGCGGCGACATGATCTTCCTCGACGAGGAGACGCTGCTCGTCGGCATCGGGTATCGGACCAACACGGCCGCGATCGACCAGCTGCGTCCCCGGCTCGCCGAACAGGGGGTCGAGGTCCACACGTTCGACCTGCCCCATTACCACGGACCTGCCGAGTGCCTGCACCTCATGTCGCTCAGGCTCGGATGAGCGGACGGGTCAGACAGGTGGGGCCGCCGTCGCCGTTGAGGCTGATGTGCGCGCCGGCGTAGGTCGTCACGTCGACGCCCGCAGCCTCCATCCGCGCACGCGTCACCGTGTTGCCCTCGACCGCCACCGCGCGGCGCGGCGCGATCGCCAGCACGTTCGGCCCCATCGAGAGGAACTCTTCCTCGGGCACTTCGACCATCGTGATGCCGCGCTCCGCGAGCAGCTGCACGAGGCGCACGGGCATCATCGGCAGGTAGACGACCGCGAGGTCGGCATCGAGCATCGAGATGAACGACATGAGGTGCAGGCACTCGGCAGGTCCGTGGTAATGGGGCAGGTCGAACGTGTGGACCTCGACCCCCTGTTCGGCGAGCCGGGGACGCAGCTGGTCGATCGCGGCCGTGTTGGTCCGATACCCGATGCCGACGAGCAGCGTCTCCTCGTCGAGGAAGATCATGTCGCCGCCCTCCGCGGTCGCCGGCGCCGTGAGGCCCGGCAGGATCGCGCAGCCTGCGTCGGCGAGCTCGGCGGCCGCGACAGCCGGCTCGCCGCGACGACCCTCCTTGCCGGGGCGGAGCGGGATCACCCCGGCGTCGGTCACGAGGGTGGGGTCGAACGTGTAGACGGCGTCGGGGTCGCCCGGGACCGGCGTGGTTCCCACCACGACGTCCGGCACGGTCGAGCGAAGCACATCGACGAAGGCCGCGTGTTCGGCGGCGGCCGCCTCGACGTCGGGCTCATCGTGCCATCCGTATGCCTGCCAGGCGGCGAAGGCATCGACGTGCGGGGGTCGGACGTAGATGCGGCGGATGGTGCCGTGGGCGTTCATGGCAGGCGATGCTACCGGCAGCCCACGGCTAGCGCTTGTGCGTGTGCGCGGGATGTTCCGGGTGGGCTGGGTGCGCCCCGTGCGGTGTATGACCGCCGGCGTGGGAGCCGGATGGTCCGGCCTCCCCCTTGTGCACCAACCCGGGCGGGCCACCGTGCGGGTTGTTGGCCGCCGACCCGGAGTCCTTGAGCCCGGGCGGGCCGTTGTGCGGATTGTGACCAACGCTCGCGCCGGCGACCGAGGCCAGCACGTTGCGCGTAGCGCCACCGGCCCCACCTCCGCCTCCGCCCGTGCCCCCGCCACCCGAACCGCCGGTGCCAGGACCGGAGCCTCCTGTACCGCCGGCGGGTCCGCCCCCGCCGGCGGGACCACCCCCGCCGCTGGGACCGCCAAGTCCGGGCCCAGTGATGGTTGGGCCGGGAGCGGTCGGAGCGTTTCCGCCGGTGTGGGTCAGCGAGGGCCCGGAACCGCCCGGGTCGTTCGGCTGCGTGACCGGCGTCGTCGGCGTCGCCCCGTCGCCCGAGGGCGCGAGCGACGTGACCGGCGGCAGGAACGGTTCCCCGGTGATCACCACGGGGCCCCGCGCGCCGAAGGACAGCGCGATCATCAGCGCGCCTGCGACAGCCGCGCCGCCGAGGGCGATCATGCCGATCCGCCGATCGAGCGTTGCGTCGGTGGCGTCATCCGCTGCGACGTCCGTCGCACCTGCGGCGCTCGCGGTGGTGTCCCCGTCGCCGGTGAACGGCAGGACGGTGCCCGCGGCGACGGCCGCCGCACGCGTCGATCGAGCGCTCCGACGCCGGCCGGTGCCGGTGCTCGGATGCAATCGCTGGCCGCGCCGTTGGAGTTCGGTCACGCTCGGCCTCGCGGGCGTCGCGGCGCCGGCCGCCAACTTCTCGCGGAGGGTCGCCGGATCTTTGCGAACCTTGTCGATCCAGTCGGGGCGCTCGATCGTGCCGAGGCCCAACAGGTCCGCGCCGGCCAGGAGCCCGACGGTGGCGGACAGCGCCAGTGCAACCTCGCGTGGCTCGACCCGAGCGGCTCCGCCGATCGGGATCACGCCGGCCGGCCAGATGACGACGAGCTTCGATCGGGGAGCGAGCTCGGCGACCAACTGCGCGGCCGCGACGCCGATCGCGTCGTCCAGGACGACCACATCGGGTTGGTCGGCGCGGAGCAGCGCCGCAAGCGCGGCGGTGTCCGCGGCGACGCCGACGACGTCGAACCCGTCGTCGGTCAGCACGTCGCGAAGCGGCCGACGGCCCAGATCCCCTTGGCCGACGACCACGCGCACACTGTGTTGGTCCATCCCCGCTCCCGCTCCGACCTCGTGGGAGGCCGGGACTGCGTAAAGCGTACCCGTGCGCTGCCCCCGGAGCTACCGACCTTCGGGGTGACGGCCGTTCGGGGGCCAGACCTAGGGCATTAGACTCCGGCCCGGTGGGGGAGGTCAGGCTGCGCTGGACGGGCGAGCGGATCCAGTTCGTCGGAGATACGCGCTATGGCGACGAGGTGCGCGTCGGCGGCGACCCCGAGGGTCCGGGCGCCAAGCCATCGGATCTGTTGCCGCTGTCGCTGGCTGCTTGCACCGCATACGACGTGGTCGAGATCCTCCGGAAGCAGCGACAGGACCTGCGCGGGCTCGAGGCGATCGTGACCTCGACGCAGGACGAGGATCCACCGTGGATCTTCCGAGCGATCCACATCGAGTGGGTAGCGATCGGCGAGGTGGATCTTCACAAGGCGGAGCGAGCGGTCGACCTGGCCGAGCGCACCGCGTGCGCGGTCGCCGCTACGATCGGACCTGTGGTCGACCTGACGCACAGCGTTCGGGTCGAGCCCGCCGACACCACCGACTGAGAGACTGGGTCGCGGATGGATGCCGCGTCGCTCCGCGCCCGCCTCGCCGATGGTCCATTGCTGGCCGACGGCGGCATGGGAACCGCTCTGATCGACGCCGGAGTGCCCGTCGACGCCTGCATGGAGCTGCTCAACGAACGGGCGCCGGCGCGCGTGGCGGGCATCCACGCTGCCTTCGTCGGCGCCGGCGCCCGGCTCCTGCTCACCAACACGTTCGGCGCGAACCGCTTCCGGCTCGACCACCACGGGCTCGCGGATCGTGTGGGTGCGCTGTGCGCCGCAGGTGTCACCCTCGCGCGCGGGGCAGGCGCCGCGCTGGTGGCCGGCTCGATGGGTCCTTTGGGCGTGCGTCTCCAGCCCTACGGTCGCGTGCCCGCCGAGGAGGCGTTCGACGCCTACCGGGAGCAGGCGCTGGCGCTGGCGACCGCCGGCGTCGACCTTCTCGTGATCGAGACGCAGACGGACGTGCGGGAGCTCGAGCAGGCGGTGGCCGCCGCCCGCGATGCGGCGCCCGGTGTCGCACTCCTGGCGAGCGCCACCTTCACCCGCGACGACCGCACGTTGCTGGGCGACACGCCGGAGGCCGTCGCCGGACGGCTCCTTGAGCTCGGCGTCGACGCCTTCGGCGTCAACTGCGGCGAAGGACCGGCGCAGGCGCTGCGGATCGCGCGGCTGCTTGCCCCGATCGCCGGGGCGGCCGGCGTGCCCCTGCTCGCGCGTCCGAACGCGGGGGGTCCCACCGAGGTCGGTGGCCGCTTCGTCTACCCGGCCACCCCCGAGTACGTGGCGGAGGTGGTCCGCGACCTGCTCGACGAGGGTGTGTCCCTCGTGGGCGGATGCTGCGGCACGGGTCCTGCCCATACCGCGGCGATCGCGAACGAGCTCCGCGATCGGCGACCGCGGGCACCGATCGTGTTCCCCTCGCCGGCGCCGCCCGGCGAAGGCCCGGCGCCCTCCATCGTCGCGCCGACCGCCCTGGAGGCCGCGATCGACGCGGGCGAACTGGTCATCACCGTCGAGATGGAGCCACCCAGGTCCTTCAACGCGGCACAGCTGGTCGCCGCGGCCCAGACGTTGCGGGACGCGGGGGCGACCGCGATCGACGTCGCAGACTCGCCGATGGCCAAGATGCGGATGAGCGCCTGGGCGGCCTGCCGACTCGTGCACGAGCGGGTCGGGATCGAGACGGTGCTGCATTTCCCGACCCGGGGCCGCAACGTCCTGCGGCTCCAAGGGGATCTGCTCGGCGCGCATGCCCTCGGCATCAGGAACCTCTTCGTGTGCGTGGGCGATCCGGTCACGATCGGCGATTACCCCCACGGGTCCAACGACGTCGATGTGACCGCGACGGGGCTGTTGCAGCTGATCACCGAGCAGTTCAACGCCGGGGTCGATCGTTCGGGGTCATCGATCGGCGAGGCCACGTCGTTCTTCGCCGGCGCCGCGGCCTCGCCCGCGGCCGCCGACCTCGAGCGGGAGGCGCGCCTGCTCGCCCGGAAGGCACAGGCCGGCGCTCGCTTCGTGTTGACCCAGCCCGTCTACGCCATCGAGCCGTTGCGGGCGCTGCGGGGGGCCTACGAGCGGCAGTCGGGCGCACCACTGCAAGTGCCGATCATCGCGGGTGTGCTGCCCCTCGTGTCGTCTCGCCACGCGACGTTCCTGCACAACGAGGTGCCGGGCATCGAGATCCCCGAGGACGTGCAGTCGCGGATGCGCGAGGCGGGCGAGCGCCCCGAGCGGGCGTGGGCCACCGGGTTGGCGATGGCGACGGAGCTCGCCGCCGCCCTCCGGGATGCGGGGGTGGCCGGGATCTATGTGATGCCGCAGTTCGGGCGCTACGACCGGGCGGCGGATCTCGTGGAGGCCGTGCGAGCTTTCGCATCGTGAACACGCTCGGGACCCCGAGGACCGGCTACGATGAGGAGCCGTACGGGTTCCACGCCAGACGGAACCACCGACCCCGACCGATCGAGGCGCCCGAACGTGTCTGACCCGGCTGTGCAGCCCCAAGCCTCCGCTGCCATCCATCCCGTGCACGCGGCGCTGGCCGAGCGGATCGAGGCCACCGTCTCGCCGGAACGTCGCGACGCGATGCTTGCCTTTGCTCGGATGATGCTCCGCCGGCTCAGCGACGAGGACCTCACCACACGCGGGGTCGATCAGCTGCTCGGCATCGTCCGATCCGCCTTCGCGTTCGTCGATGCGCGGGGTAACCACCCGGCGATCGTGCGGGTCTTCGTGCCGACGATCGATCGCGACGGCTATCTGGTGCCGGGCACGATCATCGAGACGAACACCGACGACTCGCCGTTCCTGGTGGACTCGGTCACCGAGGAGCTCGCGGCGCGCAACCTCGGTGTGCGGCTGATCGTGCACCCGATGATCGGGACGCATCGCGCCGAGGACGGCCACCTCGAGCGTGTCATGTCCGGACGCGACGCAGCCCACCGAGAGTCGTTCATGCACTTCGAGCTGGAGCGACGGCTCTCCGAGCAGGATCGCGTGGACCTCGAGGGGAGGATCCGGGCGATCCTGCACGACGTGCGGCTCGTGGTCCGTGACTTCGAGCCGATGCAGCAGCGGGTCCGGCACATGGGTGAGATCGCGCGGCAGGCGACGGTGATCTACAGCCCGCAAGAGGTCGGCGAGACGGTCGATTTCGTGGAGTGGCTTCTGCAGCTCAACTTCGTGTTGCTCGGCTATCGCGAGTATCGGATGGCCGACGGGCCGGAGGGGCGCACGATCCAGGCGGTGCCGGGCTCGGGGCTGGGCATCCTCGCCGACGTGTCCGCCAGCTCGTTCTCCGACGCGACACCGCTCAACTCGCTGGACCCCGACGTCCGCCGGCGGATCGAGGAAGGCGAGCTCCTCGTCATCACGAAGACGAAGGCCTACAGCACGGTGCACCGTCGCGCGCGCATGGACTACGTCGGCGTGCGGATCATCTCCCCCGAAGGTCACGTGGTCGGCGAGGCGCGGCTGATCGGACTGTTCACGTCGAAGGCCTACATGGAGCCGGCCTCCAAGACACCGCTGCTGCACCACAAGCTCGAGCAGATCATCGCCGCCGAGGACCTCATCCCCGGTTCGCACGACTACAAGCAGGTCATCGAACTGTTCGAGTCGTTCCCACGTGACGAGCTGTTCCAGGCGACCACGGAAGAGCTCCGACAGCTGGTCGTGGGCCTACTGCAGCTCGAGAAGCACGGCGGCATCCGCGTGCTGTTGCGCAAGGATCTTTACGGCCGACAGGTGTCGATCGTCGTTGCCCTGCCGCGCGAGAAGTTCAGCGCTTCGCTCCGCAAACGCCTGCAGGAGATGTTCCGCGAACGGTTCGGTGGGACCTCGGTCGATTACCACCTGTCGTTGGGCGAGACCGAATCGGCCCGCATCTTCTTCACCGTGCATGTCGAAGCGGGTGTCCAGATCCCGGAGATCCCGTACGAGGACTTGGAGGAAGAGGTCGAGCGGCTCGCACGGACGTGGGACGACGACCTGCTCGACCACCTGACTGCGATCCTGGGGCCCGAGCGCGGACCGTTGCTGGCCGCGCGCTACGGGTCGCGCTTCCCGGACTACTACAAGACCACCGAGACGGACTGGACCCAGGTGGCGATGGATGTCACGAGCCTCGAGCAGCTCGCCAGCGACAGCGACGGCTTCGTGATCGGGATCGCCAACGAGGACGTCGGTGAACGACTGACCCGCGTCAAGCTCTACAAGACCGGCGGCAAGGTCGACCTCTCCGCCTTCATGCCGCTCCTGGAGTCGCTCGGGCTGCGGGCCGTCGAGGAGATCCCGATCGCGCTGCACGGCGAGGGGCGTACCTACATCCACGACTTCGGGGTGCTCGACGCCCGTGGTGCGGTGCTCAACCTCGAGGCCGAGGCGGACCTGGTGCGCAATGCGCTCACCGCCATGTGGCGGGGCGACGCCGAGGTGGACTCGCTCAACCGGCTCGTGATCTTCGCAGACCTGTCTTGGCCACAGGTCCACATCCTGCGCGCCTATCGAAAGTATCGGATGCGGGTCTCGACGCGGTTCACCGAGGAGTACCGCAACGACGCGCTCGCGGAGAACCCGCACATCGCGCGCCGTCTCGCCCAGCTGTTCGAGACGAAGTTCGACCCGGTCCGAGACGCGCCCGCGGCCGACGCCGACGAGATCCGCCAGCAGATCAAGGAGGATCTCCGGGCGGTGGCCTCGCTCGACCAGGATCAGATCATCCGCTCGCTCCTGGGCACGATCGAGGCGACGGTGCGCACGAACGCGTACCTGCCCGACCGACCCGCGCTCGCGCTGAAGTTGCGGTCGGGGGACGTCCCCGAGATGCCCAAGCCGTTCCCGCTGTTCGAGATCTTCGTGTACTCCTCACAGATGGAGGCGATCCATCTGCGGGGCGGCATGATCGCGCGCGGCGGCATCCGCTGGTCGGATCGCAAGGAGGACTACCGCACCGAGGTGCTCGGCCTGATGAAGGCGCAGCGCGTGAAGAACGCCGTGATCGTGCCCGACGGCTCGAAGGGCGGATTCATCTTGAAGCGCTCGACCAGCTCGCCGGCGGAGCTCAAGCAGGAGGTCGTGACCCAGTACGTCACCTTCATGCACGGGTTGCTCGACATCACCGACAACCTCGTGCGCGGTGAGGTGACCCATCCCGCCGGCGTGCGCGTGCTCGACGGGGATGACCCCTATCTCGTGGTCGCGGCGGACAAGGGGACGGCGACCTTCTCCGACACCGCCAACGCCGTGAGCGAGGAGTTCGGCTTCTGGCTGGCCGACGCGTTCGCGTCGGGTGGCAGCGCCGGCTACGACCACAAGGCGCTCGGGATCACGGCGCGCGGGGCATGGGAGTCGGTGAAGCGGCACTTCCGCGAGCTCGGCGTTGATGTGTTGCGCGACTCGTTCACGTCGGTCGGGATCGGGGACATGTCGGGCGACGTCTTCGGCAACGGCATGCTCTACAGCGAGACGGTCAAGCTGCTCGGGGCCTTCGACCATCGCAACGTGTTCGTCGACCCCGACCCGGACGCCTCAGCCTCGTTCGCCGAGCGGCGGCGGCTCTATCTGCTCGCGGGTTCCTCCTGGAACGACTACGACCGCACCTTGCTGTCGCCCGGCGGCGATGTGTTCGACCGACGGGCGAAGTCGGTGGTGCCGTCCAAGGAGGCGCGCGTGGCGATCGGGATCCCCGATGAGGTCGCCGAGGAGATGACCCCCGACGAGCTGATCCGATGGATCCTCCAGTCGCCGGTCGATCTGCTGTGGAACGGCGGGATCGGCACGTACGTGAAGTCCTCGCGCGAGACGCAGGCGGATGCGGGCGACCGCACGAACAACAGCGTGCGCGTCAACGGGTCGCAGGTGCGGGCCCGGGTCGTGGGCGAGGGCGGCAACCTCGGGTTCACACAGCGCGGGCGGATCGAATACGCGCTCGCAGGCGGTCGCATCAACACCGACTTCATCGACAACTCGGCCGGAGTGGACACCTCCGACCACGAGGTCAACTGGAAGATCCTGCTGGGGCTTGCGATCCAGCGCGGCGAGCTGACGTTGGACGGGCGCAACGAACTGCTGCAGGATTGCGCGCCCGACGTCGTTCAGCTCGTCCTGTACGACAACTACCTGCAGGCCCAGATCCTGTCGCAGGAAGACGAGGTCTCGACCCAGCGCGTCGAGGCCTACGAGGACCTGATGGTGCAGCTCGAGGCCGACGGCGAGCTCGAGCGTGCGGTCGAGTTCCTGCCGACGACCGACGAGATGTTGGAACGCCGCGGCGCGGGCCGAGGGATGACGCGCCCGGAGCTCGCCGTCCTGCTCGCGTATGCGAAGCGGCAGGTCTTCAACGAGCTTGTCGACTCGGATCTGCCGGACAGCGACTACCTGGCGTCGGATCTCGAGCGGTACTTCCCGCCCAAGATCGTCGAGCGGTTCGGGCATCTGCTCGCCGAGCACCCCCTGAAGCGCGAGATCATCGCGACGATCGCTTCCAA
Organism: uncultured Actinomycetes bacterium; assembly: GCA_963794065.1. Classification (GTDB taxonomy): domain Bacteria; phylum Actinomycetota; class UBA4738; order UBA4738; family HRBIN12; genus AC-51. Next base: position 3,270 of record CAWCDA010000052.1, on the reverse strand, counting down.
CGATGTCGTCAATTCCCAGGGCATCACGTTCGTGTCGCGGATGGTCGCCGAGACGGGGGTGTCCCACGCCGACGTCGTGCGCGCGTTCCGTATCGCACGGGACATCACCGGAGCGGTCGGCCGCTGGGGCGACATCGAGGCGCTCGACGGCATCATCGACCCGGGCGTGCAATCCGAGCTGCTGAGCGGGGTGGACTGGCTCGTCGAGACGACCTCGAGGTGGTACCTCGTACAGGGCGCGGGGCAACGGCTGGCCGACGCGGTCGAGCAGTCGCGCGCATCCTTCGCCGAGGTGTCGGACGCCATCAGTCAGATCGGCCCGGAGGCCTGGCGGGATGAGCACGAGCATGCGGCGCGGCGGCTCGTCGCCGAAGGCGTGCCCGAGACGGTGGCCCACCGCCACGCGTTCCAGCCCGAGCTGGTGCACGCGCCGGACATCATCGCGGTCGCGCACGCAACCGGCCGCTCGCCGCTCGAGGTGGCCCGCGGGTTCTTCGTGCTCGGCGAAGCGCTCGACATCGATTGGCTCGAGACGCAGCTCGAGCAGCTGCAGGCGACCACCCGGTGGCAACGATGGGCGCAGCAATCGATGGAGGACGATCTCTTCGCTCTGCGCCGCAAGCTCTGTGAGCGAGTCTTGGAGGCCGCGGGCGGCGCGCCGATCGATGAGGCGATCGAGCAGTATCTCTCCGAGCGGGGCCCCGCATTCGAGCGGGTCAATCGCTTCCTCCGAGGCCTGAAGATGGAGGGCGTGTCCGACCTGTCTCAGTTGACGGTGGCGTTGCGTCAGATCAGGTCGCTGGCGGGCGCGTGACTACGGCCATCGGGTGATCACGAGGCCCGTGGCGAGCAGCACCATTGCGATCCACAGCAACCGCAGCGCGCCTTCCGGGGCGCTCGTCATCGCGGCCGCGTCGATCCGCTCGCGCGTGCCGTCGGCGTATGCGATCTCACCCTCGATGCCGGTCGAGCTGCGGCGCAACTTGCGCACGGGCGTCGAGAGGCGACGCTGCGCCGCCGCGACATAGCCACAGCCGGCGGAGACCAACAGGATGGGCACATCGATCCGCCCGGTCTGTGCGAACCCACCGGCGAGCGCCGGAAAGCCACCCCACATCACGGCGAACCACAGGTCGGTGTGGAACCGCCCGTCGAACCACTCGAGGTTGTAGGCGGGCACCAAGAATCCACCGATCGCGATGAAGACCAGTCCCCACCACGACACGATCGAGGCCCCGTACACACCGATCACCAGGGCGGCCGTTACACCGACCGCCGCGAGCGCGAGCAGGGTCCAGCGGGGGATCCGTGTGCGCAGCGGGCGTCCGTGCAGCTCGTCCAGGGCGTGCGCCGCGATCCCCACCGCGAGGAAGAAGGCGATCAACGCCATCACGAGGTATCGCGGCTGCAGCGTGTCGACGACGCAGGCGCCGATCGCGACGAAGGAGAGGTGCCACAGCGTGTAGGGCGGATGCAGCAGCGTCCAGTAATCGCGGACCCCTCCCGGCTCCAGCGCGTAGAACGAGGGCCGGCTCACGCGCCGCGGACCCCCCACAGCACGACCCCGCCGCCGAGGCTCATTCGGCGCCATCGGACCTGGTCGAAGCCGGCCTCGCGCCACAGGTCGAGCTGGGCCGACAGCGGATAGCGTCGCCAGAATCCCTCGATGCTGGGACCGAGGAACCTGCCCACCTCGTACCAATCACGCGAGACGAGCCGGCCGACCGTGGGCATGACCGCGCGTGTGTAGACGCGCCAGCACGCACGCCATGCGGGGTTGGGTGGGACGCCGAACTCGAGGCTCGCGACGACTCCGCCGGGCCGGACGACACGCGCGAGTTCAGCCAGCGTCGCGCCCGGATCGTCCACGTATCGCAGGAGGTACGTCACCGTCAGCGCGTCGAACGTCGCTTGTGGGAACGGCAGCTCCTCGGCGCGCCCGAGCACGAACGCGATGGGCAACCCTGCGGAGCGACCGATGCCCGCCTCCAGCATCGGCGAGCTGGGATCCAGCGCGACGACCCGTCTGCGGCCGTCGGTCCGAACGAGTTCGCGCGCGACGAGCCCCGTCCCGGTGGCGACATCGAGGACCAACGGCCGCTCCCCGACGCGCGAGACGAGGAACCGGCGCCAGCGCGGGTCTTCGCCGAACGACAGGAGTGCACCCATCCGGTCGTAGGTGGCCCCGAGACCCGCGAAGAGCCGACGGGCGTGCTTGACGCGCGGCGTGTCCATCCCGCGACTACACCACATCGCGGCGAAACAGGCTCAGCCGTAGTAGATCATCGTGATCCAGTACGCCCCGTGCGAGAAGATCACCCCGACGCCGGCGTGTCGGAATCGGCTGTTCAGCATGTTGGCGCGGTGCTCGCTGCTGCGCGTCCACGCCTTGAACACGGCCCAGACCGACGGCCCCATGCCGACGTTCTCGCCCCACGTCGAGGGGTGGTAGCTCCGCAGCTTCGTCTGCAGCGCGGCGCTGTGGAACAGACGGCGTTGCGACGCCATCGCCTGCGTGTGCCGTCGGGCGGTGCGATCGACGGCACGCTGATCGCGCAGGGAGTGCAACCCGTGCTGGTGCCGATAGTGGTTGACGAAGGCGAAGACCTTGGATCGAGCCCGCGTGGAGCGGTCCGCGGCATGCGCCGGCCCCATCACCATCGAGATGACGAGCACGACGGACACCGCTGCGAGGAGTGGGGAGCGGCGCGGATGCACGTGGGTGCAGGCTATCGGCCACTTTGGGCGCCTGCCCTGGATCCCGTGTGAAGATGCCGTAGATATGCCCGGTGCGATCTCCACACGCTTTCCCCCGCTGCTCTCAGAAACCCTGCAGGCCAAAGCAGGTCAACTCACCGTGGGGGCCTGCCTGGCGCTTGGGGGCATCGCGGCCCTCGCCGGGTCGTGGGACGAGATCAACTGCGTCGCCGGGGACTACACGTCGTCCGGCCCATGCGGGATCGGGATCGTCGTGGCCGGGCAGGTGCTGTTCGTCGCGTTGATCGCGGTCGTGGCCGGAACGATCATCTTGGCGCGCGCGCTGCGTCGGCCCGTCGACCCCGAGGGCGGTGGCGGGTGGCGTCTGGGGCCCGGTTTCGTCGTGATCGCCTGCGGGATCCTGCTTGCCTTGATGATCCCCCGCTACTCGTGTCAGGCCGGATATGTGCTCACGCCCGTGTTCCATTTCTGTACGTCGATCGACCGCTCGTTCGCTGCGCAGTCGACGGGGATGCCGTGGAAGTTCGGGGCGCTCGCGGTCGGGCTCGTCGT
>CAWCDA010000051.1:0-8460 GCA_963794065.1 uncultured Actinomycetes bacterium | reverse complement strand
CGGCATCGGGATGATGTGGTGGCGGACGATGCCGTGGTGGCTGTCCTCGGGAATGACCGTCGTGGTGTTCGCCATCACGCTGGGATTCACGTTGCGGCGGACGGTCGGCCTGCCGTTCTGACCTCAGCCGATCGGCGCAAATGACGCCGAGCCGTCGGGCGCGGTCGTGACCTCGCCGAACGCCGTGTCCAGATGCGTCGGCCCGATGATCGTTCCCGGTTCCGAGAGGAGCTCCGCCAGCAGAAGGCGGCGCGCGGTCGCCGACTCCGCGTGATCGTTGTCGGGCCCGCTGGGCCACTCGGGGTGTGCGAACTGCGCGGGGTGGTTCCATGTGTCGGCGCTCAGCACCATCCGGCTGTCGCCGTCGTCGATCCGCAGGATCTGGTGGCCGGGCGTGTGACCGGGCAGATGCCGAAGCGCGAGCGCGCCGTCGATGGGGAGATCGCCGTCGATCAGATCGAGCACACCCAAATCGGCAAGCGGTCGGATCAATGCCCAGCCCGCCGCGGCCTCTTCGTTTTGATCGGCCGTCTCGCGGAGCCAATCGTGATCGGCACGCTGCACGATGTAGCGCGCGTTCGGGAACATCGGCTCGCCCTTGTCGTCCAGCACGCCCCCGATGTGGTCGTCGTGAACGTGGCTGATCGCGACCGTTTCGATGTCGTGACGCTCGACCCCCATCGCCGCGAGCTCGTTGGCGACCTCGCCCTGCACGGGCGCCCAGGCCTGCGTGGGCGACGCCGCGCCCCCGAGACCCGTGTCGAAGAGCAACGGTCCTCCGGCGGAGCGGAGCAGGAAGACGCGGACGCGCAGTCGCCATTGATCGTCATCCGTGTACACGCCGGCACCGGTTGCCCGCGCCGCCAGCAGGTCCGCCGCGGGAATGTCGGGAAAGGACTCGACGATCGGGCCATTCGGGAAGTCGCAGTCCAGCACCGCCGTGACCTCGACCGATCCGACGCGCCGCGTGACGTGACTCATCGCCGGACCCTAGCAGCCACGCGGCCCGGGCCGTTGGTCCCGTCGGTCGCAGGTCGGTCGGGTCCCCGGATGGTCGGTATCTTCGAGAGCATGTGGGCGATGCGAACCGTCCGTCTCGCCGCCGTCGTGTGCAGCTGCACACTGTTCCTCGCCGCCTGTGCGTCGAACTCGACGTCGGTGGATTCGACGTCGGCCACCTCGACGTCCGCCGTGACGTCGCCCGCAGCGGGCGCAGATGCCACGGAGCTCGAGGTCACGGCGCCGCAGGGCGCGACGATGACCGGTTTCCGGGAGACGACGCTCGAGGCGCCAGCCGGCGCGGGGATCGACATCACATTCAGGAATGAAGACAAGGACGTACTGCACAACATCCAGCTCTTCTCGGGCACCTCGACCGTCGGCACGCCCGTGTGGGCTCCGTCCGACAACGCGATGATCACGGGGCCCGCCGAGACCGTCTATCGGATACCCGCGCTCGCGCCCGGCGAGTACGCGTTCAACTGTTACGCCCATCCCGCGACCATGGTCGGGACGCTGACGGTCACCTGACCTGGCCGACCGCGCGGGTAGGCTTCGGGATCCGCGATCGAGGGAGCCGTGCGTGTCGTTCGAACCGCTGAGACCGGGCGAGTCACCGGTCGTGGTGGTCGGCGGCGGGATCGTTGGCCTCTCATGCGCATGGTTCCTCCGCGCGGCCGGCGCCGACGTGATCGTCCTCGAGGCGGCCGGACGGACGGGCGCCGGCGCCTCTCGCGGGAACGCGGGCGCGATCTGCCCCTCGCTCGTCGAGCCGTTGGCCGCGCCCGGCATGGTTCGGACGGCGCTTGAGGACCTTCGGCGTCCCGACGCGGCGCTGCACATCCATCCGGCCTTCATGCCGCAGATGGCAGGGTTCCTCCTGCGATTCAGGCGAGCCGGCAGGGCGGCCGCCTACGACCGCGGCCTGCACGCGCTCGTGCAGCTGGCGCGTGGCGCGGCCGGCGCCCACGATCGGCTTGCCGAGGCCGGCATCGGACGGCACGCGCGTCGCGACGGCTACCTCATCGTGCACCGCGAGCGAGATGCGGCGGCCGCGGCCCACGCACGCGTCGTCGGCATGGCGACGCTGGGCATCTGCGCCCAGCCCGAGCCGCTCCTGGGCGCGGCGGCGCTCCGGGCGATCGAGCCGTTGCTCGGCGACGAGGCGGTGGCCGGGTTCGTCATCCCGGGGGAGCGCTGGGTCGATCCGTCCTCGCTGCTCGACGATCTCACCGCCGCGGCTCGCAGTGCCGGTATCGAGGTACGCACGCATGTGCCCGTCACGGCGATCCACGATCTGGGCGATGGTATCGAGCTCGACACGGCCGACGGCGCGGTCGCCGGTGCCACGGTGATCGTGGCCGCCGGTGTCTGGGCTCGCGACCTCGTCGCCCCGCTGGGCGTGAAGCTCACGATGCAGGCTGGGAAGGGCTACAGCTTCGCGCTTCATCCGTCGCGGATGCCCCAGCGGCTTCTTGAGCTTGCCGACGCGTACGTCATGGCGACGCCGATGGGAGACCGGCTTCGCGTCGCCGGCACGATGGAGTTCGATGGCACGACCGATCGGTTCCGTCCGGAGCGGATCGACGCGATCGTCCGGCGCCTCGCGCCGATCCTGCCCACGGTCGATGTGTCGGCTCGCACGGAGGAGTGGGTGGGACCCCGACCGATGACCCCCGACGGCTTACCGATCCTCGGGCCGCTCGCCGGCCATCCGCGTGTCGTCCTCGCGACCGGTCATAACATGCTCGGGATGACGCTGGGACCCGTGACCGGCCAGGTCGTGGCCGGCCTCGTCTGCGGTGACGGCCCCGGCATCGATCTCGGCCCGTTCGCACCGGCACGGTTCCGACGGTAGCGTCGGTCGACGCGAGGGACTCCACGACTGCGAACGACCGCCGGGTTCAGTGGCCGCTGTTGCCGTGCGTCCCGCTGTTGCCGTGCGTCCCGCTGTTGCCGTGCGTCCCGCTGTTGCCGTGCGTCCCGCTGTTGCCGTGCGAGGCCTGCTTCGCCGCCTTGGCTGCATCGTGTGCGGCCTGTCGATCGGCCTTGGCCGCCTCGCGCGCCGCCGCCGCCTCGTCATGTGCCGCATCGTGCAGGGCCTTGCGCTCCTGGTTGGCCAGCAGATGCTCGAGCGCGTTGACGAGCCCGGGCGCTTGCGGGTTCTTGATGCAGTTAGCGAGCACGTGGCTGATCGCGTTGTCCAGGCCGGTCACGGGCGCGGGGCTCTCGGTGCTTGGGGCGGCGCTGGGATCGATGCCAGCCGCAGCGTTGCACTCGGCCTCGCGATCGGCGGGGCTCGCGGTGTCGGTGGCCGTCGGATCCTCGGTCCCGGTATCAACCGGGTCGGGCGCCTCTGTCGCATCGGCGTCGTTCTCGCATGCCGGATCGGGCTCGAGCGACGGGTCGGTCACGGGGTCTGTCTGCTCGTCCGCAGGGTCAACCGAGGGATCGACGGATGGGTCGGCCGAGGGATCGACGGACGGGTCGACCGAGGGCTGCACGGTGCAGCTGGGGTCCGAGGCCGGCTCCGTGCCGGTTGACGCCAACGCGGCCCCGGCTCCGAGGACCAGGGCAAGCGTCGCGAGGGCTGCAAGCAGACGGAGGCGCGTTGACGTCATCATGCGATCGATATCGGCCGATCTATAGGTGGCCCTTGAGGACCAGTTCTTCGCGATGTCTCATCGATTGAACCAGCGACGCTTCGATTCGTCCTCGGCGGTGTGATCGTCGACCTCCTCCGAAGTAGTGGTCGTGAGATCAGGAGCCGGAGCTGACCAGGGCTCCGACCAAGGGCCAGGTTTGGAGACCGGGCCGACAGACGGCGCCGGGGCCTCGGCGGCGGGTGGCTCGGACTCGGGCGTCGGCTCGAGGGGCGCCGGAGCTTCATCGACATCCGTCGGGGGCTCCGCGATCGCATCGGAAGCGGTCGACTCCTCGGCAGGTGCCGCTGCCTGGGGATCCGGCGGCTCGGCGAGGACCGGTCCGGCGATCGCCGCTGCCTGGGCGGTCGCCCCTCGCCGCTCGAACAACCGGAGCGCTCGCTTCTCGAATGGCTCGGCCTCGGACGGACGCCCCGCTCGGCGCCGGACATCGGCCGCGTCCAACAGCGCGGTGGCCCGGAGCGCGGTGGAGTCCGTCTGCTCGGCCAAGCTCAGCGCTTCGCGCACCAGCCGTTCGGCGAGCGCGCCTCGGCCACGTCGGACCATGACGCGGGCGCGAGCCATGCGCCATCCCACCTGCGTGGTGATATCGCGCGCGTGGGCCTCGGCGACGTCGGCCAGCGCCAGCGCTTCGTCGAGCCGCTCTTCGTCGCTGATCAGGATGTGCGCGAACGAGGCCGCCAACGCCGCGCGCAGCGCGTCGTCGCGCGCATGCGCCGCCGCGGCCAGCGCCCGTTGCATCTGTGGTTCGCCTGCGGCCGGTTGGCCGGTGAGGATCTCGATCTGCGCGGCCCGGTACAGCGCCACCGCAAGGTCTCCGTAGGCGCCCAGCTCCTCGAGCGCCGCGATCGACGCGATGATGTCGGAGCGGGCCGTGTCGAACGCCGATCGACGCGCCCGCAGGAGCGCCAACGCGCCGCGGATGTCGTGCTCGGCCAACGGTCCGCGAACGCGGGGCAGGAAGGAGAGACAACGTGCCTCTGCTTCCTCGACGGGCACGGGCCCGTCGAGGAGCGCCACCGCCGCGCCGCGAAGCGCCGCCGTCTCCTCTCGCCACCTTTCGGCGGCCGCCGCGTGGTCGGCGGCCTTCATCAGGTCGTCGGCCACCATCCCGTTCTGCGCGCGGCCCATGTGTACGAGCCCACGGAGGGCCCACGCTTTGGACAACGCCCACCCGAGGTCGTCCTCGGCGAAGGCCGCGATCGCTTCGTCGGCGGTCGCCCGGGCGCCTTCGAGGGCATCTTCGTGCCCGGCGGTCGTGCGGAGTCGGGCGCGAAGCAGCCGGACGCGCCAATCGACGTCATCGCCGGCCACGGACGAGGCCAGGGCGGCCTCGGCGATCTCACGATCGGCCGGCCGTCCGGGCGCCGCGTCGGCGCCATGCTCGGCCGCCAGGTAGAGCAGCTCGGCACGGCGAACGGGGTCGTGGTCGAGCAGCGCCGCGGCTCGTCGCTCCAGCCGAGCGGCCCCGTCGAGATCGTCGTGCTCGACGGCCGCGGACGCCGACCACGCCAACATCTCGAGTGCGTCGTTGCGCACGTCCGGCGCCGTATCCGGCCGGAGGCGGCAGCTCGCCTCGAGGTGATCGCCCACCGCGGCGGCGTGACGCCAGAGACGGTCGCCGGCGATCCGCTCGAGGTCGCGGCCCACGCGCTCGTGCGTCGTCGCCTGCGCCCAATCGGGCACCCCTGCAAGGGTCGCCTCGGCGAGCAGCGGATGCCGGAAGCGGAAGGCGGTCGGGGTCTCGATCAGGAGATACCCGCGCGCGACCAGGTCGGCGAGATGGGCTGGGGCGCCCGCGCGGGCCTCCGGGGGCAGAGCATCGATCAGTGGCTCGGCGGCGAACCGCTCGCCAGCGACCGCTGCCATGCCGATCACCGCCAACTCCTGCGCGGGAAGGGTCTGGAGACGCTGGCGGATCAGGGCGATCGGCGTGTCGGGCATCGGCACCTGCGTGAGGTCGGCCAACGGCATCCATCGTCCCTGGCCGGGTGCCAGCGTCCCCGTCTCCGTCAGCAACGCGAGGGCCTGCTCGATCGCGAACGGATTCCCACCGGCGCGCGCGGCGACGGCGGCGGCGACCCGCGGCTCGGTGGGGCCGAGGAGCTTGCCGACCAGCGTCGCCGCGTCGTCGGGACCGAGCGGTGCGACCCGCATGGTCGGAACGCCGTCCGCGTCACCGGTCGAAGTGAGGACGATCAACAACGGCGCGTCGCGCGCGGCCGTCGTGACATCGCTCAGGAGCCGCACGAACCCCGCCCCGACGCGGTCCGCGTCGTCGATCTGCACCAGCGTGGCAGCGTCCACGGAGACCTCCACGAGCCGCCGGAGCACCCATCGAAGGAGATCCGGATCGGGTGCGCCGTCCAGCGCGAGGATCGCGTGCAGCTCCGGCAGGATCCTGTCCGCGTCCGCGTGCCCGTCGAAGAGCTCGATCAGGCGGTCGCGGACGTCGGGGGCCGGTGCAAGGGCACCGATCCCCGTGAGGGCCTCGACGAGATCGGCCAGCGGCCAGCGGGCGCCACCGAGGTCGGCCGGCGCGCAGGCGATCGTGCGGTGCCGCACCCCCTCGACCGACCGGGCAAGCTCGGTGACCAGCCGGCTCCGTCCGACGCCCGACTCCCCGGCGATCAACAGGCAGGAGGCTCGCCGCTCGGTGACGACCCGTGCGAAGCGGGCCCGAAGGTCATCGAGTTGGCCGTCGCGGCCCACCAGCGGACCGTCCCATCGGGCGGTGGGCTGGAGCGCCGGTGTCGGAACCGGCTCCGGGGCGACCGCCGGCGCCGGCTCAGGAACATGCGCGGCCACCGGCTCAGGGACATGCGCAGGGATCGGCTCTGCGACCGGAGCCGGACCCGGTGTCGGCGTCGCCATCGGCTCGGGAGACACCGGTGCGATCTCCGGCGCGATCGGGAGTGCGGGTTCGCCCGTGACGACCACCGGCTCCTCAAGCACCGGCACGATCGACGGGGGAGCGGCGACCGCCTGCGGCGGCGCCAGGACCGGGTCCGGGACCGCCGTCAAGTCACGCACGCCCGTGAGCAGCAGGTAGGTCTCGTCGCCGACCCGGAGCGCCTCCGTGGCGGCGCCGCCATCGGTCAGATGCTCCATCGCGTCGCCGGCGATCACCTCGCCGGAACGCGCGGCCTTCTGCAGGCGGACGGCGCTGTCGATCACCTGCTGCCAACGCGCGTCCTGCTCCTGTTTCGAGTGCACCTCCGTGGCGTCGATGCCGAGTCGGAGCGCGGGTGCGACGGTCTGCGCCTGGAGTCCCAGTTGCACCGCGTGCATCGCGGCCCGGTCGCTCGGCGGCAGGAGCGCGATCAGCGTCGCGGGCGCGTCCGGCGACCCTTCGAACACCGCACCCGCCGCTTCGAACAGCCCTCCCACGAGCTCCAACACCTCGTACACGGACTTGCCCGTCATGCCCGCGGCGACCGCCGCGAACATCGGGAAGCTCACCGGCGCCTCGGCGGGCGGTGTCGTCCCCACGACGTCCGCGGCGGTGCTATCCATCCGTGCGGTTCCCGGCGCCGGCTGCGTCGACCAGCGCGAGGGAGAAGTCGTGCGGGCTCGTTGCCACGGCCCGCGCGTCCTCCTCGGTCACGAGGCCATCGCGCGCCAGGTCCAGCAGCGACTGATCGAAGGTCTGCATGCCGTCGTACCGGCTGTCGGCGATGACGGCGTGCATCGGCGGATCCAGCTCGGGATCGAGGATGCGGTCATAGACCCGGCCGGTGTTCAGCATGACCTCGACGGCCGGGACCCTGCCCCGGCCGTCGGCCCGCTCGAGGAGCCGCTGGGAGATGACGCCACGCAGTGCGCCGGCGACGGAGACCCGCATCTGGTCCTGCTGACTCGGCGGGAACATCTCGACGATCCGCGAGATCGTCTCGGGAGCGTCGATCGTGTGCATCGTCGACATCACGAGGTGGCCGGTCTGAGCGGCCTGGATCGCCGCGAGCGCCGTCTCCTGGTCGCGGATCTCTCCCAGGAAGATCACATCCGGATCCTGTCGGAGCGACTGGCGCAGCGCCGCGCCGTAGGACTCCGTGTCTCGACCGACCTCCCGCTGGCGGATCACCGACATCGCGTCGGTGAACACCACCTCGATCGGATCCTCGATCGTGACGATGTGTGCGCGACGGGTGCGGTTGATGAACCCGAGCAGGGTCGCGATCGTGGTCGTCTTGCCTGAGCCGGTCGGACCCGTCACAAGGATCAGACCGCGCCGCGTGTCCGCCAGCGATCGGATCACGGTCGGCAACGACAGCTCTTCGAAGGTCAAGTCCTCCGGGCTGACCCATCTGATCGCGAGGCCGACCGTGTCCGATTGCCGCAAGACGTTCACGCGGAATCGACCGACGCCCTCCATCGTGTAGGCGAAGTCTGCCTCACGCGTGTTCGCGAATTCCTCCGCCTTGTGCGGCGGCATCAACGCGTCGGCGAATTGCCGAGCGTCGGTCGGTGTGAGTTCTGCGAACGGGGTCGGCAGCAGCTCGCCGTCCACCCTGATGAAGGGCACATTGCCCGCCTTCAGATGGACGTCACTCGCGCGCCGCTCGACCGCATACCGCAGTAGTTCCGCAGGGTCCATCCCCGAGACCTTCCGAACAGGTTCCTGCGGAAGGCTTCGACCATCCGGGAGATCGCTTGAGCACGTGGGAGCCTGCCGCGGCCCCCGTGCTCGGGATCATCTGCAGCGCAAGAGGGCCAACTACGGCGCGCGGTACGCCTGCCAGGCGGCCTGCATCCTGACCGCCTGGTCGGGGGTGAACTGGAACATGCACGAGTCGAA
>CAWCDA010000050.1:0-12971 GCA_963794065.1 uncultured Actinomycetes bacterium | reverse complement strand
TGACCGTGAACTCCGGCCACCCCGCAAGCTCGAAGTGGTGATGGATCGGCGACATTCGGAAGATCCGGCGGCCGAAGCCTCGATAGGAGATCACCTGGGCGATCACCGACAGCGTCTCGAGCACGAAGAGCCCGCCGATGATCACGAGCAGCAGCACGGTGTTGGTGACGAGCGCAAGCGCCCCGAACAGCCCGCCGATCGCCAGCGCGCCGGTGTCGCCCATGAAGATGCGTGCGGGCGCCGAGTTCCACCAGAGGAACCCGGTCGCGGCGCCCATCATCGCCGCCGCGACGATCGCGGCATCCTGCAGGTCCGGCCCACGCACCGAATAACAGCCGGCCGCGTCGGCCAACAGCCCGCACGTGTGGCGGAACTGCCAGAAGCTGATGAAGATGTAGGCGGCCGACACCAGGATCGAGGCGCCCGCCGCGAGCCCGTCCAGACCGTCGGTCAGGTTGACGGCGTTCGAGGATCCGGTCAGGACGAAGAACGCCCAGAGCACGAAGAAGCCGCCGAGCGCGATCGCGGTCGGACGAACGAACGAAACGTGGGTCGAGATCCCTGCGTCGCCCCCGTAGTGGATGACGAGCCAGGCGAACAGCAACGACACGATCGCCGTCCCGAGGAACTTCTGCGCCTTCGTGAGGCCGAGCGAGCGGCGGCGTTTCACCTTCGCGTAGTCGTCGAGGAATCCCACGATGCCGAAGCCGACCGCGGCCAACACCAACGCCAGGCCCGTCGCCGTGAACCGCTGTGTCGTGACACGCGACGCGAGGTAGCCGAGCACGAATCCGATCAGGATGACGATCCCGCCCATCGTCGGGGTGCCCATCTTCTCGAGGTGGGTGTGCGGTCCGTCCTCGCGGATGCGCTGGCCCCACCCCCATGTGCTGAACGCATGGATCGCCACCGGGGTCCCCAGGAGCACGACCGCAAGTGCCACGCCGGCCGCGATCAGGATCGAGATCACGACAGCGCCTCCACGAGGCGCTCGGCCAACCGTTCCAGACCGACCACCCGCGAACCCTTGACCAAGACGACGTCTCCGGCCCGTGCGGTGGCAAGCACGTCCGCCAACGCGCCGTCCGCGTCGTCATACTCCGCGACATCGTCCGGCTCCACGCCTTCGCGCACGGCGGCGACGGCGATCGCCTTCGCCTCCGGACCGATCGTGATCACGCGGTCGACGCGCAGACGCGCGGCGAGCTCGCCGACCTTCTCGTGTTCGTCGGCGGCGATGGAGCCGAGCTCCGCCATCTGGCCGAGGACCGCGATCACACGCCCCTCGGCCGCCATCCAGCGGGCCGTCCGCAACGCCGCGGCGACCGACTCCGGGTTCGCGTTGTAGGCGTCGTTGACGACACGAACGCCCGCCGGCGTCGCGGTGGTCTCCATCCGCCAAGGTGTGATGCGTGCGGCCGACAGCGCAGATGCGCAGGCGTCGAGCGGGACATCCAACGCCAGACCGACGGCGGCGGCCCCCAGCGCGTTGTGCACCATGTGCTCGCCCGGAACCGACAGCGACACGTGCGCCCGCTCCCCGTCCGCCAGCAATTCGAACGACGCGCACCCGTCGCGCTCCAACGTCACCTCGTCGGCCCGGACGGCCGCCGCATCCGACCTCCCGAAGGATCGGACGCGTGCCCGGGTGCGCGTCGCATAGCCCGCGGCCACGGCGTCGTCGGCGTTCAGGATCGTCAGGTCATCCGCCGTGAGTGCATCGATCGGCTCCGCCGATGCCTCGACGATCGCGGACCAGGACCCGAACACCTCCATGTGCGCGACGCCGACGTTGGTGACGACGACGATCGACGGCTCCGCGATCGGCATCAACCGAGCGACGTCGCCGAGATGCCGGGCACCGAGCTCCGCGATAACGATCTCAGCAGCGGGCGGCGCACCCAGCAACGTCATCGGGAGGCCCACCTCGTTGTTGAAGGACGACGGGCTCGCGTGGGTGCGATACCGCGTCGCGCACACCGCGGCGGCCATGTCCTTGGTGGAGGTCTTCCCGTTCGCCCCGGTGATCGCCACGACGGTGCCCTCGAACCCGCGCCGCTCGTCGGCGGCGAGGTCGAGGAGCGCCTGGCCCGTGTCCGCGACCCGGACCAAGGGGCCATCCCCGACGGCATCCACCCGGACGAGCGCCGCGCTCGCGCCTCGATCGAACGCCTCGGCAACGAACGTGTGGCCGTCGAGATGCTCGCCGGCGAGCGCAACGAACAGCCCGCCGTCGGTCGCGAGCCGCGAGTCCGTCTGGACGCTGCGGATCTCGATGCCCTCGCCGTCTGCCGCCTGGCCGTCCACGGCGCGCGCGACCGCGCCGAGCGAGCGGGGCTTCATCGTGCCTCCGCTCGCGCGGCGATCGCGGCTCGGGCGATCTCGCGATCGTCGAACGGCAACACGGCGCCGCCCACCTCCTGATAGGTCTCGTGGCCCTTGCCGGCGATCACCACGAGGTCACCGTCGCGCGCCTCGCGGATCGCGAGCTCGATCGCCGATCGCCGATCCGGCTCGATCAGGTGCGACGCGCCCGCAGGCATACCCGCGACGATCTCCTGGATGATCGCTCGGGGGTCCTCCGATCTCGGGTTGTCGCTCGTCACGACGGTGAGATCGGCGAGTTCCGCCGCGACGCGTCCCATGATCGGTCGCTTCGCTCGATCGCGGTCTCCGCCGCAACCGAACACAATGATCACCCGGCCAGCGGCCAGCAGGCGTGCACCCCGGAGCACGTGGAGGATGCTATCCGGCGTGTGTGCGTAATCCACTACCACCGCGAACCTCTGACCGGCCTCGACGGGCTCCATCCGCCCGGGCACGAGCGGGACCGAGCCGATCCCCTCGGCCGCGACCGTCATCGGGATGCCGAGGGCGGACGCCGACCGCGAGGACTCCCAAGCAGTTGTCCGCATTGAAAGGCCCCCGCAGTGCGCTCCGGACCGCGACGCCGTCGACCTCGAAGGCGAGTCCATCGTCACGAACCTCGAGTGCGTCCGCTCGGAGATCGGCATCGGCGCCGAACCCGAACGAAACGATCGGGATCGCAGGATCCTTCAGCAGTCGTCTTCCCCAGGGATCGTCGGCGTTCACGACACCTCGGCGAGCGTGCCCGGGGGTGAACAGCCGCGCCTTGGCGGCGAAGTACTCCTCCATCGAGCCGTGGAAGTCCAGGTGATCCTGGGAAAGGTTCGTGAAGAGGGCGACATCCACCATCAGGCCGTCGGCGCGATGCTGCGCGAGCGCGTGGGAGGAGATTTCCATCGCGACCGCCTGCACGCCCTCGGTGCGCATCCGGGCGAACAGGCGATGCAGGTCGGGCGCCTCCGGCGTGGTGTGAGCGAGCGGGCCCGGCACCCCGTCGATCCGAAGCCCGGTCGTGCCGACCACCCCCGGGGTCCACCCGGCGGCGCGGAAAACCGCCTCGAGCAGGTAGGTCGACGTGGTCTTGCCGTTCGTACCGGTCACGCCCACCACGGTCATGGCTGCGGCCGGATCCCCGAACAGCGCCACGGTCATCGGACCCATCGCCTCGCGGACCGACGGCACGACCACCTGGGCGACGCGAACATCGAGCGGTCGTTCCACCACGAGCGCCGCCGCCCCGGCGGCGACCGCGGACGCGGCGAAATCGTGGCCATCGGCGAGGGCGCCGGGGATGCAGAAGAAGAGCGCGCCCGTGGGCACCGCACGGGAGTCGTACGCCGCGTCGCGCACGAGGGTCTGCGGATCGCCCCGCACGTCCGCGCCCACGACGGCGGCGACGTCGGCGAGGCGAACCTGGGGGAAGGTCTCGTCCACCGATGGCGAGCCTACACGTCCCATCCTGCGGCTCAGGGAGCCGGGAGGGCGTGCGGCGGCAGGCCGACCGGTTCGCTCGGCTCGATGCCGAGGCGTTGGATCGCGTATCGCGCGACGTGCTGGAACAGCGGTGCGGCGGCGACGCCGCCGTAGATCGTGTCGGGCTCGTCCAGGATCGCCACCACGACCACGCGTGGTCGGGAGGCAGGAAGGAACCCGATGAACGAGGCGACGTACCGATCGATGTAGTTGCCTTGGCTGTCGATCTTCTTTGCCGTCCCCGTCTTGCCAGCGACCTGGTAGCCGGAGATCTGCGCCGCGTAGCCCGTGCCGTCCTGAACGGCGTAGGCCAGCATCTCGGTCAGGGTCCGCGTCGTCTCGGTCGACAGGACCCGGCGCTGCGGACTCGGCGGGGCCGGCACGAACGTCCCGTCGTCATCGACGGAACCGCGGACGAGTCTCGGCTGCACGTACACGCCTCCGTTGGCGATCGTCGCGTACACCGTCGCCATCTGCAGGGGCGACACCGCGACGCCGGCGCCGAAGGAGACGGTCGCGCGCGTGATGTCGCTCCAGTCGGTCGAGGTCGGCATCAACCCGGCGGTCTCCCCCGGGAAACCGACACCCGTCGGCGATCCGAAGCCGAAGTCCTGAAAGGTTCGCTGCAAGGCCTCGTTGCCGGTTCGGTCGGCCACCAGAGAGATCCCGACGTTGCTCGAGTGGGCGATGATGTCTCCGAGCGTCATGCGCTCGGTCGCGTGCTCCTCCGCGTCGTGGATCGTGTACCCCTCGATGTCCCGCGTGGCCGGCACGGTGAACCGCTCCGTGGGCGACACCGCACCGGACTCGAGCGCCGCGCCCGCCGTGATCGTCTTGTTGACCGACCCGGGCTCCCATGTGTCGGTAACTGCCCGGTTCACCAGGACGCCAGGGTTCGCGTCGGCGAACGCGTTCGGGTCGAAGCTCGGGTTGTTCGCCATCGCGTAGATCTCGCCCGTCCGCGGGTCCATCACGATCACGGTGCCGCCCTTGGCGTGGTTCTCACGCACGGCGAGCCGCAGGTACTGCTGCGCTTGGAACTGGATCTGCCGGTCGATCGTGAGCTGCAGGTCCGCGCCGGGTTGGGGCGTTTGCTGGATCTGCACCCCTCCGGCGATCTCCTGACCCATCGCCGACAGCTCCACCGTGCGGACGCCGGGGGTGCCGGCCAGCGCCGCGTCGTACTGTCGCTCGAGGCCCGTGATGCCGACGCCGTCGACGTTCACCAACCCCACGACCTGCGCCGCGATGGACCCGCCCGGGTAATAGCGCTTCTCGACCGGCAGGAGCCCGACCCCGGGTAGCTTCAGATCCGCGATGCGCGCCGCGACGTCCATGTCGACGCCGCGGTCGACGTACACGAAGGTGGAGTCGGGCGTTGCCAGCGTTGCCGACACGGCCTTGCTCTTGAGTCCGAGCAGCGTCGAGAGCTGCACGGACTCTCCGACCGGGTCGGTCACCAACGCGGGGTTCGCATAGACGTCGCGGGCCTCCAAGGTCACGGCGAGAGGGCTGCCGGTTCGGTCCAGGATCTTGGCCCGCGTCGCGAGCAGCTGCTCCGTGCGGAGGCGCTGCTCGATGCCGAGGGCGGCGTAGGTGCCGGACTCGCGCACCTGTAGCATGCCCAGGCGGACGACCACGCCGCCCAGCGCCAACGCCATCCCGACGAACAAGGCGATGAGCCTCCCCGCCGGGGGTCGCTTCACGCGGACCCGCCGTCGGCCGCGGGCAGATGCAGGATCACGACGTGCTCGGGCATCTGCATCCCTCGCTGCCTCGCCCAGTCCATGATCCGTTGCGGTGATGAGGCCGCCGCCACCTGTTCACGCAGGACCTCGTGTTGTTGCTGCAGCGTCCCCAGCTGCGTCTGGAGATCATCCCCGTGGAAGCTGGTCTGCACCAGCAGCGCCGACAGCGACGCGATCCCGATGATGAGGATCCCCGCGACGACCGCGACGAGGATCCAGAACGCGAATGGGGAGCCGCGGCGCGCCCGCCGATTAGGGTGGGGAGGGGAGGCGCGTGGCGGGCGCGCCGCGGGCGCGCGCGAGGGACGCACGCGGGGTTCGGACTGTGAGGTCGGCGACGGCAGCGAACGGGCGGGGGTGCTCATGCCGCCTCCTCGATCCGTTCGGCCGCCCGCAGCTTCGCGCTGCGGGCACGTGGATTCGCGTCGCGCTCGTCGTCGGTCGCGACGACGGGCTTCTTCGTCAGCGCCCGAAGACCGGGGTCGTCTCGGAAGGCGCGCTTGACGATGCCGTCCTCGAGCGAGTGATACGAGATGACGACGACGCGGCCACCGGGAACGAGGAGACCCGTCGCGTGCGGGAGCGACGCGGCGAGCTCCTCGAGCTCCCGGTTGACCGCGATGCGGAGCGCCTGGAACGTGCGGCGCGCGGGGTGGGGGCCCCCCGGACGCCGTCCCACGGCACCCACGACAACGCCGGCAAGCTGATCGGTGGTCGCGATCGGTCGCTTCCGCACGATCGCGGCGGCGATCCGTCGGGACTGACGCTCGTCGCCGAAATGAAAGATCAGGTCCGCCAGCTCGCGCTCGGACAACCCGTTAACCAGGTCCGCAGCCGAGGGTTCCTCGTCGCTGGCCCCCGCCATGCGCATGTCCAACGGGCCGTCCTCGCGGAACGAGAATCCGCGGTTCGGCTCGTCGAGCTGCATCGAGGACACCCCGAGGTCGAAGAGCATGCCGCCGGCGAGCCCGCCGACGTCGTCCTCATCCAGCTCGGAGAACCGGGCCCGCAGGACCTCCACTCGATCGCCGAACGCCGCGAGCCGTTCGCGCGCGGTGGCGAGCGCCTCCGGGTCGCGGTCCACACCGACGACCCGGCCCACGCCGGCGGCCAGAAGGGCGGCCGCGTGTCCGCCGGCGCCGAGCGTCATGTCCACGACGACGTCGGCCCCGGCGAGCAGCTCCACCACCTCGTCGACCATCACCGGTCGGTGGGGCGCCTCGGTCACCCGATGTGCCCGACGAACAGCCCGAAAGCGATCGAGGCGACGAGGGTGAGGGCCGTCATGCCGATCAACGACAGGCTCTGTCGCACCTCCGTGCCCAGCCGTCCCGGTGTGTCCTGGATCCTGTCGGCCATCCCGACCTCCTTAGCTCATCGGTGGGTCTCGAGCGTGCCCGCTTGATAGGCGCCGGTGTAGGCGGCCTCGTAGCGCTCATAGGTGGCCCGGTCCCAGATCTCCATGCGGTCCCGCACGCCGAGCACGATCACGTCCTTGCCGATCCCGACGGCCTCGCGCAACCGCCCGGGCAGCGTCAGCCGGCCCTGGCTGTCGAGCCGGAGCTCGTCGGACGATCCGAAGAACAGACGTGCGTACGCGCGCCCCGACGCGTCGGAAAGGGGGGACGCCGAGACCTCGTCGGCGCGACGCTCCCATTCGACCCTGGGGAAGGCGAACAGACAGCCGTCTTGCCCGATCGTGATCCAGGCCCCGTCGACGAAGGCCTCACGGAACCTCGCCGACAACGACAGCCGCCCTTTCGGGTCGAGCTGGTAGCTGTGCGCGCCGAGCAGTTCGGCCACGCGTCCTCCCCTTTCCTCCACTGTGGTCCCCGTTTATGCCACCTGCACTCCACCACGTCAACATCTACTGCGCCCGAACTGTTGTTCGACCGGCGTCCGGACATGGCGAAGCAGGCAAGGACCAGATGGAGGTGGCGGGATCCCCCTTAGAGGAGGTATGGCTCCCAGCCCGGTTCGACCGAGCCGAGCGTGAGCCGGAACCCGTCGGAGGGAGCGAAGGGTCGACGGGCGAGATGGAACCCGGCCTCCTGCGGGGTGCGGTCCATCTTCTTGGCGTTGCATCGCCTGCAGGCCGCAACGACGTTCTCCCACACGTGGAGACCGCCCCGGGAGCGAGGCAGGACGTGATCGAGGTTCTCGGCCGCGTGACCGCAGTACTGGCAGGCCCATCCGTCACGCGCGAAGACGGCACGCCGAGTCAGCGGCGCGTGCTGCCGGTACGGGACGCGCACGAAGTTCCGGAGGCGGACCACCGAGGGCGCGTCGAGGTGGAGTCGCTCGCTTCGGAAGATGGCGCCGTTGGACGCGACGACGTCGGCCTTCTCCTTGAGGACGAGCACGACGGCACGCCTCGCCGGGAGAACCGCGAGAGGCACTTCGGTGGCGTTCAGGACGAGCGCCCTTCCCATGAAGGGAGTCTACGGCTCGCGCGTTGAATCACAAGCGTGTAACCTTGCCCCGGGGATCGGTCCGGCCGGGATGCCTGGAGTTGCGAACAGGGGCCGCGCGGGGCGTCCGCACGTCCGGACCGATCCCTTTCACGCCGCCGGTGGGCAATGCCTCGACGTCCTCAGCGTTTCGCTCGTCCCGCGCGTTTATAGAGGGAGTCACGCTTCGACCGCGCGGGGGTACGATGGCACGCAACCGCGAGTGTGTCGGACACGGGGGGTTTCGGTTGGATCTGCGTGAAGAAGCACGCGATTGGCAGTCGTTCGGAGATCGCTTCACCGCGCTCGAGGACAACATCGAGAAGGTCGTCCGAGGCAAGCACGCGCAGATCCGACTGGCCCTGGTCGGCTTGGTGGCCGAGGGTCACCTCCTGATCGAGGACGTCCCCGGGGTCGGCAAGACGATGCTTGCCAAGGCGCTGGCCCGGTCGATCGATTGTTCCTTCCGGCGCATCCAGTTCACGCCCGACATGCTCCCGACGGACATCACCGGGGTGAACGTCTTCAACCAGGAGCGAGGCGATTTCGAGTTCCGCCCCGGTGCCGTGTTCGCGAACGTCGTGCTCGGCGACGAGATCAACCGCGCCTCCCCCAAGACACAGTCCGCC
Organism: uncultured Actinomycetes bacterium; assembly: GCA_963794065.1. Lineage (GTDB taxonomy): Bacteria > Actinomycetota > UBA4738 > UBA4738 > HRBIN12 > AC-51. The sequence continues at coordinate 4,304 of CAWCDA010000050.1, read as the reverse complement.
CTGTTGGAGTGCATGGAGGAGCGTCAAGTCACGATCGATGCCGAGACCCACACGCTGGGCACGCCGTTCATCGTTGTCGCGACACAGAACCCGGTGGAGCACGAGGGCACGTATCCCCTGCCAGAGGCGCAGCTCGACCGGTTCATGATGCGTCTGTCGGTGGGGTACCCGTCGGCGGAGATCGAGGCGGAGATCCTCGCCACCCACAGCGTCGGCGAGCCGCTCTCCGAGATCGGCCCGGTCTGCGATGCGATGGCGGTCGCGGAGCTGATCTCGCTCGCCCAACAGGTGCACGTCGCCCCCGCGATCCGCTCCTACATCGTGAGCCTCGTGGAGGCCTCGCGCCAGCACGCCGACGTGTACCTCGGCGCGAGCCCCCGCGCCTCCATCATGTTGCTTCGGGCCGCCCGCGCCTTCGCGGCGTCCGATCGGCGCGATTTCGTGATCCCGGACGACATCAAGGCCCTGGCGGTCCCCGTCCTCGGTCACCGGATCATCGTGACCGCCGACGCCTCCATGAACGGGCGGGACACGGCCGCCGTGATCGCCGAGCTGCTCGAGCGCGTCGAGGTGCCCGTCGCGGAGCGGGAGTGATGCTGACCCCCCGCGGCATCAGCGTGGCCGTCGCGGGGGTCGCGATGTGGCTCGCGGCGCGCTTCCTCGGCTCGCCCGGGCTCGAGATCGTCGCGATCGGGCTCGCGATGCTGCCGTTCATCGCCGGCGCCTACCTGCGCTGGAGCGGCCAGCCGGTGGCCGTCGCCCGGCACCTGTCCGAGGCGCGCGTACCGCCCGGGACCCGCGTCACCGTCCGGCTCGATGTCTCCAACCCCGCCCCGACCTCCACGTCATTCCTTCTGCTCGAGGATCGGCTGCCGCCGGCCCTGGGTCGCCCCGCGCGCCTCGTCGTCACCGGTGTCGGCGGCCGCGGCACGCAGCGCGTGTCGTACTCGATCGTCCCGCAGGCCCGTGGGCGCTACGGCATCGGGCCCCTGACGGTCGACCGGACCGACGCCTTCGGCCTCTCGAGGAACCGCGTGATCCTGGAGGGCCGCGAGGAACTGCTTGTCACGCCCGAGATCGAGGACCTCCGCGCGCCCAGCGACGCGGCCAGCGGGAGCAACGTCGGCAGCGCGCGATCGCGGCAACTGCTCCGCACGGGTGAGGAGTACTTCACGATGCGTGGCTACCAGGAGGGCGATGACCTTCGACGGATCCACTGGCCGTCGGTCGCCCGCACCGGCGAGCTCATGATCCGCCAGGACGAGGCCTCGCGACGTGCGAGCGGGCTCATCTACGTCGACAGCCGCGAAAGCCTGCTCGGCCCCGCGCGTGGGGCGGCCTTCGAACGTGCGGTCTCGTGCGCGGCGAGCGTCGGCGCCCTGTTCGCCCGCAACGGATTCGGCCTGCAACTCGGCGCCGATGAAACACCGATCCACGCCCTGTCCGAAGAGGCGTTCCTCGACTCGCTGTCCGGGCTCACGCACGGTCGAGGGCGCACGATCGCACGGGCGCTCACCTCGCTGCGGATCGCCGGCGGCGGCGACACATCCCTCGTGTTCATCGGCGCGCCCTTGGCGCCCCAAGAGCTGCCGCAGCTCGTCCGGGCCGGCGCCGCCTTCGGGCAGCGGCTCGCGATCCTCGTGCACCCGATGGATCTGGCGAGCGCCCCGGTCAACCGTCGTACCCAGCTGGAATCGCGAGCCACCCAGGCACACCTGACCCTGATCCGCGCCGGATGGGACTGTCTGGTCCTGTCCCCGACCACGAGGTTGCGCGAACGATGGCACACACCCCGGGCACACCGGCCCGCATCCAGCGCCTGAGCTCGCTGATCGCGATCCTCGCGGTCGCGATGGCGATCGCCCTCGCGTTCGGGCGGATCCTCCAGGGGTCCGGCGCGGCATGGCGACTCTTGGCCGTCGGCGTGGCCTCGGGCCTCATCGCCTGGGTCACCGAGCGCCGAGGGATGTTGCTCGCGACCGTGTGCAGTGCCGCGGGATTGCTGCTCGCGCTGACCTGGTTGGCCGCGCCGCAGACCTCCTGGTTCGGTCTGCCGACGGCGGAGACGCTCCGCACACTGGGGTCGCTCGCCACGCAGGTCGGCGGCCAGGCGCGCGACTACGTCTCCCCCGCGCCCGCCACCCCCGCGCTCGTCCTGGCGGGGACCATCGCCGTCTGGGCCGCGGTGTTCTCCTGTTACGCCCTCGCGTTCCGCGCGCAGAGCCCGTTGCTCGCGTTGGTCCCACCGCTCGCGCTGATCGTGTTCGCCGACAGCGTCCTCGAGGAGGTCGTGCGGCCCATCTTCGGCGTCTGGTTCCTCCTGGCGGCGTTCGCGGTCCTCTTCGCCGATTCCTTGCGGCGCATCCGTGGGTGGGGGCCGGTCTGGTCGCCGACCGCGAACCGGGATCGGCTGTTCCCGGCGGCGGGGCGCAACGCGCGACGGGTCGGGCTGACGGCCCTGACGGTGGCGGCGCTGGCCCCGCTATTCATGCCTGGCTTCGGGACGAAGCCGGTGATCGACCTCTCCTCGTTCAACAGCGACGGGCGCATCCGGGTCAGCCCGCTCGTCTCGATGGGCTCGGTGCTCTCGCAGGCCCAAAAGGACGGTGGCAACGTCGAGGTCTTCCAAGTCCAGACCGATCACCCTTCCTATTGGCGCATGGTCGCCCTGGACTCCTTCGACGGGACGACCGGCACGTGGGAGCCGGTCCCCGACGACGGAGAGGTCGTGGGCTCGGACACGCAGGTGCCCGGCGTCAGCGGCAGCGGTTCCGAAAGCACCCAGACGTTCACGATCTCGAGCGACCTCGGATACGCGTGGCTCGCCATGCCTCCGGACCCGCTGACCTTCCAGATCGATCATCAGGTGACCTGGCACCGAGCATCGATGTCCGCGGAAGTCGACAGCTTCCCCGACGGGGGCGAGACCTACACGGTGACCTCGTTCGACGCCAACCCGACGGCCGGTGACCTTCGCAAGGTCCAGGCCGCGGACGAGGGCGCCGTCGACCTCGAGCTGCCCGCGATCCCGCCCTCGGTTCCGGAGACGGCTCGGGCTTGGACCAGAGGGCTGCACACCGACTACGACAAGGTCATGGCGATCTGGCGGAACCTCGCGCACACCAACTTCAGCTACCGGGTTGATGTGCCCTACCGGGACGACGCGCAGTCGTTGGCCGACTTCCTGGTCAGACGGCAGGGCTTCTGCCAACAGTTCGCGAGCCTGATGGCCGTCATGTTGCGCGAGATCGGCATCCCCGCTCGGGTCGCCTTCGGCTACAACCAGGGGACGGCGCTCGGCAACGGGGTCTACTCCGTGCGAACGAAGAACCTCCACAGTTGGGTCGAGGTCCCGTTCCAGGGGTATGGCTGGCTCGGGTTCGACCCGACGCCCGGGTTCGCGGACCCGAGCGCGACCTACATGCCGAAGAACGCGGATGAAGGGCCGCCGTGCCCGCGACCGCTCCTCGGGTGCGGGGCACAACCGATCAAGGGCACCGGCCGCGGGAACGGCTCTCACAACGTCAAGGGAAGCGGCTTCACCGGTCTGGGCGAGGAGTCCGGGGGCGTCGCCGGAGATGTCGGCGCAGCCCAAGACCCGACCACGGCAAGACGTCCGATCGGGGCGCTCCTGGCCGCCGGCGCGGCCCTCGCGCTCGCCCTCGCGATCGGCATCCCGCTGCTGCACCGAGCGCGGCGACGTCGCCGCCTCCACGCCGCTCGTGATCCGCGGACGCTGATCCTCACGACCTACGACGTCTTCGGCGAACGCGCGGGCGAGCTCGGCTGGGGCCGGTCCCCAGGCGAGACGCCGGAGGAGTTCCGCCGCCGGCTCTCCGATGCGACCGTGCTGGCCGAGACGGATGACCCGAGGCTGGCACGGATGACGACCGCGGTGGTGCGGGCGGCATACGCGCCGGCACAGCCGGATCAACAAGCCGCGCATGATGTCGCGGACGACGCCGAGGCTGTGCTGCACGACCTCCGCGCGGCCGTGTCGCTGCGCCAGCGGCTCCTGGGTCTCTACCGGCGTACCTGAGCGTTACGAGCCGGTGGCCGTGACCGCGGCGGCTTCGCGCAACGCGCGCACGAACTTCTCTCGATCCTCCTGGAACGACCGAACGTTCGAGTCGACGGAGGTCGCGATGTCGTCGATCGCGACGAAGAAGGCCATCTGCCCTTCCTTCAGCGCATCCATGACCTCGCCGTCGCGGCGACAGATCTTGAAGATGCTCTGACCATCGGTCACCAGCTGCACCTCGGAGAGGTGTTGATCGAGCCCTGCGCGCTTGTTTAGCGATGAC
>CAWCDA010000049.1:0-18049 GCA_963794065.1 uncultured Actinomycetes bacterium | reverse complement strand
TGTGTCCTGTCTTCAACCGTACGTATTGCTGACTGGCGAAGGACATCCATGTGCCGCCGCGCCGGATCAACGAGATCGTGCATGGCACCCGGGCGTCTCCGCGGATACCGCGCTCCGGCTCGCGCGCTACCTGGGAACCTCCGAGCGGTTCTGGCTGAACCTCCAGGCACAGTTCGACCTCGATGTGGAGTACGACCGCATCGGGGATCGGATCGAGGATGAGATCGTCCCGCACGCTGTCTAGGCGTGCGCGAACCAGCTGGCCGCGCGCGTCTAGAGGTCGATCAGATCATTCGCCATACTCCCTTCGTGGGAGAGGCTGAGACTCCGTTCTGGGTCCGTTGGCATGACGACTACGACGATCCGCAGTCGGACCTCGCGCAACGGCTCTCGGCGGTCCAGAAGCGCCTGCGCCAGGCGATCGACGCGGCCCCTGCCGGGCCGGTTCGTCTCATCAGCCTGTGCGCAGGTCAAGGGCGTGACGCCATCGGATCTCTTCGTGACCATCCACGAGCAGCCGACGTGAGCGCACTGCTCGTCGAGTTGGATGAGCACAACGTCGCGGTGGCCCGCGAGGCTGCCGCCGCAGCCGGGCTCACGGGGATCGAGATCGTGCAGGGCGACGCCTCGTTGACTGGTTTCTATCGAGACGCCGTCCCGGCCGACGTCCTCCTGCTCTGTGGCATCTTCGGCAACATCTCGAGCGACGATGTGCACGCTCTCATCGAGTCTGCCTCACGGTTGTGCGCACCGAACGCGACCGTGATCTGGACACAGCACCGGCGTTCCCCCGATGGCACGCCTGCGACCCGGGGCTGGTTCGCCGGGGCCGGCTTCGACGAGGTGGCGTTCGATTCTCCGGGAAAGGACCGATTCTCGGTCGGCACCTGGCGGCTCCGCGCCGAGCCGCTCCCGTTTCAGGACGATCTCCCATTGTTCCGCTTCCTCGAGCGCGGCGAGAGCGCGCCGGGCGGTTAGTCCGGCGACTCCCCGTCGGTGAGGTCGTATTCGAACATCACCTGCCGGTCGCCGTTCCAGGTTCCTCCGGTGCCGGCGTAGAGGCCCATCGCTGCCGCGTTCGCCTCGTCGGTCAGCACCCAGATGTTGGCGCAGCCTCGCTCCCGACCGAGATGCTTGAGCTCATCGATCAGGGCGCTCGCAACACCGCGGCGGCGGTCTCGCTCGATCACGCCGATCTCGTTCAAGAAGAGCTCCGCACGCTTGTCCGGATGGAAGACCTCGACCGCAGAGACGAAGCCCGCCGGTCGATCGTCGACGTAGCCGAGCAACAGCACGTGGCGGTCGTCGGCGAGGAACCGCGAGGTCTCCTCCGAGACGACAACGTCGTCGAACGCCTCCTCGAATCGAGCGACCTCGCTGTCGTCGCCCGCCCGCGCACGCAGCACCCGGACGTCGCTCATGCTCGGAGCCTACGCGTCGCGCCCGGACAGTCTCGGCCGCTCTGGCCCTCGCTGTTTGACAGATCGAACCGACGGGTAGCGTTGCACTGTCTGAATCGAGAGAGGTGTATACGAGCAAGCTTCCTCTGGACGGACAACGCGGAAGGGCCTCGGGGGAGTGGAGAGGCCCTTCCGCAGGCCCGGATAGCATTGCGGAGGGACGTATGGGTGGCGGCGCATTCAGGGCTGTGCACTGGAAGTCATGTTCGAGGGGACATGTCTACCTGGGCAAAGAGTGTCCGTGCGAGCACACGAACCGTCGCTACAGACCTAGGATCCGGCAGTCGCCATCTGAGGGCTCACGGGATCCGATGCTTGATGCCGAGACCGCGCAGCGGCCGAGGTCGCAGTCGGACCCTCGCTGAACGTCCTGGTTCGGATCCGTCCGCTAGCCGACGACCTTGATGTGTGGCTCCTCGGCTGCCCGGTGAGCCGCTTCGATCAGCAGCGCGAAAGCGATCTGCTCCTTGGAGTCGCCTTGAGTCGGCCGGTTCGTCGATAGGCGGGCCGCTGCCATCGCGAGTCGGGTCCTGTCGCCTTGAGCCTCGGCTAGGAGCAGCCCGACTTGTTCCTCGAGCCTGTCTTCCGCGAGCCGAAGGGCCACGCCGTCGAGGTCCTCGTCGATCCGATCCTGGTCCACGTGTCATGGTGTTCCCCGTCCGCGGCTCGGCGAAACGACGAGGAGCGCCACTCGCTTCGGATCTGTCGAGACCGAGCCCATTCTTGTTGGCGGGCGTTAGCGACCGAAGAGGGCCACCAGCATGGCCACGAAGACAAGGACCGCACCGATCAGACCGAGTCCCCACAACGCTTCAGCCCACAACGAATCATTGACTGCCTGCTCGGGATCTTCTCTCACGGCCCGCATCCGACGTGTCTACCCGCGACATCGGATCGATACCCTGGTCGAAAGGCTATTTCTTTTCAAACCGCCTTCCTGCAGGCGGCTACTGCTCGCCCAGATCAGCCCCTCGCTATTGCGGTGTCGGACTCGGATCGGTGACCGGGACATGTCGGAGAGCTATGGGGAAATGGTCATTCTCGCCCATCCGGTCATCCAGCTGCAGGGTCGAAACGTATGAGAACCAAGGAGGCACACGGCATGCGGCAGCGGTTCGAGCGAGTGACGCGCAAGCATCATCCTCGTGATGACCGCGATGCCGAGGTCGAGACGGAGACGGCGCATCGGGCGTCGACGCACGACGAACATCTGCAACAAGAGATCGAGCGGATCCTCGAACTGATCGACGAGGCTCTCGACGAAAACGCCGATCTCGAACGCCCGGCGTAGCCCGCGCCACGACTTTCCGTGTTCGTAGACCGTGCCGCTCTTCACGCCAAGCCAACCTGGGTCGAGGTGCTCGCGCAAGAGTTCACGCGGACCCTTTGGGGGTGCCGCTCGAACCGACGCGGCGCACCTTTCTTCATGTATAGGCTCATCGAGGACGGGTATGCGAGCACGACGACCCATCGTCGACCAGATTCGATCAGAAGGAGGGAACGCCAGCCATGTCACTCGCTCGTGTCCAGTTCTTCTCCGTCTCGCTCGACGGGTTCGGCACCGGGGAAGGTCTGAGCCACGACGCCCCGTTCGGTCATGCCGGCCAACGGCTCCACGAGTGGATGTTCGCGACCCGGTGGTGGCACGAGATGGTCGGCGAGCCGGGCGGCGGGGGCGGCATCGACGACGCGGTCGTGCGGCTGCACGGTCCGGGGATCGGCGCCGAGATCATGGGCGCCGGGAAGTTCGGCTACCCCGGGTGGCACGAGGATCCGGCGTGGAAGGGCTGGTGGGGTGACGACCCGCCGTTCCATACACCGGTCTTCGTCCTCACCCACCAGCCGCGACCGCCGATCGAGATGCAGGGTGGCACGACCTTCCATTTCCTTGACGCCTCGCCTGCCGAGGCGCTCGAGACGGCCCGCGAAGCAGCGGACGGCCAGGATGTCCGCATCGGCGGAGGTCCGACCATGCTCCGCGACTTCCTTGCGGCTGGGCTCGTCGACCACGCGCACATCGTGGTGGTCCCGATCCTGCTCGGCCGAGGCGTGCGCCTCTGGGACGGACTGGAGGACCTCGAGAAGGGCTACCAGGTCGAGGCCACCTCCTCACCCAGCGGAGTCACGCACGTAACGTTCACACGTACGACTCTCTGAAGAACCGCCTCGTCCGGAGGGCGCTCGACCGGGAACCGGCGGTGCTCCACAATCCGTCACATGAAGGTGAGGTTCTTCTCGCTCGTCGTGTGTTTCGTAGTCGCCGAATCGCTTGTTGCTTGCACCCACGTGGGACCTTCCGCACCGGACGGTCTCTTCTTTCCAACGGTTCCGCGTCAAGACGCGTACCCGTCCGCCTTGTTGTCCAGCCAGCTCGACGAGCGGTCGGGCTGCCTCATCGCCGGCGACAAGGGCGGGAAGGGCGGTTTGGTGCTGCTGTGGCCGGATGGCTACACGGCGAGGACCGGGCAGGACGGACGGACTGAAGTGCTCGATGAGAACGGCACGGTTGTCGGCACGGTCGGTGAGAGAGTGACGTTGGGTGGCGGCGTTGTCGGCGCCAGCTTCGATACGACGGCCTACCAACAGACACCCGACGCATGCCCTCACCACTATTGGCTCGCGGCGCCGTCGTAGCATCAGCACTCTCGAAGGCTTCTGGGTCGATAGCTGTGATGAGATCGCTTGTTCGGCCCGGCGGAGGTCAGGCACAGCCCTGGGGACTCATGCGCAAAGTGGTCATCACACTTGGCGTCATCGTCGGCATGTTCTTCATCGTGCGGGCGGTCGTGGAGTTATTCACGATCGACTACTCGGATCCGTCGTCGTATGCCCACGATTGGGGCGGGCCGAGGCTCGCGGGCGTGCTGTTCGTTCATTGCCTGCTGGGACTCATCGCGGCGATCTGGATAGGCGTCTTTCTGTGGAGACGTTGGTCGAGCCGATCGCGTGTGCCACGGCGATGACGGTTTGATCTGTCGCTCACGGGCAACCCGGTGAAGGCGCGGTGAGCGTCGCCGCAGCGCAGCAGCAGATCGCGGGAATCAGGGGTCAGAGATGTACTTCGGGAGCAGGAAGCATGCCCGCGACGATATCTCGAACACTCGCTCCCGTGGCCGACAGAGACGTCCCGGTTCTGTTCATGCCGTACCAGTCGATGGAGCGCAGTCTCCGAAAAGCCCGGTTCGATCTGATGGGCTACTGCAACGGAGCAGTGCCCCAGTCGGGCTGATGCTCATCTCGGACGACGGTTGCGACCCAGTGGAGATTGGAGCCATCCGCATCGATCACCGCCAACCCGACTTGGAACGAGCCATCGTTCGCGAGGAATTCATGGCCGAGGAGCACCTTGGTGCCGTCCGGCGACCACACCGGATCGTAGAAGCCGTCGTCCTGGAGCGCGGTGTCGTTGCCTTTCCCGGTGATGCCGTGGCCATGGGTCAGATCGGTGAGCGCGCCGCCGGCCGGGCTCACCGTGTACACGTTCGCGGGCCCAAGGGAACAGCAGGCGTTCTCGAACACGATCCGACTGCCGTCGGGCGACCAGTCAGCTTGTCCGACATTGGCCCCCCAGCCGGTGATCCGATGCAACCCGGTGCCGTCGAGGTTCACGATGAACAGCGCAGATGTATCGCCAGCGACACGGGGCGAATATTTCAGGGTGTTACCGCCCTTGAACCGTGAGAACACCAGGGAAGATCCGTCGGGCGAGAATCGCGGCTCGGTGTCGCTCGTTCCTGCGGGTGGTGTCGTGATCCGCCGGACCCCGCTTCCATCTGCCGCGTTCATGACGTAGATGCTCAGGTCGGGACTGGCGGACGGCCATCCGGGATCGCCGCTCGTCACGCCGCGATTTGCGTCGAACGCGATACGCCGGCCGTCGGGTGAATATGCCGCATCCCCGCTGAACCCGACCGAGTCTGTGAGCTTCGTCACGTCAGTTCCGTCTGCGCTCATCGAGAAGACGTCGTTGATGAGGGTGTTGTCCGAGAGGTCGGGGTCCGATCTGTCGCTATCGAAGGCGATCCGGGACGCGTCGGGCGACCAGACAGGCCAACCGCTGTCCACATCGCCGCCGGTCAGCTTGTGCTCGGCCGTCAGGTCCGGGTTGGAGGTCCACACCTGCCAGAACCCGTTTGTGTCCTGCCGCATGAACGTGAGACGGCCGTTGGTGCTTAGGGTCGTCGCACGCGCTCCCGGAGCCAAGAGCCCCGCCACCAGGAGGACGACGGCTGTCGTCGCAGTGATGAGCCATGCCTTCCGCTCCCGAGCCCGTGTTCCGGGGGACCGAGCGGGATTGGAGTCAGCCCAGACTGTCATCGGAGATCTCCTTTGTCGATCGCATCCCAAGCCGTTCGCCCTACACGCAGACCATGGACGCCGTGAAGCCGTGTTGCGCTTAGACCGAGGAGCGGGTTCGTTGCGCGTGTCTCACGGGTTCGTTGCGCGTGTCTAAACGGAATGAACATCCTGCGCGTCTATCTAGTGTCGCGGCATCGAGTGTTGCGGCAGCCAAGGAAGGAGCGAGGGGATGGTCAGGTTCATCTGCTTACTCACCGTCGCAGCATCCGCTCTCACGTTCGCGACCCCTGCGAACGCGGCGTCCACGGTATCGGTGTCGATGACCTTCGCCGAGGCCGCCCATCCCGACTACCTCAGCGGATGTCCGGTCTTCCCAGAGGGCTTCTGTGGACGCGGCCAGGTGATTCCGTTCGGACAGGCAACAGAGATGATCTCGTTCGGAGGAGGATGTGACGGCTCGTGCGACCTCCGGACGATCACGTTGACGAGCGGTGATCAACTCGTCCTCGAGGAGACCTTTGTCGGCGGCGTCTGCCCCTCAGGGTCGTGTCATCACGGTCCTGTGGAGGGGGGCGGCACTGGAATCGTCGCAGACGCTGTGATCGATGGAAGTGGCGTCTTCTTCGGTGCCTCGGGCACCCTGACGGGAACCGTTCGCGGTGCCACGTCCAACGCGCGCCCAGCCGGGGAGAGTTCTGTCAAGCTCTCCGGCACCTTGCGTATTTCATGACAAGAATGTCCCAGCAACGTCCGCACCGAGCCCAACTTCGTGGGTGGGCGGCTGGCTACTTGTTGAGCGGACAACGAGTGATGATTGCCACTTCCGGGCGTCCCGGTGACCCGCCAACGAAATAGGCCGCTTCTCCGCAATGAGGGGCGAAGGACGATCGCTCCCATGTTCCGACGCGAGTGAGCGAGAACGTCCGATAGCGCTCGGTTGAGATCGGGGTCTTCCATGCGCCGACCGTTAGGTAGTTCGTCGTTCCGGCCGAGGTGACGACGTAGCCATATCGCTCGACTTCGGAGCGATGGCCGGGCAACTCGGTGTCACCGAGGTCGGGAGGGTCGACCGTCGGCAGACTCGCCGGCGATTCCCAGATGACGTTCACGATTGAGAAGCCAGGCTCTTGCTCGACAGTTGCCCGACAGGCAGCACGCAGGGCCCTTCCAGAAGTGCCCCATGGGTCGAGCGTCCCGATCACTGGGCCACCGTTCGGAAGTGGCGAGCAGTCGTCGAACAGGCCAGCAGTCGTTCCGAGAGCCGCGTCGAGGGCGGCCTGTTCATCGGGGGCGTCCGGCGGGACGGCAACGGCGAATTCAATAGGGTTCATGTCCAGCGGGTGCCGCTGTCCCACGTCGCAGACCGGGGTGATGACCAGTGTGCCGGGCCACCGAACCACCGTGTCGGCCAGGCCGAGCTGGCGCGTCCGATGCGCCGGCAACGTGACCGGATAGGGGGCTGGGGAGGGGAACGGCCAGTACGCCGTATCCACCAGGGTCGTGCCACTGCCGTCACGAACGACGATGCTCGCCGCGCGGAAGCCAAGATAGAAGCTCACGTCGTGGTCCGTCGTGTTCGTGACCTTCATGTGCCCGCCGGTCTGTTGGCCGGGATCAAGGGTGGCGCTCGGGAACGCGACCGTGCAGCGAAGGTCCCCGTGCTTCGTACGCTGGGACTCGGTGATGGCTGAGACGCGAGCGGTGCCGGACCCGGCGTGCGCGACCGGCATCATCGCGGAACCGAGCAGGAGCATCGACGCTGCGGCGAGGATCGTCCGCCGGAGAGGCACCTTCATCGCCAGAGTTTATCTAGACGGGTAGCTCGGGGGGCTCGGCTGGACCCCACATCGCCCTGAGCGCATACTCCCGCCGACCGACACGCGGAGAGGGGCAGGGTGGAGCGGAAGCGGCTATGGGCGCCACTGCGCGCTCGGAACGTCCGCCTCCTGATCGGCGGCACCGGGCTCTCCCAGATCGGCGACTGGCTCTACAACGTCGCCCTGATCGTATTCGTGTTCGACCGCACGGGGTCCGCCGCTTGGGTCGCCGCGGCCGGCATCGTGCGGCTCGTGCCGTACGTCCTGTTCGGCACGATCGGCGGGATGATCGCCGACCGCCGCCCGCGGCGCGGGACGATGATCGAATCCGACGTGATCCGCGCCATCGTCATGTTCGTGATGACGGTGGTCGTCGCGCGCGAGGGTTCGCCTGTGCTCGCGGTCGCCCTTGCCGGCGTCGCAACGACCTTTTCGGTCGCCTACGGGCCATGCGTGAACGCCGCGATCCCACGGCTGGTCGACGAGGACAGCCTCTCGGTCGTGAACACCCTCTCCGCGACCGTCACGAACCTCAGCTATGCGCTTGGCCCCGCCCTCGGTGGAGTCCTGTTGATCCTGGGCTCACCCGCGGCGGCTCTCGCCGTCAACGGGTTCACGTTCCTGATGTCCGCCATGTTCACGGCGATGATCCGTGGAGACCTCGGCCCGGACGCGGACCATGTCGCCGATGTCGTGATCGCGGACGCTGTGGCGGTTTCGAGACCGGGGTTGGTCGACGGGCTCCACGCGCTCATGTCGAGTCCGTTCGTGATCGCGCTCGTTGTCACCCAGGTGATGACCAACGTGCTCTATGGCATGGAGACCGTGCTGTACGCGCTCGCCTCGAAAGATCTCCTCGGGATGGGGGTCGACGGCGTCGCGTTCCTCTACGCGGCGATCGGCGTGGGCGGGATCGCTGCGGCCGGGATCGCACAGCGCCTGTCGGCGCGGTCGGAGGCAGGCTTGGTGCTGGCGGTCTCGGCGGTCCTGTGCGGATTGCCCATGGCGACGCTGGCCTTCATCCGCGTGCCGAGCGTCGCGGTTGCCGTCTTGTTGGTCGAGGGCGCCGCGATGATCGTTGTCGACGTCATGGTCGTCACCTCTTTGCAACGGCTGCTCGGCGCGGACGTGCTCGGCCGGGCCTTCGGAACGCTCGACTCTGTCACGGTTGCCGGGATCCTCGTGGGTATCGTGCTGGCGCCGGTTCTCGTCGCGAAGGTCGGGCTGGATGCCGCCCTCTTGACCGGCGGCGCGCTGATGCTCATCGCGGGCGCCGGCGTGCTGGTGCAGGCCCGAACGATCGATCAGTCGATCGAGGCGTACGCCGGCCCGCTTCGGGAGCGGGTCTCGTCGCTGCGCCGACTCACGATCTTCCGCGGCGCCACGCGCTCGACCCTCGAGCACGTGGCCGAGATCCTCCGGGAGGAGCCCGTGGGAGCAGGGGTTTCGGTGATCCGCCAAGGCGATCCGCCCGACGACCTCTTCGTCGTGATCGAAGGCGGTCTCGAGGTCGTCGCCGAGACACCCGAGGGCGACCACATCGTCGCGGCACTCGGTCCCGGCGATTTCTTCGGGGAGATCGGCCTCCTCCGACAGATCCGCGGACCGCGACGGTCCGAACGGTCGGGCCGAGCCGCCTGTATCGGATCCCCGGGCAGGAGTTCCTCGACATCGTTTCCCAGGGAGCGGTTCGATCGCGGGTGCTGACGCGAGCCGCGCAGTCGCGGCTCACAGCGCTCCTCGTGGAGACACGTCCGGCGCCGACCTCCGACGGATAGACGAAGCGACGGGGCGCTGCTAGCGTCCGGCAGATGCGAATCGCCTTCTGCTACAACGTTCGTCACGCTGACGCCGGTGTCGACAGTGCAGCTCAGGCTGAGGCGGAGTTCGACGAGCCGGCCACGATCGCCGCGATCCATGACGCGATCGAGGCGAACGGGCACACATGCATCGACGTCGAGGCCGACGAGGAAGCGTTCGAGACGCTTCGTGATCTGCGCGGCTCGATCGATTTCGTCTTCAACATCGCGGAGGGTCAGCGGGGTCAGTCGCGAGAGGCGCAGATGCCGGCCTTGCTCGAGATGCTCGACATCCCGTTCTCGCACTCGGGCTCGCTCACGCACGCGATCTCGCTCGACAAGGCGCTCACGAAGAAGGTCTGGCGTTTCCATGGGTTGCCGACGCCCCGGTTCATCGTTCTCGGCGACGCTCCGGGCGAGATCGTGGTCGACGCGTTGCGATTCCCGGTGCTCGTCAAGCCGAACGCGGAGGGGTCGAGCAAGGGCCTGTTCAACGACAACCTCATCGAGCATCCCGCCGATCTCATGCCGAAGGTGGCGGAGATCCGAGCGCTCGTCGGCGGGGCGGTCCTGGTCGAGGAGTTCCTGCCTGGTCGCGAGTTCTCGGTCACCGTGCTCGGCAACCCCGGGATCGGCGAAGGACCGATCGTGCTGCCGATCGTCGAGCAGGACTACAGCGTCTTTCCGCCGGAGCTGCCGAACTTCGCTTCGTACGAGGTGAAGTGGTTCTTCGAGGACAGCGAGGCCGGACGCGCTGCAGCCCGATGCCCGGCCGACCTCACGCCGTCGGAGCGCGCTGAGATCGAGCTTCTCGCGACGCAGGCCTTCCTCGCCCTCGACTCCCGAGATGTGGCGCGGGTCGATATGCGGCTGGACGATGAAGGGCGTCCGCAGCTTCTCGAGATCAATACCCTGCCGGGGATGTACCACGATCCGCTGGTGATCTCCTACTTCCCGGTCGCTGCACGCGCCGCGGGGTGGGACTACAACCGGATGATCGGCGAGGTGCTGGATCGCACGATGAGCCGGCTCGCCGGCCGTCCGGGCGCCGCGCCGGACGTGATCGACCTGCGCGACACGCACGCGCGGGAGGCTCCCTCCGCTGTCCCGTAGGACTGGTCCACAAACCGGCCGCCCGAGCGAGCGCCCAGGTCGTGCGCCCGCGGGGTCGGTTCCCGCGCACGACGAATCCTTACCAGTCTCTTAACCGTCGTTGCGCGGTGCCCGCGCCGATACTTGTTGCGAAACCTCCTGGATCGGTGCACCGATGGCGAAGCGACGCCGCCGCACGACGGCGGGCACGAACCACGACGCGGCGGCGCGGGCGAAACAGCTCGCCGCGGCGAAGCGGCGCGCGCGCGGCGCCAAGGCTGGCGCGACCGCCTTCGCGGTTCTGGTGTTCGGCGCGGGCCTCGTCGCTGCCCAGAAGGCGTACGCCGGTCACGCCAAGGAGCCCACGACGCCACTGGCGGCTCCCGACCGCTACGTCCAGATCGTGAAGAAGAACCTGCTCCAGTCGGGCGTCGTGGGCCCTGCTCAGGCGCCGCCCGGCGCCGCGACGGCAGCGTCATGAACGACTACCGCTTCACGGCGATGGGCTGCGAGATCGTCGTCGGGGGAGGTGGCCCGCGCGAACACGCCGAGATCGAGCGCCTGTTCGCCGACCGGGAGCGGCGCTTCAGCCGGTTCCTTGCCGCAAGCGAGCTGAACCGAGTGAACGCAAGGGCGGGCCGGCCGACCCTCGTTTCCGGCGGCTTCGCTGACGCGGTGCGGGCAGCTCTGTCCGCCGCACAGGAGACCGGTGGACTGGTCGACCCGAGCCTGGGCGCCGCGCTCCTTGCGGCGGGGTATACGCGGGACTTCGGTGAGCTCCGCGAGGACGACGCGCCCGTGGGGGACCCGCGACAAGGTGGCGACGTCGTGCTCCTCGGGCGGGTGCTGCAGACGGCACCTGACGTGGTTCTCGACCTGAACGGCGTCGTGAAGTCGCTGGCCGTGGACGACGCGATGGCGCTCCTCCGGCTGCCACGGGTTGTCTCGGCGGGCGGCGACCTCGCCGCGCGTGCCCCGCTCACGGTCGGAGTGCCGGGTGGCGGGTCGTCGAGCTACGGCGGGGCGCCCTCGCGACGAGCGGCAGCTCGAAACGACGTGGCTTCGCGCGGGCGAGCTGCAGCACCATCTGATCGACCCCCGGACAGGGCGTCCCGCGCGCAGCGCGCTGGACGCGACGTGACCGCGTGCGGGGCGACGTGCCTGGCCGCGGACGTCGCGGCCAAAGCCGCGTTCCTGCTCGGGAGCGACGGGCCGGCGTGGCTCGACGAGCGCGGCATCCCGGCGCGGTTCCTGCTCGACGGACGGCACCGTCCGGATGAACGCTGCGTGGGATCGCAGCATGCGCGAGGCCGTATGCACCTGACGTCGAACCCGGTCGATTGGTACGCCGCGCGCGCCGGCGGGATCGTGGCATACGTCTTGCTGTCGCTGAACGTCGCCGCTGGGCGTCCTGATGACCGGGAAGAAGTCGTTGTCGCGTTGGCCTCGGTTCGCCCTCGAGGATGTCCACCGCTACGGCAGGGATCCTGGTCGGCACTTTCGTCGTCCTGCACATCGTCGCGGTCGCGATCGACGCCTACCTGCCGTTCTCGATCGCGTCGCTCGCGATCCCGTTGCTCTCGTCCTATCGCCCGATCTGGACGGGTCTCGGCATCGCCGCGGCGGAACTGCTCCTGGCGCTCGCCTTCACGAACCACTACCGGAACACGAAGCTCCCCTACGCGATCTGGCGCAAGGTCCACTATGTCAACTTCGTCGTGTGGACCGCGGCGACGTTCCACGCGGTTGGAACCGGCACCGACCGAAGCACCCCGTGGATGCTTGCGATCTATCGGCCTCGCCGTCGGCGTCGTCGGCGGGTCGATCGCCTGGCGGATCCTCAGGCCGCGGGACCCGGCCGGGTGGACGCTGAAGGTCGCGCCCACCATGGCTGGGATCGCGAGCGTCGCTCTCGTGGTGGGACTCGGGGCCGGTCCGCTGCGGTTCCAGCCGAAGCCGTGGAACGCCGCCGACTTCCGGGACACGCTGAGCGGCCAGATCCTCGACGACATGGGGGTGACGCGCGGCATCGTGTCGATGGCCGGCAACGGCACCGGATCCCAGAACGTGCTCGTCCGCGTCGACCTGTTGGTCACGCCGAACAAGCTCGCGTCGACGACTTTCCAGATGGAGTACCTGCCGAGCGGGACCCTCTGCTCAGGCGAGGTGACCAAGGTACACAGCGCATCCTTCGAGGCCACGTGCACGATGCCGGATGGCAGCAGCCGCTCGGTGAGCGCGTACTGGACCGTGCCCGGCTCGGACGGGTCGATCTCGAACGGCGTAATCACGTCGCACGGCTGAACGCCGTGGCCGCCACAGGCGACCTGGAACGATCGCTCGGGTGGCATCGAACGCCGGGCCCCTCCGAGGTGCTCGTGTCTCAGACAATGAAGGAGGCCCCGAGGGCAGTCTCATCGGGCTGGCCGAGCAGATCGGCTGACGCCCAGCACGCGTTCGATTTGACCTCGTCTCCACCGCGGCGTATCCCATAGGGACCGTCGGAAGAAGGAGTGAGGCGATGGCGACCGATCTGACCCTGCTGGTCGAGGACCGTCCGGGAGCGCTGGCCGATGTCGGCGAGGCGCTCGGCAAGGCCGGGATCAACATGGAGGGTGGCTGTGGCACCGGTGGCGACGGGCGTGGCGTCATCCACGTGTGTGTCCAGGATGCGGCCGCCGCCCGAACGGCACTCGAGGGCGCCGGCATCACCGTGCACGAGGAGAACGAGGCGATCCTGGGCGACCCGATCAAGGGCGCGGACGAGCCGGGCTCGATGGGCCGGATGGCCCGGGCGATCGCCGACGCCGGCGTCAACGTCCGCGCGATGTACCTCGCGACGGGCAACCGCGGCGTGCTCGTCACCGACGACAACGCCAAGGTGCGCGAGTTGATGGCCGCGATGATGTAGCGCCGCTCCGTCAGGGATGCGGGATCGCCGGTGGCGTGCCGCCCGACGCTGCGACGGCGAGCCGGCCGAGATAGAGCTCCCATCCCTCGCGGTGCATCGCGGTGGTCGACCCGTCGGGGAGACCCGTGTGGCGCAGCACGAGCATCGTGCCGTCCTCGGTCGGCGTGAGTTCGATCTCCACGGTGGTCGATCCTGGCGGCACCTCCGGGTTCCCGACCCACCCCCACGTGAAGACGAGACGACGAGGCGGATCCACGGTGACGTACTCGCCGAGCGCCACTGTCTGGCCGTCCATCTCGACGCGATAGATCCCGCCGGGGCGCGCATCGAGCTCCGCCGCCCGCCCCATCCATTTCGCGTAGCGAGCGGCGTCGGTCAGGAACGCGAACACGTCCTCGGGTGCCTCGGGCAGATCCTTCCGAACCTCGATCCCGCGCTCAGCCACGGCGTTCCCGTTGCATCGCGTCGGCCAGTGCGTCGAGATCCTGTTCCCACATCTGGCGAAGCGCCGCCTCGAGCGGTCCCAAGGTGGCCGGGTTGGCGCGATAGAGACGGCGCGTGCCCTCTCGCCGCTCGGTGATCAACCCCGCGGTCCTGAGCACCTTGAGGTTCTGGGATACGGCCGGCCAGCTGACGTCGAAGCGCGCCGCGATCTCACCGGCGGAACGCTCCGAGTCCCACACGATCCGAAGGATCTCGCGCCGCCGCGGGTTGCTGATCGCATCGAGAACGGCCTGCACGCTGGGTATTGAAGCACATCCTTAAGCTTGACAGCATCATTAAGTCAGGGCTTAAATAGCCGCTCGGGGACAGGGAGGAGCGATATGACACGCGACATCGTGCTGGGGATCTCGATCCACGCAGAGGCCGAGCCGATCCGAAGCGCCATCACGACGCAGGTGGGACTGTCGTCCTTCTGGACGCCGACCGTGTCGGCGGAGCCGACGGTGGGAACAGAGGCCACCTTCGGATTCTCGGGTGCGCCGGTACCGTTACGCATGCGGATCGATCGGATCGAGGACGACGCCATCGAGTGGACGTGTACGGGGGAGTTCCCGTTCTGGGAGGGGACCGTGGTGCGCTGGGCGCTCTCGCCCGAGACCGAGCACGGCGGCACGAACGTGCTCTTCACGCACACGGGGTTCTCAGAGGAGCAGTCGCT
Source organism: uncultured Actinomycetes bacterium (assembly GCA_963794065.1). GTDB lineage: Bacteria > Actinomycetota > UBA4738 > UBA4738 > HRBIN12 > AC-51. The sequence goes on along the minus strand of CAWCDA010000049.1, from coordinate 3,509 downwards.
GTTCGAGCTGGGCTCGGTCGCGCATACGTGGTCCACGATCCTCGATCGGCTGAAAGAGCTCGCGGAGACCGGAAGCGCCACGCCCGCGCTCGAATGACGAACGTCGACGTGTCGACCCAGATCGACATCCGCCGGCCGCGCGCGGTGGTGGCCGCCTTCGCCACCGATCCGGACAACGCGACGGCGTGGTACGCCAACATCGAGTCGATCGCCTGGCGGACCGACCCTCCGCTCGTCGTGGGCTCTCGCATGGATTTCGTCGCTCGGTTCCTGGGACGCCGCCTCGCATACACCTATGAGGTGACCGCCTGGGATCCGGACGCCCGTCTGGTGATGCGCACCGACGAAGGCCCCTTTCCGATGGAGACCACCTACCTGTGGGAGGACCTTCCCGACGGTGCGACCCGCATGACGCTACGCAATCGGGGGACACCGTCGGGGTTCGCGAAGGTGGCCGGCCCCGTCATGGCGGCGGCGATGCGGCGCGCGAACCGAAAGGACCTCCGCCGCCTCCGAGAGATCGTGGAAGCCCGGAGCGCCTGAGCCCGGCGGCCTTGACGGAACCGATCTGGGGTACCTGCGCGTCCTGATGGCGTGATGGAGAGATGCTGACCTCCGAGATGACCGCTGAGGACACGAGGCTGGGCGAGCTCTACGTGCGGCATGCGAGCGACGCCGTCCGCCTGGCCTACCTGCTGACGGGGGACCGCGCGCTTGCCGAGGACCTCGTCCAGGACGCCTTCGTGAAGCTGGCGGGCCGCCTGGTGCACCTCCGCGACCCGGGCGCCTTCGAGGCGTACCTGCAACGCACGGTCGTGAACCTCAGCCGCTCGCACTTCCGCCGCCGCAAGGTGGAGCGCGCCTACGTCGAACGCGAGGGCAGAGCGATCGGCTCGCAGGCTGCCGCCTCCCCGTCCGATCGTGCGGTCGGCGAGCGGGACGAGCTGTGGCGCGCGATGCGCGGACTCTCCGAGCGGCAGCGGACCGCGATCGTCCTGCGGTTCTACGAAGACCTGTCCGAGCAGCGCGTCGCGGAGGTGCTGCGGTGCCGCCCCGGAACGGTGAAGTCCCTGGTGTCTCGAGGGCTCCAGACGATGCGTGACGAGATGCGAGGTGAGACCGATGGATGACATGGAAGGCCGGGTCCGCGAACTGCTGCGACACCGGGCGGAAGACGTGCCCCCGCAACTGGATGTGCCGCCCGAGCTGGCCGGCCGGGGTCATCGCCGCTTCGCGGTGAACGCCCTCGGTGCGGTCGTGGTCGCGGCTGTGCTCGTCGCGGGTGTGTTCGCCGGCGTGCGTGTGATCGGTCCGGAGCCCGTCACCCAGCCTGCCACGTCCGGTCCTCCCGGCACCTCCATCCCGACCTGCTCGCCGTTGCAGATAACCGCGACGCCGGCGCTGGAAGGAGCGATGGGCTCGCGCGAGGGCTCGATCGCCCTCAAGAACGTATCGGTCGATACCTGCACGCTCGAGGGAACGCCCACGCTCACGTTGCTCGACGGTTTGGCGTGACGATCGATTCCGGCATCACGTTCGACAAGGTGGACGCGACCTGGGTCGTGAACGATACGCCTCGGCCCGACGGCTGGCCCGTCGTGACGTTGGCCGGCGGCGAGCACGCAGACGTGCGCTTCTCGTGGTCGAACTGGTGCGGCGATCCCGGCGTGTACTGGCGCTTGGCGCTGCCGGCTGGCGGAACGATGGAGGTAGAGCCCGGACCCGACGGGGTACCCCCCTGCAACGGCCCGGGCCAACCCTCCGTGATCGAGATCGGCCCCGTCGAGCCCAGCACCGGAACGTAGATGGGGCGCCCCCGAAGGGGGCGCCCCATCGCAACCGTGGTGGCCGAGCCGTCAGTCCTGGCCGTCGCCGCCTGAGCTGCCGGAGCCGGAGCCGCCGGACCCGGAGTCGCCGCCCGAGTCGCCCGAGCTGTCGCCAGAGTTGTCGCTCGAACCGCCGGAGTCACCCGAGCCCTCGCCCGAGTTGTCTCCAGAGTTGTCGCCGGAGGTCGAGTCCTGGGTGTCCTCGCCCTGGTTGTTGTCTTCCCCGGAGGTCGAGTCCTGGGTGTCCTCGCCCTGGTTGTCGTCTCCCGACGTCGAGTCCTGGTTGTCCTCGCCGGAGTTGTCGCCGGTCGTCGTGCCCTGGTCGTTGTTGTCGCCCTGGTTGTCCTCGCCGGTCGTCGCGTCCTGGTTGTCCTCACCCTGGTGATCGCCGTCCTGGTTGTCGGCGGTATCCGGGGCGTCGGTCTCGGCCGGATCCGGCGTCTCCACCTCGGTGGCGTCGGTGCCGTCGTCCAGGGTCACGCCCGCGAAGCCCGCGACGTGCGATGCGGTCCGCTGCAGCGGCGCCGGCAGTCCACCGGCCCACGCCACGCCGCCCAACAGGGCGAAGAACACGGTGGCCGGCGCCAGAACCTTGATGACCACCCTCTTGCTGCGATTCCGTTCCTCTTGCATGCGGTTCCTCCTCTGCTTCGGCAGCCACGACACCTGATGACCAGGTGCGTCGGCGTTGCTGACCGGCCTCACGACCGGGTCGCCAGTGTCGGCGAGGAGGTGAGCTTCGGCGATCATCGACGCGATGTGCTCGTCCTCGGCGGCGAGCGGCCGCGCTGGGAACGCGGCGCGAAGGCCCTCGGAGAACGCCTCGAGCTCGCTCAGCTGTTCGAGCTCATCGTCGTGATCGTTTCTGCCCATCTCATAGGGAGGAACGCGCTCGGGGCTCATGGGGTCACGCCCTCGGACGGAAATCTTCGGCGGAGTGTGGCGAGCCCTCGGGACTGGAGCATCTTGACGGCGCCCTCACGACGTCCGAGCACCTCGGCGACCTCGGCGACCGAGAGGTCGGCCAGGACGCGGAGCAGGATCACGTCGCGCTGCTCCTCGGTGAGCGCGGCCAGGGTCTCGTGGACGCTCGCGACGCCGATCGAGGCCATCGCCTCGTCCTCGGCGTTGCCGACGGGAGCCAACGCGCGGAGCGTATGGTCGGGCGTCGCGTCGGAGGGATGCCGTTCGCGCCGCCGCGCGCCGTCGACCACCAGGTGCCGCGCGATCGTGAACAGCCAGGTCCGGAACGCCGCCTCGTCGCCGACGAACCCGTCCAGATGCCGCACCACGCGCACGAACGTCTCGCCGACGATGTCCTCGGCGTCGGGCACACCGCGAGCTCGGAGGTACCGGGCGAGCGTCGGGGCGGTGCCGCGGTACAGCTCGCGCCAGGCCCAGTCGCCGCCGGCCTTGGCCGCCGCGAGGGTCCGATCGAAATGGCCGAAGCCGCCGTCTTCGTATGCCTGGATCGTCACCACGCTCCCGTCATTGCCAAGGTCATCGGGCGGGGGAGGCGTTCGGTTCGGATCGTTCCGGGGGATTTCTCGATGGGACTTTCGGCGGTGCGCGGAAGAGCACCCGCGTTTACTGCTCGGGTAGGCGCGGGAAACCTCACACCTATGGACGATGCGGCTTCACCTGGCGCCGAGATGCTGCGGGAACGCCGCGGCGATCAGCACG
>CAWCDA010000048.1:0-7398 GCA_963794065.1 uncultured Actinomycetes bacterium | reverse complement strand
CGCACTGCTGGAGCAAGACCACAAGAAGGTGAAGAAGCTGCTCACCGATCTGGACAGCACGACGACGCGCGGCGTCAAGACGCGGGAAGAGCTCTTCACGAAGGTCAAGCAGGAGCTCGAGGTGCACGAGGCGATCGAGGAGGAGATCTTCTACCCGGCGCTCAAGGAGCACCCCAAGGCCAAGGATCTGGTCCTCGAGGCCTACGAAGAGCACAACGTGGTCGACATGGTGATGAAGGAGATCGAGGGCGTCGCCTACGACGACGAGACCTGGGGTGCCAAGCTCACCGTCATGAAGGAGAACGTCGAGCATCACATCGGAGAAGAGGAAGACGAGATGTTCAAGCAGGCCCGTCAGGTCTTCAGCAAAGAAGAGCTCGCGGACCTGGGCGAACGAATGGTTGCTCGGAAGGACGCGCTACAGGGGCGGTCCGATAGCAACGTGGCATAACCCCACTGCACGAACCACTATGCGGCGTCTGAACAGCGCGACGCATCTTCTGCGAATCATAGGTCTGCCCCGAAATGCCCGGAGACCGTTTCCTGTTTGGCCGGGCGAAGTGCTGGGTAGCAAAGGAACGGCTGATCAAGAGAGAGCACTTCCTCTAAACAGCCAACCGCGAAAGGGTTTCTAGGAGTGGGGGCCCTTTCGCATGCCCGGATGATTCCTGAAACGTTCTCTTCATTGGCTGTTGCGCCACCGTATTGATTCGTCGGCGGGTCGATCCGGGTAACGGCGGATCCCTCCCGTCCGTCGATCAACTGACCGTGATCTGCCGGACGGGCGATTGCCCCGACATCCGGCCGGTACCGACGTTCCGCAGCCGTGAGCGGAATTGGTACCCGCCCGCACCCGAGGCCGGGGTGAAGTCGAGACCGGTGGCGGTCGTGGTCGCGATCGTCTTCCATGCGCCCCACTTCCCACCCGGCGGCTGGAATCGGGACTGCACCACCGATGCGAATCCCGCCACGGGGGTCGAGGTGACCGTCACGGTGAAGGTGGTGCTCGAGGTCCCCGCCGATGGCGAGACCGTCACGGGGACGGCGACGGTCCCCTTCATCACGGTTGCCTCGCCCTGGGCGGAGACGTATGCATAGGTCCCGGCTGCCCTGAACGTCCAGGAGAACGTCCCCGACGTGCGCGATCCGGAGTCGAACAGTGGCGTCGAACCCGCGCCGAGCAGCGCGGCATCGCGGACTGCGTGCGGATGGGAGCCGGTGAACGTCCAGACGACGTCGCCGCCGGGCACGGTCGTGGCGGCCTTCGGGCGATAGAAGTCATCACCGACCGTGACGTTCACCGTCTTGATCGGCGTCCCGACGGTGAACGAGGCCGAGCTCGTCGCCGAGCCGTCCGTCGTCATCACCGTGATCGGCCCGGACGACGCGCTCGGGGGCACGGTCGCCGCCAGCTGACTATCGGAGATCACCGTGAACGACGCAGACGTCGCGCCGAACGAGACATCCGTCGTCGAGCCGAACCCGCTTCCATCGATGGTCACCTGGGTTCCGGGCGCACCGCTTGTCGGGGAGAAGGAAGTGATCGCGACGCCTGGTTGGGACGTCGTCACGGTGAAGGTCGACGGGCTTGACACCGTCGCGCCGGGGACGGCGACGCTGATGGGCCCGGACGAGGCGGATATCGGAACCGTCGCTGTGATCGAACTGTCGTTCCCGACGTCGAATGCGGCGTCCAACCCATTGAAACGCACTGCGTACGTGTTCGAGAAGCCGGTCCCGGAGATGGTCACGAGATCGCCCGGTGCCCCCATGTTCGGCTGCACATCCGTGATCGTGGGCGGGGTCGCGGGCGCTGCTCCAGGAATCGGGAGCGGTGGATTGGCGCTCGCCGCGCCACCGACGAGGGGCGACAGGCCCAACCGCCCCTCGAGCCCAGAGAGCAGACTGAAGTGGTTATAGAAGGTCCCGTCTGTCGAGCCCGCCACGACACCGGGTCCCACCTCGACCGAGAGGACGTGTCCGCCTCCGTTTCGCTTGTCCCCGCCCGTCGCCTCATCGAACACGACGATCACGTCGGCACCTGTCGAGACCAGCGTGGGCACCGTCTGGGACAGCCAGGTGTCGCCTGCCGTGATGATCGCGTCCGTCTTCTTGGGGCATGGGCCGTTTGACGCCGATCCCTCCATGTCGTGGCATCGATCGGGGACGACCAGCGAGAAGGCCGGTAGCGTCGCCCAGTCGGTCGGGAAGGGCACGTCAGTCCTGGGGCAGTCGTACGGGAGTCCCGACGCGGCATCAACATCAGCGAGATACGCCTCTGGGTTGTGATCAACGGAGTACACGTCCGTCGACGTCAAGGCGCAGTTCGTGGGCATGGACTGAACGTAGGAGGCAAACGAAATCCCGGTCTTGCCGAGCAGTTGGAAGATGTTGTCGAAGGTCAGTGAGTCCCGAGGGCACGTGACATCATCCGTGCACGAGCCGTGTTGCCCCGCCGTCATGTCGAGGTATGCCGGCAACGACGGATGCGTCGTCGAGTAGTAGTTCGAGAACAACGTTCCCTGTGGGATCAGCGTTCCGTTGATGTATGGAGCATCGGGATTGCCCACGATGTAGCCGGGCGTGCCGATCGCTCCTCCCGGATCGGATGCATCGAACGAATGGTTCTCCATGACGATGAGGACCACAGGCGGGCTCGATGCTGCGGCGGGCGTCGCTGGAACAAGCAGGAGAAGAAGCAAGGCCGCACCCGCCGTTATCCCTCCGCGCACTTCGATCCCCTCCCACACCCGCCAGCATACGGATGTAGCACGCCGGTCTGGGAGGGTCAAGGCGAGCAGACTGTCCGGTTCGATCTGTCCTGACCCTCCCGCGATCCTCTAGCGGGGGCTGGGGGACAATTCGGGGGCTTCTCCGCTAGGCCCTGCGCATCAGCCAAAGCACCACGGCTACGAGGCCGATGACGGCCAAGACAGCGATGACGATACCCACGGCTCCTCCTTCCTCTCCACGATGATGTGCTGTCTGGAGTCATACCCACCTGGACGCTTCTTATGCCGGATCGGGCCGTCAGATCACGGCGGAATGGATCGCATCGGTCGCGCGTGCTCGGCGACCTCCTCGGAGTGAGTCATCACGCGCCTGCGTTTCCGCGGACGCAGGATGGGTACGGGTGGTCCGTGGCGACCCGAACGGTCGAGCGTGAGCGTGAACAGAAGTTCGACGCTCCCGAGGGCATCCGGATACCCGGTGTGCCCGGCACCTCGGTGACGGACGCCGGCAAGGTTCGACTGACCGCCATCTATTGGGACACGAGCCAACGGCGACTGCTGCGGTGGGGCCACACGCTCCGTCATCGCACGGCTTCCGATGGATCCGAGGATCGTTGGACCTTGAAGCTCGCGATCCCGTCGAACGGGAGAAGGGGTCCGCTCGTCCGGGCGGAGGTTCATGCGTCCGGTTCCGCTCTCTTCCCACCCGCCGGACTCCGTGCGCTCACCCGATCCGTGGTACGGAGAGGGTTGCTCACGCCGATCGCCGTCGTCGTCACGGAACGGCGCCGATTGGAGGTCGCAGACGAAGGATCGAAGGATCGGATCGAGGTCGACGACGATCGCGTCTGGTCCGTCGTGGGTCTCCGGAAAGGACCCACGTTCCATCAGATCGAGATCGAAGCTGCCTCGCCGCACGCCGATCGACTCATGGAGGAGATGTCGGATGCCTTGATCGAGGCGGGCGCGAAGTCCACCGATCACGCAAAGATCGCAGACGTGCTCGGCGATAGCCTCCCCGAGCCCGAGATCGCCGAGCCACCGTCCGGACCCAAGATCTCGATCAGTGAGCTGGTTCAAAGCGCGATCGGCTCGGGTGCGATCCGCCTGCTGGCCAACGACCCGGCGGCGAGGCTCGGCTCCGATCCCGAAGCGATCCACCAAGCGCGGGTCGCGACGCGTCGACTCCGATCGGATCTCAAGACGCTGGGGCCGTTGCTGGATCCGACGGTCGCCGAGTGGTTGCGCGAGCAGCTCGCCTGGGTCGGCGGGCTGCTGGGAGCGGTTCGAGACCTCGACGTGATGATCGACAGGATCGAGGAGCTCGCGACCACGCGGGGCCTCGAGCCGACCGCGGCCTCCGCCATCGTGACGGAACTCAAGAACGATCGACGTCGGCATCATGTGGAGCTCGTGAATGGTCTCGGCTCGAGGCGATACATCAAGCTCGTCGACGCCTTGATCGACGCCGGTTCCGTTCCTCCACTGGCGGAAGGGATCGACGGCGAGCAGCCAGCGAAAGATCTGCTGCGGAAGCTCGTACGGAAGGCGTATCGCCGAGTGTCGCGGGAGGTGGCCCGTCTCGAGAGAGCCCCATCCGATGCGGACCTCCACGAGATCCGCAAGCGCGCGAAGCGTGCCCGGTACGCGGCGGAGCTAGCGACCGATGCCCTTCACGCAGAAGGGGGACCTCTGGCTGAACGGCTCGCCGATCTCCAGGACGTCCTGGGTGAGCTGCAGGACGTGGTGGTTGCCGAGGATCGATTGAAGATGCTGGCACGCCGCGGTCGGATCATGGGCGAGGCCGCCTTCGCGGCCGGGATGCTCGCGTGCCTCGAGGATGAGGCTCGCTCGGCCGCCCGCGATCGCTGGCCGGCCGCGTGGAAGGCGGCGCGCTCCAAGCGCCTTCGGCGCTGGCTGAAAGAGGCGCGCCACTAGGGCCGCCGCGTGCCGGGACCATCGACCCTAAGGCGCCCCCGCTCCCCTCCCTACGCTGAATGCGAAGATGAGGGGAGGCCGACATGGTCGACACGCTGCTTCGTGACGCTCCCACCGGCACGGCACCCACCGCCAAGAAGGGAGAAACTGCGCGGACGACGGCGGGGGCGTTGCTCGCCGTCACCGGCGCCGGCATACTGTTGAGCATCATCACCGCCGAGGCGTTGTACCCGGCGCCGTACTTCACCGACGAGAACACGATCAGCGACCTCGGCGGAAGCCTGCCGCCGCACAGCGTCGTGCTGCAGCCCTCGGCCACGATCTTCGACATCGCGATGATCGTGGCGGGGATCCTGCTCGTGACGGCCGCCGTCTACCTGCATCGCGCACATCTGCGGCGAGGCCTGGTCATCACGGTCGCGCTCATGGGCGTCGGCGTGCTCGGGGTCGGCGTGTTCCCCGGCGTGCGGCTGTTCCCGCATCAGCTGTTCGCGCTGACGGCGTTCATCGCCGGTGGCATCGCGGCGATCCTCAGCGGACGTTCCCTGCGAGCGCCGGCTCGACACTTCGCGGTCGTGCTCGGGGCCTTGGCGCTCGTCAGCCTGGTCCTCGGCATCTTCGCGATCGAGTGGGGGCCGATCGCCCACGTCGGGGAGGGCGGGATCGAGCGCTGGGTCGCCTACCCGGTCGTGCTGTGGATGGTGCTGTTCGGTGGAGCGCTGATCGGCTCGGAGGCTCGCGACCGTGAGGGTTGATTCAGTCGGTCATGTCGTCGGGATGATCCGTCGCGCCCGGCGCGTCTTTCACGACGTGGACCGCGGCCTCCTCGGCGGGGATGAAGGGACCGTCCTCGGACCCGAGGAGTGACGGATCGGCGACCATGTCAGCCTCCTCGTCGGCCTCGTCGAGCTCGGTCGGCACGGCGTCGAGCTCGTCCGCGTTGTCGTGGGCTCCTCGCTCCTCGTGGAGACGCTCGTCCAGCCCGCTGCCGCGTCGCAACGCCTCGGTCGTCATGTCGTGTTCCTCCGAGACGGCCTTGTCTCGGTCCAACATGCGGTCCTCGAAGTCCTGCTGCGCGTCGTCCCCGTCGATGTCGCTCATCCCTCCCCTTTCGTGGCGGTCGCGATCCTCCCAGGCGTGGCGACGCCATCCCCGAGCCGCTCGCGAAGGAGCTCTGTCATCGTCTCTGCATCCCGGGTCGCGGCGCCGCCCTGATCGTTGTTGAAATAGACGCGAACCGTTCGAGCGTCCAGTCCGGCGATCTCATCTGCGCGGCGACGAAGGACATCGTCGGGATAGCCGGGCTGTGTTTCGGCGCCCTGATGGAACCGGATGTAGGCGTGCTCCGCGGTCCGCGGCGGCCCCGGCGTCTGCCCGAGGCGATCGGCCCAGACGAGCGCCGCGTTCCGCTCCTCCAAGACGCGGTAGACCTCGGGTCGATGCCAGGAGGGATCACGGAACTCGAAGGCCGCCTCGACGCCGGCGGGCAGGAAGGACAGCACCGCGCGCAGCCGCCCGGGCTCAGCGCCGAAGCGCGGAGGCAGCTGGAACAGCAGCGCTCCGAGCCGGGGGCCCAGCCCTTCCGCCCGAGCCCACAACCGCTCGATCGGCTCGCGGGGGTCCCGCAGGCGCAGCGTGTGCGTCAGGTATCTGCTCACCTTCACCGAGACCATCGTGCCGGAAGGTGTCTGTTCGCGCCACCGTTCGAAAGCCGACCGCTCGGGCAGGCGATAGAAAGTGTTGTTGACCTCGACCGTCGGGAATCGATCGGCGTACCAGGCCGAGCCACCGATCTTGAGGCAGCTCGTTCGGGTAGAACCGACCGCGCCAGTCCCGGTACTGCCAGCCGCTCGTGCCCACCCAGATCATCGACTACACGGAGACCGTCAGCGCTGCCGTCCCTGAGCGATCATCCGTTCCTCCGAGAAGAGTTGTGTGCGAGTCTGGTCGAAGAGGGATTCCCGCTTCGACGCGCGGTGAAACGCCTTCGGTTCGGGTCCCACCGGTTCGGGTACGACGACGTGTCGAGGAGGTGGCGTCATGGCCATCGGGCTGTTGATCCTGCGGGTCGTGGTCGGGGCGTTGATGATCGGTCACGGCACCCAGAAACTGTTCGGGTGGTTCGGCGGTGGGGGCGTCACCGGGACGGCGGCGATGTTCGATCGTGCCGGGCTCCGGCCGGCTCGCCCGGCGGCGGTCGGGGCGGGAGTCGCTGAAGCGGGCGGTGGGCTCTTGCTGCTCCTCGGTCTGCTGACGCCGCTCGGCTCGGTCGCGATCGTTTGCGTGATGATCGGAGCGATCATCGTGGTGCACTGGCCGAAGGTCTGGAACACCCAAGGGGGGTTCGAGTACCCGCTCGTGATGCTGACGTGTGCCTGGGCGCTGTCGTTCACAGGCCCCGGCCGATTGTCGCTGGATCGTGCGCTCGGGTGGAATCCATCCGGACCGCTGACCGGCCTGGCGGTGCTCGCGATCGGCGTGGTGTGGACGTTCGCCGTGATCCTCTTGCGCCAGCGGCCGCAGGTGGCGGCGCAATCCGAGGAGGCGCCGAAGCACGCCCGGCAGACCCGCGTCAACCCGTGATCGATGAACCCGGCGAGACATCGTGGTCGTGGTCGAACACCTCGACGGCCGCGAGGAACGTCGCGAGCCGCTCGATGGCCTGGGCGTCCTTCGGCCGACGTCGCTGGTAATCCTCAAGGTGGTCGGCGATGTCTGAGAACGTCAC
>CAWCDA010000047.1:0-54312 GCA_963794065.1 uncultured Actinomycetes bacterium | reverse complement strand
TCTGCGCCGCTGGATCGCGGCGCGGGAACGGGGTGACGCGTAGGGTGCGTCTATGAGGTTCTCCGTTGTCCTCAGCGGGCTGGGAACACGGCGATACCGGCGCATCGCGGCCATCGCCCTGCTATCGGGCGTCTTCGCGCTCTCGGTCCCCAGCGCGGCCGCCGCTCGGCCGAGCGTCGTGCTGGACGAGGTGAGCCACGATCCGTTCACGAACCCCGGCTACGAGCACAGCAGCGAGGTCGAGCCCGACGTCGCCGCGCACGGTCGGACGGTCGTGGCGACCTATCAGGTGGGGCGAGCCGCCGAGGGGGGTGCGGTCGCGATCGGGGTGGCGGTGTCCACCGACGACGGGCGAACGTGGTCGGATCGGATCCTGCAGGGCTCGTCGGCCGCGAGCGGGGGGCATTTCGGGCGAGCGAGCGATCCGAGTGTCTCGTACGGAGCCGGAGGCGACGGGTGGCTCGTCGGTTTCCTCGGGGTCACGGTCAGGGGACCCTTCGAGATCCCGACGCACTCCGCCGTCCTGGTTGCTCGCTCGGAAGGGGGCGGGTCGTTCTCCGCACCGGTCGTGGTCGCACGAGCGCCTCGCGGCATCCTCTACGACAAGCCGTGGGTCGCTTGTGACGACCATCCCGCGAGCCCGTACTTCGGCCGGTGTTACGCGCTGTGGGATGAACTCGGTCGCGGGGTCGAGGCGATCGTCCTGGCGTCCACGTCGCTCGACGGCGGCCGACACTGGAGCGTGCCCGTCCGAACCAAAGATCCCGCGCGTGGGTTCGGCGTGATCCCGGTCGTCCGGCCGGACGGTTCGGTCACGGTCGTCTACCTCGACACGCAGAACCCCTTCCATCCGTCGATCGCGGGCTTCGAAACGTTGGATGGCGGTCGCTCTTGGGGAGACTCCTCGACGGTCTCGGATGTCCGCCGCTCGGATCGGGAACTCCCGGTCCGCGATCCCGGGCTCCCGTCGGCGGCCGTCGGGGCTGACGGCACGATCCATGTCGCCTGGTCCGACTGTCGCTTCGAACCGTCGTGCGCCCTCGATGACATCGTGGTGTCCGCCTCATCCGATGGACAGACATGGACAAGGCCGGCGATCGCGGCGCGCGGGGACCCCTCGACCGCAACGTCGCTGGTGACACCGGGCATCGCCGTTCGTTCACAGGGGGCGGGATCGGAGGAAGCGATCGTCTTCTACGCCGTCGGCGGGACCGGGTGCTCGGAGTTCTCGCCACCGTCCTCGTGTTCGGTGACGGTCGGCTACGTCGCCTCGCGCTCCGGCGGCTGGGGCGAGCCGTGTCACGTTCGGGTGGCGCATGCGCCCGAGCTGGTTCCCGGGCACGCGCGCGGGGAACATGTGGGGTGACTACATCGGCGCGACGTTCCTGCAGAACGGCCGGGTCTCAACGGTGCTGCCACTCGCACGGCGTCCGTCGCGTGCGCTCGACGTCGCGATGTACGCCCCGAGAGTCGGCCTGCGAATGCGCGATCGCTGACCGCGCCGCGTTATCCGCGGAAGTCGATCTCGTCGTGGGTCGCGTCGCAGAACGGCTTGTTCGAGGACTGGCCGCATCGGCACAGCGTGACCCGATTCCTCGTCTCCCACACGTATCCGTCTGCCGACTCGATCCGAACGCGGCCCCGCACCCAGTACGGTCCGTTCTGCTCCACCACGACGCTCTGCTCGAACGATGCTTCGATCGGCTCGCCGTCCTCACGGATCAACACGAGCCGCCCCGACGGGCACCGGAACGCGATCGACTCCTCTTTGGCTCGAACCTCGGGGTCCTCGATCGAGTCCATCCGCTCCCAGGCATTGCTGAGGTGGTCGCGACAGAAGCCCGCGTGTGAACAGAGCGCCTCCTCGTCGGTGAGTGTCAGGCCGCCACCGGGGTAGGACTCGCGGCGGTCGCCCGTCGACCCGCGGTCGGCGACCTCCGTGCCGTCGAAACCCTCCAGGTGAGAGTCGTCGCAGAACGGCTTCGTCTTTGAACGGCCACAGCGGCAGAGCAAGACCTGCCGCGCCGGTCTCGTATGGCGCATCGACCTCCCACTCGATCGATTCACCACGCGCGGTCCTCACGATCCGGCCCGCGGCGACGGGTATGCCGCGAACGGCGTAAGGACCGTCGGCGGTGACCTTGACCCCCGGCTCGTTCGTCATCGAACCGCACCTTAGTGGTTCGCGCCTGCGTCTCCCACCGTCGGATCCCCCGTTCCGCCATCAGGAATAGGCTTGCAAGCACTGTCTGAGAAGGGGGGGTGGCTCATGAGTGATCGAAGCGACAACGGAGGGAGTCCATCGGAGGTGACGTCGACTCCATCCATCGGTGAGGGGCGACGGCCGTTCGGCACTGTTGTGGCGTCCACCGTGGATGGGCTGCGTTCGCTCGCCCGCCAACACGTGGAGCTCACCAAGATCGAGGCGTCCGAGGCCGTGTCGGTCCGTGGCCGTGGGGCGGGGATGTTCGCCGCGGCAGGCGTCGTGGGCGCGTACGCGATCGGCTTCGCCGCCGCGACGGCCGCGGCCGGGCTTGCCGTGGTCCTGCCGGTGTGGGCGGCGATCTTGATCGTGACCGTGCTGCTCCTGATCATCGCCGGCGTCCTTGCGCTGGTCGGTCGCCGCACCCTGCGGACGGCTCCGCAACCGGGCGTGCAGATCCGCGAGACCTTGAAGGAGGATGGGCGATGGGCACGGCAGCAGATCTCAAGGTGACCGAGATCGAGGCGACTCGACGCAAGCTCGGAGATGACCTGCGGGAGTTGGAGGACCGGCTCCCCGCTCCGCTCCGGTCGGCGAAGAGCGTCGCAGGGCTCGTCCTGGGGACCACGGTAATGGTCGCGTTCATCCTCCGGAAGCTGCGATCGAACGGCTCGAACGACCATCCCACCGCGGAGGTGGTGGTCCGAATCGTGCGAGAGGACCTCTGACAGCGACGTCGCCGCTAGGAACTGGCGCGCTTGGCCTCGTCGGCGACGTCCTTCGCCGTGTCCGCCGAGAGATCGATCACGTCCTTGGCCCCCTCGGTGGCCGCGTCGACCGCATCGGTCACGGGTCCCTTGGAGTCGTCCAGGTACCCCTGCCATGCGTCGTCCTCGCTACCGGAGCGACGCTTCATGAAGGCGGCGACCGCAACGAGGATCCCGACGATGACCACCGTCCAGATGAGGAACTTCTTCACGGTTGCCCTCCCGACCGAGCCTTCGGACGATCCCATCCGGCCCGGGAGGCTCGTAGCCCAGGCGCGTACTCCGATCCTAACGGCTTCTCGAAGATAGGCCGCGGTCAGTCGGTGGCCGGTACGCCGAGCGTGTCCGCGATGGCTTGGATCGCATCGCTCTCGGCGGGGCTGACGTCTTGGCCGCCCTCGCGATGCGCGGCCGCGACCTTGTGGGCAAGACGCACGATGAACCGCTTGTAGTCGTCGATCTCCTCCGGGGACGCGATGTCGTCGAGCACCTCGATGGCGTCGCGGATCTGCTGGAGGCAGCCTGCCCGGAGCTCCTCGGGCGTCTTGTAACTCTTGCGCTCCAGCTTCGGCTTCGCCGACACGACCTCGTCCAGGAGCTCGCTCTCACCATGCTGCTGGCGCGTCTCCACGTACGCCTTCGACATCGCCCACGTCTCGCTCCACGTGCCACCGCTCTGCGCGGTGAGCACGATCATCCCCGCGCTCGGCGGTCCTGCCAGCACGGTCTTCCACCCCTCGTCGCTGAACGCGGACTTTGCGGTCATGCCGTTCCCTCCCCCGTGGCCTGAAATCACACCGTACAGAAGGCCCGCGTACGATGGCCGGCATGCTCGCAGGCCACGATCTGGAGCCGACATTGCGACAACGGCTCGGGTCGCTCCGTCTGGCGGTGGTGGGGCACGTCGAGTGGGCGGAGTTCCTCCGGGTACCCCATCTCCCGACCGCCGGTGAGATCACGCATGTGACCGACCGATGGGAGGCCCCTGCCGGAGGCGGAGCCGTGACCGCCGTCCAGCTCGCACGGCTCGCCGGTCACGCGACGCTCCTCACCGCTCTCGGCGATGACGAGCTCGGTCATCGCGCAACCGATGAGCTGCGGGGTCTCGGTGTCGATGTCCGGGCGACCTACCGCGAGGGTCAGGCCCAGCGCCGGGTCATCGTGCACCTCGACGGCAGCGGTGAACGAACGATCACCGTGATCGGAGACCGCATGGGGCCCCGCGGCGACGATCCCTTCGGGTGGCCTGATTTGGACTTCGACGCCGTGTACTTCACGGCCGGCGACGTTGGCGCCGTTCGCGCCGCCCGGCGCGCCCGGATCCTCACGGCCACCGCGCGGGCACTCGCGACGCTCCGTGAGGCGAATGTGTCGCTCGACGCACTCCTGCACAGTCGGCTCGACGACGGCGAGCGCTACGAGGACGGCGACCTGTCGCCTCGACCCGACCTCGTCGTCGCGACCGAGCGCGGCGCCGGCGGACGCTGGGAGGCGCGCGACGGAAGACGAGGGCAGTACGAAGCGGTCGAGCCACCCGGCCCCGTGCGGGACACCTACGGCTGCGGCGACGCGTTCGCGGGCGGGCTCACCGGCGGGCTCGCCGCCGGTCTCGACATCGGCGCCTCACTCGAGCTCGCCGCCCGATGCGGCGCCTGGGTCGCGTCCCTGGACGGTCCCTACGGCCGCTGACGAGAGCAGCTCGGCTAGCATCGGCTGATGGACGAGGCACTCCAGGTGGTCGCCGCGGCCGTGGGTCTGGTCATCGTCGTGGCGACGTTGGGCTCTGCGATCAAGACGGTGATCCTGCCCCGTGCGTCGGCATCTTCCATCACGCGATGGGTCTTCCTGACGATGCGCCGGATCTACCTCGTGATCGCGCCGCGGGGCCTCGCCTACGAACGCCGCGATCGTCGACTGGCCACCTACGCCCCCATCAGCCTCACCGTGACACTCGCCGTGTGGCTCGTCTTGGTCTTCGTCGGCTACACGCTCATCTTCGTCGGCGTCGACGGTCTCTCCGTCCGCGAGGCGTCCACCTTATCCGGCTCGTCATTGTTCACCCTCGGCTTTGCCCATCCGTCCGGGATGCCGGCGACGCTTCTCGTGTTCACCGAGGCGGCGATCGGACTCTTCCTGCTTGCGCTCCTGATCACGTACCTCCCCGCCATCTACTCCGCGTATTCGCGCCGTGAGGTCGGCGTCACCGCGCTCGAGGTGCGGGCCGGCTCCCCGCCGTCCGCACGCGAGATGGTCTGGCGGCACTGGACGCTCGAGCGCATGGGCGAGCTCGGCGCGGTCTGGCTGGAGTGGGAGCGCTGGTACGTCGACGTGGAGGAGAGCCACACCTCGTTGCCCTCGCTCGTGTTCTTCCGGTCCCCGCAGCCCGACCAGAGCTGGGTGACCGCGGCGGGCGCCGTGCTCGACAGCGCCGCGCTGACCCTGTCGACCGTGGACATCCCGAGAGACGTGCAGGCGGAGTTCTGCTTGCGCGCCGGCTACCTGTGCTTGCGCAGGATCGCCGGGTTCTTCAAGGTTCCGTTCGATCCCGATCCGGCCCCCGACGATCCGATCTCCGTTTCACGTGAGGAATGGCAGGCGGTGGTCGACGAACTCGAGCGCGACGGGGTGCCGCTGAAGACCGATCGGGACCAGGCGTGGCGAGACTTCGCAGGATGGCGCGTGAACTACGACGCGGTCCTGCTCGCGCTTGCGAACATCGCGGGTGCCCCTCCCGCGCCGTGGTCGTCGGATCGCTCCGGCGACCGGACCATGGCGCCCCGTGCGTTCAGGTCCCGGATGAGCGGCCACTGACCGCAGACTGGCCGTCGTCGAAGCCGATCGCGGCATGGGTCCCGTCGCAGAACGGTTTGTTGCTCGATCGTCCACATCGACACAGGGTCTGCCGGTTCCTCCGCTCGTAGGCGAAGCCATCGGCCGCGACGACCTGGATGCCTCCTTGGACCGCGAGCGGACCGGAGACCCCTTGGGCCGGATCCTGGACGACGCCGATCGAGGGCTCATAGCCCTCCTCGAAGGGACGCTGTGTCTCTCGGTCCCACGCGATCAGCCGTCCCGACGGGCACAGCTTCGCGTCGCGGATCGCAACTTCCCTCGAGGCATCGTCCGGCTCCTCGACGAGGTTCCAGACCTGCCCGCCGTAGTCGCAGAACCGGGCGAACGAACACAGGACTTCCGCGTCGGTCAGGATCAGGTTCGGCCCGACCTGCTCCTCGGCTTGCGCCAAGTACGGCTCTCTGCTGGCCGTGTCCGTTCCATCGAAACCGCCGTCCTCGCAGGCTCGATCGCAGAAGGGTGCGGTCTTCGAACCACCACACCGACAGAGCTCGTAGGTCGCTTCGGTCGTGAACGGCGCTCCCTCATCCCACTCGACCGAGAACCCCTCGTCGTCGGTGACGATCGTCCGTGGGACGAGCGAGACCGAACCCGTCACCCGATAGGGACCGTTCGTCGTGACGGTGATGCGCATCTCCTCCGATGTCGCCATCAGATCCCTCCCTCTCGCGAACCCACATCGTATGTCGGAGCTCTCATCCGGCGAACGGCGTCTCGACGATGCCTCGGACACCCGGCGTGCACGCGAACACGCTGCCGGCGAGCGGCTCTTCGGAGATCTCGGCCTCGGTCAGCGTCTCGGTCGCGCTCGTGATGTAGAGGGTCCCCATGTCCGGGCCGCCGAAGGCAATGCCGGTGCCGCGCGAGACCGGCAGGTCGACGATCCGGTCGATCTCGCCGTCCGGGTCATAGCGCACGATGCGACCGTAGACGGGTTGGGCGCTCCACACGAACCCCTCGCTGTCCACCGTGAGGCCATCCGGGAACCCGCCCACGTCGGGGTCGAGCTGCACGAACGGCCGCCGTCCGCCGATCTCGCCGGTGTCCGGATCGAAGTCGAACGCGAAGATGGCGTACCGGAAGCTCTCGGTGTGGTACATGACCCGACCGTCGGGACTCCACCCGATCCCGTTCGAACATTTGACCTCGTCCTGCATACGCGTGATCCCTCGATCCGGGTCGAATCGGTAGAGGGCGCCGGTCGGCGCGAGCCAGTCCTCGGCTCCCATCGTGCCGGCCCAGAGTCGACCCTGCCGGTCGCACTTGCCGTCGTTGAATCGGTTCCCGCTGCGATCCGGTTCGGGGTCCGCCAGGATCTCGAGATCGCCGGTCTCCGGCTCATAGAAGGCGAAGGTCTTGCGCATCGAGAGCACGAGACCTCCCTGCGCCCGGGTCGAGACCGACGTCACCCAATCCGGCAACTCGAACGTCCGAAGCTCGCCGTCGGTCGGGTCCAGGGCGTATATGCGCTGCAGTGGGATGTCCACCACATAGAGCCGCTGCGTCGTGGCGTCCCAGAGAGGCGCCTCACCGACGACGTGGTGAGACGGGATCACGACCGACACATCGGTCTGCGTCGGCTCCACGTCCGGCGGTCGTCCCGTTCGATCCATGGCTCTGCGCTAGAGGTACCGTTCGAACCAATCGAGGATCCGCTCGAGCCGGTCGATGCGCCGGTCGGGCCGGCCGTTGACGAACATCACGTGATACTCCCCCGGGTATCGCACCATCTCGGCGGTGACGCCCGCCATGCGCAGCGCCGTGAATGCGATGTCGGAATGGATCGGCGGGCACCGCAGGTCGCCCTCGGACACGAGCAACAGCAGTGGCGCCGAGCTGCGCGTGATCTTGAACACGGGGCTCCGCTCGTGCCACTTCGCAACGTCGGGCCACGGCGGCAGACCCATGCCTTCCTCGATGTCCTCGGCGGAATCGCCGGCTCCGTAGTCGGCCATGACGGTCGTGAAGGGGTTCTCGCTCACACCCGCCTTGAACCGCTCGGGGAAGTTCGCGAGCAGCCAGTGCACCATGAATCCGCCGTAGGACAGACCCATCACGCCCACCCGTGAGCGGTCGACGAGCCCGTCGCGCACGAGCCGGTCGATCAACGAGAAGATGTCCTGGCTGTCTGGGTCGCCCCAGACACCGTCGAGCGCCTTCGCGAACCCCTCGCCGTAGCTGATCGATCCGCGCGGGTTGGGTCTGAGCACGTGATAGCCGCGTGCCGCAAGGGCGAGATCCTCGAACCGCGAGGCCGGGCCGAAGGCGTCGAACGGCCCGCCGTGCGGACGTACGATCAACGGACGCGGAGCCCGGCCCGTCTTCGCGCGCAGGAGCCACCCGTCGACGTCGGGAAGCGTCCGGCGCTTCACCGTGATGCGCTCCGCCTCCTGCCGGTACGGGGCGAACCACCGACCGGTGCCCCGTGGGATCCGGCGGAGGCGGCCCTCCTCGACCTCGTGCACCTCGCCGACGTCACCGTCCACCGAGGCGTACACGAACGTCCGGCCGCCGGCCACGCGGAGCGTGACGCAGCCGGCCGACACACCGGGCGCCAGGCACTCGGCCGAGCCGTCGAGTCCGAGCCGCCATGGGAGCGAGATCCCTCGTTCGGACGCGATCACCACGACGTGGTCCTCGTCCAACCATGCGAGGCGTGGCCCCTCGGCGTCGGCGGTCGCCTCGCTGAACCCGGCGGGGGCGAGATAGAGGTCACGCCCGGGAGCGAGCTGCACAACGTCGCGGCCCCGGCGAGCCCACGCGCCGATGGTCTGCCAGGCCGGCACCCGTGCCTGCCATCCGTGCCAGGCGATGCCGTGCTCCCCCCAGGCAGCTCCGATCACGGCCTGGCCCTCGAGGCTCACACGCGACGGGTTGCCGCCGACGGCCGGGATCGTCCACACCTGCGGGTTGTCCGCGATCGTCCGCTCGGGGCGGCGGTCGCCGACGAAGGCGATGCGCGTCCCGTCCGGCGACCACATCACGCCGCCCGCTCCGTGGTCGGGCGACGTACGGCGGATCGGCGCGCCGCCGCCGGCGGGAACGGTCCAGACGGCGTCGTGCTGGTCGAGCACGCCGATGCCGTCGTAGCGCCACAGCACGTCGCGTATCACGCGACCGATCGGCTCCTTGTCATCCGCGCGCTCGCCGATCAGATAGCGCTCCACGCCCGAGGCCGCCGTCAGCGCGATGGTTCGGCCGTCCGGCGACCAGGCACCCGAAGAGACACCGTCCTTGAGCTCGCAGATCCTCTGTGCTTCACCGCCGCCCAACGGCAGCACCCAGGGCTGCGACTTCTTCGCGCCGTCGCGATCGGACACGAACAGCACCGAGGCGCCATCCGGCGAGATACGGGGCGCCCCGTCGACCGCCTTCGCGGACGTGAGGCGTTCGGGGCGCCCGCCGGCGGTTGGGACCCTCCAGAGGTGAGCGATGTACTTGCCACCAACGACCTCGCGCCGCGCGAACACGATGGTCTCGCCGTCGGGCGAAACGTCGAAACCGGTGAGCGCCTGCTGCTTGGACACGATGTCGGGACCGATGCGAACCGTGGACACGAGAACCTCCTGGGTCGGGGGCGGCTATCCAAACACGGTGCGGACTTCCGGGAGACCGAGGAAGCTCGATCGGAGTTGGGCGTCGTCGATGCTTCCTGCGATCCGATCGATGATGTCGTTGGCCCGGCTCCGGAGCTCGGCCGCCCGCGCCTCGTCGCCGGTCGCAGACGCGATGCGGCTCAGCGCAATCTCGATCTGCCACTGGACCGGGTCGAAGCCGAGCTCTTCGGCCTCGGCGCTTCCCTCGCGCAACGCGGACTCCGCCTCGTCGAGCTTGCCCAACTCCACGAGCGATGAGCCCTTCAACAGCAACGCTGCCGGGCTGTAGGGACGGACCCCGAGCGGACGGAGCCACTCGACCACGTGCTCGGCGATCTCGACTGCACCGGCATGGTCTCCCCTGATCGCTGCGATCCGCCCGTTCAGGATCTCGGCGTTCGCGGCGGCGGCGAAGTGCAGCAATCCGGGAAGCCGGGTGAGGACGCTCTCGGCGATCGCGGTCTCCGCGTCCTCGAGCCTTCCTGCGAGCAGGTAGATCTCAGCCTGCGCCGCCTTCGCGATCGGGATCGCTATCGCATTGTGCTCCAGAGCGATCGCGAGCCCTTCGTCGGCCAGGCGCTCGCCCCGGTCGATCTCCCCGAGACCCGCGTACGCGGCGCCCATCTCGGCTCGACTGATCGCCTGGGGGATCACGAACCCTGCGAGCTCGGCGTGCTCGATGCACGCCTGCATCTTGCCCAACGCTCGACCGATGTTCCCCTGGGAGAGGTCAACGTGATACGCGTTCAACAGGCAATACGACTGGCCCCAGTGGTTCCCGATCTCGCCCGAGATCCTGTAGGACTCGTCGCAGAGCGCGAGGGCCTCATCGTTCTGGCCCCAGAGCGCGAGCAAAGCGGCCGTGCTCGAGAGGTTCTCGCAGTACATCGGGAGGTTCTCGAGCTCGCGCCACAACGGCCGGGACTCCTCGAGACAGGCTCGCGCGGCCTCGAGGTCGGCGACCGCCGCGTACGGCCGCCAGAGGTCGTTCAGCGTGAAGGCCATCTGCTCTCGCGCGTCCAGCTCGCGGGCGAGCGCCAGGGAGGCTTCGCCGGCATCCACCGCTTCCCTCGGATCCCCGCCGCTGAAGACGTTCAGGGTCATCAGGTTCCAGAGCGCTTTGGACTCGGCTGCGCGATCGTCGAGTTCTCTGGCGAGCTCGGTCGTGCGTTCGCCGAGCGCCCGTCCGGCCACCGCGTCGAACACCGGCGTCGGCGTCGCGTACAGGGTGGTGAGCGCCAGGTCGGCGGCGAGCGCGGCTGATCGCTCCCCGCTCGCCTGCGCCGCCTTCTCCATCTCCTCGTAGTTGGCGACCGCCTCCTCGAACCGTCCCGAAAGCTCGAGGGCGCGACCGCGGCTCGGATAGAGGTGGTCGAGCGCCTCGTCGGTCCGGCCGAGCCGCGTGGCCGCTTCGATCGCCCAGGTGAAATGGATCACCGCCTCGGCGTTCGCGTACAACCGGGCGTCGGCGTCCGCGGCCACCGTCGCGTACCGGAGCGTCCGCTCGTCGTCGCCGCCCTCGCGAGCGTGGTGCGCCAACAGCGGAGCGGACGCCTCGATCCGGTTGGCGTACAGCTCCTCGAACACCTCGGCCACGCGCCGATGCAGCTCCCGGCGCCGCCGCAGCAGGATCGTGCCGTAGGTTGCGTCCTGCGTGAGGCTGTGACGGAACGCGTACTCGCGCTCGGGCGTCCGCGCCGTCTCGACGACCAAGCCCGCTGCGTTCCAGGGTGCGGAGCGAGGTCGAGAGGTCCGCGTCGCCCGAGACGGCTCGCAGGACCGGCTCGGAGAAGGACCGGCCGATCACCGATGCGAGCTGCAACGTGTGCTTGGCCTTCTCGTCGAGCGCGTCGAGACGCGCGGTGAAGAGCGCCTGCAGCGTCGTCGGGATCGCGATGTCGACGTGGTGCTCGCGGACCGCGGCGGCAACCTCCTCGAGGAACAGCGGGTTCCCGTCGGTGCGAGCGAGGATCTGTTCCCGAACGGCACCGTCCTCGTCGGGGATGAGCGCATCGATCAACCGCTCACTCTCGTCCTCGGACAGCGAGGCGAGGGCGAGCTCGATCGACCGGTGCGGATAGTCCGTCTCGAGCCACTGCTTCAGCCGCCACGACGGCGCGTGTCGATCGGGCCGGAAGGCGAAGACGAAGAGACACGGAAGCTCGTCGACGAGCTTCGCGGTCTCGATCAAGACGTCCATCGACGCCTCGTCGCACCAGTGCAGGTCCTCGAAGACCATGAGCCTCGGCTCGCCGGCCCCGAAGGCCCGGGTCGATGACGTCACGAGCTCCGTGATCGCGTCGCGGAACGCCTCGCCCTCGAGGGTCGCCTCGCCCGGCTCCGTGACGCCGAACAGCGAGCGCCACACACGCATGTGCGGGTCGAGCCAGTCCTCGGAGCCGTGTTCGATCGTGCCCGCGAGCTTGGCGCGAACGAGGTCCGGAGGATCGGTGTCCTCGATCCCGGCGATCCGTGCGACGGTTCGCCGGTACTGCGAGTACGGACGGGTCGCGTCGTAGGACACGCACTGCCAGGTCTCCCACATCCGGTGCAGCTCGTCGTCGTCGGAAGCTGAGTCCTCGGGCAAGCGCCGCTCCCACGCGGCGCGCGTCTCGGCGATCAGCCGCGACTTGCCCAGGCCGGCTTCACCGACGAGCGAGACGATCCGTCCGCCGCCGGACAGCGCCTCCTCGACGGCGCGGCTGAGCTCGTCGAGCTCGCGCTCGCGGCCGACCAGCGGCGAAGCACGCAACCCTCGGATCGCGCCATGGTCGTGCGTGCGGCCAACGACCGTATACGTCTCGACAGGCTCCGCCTTCCCCTTCACCTCGATCAGGCCGCGGGGCTCGACGTCGAAGAAGTGCTCGATCAGCCGGTGCGTCTCGGTGGTGATCTGCACGGTCCCGGGTTCGGCCGTTTGCTCCATGCGGGCGGCGACGTTGACCGCATCTCCCATCGCCGTGTACTCGAGACGCAGGTCAGAACCCACCTGACCGACCATCACCGGGCCCGTGTGGATGCCGACCCGGACGTCGAGGTCCAGGCCGTGCTCGGATCGCACCTGCTCCTTGTAGGCCGCGATCCCGGAGATGATGTCGAGGCCGGCCCAGACCGCGCGTTGCGGGTCGTCCTCGTGTGCGATCGGCGCGCCGAAGAACGCGAAGATCGCGTCGCCCATCAGGCGGGCGAGCGTTCCTTCGTAGCGGTAGACCGGGGCGATCAGCCGTTCGAAGGCGCCGTTCATGATCTCCGCCCAGACCTCGGGATCCAACGTCTCCGCCATCGCCGTGGAGCCCTTGACGTCGCAGAACAGCATGGTGACGACGCGGCGCTCGCCCTCCATCGCGCGACCGGCTCGGGCTGCCTCGAGCTTGGCGAGCAGTTCCCTCGGAAGGAAGGGGTCGAGCGCGGCGCCCTCGGCGGTTGGATCGAGAGGAGCTCCGCACGCGTTGCAGAATCGGGCGCCGTCGGGGTTCGCGGTTCCACACGCAGGGCAGTTCACGAGGGGACGATAGCGCGGGCCGGATCGCGGCGGCTCTGCGTCTTGGGAGCGCCCTCAGCGTCTCTTCAGCAGCGGTGCAGCGAGGTGAAGCGCCACAGCTCGGCGTACTGCACCGGCGGGTACGTGAGGAACGTCCACAGGTTGTGCAGCGTCCCATCGATCGCGGTGACGCGCCCGGCAGACGTCCGCGTCCAGTCGATCCGCCAGTTCCCGCTCACGCGCCGCGCGATGTACGGACGAGATGCGTTCAGATCCGGATCGTAGGCACCCCCGACGGCCCACACAGCCCCCGAGGTCGGCACAACGACGTCCTCGAAGCGGTCGATCCGGTCGAAGCGCTTCGCCAGCACCCAATCGCGCCCGTCCCACCGCGCGACGAGGCCGCTCTCTCGCGATCCGGCGCTCGTTGACCCGACCGCCCAGATCTCATCCGGCCGAAACGGCGTCCGCTGCTTCGATCTGCCCCCGAGGGCCCCACCGAACCGTCCACCCGCTGGGGGTCATCCGCGAGGCGAGCAATCGCGAGGCCTCGCCCGCGCGCTCCCCGAGCCGATGGCCCAGACGCCGGGACCCGGCGACGACGACGTCGGCGAACCCGCTTCCGACGCCGGGATCCGGGCTCGGCACACGGTGCCAGGCCCGGCCGTTCCATCGAACGATCAGCGTCGTTTCCCGACCACCGGGCACGTCGCGACTCCCGACCGCCAGCAGACGGCTGCTACCAGGCTCCGAGGTCAGTGCGGACAGACGTCCGCGCACCCACAAGCCGGTCGGCACGATGCGCCATCTCGTGCCGTTCCACAGTCCGACGATCGGCCGGGTCGTGTAATGCAGATCGGGGGCCATCACCTTGTAACCGACGACCCAGGCTTCCGTCGGCGACACGACCTCGATGTCGTCGAGTTCCCAGAACTCCCACGCTGGATCACCCATGTTCGGAGTCGGGAACGGGACCTCGGACCAACGCTGGCCGCCCCAGTGGTAGATGTGCGCCTCGTTGTGGCTCTCGTACCCGTCGTCGGAGATCGCCCACGCCTCGGTCGGGGAGACCGTTTCGACGTCCGTCACCGCCCCATACCCGCCGGGATAGAGCTTGTCCCCGGGAACAGGCACCGTGCGCCAATCGCCACACACCGCCCAGCGCGGCGACGTCGGCTCTCGGGCGACGGAGGGTTCGATGGAAACGGTCGAAACGAGCGCGACGACCGCGACGAGAACGACGGTGCTCTGTCGCCCACTTTACGCCGTGCGTTCATCGCTCGTCCTCCAGGGGAGTCGATGGTACGCCTGGGTCTCGCGACAGCGCAACGCCGAACCAGCGCAGCGCTTCTTGTCACTCTTTCTGCGGTCGAAGGACCGCAGGTCAGAGGTCATATGCGCTGGTCAGACCCGCATTGACCGGGTCGCCATCGTCCCCTAGGTTCGGAGCCGGTCCCAGGCGGCCGAACAGATCGAAGCAGGGAACCGAGTGGGCTAGAGCCGTAAGGCGACTCGGAGTACTTGTGGGTATGGGTGGGAAAGCCAACTGCCTGTGCCTGCGGGGAATCTGGGAGACCCCAAAGCCGAGGTACCGTGAGGAAACCAAGCCGGTCGTGAAGTTGCCTGGGACCACTTTCTTGCGCTGGTGCGGCGTCTAGCTGCGCGGCGAACTCCACGGCCCCACGCCGCCGAGACGTTCGGGCGTGATCCTCGTGACGAACCCGGGCGGTGGATCGGGCAGGTTGGGGAACACCACGTCGGGCCCGAGGTATGTATGCGCGAGTCGCTGGAGGAGCTCGGGGCCGCCGCCCTCGGTGACTCGAGCAGTCCCGTACACGACGAGGTACTCGAGCAAACCCCAGTCGTTGCGATTCGTGGACGGCACCGAGATCGCGACCCGAGGGTCCCTGCGAAGGTTCTTGAGCTTGCGCTGATCGGGCAAAGTCGCGATGACGATCTCGTCTCCTTCGAGACCGACCCATGCGGCCGTGACCTGTGGGCCCCCGTCCTCATCGATCGTGATCACGTGTGCGATCGCGTCGCTCTCGAGGAGCTGCCGAGCCGCATCAGACAGGACGACCTGCGCCATCCCTGCATCGTACAGGGGTGCTTGAAGCCTAAGATGCCGTCGTGGCGGTCGTTCGGCGCGGCGTGTGGTGGATCCTCCTGGCCCTCGTCGCGGGCATGCTGATCGGCGGCGCCGTGATCGCCTACGCCGGTACGCACACCTACGGCGGAGAGGATGCGCTCTTCGCTCACCCGGAGAGCACGAGCACGGGCGAGGTCGACGGCAGCTTCACATTGGTGACGACGGTCGATATCCCGGCGGGGGCCGCCTTCGACCCGCTGATCGCGCAGGGAAAGTTTCAGCCTGTCACGACCTCCGCGAACTTGATCGTCCCCGGTGCGGTCACCGACGTCGAGCTGCTCGCGGGGAAGTACGCCGCGGCGCCGATCTACGCCAACGAGCAGATCCCCATCGGGCGTGTCGCCAGCTCGGCTTCGCCGCCTGCGTGAATCGGCAGACCGGCGAGCGCCTCAGCGAGCGAGCACGCGGAAGACGTCGTAGACCATGAACGCCGGCCAGAACAGCCCTTGGAACACGGCGACCACGTATCC
This sequence comes from uncultured Actinomycetes bacterium, assembly GCA_963794065.1. GTDB lineage: Bacteria > Actinomycetota > UBA4738 > UBA4738 > HRBIN12 > AC-51. The sequence goes on along the minus strand of CAWCDA010000047.1, from coordinate 38,793 downwards.
GAGGAACGAGTCCGCCTGCTGGAAGAACCAGACCCAGGCGCCGAAGATGCCGAGGGCATAGATGGCACCGCCGCCCGCCGCCGCGCCTCTGCTGTTGCCTGTCATCGAACCTTTGGGCCCATATGGGCCGATGCTACCCCTGAAGCATCCTCAGCACGAACCCCCAAGGTTCTGGCCTCAGATGCCGATACCTCGCGCATGTGGGGCGATGGGGCGGATCGCGTGGATGACGTGTGGCAGATGAGCGACGGTTCTAGCGCGCTCGCCGCCAGCCTCGACGACGTCGCCGTGGACCATGCGCTCCTGGCCTACGCGCAGCGCGCGGCGGCCAAGGTGGGGTCGGAGTGGTTCGCCGCCGAGCTCCAGCGACGCGAGGAGGAAGAGCAACGTGGGCACGAGGCACCGGCGGACGCGGTCTGGGCGAAGCCGGAGATCGCCCCAGCCCCGGTGGTTGCGGATCAGGGTCTGGTCGACGCGTCGGCTGAGGACCAGCTCGTCGGGGGCGCACCATCTTCGATGGGGATCGGGCCCCCTCCCGCACCACCTGCGCCGGAGATCGAGCCAACGCCGGTCGTGCGCCATCCCCACGTCCCGAGACCTCCGGTTCACGAGACCGAGCCTGAACCCAGGCGCCGACGAGGATCGCGCAGGCACGGCCCGGAACCTTCACCAGCGCCGCCGCACATCACCGCTCCGGAGTGGGCGCGGATGTCACCGGGCGCCCGGCGCCTGTACGGGCTCGACGAGACGCAACAGACGGCACAGGCCGGATAGCCCGCCTACTGCGTAGCCAGGGTGAGCCTCGCGCGAAGAAGCGCGGCATCCTCGTCGCTGCTGCGGGACACTCGATCGTCCGCCGCCCTCCCCCATAGCCAGAGGAGGAGATCGGATGGATCGCCGCCGATCGTAGAGTCCGGATCCCGCGCTCCCTCCCCGACCTCGACCGCGGTCGGTTCGAGCGTGACGACCCACTTGCGATCGCCGGCGTCGATCGCGACACGCTGACCCGTCGAGGCGTCCGGCGCCTCCGACCAATCGCCGGCCAGCATGATCGTGAGCACCTCATCGATGCCATCGAGCGCGAGCGCCGCGTCGACCGGCGTCGGCTCACCGAGGGCAAGTTCGGCGTCGACGCGGTGTACCGCGGTCTCCTGCGCCATCCGCCTGGCCCAGAACCCCACCGTCTGATCCGACGGCCACCATGTCGCGGACGGATCCGTCGGTCCGTGCGCTGCGAACATCGCGAGCAGACGGGCGTGGGCATCCGAAAGCCACAGAAGGTCGTCGCGGTCCGTCGGCCATTCCGTAGGCGGCCAGGGATCAGGCTCGTGGCCGAGCTCCGTGCAGGCGATCTTGTGCTCGTACACCCTGGCGACGTGTGTCACCAGGTCGTGCATCGTCCAGCCGGGACACGACGGGATCGCCGCGGTCGGATCGTTCGCAGCAACCGCGACGAGTCGTTCCCCGTCGGCTCGCACGTGCTCGACGAACGTCCCGTACTCCATCGTGGCGAGCATACCCACTACAGCCGGGGGAACCTGACCGAGGCGCGGTAGGCCTCCCAATCGGCTCCGAAGGTCGTCGCCAGTACCGCCTCCTCGCGGGGCGCGTACACCCGCGCCGCGACGTACATCACGATCCCCAGCGCAGCGCCGAGCCAGGTATCGAGCAGGAACCCGAGCCATGGGAGCACCAGGAGCGACACACCTGTGTAGAGCGGATGCTTCACCAGCGCGAAGGGACCGGTGGTGATCAGCTCTCCACGCGGAACCTTGGTGAGGATGAGCACGACCGACCAGATCCGATCGTTACCCCGGCGAGCAACACGACGATGGAGATCGCGCGGAGGGCGTCCGATGGACCGCCGACGTCGAACGCCGAGGGCAGCGCGACGTTCAAGAGCACACCGACCACCACGAACGGCAACACGAAGAGCCCGATCCTGTCTCCGCCGCCGACGAGCTCCTTCAGTTTCATCGTCTGCTCGTTGCCTCGGCGTCGAGGAGCAGCGTGGCGAAGGTCGCCACCTTCCGTTGCCAGCCGTCCTGGAGCGGCCCCTTGATCGCGTTGACGTACACCTTGTCCTCAGCTACCGCGACCAGACCTTTGGCGTGCAGCAGCTCGTGCATGATCGGGCGCACGCGCTGGTAGCGGCAGATCTCCTCTTCGGTCGGGACCCGTCCGGTCTTCTTATCCGGCTGCGGCGCCATCTCGGTCGTCAACAGGCCGTACCTCGTTCCGGCGGGAAGGGCCAGGTCCTTGAGGAACCGCCGCATCTCGCGGATGGGCTTGCCCATTCGGCCGGGCGAGCTGAACAGATAGAGGTCGGCCGGCGGTAGGGCTTTCGGCTTGACGTCTCGGATGTGACGGACGCTCACCGAGGCGCCCCGGGCCTCTGCGTCCCTGGCGAACTCCTCGGCGACCTTCGCCCCGTTGCCGAACTTCGATGCGTGGACGTACTCGATCTTCATGTCGCCCTCCTTCCACGGCGAACGCGAAAGGTTCCAGCAGATCAAGCGTGACAGCGTGTGCGTGGGCGGACCTGGGCCGTTCGGACCGGCATCGCCGGGACGCCCGCCCCGAGCTACGCGGTGAAGCGGGCGCCGAGCTCGCGCACGACCTGGGGGACGAGGTCGACGTCCTCAGCGCGCGTCCGCCAGTTGACGAGCGCGGGGCGGAACGCCACGCGGCCGCCGTAGGTCGTGGCGCCGAAGAAGACGCGCCCGTCCGTGAGCGCGGCCTCGCCGATCCGGCGGTTGAGGTCGTCGAGCTTCGGCCCGTCGACGGATCCCGGCGGGCGATAGCGGAAGCACACGATGTTCAGCGGGACCTCGGCCAGGCGCTCCAGATCGGGCGCCGCGTCGACGGTCGCCTTCAAGCCCTGCGCCAGATCCAGGTCGTGCTCGACGATCGCGCGATGCCCATCGCGTCCGTACGCGCGCAGGGTCGCCCAGATCGGGAACGAGCGCGCGCGGCGCGACATCTCCGGTCCCCGATAGCCGTAGTTCGGCTGGGGCTCGTCGATGTCGGGCAGGTAGGGCGCGCCCGACCCGAAGACCGCCGGCAGCAACGCCGGATCGCGCACGAACGCGAACCCGTTTTCATACGGCACGTTCAGCCACTTGTGGCCGTCGGCGATCACGGAATCGGCGCGCTCGATCCCCTCGACCAGGTGCTTGGTCCGCGGCGACAGGCCGGCGAACAATCCGAACGCACCGTCCACGTGGAACCACGCTCCGTACCGCTCCGCCAACGAGGCCATCTCGACGAGCGGGTCGAAGTCTCCCGCGTTCACCTCGCCCGCGCTGCCGATCACGATCGCCGGCGCGCCGTCGAGGTCGCGCAGCGCCGCCTCCAACGCCTCGAGGTCGACACGGCCGACGTCGTCACGCGCGAAGTGTCGAACCCTCGCCCTGCCGACGCCGAGCATGCCGAGGGCCTTGACGTCGCTGGGATGGATGTAGCCGCCGCCGAGCACCGCGATCGGTGGAGCCGCGGCCACCCCAAGCTTGTCGACGTCGACGCCAGCACGCTCGGAACACCAGCGCCGTGCACACCCGAGCGCGACGAAGTTGGCCATCGTGGCGCCGGTCGTCAGCACGCCGCCCCACTCGGCGGGGAGACCGAACAGTTCCTTCAGCCAGTCGATCGAGATCTGCTCCAACCGTGCGGCCAACGGCGACGACACCCACGCCCCCGGGTTCTGATCGAGCGCGCTCGCCCACCAGTCGGCGCCCAGGGCGGCCGGCGTCGTCCCGCCGTCCACGAAATGGAAGAACTTCGGCCCTGCCGAATGCACGGCGCCGTCGATGCCGCCGATCAACTCCTCCATCGCGCGCTCGGCGCCGACGCCCTCCTCGGGCAACGGTCCGCCGAAAGTCTCGGCCACCTCGTCGGCGCTCGGGTCGCGGACCGGGCGATCGGCGATGCCGGCCAAATAATCGGCAGCCGCGCCTGCGGTCAGGTCGATGACGCCCTTCAACTCGGACGGATCGGGACGGCTCATGGCTCCCGATGCTACGACTCGGAGCCCGAACGGGCGCTCTCGGCGAGCCTCTCCGCGAGAACGCGCATCACCCCGATCGCCAGGTCGGGGCGCTCGCGCAGCATGCTTTCGAAGTCGCCGTGGCCGATCCGCATCGTCCGCACCAGCCCGTCGGCGACCAGCGACGCGACCCTCGGCTTCCCTCGTGATGATGGACATCTCGCCGACGACGTCGCCCGCGGACCGTCGAGCGATCTCACGATCGCTCCCGCCGAGATCCGTGACCACACGGATCACCCCGTCGGTCACGACGTGCATCTCATCGCCGAGCTCGCCCTCGCGAGCGATCGTCTCCCCGTCGGCGTAGCCGCGTTCCTCCGCGATCCGAGCGATCCCCTCGAGATCCGCGGGGCTCAGGTCCGCGAACAGTGGGATCCGTCGCAGGATCAGGACGCGTTCGATGGCCGAGATCGTCATCGGGGAGCCTGTCATGGTGTCTCCTTCGCCTCGGGCGCGGATCAGCTCCGCGCAACGCCGGACGGTGCCGTCTTCGTCGTTGAGCGCCTTGGACAGCCATTCATCGCCGTCGACCTGGCGGGCGGGGATCGGTTCCCAGAGCGCGAGCAGCGGCGCGACGAGCTTCGGGGCACCGGCGGTCTCGAGCGTTTCGAGCGCGCTCGCACGCAGCGGCGCGGGCCCGTCGATCCGGTCGATCGCGGTCTGCATCGCGACCCGTTTCGTGACCAGCATGCTGGCGGCCCAGAGTGCTGAACGCGCCACGCGCCGGCCTCGATCCAGGACCGCGTCCCGGAGGAGCGCCTCCTCCTCCGGCGCAGAGGGAACAGCGGCGACGAGGGCGTGATCGACACGCACTCGGGCCGTCGCCGCCCGCACGAAGTCGGACACCAGTTCGGTTTCGACTTCCGGTTCGAGGCGACGCGCCGCCTCGATGCCCGCCTCCGACGATTCGGGATCTCCCAAGGCGTCGAGCACGTGCTCGACGCCGCTGTCCCCGGTGGCGCCGAGGGCGCGCCCGGCCGCAAGGCGGACGCTCGGATCCGGATCTCGCATGCGCGCCAGGGCCGGGGCGAGCGCCCGATCGGGGGCCGCCTGAGCGAGCCGGTCGAGCGCGGCCGCCCGCACGCTCGCGTCCGGATCGTCCAGCATGCGCCCGACGAGATCTGCGGCGACCGCAGACGGCGCCGACCCGAGCTGCTCCAGCGCCAGCGCCCGGACGCGCCCGTCGGCGTCGCCCAGGAGCCGGTCGAGCTGGCCCATGGCGTGCGCGTCCGACCATCCGGCGGCTCGCGACGATGCCGCAGCCGCGACGCTCGGGTCGACGTCGTCGGTCATCGCGAGCAGCGCCTCGCGCCCCTCGGCGGTCGACAGGTCGAGCGTTCGCACCGCGGCGAGCCGGACGATCGGGTCGGGATCGTCCAGCCCCTCCACGATCTGCCCGGACAGCACGTCGGTCGGCAGCGACGCGGCCAGCTGGAACGCGGTTCGCCTCCTCCTGATGTCGTCGGACCGCATCGCGTCGGCGAGGACGCCGGTCGCCTCGGCATCCACATCGAGGGGGATCGCCGTCCACGCCGTGGCCTTCTCGAACACCTGCGGGCGGACGGCCAGCAGGGCCTCGAGCAACGCATCTCCGTAGGAGCGGTAGATGAGTAACACGGCCGCGAGCGTCAGCAGCGCGGCCACGATCCCGATCATCGCGAACTGCCGACCGGTGAGAACGTCCTGGCCGACCAACGCGACGACGCCCGCGATCGCGGTGCCGACCTGCGCCGGCCCCCCGTTCAGGAACGCCCGGGTCTGATCGCGACGATCATCCGGCACGACGTTGACCAGTGTCTCCCATGCCGGCGACGCCACCCCCTGCAGCCACACGCCGGTCATCACCCGAAGGATGACGACGGTGACGAAGCCGGACGCCACCAGCAGGATCGCGAACGATCCGAGATACAGCAGCGGCAGCACGAGGACCATCGCGGTCACGCCGAAGCGGGCGAACAACCGGTTCGTCAGCAGGATCGAGATGAGGAACGCGCACCCCGTGATCGTTGCCCCCACGAGACCGAAGAACCCGGCCAGCGCGTCGGCATCAGTGAACCGTTCGGTGGAGACCGTCGCGAACGGAAGGAACAAGGAATAGAACAGGACGGAGAACAGCACGGCGGCCGCGGCCATCCCGAGCAAGAGACGGCTGCGACGGACGTAGTCGAACCCGCGCTTGAGGTCCTGCAGCACCGATCCGTGTCGCCGTGCCGCGATGGCGCGAACGGCTCCACGGGGGCCGAGCGACAGTCGGCAGAGCATCGATGCGACGAGGAGTCCGCCGACCCAGACCAGCAGCAGGTTCTCGACGCCCAACGCAGCGGCAAGCGGCCGCGTCAGCAGGCCGCCCAGCACCGCTCCCAAGATGCCGCCCGCACCGAAGATCGGGAACAGCCGTTTGGCCTGGCGAGCGTCCACCACGGCCCCCGCGGTCCCCCAGAGGCCGATCGCCTGCGCGAGGGTGGCGAACGCGACGGTCACCCAGAGGAGCGGGTAGATCCAACGGACATCGCTCAACAGGACGCCGCGCTCGATCATCACGACCGAGGCGAGCAACAGCGGCGACCAGATGTAGATCGACCGGTGACGCACCCGCTCCAGGACGGCGGTCAGCGCGAACATCGCGACCAGGGTGGCGCCCGCCTGCGCCAGGTACATCAACGGCAACGCCTGTGTGCCGATGCGATCGAAGAACATCGCGTTGATGGCGCTCTCGCCGATCGTGGCGCCCGCAAGCGTGACGAACATCAACGTCGCGACGAAGGCGACCGTTCTCCGCTCGCTCGCACGGACGCCGAGGGCGCGTGAGACGAACCCCACGCGCTAGCCGGCCGGCGCGACCGCCGGCCGCGTCGGCAGCACGAAGACGTCGAGCGGGTAGCCCTTCAGCGAGACGTGCCGCCCTTCGAGCTCGGTTCCCGCCAACGACGTGCGATCGACCACCGCCCGGGTGATGAGGATCTCCCCGGCGGCGGCCTGCGCCGCGAGGTGCGCCGCGATGTTCATCGGATCGCCGAGCGCCGTGAAGTCCCGTCCGTCCGGTGTGCCGACGATCCCGACGAACGCCGGTCCCGTATGCACGCCGGCACCGAGCGGCACCCATGGCCCATCGGTCGACCCGTAGCCCGCGGCCTCGAACAGCGCGCGCGCGGTCTCGACCGCTCTCGTCGCATGTTCGGGTCCTGCCAGGAACGGCACGAACAGCCCGACGACCTCATCACCCACGAATTTCTCGATGATCGCGTCATGGTCGACGAGCACCTCGCTCGAGACGCGGTAGAAGCGATCCATCAGCCGCGTGAACTCGAGCGTCGACATCTCCCGCGCGAGCTTGCTGGACCCACGGACATCCGCGAAAAGCATCGACAGCTCGACCACCGCGCCTCGCACCTGGGCATCGTCGGGGTCGCTCGGACACTGGGCCGCGTGGGCCTGCATCCCCTTGAAGCACCGGCCACAGATGTTCGGATTCTTCGCCCAGGGCGCGAAGCCGTACCGGCGCAGGAAGAACGCACCGGGACGGCCGAAGGGCGCTTGGCACAACTTGCACCTGGGGTTGGATGGGAGGAAACGCAATGCGCTCTTGTCCTGCAGATGCTCATGGGTCCCGCTGAGCAGGGCGTGCCACTCCTCTTCAGGCGTCGCGTACTCGGCCATCGGCCCAGGGTAGTTGGCGTGCGCGACACGCGCCAGCGGCGCCTGTGCCACCGGGCTGCGATCGTGCAAGGATCACTCTCAGGGGGATCCGGAGCTTGGGTCAGCGTGAGCACGTGTCGAGCAGCGAGAACATCGTCGATGTCGGCAAGGTCGGCCGGCGACACCGGCGCCCGACCGGGGCCCCCCCGCCGCTACCCAAGTCGATCGGTGCCACCGGCGTGTTCCGGCTGGCGCTGGTCTTCATCGTCGTGATCCCCGGGTGTATCTGGCTGCACTACAACCCGGGGCCGCTGGATCGGTTCGACGCGGCGATCGGCGACGCCGTGGTCTCGCTTCGCACCGGGTGGCTCGACACGTTCGCCCGGTCGGTCAATGCGGTCGCCTCGCGCGTCGGGCTCGCCTTCATGAGCCTGGTCACCGTGATCGCCGTGGCGTGGTTCCGGCGCTGGCGGCACCTCGTCTTGTTCATGATCGGCGTGGCGATCGTGGGTGTCTCGATGGAAGGCCTGATCTTCCTCGCGGCTCGGCCGAGACCGTTCGGCGTCACGATGATCGGCGACTGGGAGGGCTACTCAGCCCCGTCCATCCCGATCGCAGGGTTCGCTGTCATCGTCGCCGGGGTCGTGTACATGCTCGTGGTGCCGGGACGCCCGCGGACGTACGCCAAGGGCGTCGCCATCGCCCTGCTGGTCTTCGCGGGTCTGTGGCGGATCTACCTCGGGGTCGACCATTTCACCGATGTGGCGTTCGCGATCATCCTCGGCATCTCGATCCCGGTCGCGATCTATCGCGCGTTCGCGCCGAACGACGTCTACCCCGTGCGCTACGGGGCGCGCGGCAAGACGGCGCACCTCGACGTCACCGGCAAGCGCGGCGAGGCGATCAAGGTCGCCATGAAGGATCAGCTGGGCTTCGAGGTCGTGAGCATGAAGCCCGTCGGGCTCGAGGGCTCCGGCGGCTCCACGCCGCTGAAGCTGCAGGTGATCGACGAGGAAGGCGCGACACGGTCGGTCTTCGCGAAGCTGTACGCGCGCAACCATGTGCGGGCCGACCGTTGGTACAAGCTGGGCCGCACGATGCTCTACGGACGGCTCGAGGACGAGACCCCGTTCGGCACCGTCCGCCGGTTCGTCGAGTACGAGGACTACACGCTGCGGCTCCTCGGGGAGTACGGGTTCTCGACGCCCGCACCGCTCGGCATCGTCGAGATCACACCCGAGCGCGAATACCTGATCGCGATGGAGTTCTTCGAAGACGCGGTCGAGATCGGCGACGCCGAGGTCGATGACCAGGTGATCGACGACGGGCTCCAGCTGATCCGACGGATGTGGGACGTCGGGCTGTCACACCGCGACATCAAGCCGGCCAACCTGATGGTGCAGGGCGGTCGGCTTCGGCTGATCGATGTGTTCTTCGTGCAGGTGCGACCCTCGCCGTGGCGCCAGGCGGTCGACCTGGGGAACATGATGCTGGTGCTCGCGTTGCGCTCCAGCGCCGAGCACGTCTATGAGAAGGCGCTCGCCTACTTCACGCCGGAGGAGTTGTCCGAGGCCTTCGCCGCGACCCGCGGCGTCGCGAGCCCCTCGCAGCTGCGCGCCTCGATGAAGGCCGACGGGCGCGGGCTCCTGGAGACCTTCCGCGAGCTGGCGCCGCCTCGCAAGCCCATCACGATCCAGCGGTGGAGCGTGCGCCGAGTGCTGCTCATCATCGCGACGCTGCTCGTGCTGCTCCTGACCGTGCTGACCGGGATCGCGTTGTTCATCCCCTCGCGGGGCGACGTGTCGGCCGCGACGTGCGGCACCGGGCGGACCATGCAGCTCATGGCGCAGGCGGTCCCGACGGCGACGAAGCTCCCCTGCATCAGCGAGCTCCCGTTGGGATGGGGCTCGGCGGCGTCGACCGTCGTTCGCGACAAGGCGATCTTCTCGGTGGCGATCGGCTCGGACATGGCGAACCCGGTGACCGTGACGCTGACCGAGACCTGCCCGGCGAACACCGGAGATCCGACGACCCAGCTGATCCCGGTCGACGGTGGCTGCATCACCTACCAGATGCCGACGGGGATCGAGCCGGGTTCGGTGCCCTCGTTCGGGGTGGGCACCGGTTTGAGCTACATCGATCGCGCCGATCTCGTCGCCGCGGTCGAGCAGGACGAGGACCAGATCCTCTGCGGCGCGTTCGCGCCCCCGTGCGTCGCCGCACCCGAGGCGTGACCGCGCGGCCTCAGTCCGCCTCGTACTTGAACGAGATGTTGACGCGCGCCCGGTAGTGGGTGATGCGTCCGTCCTCCAGTGTGACGTCGAGCTTGACGACCTCGCCGACACGCAGATCGCGCAGAGTCTTGGCCGCGGTCTCCACCGCGTGGCGGGTCGCCGCCTCCCACGATTCGGTGCTCGTGCCGATCACCTCGGTGACCCGGTAGATGCTGTCCGTCATCGTCTCCCCTTCCGTTGGCCGCGTTCCCTGCCATCCTCTCTCTCTGCGCTTCAGAGCGCACACGCACCGAACACACAGGAAACACACAGGCTGCGCTGGAACCCTTGGGTGTGCCCGGGTCGAACCACCGGGTAGACCACCCGAAGGAGAATGGTGACGATGTCCGATCGATCCCCGCACGACGCACCCACGTGGCCCGGCGCCGACGCAGGCATGCCCGCTCCCCCCGGATGGCCTGCACCGGAGCCCCGCGCGCGCACCTCGCGCCGTCGCGGGGTCGCGCTCGTCGTCGCCGGGGTGTTGGCGATCACGACCGCCCTCGGTCTGTGGGCCGGCACGTCGTTCGTCTCAAACGGCGGGCACCCCGGGACCTCTGGATCGCCGGATACCGGCATCGTCGACATCACCACCTTCGCGTACCCGATCGGCCAGACCTCCGGCAATCTCGTTCCAGCTGGGGCGGGCTCCGGGATGGTGCTCACCTCCAATGGCGAGGTCCTCACCAACAACCACGTCGTGCAGGGCGCGTGGAAGATCGAGGCCAAGGTGCCCGGCGGCGACACGTACACGGGCACCGTCGTCGGCGTCGACCCCGCCCACGACGTCGCGCTGGTACAACTCGCGGACGCGTCCAACATGGAGACCATCACGGCCGCCGACACCTCCTCCGTCACGGTCGGCGACCAGGTCGCGGGCATCGGCAACGCGCTCGGTCGCGGCGGCGAGCCCGCGGTCGCGACGGGCTCGGTCACCGCGCTCAACCGCTCGATCACCGCGAACGACCCCAACGGCACCTCGGAGCAGCTGACCGGCATGATCCAGACCGACGCGAACATCCTGCCGGGCGACTCGGGCGGCGCGCTCGTCAACGCCGACGGCAACGTGGTCGGCATGATCACCGCCGGCAACGACCACACCGAGAGCACGGGCGGCCCGACCGTCGGCTTCGCGATCCCGATCGACACCGCCCTCGCGGTGGTCGACCAGATCCACTCCGGAACGGAGACGGGCTCGATCCTGCTCGGCGAGCGCGGCTACCTCGGGGTCGCGGTGCGACCGCTCGACCCGACGACGGCCCAACGCCTCGGCGTCAGCTCCGGCGCGATGGTGGTCGGTCTCGACGCCGACAGCCCCGCCGGTGCGGCCGGCATGACCACGCCCGCCGTGATCCGCTCGATCGACGGACAGCCGGTTCCGTCCATCGACGAGCTCGGGCCGCTCCTGCACAGCCACGTGCCCGGCGACAGCGTCACGGTGGACTGGGTGGACGCAAGCGGGACGCACTCGGCGTCGGTCACGCTGATCGGTGGCCCCGCCGTCTAGCGCCGCGGTCGCTCAGTCCTTGAAGTCGGGCTGGGTCCTCTCGAGCATCCGGAGCAGCGCGGCCCAGTGCATCCGGCCCCATTCGAGCATCCCGTCGCCCATGAATTGGCCGCGAGTCCGCTCGATCGTCTCGGCCTGAATCGGCGTGAGCGGACCGAGCCCGGACGCGAGCACCTGCAGCTGCGCCGCCTTCTCCAACATATAGAGGTCGTCGATCGCGGCGCCGAGCTCGCGGCCGGCGACCAGGATCCCGTGGTGGCGCAGGAACATGACGTCGTGCTCCCCAAGCACCTTGGCGAGGCGCTCGCCTTCATCGAGGTCGGCGAGTCCTTCGTACCGCTCGTCGTACACGACCCGATCGGTGAACTGCAACGAGGTCTGGCTGATCGGCACCAGATGCAGCTGGTCCTGCATCGCCAGGGCAGTGGTCCATGGCTGGTGGGTGTGCAGCACGATCGACGCCTGCGGGCAGAGCCGGTGGATCGGCGCGTGGATCCCGACGCCGGTCGAGGGCGCCACCCCGCTGACCGGCGTCCCGTCGACCTCGACCACGGCCAGGCTCGAGGCCGTGACCTCGGAAAAGTGCAGCCCGAGCGGGTTGATCAGGAACCGGTCCGGCTGCCCCGGGATCAGCATCGAGAAGTGGTTCGAGACCCCCTCGTGGAAGTCGAACTGCACGGCGATCCGGAACGCGGCCGCAAGCTCCATGCGTGCCTCGCGTTCGTCGACGGGTGGATTCATGGCTGCCTCCGCGGTCGGGTGATAATCGCACGCTAGCGGTCCAGGCGATCGGGCGCCACCGCGGCCAACGGGAGGAGATCGACGTGGCACAGCCGACCAGCACGACCCTCAACTTCGGACCCTGGTACCGACGATCGCCCTTCTTCGAGGCGACCCTGCGTGCGGGATGCAGCGCCTACGACATCTACCAGCACATGTACCACCCGAACACCTACGGCGATCCCACCGAGGAGTACTGGGCGCTCGTCAACGACGTGACGCTGTGGGACGTGAGCGTCGAGCGCATCGTCGAGATCACCGGCCCCGACGCGTCGGCGTTCACGAACCTGCTCACGTGTCGCGACCTGACGAAGTGCGCCGTGAAGCAGGGCAAGTACATGCTCGTGACCGCGGAGGACGGCGGCATCGTGAACGACCCCGTCCTGCTGCGTGTCGAGGAGAACCGCTGGTGGCTCGCGCTCGCCGACTCCGACGCCGGGTTGTATGCGATGGGCGTCGCCGTCAACTCCGGATTGGACGTCCACGTCGGTCATCCCGAGGTCTACCCGGTGCAGGTCCAAGGCCCCAAGGCCAAGGACACGATGCGCGATCTGTTCGGCGACTGGATCCTGGACATGAAGTACTACTGGTGCGATGAGGCCGATCTCGAGGGGATCCCGGTCGTGATCAGCAGGACGGGCTGGACCGCCGTCGTCGGCTACGAGATCTACCTGCGCGACCCGTCGCGCGGCGACGACCTCTGGGAGCGCATCCTGGACGCAGGCAAGCCGTACAACATCCGCGTCACGCCGTCCTCGGACATCCGGCGCATGGAGGCGGGCATCTTCGACTGGGGTTCGGACTTCGGCCTCGAGACCAACCCGTTCGAGGTCGCCGGACTCGAACGGCTCGTCGAGACACAGGACGCCGACTACATCGGCAAGGACGCGCTCGAGCGGATCCGCCGCGAGGGCGTCTCGCGCAAGCTCGTCGGGATCGAGCTCGCCGGCGAGCCCGTGGAGCAGCCCTCGCAGCACTGGCCCGTCTCGGTCGGCGGCGAGCACGTCGGCCACGTCACCGACGCCTGTTGGTCGCCTCGCCTCGAAAAGAACATCGGCTATGTCTGGGTGCCGATCGGCATGGCCGAGCCGGGCACCCGGCTGGAGGTCGAGACCGACAACGGCGGGCGCGACGGCAAGACCGCCGCGCTCCCCTTCATCGACCCGCAGAAGAAGGTGCCCGCAGCGTAGAGCTTAGCCTTGGGTGGCGATGTCGAAGCGGGTGGCGTCGATCCCCGGGAAGATCCCCGACACGGACGTCGCTTCGCACCGCTTCTCGAGCAGCTCGGCCAGCACCAGCCGGTAGTCGTTCACGCCGTTGAGGTCGCCGTCGATCAGGTCGGCCGGTGCCAGCCCCGGCCACGCACCGTGCACCTGTCCGCCCTTGATGCCTCCACCGAGCAGGAACACCGCCTGGCCGTAGCCGTGATCCACGCCGCCGGAGCCGTTCTCCTCGGCGCGACGCCCGAACTCGGTGAGGGTCACGACGGTGACCTTGTTCATCGCCGTGGCGCCGAGATCCGTCGCGAACGCCGACAGGGAGCCCGACAGCTCGGTGAGCTTGTCGAACATCCATCCATTGTCGACCGCACCGAGGTCCACGTGCATGTCCCAGTCGCCGTAGTCGATGGCGGCCACCTGCAAACCGGTTGGGTTCTTGATGAGCTGCGCGATGTTGGACAGCGCCTCCCCGAGCCCGGTGGCCGGATAGACGGCGCCGTGCGCCGGGATGTACCCGCTGCCCGGCAGTGAGGCGGCTGTCGCGATCGCGTCCAGCGCCGTGATCGACGGCGCGCTCACGCTCGCGGGCGCGTCGACGTTCAGCGCGCGCAGCGCCGTGTCCCACCTGGCCCGCTCCGTGTCGTCCCACGCCCCGTCCAGATTGAACGAGTCGATGTCGTACATCGCAAGCTCCGGGTTCGGCCCGAGGAACGAAGATGCCGCGGTGTTCGATCCCATCTGCGTCGCCTGGAAAGCCGTGCCAGGTTCGCGCAAGCCCAGCACCCGGTCGATCCATCCGGTGCGGAGCGAGCTGCCGGGCGCCGCCCGTTCCATCTCCTCCATCGCGTCGAAGTGGGAGCGGTTCGGTTGCGCCATGCCCACCGCGTGCACCACGCCGAAGGTCTGCGCGTCCCAGAACGGCTTGAGCGGGGCCATCGCCGGGTGCATCCCGAACTGGGGCGAGAGCTGGATCAGCTGTCCCGACGGGATCTTGATGTTCGGCCGCAACGCCGCGTAGTCGTTGTAGTCGGCCGCCGGCGCGGGAACGATCGCGCTGAGCCCGTCGAACCCGCCGCGCAGCGACAGCACCACCAACACATCGCCCCCGTACGGTGTCGCACCGAAGGCCATGCGCGTGAACATGTCCTCCCCCGCGATCCCCGCCACGATGCCGGCGAGCCCGGTGGCCTTGAGGAAGTTCCGACGCGAGATCGCGGGCATGTGCGGGCAGCCGCACGGCTTCACCGCGGGCTGCGCGTCGAGCATGGGGCGAGGCTTCGTCATGGACGTCGTGATCACCTGATCCCGTGGTAGGGCGAGTCGAGGATGAGCGCCACCAGGTAGGGGAGACGCCAACCAACGGCCTCGGACGATGGGCTGATCGGGTCCGTCGCCGCGCGGTTGAGGAACGCCAGGAGCGCGTCGCGGTGCGGCGTGGCCAAGGTTCGGAACACCAGCCGTTTGGCCAACGTCTGGACGAGCGAGCCGTGATCCTTCGGCAACGTGTCGGGAAGCAGCTGCTTGCGGAGGTTCGGCGTCTTGAGCTTGTCGTTCCAACCGGCGGCCAGCGAGAGGTGTGTGTTCCACCGGTTGAGCGTGCCGCCCGCCGAGCGCCACGCGTCGGCGTAGTCTGGGTATCCGTTGGGCTGCACCCACGACAGCGGCGCGTCGCTCATGCTTTCCACGTGCCAGTAGAGGCCGGACAGGCCGTCGTCGCCGTCGTTGGCGCCGGCCTTGATGCCGAGGATCCGCAGCGTCGCGACGACGTCCTGCATCGGGCGGATCACCTTCTCGCCCTTGGCCTGACGGAACGCGTCGGATCCGAACAGCAACCGAAGGACGGGGACGATCGCGGTGTCGTGCGCCAGGTACGAGGCAGCCATCGAGTCGACGAGCGCCGGCGGCGGCGTATCCGAGACGAACCGCTGGCAGAGCTTGAACGAGATGCGATGGGCGGTCGCCGGATGGTGCGCCAGGTAGTCGACATAGGCGAGCGCCACGGCCTTGCCGTTCTTCGCGCTTCCGTTGGCCGAGGACCAGCCCAGCACCTGCACCGGGCCCGTGTAGTGGTTGTTCTTGTTGTAGAAGAACGTCCCGTCGTCCACGTCGTCGTACCAGTGGACCCCGAGACCCGTGAGGATCAGCGCCGAGGTGCGCATCTCTTCCTCGGTGTATCCGGCGTCGACGCCGACGGTGTGGAGCTCCAGGAGCTCGCGGCCGTAGTTCTCGTTCGGGTTGTCCTTGGTCGACTCGGCGTTGTTGAGGTAGGTCATCATCGCCGGATGCGTCGCGCTCGCGACCAGCATGTCGGAGAACTTCCCGAGCGCGTGGCGCCGGATCACGGCGCGGTCGTAGTCGTGGCGGGACCACCACACGCTGTCGCCGAAGTTGGCGACGTTCAGGTGGTTGGACCAGAAGTCGACCAGCACCTCGAAGAGCTGCCGCTTGCTCCACGTCGCTCGCGCGATGGCCGCGATGCCGAGGTCGAGCATGAGCGGCCACCCGTCGTCCGGGTGGCGGTAGGCCTGCGGGATCGTCCATGCGAGGCGGGGAAACCGCTCGGCGATGAGCGCGTTGCAGACGTGGTCGTCGATGGTGCCCGGGTCCAGCTGCTGGTTGAGCCATCGGGTGATGCCCAACGAGCCGATCTGCTTGTGGAGCTCGGGCGTCGGCCCCCAGGTGGCCCGCCTGAGCACATGCAGGTCCTCGGAGCCCGGAAGGTAGGAGGTGGGGTCGCTCGCCGCGCGCGCGGGTGTCGACTGCAGCAGCGTCGAGGCGATGCCCGTGCTCGCGACCGCGCCGCCGACGACCGCGGTCCGGACGAACCGACGCCGCGGCATCGAGGTATGCAGATCAAGACCTGTGGTCCCCTCGGCCCCCATGAGGTCGGTGTCGGCAGAACGACCGACGGAACTTGAGAGGCTCAGCCCATGTGGAGTTGCGCCGCAGGCGACCAGAGCGCCTCGCCGCCGGTGAGCGAACGCATCCGGGCACGGAACCGGTAATCGCCCGGACCCGCCGCCGGTGTGAAGGAGAGCGAGCGAGCGGTCACGCCTGTCTGCCACGCCACCCAATGCCCGCCCGGCCGCGTGATCTGCACGTCGTAGACGAACCCGGTCGCGGCCTCGCTCGACGCCCAGCCGATCCGGAAGCTCGGCTTCGCCGCGCCGGCGATCCGATGTATGCGCATCGGGATCGTGACCCGCCCCCCCATCCACGGATGCGGGATGCACGTGAACAGGTAGCCGCCCGCCGCCGGGTACGTCACCGGGAAACTCGGGTCGCCTGGCCCGGCCGAGCCCGAGCCGTAGAACGCCATGCCGCTGGCGTCGGTGACCGTGTGATGTGACGGCCCGACGAAGTCGAAGACGACCGTCTGCCCCGAACCGATCGATACCGCACCCGGATCGAAGGCGAAGTCGTTGACCTCGACGTGCACGTCCGGGGGCGCGCTTCGCCCACCTGCCGCGGCCGGGGACGCGCCGCCCTGCATGCAGAGCGCGACCGCGACGGCGGCGAGCGACAGAAGCCTTCTGCCTCGCATGCAAGCCCTATCGGCACCCGACGTCCGATTCCCAACCGCGTCTTATCCTGCCTGGATCGGCGAAAGGACTTGAGCGATGCGAAAGCTGATCGTGAGCACCTTCGTGACCCTCGACGGCGTCATGCAGGCCCCGGGCGGGCCCGAAGAGGACGACAGCGGCGGATTCACGCAAGGCGGCTGGTCGGTGAACTACTGGGACGACATGATGGGCCAGGTCATGGGCGAGGCCATGAGCTCCCCCTTCGACCTCCTGCTCGGACGCAAGACCTATGACATCTTCGCCGCGTACTGGCCCCATGCCTCGGAGGAGGCGGGCGCCAAGCCGCTCAACGACGCGACGAAGTACGTGGCGTCGCGGAGCCATCGCGCACTCGAGTGGGGACCTTCCGTGCTGATCGAGGGTGACGCGGCCGACGGCATCGCGGCGCTCAAGAAGGAGGACGGCCCCGAGCTGCAGGTTCACGGCAGCGGGAACCTGATCCAGACCCTCATCCGAGATGCTCTGGTCGACGAGTATCGGCTGTGGGTCTTCCCGGTCGTGATCGGGTCCGGCAAACGCCTGTTCGCCGACGGCACGATCCCCGCCGGGCTGAAGCTCGTCGACAGCAAGGTCTCCACCACCGGCGTCGTGATCGGGACCTACGAGCCCGCGGGCGACATCGTGACGGGATCGTTCGCGTAGGACCGACCGCGCCGATAGACTCCGCCCATGGCGCCGAAGACCTGGGGACAGACGAAGGCCGAGGCTCACTACCGGCCGTCGCCGCAACCGCAGGTGTCGTGCAAGGAGTGCATGTGGATGTTCCCCCGGCTCTCGATCGGTTCGTGCAAGTACGTGCGCGGCATGATCGAGGCGAGCGCGACCTGCGACCTGTTCGAGCCGCGGCGCCGCGCCGATGGCTGAGGTCTCGAGCGAGGGAACGGAAAGCCGCCAGGCGCTCGCCGAGGAGCTGATCGCGATCGGCATCGAGGACGGCGTGTTCCACGCGATGGTCCGCGAGGGACAGCTGATCGAGCTCAAGTGCGAGACCGAACGCTGCTATTGCGACCGTGGGCGCTCCTACTTCCCGAAGCCTCCGGTGCCGGACTCGGACTGGGATCCGACGGTCGACCACTATCCGATCCTCAAGTCCCAGGGCGGCCACAAGGACCCGTGGAACGTGCGGCTCGCGCACAAGCTCTGCAACCGGGAGGACTTCGCGTGGCGCGATCGCATCACGCGGATGATCCAGGCGCACATGTCCCTGCAGGAGATGGCCGAGGAGCTCAACCACGTCGGCGTTCGCCACCCGGCCGGCACCGGTGCCTGGACCGCGGCCAACGTGCGCGACACGTACGCTACCTCGTAGCGTCGTTTCCTTCGGCGCCGTTGGGGGGAAAGCCGGCACATGGATATCGGCGTGCCGATCCGCGCGCTCGATCGCTTCCAGCGGCCCCGGCCGTGGGTGGCGATCCCGCTGGCTGTCGTCAAGCGCTTCGGCGACTGCGGCGCCGGCAACCTGGCCGCGGCGATCGCGTACTACGGCTTCTTCTCGTTGTTCCCGTTGCTGATGGTCCTGTCGTCGCTGGCCGGCTACGCACTCCACGATCACCCCGACCTGCAACAGCGCCTGCTTGATTCGGCGCTGTCGCAGTTCCCGGTGGTCGGCGCGGAGATCCGGGGCAACGTTCGCTCGATCCAGGGGTCGGGGTTCGCGGTCGTGATCGGGCTCCTGTTGGCGACGTGGGCGGGACTCGGGGCGATCCGGGCGACGCAGGTGGCGATGAACACGGTCTGGGACGTCCCGCGCAAGCGCCGGCCGAGCACGCCAGCGTCGATCGGGCGGGCGCTCCTGATGCTGGTCCTGCTCGGCGTCTTCGTCCTTGCGGGAGCCGTGATCGCCGGCGCGGCCTTCGCCGCCGGCCCGGCCGGCAACGCCCTCGGTCTCGTGGCCTCGCTCGTGCTCAACGTCGCGCTCTTCGCGGTCGCGTATCGAGTGCTCACACGCGCGGACGTGTCGTGGCGCACGGTGGCGCCGGGCGCGGTGCTCGCGGGCGTCGGGTGGACCCTGCTGCTCGCGCTCGGCGCTCGGATCGTCTCCGGCCGGATCGCCTCGTCCGAGAGCATGTACGGAAGCTTCGCCGTCGTGATCGGGCTGTTGGGCTGGATCTACCTGGGCGCCCAGCTCGCGCTGTTCGGTGCCGTGCTGAACCCGGTGCTATCCCGACGGCTGTGGCCACGCTCCTTGGAGGGCGAGCTCGACGAGCGCCGACCGTGAGGCGCTTCGTCGCTCCGCCCTCCAGGAGGAGCGCACAACGGAGGAATCCGTGGACGTCACGTTCGAGACGCGCTGATCGTCAGGCGACATCTCGCCGGACGAACACGCGGGTCCCGACGCCGGCCGACAACGCCGCCCAGCCGACCAGCAGTCCCGCCCCCACGAGCGGAGCCACCAGCGACGCGTCGGCCGCGGCGATGCCAAGCATCGACGCGCTCGCGTGTGCCGGAGGAACCGCGCAACGGGAGCGGCGAGCATCTCGACGAGCCCTTCGGCCACGAGCACCCACAGGATGGTGCCGACGATCGCGGCCACCTGATGGGTGACCGTCACGCCCACGCCCAACCCGATCGCGGCCCAGAGCGTGCAGATGATGATCGCCTTCGCCAGCAGCACCGCGAGCGCAGCGAACGAGACGCTGATCGCGACACCGTCGGCCACGAGCAGCGCGCCCGACACGATGGCAACCGTGAGCGACGCCGCGATGGCGAAGACGGCGGCGGCGCCCGCCAGGACCACGAGCTTGCCCGCGATCACCCGGCGGCGCTTCGGGGTGGCGAGCAAGGTCGGCACGATCGAGCCATGCCGTGCCTCATCCGTGTAGGAGCGGATGCCGAGCACGGCCACGAGGATCGGCACGAGGATCATCATCTCGGCGAACCCCGGCAGGGTGGTCAGCACCACAGCCGGCCCGAAGTGCATCGACGCCACCATCGCCCAGGCCGCGAGGCCCGCGAGCGCGATCGCCGCCGCCAGCAGCCCCCACGCGCTCCGCGTCGTTCGAAGCTTGCGCATCTCCGACCTGATCTGGTTCCTCATCGTTCCGCTCCTTCGGTCAGCTCGAGGAACGCGTCCTCGAGGGTGGCTTCCCGTGCGCTCAGGTGCGTGAGGGCGATGCCCGCGGCCGCGACGATCCCGCCGACGTGGGCCGCGTCGGCGTCGGTGACGACGAAACCATCGCCCTCGAGGCGAGGCTCGAGCCCGTCGCCGATCAGGACCTCGAGCAGCGCGTCGCGATCGACGGCGGCCACGTGCAGCGAGCTGTGCCCGGCGGTCAGATCGGCCAGCGATCCCTGCCGAACCAGGCGGCCGCGGTCGATCACGATCACCTCGTCGGCCATCTGCGCCATCTCCGAGAGCAGGTGGCTCGACACGAGGACCGCGTTGCCGTTCGCGGCGAACTGCCGCAGGAACTCGCGAAGCCACCGGATGCCCTGTGGATCCAGCCCGTTGGCCGGCTCGTCGAGGATCAAGACGCGAGGGTCGCCGAGCAGCGCGCCGGCCAATCCGAGACGCTGACGCATGCCCAAGCGAGTAACCGCCCGCACGTCGATCGGCCGCGCCCGCCAGATCCACGAGCCCGAGCACCTCGTCCACGCGCCGGTCCGGCACGCCCGAGGCAGCGGCCAGGACACGAAGATGGTTCCGGCCCGTGCGCAATGGATGAAAGCTCTGCACTTCGAGCACCGCGCCGACGACGGTCGCGGGATGCTCGATGCTCCCGTAGGGCATGCCCAAGACCGTCGCGGACCCGGACGTCGGACGCACGAGTCCGAGCACCATCCGCATCGTCGTGCTCTTCCCCGCCCCGTTCGGGCCCAGGAAGCCCGTCACGCATCCGGGTCGAGCCTCGAAGGTCAGGTTGTCGACCGCGTGCACACGACCGAAGCGTTTCGTCAGCCCGCGGGCCGCGATCGCGGGCGATCCGATCAGCCGGACTCCCGCGGGCGCCTGGCTCGTCGTGGTGTCCATCATCGTGGTGGTCCTCCTTCGGGATCCGTTCCCGTCGGGGACCACGCTAGGGAGGCGACGGCACGCGGGCATCGGCCCTGGGTGCCGATCCGATGTCCTCCTGCAGGATGAGGGCGCTCAGGCGCCGGGCTGAACGAGGCCGGACTCGTAGGCGAGGACGACGGCTTGCGCGCGGTCGCGAAGCCCGAGCTTGTGCAGCACCCGGCCGACGTGGGTCTTCACCGTCGTCTCCGCGACGAATAACGAAGCGGCGATCTCGCCGTTGGACAGCCCACGGGCCATCAGGACGAGCACCTCGCGCTCACGCTCCGTGAGCTCGTCGATGGCCCGTGGCGACACGGGCGCTTCCGGTCGGTGGGCGAATTCCTCGATCAGCCTCCGGGTCACGGCGGGGGCGAGCAGCGCGTCGCCGCTCGCCACCACGCGGACGGCATGCACGAGCTCCTCGGGCGGACGATCCTTCAGCAGGAACCCGCTCGCACCCGCGCGCAGCGCGTCGTAGACGTACTCGTCGAGGTCGAAGGTCGTGAGCATGAGGACCTTGGCGCCGTCGTCGGCAGCCGTGATCCGCCGAGTCGCCTCGATCCCGTCCATGGTGGGCATCCGCACATCCATCACCACGACATCGGGGCGCAGCCGTTCGAAGCCGCGGACGGCGTCCGCTCCGTCGATCGCCTCACCAACGACCTCGATGTCGGGCTCCGCGTCCAGGATCATCCGGAAACCGCCGCGCATCAATGCCTGGTCGTCGGCGATCAACACATGGATCGGCGTCCCAACGTCGCTCATAGCGCGTCGTCCTCGATCGGAAGTCGGGCGCGCACCACGAAGCCGCCGCCCGGGCGCGCGCCGGTCGTGAGGGAGCCGTCGAGGAGCGTGACGCGCTCGCGCATGCCGATCAGGCCCTGGCCGCCGGGTGTCGCGGCCATCGGCCCGCGACCGTCGTCGGCCACCTCGATCTCGAGTGCGTCGTCGAGCCAACGCAGAAGCACCCAGGCGTGCGCGGGTCCCGCATGCTTCATCACGTTGGTCAACGCCTCCTGCACCACGCGGAACGCGATCAGGTCGCTCCCCGATGAGAGCGCATGCGGCTGACCTTCCGTGACGAGCTCCACCTCGACGCCCGAGTCACGAACCGTGTCGAGGAGACCGCCGAGCTGGGCGAGGCCCGGCTGCGGCGTCCGCTCGGCCCCGGCCGCGTCCTCCTTCAAGATGCCGATCAGGCGACGCATCTCGGTCATGCCGTCGCGACCGGTTGCCTCGATCCGCCCGATCGCCGCCTTCGCCTGCTCCGGGTCGTCGTCGATCACCCGCCGGGCGGCCCCGGCCTGGACCACCATCACGCTCATGGCATGCGCCACGACATCGTGCAGCTCCCGTGCGATCCGTGCCCGCTCGAGCGTGACCGCGTCGCGCGCGGCGCGCTCCTGCTCGGCGTTGATCCGTCGACGGCGATTGTGGGCGATGCGGCCGAAGAGCATCGGCAGGCCCGTCGAGAACGTCACGGCGACGAGCACCTCGACCCAGTTCGTCTGCGGATCGGCGACCACCACACCGGCGACCGACGCCGTCACGGCAACCGGGGCCACGATCCGGACGAATCGCTCCCGGCCGACATACGCCGCGGCCGTGTAGGAGGCGACGACCAGCGCGAACACGAGGTCCTGCGAATGGTCGATCGACGCGCTCGCGATCGATGCGACCGAGACCGCGATCAACACCGCGAGCGGCCAGCGACGCCGGACCGCCAGCGGCGCGCACCCGAGCACGACGAGCACGTACGGCGCGACCCCGAGGTCGTGGCGAGCGGCGTCGGGCGACGCGTTCGCGGCGATGATGCCGCCGATCACGGAGATGGCCGCGAGCGCCGCTGCAAGCAGCGAGTCCCATACGAGCGGGTCGACGCGGCGAGCGCGATCGCCCAGGGTCGGCGTGTCCACGCCACGACGGTAGCGTTCCGAAGGCCGCCGCATCGTCATCCTGTGGGATGACGATGCGGGGACTCAGGCCGGCGAGCCGGATCGCGTGCCGTGGTGTTCGAGCAATCGAGGGGCGGCCCTGTCGAAGAACGGCGTCGGGTCTCCGCCGAGTTGGTGCACCACGAGGTGCGTGAACCCCGCGTCACGGAACCGATCGGCCTGCTCCAAGATCGGCTCGGTGTCGGGACCCATCGGCACGACCGCGGTGATGGCTTCCATATCGACGGTCGCCGCCGCCCGTTCGAAGGCGTCGGGGGTCGGCAGCTCCGTCATCGCGTCGCCCTCCAACCCGGGCAGCGGCCAGCGATCGTGGACGATCCACTTCGCCTCTTCGAGCGTCGCGGCGACGCAGACGCTGAGCTCGCCCACCACGGGTCCGTCACCGCCCTCGGCCCGATAGCGCCGCACGAGATCGGCATCGGGGACGGTCGAGATGAGGCCGTCGCCCGACCGCGCGGCCATCGCGGCACTCTCCTCGCCCGAGGCGGCGACGTAGATCGGCGGGCGTTCTCGGGCAGCGAGTACAGCCGTGTCCGATCCACCTCGATGTAGCGGCCTTCGAACGACAGCTCCTCGCCGACCCACAGCCGTCGGATGACCTGGATCGATTCCTCGAGCATGTCGCGGCGGACGTCCGCCTCCGGCCAGTCGTCGCCGGTGACGTGCTCGTTGAGCCGCTCGCCGGTACCGACCCCGAGGAAGAAGCGATCCGGCGCGAGGGTCGCCACGGTCGCCGCGGCCTGCGCCACGATCGCGGGGTGGATCCGCAAGATCGGGCACGTCACCATCGTGCCGAATCGGATCCGCTCGGTTTCGATGGCGACGGCCCCGAGCACGGGCCAGACGTTCGGCGCCTCCCCCGGCTGTCCAGCCACGGATGGAAGTGATCGGAGGCCGCGACGAGGTCGAAACCGAGCTCCTCGGCACGGCGGGCGTCGGCGACGAGGTCGCCGGCCGATCGCTCCTCACTGCTCAGCTTGAACCCGATCTCCATGCCTAGGGCTTCTCCCGCGAGTCCGACGGTTTCGGGACGCGGCCGCCCTCGGCGGCGCGGTCTTGCTCCTCGGGGCTCCGGCCCTCTTCGCCCGAGTCCTCCCAGTCCGTCGCCTTGTCGTCATCGGGGCCCCGATCGATCCCGGGCTGCTTCCGTGGCGTCATAGCGCTGCTCCTACCCGGGCGAACGGTCGCGAAACGACCGAGGGTTCGGTCCTGGTCGGAAGGGGTAGGAACGAACGCCACCCGCCATCCATCGAGAGGATCCTTCGTGCCCCAGACCGGATCGACCCCCCAACAGCCGAGCCCTCCCGCGGGGTGGGAAGACCGGTGGCCGCCGCTGATCTACTGGGCGAAGGTCGTGGTCGTGGTGATCGCCACGATCTGGGTGATGTTCGCCGTGCGGACGGTGCCACAATCTTGTTGCTGGTCGTGATCTCGCTCGTGCTCGCGGTCGGCGCCGAGCCCCCGGTCGCCCGGCTCACCAGGAAGGGGCTCGGCCGTGGCCTCGCAGTGTTCGTCGTCCTCGCGACGGTGCTGATCGTGATCGGGACGTTCCTTGCGCTGCTGATCCCGGTGGCAGCCCAGCACATCGGGTCGTTGTCGACGGACCTGCCCGATTACCTTTCGCAGCTCCAGGTTCGTGGTGGTTGGGTGGAGAGTTCCTGGACAAGACCCGGGCGGTCGAGAAGGTGCAGGCGTTCCTGGCCGAACCGCCCGCCGAGCTGGGCACCTTGATCAGCACCCTGCTCGGTATCGCCGGGGCGCGTCGGGAGCGCCTTGCTGGCGCTCGGCACGATCGCGGTGTTGACCGTCTACTTCATGTTGTCGATGCCCGGCTTGCGCGCCCGCGGCGCCGATGCTGTTCCGTCCGGAGATCCGGGGACCGGGTCGAGCCTGTCATCGAGCAGTCCCTCACGCGCATCGGCGGCTACGTGGCGGGAACGGCGTGACGTCGGTCGTGTGCGCGATGTGTACCGCCGTGGCGCTCCGGCCATGCAGGTCCCGTTCGCGATCCCGCTCGCGATCTGGGCTGGCTTCGCCGACCTGATCCCCGTCGTCGGGTCGTATGCGGGGGCGCGGCCGGCGATCGTGATCGCCTTCGTCTCGCCGGGCACCGGGCTGCTGGTCGCCGTGTACTTCGTCGTCTACCAGCAGTTCGAGAACTACGTGATCGTGCCGCGGGTCATGCGCGGCGCCGTCGACCTGTCGCCGGCCTCGGTGATCGTGGCCACGCTGATCGGCGCGTCGTTGGGCGGCTTCGTCGGGGCGCCGCGCGCGCTGTCGCTCGCCGGACGATCAAGGTCATCGTCGTCGAGCTTGGTTGGAGGATCGCGCGGAGGAGGGGACGAACTGGCGCGGCACCGCGTACACCGTATCCGTCGCCGCGCCCGCAAGGACGAGGCCGCGGCAACCGAGACCGCGGACCGACGCGCCCGCGGTTTGTCGGACGTTCCCGTCCCGTTTGGATGCCCCGCGGGATCGCGAGCACGCCGATCGACGGTGAGGTTGGATCTCACCCGCGACACGCAGACACGGTACTGAAGTCCCCGCCGGCGCTTGCACCACACCTAGCGGTCCGTTCACCCGTCGCAGGGCTTTATGGAGCGCGCGCGGACCCCACCGCCGTGGATGACATGTGGAAGGGCGCTGCCATGGTCCAGCAGCAGGAACGGGTCAAGAAACCCCGGCGCCGACGGGTCGAGCACGGAGATCTGCCGCATTTCGGCCATCGCATAGACCCCTGCATCCGAGACCAGCACGTCGGCGGCCTCCAGCCGCGCCTTCACCACGCCCACGTCGCGCACGCAGAAGGCCGATGCCGCCGATTGACGGGTCGTGGGCGAAGTGGTTGCGCAGCGCGAAACCCGGTTCGCCGGACGATGCGCAGCCCGCTGTTGTCGGTGCCGCGCGTCAGCACGGAAAGCTCGGTCCGGTGATGCTCGAGTCGCCGCGCGCCGCCGGCGCCTGCCAGCGCCCCTCCGTCATGCCGGCCATCCGACATAGCAGGCGGTGGCTTCGCGGACATCCTGGCGCCCGGACGTCACGCGGCTGGACATGCCAGCCGGCGTCGCCCTCGGCGCGCTGCCGCTGGCAGAACACGACGACGTTCAGCGCCGGTTCAGTGTCCACACCGCCGCCCTGCCGAACTCCGCCGCATCCGTCTCGACATGCGGGATCGCCGCCTTGGCGAGGTTGCCGGCGACGCGGTGGAGGTCATCGACCTCGATCGCCACATGGCGGGGCCGGCGGAGCCAGCAATTCGCCAGGCCCTGCGCCGCGTCACACCCGGCCGGGCCGGCGTAGCCGCAGGCCCCGCTGTCCCCCGAAGACCAGGGTCTGCGCATCCACGGCACGCGGGGCGCCGAGGCCGAGCAGGGTGCCGAAGAAATGGCTGGAAGCGGCCAGGTCGTGCGCCGCCAGCGACGACCCCCAGAGGATGGACGAGGTCATGGCGATGTTTCCTCGTTGCCTGCAGGCTCCCACGCGCATCCGATGCCATCGAAGGCGGATTCAGGCGGCGCGCGGACGGCGAAGCGCAGCAGATGCCGGGCGACGCCGTCCTGCAGCGTCTCCAGCGCCGCCGTGAGCCGGCGCGAGGACCCGCACCGTTCGGTTCAGACTTCCAGCCTCTAGGTGGCGGGGCCCGGAGAAGGCGATGCTGCCAGGTTCCCGGCCTGACCGGCAGCGTGTGGGCGGAGCGCGCCGAACCGGCGGCCGGGAGCGGCGTCGCCACCCGCGCGACGGAGGGCGCGCCCTCCATCGCCTCCGCGCCACGGCGACGGCGACGGCATCCAGCGCCGCCGCCGCCGAACGCCCTACGCCACCACGTGCCCTACGCCACCACGTGCCGGTACAGGTGCCAGGTCGCGTGCCCCAGCACCGGCATCACCACCGCCAGGCCGATGAAGGCCTGGATGCAGCCCAGGAACAGCAGCGCCCCCCACCACCACGCCCAGATCGCCATCGGCACCGGGTTGGCCATGCAGGCGCGGATCGAGGTCTGGATCGCCGTGCCGACCGGGGCATTCCGGTCAGCATCATCGGCACCGACACCACCGTCAGCACCAGCACCAGCAGGGCGAAGACGAAGCCGGCGCCATCGCCGAACAGCAGCAGGCGCTGGCCTTCGGCGTGGTGAGGGCGGCGTTCACATCTCGCCGACCCCATCGCCGGCGAGTCACCGAGTGTGCGTTCCAGATGGTCTTCGCCACCGCCACCCATGCGACGAGATCGCCATTAGGATGAGATGCCGAGGATGGCGATGTTCGAGGCGGTTCGGGTCGCCGCAGCACCGACGAAGGCGGTGAGCCAGGAAGACCTGCTCCCCCGCCTCCCGCCGCCGGCTGATCTCATAGAGCCCGACCGCCGCGACCGGCCCGAGCAGGCTGAGAGCCCGGCCACCAGCGGCCAGCAGCAGCGGCAGCAGGTCGCCGCCCGAGAAGGCGCGCGCCGCCACCAGGCCGACGATCGGGTAGAGCACGCAGAGGAACATCAGCTGGGTCGGGATGGCGAGGAAATCGTCCCAGCCCCTGTTGCCAGCGCCTGCCGCAGGTCGGCGGTGCCGATGCGGCGGATGGTCACCGCCTGGTCTCCGGTCGTCAGGCGGTCTTCGGTCCAGGCTCGTGCCATGCGGAAACCCTCCCTGCCTCGCACGCGGCGAGGCCGCGATCCACGGGGACCCGAGGGAAGCCGCCGGCCATGGAAAGGCGGGAGCCGCCACTCGAGCCTTAGCCCTCCAGATATGGCCCCACCTTGCCGCGAGGCGTGGGTCACGAGGCGAGAGCGTGGATTCCGGTTGACGCGAGTGTCCATTCAGATTGACAGTGTAAATTGACAATCAAGCCCGACATGTCCTTGGGCGGGGGAGGCACTGCATGGATGCCGTCACGCGGATCGAACGCACCTTGTCCGCCGCCATCGCGCCTGGACCGAGGGGCCCGGGCTGCCCGCCGCGCCTCGGCGCGCCTGCGCCACGCCGTCTTCCCGGCGGCGCCCGCATCCGGCCCAGGCTCTGCCTCGCGGTCGCGGCGCCTGCGGCGACGAGGACCCGGTCGCCGCCGACGGCCGCGGCCGCGGCGATCGAGCTGCTGCATTGCGCGTCCCTGGTCCATGACGACCTGCCCTGCTTCGACGACGCGCCGACTGCGGCGCGGCAAGCCTTCCGTCCATCGCGCGTTCGGCGAACGTCTGGCGGTGCTGGCGGGCGACGCGCTGATCGTCCTGGCTTTCGAGACGCTGGCCCGCGGCACGGCAACGGCGCCCGCACCGGCTGGCGCCGCTGCTGCTGATCGTTGGCCGCGCGGTCGGCGATGCCCGCGCGGCATCGTCGCCGGGCAGGCCTGGGAGTGCGAAGCCCGAGCGTCGAGCTCAGCCAGTACCATCGGGCCAAGACCGGCGCGCTGTTCGCGGCGGCGACCGCCGCTGGTGCGGCGGCCGCCGGTGCCGACGCCGGAGCCATGGCGCGCGCTCGGCGAGCGGCTGGGCGAGGCCTTTCAGGTGGCCGACGACCTGCGCGACGTCGCGTCGCGATCCAGCGGAGACTCGGCAAGCCGGTCGGGCGCGACGCGGCGCTCGACCGCCGAGCGCCGTACGCGAGCTCGGCCTCGCCGGCGCCTGCTCCGGCTCGAGACTCTGGTCGACGGAGGCGGTCGCCTCCATCCCGCGCCTGCCCGGGCGGGGCGGAGCTGCGCGCGCTGATCCTGGCGGAAGCGCAGCTTTCCTGCCCAAGGCACTCGTGCGCGCGGCGGCCTGAGCGCCGGCCGATGCGGGCGCAGGCCGACATGGCGCGCCGAACGGCTCCGGTCGCGGTGCCGTCATGGCGCGATCGCTGGCTCCGCAGCCGCGATCGCCTGCTGGCGAGCCCGCGCTTCCAGCGCTGGGCAGCGGCGTTCCCGCTCACGCGGCCGCATCGCGCGGCGGCGCGCCCGCGCCCTGTTCGACCTCGTGCGCCGGCTTCGTCTACTCCCAGGTGCTGCTGGCCTGCGTGCGGCTGCGCCTGTTCGAGATCCTGGCCGATGGGCCGCGCACGATCGGCTGACCTCGCGCGCCGGCTGGCGCTGCCGCCGGAGGCCGCCGCAGCGCCTGCTGCGCGCGGCCCCGTCGCTCGGCCTGGTCGAGCAGCGCGGCCGACGGCCGGTTCGGGCTGGGCCAGCTTGGCGCCGCCTTGCTGGGCAATCCCGGCGTGCGCCGCCATGGTCGAGCACCACACGCTGCTCTACGGCGACCTGCGCGACCCGGTGGCGCTGCTGCGCGGCGAGCGCGCCGGCACGCGAGCTCGTCGCGCTACTGGGCCTATGCGCGCGGCCGGCCGGCCGGCGGCGCTGGCGGGCGAGCAGGTCGCCGCCTACAGCGCGCTGATGGCGGCCTCCCAGCCGCTGGTCGCCGAGCGACAGTCCTGGACGCCTATCCGCTGGCGCGGCATCGCCGCCTGCTCGACGTCGGCGGCGGCGAAGGCAGCTTCCTGGCCGCCGCCGCGGCACGCACGCCCGATCTGCGCCTGATGCTGTTCGATCTGCCGGCGGTGGCCGAGCGGGCGCCGGCCCGCTTCGAGGCGGCCGGGCTGGCGCCGCGCGCCACGGCGTTCGGCGGCGACTTCATCGCCGATCCGCTGCCGCAAGGTGCGGACGTCGTCTCGCTGGTCCGGGTCGTCCACGACCATGACGACGAGGCGGCGCTGGCCCTCCTGCGCGCAGCGCGCCGCGCGCTGGCCACCGGACGGCACTCTGCTGATCGCCGAGCCGATGTCGGGCACGGCCGGGGCCGAGCCGTCGGCGACGCCTATTTCGGCTTCTACCTCCTCGCCATGGGCAGCGGCCGCGCCCGCACGGCCGAGGAGCTGCGCGCATGCTGCGGCACGGCCGGCTTCTCCCGCGTCGGCGGTGCCGACGCGCCAGCCGCTGCTGACGGCCTGCTCGTTGCCCAGCCCTGACATGACGTGTAAATGTAGTTTGCCTTGACAATCTAGACTCGTCAATGTAGACTGACAACTAACAGGAAGCCGGACCCAGCCTGCGAAGTCCGAGGGAGCGTGATCGAATGGACACGCTCGCCGTCGTGCTCGAGGCAGCCGGAACGGCTTGCGCCTGACGCCGGGCTGATCTCACCGCCGGCGACGACGGATGTCGTCGTCGACATCGAGTGGAGCGGCATCAGCACCGGCACGGAGCGGCTGCTCTGGTCCGGCCGCATGCCGCACTTCCCCGGCATGGGCTATCCGCTGGTGCCCGGCTACGAATCGGTCGGGCGCGTCAGTCGAGGCCGGCGCACGCTCCGGGCGCGCGCGTCGGCGAGCACGGTCTTCGTGCCCGGCGCCCGCTGCTTCGGCGAGGTCCGCGGCCTGTTCGGCGGTGCCGCCGCCCGGCTGGTCGTCGCCGGGCGCGCGCACTGTCGCCGATCGACGACCGCCTCGGCGAGCAGGCGCGTCCTGCTGGCTCTGGCCGCCACCGCCTATCACGCGCCGCCGGCGCGGCACCAGCGCGCCGAGCTCATCGTCGGCCACGGCGTGCTGGGCCGGCTGCTGGCGCGGCTCGCGCTCGCGCTGGCGGCGGCGACGCCGGTCGTCTGGGAGCGCAACCCCGACCGCGCCGGCGGCGGCGCACGGCTACCAGGTCGTCGATCCCGCCGAGCGATGCCCGGCGCGACTACCGCGCCATCTACGACGTCAGCGGCGACGCCGGCACTGCTCGACACGCTGATCGCACGCCTCGCGCCGGGCGGCGAGGTGGTGCTCGCCGGCTTCTACGAGCGCGCCGCTGTCCTTCGCCTTCCCGCCGGCCTTCATGCGCGAGGCGCGCATTCGCGTCGCCGCCGAATGGCAGCCGAGCCGACCTTGCCGCCGTGTCAGGCGCTGATCGCGACCGGCGCGCTGTCGCTGGACGGCCTGATCACCCATCGCCGCCGATGCGCCGCGAGGCGCGCGACGCCTACCGGACCGCATTCGACGACCCGGCCTGCCTGAAGATGGTTCTGGACTGGAGAGCCTGCGCATGAGCTCGCATGCACGGCGGTCCAGACCCGACGCCCGATCCGCGGCCTGCAGGCTCGACAGCGCTGCGCGCCGAAGCGGCGATCGAGCCCGATGCCGGTCGACCGCAGCCGACCAAGAAAGAAACGCAGATCATCGCGATCTACGGCAAGGGCGGCATCGGCAAGAGCTTCACGCTCGCCAACCTCGTCCTACATGATGGCGCAGCAGGGCAAGAAGGTGCTGCTGATCGGCTGCGACCCGAAGAGCGACACGACCTCGCTGCTGTTCGGCGGCCGCGCCTGCCCGACGATCATCGAGACCTCGCTCGCAAGAAGAAGCTGGCCGGCGAGCAGGTCGCGCATCGGCGACGTCTGCTTCAAGCGCGACGGCGTCTTCGCCATGGAGCTCGGCGGCCCGGAAGTCGGCCGCGGCTGCGGCGGGCGCGGCATCATCCACGGCTTCGAGCTGCTGGAGAAGCTCGGCTTCCACGAGTGGGGCTTCGACTACGTGCTGCTCGACTTCCTGGGCGACGTGGTCTGCGGCGGCTTCGGCCTGCCGATCGCGCGCGACATGTGCCAGAAGGTCATCGTCGTCGGCTCGAACGACCTGCAGTCGCTCTACGTCGCCAACAATGTCTGCTCGGCGGTCGAATATTTCCGCAAGCTCGGCGGCAATGTCGGCGTCGCCGGCATGGTCATCAACAAGGACGACGGCACCGGCGAGGCGCAGGCCTTCGCGCAGCCGTCGGCATTCCGGTCCTGGCCGCGATCCCGGCCGACGAGGACATCCGCCGCAAGAGCGCGAACTACGAGATCATCGGCATGCCCGGCGGCCACTGGGGCGCCGCTGTTCGAGGAGCTCGCGCCGAACGTCGCCGTCGCGCCGCCGGTCCGCCCGACGCCGCTGACGCAGGACGGTCTGCTCGGCCTGTTCAAGGGCGATGCGGTCGGGCCGCGGCGTCGTGCTGGAGCCCGCCACGCTTCGAGGACATGTGCGGCGCGCCGGTCGTCGACAAGCCGTCCCTCGAAGTCGTCTACGACAGCGTCTGAGCGGCGCGTCGGACGATGACCATCGCCGTCGCCCCATCACGAACGTCGCCGACGCTGAGCTCCGGCTGAGCCGGCACGGCGACGGGTGGCTGCCATGCCGGCACGGAGACGATGCTGCGCGGCGCGCCAAGCGCCGCCGGCAAGAGCGAGACGCTGGACGCGCTACGCCGCCGATTATCCGAACGGCCCGCACGACCAGCCGCAAAGCATGTGCCCGGCCTTCGGCTCGCTGCGGGTCGGGCTGCGGATGCGCCGCACCGCGACGATCCTGTCGGGCTCGGCCTGCTGCGTGTACGGCCTGACCTTCACGTCGCATTTCTACGGCGCGCGGCGCACCGTCGGCTACGTGCCGTTCAATTCGGAGACGCTGGTCACCGGCAAGCTGTTCGAGGACATCCGCGACGCCGTGTTCAAGCTCGCCGAGCCCGCGATCTACGACGCCATCGTCATCATCAATCTCTGCGTGCCCGACCGCCTCGGGCGTGCCGCTGCGATCTGCTGCCGAAGGAGATCGACGGCGTCCGCATCATCGGCATCGACGTGCCGGGCTTCGGCGTGCCGACCCATGCGGAAGCCAAGGACGTGCTGGCCGGCGCCATGCTGCGCTATGCGCGGCAGGAGGCCGAGCAGGGCCCCGTGCAGGCGCCGCGCGCAGGCACGCCAGACGAAGCCCGACGGTCACGCTGCTCGGCGAGATGTTCCCGGCCGATCCCGTGCGGCATCGGCGCGCATGCTCGAGCCGCTGGGCCTCGCCGCCGGTCCGGTGGTGCCGACGCGCGAATGGCGGGAACTCTATGCCGCGCTGGACTGCGCGGCGGTCGCGGCCGTGCATCCCTTCTACACTGCCTCGCATCCGCGAGTTCGAAGCGCGCCGGCCGCACGGTCGTCGGCTCCGCGCCCGGTCGGCGTCGACGGCACGGCCGCCTGGCTCGACGCGATCGGCGAGGCCTGCGGCGTCTCGCCAGGACAAGATCGACGCCGCCAAGAACGCGGCTCCTGCCGGCGATCCGGGCGGCGCTGGCGGCCAATCCCGATCAAGGCGCCGCATCACCGTCTCGGGCTACGAGGGCTCGGAATTGCTGGTGGCGCGGCTGCTGATCGAGAGCGGCGCCGACGTGCCCTATGTCGGCACCGCCTGCCCGCGCACGCCGATGGTCGGATCCCGACCGCGAGTGGCTGGAGGCCAAGGGCGTCGCACGTCCAGTACCGCGCCTCGCTGGAGCAGGATCTCGCGGCCATGCAGCGAGTTCGAAGCCGGACCTCGCCATCGGCACGACGCCGGTGGTGCAGAAGGCCAAGGAGCTGGCGATCCCGTCGCTCTACTTCACCAACCTCGTCTCGGCCCGGCCGCTGTTCGGCCCGGCCGGCGCCGGTTCGCTCGCCAGGATCGTCAACGCGCGCGATCGCGGGCCGCGAGCCGCTTCGACGCGATGGGCGATTTCTTCGGCGGCGTCGGCGAAGGGCGACACCGCCGGCTATGGCTGGACGCGACGTGCCGACCGACCGAGCTCGGCCGCCGCAAGGCCGCAACCGCAAGGCCCGCGTGCGCGCGACCTGCGCGACGCGGTGGGGGCTGAGCGATGCTGGTCCTCGACCACGACCGGGCCGGCGGCTACTGGGGCGCGGTCTATGCCTTCACCGCCATCAAGGGCCTGCAGGTCGTGATCGACGGCCCGGTCGGCTGCGAGAACCTGCCGGTCACGGCGGTGCTGCACTACACCGATGGGCTGCCGCCGCACGAGCTGCCGGTCGTCGTGACCGGGCCTGGCCGAGGAAGAGCTCGGCGCAGGCACGGCACCGAGGGCGCCATGCAGCGCGCGCCAGCGCGACGCACGATCCGGACCTGCCGGCGGTCGTCGTCACCGGCTCCATCGCCGAGATGATCGGCGGCGGCGTGACGCCGGAAGGCACCAACATCCAGCGCTTCCTGCCGCGCACGATCGACGAGGACCAGTGGCAGGCGCGCGACCGCGCCCTGTTCTGGCTGTGGACCGAATTCGGCGCGAAGAAGGCGCGAGCCGCAAGCGCAAGGCCGCGCAGCGGAGGGCGAGAAGCCGCGCGTCAACATCATCGGCCCGATCTACGGCACGTTCAACATGCCGTCCGACCTCGCCGAGATCCGGCGGCTGGTCGAGGGCATCGGCTGCGAGGTCAACATGGTCTTCCCGCTCGGCAGCCATCTCGACGACGTCGCCGAAGCTCGTCGACGCCGACGTCAACGTCTGCATGTACCGCGAGTTCGGCCGCAAGCTGTGCGAGGCGCTGGAGCGGCCCTACCTGCAGGCGCCGATCGGGCTGCTTCGCCACCACGAAGTTCCTGCGCACGCTCGGCGAGCTGCTCGGCCTCGATCCCGAGCCGTTCATCGAGCGCGAGAAGCACACGACGATCAAGCCGATCTGGGATCTCTGGCGCTGGTGACGCAGGACTTCTTCGCCACCGCCAGCTTCGCCATCGTCGCGAGCGAGACCTACGCCCGCGGCGTGCGGCACTTCCTCGAGGACGAGATGGGCGCTGCCCTGCACCTTCTCCTTCGCGCGCAAGGCCGGCGTCAAGCCCGACAACGCGGCGGTCCGCGAGGCGCTGCAGCGGACAAGCCGCCGCTGGTCCTGTTCGGCTGCTACAACGAGCGCATGTACCTCGCCGAGCTGCGGCGCGCGTGCGATGTACATCCCGGCCTCGTTCCCGGGCGCCATCATCCGCCGCGCACACCGGCACGCCCTTCATGGGCTATGCCGGCGCGACCTATCTCGTGCAGGAAGTACTGCAACGCGCTGTTCGACGCGCTGTTCCACATCCTGCCGCTCGGCACCGACCTCGACCGGGTCGAGGCGACGCCGGCGCGCCTCGAGTCCGAGCTGCCCTGGAACGACGAGCGCAGGCGCTGCTGACGCAGGACCTGGACGACCGAGCCCGGTCCTGCGTGCGCATCTCGGCCGCCAAGCGGCTGCGCGGAGCGCAGCGCCGAGCGCGACGCGCACCGCCGAGGCGGCGGAGCCGCAAGATCACCGGGGGAGCGCATCGAGGCGCCTGCTGGCCCGAAGCATCGCCGAGTGGCACGCGTCGCGTGAGCGCGACGCAGCCCGGCCCTTGGCACCGCCATTCCGCGCGGCGGCGTGCTCGCCGCGTGCGCCGTCGCGATCGCCTGCCGCGCGGGACCTGCGCGGTCAATCGGCCGCAAGGCCAGTCCCGAGGTCATCGACCCATCCGCCAGTTGCGCGGATGATTCCGACGCGGCACCGCTCCGGTTCTGCCGGAGGCCGGAGGCGAAGGAGGTCCAACAACGCTGCTCGATCAAGGCGTTCGCGGCTTTCATCGTGCGTGGCAATCGATGGCGCGCAATCCTGGTCGTGGCTGTGTCGCCTCACGGTCATGGCGGCCAGGCCACTTCCGGCTGGCATTGGCGTCCTTGCTGCCGGGGCCAAGGGCGGTCGCCCGGCTGACCGCGTCACGACGCTCGAACGCTTCGGGAGCTAGATAGCGAGCCGATGTGGCAAGATTTGGATGCTTTTCGATCCGCGCCGCACGCTGGTCGCCTTGGCCGCGTTCCTGTTCGCCGCTGGCGCTGCTCATCCACTTCATCCTGCTCAGCACCGACCGATTCAACTGGCTCGGATGGTCCGCGCGCCGACGACCGATGCGCAGCCGGGCAGCTGTGGCCGCTGTCCGCCCGCGCGGCTAACGCGACCGGCGTCCGCTTCACGACGAGCGGGCGGGACGGCGCGGCAGCTCGCCCGAGCCGCCTGCTCCGAAGCATCCGCGGCGGCGTCCTGGGCCGACCGCAGTCGCGACGAGGAGGATCATGCCATGGCCATGCTGAGCTTTGAACAGAAATACCGCGTCCGCGGCGGCACGCTGATCGGCGGCGACCTCTTCGACTTCTGGATCGGGCCGTTTTTCGTCGGCTTCTT
The DNA here is from genome assembly GCA_963794065.1 of uncultured Actinomycetes bacterium. Classification (GTDB taxonomy): domain Bacteria; phylum Actinomycetota; class UBA4738; order UBA4738; family HRBIN12; genus AC-51. The sequence continues at coordinate 2,878 of CAWCDA010000047.1, read as the reverse complement.
CGGCGTCACTACGGCTCTTCTTCACCGTGCTCGGAACGGCGCTCATCGTCTATGGCGCGGCGCTCGGGCCGACCTGGAACCTCGTGGCAGATCAACATCGCGCCGCCCGACCTGAAATACGGGCTCGGCCTGGCGCCGCTGCAGAGGGCGGGCTGTGGCAGCTCATCACGATCTGCGCCATCGGCGCCTTCGCTCCTGGGCGCTGCGCGAGGTGGAGATCTGCCGAAGCTCGGCATGGGCTACCACGTGCCCGTTCGCCTTCAGCGTCGCGATCTTCGCCTATGTCTCGCTGGTGGTGATCCGCCCGGTGCTGCTGGGCGCCTGGGGGCACGGCTTCCCCTACGGCATCATCAGCCATCTCGATTGGGTGTCGAACGTCGGCTACCAGTACCTGCACTTCCACTACAATCCGGCGCACATGCTCGCGGTGACGCTTCTTCTTCACGACGACGCTGGCGCTCTCGCTGCACGGCGCGCTGATCCTGTCGGCGACCAACCCGGCGCCGGGGCGAGACGGTGAAGACCGCCGGAACACGAGAACACGCTTCTTCCGCGACACCATCGGCTATTCGATCGGCACCCTCGGCATTCACCGGCTCGGCCTGTTCCTCGCGCTGTCGGCCGGGTTCTGGAGCGCCGTCTGCATCATCATCAGCGGCCCGTTCTGGACCCGCGGCTGGCCGGAATGGTGGACCTGGTGGCTCAACCTGCCGATCTGGCGCTGAGGGGGAGGGGCGATCATGGCCGAATATCAGAACATCTTCACCCAGGTCCAGGTGCGAGGCCCCGCCTATGCCGGGCGTGCCGCTGGGCGCGGCAGCGCTGCGGCGCAGGGCAAGCCAGCGGCTTCGCCTATCTGGCTCGGGCAAGTTCGGCGATGCGCAGATCGGGCCGATCTATCTCGGCTGCACTCGGCGCTCTGTCGCTGATCTGCGGCTTCATCGCCTTCGAGATCATCGGCCTCAACATGTCGGCGTCGGTGAACTGGGATCCGGTGCAATTCGTCCGCCAGCTGCCCTGGCTGGCGCTGGAGCCGCCGCGCCCGAATACGGCCTGCAGCATCTCCCGCCGCTGAACGAAGGCGGCTGGTGGCTGATGGCCGGCTTCTTCCTCACCACCTCGATCATCCTGTGGTGGGTGCGGACCTACCGGCGGGCGCGGCGCTGGGCATGGGCACGCATGTGGCCTGGGCGTTCGCCTCGGCGATCTGGCTCTATCTCGTGCTCGGCTTCATCCGGCCCGCTGCTGATGGGCTCCTGGGGCGAGGCGGTGCCCTTCGGCATCTTCCCGCACCTCGACTGGACCGCGGCGTTCTCGATCCGCTACGGCAACCTGTTCTACAACCCGTTCCACGTGCTCTCGATCGTCTTCCTCTACGGCTCGACGCTGCTGTTCGCCATGCACGGCGCGACCATCCTGGCGGTCGGCCGCTTCGGCGGCGAGCGCGAGATCGAGCAGATCGTCGACCGCGGCACGGCGGCCGAGCGGGCGGCTCTGTTCTGGCGCTGGACCATGGGCTTCAACGCCACGATGGAGATCGATCCATCGCTGGGCCTGGTGGTTCGCGGTGCTGTGCCCCCTGACCGGCGGCATCGGCATCCTGCTCACCGGCACGGTGGTGGACAACTGGTACCTGTGGGCCGTGCAGCACGGCGTGGCGCCGTCCTACCCGCAGGTCGTTCAACGCCCTGCCCGATCCCGCTGCTCAGGGAGGCGCCACGATGAGCTCCGCCCTCAAGGCGCTGCCGCCGCGGCCGCGCTGATCGGGGCTTCGCGCTGCTCTTCACCTTCGAGCCGCCGCCGATCGACGACGGTCCAGCTCGGCTATCGTGGCCTCGGGCAGCAGCAGCCAGATGAATCACGCGCGACCGAGCTGGATCGTCAAGGCGCAGAACGTGTGCCCGGCAGTGATCCGATGTCGGCGCGGTCGGGCCGAAGGCCGGCGCGAGTCTACAAGAACGTGCAGGTGCTGGCGACCTCAGCACCACGCAGTTCGCCCGCACGATGCGGCGCATCACCGACCTGGGTGGCGCCGGAGCAGGGCTGCACCTACTGCCACAACCCCGACATCATGCGTCCGACGACGTCTACACCAAGGTCGTCGCCCGCCGCATGTTGCAGATGACGGCGCACATCAATGCCGAGTGGAAGCGCATGTCGCAGGCGACCGGCGTCACCTGCTACACCTGCCACCGCGGCCAGCCCGTGCCGGCGAATGCCTGGGCACGGAACGACACCCGCCGCGCGCCGCTGGCCTTTCTGTCGGCACCGCGGGGCGCCTGGCCAGCGCCTCGTCGGCCTGACCTCGCTGCCCTACGACCCCTTCACCCCCTATTCAGCAACGATGCGCAGATCCGGCTGCGGACCCGCGCGCCGCGCGTCATGCCGGTGAAGCCCGGACCAAGGATGCGGAAGTGGACCTATGGGCTGATGATGCACATGTCGACCTCGCTCGGGGTCAATTGCACCTACTGCCACAACTCCCGCGCCTGGTATTCCTGGGAGGAGAGCCCGCCGCAGCGGACCAATGCCTGGCACGGCATCCGCATGGTCCGGGACATCAACAACAACTTCATCGACCCCGCTGCAGCCGAGCTGGGCGGCCGACCCCTACGGGCCGGCCAATGGCCCCACCCAGCCGCGCGTCGGCATCCATGGCGACCCGCTGAAGGTGAATTCGCCACCTGCCACCAGGGCGCCTACAAGCCGCTGCTCGGGTCTCGATGCTGCGGGACTATCCGGAGCTGAACAGCATCACCGAGATCGACGCGCCGGACCCGATCCGCCAATGACCTGAGGCCTCATGACCTGAGACCCGGTACGCGCCGGGCCACCTGACAGGGCCGAGTCCCGCCGAGGCGGGGCCCGGCCCTTCGCT
>CAWCDA010000046.1:0-7666 GCA_963794065.1 uncultured Actinomycetes bacterium | reverse complement strand
ATGTTGCCGCTCGCCACCCGCCCTTCTCGAGTGCTCGACGTCGCGATATACGCCCCGACGGGCGGCCTGCGGATCGGACTACGCCGTAAAGGTTCGGCGTCAGCCCGACTTCGCCACGGTCAGGAGGACGGCGGCATCCTCCAACGCCTCGAGCGTGTGGCGGGCGTCGGGCACGATGAGCACGGTTCCTTTGCGGCCCTCCCAGGTCGCGTCGCCGGCAGACAGCTTGACGCGTCCTCCCCGGGGCGTACAGGGGCCCGATGTCTCAGCTCCTCGCAGGGATCTCCTTCTTCGGATCGAGGAACGGTATCGGCGCGACCGTTGCCATCAGAATGCCCTCCGGGCTGTCGATCTCCAGCCGCGAGCCTGGGGTTGCGTGCTCGATGGGCACCCAGGCGTAGCCGAGATTGGCCTCGAGGCGGGGGGAGTGTCCGGCAGATGTGAGCCGACCCACGACTCGATCGCCGATCCGCACCGACCAGAAGTCCTCTAACCACATGCCGAGCGGCGGCCCATCGATGGTGACCCCGACGAGCTTCTGGGAGACGCCCTCGCGTTGGATCCTCTGGAGGGCTTCCCGCGAAACCACGTCGTTGTCGTTGTCGAGTTCCACGAGCCGTTCCAGACCCGTCACCTCGTAGGGGTTGTTGGTGACGTCCATGTCGTTGCCATAGTTGAAGATCCCCGCCTCGAGGCGTCGCTGATCGCTCGGCGCGGTCACGCGCAGGTCGAACTCCTGGCCGGCCTCGACGATCGTGTCCCACAGCTCGAGCGCGCGTCCCGAGTCGCGCAGGTAGACCTCGTACCCGAGCTCGGCCGTCCAGCCGGTCCGCGAGACCACCACCGGGATGTCGTTCAGTTCTGTCTGCTTGTGCCAGTAGTACGGCTGATCGGCGACCTCGTCCCCGAACAGCTTGCGCACGAGCGGCTTGGACTTCGGTCCTTGGATCTGGACCGGGCTGACGTCGGGTTCGCCGAGCTCCACGTCCATGTTGGCGAAGGCGCTTGACCCCCTTCGCGAACAGCAGCGCGTCGGAGTCGGCGAGCGAGAACCAGAAGTGATCGTCCGCGAGCTTCAACAGGATGGGGTCGTTCACGATGCCTCCGTCGGGAGCACAGATCAGCACGTACTTGCACTGTTCGGGTTGCATCGTGGAGAGGTCGCGCGGCGTAAGCAGTTGCGCGAACCGCGCGGCATCGGGGCCTTTGACCTCGAGCTGGCGCTCCACCGCGACGTCCCACAACGTGACGTGATCGACGAGGTGCCAGTACTCCGCGACGTCATCGTCGTACAGGGTGGGGATCAGCATGTGGTTGTAAAGATCCCAGCTCGTGCAGCCCGCTTCGACCGCGCGCTGGTGATACGGCGACTTCCTGTAGTACGAGGCGTAGTAGAACTTGAACCAGTTGTTCTCTCGGTCGTCCATGACTGCCGCCTTTCCGAGCCGCTAGTTGTGGAAACGATCGATCGCGGCGCCTGCGCTCGCTTATATCGCTATCGCGGTCGGCTCGGGTAACCGGCGGATCGAACCCCGACGAGGGTCCGGTTGGGCGAGGCACTCGACGAAGGAAGCGACGGCCACGACGGCAGGCTACGCGGCGCCTCGGAGAAGGTGACGATGGGGGCTTGCGGAAACGAAATCGCTAGCTCGCGAGCGCTCGGTTGGCGGCGCGTCGATCCCGATACGCACGCCACGCCCACGCGACGAGGCCGATGACGAATCGAACGAAAGATCCACTTGAACATGGACATCGCGCTACCCAGGCGGCCGCGTGCTACACGTCCCGATGAACCTAAGCTGCGTACCGATCCTTGAGAGCAACAACGGACGGAAGGGCGTGACGGCATGGCGAAAGACATCCTCCAACGGCTGGCCGAAGGCCCGGTGCTCGGTGACGGGGGGTACCTGTTAGAGCTCGAGAAGCGAGGCTACGTACAGGCCGGACCGTTCACACCGGAGGTCGTGATCGAGCACCCGGACGCGCTTGCGCAGCTCCATCGCGAGTTCTTGCGCGCGGGGGTCGACGTGCTGCAGACCATGACGTTCTACGCGAGCGACGACAAGCTCGCGACCGTCGGGATGCAGGGCAAGGTCGACGACATCAATAGGAACGCGGTGCAGGTCGCGCGCCAGGTGGCGGCCGAGGGCGACGCACTCGTCGCGGGCAATCTCTCCCTGACCTGGGCGTCGATCCCGTGGACCCCGCGAGCGCCGACCATGTGCGCGGTCTCTTCGACCGGCAGCTGCAGGACCAGACGGACGCCGGCGGCGTGGACTTCTGGATCGGCGAAACCTTCTCGTTCCTCGGCGAGGCGCTCCTGTTCGTCGAGCGTGCCAAGCGCACCGGCCTCCCGGTCATGGCGACGATGTGCTTCGAGCAACCTGTGCCACGCTCCTACGAGGGCGACACCCCGGCCGATTGTGCCCGGCGGATCGCCGACGCCGGTGCCGACATCGTTGGCGTGAACTGCCTGAATGGCCCGGAGCAGCAGTTATCGATCGCCACCGAGATGCGCGGAGCGGTCTCCGGCTACCTCGCGGCCCAACCGGTCGCTTACCGAACGACCGATGACCAGCCCGACTTCACCGCGACGGCCAACTTCCCCTACGGACTGGACCCGCTGCAGCTCTCGCGACAGGACATGGCTCGGTACGCCGGACAGGCCAGAGACGCCGGCATCAACTACATCGGCTCGTGTTGCGGCTCCGTCCAAGCGCACGTACGAGCCATGGCGAAGGTGCTCGGGAAGCTTCCCTCAGACGAGCGGGAGTGGAAGTCCTCGACCGGCAAGGTCATGTCGGCGTATGAGTACCGCGACCACTCTGAGACAGAGGTGTGATCCGACCGCTAACCGCGTGCGGACGACGGACCCGGGTCGACCTATCGTGCCACGCAAGGTCCCTTCGGCAACGTTCAGTCAGACGTGGCCGCTGCGTACTTCGGGCGGCCCATTGAGCGGTAGACCTGGACGGTGACTCCGCTGGGGGTCGCCTGCGATGCGGTGAGCTCGAGGGCTATGTCCTTGCCAACTTCGGGGAACAGTCGCGTGCCCTCGCCCACGACCACGGGGAACGTGAACAGGTTGATCCGTCCACAAGACCATTGTCGAGCAGCCACCTGAATAGGACGCCACTGCCGTGTACCTGGAGCTCGCCTCCCGCGTCAGCCTTCAGCTCGCGGATGGCAACCTCCACGTCATGCGACAGGACGGTCGTGTTCGCCCATCTCGGATCGAACGATGTTGTCGACGCCACGTACTTCGGGCGCGTGTGTAGCGCCGTCCAGATCGGGCTGTCACCCGGATCGTCCGAGCTTCCCCATGAGCCTGCGAAGATCTCGTAGGTCCGTCGGCCGAACAAGAACGCCTCGGCTCGTCGGGTAGATCTCGTCCATGGCGGAACTGGCTTCATCATCGAAATGGGCCCATCCGCCACGCTCGAACAGCCCGTGCTCGTCCTCCTCCGGCCCACCCGGACCTTGCATCACGCCGTCGACGGAGACCTGGGCGGTGGTCGTTAGCTTCATGTTCGCGGTCCTCCTTCATCACTCGAAAGGCAGCGTAACGTCGGGGAGATGAGCACACGCGCGCTCGCGGTTTGCTATCGCTCCACGTCAGCCGGCGTCGAGGTCGTGCTCGTCCGCTCGCGTCGCGGGTTGTGGACAATCCCAGGCGGGCGGATCGACCCGGGCGAGACACCCGAGCACGCGGCCATCCGCGAGCTCCGCGAGGAGGCCGGCGTCATCGGCGTGAGCGTCGCGGCTCCGGTCGCGTACGTGCCGGTCGATCAAGAACGTTGGAGACCTCCTACTGCCGCGCGCGTCGCGGGCGCCGGTGTATCTCGTGCGGGCCGAGGCATCTGCCTCGACCGACGAGGTCTGGCGCACGCCGACGTGGTTCAGGCCGCTCGACGCTCGCATCGCGCTCGCGAAGGGCCGGATCTGGTGGGCAGCGCCGATCGGCGCCTCGCGGCGCTCGACGCAGCCGTCGCGGCTCTCGCGCTATGAGCGAGGCCTGATCGACACAGGGCTGTCTGCCGAGGGACACAGCGGATCGTCATACGTGGTCGCTTGGTTCGCTCGCTGTGAGACAGCCGTCCTCGGGGGACCGAGCTGACCGACTACGCTCGGTGACCGTGGTCGGGCGCTCGCGCCAGGAGGTGGCCCGGAGGGCCGGGGTGGATCCCGGCTACGTCGACCGGTTGGTCGAGCTCGGGATCCTGCGGCCCGTTGGAGGACGACACCTTCTCGCAGGGTGACGTGCTCAGGGCGCGATGGGTGCACAGCCTGGAGGCGGCCGGCGTCCCGCTCGACGGGATGGCGACCGCCGTCCGCGAGGGAGACGCTCTCGTTCTCGTACCTGGATGCGGCGCGTTCGACCGGTTCGCCGAGGTCAGCGACACGACGTTCCGCCAGCTCAGCGAGCAGCACCGGGATCCCGATGGACCTGCTGAAGGCGGTTCGCGAGGCGGTCGGCTTCGCTGAGCCGCGTCCGGAAGACCGAGTTCGCGAGGACGAATTGTCCGTCGTGTCGCCTGATGCAGCTCATGCTGTCGAACGGGTTCCGGCACGTCGTGATCGAGCGGTGGTTCGGGTCTGCGGCGACAGCATGCGCCGGATCGCCGAGACCGAATCCGCACTGGTGGCGCACCGACGTCGAGCAGCCGCTCCTCGAGAGCGGGATGTCGACGGCCAGATGCTCGAGGCCCAAGCCGACCTCGGGTCACAGATCGATCCGTCCATGGAAGAGGTGATCCTCGCCGATCTACCGCGGGCAGCAGGAACACGCTTGGAGCCAGAGCGCCCTCGAGGATGTCGAGGACGCGCTGGAACGAGCGGGTCTCCTCACTCGGCTGCATCATCCGCCGGCGGTGTGCTTCCTGGACCTGACGGGGTACACCCGACTGACCGAGGAGCGGGGAGACGAAGCAGCGGCGGAGTTGGCCGAGACGCTCGCCGCTCTGGTCCGGCGGCTCTCCCAGGAACACGGCGGGCGGCCGGTGAAGTGGCTCGGTGACGGCGTGATGTTCTATTTCCAGGACCCGGCCGAGGGTGTGCTGGCCGCCCTCGACATGGTGGAGGGAGTCGCGACCGCAGGCCCTTCCGCCCGCCCGGGTCGGGATCGACGCCGGTGCCGGTGATCTTCCAGGAGGGCGACTACTTCGGCCGTACCGTGAACATCGCGGCCAGGATCGCCGAGTACGCCAGGCCGGGCGAGGTGCTGGTGAGCCAAGAGGTCGTCGACGCGTCCGACGGATCGTCGGTGCTGTTCACCGGCATCGGTGCCGTCGAGCTGAAGGGTGTTTCAGGCACGCTGGTTCTGCACTCGGCGCACCGCGAAGCGATCGACGGTTGAGACCACACGCGCGACGATCAGGGCCACCCAGTCGGTCTCGATAGGAAGTCCACGGAGCGATTCTTCATGGGTGAGTGCGCCGGAACTGAGTTTCGGGCCTCCAAGCGGGTGTCGCGGTTCATGTGGCCAGTCAGGCCACGGTGTCAGCGTTGCTGCCCCGACCGGGAGGACTGTGGAGATGTCGGTCCCTCGGCGTTCGCCAGGATATCCGTCTCGCGGATCGCGACGATCGCCTGACAGTCGCGACACGTCCAGCATGCCAGCCGGTGGATCCATGTCCCGTGCTCGAACACGCCGGACGCCACCATCGATCTGGATCCGCACTCCGAGCACACGACTCGACCGTTCATGAGCCCAGAATCGGCGAGACGCCGTCACCATCAAGCTAACGAAGTGCATCTTCGGTCCATCGCCACGCGGATATCCGCCGTTCCACTTCGATCGCGACACCGCGGCGGATGGCGGTCTGGCCCGACCGGATGGCTGGCGTGGCGACGGGTCAGCACGCTTCGTCCTCGCGATACGCGCCGCTGGGAGACCGCGTGTCGGACAGCGGCGATTCGCCTCGATGCGGACCTCGAGTCATCCCGATACTCGGCGAGCTAAGGGCACGCTACTGGCCGTCGACGCTCGCAATGGGGCTTTGGACCGCGGCACCGCCCTGGGGCTCTTGCGCCAAGGAGTCCTTGGCACGTGTAATGACAGGGCAAGGCGGACTCTGTCGACGGGAGGTAGATCGTGCCGGCGAAGAAGGCCACGGCGAAGAAGGCCACGGCGAAGAAGGCCACGGCGAAGAAGGCCACGGCGAAGAAGGCCACGGCGAAGAAGGCCACGGCGAAGAAGGCCACGGCGAAGAAGGCCACGGCGAAGAAGGCCACGGCGAAGAAGAGGCCACGGCGAAGAAGGCCACGGCGAAGAAGGCCACGGCGAAGAAGGCCACGGCGAAGAAGGCCACGGCGAAGAAGGCGACTCCTCGTGGCAGGTCTCAAGTCTTGTCTCAGCCCGTGCCAGCGGAGCCAGGCGATTTCATCGTCATCGACTCAGCTCAAGTCGGTTCCCCGGCTCGCGAGGGCGAAGTTCTAGAAGTCATCCAGGGCGAGGTGAGCGTTAGCTATTGGGTCAAGTGGACAGACGGACATCAGAGCCTCATCGGACCGACAAGTGGCACCGCCCGGATCGTCCGGGCGTTGGAGAGAACCTAGGCAACGGCTTCCGATCGTCGATAACGAGTCCCGCGTGGTACGACACACCGACCGGCATCGTCTACGCGTGGCGGTATGGCGGGGGTGTCGAGCCCGAGTTCCACGCCGTCCTGGCGATCCGTGGCGAATGCGTGAACCTACCGGTTCGCGTCCGGATCCCAACTGGACCAACTACCGAAGCTGGCACGTACTCGGACTACCAAGTCTTGCGCCTGCACGGATGACCGTGCTGGAACTCAGCGCGCCCGAACAACGACGGTGGAAACGCCTGGTGGACGGCTGACGCGCCGTCCGGAGGGCCGTGTTTCGTTCAGAGGCCCACAGTGGTTGATGCTCGGATCGTACTGGGACTTACGTAGCACCAGGTTGTTCCAACCGCGCGTCGGGCCACGAAGCGACACGAAGGGAACTCTTCCCCGACGCTAAGGTGCCTCCATGGTCGACACCCCGCGGTCCGCGCGCGCCTTCGACCCACGGCTGATGAGGCTGGCGGCGACCGAGCGGCCCACCCTCACCGGATCGGTGGTGCTCGGGCTCGGCGTGGCCGCCGCTCGGATCGCCACCGGGGTCGCGCTGGCGGTCGCGATCGGCCGCGTCTTCGACCGCGCCCCGATGACCGATGTCGTGCCGCCGCTGGTCCTCGCGGTCGCCCTGGTCGGTTTCCGGGCTGTGTGCACCGCGGTCCAGGAAGGCATCATGGCCGGCGCCTCGGTCCGGATCACCGCCGACCTCCGTCGCCGACTGGTCGACCGGATCCTCCGACTCGGCCCGGCCTGGGTGACGGGTGAGCGCAGCGGCGAGCTCGAGGCCGTGCTCGTCGATGGCGTCGAGCGGCTCGACGTGTACTTCAGGCTGTTCCTGTCGAAGGTGATCGTCGCGGGGATCTCGGCGGTCGCGATCGTCGTCGTGATCTGGATCGTCGACCCGGTCGTCGGCGCGCTGGTCGCGCTGTTCGCCGCGGCGCTCGTTGCCATCCCGCCGGTCGAGTACCGGGCGCTCGAGTCCCATATGCGGTTCTGGTCCGAGAGCTACCGGCCGCTTGCCGCGGAGTTCGTCGACGGGCTGCAGGGGATGGCGACCCTGAAGATGTTCGGGGCGGCGCGCCGGC
>CAWCDA010000045.1:0-391712 GCA_963794065.1 uncultured Actinomycetes bacterium | reverse complement strand
TCAGCGCCATCACCGCTGCCGCCCGTGCCCGTCGTATCGCCGCCATCGGTCGAGCCAGAGGCCGTCCCGACAGGATGGTGGCCAGCGTCGTGATGCCGGCCGCCCTGCCGTGGATCTCGCGGGGGACCTCCCAACGGTGCGTGGATGTGCGGTCCGGTCACCGGCCGCCGGACGGGGGCGACGGACGGCACCTGACGATCGGCGGGTCCGTCCCCGACGTGCGACACCGCGGCGAACGCGCTCCCCGCCACCAGCAGAGCCGCGGCCGCGATCAACGCCACGACCCGTGCGCGGCTCGGCTTCCGCAGCGGCACGACCGGTGCGAGCGGGGGCTCCAGCTGCGCGGGCGAGCGCGGCCCATCCGGCCTCGATGTCGGGGACGCGCATCGAGGACACGGCCTGTTGCAGCCGCTCGTGCACCAGCACCGCCGCGGGATCCGGTTGGAGCGTCATGACCGCTCCTCCTCCAGCACGTCCGCGAGCGCCTTGAGGGCGCGCCACTGTTTCGCGTTGATCGCGCCGGGCGACGAGTCCATCGCTGCGGCAACCTCCGCGTTGGACAACCCGACCAGGTACTTGAGTTCGATCACCTGGCGCTGCTCGGTCGGCAGGCGCTCGATCGCGTCGTGCAAAGTGAGCAACTCGGCCGTCATCGGCTCGACCTCCGCCTCGGGCAGCTCCGCTCGCGGCTCGGTCCGGGCCGAGGCTCTGAGCGCGTCGATGGCGACATGCCGCGCGATGCCGTAGAGCCACCCGGCGAAGGGGACGCCGGTGTCGCGGTAGGTTCCCAGGCCGCGCCAGGCCCGCAGGAACACCTCCGAGACAGCGTCTTCGTCCTCGCGCCCGAGACGGAAGCGCACGAGTCGCGCCACGGCGCCGACATGCTCCCGATAGAGCGTGCCGAACGCATCGCGGTCACCGTCCTTCGCCCGCGCGATCAGGGCGCGTTCGCGCGCCCGCCCGTCGGGCTCATCATTCTTCCCATCGGGCGAAACGCGCGAGATGTTCGCGGCGGATGACTGGAACGCAGAAACCTCCATCCCGCGTAGGTCATCGGCAGGACAGGGCGTTGGACTGAACGGCGTTTCAGCGGTCCGCCGCGAGCTCCTCGGGCAACCAGAACCAGCGCAGGCGCTCGAACGCCTCCCCACGGGGCTCGCCGACATCGGCTTCCGGTGTCGGGGGCGGATCCGCGAGCAACGCTCGCGCCTCCGCCAGGTATCGCTGCAGGGCGGGCTCTCGCTCGTGGTGACGATGGGTGGTCGCGTGCAGGCCGTCCACATCGAAGGTGACTGCGTCGAGCGTCATAGGCGCTTCCGGGGTGCCGTCGCGGTGGTGCCAGAGCCCCGTGGCGAGATCGAACCGGTACCACGGCAACAGCTTCCAGCCCTCGTTCGCCACGAGATCCACCGCATCCAGGACGAAGGCGAACACCGGCTCGGACAGGAAATACGTGAAGTTCACGCGGACCCAGCCCGGCTTGATGCCCTCGCAGCCGAGCGCGATCTGTTCCTGGAAGTCGTGCGAGGTGGTGATGTCGATACCGAGCAGACGATGTCCGTACGGGCCGGCGCAGGAGCAGCCCCCGCGCGCCTGGATCCCGAAGAGATCGTTCAGGACCGCCACCACGAAGTTGTGATGCAGATAGCGGCCCTCGTGCCGCACGACGAACGACACGATCGAGAGCCGTGAGAGGTCGTGGCTGCCGAGCACCTGGATAGACGGGTTGGCGTCCCACCGGTGCAACGCCCGGTGCGTGAAGGACTCCTCTCGCTCGCGGATCGCCTCGGCGCCGGCTGCGTCCTTCAACCGGAAGACCAGGCCTGCGCGGATCGAACCGACGATGTCCGGGGTGCCCCCCTCTTCCCGGTGTTCGATATCGCGCGAGGTATACGTGCTCGAGCGGATTCACGTATTCGACCGTCCCGCCGCCGGGCACGCTCGGGACGGTGTTGTGGAACAGGTCCCGGCGAGCCACGAGCACCCCCGGCGTGCCCGGCCCGCCGATGAACTTGTGCGGGGAGAGGAAGATCGCGTCCTTGTAGTCGAGGTCGGCGCCGTCGCCCGCGCGATGCGGCGCCATCTCGACCTCCACGTAGGGCGCGGCGGCGGCGAAGTCCCAGAACGACAGCGCCCCGGATCGGTGCAGCATCACTGAGATCGCCCGCGTATCCGACAGGATGCCGGTGACATTGGACGCGGCAGAGAAGCTGCCGATCTTGACGGGCCGATCCGCATGCTCCCGAAGCGCGCGCTCCAGCGCCGAGAGGTCGATCCGTCCGTCGTCGTCCTCCGGGATCTCGATCACGTCGGCGATCGACTCACGCCACGGCAGCTCGTTCGAATGGTGTTCGTAGGGACCGATGAACACGACGGGCCGCTCCTCGACCGGGATGCGATCGCGCAGCCGATAGCGGGCATCGAGATCGGCGGGCACCCGCAGGTTGAGACACGCGATCAGCTTGTCGATCGCCCCCGTCGAGCCCGACCCTGCGAACAGCACCGCGTGTTCGGCCGGGTCGCCGCCACAGGCGCGCAGGATGATGCGGCGGGCGTCGTCGCGGAACCGGGTGGTCTGCATACCGGTGCCCGAGGACTCGCTGTGGGTGTTGGCGTAGAGCGGCAGCACCGCGTCGCGGATGTAGTCCTCGATCGGAGCGAGCGAGCGGCCCGAGGCGGTGTAGTCGGCGTAGGTGACGCGTCGGAGCCCGAACGGGCCCATCACCGCCTCGTCGGCGCCGATGACCGAGTTGCGGATCCAGTCGAACAATGTCTCTTCGGGCACGCAGGCATCGTACCCATCGCCACCGCCGGGGCTTGGCTCGGAACGACGGAGGCGGCCCCGAAGGGCCGCCCCGTGTGTACGTCGGTACCGTCGCGCTAGCTGCCGAGCGCCACCGCGTTGATCAGGTTGGAGTCGCGGAGCTTGCGCAGCGCCTCGCGCTCGATCAGCCGGACTCGCTCGCCCGAGAGGCCCAGCACCTTGCCGGTCTCGCGCAGGCTCAGCGGCTGGCCGTTCTCCAGGCCGTAGCGCAGCGCCACCACGTGCCGCTCGCGCTCGTCGAGCACCTGGTCGACGGCGCCGCCGATCTCCTCGCGGAGCAGCTGCGTCCTCGACCTCGTTGAACGCGGCGTCGGAGTCGACCTCCTCGATCAGGTCGCCGAGCTCGGTGTCCTCGCCCACGGGCGACTGCAGCGACAGCGGCTCGCGGCGCCCCATCTCGGTCAGATCGTCGATCTCCTCCACCGTGGTGTCGAGCGCCTTGGCCAGCTCCTCGCGGGTGGGCTCGCGGCCCATCGGCTGCGCGAACTGGAACCGCGTGCGGTTCAGCTTGCGCAGCCGGTCGTGGATGTGGACCGGCAGCCGGATCGAGCGCGAGCGGTCCGCGATCGCGCGCGTGATGCCCTGACGGATCCACCACGTCGCGTACGTGGAGAACTTGAACCCGCGGCGCCAGTCGAACAGCTCGACCGCACGCATCAGGCCGATGTTCCCCTCCTGGATCAGGTCGAGGAGCGGCAGGCCCTGGCCCTGGTACTTGCGGGCCACCGACACCACCAGCCGGAGGTTGGCCATGATGAACCGCTGGCGGGCCGCCTCGGCCTTGCGCACGTCGGCGCGCGCCTTCGCGATCGACTTCTCCGAACGCAGGCGGCCGGCGCGGAGTCGCTCCTCGGCCTCCTTGCCACCCTCGATGGTCATGGCGAGCTCGACCTCTTCCTCCTTGGTCAGCAGCGGCTCGCGAGCCGCCGCCTCGAGGTAGAGGCGCAGGTCATCAGCGTCGTCGGTCCCTAGGGGACGAGCTGGGTCTGGCACTTCGTATCAGCCTCCTCCTCGAAGCCGCTCCGCCGCAGGACGCAGCACAGCCGGTCTTCGGGAACTCGGGGTCGCTCCTCCGGATACGTCGCGAACGGGCCACGGGTTCGCATTCCCCCTGCGCAAACGCCTTGCCGTTCTGCGTTCATGGTAGGGGCGGTCCTCGGAAAAGTAAAGCTCAGGGCATGTGAAGGTCTTGTGAAGCGCTTCACAAGCGGTGCAAAACACCCTTCGACCCGGGGCATCCGGCCCCAAGGGTAGGCTGACCGGGTGACACTCGATCTGCCGCCGCTCGAGATCGTCGACATCGAGGGGACGGTTGGCTATAGGAGTTGGCCCGGACCCACCGACGTGACGTTCGTTCTCGTGCACGGCCTCGGCGGCTCGCATCTCAGCTGGCTACAGGTGGCGCCCGGGCTCGCGGGTCTCGGGCGGGTCCTGACCCCCGATCTCCCAGGATTCGGCCGATCACCCCGCCTCGGCCGTGGCACGACACTCATGCGGGAGCGGTATTGGCTCTCGCGGTTCCTCGATGCGACAACGGATGGGCCCATCGTCCTCGCGGGCAACTCGATGGGCGGGCTGGTGTCCCTCCTCGAGGCGGCGGTCGAGCCTGCGCGGATCAAGGGCCTCGTCCTCACCTCGACGGTCTTCCCCCTGGCACACGGCGGTTTGCCACATCCCCTCGTCTTGGGGTCCTTCGCCGCCTACGACGTCCCCAGGCTGGGCGAGGCGGTCGTACGCGCGCGGCGAGCCGCGGTCGACCCCGAGGCGTTCGTTCGGCTCGGCCTGCGGATGCTCACGGTCGATCCGCGTGCCATCCCGGAGGACGTGATCGCGTTGCACGCGGAGCTGATCCGGGATCTCCGGCAGGACCCGGACGCACCGATCGCGTTCCTGGAGGCCGCTCGATCGATCAACACCTACGTCCGAAGCCCGACGCTCGGCGCGCGAGCGATGAGCAACGTTCGATGCCCGGTGCTCGTGATCCACGGCCGAAAGGACAGGCTGGTGCCGGTCGGGAACGCGCTGGTCGCCCTGCGGGCCTATCCCGGGTGGCGCGGGCGTCTGTTGGCGCGGGTGGGACACGTGCCGCAGATGGAGGCACCGGCTCGTTGGTTGACGGAGGTCGCCGACTGGTACGCGGCGGCGTTGCGCTGAGCCCGTGTTAGCGTCCGCGCCGATGGGTCGGCGCGCGGTGATGGTGTTCCTGGCGAGCGTCGGCATCTGGCTCGCGATCCCGACTCCCGGCGTCTCGGCGCAGCCCGCCGGCGCGGCGGTCTCGGCGCTCGACGATGTGTTCTCGCCGCAGATCGTGCGGATCCAGCCGGGTCAGACCGTCGCGTGGACGAACGAGGGAGCATCGCCGCACACGGCGACCGCCGATGACGGATCCTGGGACTCCGGGGACCTCCCGCCCGCTGCGACGTTCTCGCGCACCTTCGACGAGCCCGGCATCTACACGTATCACTGCCGGTATCACGGGAGCCCCGGCGTCGGCATGATCGGCACGGTCGCGGTCGGGGACGTACCGCTTCCCGGACCGACCGGGTCCGTCACGCCGGGCACCGAACCGCCCCCGCCGAGCTTCTCGGACACGGTGCGCGTCCCGCGAGACGCGCCGACGATCCAGGCAGGCGTCGACGCCGTCCGCCCCGGCGGCATGGTGCTGATCGCTCCCGGCGTGTACGAGGAGCAGGTGACGGTCACCACGCCGTACATCACGATCCGCGGTGAGAACCGGAACACGACGATCATCGACGGCGGCTTCGAGCGAGCGAACGGGATCCAGGTGATCGAGGCCGACGGTGTCGTGATCCAGAACCTGACCGCGCGCAACGAGTTGCTCAACGGCTTCTACTGGAACCGGGTCCACGGTTACTGGGGCTCGTACCTGACCGCCTACAACAACGGCGACTACGGGATCTTCGCCTACGACTCCGTCTACGGGCAGTTCGACCATTCGTACGCAAGCGGGTCGCCCGACTCCGGCTTCTACATCGGGCAATGCGCTCCCTGCCACGCGGTGATCACCGACGTGATCTCAACGAACAACGCGGCCGGCTTCTCGGGAACGAACGCCGGCGGTGAGCTCGCGATCGTCAACAGCGAGTGGTACGGCAACCTCGCCGGGATCGTCCCCAACACCCTGGACTCCGAGCTGTACCCGCCGCAACGCGACGCCGTGATCGCGGGCAACGACGTCCACGACAACGGGAACCCGAATGCCCCGACCCTGGCGCTCACCTACCCAGCGTTCGGCGCCGGGATCCTGGTGACCGGCGGACGCGACGACCTCATCACCCAGAACCTGGTCGAGGATTCCGGGACCTACGGCATCCTCGTCGTGCCCATCTACGACGCGCACGTGTGGGTGACCGCGGACAACACGGTCCGCGACAACGTCGTTCGACGCAGCGGCACCGCGGACCTGGGACTCGGCGCGCCGTCGGAGGGCGGCGATTGTTTCGCGGACAACGACGCCTCGACGAGCCAACCGCCCGCGATCGAGCTCCTCTATCCGTGTTCGGGCGTGCCCCCCTTCCCGGCCGGCGGAGGGTCGATGGCGCCGACGATCACGTTCCTCGCGCGCTACCTGCAGGTGCTCAGCGGGGCGGTGCCCGGCGGGGATTGGCGCACGCAGCCGCCTCCGCCGCCGCAGCCGCAGATGGTGGGCGACCCCGTCGAGGCGCCGCCGATCATCGCGATCGGCGGTGAGAACGTGCCGCAACCGTTCCGGATCAGGGATGTCGCATCGATCAGACCCGCGTCCGGGCCGACCGTGTCCAAGGAGATCGCCATCATGGGTGTGCCGCTCGCAACGTCGTGGGGAGGCCTGCTGATCGGCCTCTACGGCTACGTCCTGCCGTTCGTGTTGTATGCGGCCTGGGTCGCGATCGCGATGTGGGACCTGATCCGGCAGGAGTCCGAACCGATGCCGCACCGCACCCGCTGGATGCTCGTGGTGTTGGTCGTGCCGTTCATCGGTCCGTTGCTCTACTTCGGGTTCGGTCGCTCCCCGATCCCACGGCAGCTGCGACTGGTGCTCACGGTCGGTGGCATCGTGACCTACCTGCTCTTCCTTGGGCTGGGAACCCTGATCAGCTGACGGAGCGGTCGATACGGATCCGCATCCGCTTGTTCGCCTTGCCCTTCGACTCGGTCTTGATGACGTCCACCCGTCCGACCTCGAGGGTCGAGCGAACGTGTGTCCCGCCGTCGGCCTGTTTGTCGATGCCCTCGATATCGATCACTCGGATCGGATCGACGTCGGCCGGGATCAGGTTGGCCTTCGTTCGGATCAGGTCGGGGTCGGCCAATGCCTCGGCGCGTGGGAGGAACAAGACGTTGACCGCGTGTGTCTGGGCAAGCGCCGCGTTCAGCCGTTCTTCGACCTCGCGGCCGAACTCCTGGCTGATCGCGTCGAGCTCGAAGTCCATACGGGCCTTGCCGTCGGCCCCCATGTTCCCACCGGTCACCTTGGCGCCGAAGTGGGTGAAGACGATGCCGCTGAGGGCGTGCAGCGCCGTATGCGTCCGCATGATCGTGCGTCTGCGATCCACATCGATCGCGACGTGGACGGGGGCGCCGACCTCGGGGCGCGCAGAACCCTCGTCAAGCGCGTGGATCAGCTCGCCCGACTCGCGGTCCACGAAGGTGTCGACGATCGCAAGATCGCCGGCGTCGGTCGTGAGGATGCCCGTGTCCCCCGGTTGGCCGCCGCCGCGCGCGTACGCGACGGTCCGATCGAGCACGATGCCGAGCGGCGTCACGGCGACGACCCGAGCGTCGCACGCATCGAGGTAGGCATCGATGCTGTAGAGCCGCTCGGTCATCTGGACGCCTGGCGCTCGAGTTCGACGAACAGAGCGCTGTGATCGAGTTCCCCGTCCCCGGCGTTCACCGCCTCTTGCAACTGCTCGGCGACGACGGCGAAGCCCGGGATCGGCGTGCCGGTTGCGGCGGCCGCCTCTTCGACGATCCGTGCATCCTTGCGGTGCAATCGGACGCGGAACCCCGGCGTGAAGGAGCGATCCAACATCCGCTGGCCGTGGACCTCGAGGATCTTCGAGCCGGCGAATCCACCCAACAGCGCCTCGCGGACCTTCGCCGCCTCGACGCCCGAGCGCTCCGCCAACAGCAGGGCCTCGGCGACCGCCTCGATCGTGGCCGCGACGACGAGCTGGTTGCACGCCTTGGCGACCTGTCCCGCTCCGGTCGGACCGATGTGCACGATGTTCTTGCCCAGCGCCTCGAACACCGACGCCGCACGAACGAACGCGTTGTCGCTGCCGCCGACCATGATCGACAACGTCGCGTCGATCGCGCCCCGCTCCCCACCGCTCACGGGCGCATCCAGCATGGCGACACCGCGGGCTTCGAACGCATCTGCCAGCGTTCGGGTCGCACCGGGGTCGATCGAGCTCATGTCGATGACGAGCGACCCGGGCGCGGCACCGTCGATCACCCCTCGCGCTCCCGCCAGGACCAGCTCGACGTCCGGCGTGTCGGGCAGCATCGTGATCGTGACGTCACTGGCTGCCGCGACCTCGGCCGGATCCGACCCGCGCGCCGCCCCCGCGTCGACCAGCTCGTCGACCGATGCGACACCGCGCGAGTGGACCGTGAGCTCGAACCCGGCCGCCAGGAGGTTGCGCGCCATCGGCTTGCCCATGATGCCGAGCCCGATGAAGCCGATCCGATCGGCCACGCTCAGTTCTCCATGGCCGCGTCGGCGATCGCCAACGAACGGTCGATGATCTCGAACCCTTCGGCGAGTTGCTCCTCCGTGATGCACAGCGGCGGGTTCGTCATGACGTTCCACCACCGGATGAACGTCGATAGGCCGTTGTCGATCAGGGATCGGCCGAGCTCTTGCATCGTGTCGTTCAGCGTGTTGAAGGGTGTGAGCGGCTCCATGGTCTCGCGATTCTTCACGAGCTCGATGATGCCGAACAACCCGATGTTGCGTGTGCGTCCGACGCTGGGATGCGCCGCAGCAAGCGCCTCGTGATGGGCGCGCATGACGGGGTCGAGACGCCTCGCGTTCCCGATCAGGTCGTCGTACTCGAGCACGTCGATGGCGGCGATCGCGGCGGCGACCCCCAGCGGATGGGTGTTGTACGTGAGGCCGCCCCAGAACATGTTCTCGTCGAAGAACGCCGCGATGTGCGGCGCCAACCCCACCGCCCCGAGCGGCGCATAGGAAGACGTGAGGCCCTTGGCCGTGGTGATGATGTCCGGCACGACGTTCCAGTTGTCGACCGCGAACCACGCGCCGGTCCTGCCCCAGCCGCACATCACCTCGTCGGCGATCATCTGGATGCCGAACCGTGTGCACAGCTCCCGGACACCCTGCAGGTAGCCGTCGGGAGGGATCAGGATGCCGTTCGTTCCGGTCACCGGCTCGAGGATGAACGCCGCGATCGTCTCGGGCCCTTCCAGCTCGATCGTCTCCTCGAGCAGCTCGAGCGCTGTATCGGCGTCGTCGAACCCGCGCTTCGGCCCGTGATAGGGATCGAGCACGTGCACGACGCCGGGCATCGGCGGGGCCTCGTTCGGCCAGCGTCGGGGGTCACCGGTCAACGACATCGTTGCGTAGGTGGAGCCGTGGTAGCTGCGATAGCGGGCGAGCACCTTCTGACGTCCGGTGACCGCCTTCGCGATCTTGACTGCGTTCTCGTTGGCCTCGGCGCCACCGAGGGTGAAGAACGTCTTCTCGATCTCACCCGGCCACAGGCCCGCCAGGCGCTTGCCGAGCACCGCACGCCCCTCGAACGCATGGAACGGCGACAGGTATGGAAGCTTCTCGGCCTGCCGCGCGATCGCATCGGTCACGCGCTTGTCGCCATGGCCGATGTTCACGCCCATCAGCTGGGAGCTGAAGTCGAGCCAACGGCGTCCGTCGACCCCGTACATGTACACCCCCTCGGCGCGGTCGATCGCGAGCGGCGCCACCTTGGACTGCACATGCCAGTCGTACAACGTGTACCGCTTGGCGTCGGCAACGATCTGTTCCGCCGTCATGGAGCCGGTCTCGATGGCCATCTGATCGTCCCTTCCTCGTTCTCGTTCTACGTCGCGACGGATCCGGCATCGGTCGCCGCCGATCCCACGATGTAGCTGTGCTCGGCGGCCCAACGCAGCATCACCTGTTCGCCGGGACGGGGGTCGGTCGCGCCGACCTCGTCGTTCAGTTGGTGCACGGTCAGTCGCTCGCCCGTCTGGAGTAGCACGATCAGCTGCGTGATCGATCCGAGGTAGACGACGTCGACAACGGTCCCGCCCACGTAGGACGCGCGATCGCCGGCGGCGCCGTTGGCGAGCTTGATCCATTCGGGCCGGACGGTGATCGTGGCTCGGTCACGATGCTGTCCGTCCCCCGGATCGACGGCGAGGATGCGCTGTTCATCGCCGAGGTCCATCGTCAACACGAGATCGTCTCGCCGGTCGACGCGCAGCTCGATCAGGTTCGACGTCCCGATGAATCCGGCGACGAACGCGCTGGCCGGCCGCTGGTAGAGCTCCCGAGGTGTCGCCAGCTGCTCCACCACCCCGCCATTCATCACGGCGATGCGGTCGCTCATCGTCATCGCTTCCTCTTGGTCGTGGGTGACGTAGACGAACGTCGTGCCCGTGCGCTGCTGGAGCTCCTTCAGTTCCAGCTGCATCTCCTTGCGCAGCTTGAGGTCCAACGCGCCGAGCGGTTCGTCCAACAGCAGCGCGGCGGGACGGTTCACGAGAGCGCGCGCAAGCGCCACGCGCTGCTGCTGGCCCCCCGACAGCTGGTTCGGTCGCCGGTCTTCCAGCCCGTCGAGCTGCACGGTCCGGATCACGTCCTGCAGACGGGAGGCGATCTCCGTTCGGCCCAGCTTCTTGATCTTCGGTCCGAACGCGATGTTCTCGGCCACGGTCATGTGCGGGAAGAGCCCGTAGGCCTGGAACACCATGTTGACGTTGCGTTTCGCCGGCGGGACGTAGGTCACATCGTTGCCCTGGAGCAGGATCCGGCCCGCGTCCGGCGCCTCGAAGCCGGCGATCATCCGTAGTGTCGTCGTCTTGCCGCACCCGCTGGGACCGAGCATCGAGAAGAACTCAGCGCCGGGGATCGTGATCGACACGTCGTTCACGGCGACGACGTCGTCGAACCGCTTCGTCACGCGGTCGACGACGATCTCGCCCTCGTGGGCATGCTCGCCGTTCGTCGCCAAGGGCATGGGATCGATCTCGCTCATGTCTGGATCCTGTTCAGCCGAGCCAGCCGGTACGCGAGCAGCGAGAACACGACGGACAACGTGAGCAGCACCAGGTTCAAGGCCGAGCCTGCGCCCCAATCGCCGGCCCCGAGGATCAGGTCCCGCACCCGCTGGCCCATCATGTAGCTGCCCGTGCCGCCAACGATGTCGGCGGTCACGAAGTCAGTGAGCATCGGGATGTAGACCAGGATCATCGCGATGAAGATGCCGGGCGCTGCGAGCGGGATCAGGATGCGTCGGGCTTGCACGAACCAGCCGGCGCCGAGATCGATCGCCGATTCGAACATCGAGGCGTCGATCGCCTTCATCGCCGCATAGATGGGGATGGTGGTGTAGGTGATGTACGTGGCCGCCAACGTCACGATCACCGCGAAGGAGCTGAACAACAGCCAGGACCGCGGCGGCCCGGGGATCATCCAGTTGAGGATGCCATTACGCCCCAGGATCACCTGCCATGCATAGATCTTGACCACCGGGGCAAGCTCGTCCGCCAACACGAGCGACAGGAGCAGGAACAGCTCCCACCGCCCGGCTCGAAACACCATGTAGTAAGCGAGCGGGATCGAGATCGCCAGCATGATGATCATCGCCGTCGTGGCGATCCAGAACGTGGTCCAGGCGATCTTCAGGTTGAGCGGGTTCGTCAACACGTCGATGTAGTGCGAGAAGGTGTAGCCGCTCGCCGTGTTCGGCGGGAACTTCAAGAGGCTCATCGCGGCCATGATCACCATCGGCCCGAGGAACAGGACCACCAGCAAGGTGACCGGCGCGAACAGGATGCCCATCGCACCGCGCCCCGACCCACGGGGGCGACGACCTGGAGTGACCGCCACGGAACTCCCGGCTGTCGCCATCTCTCAGCCCCCCGCCGAGGTCATCGAATCGGTGCCCGCGATCATGCCTCGCGTCGCGTCGTCGCCGGTGTGCGTCCGCAACAACATCAGCGCCGCCCAGATCAACAGGACCTGCACGAGCGAGATGACCGCAGAGATCGCGTTGACGACGGCGGTGTGGTCCGGGTTGCGCACGTTGGAGTACACCCACACGGGAAACGTCTGCTGGAACCCGATCGTGAACGCACTGATCTCGTAGTTGTTGAACGACCAGGTGAACGCGAAGATCGCGCTCGCCGCCAGCGCCGGCGCGATGTGCGGCAAGATGATGTAGCGCAAGACCTGCATGCGCGAGCACCCGAGGTCGATCGCAGCCTCCTCCTGCACACGCTGGAATCGGAACAACTGCGCAGCCACGATCGCCGTCACCAATGGGAACGTGCACACGATCTGGGTCCCCACGACCGTCTTCAACGACAGGTCGACGTCGAAGCGCACATAGAACATCAACGCCGCGATGCCGATGATCAGCCACGGCAGGATCAACGGCGCGCCGACGAGCCCACCCACCGCCGACCGGCCGTGGAACCGGAACCGGGTCAGCCCGAACGCGGCCAACGTGCCGAGTACGAGGCACACCGGGGCCACGATCGCCGCGACGACGACGGAATTGACCAGCGCTTCGCGAAGGAGCTGATCGCGGAAGGCATCGCCATACCAATGCAACGTCACGCCCTCCAGCGGGAACGCAAGGATGTTCGAGTCGTTGAAGCTGAACAGCACCAAGATCACCAACGGCCCGAACAACAGGAGATAGACGGCCCCGAGGAACGCGCGCCATCCCCACGTGACACCGGCCGCGCGGACGCGGACGCTCCCGGGCGGCGGAACCGTCGAGACGCCCGGGGCGACCGCGCGTTCCGCCACTCCCGTTGCCATCAGGTCCCTACCCGGTCCACTAGCTCGCCTTCACCTCGGTCCAAGCGGCAACCCACGCGTCGCGGTTGGTGGGCGGGCTCGCGGGGATCGCGTTCTCGAGGTGGAACGGCGCATCGAGCGACGCCTCGTCGATGAGCTCGGGGGAAGCCATGTCCAGCACCTTGGCGTTGGCCACCTGGTAGTTCCAATGCTCGGCCTCGTACAACTCCGCCTCGGGACTCGAGTAGTAGTTGATCAGCGCGTAGGCGGCGTCGAGGTTCTCGGGAGCGACGTCGGGGGTGATCCCGTAGCCGCAGGCCCACAAGAACTGGCCCTCGTTCGCGACCGCGAACTTCGCGTTGACGCCTTCCTTCTGGAGCGCCTTGGCGGTGTCGGGATACCCCGAACTGATCACGATCTCGCCGGACTTGAACAGCGACTTGACCTCCGCGTCGCCCTTCCAGAACGTCCGGAACTGTGACTTGTGATCGATGAGGAACTGCTTGACCTGATCGATCTGCGTTTGATCCATGTTGATCGGATCCGGGATGCCGTTCGTGAGCGCCCCGATCATGAAGGCGGTCACCGCGATGTCCTCCATGCCGGCGCGCCCCGCCCACTGCGGATCGAACAGGTCGGACCACGAGTCGGGCGGCGTCGTCACGACATCGGCGTTGTACACGATGCCCGATGTCCCCGCATCGACCGGCACCATGTAGACCTGTCCGTCCGATTGCACGCCCGGGAGCGTCTGCATCGACGGGAACAGGTCCTTCCAGTTGTCCAGACGCTGCATATCCAGCGGTGCATAGATGCCCTTCTGGACCATCTCGAGGGTGGCCTCGTCCACACAGCTGTTGACGACGTCCGCGTCGAATCCCGCCTGGATCTTCGCGATCGCCTCTTCGTTGGAGCCCATCGAGGAGGACTCGATCGAGATGTTCGGATACTGCTGCTCGAAGGCGGCCAGGTAGCCCGGGTCGAACCCGTCGGAGTAGCTCAGCAGCCGGATCGTCCCGGTGATCGAGGCGGGGTCGACCGATCCACCGGGCGCGGCGGAGCTCGTGCTCGACGCATCGCTTCCGCATGCGACCGCGACGAGGGCCATCGCGATGCCGATCGCCGCACCGCGTATCAACGATCTCATCGTCGCCCCCTCCTCAAATCTCCACCACCCGCGACCGGCCGAACCTAGGTCACCGAAAGTAGATTGTCAACGGTCAACAACTTGGGGAGCCGCCCGCTCGTTGGCCGCGACGACCTCGGCGATCAGCTCGCCCGCCTCCTCGGAATGCTCCGCGAGTAACCGAGCCGCCTTGTCCTGGTCACCCGCCTCGATGGCCTCCACGAGCGGTCGATGCTGGACCGACACGTCGCTGAGCGACCGCAGCACCAGCTCGTCCAGACGAAGGAGCCCTCGCAGGGTGGGCACGTACCGGTCGAAGACCTCGAGGATGCGGGAGTTGCCGCACAGCTCGCACAGACCGTGATGGAACGCGAGATCCGCGCGAGAGACCGCCGCCGCATCGCCGCCGGCCACGGCGGCGTCGATCTCGTCGACCAGCGACCGGAGTCGCGCGAGCGTCGCGGCGTCTCGTCCTCGTGCGAGGAGACGGGCAGCGCGCCCCTCCAGCGCGGCGCGGAGCCCGTAGATCTCGCGGACGTCGGCGGCGGTGAGGCTCACAACGAAGGTCCCTCGGCGGGGTTCTTCCTTCAGAAGCCCTTCGGCTCGGAGCAGCTTGAACGCCTCGCGCACGGGGCCACGGCTGATCGCGAGCTGCTCGGCGATCTTTGCCTCGACGAGGTGCTCGCCCGGGCTGAACCCCCCCGAAAGGATCTGCGCCCGGATCCGATCGGCGGCGTCTTCTGCGAGGGAGCGCGGCGCCGCCAAGGGAGCCAATGGAGCCTGGCCGCTCATGACGATAACCTAGCATGACGCTGTCGACAGTCGACCGCCAACCATGCGACGAACAGGAGGAACGATGCGGTTCGACGGTACCCGGGTGGTCGTCACGGGCGGGGCGCGAGGGATCGGCCGCGGGATCGTCGACGCGTTCCTCCGCGAGGGTGCGCACGTCCTCGCGACCGACGTGCTGCGCGAGGAACTCGCCACGCTGCAGACCACGCATCCGGCGGCCGATCGCCTGTCGGTCCACACCGCCGACCTCGCAGAGATCGACCAGGTTCGCGAGATCGTGCCGGCCGCGGTCGGACTGCTGGGCCGTGTCGACGTGCTGGTCAACAACGCCGGCGTCCAGCCCGACGGACCGTTCCTCGAAGTCACGCCGACGGACATCGACGCGTGCCTCGCGGTCAACGTGCGCGCGCCGATGCTCCTGATGCGCGATACGTGCCGCCACCTGATCGATCGCGGCGCTCCCGGATCGATCGTCAACATCGCGAGCGCCAACGCGTTCCACAACGAATCGCCGGAATCCATCTACAACGCCTCGAAGGCGGCGCTCGTGGCATTGACGAAGGCGGTCGCCCACGAAGTCGGACACCTCGGCATCCGCGCCAACTGCGTGGCGCCCGGCGAGACGATCACACCGGAGGCCACCGAGGAGCTGGAGGGCGATCCTCGCGAGCGCGACGTCGTGCGTCGCTATCTGTCGAGGATCCCGCTCCAGCACGCAGGCACGCCCAATGATCAGGCGATGGCCGTGCTGTTCCTCGCAAGCGAGGACGCGCGCTTCATCTCCGCCCAGACGCTCGTCGTCGACGGCGGGGAGATCGGGGGCGGCAGGTGGTATGACGACGACCTTGCTCCGCCACCGCCGTCGCCGGAGCGTCCGATCACCGGGTAGGCGGCTCGGTTACGCCTCACCCCGCGCGCGGCGCATCGCCTCTTTCACCTCTTCTGTGTCCAACGTCATCTCGAAGAAGCCGATCTGCTCCTCGTACACGGAGCGGTCGGCCTGGTCCTTGACCTCGTCTTCGAAGACATGCAGCACGGGGAGTCCCAACTGGACTCCCGCCAATGGACCCACCCACGCCGGGTCGCCGTCTCGCACGGTCTCGGCGGCCACCTCGACCGCCTCCGCGTCGCCGGCCCCGAGCATCACGACGATGTCATCGGCGCCGACTTCCTCGACGATCCGCTTGATCAGGGCTTGGTTCTCCGGGTCCATCGCGCCGGACGCCGTTCAGACGAAACATTCCGTGCGGATCTCGATCACGTCGGCGCCGGCGCTGCGCGCGACCGCGGCGAGCGCCTCGCCGGGCACGCTGTCGCGCTCGCCGAGCGCGATCACTTTCTTTCCTCGAAGCTCCATCGGATTCACCCCCTTCGGTGGTCGTTATCGGTGCGCAGATGTTGAGGGACGGGCGGGCCCACCGCCGGCGCGCCCTCGAGCAGACGGATGATCGCCTGTTCGATCTCCTCGGGCGTCGTGCCGTTGCTCGTGAGTCGTTCCACCTCCACGCCGTCGCGCAACGTCAGGTAGGCGGGCAGCCCCGCAACGCGAAGATCGCGGCAGACCTTGCGGTTGTCCGGCGCGTTGACGGTCACGAACCGCACCCGGTCGCCGTAGGTCGCCTCCAGCGCCTCGACGGCCGGCATCAGCGCGAGGCAGGGCTGGCACTGCGGCCCCCAGATGTCGACGAGCACGTCGCCGACACCGCTCAAGTCGGCGAACGTCTCGACCGTCGCCTCGATCATCGCCACGTTCCTACTCCTTTCATGCTTCGAGGGTGACCGACACGCCGTCCCATTGGCGGGTCAGCCTCCCGAGGAACAGCGAGCCCTTGGCGAGCAACATCGTTCGGTGCAGCCCGCCCGCGTGCATGCGAGCGAGCGCGTGCGGGAGCCACGGGATCGCGCTCGCGATGTGTCCCTGGGTCGGCGCGAACCCCGGCAGACCGTGGGATCGCGCGAACAACGGGATGTCGTCGCGGGTCAGCTCACCCCGCAGGACCCCCAGCCCGGCGAGCATCTTGTAGTTGCGGTCCGCGACGTCCCCGCCACCCTGCGGTTCCGTGATCTCGGGGTTGTGGATCTCCGTCGCGTAGACCCCGACGTCGTCCATGCCGATGCCGAGAGCGTCGAGCGGTTCGCCGACGAGGGCGCCCAACTGGGCTTGGGGCGTGTCCCCCGCCGCCACCGGCATCCGACCGACGGCGTCGGTGCGCAGGACTGGCCCGTTGGATCCGTCGGCCGGCTCGACGACGATGGCTATCCCCGCGAGCACGTCCTCGAGGATCGGGAACCCCTTCGCGAGGGCGCCCTCGAACTTCATGCCGAGCTTGCCGAGGGAGCCCCCCGCGACGACGACCACGCGTCGCTCGACCCCCGCCTCGATCAGGGCGGCGGCGAGCACCAACGCGTGCACCGGCGCAGCGCAGAACGACTTCACGTCGATGCCGCTGGCGCGTACGAGCCCGCATTCCTCGGCGATCGCCTTGGCCATGTTGCCGCCGCCGCGCTGATATCGGTCGCCGACCGCCTCCTCCCCGCACCCGATCGCGAAGGTCACGGACGCGGGATCGATCTCGGAGCGCGTCAGCAGATCGCGGAGCGCGTGCACGCCGCTCGCCTTGATCGCGAGGTTCTCGAGCAGCACCTGTGCGCTGAGCGACTCGTCGCTCGGATGATCGCCCACGAACGCACCGATGATCGCGTCTCCGTCGTGCAGCGCGAGTTCACCCGGGAGCGTCGAGCGGCCCGTCTGCACCAGATCGAAGCGATCCACGTCCGCCAGCAGCTCGTAGAAGGCGAGCTGCGGCATGATGTCGCCGCTCGCCCCTTCGGGCGACGCCTGGTCGACGGGATGCTGCCACCAGGCGCGCGGCCGTTCCCAGAGATCTTCCGGTGCCAGGTTGCCGATGAACACCTGATTCGGTGGATAGGCGACCGCGTCATCGAAGGTCCGCAGGTGCGCGACGAGGTCGTCCTGCTTCGCGGGCTCCCGGCTGGGCTTGGACCCGTACCGGACGAGATCCGGGACGTGCTCGAGGACGAGCGACGCGTGCGTGACCGCCGCGCGGCGTGCCCCGATCATCGGTCGAGCTCCCGGTCGGGCAGCATAAAATGGTGGACGTTCGAGATGCGAGCGGGATCGCCGGGACGGACGACCTCGACCGTGGCCTCCGCCAACGCCGGTTCCCCGGCCCCGACCGCGAGCTGCGGTAGCGACACGGCCGATCGCCGATCGCTCCGCCCTGTCTGGGTCCCCTCGACGACCTCGCCGACCGCGAACGTCGCGATCTCGAGATCAACGAGCGTGGATTCCAAGTGATCGCAGTCTAGGTCAGATGTGCGCGCCGGTCGAGGGTCAGTCGAACACCGGGTAGTGCAGGGGTTCGCCCGCCACGCCGACGTCGCCGACCGACAGGAACGTGTCGCCGACGTTGGCGACCACGACGCGATCGAGCTCGCTTCCGACCCAGGCGAGGTTCGTGGGGGCGTCGAACGTCTGCGCGAGATGATCGTCGAGGACGACCTGGGCGGACCCATCCAACGCGATCCGGACGAGGCCGTCGGGGCGGTACAGCGTGACCCACAGTGCTCCGTCGGCGGCGAGGGCGACACCGTCGGCGTCCGTGTCGGGCAACGTCGCGATCACGGATACCTCGCCGGCAGCCCCATCTGCCTCGATGGCCACGCGGACGAGCCGCTGTGCGTGTGACTCGACCACGATCAGCGTCGAGCCGTCCGGGGTGACCAGCGCCCCGTTCGGATACCCGGGGACGGCCGTCGTCCACCGCTCGACGTGGGCGCCGCCCGGGGAGATCCGCACGATCTCGGGGCGCCCGTCCTCGCCCGAGCAGGTCACGTACATCGCTCCGTCCGGGCCGAATGCGGCAACGTTCGGGCAGTCCATGTCCTCGCCACCGACGCCGCGCGCGTACGTCGTCGTTTCGTCCGCGGCGGGATCCCAGCGCGCGATCTCGCCGTTCCCTTCGTCACAGGCGTAGACGCGGCCGCGGCCGTCCACCGCGACGCCGAGCATCGATCCCCCGCTCGAGCCCACCTGCGTGACCTTGCCCTCGAGCGTCACCGCGTAGACCTCGCCGCCCTCGCCGCCGGCGTACACGCGGCCGCGGCCCGGGTCCCAGGCGACGCCCTCCGGGTGGTTCAGCCCACCGGCGAGCTCCTCGAACCGGTCGGCATCGATCACGAGGACGCCCCGATCGACTCGCCGATCGCTTCGCCGAGGATGTCGATCACGGTTCCCATGACCTCGACCGGCATCGTGAGGGAGGGCTGGATGTTCAACGACGTCGTCGAGGGGTCGAGCAGCAAGCCCCGTTGGAGGCACGCATTCGCGACGCGCCCCTGCAGTTCGAGGTCTCGGTCCTTGGTCGAGCGGTCCGTCACGAACTCGATCGCCATGAAGCAACCGACGGCTCGCACGTCGCCGATCGCGGGATATCTGTCGGCGAGAGCCCCCAACCCCTCGAGCGCCGCCGCCTCGAGGGCCCGGACGTTCTCCAGCACCGGCTCGCGCTCGAACACGTCCAGCGTGGCGAGCGCGGCGGCGCACGAGGCCGGCAGCCACGACCAGGTCGAGCCGGTGGACACGTCGTCGAAGTCCATCGACGCTTCGGTGCCCAGCACCGCGCCGATCGGCATCACCCCGCCGCCCATCGACTTGCCCAGAGCCATGAGGTCGGGGTCCACGCCCCAGCGTTCGACCGCGAACATGTGCCCGGTGCGTCCGAACCCCGTCTTGACCTCGTCGACCGCCAGGAGGAAGTCGAACTCCCTGCAGAGGTCCAGGAGCGCGGGCCAGAACGCGTCGGGCGGCGCGACGCAGCCCCCCGATCCCATGACGGGCTCGATCATGAATCCGGCGACCTCCCGCGGATCGATCGCGTGGAAGAGAAGGTGGTCGCGGATGTAGTCGACCGTGCCGTCTCCGGTGCCGCCGGCCCGAGCGACAAACGGCGTCCGGTACGGATTCGGGTACGGCACGTGCACGAAGCCCGGCAACAGCGCCCGGTACCCGAAGGACAGATCGCTCGTCTCGGCGCCGACCGCCCCCGCGGTGCCGGTCTCGCCGTGGTAGCCGCCCATGAATCCGACCACGATCGGTCGGCCGGTCGCCCTGCGCATGAATCGGATGGCTGTCTCGACCGCCTCGGTGCCGTTCAACGCGATGTCGACCCGCGCCAACGAGTTCGGGGTGATCGCGAGCAGTCGCTCCGCGAGCGGCAGCACGAACTCGTGGGAGAAGTAGTGCGTGTCTTCGTTGCCGTAATGTCGCAGCGCGTCGATCGCCGCCTCCGTGATGTCGACGTGCGCGGCGCCGAGCGGCACCGAGGCCATCGCGCTGACGCAGTCGAGGTAGACATTGCCGTCGATGTCCTCGATCTCGAAGCCCGACTTGCGCCGGATAACGAAGGGTCCGACCTCCTCGGCGAGCCCCCGATACAGGACCTGCTTCTGACGCTCCAGGATCTCGCGGGTTCGCGGGCCCGGCGGCGGCGACACGATGTGCGGCACGTCGGTCACGGGCGGCTCCCTCGTGCGCGCGTCCGCCGGGCATCGCGGAGGACCTCGCGCGCCGCGTTGCGGCCGTTCGCGCCGGACACGCCACCGCCCGGGTGGGTGCCCGCGCCGCACAGGTACAGCCCGTCGATCGGCGTGCGGTAATTCGCCGCACCCACGCGTCGGCCGGAGGAACAGCAGCTGATCGGGCGCCATGTCGCCGTGCAGCGCGTGCCCGCCGCGTGAGGCCCATGAGCCGCTCCATGTCGAGCGGCGTCACGACCTGCGCGGTGTTCGATCAGGTCGGGCAGCTTCGGGAAGTACTCGGCGATCGCGCGATCACGCGGTCGGCACGATCCTCCTTGATCTCGTCCCAGCGCCCGCTCGCGGAGGCGTAGGGCTGGGAGTTCACGTCGATCGTCATGATGTGCTTGCCCTCCGGCGCGAGCGACGGGTCGTGCACGGTTGGGAAGCACAGCTCGATGTGGGCGGGGTCGGCCGGGACGCCCTGGACCGCCTGCGCCTGCTGGGCGTCCATGTCGGAGATGAACGGGTCCAGCTCCATGATGCCCGTGTGGTACGGCTGCACGCCGCCCTCGGGCAACCCGCTTCGCGTACGGCAGCTCGCGCAGACCGCCAGGTTGATCTTGATGCTGGTGCCCATGCATCGATACGCCTCGATCCGCGCGAGGAACGTCTCCGGCAGGTCGACGCGATCGCAGAGCTGCAGGAACGTGCGTTTCGGGTCTGCGTTGGAAAGCACCGCGGCGCCGCGGATCTCCTCGCCGCTCGCGAGCTGCACGCCGACGCGCGACCGCCGCGTGTGAGCACCCGCGACGACATCCATCGTCGCACCGGATCTCGCAGCCCGCCTCCCGCGCGGCGTCCGCCATCGCCGCGGTCGAGCCGACCCATCCCGCCGCGCACGAAGCCCCACTGGCGGACGCCGCCGCTCGGCCTCCTCGCTCGCGTGGTCGTGCAGCAAGCACGTAGGCGGTGCCGGGCGTCGAGGGCCCGGCAGACGCTGTCGTTGATCGCGTGCCAGCCGAGCGCGGCCTTCACGTGCTCGCTCTCGAACCGCTCCGACAGGAACTGTGTCGCGCTCGTGGAGAACAGGAACGCGAGGTCGGCGAGCTGCTCGCCGCTGCCGGACGCCGATCCGGCCCCAGCGCGCCAGCTCACGCAGATCGGCCAGCGAACGCATCCGCGGATCGGGCGCCGTCCAGTTGAACGACGGGATCACGCCCTTGGACCATCGACGCCAGATGGCCTCGAACGCCGGCAGGGCGCGCGCGTCCGCGGGCGGAGAAACGAGCCGTCTCGTCGACGTTCGCTGCCATGTCCTCGCCGAGGTAGTAGTGCGCGCCGTCCGGGAACAGGTTGAGCGTCGGCCCGGCCGGATCGACGACGATGCCGCGCCGCACGAGGTCGCATGTCCTGCCAGATGGCCTCGCGGAGCATCGACAGGACGTAGGCGCCCGTTGAGGCGCGGAACCCGGGCGCGAACTCCTCCGTGTTGCAGGCGCCGCCGACGAAGGGCGGCGCTCGAGGATCAGGGTCGAGAGACCCGCCCGCGCGAGATAGAAGCCGGCGACGAGCCCGTTGTGGCCGCCGCCGATGATGATCGCGTCGTATGTCTCCGCTGCCATGGCGTGGAGAGGCGGCGACTCCTTCCGATCTCGCTCTGTCCTTCGAACGCGCGGACGCTAGCCCGGCGATGGTTGACTGTCAACCGTCGGCAGCCAGGAACACCGCAACCTTCGCGACCAGCTCCGGGAGCCTCGCCATCATCTCGCCTTCGGAGCCGAGCACGATCAGCTCGCTGTTCGGCATGATGTCGGCGAGGATCCGGCCGAGCTCGACGGGATGCAACTGATCGCCTTCCTGGCAGATGATGATCGTCGGCGCGGTGACGGCGCGCAGCAGCTCACGATCCGAGATCGCCACGTCGCGCGTCACATCGCGGATGGCGCGCGCGACCCCGACGGCGTTGAGGTCCTGCCAGAGGAACATGTCGAGCTCGCGCAGCCAGGGCTGCTCCTCGTAGTCGGCGGCATGTCCGGAGTTGGCCACGATGCGCTCTACAGCCTCATCGGGCGGCAGCGATTCGAGCAGATCTGCGACCTCGTCGAACCGGCCGTGCTCCCCGAGCGCCACGTCGAGCGCGGCGGGCAGGAGGAACACGATCCGCTCGAACCGATCGGGCTGGTCGCCCAGCAGATGCGTGATGGCGCCGGCCCCGAGCGACGTGCCGACGGCGCGCGTCGCGCCATAGGCCGACGACACCGCCTCGACGTCGGAGGCGAAATCGGCGAAGCGATAGTGGCCGGGCTCGGGCGTGTCGGAATGTGCGTGCCCACGAAAGCAGAACCGGACCTTCGTGCCGGGCAGCATCGGCGTGAACGCGGCGAGCTCGTAACAGGAGTTGGTGAGCCCATGGGCGAACACGGTGACCGGTTCGCCGGCGCCGTCGATCACCGCGTGGAGCCTGGTGCCGTCGGGCGCGAGCACGTCAGGCATCGACGGGTGCCGTGCGGACGGCGCGCACGAGGTAGACGATCACGATGGCCATCACCGCCAGATTACGAGCCGCCAGGACCAGCTGGTTGCCTCCGGGGCCGAGGTCGACGTCGGCGTACCACAGGGTGACGAGCGTGCCGGTGAGGATCACCGGCACGCTCGCGAGCCAGGACCACCGGGGGCCATCGCGTCCCGCGATGGCCCCCCACGCCACCAGCCACACGACGTACTGCGGCGAGAACACAGGCGCAAAGACCAGCAGCGCCGCGACGGCCGCGAGCGCGGGCGTGCCGGCGGGCGCGAACGAGCGGCGGCGAGCGAGCAGCCAGATCGCAACCACGGTGAGGAGGGTCGCGGCCAGGAAGGCGGGTCCCGCACCGGCGGGCACCGTTCCGGTACGGTTCGCGCCGGCCTCGAACCGATGCTCGCCGGTCAGCGCCCACACCACGACGCCGACGGTCGACTCGAGCTCCCAACCTGTCGCGCCGCGGAAGGTGCCGACCTGACGCACGGCGTCGGCGCCACCCAACAACAGCCAGCCGGCGACGCCAGCGACGAAGGCGATCGCGGCCGTACGGAGCGCCCGCCACTGGCGCTCGACAGCGAATACCGGCGCCACCACGATCGGCCAGATCTTCACGAGCGCGCCGGCAGCCAGCGAGATGCCTCCCGCACGCTCGCGCCCCCGTGCGACGAGCGCGAGGCCGCCGACCGCAAGGGCCACCGCCACCAGGTCGCTGCGCCGGTAGATGAACGCGAGCAGCGGCGCCCCGAGCCACAGGTAGCGGACCGCCGCCGCGCGACCCCAACCCGCGGCCACCGCGCGCCACGCGACCAGGTCCGAGCCGAAGGCGACGAGGCCGAGCAACACGCGAGCGAGGTCGACGCCGCCGAACCCGACCGCGCGGATCACGATCCAATCGCCGAAGGCGTACTCCACCGGGCTGTCGCGCCACGGCAGGCCCGGCGCGTGCGCGATCTCGACGAAACGCTGCGCGGCGGCGTTCGGAACATGCGGAACCCCGACGATGACCGCCAACACCGCGATCACACGCAGCGCGAGCAGACCCAGTTCGTCGGGACGCAGCCGTTCGGTGACGCGGGCGCGCCTAGGCGCGGACATCCTCGACGACCAGATCGTCCTGCGGCGCGAACTCGGCGCGCCGGCTGCGCGCCCACACGCCGATCAGGGCGGTCAGCACCAGGAAAACCACGCCGGAGACCATCAAGATCAGCCGCGTCTGCGAGGCGCTCCCCTCGACCCAGATCGATCGACAGGATCATCGCGGGCACGATGAACCCCAAGTTGTAGGCGATGTCGAACAGCGCGAACGCGCGACCGCGGAAGTCGTCCGGCATCGACTGCTGCGTGATCGTGTCCGAGGAGATCTTCCCGAGGAAGAACGAGAAGAAGCCGCAGAACAGCAGCCGGCGAAGCCGAGGTCGACACCAACGAGCCGAACACGACCGTCGCGCCGCCCAGGAGGACATCGAGACAGCAGCATCCGGATCGGCGATACGCGGTCCTTCAGCTTCTGCGCGATCACGAGGCCGAGCGCGCCACCGACCAGACCGCCATGACACCCGATAGCACGAGCGACAGCGTGTCGGCTTTGTCCGCCCCGCCCTGCACGAGGTTCTTCGCATAGAGCGCGAACACGAACAGGCCGAACCCCCAGAACTGGTAGCGCAGCATCTGGAACGACACGAGCCCGATCGCGGCGGGGGCGCGGCCGGCGACCTCCTTGATGCCCGCCCAGTTCGTGCCGAGGATCTTCGAGCCTCCTGGCCGAACGTGGTGTCGTGTTGGGCCGTCTCGACGTGCTGCATCTGCATCGACACGAACGCGCCGATCACCAGGACGCCGGCACCGAAGATGACGACCGACCCAGGCCGCGATCAAGCCGCCGAAGGCCACAGCCGAACGCGATCCCGACGAGCTG
Source organism: uncultured Actinomycetes bacterium (assembly GCA_963794065.1). Taxonomy (GTDB): domain Bacteria; phylum Actinomycetota; class UBA4738; order UBA4738; family HRBIN12; genus AC-51. The sequence goes on along the minus strand of CAWCDA010000045.1, from coordinate 366,993 downwards.
CGCGATCGCGCCGCCCGCCTGCGAGAGACCGTTGCCCTGCATCAAGTCCTTGCCGCTACAGCACATCGGGCACCGCGGCGGACTTCACCGCGAGCGCCACACGGGTGACGGCCTGCGCCGCGATCAGCGCGAGGATCAGACCGACCGTCGCGGCCGTCTTGCCTTCAGAGGAATCGGAGCCGAGCGGTATCAGCACCACGACCGCGATCACGGCAACGACCGCGGCGACGATCAGGTTCGCCCACCACATCACGCGTCGTCGAGGGAAACGGTCGATGAACACCCCGATGAACGGCGAGATGAGCGTGTACGGGATGTAGAGCCACAGCACAACCTTCAACAGATAGTCCGCCGATGGGACGTTCGAGATGTCGAAGCCCTTCTGCCCGCCGAAACCGATCGACTTACCGATCGCGCCTTGCACCACGCCCTGTCCCGCCTGCGCGAGGAACTGCACGCCCAGCAGTACGGCGAAGGCCCGGGTCGCGAACGGCGAGAAGAGCTTGTTGAAGAACCCGCCGAAGCTCTCGAGCGGCTTCCTCAGCCAGCTGTCGGCGTAGCGCAGCGCGGCACCGAGCCCGATGGCGACGGCCACCACCGACCAGCCTTTCGCGGTGGTGAGCGAACCGCGCCAGATCGCGAGGACCCCGATCCCCGACAGCATGAGCATCACGACGGACATGCCGGGGATCAGGCCCATCTTGTCCATCGTCGTGCGCACGCCGAACCACCCCGACGCGAGCCAGCCCGGCACGACGAGCAGGAACGCGAGCAGGGCGATCACCAACAGGTTGTGCGGCCAGTTGGCGAGCGCGCCCGGATGATCGGCCATCTCCATGCCCTTGGCGTCGGCCGCCGACTGCGCCTGATCGATCACGTCTTGCGACGGCGCCCACAGATCGTCTGCCGTCAGCACGTAGACGCCGGGGCCGACCTCGACGCCCTTGCCGTCGTCCATCGCCTGTTGGAACAGCGCGTCCTTCGCGTCCTGCAATTCGTTGGCCGAGGTCGCCGGGTCGTCCGCCGGGCACTCCTGCACGCTGCAGAGCCCGTCGTAGTAATCCTTGATCACGAACACGACCGGCGGCTCGGGGAACTGCTCGAACCGCGGCACGAAGTCCTCGGGCAGCTCCTGGCTCGCACACAGGTTGCTCGGATCGGGGAAGGCCTCGCAGAAATGCGACAGCGCCGCGTCGTCGTAGCCCGTGCTCCCGGTGGACGACGTCGTCGGCTGCCCCGCCAGGAAGTTCTGCACCGTTCCCAGGTACGTGACGGCGCGCTCCGTCTGATCGCCGGAGAGTCCCGTCCGGAACACGTTCGAGAACGTCTTCGTCCAGCCGTACGCGGTGTTCGTGCCCGTGGTCGGGTCGTCGCGGTCGAAGTAGGTCGCCGACGGGCGGCCGCCGCCGCTGGTCAACAACACGATCGGTCGGTCGCCCGCCGCGTTCACGACCTCGTGCACGGCAGCGAGCGAGGTCCGCACGCTCTGGTTCGCCCACTGGTTCGAATCCGAGACCCACCGGCGCTGCAGGCCGTCGACCACGATCCAACCGATCGAGGCCACGACGAGCACGCCGACGAGGGACCCGGCGATCGTTCGCGGCAGGACGTCTCCGGCGAACCCGCGCAGCGCGACCAGGGCGCCGATCAGCAGCAGCGCGGTGAAGATCCACACCGGCGCGGCGTCCGAGAGCAGGTCCGGCTTGACCCACGCGGCGACCGCCCAGAGCATGAGCCCGACGCCACCCCAGCCGACCCATTTGGCCGGCGCGCGGTCGGTGAAGAACCAACGGATCGTGGCGTAGGAGCCGAGCCCGAGCAACGCCATCGGAGCGGCCGAGGCGTTCATGAACCGGTAGTACGGGATCTCTTTGCCGGTCACGACCGTGAGCGCGCCGATGAACGCGACCAGCCACCAGATCGACGCCTGATCCTCGGTGCGTGCCGGCTCACGATGGCGCTTGGCCCACGCGATCGTGGAGGCGATGGCGACCACGATGAAAGGCACGATCACCGCGGGCTGCAGCGAGAGGGTCCATTCCTTCAGACGGGCCGCGAAGAACTCCGCGGTGTAGGGCGGCGGCAGGGCGGCCTCGGCGAGGCTGGCCGCCGACCCCCAGATGCCGATGACCCAACACGCGAGGCCAGCGAACATGCCGAGCCCGACGGAGAACAGCAGCGGACCGTCGGATCGCAGCGCGGCGCCGAACGAGAAGCGGCTGGTCAGGAAGTGCCAGCCGAACACCGACAGCAGGATGCCCCCGAAGATCACGCAGGTCGTCGGGTGCGTGAACGCCGCCGCGATGCCGATCAGGAACAGCGCCGTCCGCGCGCCCCACGACGTTCGGGCGGCGTGCGCGAACGGGATCATCAACGACAACAGGAACAGCACCGTGATGTTGTCCAGATAGCCGACGTAGGGCGTCGCCAAGAACATCGCCACTGTCGCGAGCAGGGTCATGTGGATCACGAGCGGATTCCGCCGACTTCGGAAGAACGCCGCCGCCAGCGCCAGCCCGGTCAGGATCGGGATCGCGATCATGAACAGCGTGCTGAAGGTATAGCGGTCGATCCCAACGACCCGCTGCAGGAACGCGCCCGCGAAGGGCACGCTGACCCGGTAGCCACCCGCGAAGAGCCCGTGCGGTCCCCACTCCTGAACGACGCGGTCGGGGTTCGCATCCAGGATCACCTGCGATCGCCACGTGTACCACGCCGGGTCGCGGGTCGGGGCGGACAGGCTCGGGTCGGCGAGGAAGCGCCAACCGAGGGCGAGCCCGAGGATCACGACGACGAGCGCGATCGCCCACCACGAGGCGAGCAGGCTTCCCTTTGCGGGCGCCGCCTCGGCCTCGGCCATCACGGTGTCGGTGCTTGCCATCCCTTGGGTACTCCCCTCGTGCATGCCCCGAACCGCAACCGGCCCCGGGAACCGCCAAAGGATACGAGACGCATCGCCGCGCGCCGGGAGGGTCCGCTAGACGATGTTGGACGTCTTGGCGGCCTCGGGCAGACACGGCAGGTGCTCGAGAATCGAGGACGAGAACACCGCGGCGAACACCGGGTCGTTCTCCTGGCCGGGGTTCGGCGTGATCCCGCCACCGCTTGTCTGGGACTGGGTCAGCGTCTGCGTGAAGCGCGCGATGTCGTCGATCGTGGTGTCGTTGGCGGCGACCTCGTCCTCGTTCAGGAAGATCGATCCTGGCTGCACGTTGTCGACGATGGGGGTCGCGTCGCCGTTCGTGTCGAACTTCGTCTCGATCGCCTGCTGCACTGCGCCGGTGGAGATCTCGAACCCGCCCGACACCGTCGGGTTCGGCATCGCCGCGTGGTCGGCGGTGATCACCATGGCCCAGTTGCCCTTGCCGACCTGCTGATCGAGGAACGGCACGAACCGCCTGAGGGCCTCGTCCTGGTATCGCACGGCGTCGGTCATCTCGGGGCTGTTCATCGACCACACGTGCCCGACGTAGTCGATCTCCTTGAAGTTGAGATACAGCAGATCGGGCGTGTCGTCCGCGCCGAACCCCTCGTTCTTGACGACCGTCTCCACGACGCGCTCTTGGTAGACGGTTCGCGCCGGCGTGTCGAAGCCGTGTTGGAGCTGATCGATGTCATTGGAACGCCATTTGCCATCGAGCTTGCCGTCGGCTCGATCGAGCGCGTCGATGTCATCCTGGAATCCCGGCACGTCGTTCACGTAGTCGGGCAGGTGGTAGTACGCCGCCTCCTCTTTCGGGAGGTTCCAGACGTCGCCCTCGGCCGTCGAGGTGCTCTTCACATCGGGCGACCGGGTCATCGCGATGTCGCGGTCGCCGCCGTTCCAGAAGGACCCGTGTCCCAGCATGCCGAGGTGGATGTCAGCGGTTGCCACGATGCCCGCGACCGGCTTGTTGTCGTTCGCGTGGTCATAGATGTCGGCGAACGTCGGATCGACGAAGAAGTTTGGGCCTATCTGCCAGGGCGTCGTGTCCTGCCCGCCCATCTGGAAGTGGTGCGCGACGATCCCGTGGTGGATCGGGAACGAGCCGGTCCCGATCGTCGCGTGATCCTGGGCGGTGGACGTTGGCGAGGAGCCAACGTACGCGTCGTCGTACCACGTGCCCTTCGGGATCAGCGACTTCAGGTACGGCCATTCCTTCGCGTGCTCCTGCAACACGTTGATGCCGGCCGAGTCCCACACGAGCACGACGACCAGTTTCGGCGGTGTCTGCCCCGGCTCGATCGCTTTGGTCATCGGCGTGCCGTCGGGCGCGGTGAATCCGTCGAAATGCAGGAGCGAGGCCTGGGTCGGTGCGATATCCGCGAGCGTCACGGCGCCGGGGATCTGACCGTTCGCGGCGATGTGCCCGGGGCCGTACCAGAACATCGGGACGTGCTGGATGTAGTCCCATGGGCCGACGTGCGGCAGCCCGGCGCCCATGAAGTTCGGCTCGGCGGGGATCGCCGTGATCTCCGGTCCGCGGTCGGGGCTGTAGCCGTTCCACGTGCGCACGAGGTAATCGTGCGGCAGACCGCAGGCCAGTTTGACGAGATCCTGATCCGACGGCGAGGCGGGCGCCGCGACGGTGAGCGCGAGCGGAGCGACGAGCGCCAGCGCGATCACGAGCGATGCCGCGAGCCGGCGGCGGGTGCGTGTCATGACCACGTAGGTAACCAGACACTCCGACGCGCGACGACCGACCGGGGGTACCGTGGAGCGCATGGGGACGGGCCGTCGTCTCGCCGTGCTGTTGGTCGCGCTCGCGCTGCTCGGCGTCCCGGCGGCGGCGCTGCGCGCGGACTGCGCGGGAGCCTCGTGCAGGTCGAGCGCCGCCGCCGGGACCCCGGCGCCGTTCTGTGCCCTCCCTGCCGATCTGCGCGCGCTGATCTCGGCCGGGACGTACGAGGGTCGATCGCCCGACGCGCTCGGCGTGGCCGGTTCCACCCCCGTGACCAGCGACGTTGGCTCCGACACTCTGGTGCCGTGGCCCTCGGAGGAACAGGCCGGCGCGATGTCGGTGCCGCTGCTGTTCATCGGGCAAGGAGTCCGAACGGGCGAACTGTCCTCCAGGCTCGGCCTGGATCAGATCGCGCCGACACTCGAGCCGTTGCTCGGTGTCGTCCGGCCCCACCCAGAGGTGCGAGCCGGCGCGGCGATACCCGGCGTCGCGATCCCCGGCCGTTCGACGCCCCTGGTCGTGATGATCGTGTGGAAATCGGTCGGCGTTGGAGATCTGTCCGAGGCCGTCACGCCGTGGCTCGACCGCACCTCCTCACGCGGATCGACGAACGAACCGCGCTCGGGCGAGCCAGGGGTCGACGCCGGGCTCGCAACCGCAGGATCGCTGCCCCTGGACCCGACCGCCGTTGAGACGACGATCGGGACCGGCGGTCTTCCGTCCCAACACGGCATCACCGCCACATGGGTGCGGAACGCGCGGGGGCGGCTCGTTCGAGCGTTCGGGCCGGGCGCTCCGACGCCGGTGATCGCTGCACTGGGGGACGACCTCGATCGCGCGACGGCCGGCACTTCGAAGATCGGGTTGATCGAGACCGCTGCAGGCGACGTCGGCCTGACAGGCGACGCGTGGTACGGCACCGGTTCGATCCGGGATACGACGGTGCATGCCGGTCCGAACCCTGGCGCGCAGGTGTCGGCGTTGCTCCGGCGCGGGTGGGGCGCGGATGCGACTCCCGATCTGTTGGCGGTGCCGCTGGCCGGCGGCCCGTCGCGTGATGACCGCGCCACGGCGCGTATCGCCGACGAGGTGCTCCACGCCGTGCCCGGCGCAACGGTCGTCGTCACCGCGACGGGGAGCGTGCGCGCCGACGATGCGATCGACGCGAGCGCGCCGCCGGGTGTCACCGTCGCGTCGCGCGCCGACGTGGCCGGAGGGTTCTTCGTCGACCGAGGTTCGGATGCCCCCTCGACCGCGCAGGACGTGGTCGACGCCATGCGCGCGCAGACGGGGCCGACGGGCGCTCCCGTGTATACGGACGCGTTCGCGAGCTATGCGGTTCGGTTCGGGAGGTACTGCTGATGGCCGTCGAAACCGACATCCGCACGGACGGCGCTCGACCGGTCGCCCCCGACCGCGATCACACCTGGGCGCTGGTGGTGCTCGCGTTGGTGGCGGTGGCCGTCGCCGCACGCGTGCTCCACCCCATGCAGATCCCGTGGCTGCGGAATCTGCTCATCGTGTTCGGGTCGCTGCTGATCGAAGCGATGCCGTTCGTCGCGCTCGGGGCGCTCGTTTCGGCGGCGATCGAGGTGTTCGTCCCGGCGTCGTCGTTCGCGAAGATCGCCCGACTGCCGCGAGCGGTACAGCTCCCGGCTGCGGCGTTCGCCGGCATGGCCTTCCCGGTTTGTGAATGCGGCTCGGTTCCGGTGGCGCGCAGACTCGCACGCAAGGGCCTGTCCCCCGCGGCGGCGGTGACCTTCATGCTCGCCGCGCCGATCGTGAACCCGGTGGTCATCGCGTCCACCTACGTGGCCTATCGCGGTCGCGACTCGCTGGCGCTCATGGTGATCGGTCGGTTCACCCTGGGGCTGATCGTCGCGATGTGCGTCGGGTGGGTGATCGGAGCGCTCCGGCCCGAGGGCCTCCTGCGCGCCGACGCGACGATCGACGATCCCGACGACGTCGGCGAACCGCGGGCGCGCAGGTTCTTCACGCATCTCTCGGGCGACCTGATCTTCATGGCGCGGTTCCTGATCCTCGGCGCGCTGATCGCGGCCACGATCCAGACGTTCGTGCCGGCCTCGATCGCCGACCGCGTCGCGACCCTGCCGGTGCTCAGCCTCCTCGCGATGATGTTCCTGGCGTTCATCCTCTCGTTGTGCTCGGAGTCCGACGCCTTCGTGGCCGCGTCGTTCACCGCGTTCGGGCCCTCCGCGCAGCTGGCGTTCCTCGTGTTCGGCCCCATGGTCGATCTGAAGCTCGGTGCGCTGTACGTCGGCACGTACTCGAAGGGCTTCTTCCGGACGGTGCTGATCGTCGTGACGGCGGTCACGCTGGTGGCCACGCTGTGGGTCGAGGTGATCTGGGGATGAGCGCCGTCACGGCGAGCGTCGCCGCGCGTGTGAGCCCCGCGCGCGTTGCGACCGGGCTCGTGCTCGGCGCTTGGGGCGCGATGTTCTGGTTCCTGTGGATGACCGATCGCACCTACCTCTACCTGTCGACGCGGACGGCCTGGCTCGTTCCCATGGGGGCTTTGATCATGTCGGCGGCCGCGATCGGGCGACTCGCCACCGCCCGGACCGCGCACGAGGAAACGCTCGGACGACGGCAGTCCTGGATGCTGGGGGTGATCGCGCTCCCCGTCGTGCTGGTGCTCGCGCTGCCTCCCACGGCGCTCGGCGCCTACTCGGTCGGGAAGCGCGCGACGTTCGGCGGCTCGGCGATCGGCGCCACCGCCCGCGACGTAACCGGTCCCCTCGATTTCGTCGATATCGGTGCGGCGCAATCCTTCCCGGCGGCGATGCAGCAGCTGGAGGCGCGGGCGGGGGAACCGATCACACTCGAGGGGTTCGTGACGCACGAGGCCAGCGCGCCACCGGATGAGATCGTGCTCACGCGCTACATCGTGACGTGCTGCGTGGCCGACGCCACGATCGCGCAGGTCCGCATCGTGGGATTGCCCGCCGGCGAGTACGCCGATGACGAGTGGCTCAGCGTCACGGGCGCCGTGTACCCGGTCGGGCGCGAGGTGCTCGTGGCGGCCGACTCCGCCGAGCAGATCCCGGTGCCGGCGCAGCCGTACCTCACGCCATAGCGGTCGGGCGAGTCTCCGAGACGGACGCGCACTCCCCGCAGAGCCCGACCAGTTCGAGCCTGTGCTCGACGCGAGCGAAGCCGGCGCGCTTGGCGATCCGATCGAGCGTGGCGTCCAACGTCGCCTCGAGGTCTGAGGGCACCTCGACATCGCGCATCGTGCCGCAGTTCGAGCAGACGAGATGGTGGTGATGCCCGATCAGCTCCTCCGCCAGCTCGTACCGCCCGTACTCCTCGTCGGTGGGAACGCGGCGCACGACGCCGGCGTGCTCCAGTGCCGCGAGGTTGCGATAGACCGAGCTCTGCTTGAGCTCGTCGCCGTCCGCGAGGATCTGCGGGATCGACACCGGGCTCGCCGCCTGCGCCAAGAGATGGAGTAGGTCGCGACGCTGCGGCGTGTATCGCTGGCCCGCATCGCGCAGCCGCGCCTCGACGGTTTCATCGAGGTCGACGCTCATACCTGACTCTCCACGGCGGCCGGGAGCGATCGGCGAACCAGGCTCGCGACCGTGAAGACGGCGGCCGCGACGAGCACGATGCAGCCGCTGATCGACAGGTCCAGGACCCGCCCGACGATCAGCCCCACGAACGCGCTGGCCGCGCCGATCCCGGCCGCGAGCAGGACCGTCCGCCGGAACGAGTGCGCCAACAGCTGTGCGCTGGCGACCGGCAGCACCATCAGCGCGGCGACGAGCAGCAGTCCGACGACTTTCATCCCGGCGACGATCACGGCGGCGGTCAGCCCCGCGAGCGCCACGCCCAGGGTGTCGACGGGCAGGCCCTCGGCCCGCGCCCACGCCTCGTCCGTCACGATCGCGAACAGCACGCGACGCAGCGACCACACGCCGACGGCGACGATCCCGCCGATCAGGACAACCGCGGCGAGGCTCGCGGCGGTCATCGTCAGCGGGTCACCGAACAGATATATCTCCAAGTCATCGGCGCCCGCCTTGGTCGCGAACACCACGCCGAGGGCGATCCCCGCGTAGAAGAACAGGGCCAGGGCGAGGTCGCCCGCGATCTTTTTCTTCGCGCGGAGGAGCTCGACCCCGATCGCGCCCGCGACCGCGAATGCGAGCGCGGTCCAGACCGGCGCGATGCCGAGCAACAACCCGAGCCCGACGCCGGCGAACGCCACGTGCCCGACCCCGTCGCCGACAAGCGACAGCCGCTTCTGCACGAGGAACGCCCCGATCGTGGGCGCGAACGCGCCAACCGCGACGCAGGCGAGCAGCGCGCGCTGCATCGCGACGGTGTCGAACGGATAGGGCAAGGGCAGCGCCGCGATCACCGCAATCCCTCCAGCCACAGCGGCAGATCATCGGCGTGGATGCCGAGGGAGACGCCGGAGGAGGCCAGCTCGGCCGGTGTCCCGTCGAACAGCACCGTGTGCTTCAGCACGATGATCCGATCGATCACGTCGGCGACGGCGGACAGCTCGTGCGACACGAGCAGCACCCCGGCGCCGTGCTCGTGCTGGAGGTGCACGAGCGACTCGCGGAACCGTCGCTGGGAGGCACCGTCGACCCCCGCGATCGGCTCATCGAGCACCAGCAGCGTCGGCTCGCTCGCGAAGGCGCGGGCGATGAACGCCCGTTGTTGCTGGCCGACCGAGAGTTCGTTCAACGGCAGGTCCGCCTCGTCGCCGAGGTCCACGGATTCGACCGCGTGCTGGATCGTGAGCCGATCCTCGGGGCTCTCCCGACGCCACCATCCCCGTTGCCGGAGGCGGCCCGAGGCGACGATCTCGCGCACGGTCGCCGGCACCTCGCTCTCGAGCGACGGTCGCTGCGGCACGTAGCCGAGGCGCCAGCGCGCATGGAACCGGTCGGGCTCCTCGCCGAAGAGTTGCACCGAGCCGGTACGCGGGGGCAACGCGCCCAGGAGCACGTTGAGCAGGGTGGACTTGCCTGATCCGTTCGGCCCGACCAGCGCGACGAACTCACCAGGTCGGACTGCCAGGGAGACGTTCTCGATCACGGGCTCTCGGCCGTAGCCGGCCGAGACGCCGTCCGCTCGGACCAGCGCGAGGTCGAGCCGCACGTTGGGCTCAGCCACGATGAACCCCCGTAGTGAGAATGATTCCCATAGCCAGGGAAAGCTACGTCGTGATCGGGCGTTGCGTCAAGTCAGTCGGGAAGACGAAAGGAGCGACCGGAGCGACGCACGACGCCGTCGCGTTCGAGGCCGTCGAGTGCCATGGCGATCCGCGCGCGCTCGAACCCGGTCGATCGCGCCAGGGCCGCGACGCCGGCGGATGATCGAGTGCGCAGCACGTCGACCACGCCGCCGCGGACCTGCCGCATCGACCCCTCGAAGGGCGCCTGCCTCCGAGCGGGCGACGCGGGCGTGCGGGCCGCCCTCCGGTATCGGCATGCGGCGGCGAACGGGCAGCCATCGCAGCGGGGTGTCGCGCGGCAGTGTTCCCGACCGAGGTCCATCAACGCCTGGTTCCAGCGGCCGGGGTCGTCGCGATCCACCCAACCGCACGCGACCGTATCGACCTCGCCTGAAGGCACCTCCGTCGGCTCGCAACCGAACGCGACGCGCGCCGCGATCCGCCGCGCGTTCACGTCGATCGCGGCCACGGGCACCCCACCCGCGATCGAGGCCACAGCCGCGGCCGTGTAAGGGCCCACTCCGGGGAGCGCCCGCAGGGCCAGGGGATCCGTCGGAACCCGGCCCCGGTGATCGGCGAGGACCGCCTGCGCCGCACGATGCAGCGACACCGCCCGGCGGTTGTATCCGAGCCCCGCCCAGGCGCGCAGCGCGTCGGCCCGCGTGGCGAGCGCCAGCGTTCGCACCGTGGGGAACGCGCGCATGAACGACGTGAAGATGGGCGCTACGCGCGATGCCTGGGTCTGTTGCAGCATCAGTTCCGAGACGAGCGTGCGATACGCGTTCGGCCGGCCTCGTCGCCATGGATAGGAACTGGCCCGTGGCGCGTACCAGGCGAGCAGCGCTTCCCGGCTCGCGACCGGGAGGCTAGGCTGGATCCGACGCATGGATGTGCTTCGCGACGTGATGAGCACCACCCTCGTGACGGTCGAGCCGCAGGCGACCGTCGCCGAGGCTGCCGAACTCATGAGCATCCACCACGTCGGCGCTGTGCTCATCGTGGTCGACGGTGCGCTGCACGGGATCTTCACCGAACGCGACATCGTGCGGGCCCTCGTGGCCGAGCACGACGCCGCGCATCACTTGGCCGCCGACTGGATGAGCCGAGATCCGATCACCCTGCACCCGAACGCGACGATCTCCGAGGCGCGCGACCGCATGCTCGAGGAGGGTTTCCGACACATCCCGATCCTCGACGAGGGGCGCGTGGTCGGCATCGTGTCGTTACGAGACGTCTCCGGACGGCTGCGCTAGAACCCCGCCGGGGAGCCAGCGCTATCCAGCGCATTCGCGGCATCCCGCAGCGCACCGAATACCTCTCGGAAGATCTCGGCCACCTGCGCCGGCGTCACATCGTTGGCGGTGCCGCGCGCGGCCATCGCCGTGATCTCACAGGCCTTGTCGAACACGTGCCAGTCGGTGTCGCGGGACATGCGGGTGAGCCTCCTCGTCGATCGTGGGGTGCGGTAGCGTCTCCCAGGCTAGCGCGATATGCGGGCGGTGGTGTCGGATCCACCGCTCCCCATCCGTCATCACGATGAGCGGGCGGCCGGGGTCCGTCCCACGAGCGCGGAGGTGGACGTGCGGTACCTGCTGATGATCTACGGCGATGAAGCCGCGTACGACGCGGCGACCGAAGAGCAGCGCGAGGCGCTTCGCAACGAGTACGGCAAGGTCGCGGCGGGCTGGGGTGCGCGGCTCCAAGCCGGCGAGGAGCTCGCGTCGTCGACATCGGCCACCACCGTCCGCGTGCAGGGCGGCGAGCAGCTGGTGACCGACGGGCCGTTCGCCGAGACGAAGGAGCAGCTCGGCGGGTACTTCATCGTGGACGTCGACGATCTGGACACGGCGATCGCCCTGGCTGCCGAGCTGCCGGGGGCACGGACCGGCGGCATCGAAGTCCGGCCGATCATCGGCATGTGATGGCAGAGGTCGCCGAGGTCGTCGACCGCGCGTTCCGCCTGGACGCCGGTCGTGCCGTGGCGGCGCTGATCGGTGCCATCCACGACTTCGACCTCGCGGAGGAGGCTTGGCAGGACGCCTGCGAGCAAGCCCTGCGGACCTGGCCCGACCGGGGGGTACCCGACAACCCCTCCGCGTGGCTGTTCACGACGGCGCGCAATCGCGCGATCGACCGACTGCGCAGAGATCGCGTCGGCCGCGACAAGGTCGCGGCCGCGGCGCAGATCGCCGACCTCCAGGCGCTGGGAGACGATATGCACGAGATCCCCGACGACCGACTGCGACTGCTGTTCACCTGCTGCCACCCCGCGCTCGCGCTCGACGCGCGGGTCGCGCTCACGCTCCGCACGGTCGCGGGCCTCACGACACGCGAGATCGCACGGGCGTTCCTCGTGCCGGAGCCGACCCTCGGCCAGCGACTCACTCGGGCCAAGCGCAAGATCCGCGAGGCCGCGATCCCCTATCGGGTGCCGCCGCGCGAGCTCCTGCCCGAGCGGCTCGATGGGGTGCGGGCCGTCGTGTACCTGGTGTTCAACGAGGGGTACGCGGCGACCGAGGGCGAGTTGTTGCGGGCCGAGCTCTGCGACGAGGCGATTCGCCTATGTCGTCTGCTCGATCACCTGATCCCCGACGAGCCGGAGACACGCGGCCTGCTGTCGCTCCTGCTCCTGCAACATGCGAGACGCGCGGCTCGCACCGATGCCGCCGGTGAGATCGTCGTGCTCGAAGATCAGGATCGTTCGCGATGGGACCACGCGATGATCGACGAGGGGCTCGCCCTCATGCGCGACCCCGTCGATGAAACGGGCCCGTACCGGCTCCAGGCGCTGATCGCCGCGTGTCACGCGGCGGCCCCGCGCCCCGAGCTCACGGACTGGCCACAGATCGCAACGCTGTACGCGGCGCTGGCGCTCGCGCGCCCCTCGCCGGTGGTCGAGCTGAACCGAGCGGTCGCCGTCGCGATGGCCGACGGACCGGATACAGGGCTCCGATTGCTCGATCCGCTGGCCGCCGACCTCGATCGATATCACCTCTTCCACGCGGCGCGGGCGGATCTCCTGCGCAGAGCCGGCGATCCCGTCGGGGCCGACCTCGCCTACGGTCGCGCCCTGGAGCTGGTCACGAACGATGCGGAACGCCGCTACCTGCAACGCAGACGGCGGGATCTGGACGCCTCGTGAGGCGCGTTCACCCCTTCGTCACAGACGTGCCTTAGCATCGATCCGAGCATGCTCTTCCCTACCGTCGATTTCGCGCTGTTCTTCTGCCTGGTCTTCCTCGGCCACTGGGTCTTGAACCACAACGCCCGGGCGTGGAAGTGGTTCATGATCGGCGCCAGCTACTTCTTCTACGCCTACTGGGACGTGCGCCTGATCGCGCTGCTGCTGGGCGTGACGGTGATCTGCCAGCTCGCCGCGATCGTGGTGACGCACCAGGAGGACGAGCGCCGCCGCACGTGGGCGATGGGCGTCGGGGTTGCCGCGACGCTGGCGCCGCTGCTGTTCTTCAAGTACTACGGGTTCTTCACGGTCAACGTGACGAACACGGCCGCCGCGCTCGGCCTGCCGCTCAGCCCGCCGCTGATCCAGGTCGTCCTGCCGATCGGCGTGTCCTTCTACACGTTCATGGCGATCAGCTACGTCGTCGACGTGTACCACCGGCGGTTCGCGATCGCATCCTGGACCGACGTCGTCCTGTACCTGTCGTTCTTCCCGCATCTGGTCGCCGGGCCCATCGTGCGGCCCGAGGAACTGATCCCCCAGCTCGACGTCCGCAGGGATGCCCGGCACGTGGACGTCGTCGGCGCCGGTTGGCTGATCCTGGGTGGGCTGTTCAAGAAGGTCGTGATCGCCAACTATCTGGCGACCGCGATCGTCGATCAGGTGTTCAACGAGCCGGCGCGCCATGGTTGGCAGGAGATCCTCGTCGGCGTGGTCGCCTACGCCGTGCAGATCTACTGCGACTTCAGCGGCTACACCGATATCGCGATCGGGGTCGCGAAGCTCCTCGGGTTCCAGTTCCCCCAGAACTTCGATCGTCCCTACAGTGCGCGATCGATCCAGGAGTTCTGGCGACGCTGGCACATGACGCTGTCCCGATGGCTGCGGGACTACCTCTACATCCCGCTCGGCGGCAACCGGAAAGGCACCGCGCGCACCTACGTGAACCTGATGATCACGATGTTGCTGGGCGGGCTGTGGCACGGCGCGGCCTGGCACTTCGTCGCCTGGGGCGGACTGCACGGGGTGTATCTGGTGATCGGTCACTGGAAGCGCTCACTCCGGGATCGCGGGGTGCTCGCCGAAGCGCCGACGGGCCTCTGGGTCACCGCACTGCAGGTCCTGAGCTCGTTCACGCTGGTCTGCATCGCGTGGGTGTTCTTCCGGGCGGACTCGGTCGGCTCGGCGCTCACGATGCTCGGCCGACTGGTGACCCTCGCGAGCGGCACCACGGAGCTGATCACAACCCCCGTGTTGCTGGCGATCGGCGTCGGGCTCGCCACCCAGTTCCTCCCGCACGCCCCGGCCGATCGGATCAAGGCCGCGATCTCCCAGCTGCGGCCGATCCCGATGGGCGTGGCAGCCGCGTTGATCCTGTTCGCGATCACCACCCTCGGGCCCCGAGGCGTGGCACCCTTCATCTACTTCCAGTTCTAGGACGACGACATGGCGACAACCGAGGAACGGCGACCACCCCCGCCGCGCCGCCGCGCCATGCCCGCGGGACGCACGTTCATCGTGATCGCGGTGTGCCTGCTCGTGTGGACGCTGCTCTACGCGCCGGAGCTGCGACGCTCGGCGGAGGCCGCCCCGGTCGGAACCCGCCGCACCGTCTCGATGACGCTGCTGGCTCCCCTCGTGTGGGTCTCCGATCACGTCGGCCTGACGAGCGTGACCGACGCCGCGTCGCGCGCCGCCGGCCGAGACCCCAACGCCGCCGTGGGAGGCGTGATCGGCGGGGTGCAGGTTGGCGTGGACGAGCTGCCCGAACCACCGGCCTCGCCCAAGCCGACCAAGCCGGTCAAGCACGACACGCGACTGCGCGAGCCGACGTTCGACCACCAGCTTCGCGTCGCCGTCGTGGGCGACTCGCTGGCGGCCGGCATCGGTTACTTCGCCGAGCGCGTCTTCAAACCGTTCTTCGTCGAGGTGTACAAGCAGGGACGCATCTCCACCGGTCTGGCGCGCCCGGACTTCTTCAACTGGCCGGCGCAGATGCAACAGATCGTCGAGCGAGCCGACCCGGACCTGGTCCTGGTGATGCTCGGCGAGAACGACAACCAGGGCCTGCTGAATTGGGACGGCTCGCTCGAACAGGACATCGGCACGTTCGACTGGGCCGCGCACTACGAGGATCGGGTCGAGCGGTTCGCCAAGACGGCGACGGCGGGCGGAGCCCACGTGGTGTGGATCGGCCTGCCGAACGAGCGCGATCCCCGCCGGTGGGAATTCATCCAGAAACAGAACAGCATCTACGAGGCGGTCGCCGACCGGTTGCCTAACGTCGCCTACTTCGACACGTGGGACGCCTTCGCGGCCCCCGACGGCGGCTACAGCGCCTACTACCGGGAGGGCGACCGCGTGACCCAGGTGCGCGCCGACGATGGCGTGCACTTCAACACCGACGGCTACACCCTGTTGATGCAGAAGGTCGCCGAGTTCGCGACCGAGACGTTCCAGCTCGACCCGAAGACCTACGGGAGCTGATCCGCCTCACAGCGTCTTGACCAGGTATACGCAGACGCTCGCCACGGGCATCCGCTCACCGCCGTCGCCCAGTAACACCGCCGCCTGCACGAAGGGCCCGTGCGCGAAGACGTATCCGGAGCGCTCGTAGAGGGCCCGCGCGCCCTCGTACTCGGCGTCCTGCCCGACCGACAGGCCGATGCGTTCGAACCCCGCCGCGCGCGCAGCCTCCTCGCTCGCCGCGATCAGTCTGCTGCCGATCCCGCGCCGCAGCCGATCGGCGGCGACCGCGACGTCTCTGAGCTCGGGGCAGCCTTCGCGGAACGCCGAGACGGACCACTCGGGATGGCCGGGCAGGACGACCATCGCGCGACCGACCGCCATCTCGCCTTCCCACGCGACCACTTGCACGGCGAGCCCGCGATCCTGATAGCCGAGCCGAACCGCGTACTCGCGGGCGTTCCAGGAGGGCATCGACGCCTGGAACGCACCGAGGTCCGCCGGCGCGAGTCGGCGAACCTCGACGGGCGGATCGCTCACCCGATCGGCGGGAGATCGGGCAGGTCTGCCAGCGCGGCGTCCTCGGCGGACGGGTCGAACTCGATCTCGGGCAGTCGGCCGTTGAGGTAGTCGTCATAGGCCTGCATGTCGTAGGCGCCGTGGCCCGACAGGTTGAACAGGATCACACGCTCCTCGTTGGCTTCGCGGGCGACGATCGCCTCATCGATCGCGCCCTTGATCGCGTGCGAGGACTCGGGCGCGGCCACGATCCCCTGGGTCTTGGCGAATTGGATCGCGGCCTCGAACACCTGGTTCTGTGTGTACGCGGCCGCCTCCATGTGTCCCTCGTGGACGAGCAGCGACAGCGACGGCGAGTCGCCGTGGTAGCGCAACCCACCCGCGTGCACCGGCGCCGGCAGGAAGGTGTGTCCGAGCGTGTACATCGGCACGATCGGCGACATGCCCGCCGTGTCGCCGAAGTCGTAGGCGAACCTCCCCTTCGTCAGGGTCGGACAGGCGGCCGGCTCCGTCGCCAGGAACCGCATGTTGGGCTTCGCGCCCGAGAGGCGATCGGCCATGAACGGATACGCGAGACCGGCGTAGTTCGAACCGCCACCCACACAACCGATGACCACGTCGGGCGTGTCGCCGGCCTGCTCCATCTGGGCCTTGGCCTCGAGCCCGATCACCGTCTGATGCAACAGCACGTGGTTCAGCACGGACCCCAGCGCGTACTTGATCGACCCGCCGCTCGTTGCGACCACCTCGACCGCCTCGCTGATCGCGAGGCCGAGCGAGCCGGTGTGTTCGGGATTGGCCTCGAGCGCCGCCTTGCCAGCCTGCGTCGTCGGGGACGGCGAGGCCGTCACCTCTGCGCCGAAGGTCTCCATGAAGATGCGCCGGTACGGCTTCTGCTGGAACGAGGCCTTCACCATGAACACCTGGCAGTCGATCCCGAAGAACGCGCACGCCATCGCCAGCGCAGAGCCCCACTGACCGGCGCCGGTCTCGGTGGCGATCCGCTTCGTGCCGGCTTCCTTGTTGTAGTAGGCCTGCGCGACGGCGGTGTTCGGCTTGTGTGACCCGGCCGGCGACACGCCTTCGTACTTGAAGTAGATGCGTGCCGGCGTCTGCAGCGCCTGCTCCAGCCGGGTGGCACGGTGCAGCGGCGAGGGCCGCCATAGCCGGTAGATGTCGAGGACCTCGCCGGGGATGTCGATCCAGGGCTCGGTGCTGACCTCCTGCAGGATCAGCGACTCCGGAAACAGCGGCGCAAGGTCGGCGGGACCGACGGGTTCGTGGGTCGCCGGGTGCAGCGGCGGCAGTGGCTGCATCCCCGCTTGCACGATCGAGGGCATGATGTTGAACCACGCTGCCGGCATCTGGTCCTGCGAGAGATCGAAGCGCGTCTGCTCGGCCATGCGAAGCCTCCTCCACGGCTGGGGCCGCGAGCCTACCGGGATGGGTCGGTGGACGCCACCGAGCTCACCCGAGTGGTTCCGACGAGAGCTCGAGCCAGCCGTCGATCTCGCGGGCCACGAACAGCTGCAGCGGGTCTCGGGCCGGTCCCTCGATCGGCTCACCCGTCTCGAGGTCGAACACGCTCTCGCACGAGCCACACGTGAGCTGCGCCGATCGGTCGTCGAACGAACCCTCCGCCAGAGGGCACCCCTGTCCTGGACACGTCTCGGCGAACGCGAACAGCCTTCGCTCGTCGTGCGCGACGGCGACGCGGCCGGCGGGCAGATCGAAGGCGCGCACCTCTCCCTCCGGCACCTCGGCGAGCGTCGCCACGCGCACGAATTCCATCAAGCGCCCCGGACGGCCAGGAACGACCGCTGTAGCGCGGTCGCGGTTCCCAGGACGGCAAGCAGCACGAGCACCGGCACCATCATGCCCGGCACCAACAGGCCCACCGCGAGCGCGATCACCCGCTCCAGCCGTTGGAAGAGGCCCTCCGTGAGCACGACCTTGACCGCCTCGGCCTCCGCGCGGACGTGGCTGACGGCGAGCGACACCACCAGGGTGACGAGCGCGAGCGACGCCGCGAGCTCATCCCCTTGCCCCGCCAGGTACCAGTAGAGACAGCCGAACAGGATCATGTCGGACACGCGATCGAGCACGGAATCCATGAACGCGCCCGAGCGGCGCACCTCGCCCCGGTGGCGCGCGACCGAGCCGTCCATCACGTCGAAGACCCCACCGACGATCAGGGCGACCCCCGCCCACGCCCACGAGCCGGCGAGGATCAGGACGCCGCTGACGATGTTCAGCAGCAGCGACAGCAGCGTCAGCTGCCAGGGACGGATGCCCGTCCAGAGCAGGAACGCGAGGACCGCGCGGTATGGCCAGGCGAAGATCCGCTGTGCCGCGCCGCCGGCGGCTCCCTCGCTCTTGCGCGGGGCCGGCATGTCGCGGACCCGCTGCACCTCGCGCGGTGCCTTTCGATCGTCCGTGGGCATGCGGAGCTAGCCGGTGAACGGCTGGAAGGAGACGACCCGGTAGGTGAACGTGCCGCCGGGCGCCTCGGAGGCCACCTCGTCGCCGACGGACGCCCCCATCAGCGCCGCGCCGAACGGCGATGACGTCGTCACGGTGCGGGCACCCGGCGCCTTCTCCTCGGCGTGCTCAGCGAGCAGGTACGTCTCGTCGTCCTCGTCGTCGAAGTCCAGCGGCTTCACGGTCACGAGCATGCCCGGACCGACCTCGTCGGCCGCCTCGGGCGCCTCGACGATGTCCGGGTCCCGGAGCATGTGCTGGATCTTGCGGATGCGCGACTCCATCATGCCCTGCTCGTCCTTGGCCGCGTGATACTCGGCATTCTCCTTGAGGTCGCCGTGTTCGCGCGCCACCCGGATCTTGTCGGTGATGTCGGCTCGGCCGACGGTCGTGAGCTGCTCGAGCTCAGCTTTGAGGCGTAGGTAGGCGTCGAGTGTCAGGGTCGCCGTGGGTTCCTGCCCGGGCCGACGGTCCGGCCGGGCGCGAAGCTCCTCAGGGAGTTCGGCCATGCGGTGGAGTCTAGCGAGCGGCGCCTACCGCGCCCCTCAGGGCTCGGCAGGCCCGCAACGTGACCCACTTGCTCGGCTCCCGCGGCGGGCACGTGTTGCTCCACAGCTTGCCTCGATAGCCGTGCTCGTTCTTCCATCTGCCCTGTTCGTCCTGCTTGCCAAGCACCAGCTCGAGGGTCGGAGCCAGGCGTGGGTCGCGCCCGCGGCCCATCTCGACGAGGACCTCGAGCCCCTGGAGGGCGTCCGCCACGTACCCGGACGGGAAGCCGAGCTGCGTCCAATGCGGGCTGATCGTGGTGGCGGTCGGGAACGCCCCGGTCGCCAAGTCGTGCTCGAGCAGGAAGTCGGCACCCTCCGCGAGCGCCCGTCGAGTGAGCGCGCTGCGCCGCCGCGGCGGGATCGCGACCAGCCCGCGCAGCGCCTTAACGGCGCCCCAGCCGCACGGCAGCGTCCCGTTGATGCCACAGCCGAAGTCCGGGCCGCTGGTCGTCCACGGGTACCACCGCTCGACGCCCTCGCCCGTGATCGCCGACCCCTCCCACGCGATCGATGCGCGCACCCGTGGATCGTCGAACCGGCCGAACGCGAGCAACGCGCGCAGCAGGTTGCCGTTGAGACAGTGCACGACGGTGCTGTTCTGGGCCTGCCAGCCGAACCCACCGTTGGGAGCCTGCGTGTGCGCGAGGACCTGATCGCAGGCCCGCTGGATGCGGCGATCGCGTCCGTCGGCGCCCATCTGCTCGAGGAACATCAACGACCAGACCGTGCCGGTGTACTTGGGCCCGTAGCCGGCGCCCGGCTTGACCCACCAGCCCGCGTCGTCTTGGTGCTGCAGGATGCCCGCGATCGGATCGGTTCGCATCGCCGCCCCGCGGGCGCGTCGCACCGCGGGTGCATCGGACGGCTCGTCGAGCAGCTGGGTCAGGGCGAGATGGCGCACCGCCGGATCCGCCGGCTCGAGCAGCCAGGGCACGGGGTCCGCACGCAACGCCGCTCGCCACGCCTCCATGGATCAGGCCTCGCTGAAATAGACGTTCTTGACCTCGGTGTAGAGCGCGGCGGCGGCCATCCCCATCTCGCGACCGATCCCCGAATGCTTGAACCCCCCAAACGGCGCCTCGGTGAACACGCTGCTGGCGGAGTTCACGCTCAGGTTGCCCGTTCGGATCGCCTTGGCGACCCGGATCGCCCTGCCGAGGTCGCGCGTCCAGATCGACCCCGACAGCCCGTATGGCGAGTCGTTCGCGAGCCGGACCGCCTCCTCCTCTGTGTCGAACGGGATCAGACAGACGACCGGACCGAAGATCTCATCCTGGGCCACGCGCCAGGCGTTGTCGACATCGGCGAGCACGGCCGGACGCAGGAAGAAGCCGGGACCGTCGGGCACCTCACCGCCGGTCACGCGCCGCGCTCCTTCCTCCAGGCCGATCCCGAGGTAGTCGAGCGCCGTCTGCCGCTGCCCGTCGGAGATCAGCGGCCCCATCTGGGTCGCCTCCTCGAGCGGCTCACCGACGACGACCGCGTCGGTGGCGGCCGCGAACCGCTCCACATACTCGTCGTAGAGGCCGCGCTGCACGAATTGACGAGACCGGGCGCAGCAGTCCTGGCCGGTGTTGTCGAAGACCGACCACAGCGAGGGGACGATCGCCGCGTCGAGATCGGCATCGTCGAACACGACGTTGGCCGACTTGCCGCCGAGCTCCAGCGACACGCGCGTGATGTTGGTGGCGGCGGTCTGCATCACGGTCGTGCCGACCTCGGTCGAACCGGTGAACGAGATCTTCGCCACGCGCGGATCCCGGACGAGCGCCATCGCTGTCGTCGCGCCCGGCCCTGGCAGCACGCTGAGCGTGCCCTCCGGCAGACCGGCCTCCATCAACAGATCGGCGATCGCGAGCGCGGACAGTGGCGTCTGTGAAGCCGGCTTGACGACCGCGGTGTTGCCGCAGGCCAGCGCGGGCGCGATCTTCCAGCTTGCGATCACCGCCGGGAAGTTCCAAGGCGTGATCAGGGCGCAGACACCGACGGGCTCGCGCAGCGTCACGTCGATGCCCGGCGGCACGATCGGGATCGTCTCGCCGGTGATCTTGTTCGCCGCACCGCCCCAGTATTCGAAGACGTTGGCGACGATGTCGATCTCCGCGCGCGCGTTCCCGATCGGCTTTCCCCCGTTCCGTGCCTCGAGCCGCGCGAGCTCTTCCTGCCGGTCCCGCATCAGGAACGACGCTCGCGTGAGGATGCGGCCCCGTTCGCGCGCGCTCATCCGTCGCCATGGGCCTTCCTCGAACGCGCGGGACGCGACCTCGACCGCACGCGAGGCGTCCTCGGCGTCGGCGCGAGCCACCTGCCACGACGACGTCCCGGTTGCGGGCTCGAGCACGTCGGTGGTCGCGCCCGCGGCCGCCGGAACCCGCGTCCCACCCAGCACCAGGAGCTCGGTCACGGGGCACCGCCCCCGACGTACCCGAGCGATGCCTCCACGAGCGCGGGCCACCGCTTGCGATGGGCGTACGGCACCTGGGCCCACTCCTTCATCGCGCGCCCGGCCATCGGCTCGAAGCGCTCGGCACCGGAGAGGGCGAGGGCCTCCGCGAGCTCCGGCGGCGGAAGCTTCACGACCAGCGCATCCTCCCATGCGCTGCACAGCACCTTGCTCCCCACCTTCAGCGACGGCACCCCGAACATCTTCCCGCGGACGACCCCACGGTCGGCAAGATCGTCGCCGATCGCGTGCATCGCCTCGAGCGCGCGATCCGAGGGCGCCGGCATCTGCATGCGCGGCATGGTAGTCCCGTGTGCCAGCATGCGCAGATGCGGTTGGAGGCGGCCGATCTGGAGGGGTACGCGCGAGGATGCGCGATCCTCGGGTCGGGAGGCGGCGGCGACGTGGACGCCGCGATCCTGCAGGCGCGCGCCGCGATCGAGACACACGGCCCCGTCGCCGTCGTCGACCTCGACGACCTCCCCGACGACGCCCTGGTCATGCCGATCGCGGGCTGGGGCGCGCCGACGGTCGGGATCGAGAAGCTCGGGTCCGGCCGGGAGGGTGCCGCGCTCGCCGCGGCCGTGCAGCGATGGTTCGACGCACCGGTTGCGGCGGTGATGGCCGGCGAGATCGGCGGGGGTAACGGTGTGCTGCCCGTCGCCGTCGCGGCGGAGCTTCGAGTGCCGTTGGTCGACGCCGACGGGATGGGACGCGCCTTCCCCGAGGGGCCACAGGTCGCGATGCACGTTGCGGGCCTGTCGCCCACACCGGCGTTCTTGGCCGACGAGTACGGCAACCTGGTCGCCCTCGAGCCCAGCGACGGCGACTGGTTCGAACGACTCGCGCGCGCGGTGACCGTGGCCTTCGGCGGCTCCGCCCTGGGAGCCGACTTCGTGATGACCGCGCGGACGGCTCGGACGTCGACCGTACGCGGGACGGTCGGGCTGGTTGTCGAGCTCGGGCGCGCCGCCGGGGTCGACGCCGTCGTCGAGACCGGCGGCGGCGTGCGGCTGATCACCGGCAAGGTGGTCGATCTGGTGCGACGGACCACCGGGGGCTTCGCGCGCGGGGAGGTCACCCTGGCCGGCACCGGCCCTGACACTGGGCGCACCGTCGCGATCCACGTGCAGAACGAGAACCTGCTCGCGATCGAAGGCGGCCGCGCGATCGCCGTCGTCCCGGACCTGATCGTCCTGCTCGACGAGGCGACCGGCATCGCGGTGCCGACCGAGCGGGTGCGCTTCGGCCAGCGCCTCACCGCCATCGGCCTGCCGTGCGCACCGATCTGGCGTTCCCCAGGGGGTTTGGCGGTCGCCGGGCCGACGGCGTTCGGGTTCTCGCATGCCTTCGTGCCCGTCGAGGAGCTCGGCCGTGGGTGATGCGGTTCGGGTCGGCATCGACGTCGGTGGCACGAACACCGACGCGGTTGCGATCGACGCCGACGGTGTCGTCCGGGCCCGCAGCAAGGAACCGACGACCGAGGATCCGAACGACGGCATCCTCGCGGCGTTGCACGCCGTGGCGATGGACCACGACGTGGATCGCGTAGCGCTCGGGACGACGCACGCGCTCAACGCGATCGTGCAGCGTCGCGGGCTGCGGCGCGTCGCCGTGCTGCGGATCGGCTCTCCGGGCACGCTCGCGATCCCGCCCTGCACCGCCTGGCCCGGCGACCTGGTCGCCGCGACCGTCGGTCCCGTCCTGGTCGCTCGCGGCGGCGTCGAGGTCGACGGACGGATGCACCCGCTGGATGTCGAGGAGATCGGACGCTTCGTCGCGTCCCTCGACGCAGACGTCGACGCGGTCGCGATCGTCGGGACCTTCTCCCCACTCGATGCCGCGCAGGAGCTGGAGGCAGCGGCGATCGTCGCCTCCGCGAGCGATCTGCCGTGCTCCATGGGCCATAGGATCGGCGGCCTCGGTCTGCTCGAGCGGGAGAACGCCACCGTGCTGAACGCCGCGCTGGGCGACGTGATGGAACGGGTCATCGACGGGCTCGAGACCGCCGTCGCGCGGCTCGGATCGCACGTGCGCCCCTTCCTCACACAGAACGACGGCACCCTGATGGTCCCGAGCGCGGCACGCGACACGCCGATCCTCACGATCGGCTCGGGTCCGTCCAACAGCCTGCGGGGCGCCGCGGCCCTGACCGGACGCGCCGACCTCCTCGTCGCCGACATCGGCGGCACCAGCACCGATGTCGGAGCCCTCACGAATGGATTCCCACGGGAATCGGCGGCGGGCGTGACGATCAGCGGCGTCCGAACGAACTTCCGTATGCCCGATCTCGTCTCGGTCGCGGTCGGCGGCGGGACCACGATCATCGATGGCGCGCTCACGTCCGCGAGCGTCGGGCGCCGGCTCCGTGACGACGCGTTGGTGTTCGGCGGAGCGTCCGCGACGCTCACGGATGCGGCCGTCGCGGCCGGCCGGGTGGCGATCGGGGACGTGGTGCGTGTGGCCGGCCGCGACGACCTCGAGCACGCGCTCCGTCGGGCGGAAGCGCTGGTCGCCGACGCGGTCGACCGGATGCGTCTGTCGCGTGACGAGGTGGACCTCGCGCTGGTCGGTGGCGGCGCGGTGCTGTTGCCCGACGCGATCCCGGGCGTGCGCTCACTCGTGCGCCCCGAGCACGCGGACGTCGCCAACGCGGTCGGCGCGGCGCTCGCGCCGGTGGCGGGCGAGGCCGAGCTGATCGCCGACGTCGGCGGCGAGCGCCGGAGCGTGAAGATCGATCGCTGTCTCGAGGACGCGCGCGAACGAGCGATCGCGGCCGGCGCCAACCCGGCGACCCTGGAGACGATCTGGATCGAGGAGACACCGCTTGCCTACCTCGACCGACCGCTGTCGCGGATCCGAGCGAAGGTGGCGGGCCCCGCCTAGCGTTCGCGCAGTGCCGTAGGCTTTCGGCGGTCGGATCGCACGGAGGTCGCAGACGATGCGCTTGGACGGCAAGGTCGCACTCATCACCGGTGGTGGCAGCGGGATGGGCAAGGTTGCATCGGAGTTGTTCGTCGCCGAGGGAGCGCACGTCGTGTTGACCGATGTCAACGACGACGCAGGCGCCGCCGCGGCGGCGGCGATCGGCGAAGCGGCGCAGTTCGTCCACGCCGACGTGTCGCGCGAGTCGGACGCGGAGGCGATGGTGGCCGCCACGGTCGCGCGCTTCGGCCGTCTCGACGTGCTCTACAACAACGCGGGCGTGATGCTGCCCGAGGACGGCAGCGTCGACGCTGCTGACGAGCGTATCTGGGACCTCACCCTGGCCGTCAACGTGAAGGGCGTCGCGTTCGGCTGCAAGTACGGGATCCCCGCGATGCTCGCGAGCGGGGGCGGCTCGATCATCAACGTCGCGTCGTTCGTTGCCTGGCTCGGCGCCGCGACCAGCCAGACTGCGTACACGGCGTCCAAGGGCGCCGTGCTCGCGATGAGCCGCGAGATCGCAGTCGAATATGCCCGGAAAGGCATCCGCTGCAACGCGCTGTGTCCCGGCCCGATCGAAACCCCGCTGTTGCTCGCGCTTCTCTCCGACGAGGAGAAGAAACAGCGCCGCTTCGTCCACATCCCCATGGGCCGTCTCGGTCACGCCGAAGAGCTCGCGAAGGCAGCGCTGTTCCTCGCATCCGATGACAGCAGCTACATGACCGGCGCGTCGCTCATCGTCGACGGAGGGATCACCGCCGCGTACGTGACCCCGCAGGACTGAGCGTTCGCCGCGCACACGCCCTACCCGAACCGGCCGCCCCCGACCGCTCCTCGCAATCGGCCCTGCGCAGCGTCGACCACACGGAATGCCTGACGCAGCCGACTCCTGCTCACGGAGCCCAGTGCAGCCGGTTCCACGAGCGAATCGATCGGCGCCCCGCGCCGATGGCACGCGATCTGCCGATCGATCCGCAGCTCGCCGAAGGTCTCGAACGCTCCTCGGAGATCCCGCGCCTCGTCGTGGTCAAGCGACCCTCCCGCGACGGCATCCGTGAGCCGACCGTGCGTCGACCGCGCAAGGGATCCGCATCGTATGGCGGCCACGCGCGCGAGATCGGTCACCGCGAGCAATCCTCCTTGTTTGAGGTCCAGGACGCGTCGGTCGTCCAGGCGCTCCGTGACGAGCCCGCCGAACTGGCCCACCGGTGGCCGCACCTCCGCCGCCAGCCGGGCGATACGCCATCCGAGCTCGGTCCCACGCACGCTATGGGTCAGATCGCGGAGATGGTCATCCATCTTCAGCGAACCGGCGACCTTCCGAAGATCCAGCGCGAGTGCGAGGAGGAACGTACTCTGCGCGGTGACCGTGCCCGGCGCGAGGAGGGCCTCGATCCATCGATCGATCGGACCGCGCCAGCCGGGCGAGGTCGCGAGCACGCCGGAAGGACACGGCGGCAGCCCCGCTCCCGCAAGCGTCGACGTGACTGCTTGCGCGATCTCCTCGAAGTAACCGTCAGCGCCCGCGTCCCCCTCCCACACCACCGTGTGATCCTGGTCGGGCGCGAGACCCGGCTCTCGACGCGCGATACTGCCGAACGCGAGCCAAGCCCAGGGCACCGGTGAGCGCCCGTGGATATCCATCGTCAGATCGATCGCCCGGCTGGTGCCGGCGTCGAGAAGACGCGAGACGGCGCGACCGATCGCGACCGCGTCGAAGCCTTCGTCCCGAAGGCCGGCGATCGTATCGGGGACCCGGATCAGCACCTGCGTCAGCGCGTCCAAGGTCGGGGCCAGCTCGATCGGCTGGAGGAGCCCGCCCGGGTCGTGTCGTTCCGCGAGCCCAGCACGCTCCCGGAGGCCGCTTACGAGGAACCGAAGCCCCGGACCTGAACCGAACAAGCGCTCGGCGGTCGCACGATCGATGCGCAGACACGTGGTGGATCCCCGAGCACGGACGTCGAACGACGGATGCGCGCCGCTCAGCAGGGACGGATAGCCGAACGATTCCCCGGGCTCGAGCACATCCAGCACGTCGCCGTCACGCTCGAGTTCGATCGATCCCTTGCGAACGACGTACATCGCGTCCGAGGGCGGTCCACCCTCCTCAAGGACGACCTCGCCGTCGACGAACACAACGAGGCTGCTCTTGTCCAGGAGGTCGAGGCGGGCCTCCAGATCCAGGTCCATGAAGGGGGAATGATCCCCAAGGAGTTCGAGATCGTCGGTCACAGCATCACCCGGCAACGACGCTCGGCGCAGTCACGCCGTGTGCCCTACCCGTGCGAAGAGAACACCGGTCGCAGCGCCTCGTAGACGGCTCGGTAACGACCATATGCATCGTCGTAGCGTTCCGAGACGCTCTCGTCCGGCTCATGCACCTCCGGCCGGAACGAAACGAACGAATGCACAGCGTCCGCCACGCGGCTATAGAACCCCGCGGCGACGGCGGCGAGGATCGCGGCCCCCGTCGCAGTCGTTTCCACGGAGGTGGGGACCCGCACGGGCAAGCCCGTGACGTCGGCCTTGATCTGGCGCCATAACGGGCCTTTTGCGCCGCCGCCCACGATCGTCAGGCGCCGGACGTTCAATCCGGCGTCGCGCATGGCGCCGAGGATGTCGCGGAGCGCGAAAGCGCTGCCTTCCAAGATCGCACGGGTCATGTGATCGCGGGTGTGTGCGAGCGTGAGCCCGTAGAACACGCCACGGGCGGCACCGTTCCACTCTGGCGTCATCGCCCCTTGCATGCAGGGGAGGAAGACGAGTCCCTGAGCGCCCGCCTCGACGTGTCCGGCTTCGGTCGACAAGAAGTCGTACGCGTCGCCCAGTCCGGCGGTTTCGGCGTCTCGCTCGATCGGAGCGAACTGATCCCGCCACCAACGCAGGTTGCCGCCGGACACGAAGCCTGGATTCTCGAGCAGCCACGCGTCTGGATCCCCGTGCGGGTGGCACTCCACCAGCCTCGTCGGATCCTCGCGCGGCTCGGTGCTCGCCGCACAAACCGGCTCCGCAGTTCCCACCACGTCGCAGACATCGCCCGACTCAAAGACGCCGGCGCCGAGCGTGGCCGCCATCTCGTCTCCGCACCCGATCGCCACCACGGTCGAAGGATGGAGTCCGCTCGCCTCCGCGAACGCCGCCGTGACGGTGCCAACCGACTCGGTTCCGCCTCCGAGCTCCGGAAGCATGGATCGATCGATCGCGGTTGCCGCGAGCGCGGGCTCCGACCAGGTGCGGGTTCGGGGATCGAGTAAGGCCAGGGACGAGGCGTTCGAATAATCAACGGCCAGCGTGCCGGACACATGCCGGAGGACGTAGGAGCCCGGTGGCATCACGTGCGTTGCCCTGGCCCAAGACGCAGGCTCTTCCTCGCGGATCCACAGCGCCTTGAACACCGCGTGCGAGGAATCCAGGTTCGCTCCCACCGCTCGGTAGAAATCAGCGGGGGCGATCCGTTCGGCGACAGCGTCGGCCTGCGGCTCAGCACGTCGATCCATCCAGATCATCGCCGGCCGGACCGGAACACCCGCACCATCCACCGCGACCATCCCATCGAGCTGCGAGCCGAACGACAACCCCCGGATCGCCGACGCCCCGCCGGGACAGTCCCTCGAGAGCTGACGGCATGCATGCGTGACCGCGACGTTCCAGTCATCAGGATCCTGCTCCGCCCACGTGGGATGCGGATATGACAGGGGGTAGGTCTCATACGCGGTCGCAACAAGCGTTCCGTCCTCCGCGTATAGCGCGGCGTTCGTTCCCTGGCTCCCGACGTCGCAACCGATCACGTACCCATCCGTCATGGCAGGATGACCATCTTGAGCCCCGTGCCCGCCCGGATCGTTTCGAACGCCTCTCCGATCTGCTCGAGAGGGAAACGGTGCGTCACGACCCGGGCAAGGGCGTCCTGTTTGCGATCGAGATAGTCCATCGTGATGCGATATTGCCGGTGCGTGGCGCCGTAAGCGCCACGGATGTCGAGCTCCTTGTAGTGGAGTTGGTTCATGTCGAGCGGGCTCACCGGATCGTGCTTGGGCAAGCCGGCGAAGTACACGACGGTCGCGCGCTTCGCGGCCATCTCCAGCGCGCCCTGTTGTGCGCGTTTCGCGGGGGCCGCCACACTGACACGCTCGGCGCCGTGGCCACCGGTCCGAGACAACACCTCCTCGACACCGTTGTCCTCGCCCGCGACCCACGCGTCGTCGACGATCCCCCCGATCGCATCAAGAGCGATGCTGAGCCGCTCCCCCGATACATCGGTCATGTACACCTTGGACGCACCGCGGTCGCGTGCCATCACCGCCTGCCAGCATCCGATCGGTCCCGTACCGAGGATTACAACGGTGTCACCCAGGCGCACATCGAGCTGTTCGATGCCGTTCAACGCGCACGCGAACGGGTCTGCAACCGTCGCGAGATCCGACGGCAGCTCCGGAGGCAACGGGATCAGATTCTTCGTCGCGATCGGTGGCACGCCGGCGAGTTCCGCGTACGCACCAGGGAACGGGTCGTAGCCGTAGAGCAGATGGTGCTCGCAGAGGTTCTGGAACCCCTCGAGGCACCACCGACAAGTACCGCACGTCAGGATCGAGCCGAGGAACACCCGGTCGCCCGCCCGGACGCCTGGCGGAAGCTCGGCATCCGGTCCGACGTCCTCGAGCACCCCGACCGGTTCATGTCCGAGCTGCCAGGGCACGGGCGCCTTCGGATCTCCGTTGAAGAACGTGCGGGCGTCGGTACCGCAGATCCCGCACGCTTCAACCCGGAGCAGCGCTCCGGCCGGATCCACGATCGGTTCGGCCGTGTCCTCGCGGACCTCGACCGCGTTCACGGCCGTCATGAATGCCGCACGCATCAGGCACGTTCCTCCTCGAGTTCGGCGAGCGCCTTCTCGGCCGTCCAACGCTCCCGGATCACACGTGAGAGCGCGCGCGTGATCGCCTCGGGATCTTCGTGCATGAAGATGTTCCTGCCGACCGAACAGCCGATCGCACCGGCCGACATTGCCTGCTCCATCCGCGTCAGCAGGTCCGCGTCCTTGAGCCGCGACCCACCCGCCAGCACCACCGGGATCCCGTTCGCCGCCTCGATGCACTTGGCGAACAACTCAGGCTCACCTGGCCAGTTCGTCTTCACGATGTCCGCGCCCAACTCGGCACACAGGCGCACGTTGCGGCGCAGGTACTCGAAGCCGTACTGCTGCTTCAACTCCTCCACCGTGGCATACGTGGTCGGAAACTCCGCTTCGGCGATGAACGGCATCCCAAGGGTGGCGCATTCTCGACCTACCGACGCGAGGATGTCGATCATCCCGGCCTCTGTGTCGCCACCGAGGGCGGTGAAGAGCACCACAGCATCCGCACCGAGGACAAGGGCCTCCTCGACCTCGCCGATCTGCACGATCTGGGGCCGATCGCCGTCGGGACTCGCACTGGCGGACAGGAGCATCGCGAGCGAGGTCGTGGGCGAGAACGCCTCGTGCGCGATCCCGATCATCCCCTTGCTCATCATGATGACGTTGGCGCCTCCGGCGACCGTTTCGCGGGCCCGAGCCGTGATATCTGCGAGCGGTTCCAGGAAGGTCGGCGACGTCATCCCATGGTCGAGCGCGCAGATCACGGACACGCCCGCCTCGTCGATAACTCGCTTCATGCGCATCGCTTTGCCGACACTCATCCCGATCTCCTCCCTGGTCCGCGGCGAACCACACTGAACTCGAACGCGTTCGCGATGTGACGCTCCTCGGAAAGCAGGAGTGGTTCACCTTCCGCCCCATAGTCCACCTGTCGAAGGAACATCAGGAGCTCACCGGGCTTCACATCGAGGCGCCTCGCGGTGGCCCTGTCCGCACGCTCCGGCGCCACCGTCACGATCCCATGCGCAACGGGATGTCCATGTCGCTCTAAGAGTTCATAAACCGACCCGTCGAGTGGCATCGTGGCGAGCTCATTCGAAGACAGTCTGGTGGCGGACAGGATGTCGCGCGAAAGCACCACAGGGCGCCCGTCCGCCGTCCGCACCCGCTCAAGGACGACCACGGCGTCCCCCCTCACGAGGTCGAGTGCCGCGGCATGCTCCGGCGTCGCTGCTTGCGTATGGATCGCGCTTTGCTGTGTCCCCGGCTGCATGCTGGCAGCTCTGATCGATTCGGTGACACCGAAGTTGACGTCCAGGTTGTTCCGCAGACGGGGCCGACCCGTCGCATACGTCCCTGAGCCACTCGTGCGCGTCACGAGCCCGTCTTCCTCAAGCGATCGAAGGGCCTCTCGAAGCGTTGCCCGCGAGACACCAAGCTCCTCGGCGAGTTCCGGCTCGGGCGGGAACTTCGTCCCCGGGCCGATCCTTCCGCTCGAGATCCTCGATACGAGCTCGTCGCGGACCCGGAACGACAGCCGCTTCTTCATCACTCCCCCTTCGAGATCGCAAAAGTACCTTTGTCAGACAAATAACGTCAATGCGGCCCGAACGGCGACACCATCACAGGGAACCTCATACGTTGGCGGTCCGTTTGACAGACAAACCGCCTTTGTGGCTCGATACCCGCGATGCCGGGCGAGGACCGGCTCAAGGAGGGGGGCATGTCCGAGAAGCGGAAGGTTGGCTCGGTTACCTACCAAGAGGTGGGCGAGGGTTACTTCCAGGAGCGCGGACTCCGGCGCCACGCGGCTTTTTGGTCACTGTGGTCACTCGGTGTCGCCGCCGTCATCTCAGGCGATTTCTACGGGTGGAACGCCGGTCTCGCATCGGGAGGATTCGGAGGACTCCTGATCGCGACCGTCGTCGTCGCGATCATGTACTACGGCCTCTGCTACTGCATCGCCGAGATGTCGCCAGCCTTGCCGCACACGGGAGGCGCCTATTCATTCGCTCGCTCGGCGACAGGCCCATGGGGTGGCTTCGTCACTGGTCTCGCGGAGAACATGGAATACGTCATCACGCCGGCGGTCGTCGTCGGCGCGATGGGGTTCTTGATGCACGACGTGATGGGAGGGTTGCTCAACGTCACCGGCGAACCTTGGTGGAACAGCTACGTAACGTGGACCCTGGTCTTCTACGTGATCTTCGTTGGCTTGAACATCATGGGCATCGAGATCACGATGCGGTTCACCGTCATTATCAACATCCTCGCTCTCTCGATCCTCGGGTTCTTCTTCATCTCCGCGATCGTCTCGGGGGATTTCCACCCAAGCTTGTTGACGAACATCCCCCCAGAAACGTCGGGTGATACCAGCTTCTTGCCGTTCGGCATCAGTGGGATCTTCCCCGCGATCCCGTTCGCGATCTGGTTCTTCCTTGCGATCGAGGAATTGCCGCTCGCCGCGGAGGAGTCGCACGACCCGAAGCGCGACATCCCGAGGGCAACCCTGTGGGGCATGACGACTCTGTTGATCGCAGCGGCCCTGACGCTCTTCCTGAACACCGGCGTCGTCGGTGCGACTCCGCTCGGTGACTCCGCAACGCCGCTGTTCGACGGCTTCACGGCCATCTTCGGAGCCGGCACGAGCGCGGAGCTGCTCGGTCTTCTCGGTCTCACAGGGCTGATCGCGAGCTTCTTCACGATCATCTACGCGTACGGGAGGAACACGTACTCGCTGTCGCGCGCGGGGTACTTCCCGAAGTGGCTCTCCATCACCCACCCGAAGCGCAAGACACCTCATGTGGCATTGATCGCCGGTGCCATCGTGGGCTACCTGCTCAGCCTCCTGATCTACGAGTTGGGCAAGTCTGAGAGCAAGTCGGCCGGCCAGATCGTTGGCGCGCTCCTCTACATGGCCGTTTTCGGCGCCGTGATCTCCTACGCGATGCAGTGCTTCTCGTTCATTCGGTTGCGTCAAAAGATGCCGGATATCGAGCGTCCGTATCGGAGCCCGGTCGGCATCGCAGGGGCGGCGATCGCAGGCATCATCGCGCTCGTGTCCCTCATTTCGCTGTACTCCAACGAGGATTACCGACCAGCGGTGTACGGAACGCTGATCTACTTCGTGCTCGGAATCCTGTACTTCGCGATCGCGGGGCGGCATCGCCTCGTGCTCTCGCCCGAGGAGGAGTTCGCCTTGACGCAAGGAAAGTCGGGCGTTCCCGGTGAGGCGGGATTCTCCACGTCGAAGGAGGAGCAGGAATCGATCCTCCGCGCAGGAGGCGATGAAGGAACACCGCCATCCGCGGCACCCTGATCTCCGGTGCTTGAGTGAACCGAAATGAAGGCGGCGGGTCGCGTAGGCGGCCCGCCGCCCTCATCTCTGAGGAGGGAAGACGCCGATGCAAACGCAGGGCATGCTGACCGTCGAGGAGCTCGCGGAGCTCTCCCACACCGGCCAGATCGACACGGTCCTGTGCATGTTCACCGACCTGCAGGGCCGGTTCATGGGCAAGCGCATCCTGCCGGACTTCTTCCTGGAGGAGGTGCTCGGCGCCGAGGGCCTGCACGCCTGCCTCTACCTGCTGGCCGTGGACATGGAGATGGAGCCGTTGCCCGGCTACGCCTACGCGAGCTGGGACACTGGCTATGGCGACTTCCGGATGACCCCGGACATCGCGACCTTGCGGCTGTGCCCCTGGATCGAGAAGACGGCGATGGTGATCTGCGACATCGCCGACGAGGAGACGGGCGAGCCGGTGGCCGTGTCGCCGCGGGGGATCCTGAAGGCCCAGATCGCGAACGCAGCCTCGATGGGCTACCTGGTCAAGACGGGCTCCGAGCTCGAGTTCTACCTCTTCAAGGACTCGTTCGATGCGCTCGCCGAACGCGACTACCGCGAGGCGCGTCCGAGCTCGAGCTACATCATGGACTACCACATGCTGCAGACCACCAAGGACGAGTGGTTCATCCGGCAGGTCCGCAACGGGATGCGCGGCGCCGGCATCCCGGTGGAGTTCAGCAAGGGCGAGTTCGGCAAGGGCCAGCACGAGATCAACATCACCTTCTCCGACGCGCTCAGCAACGCCGACAACCACGCCCTGTACAAGCACGGCGCCAAGGAGATCGCGGCGCTGAACGACGTGGCCGTGACGTTCATGGCGAAGTGGACGATGGCGGAGGCAGGCTCGAGCTGCCACGTGCACTCAAGTGTCTGGAGCGCCGACGGCACGAGCAGCTTGATGTGGGCCGAGGACGGTGCGCACCACATGTCCGACACGTACCGCTGGTACCTCGGCGGCCTGATGACCACCGCACGCGAGATGTCGTGGATGTACGCCCCGTTCGTGAACTCCTACAAGCGCTACCAGCTCGCGTCGTGGGCTCCGACGGCGATCGTCTGGGCGCGCGACAACAGGACGGCCGGCTACCGCACCGTCGGCGAGCACAAGAGCGCGCGTGTCGAGTGCCGGCTCCCGGGGGCTGATGCGAACCCGTACCTCGCCTTCGCGGCGACGATCGCGAGCGGCATGTGGGGCATCCGCAACCGTGTGGAGCCGCCCGCGATCTTCAGCGGCAACGCGTACGAGGCGAAGGACATCCCGCGCGTGCCCACCAGCCTGCACGAGGCGATCGAGGCGTTCCGTGGCTCCGCCGTGGCACGCGAGATGTTCGGCGACTTCGTGTTCGAGCACCTGTTGAACACGGCCGAACAGGAACAGATCATCTTCGACAACCAGGTCGTCACCGACTGGGAGCTCGCCCGCTACTTCGAGCGCGGATAAGGGAACATCGACCGCGCGATGATCAGCCGCTGGATGTCGCTCGTTCCCTCGTAGATCTCCTCCAGCTTCGCGTCGCGCAGCCACTTCTCGACCGGGTATTCACGCGAGTAGCCGTAGGAGCCGAGGGTCATCACGGCCGCGTTGGCGGCCTGCCAGGCCGCCTCCGACGCCGCGAGCTTGGCCATCGAGGCCTCGGTCGAGAACGGCTCGCCCGCGTCGGCCAGGTCCGCCGCGTGCAGCGTCAGCAGTCGGGCCTGGTCCAGCGCCATCTTCGCGTCGACCAGCCGGAAACTGACCGCCTGGAACTCGTGGATCTTCTTGCCGAACGCCTCGCGCTGCTTGGCGTAGTCGATCGCGTATTCGAGCGCGGCGCGGCCGATCCCGATCGAGTTGGCGGCAAGCGTCACGCGCGAACGATCGAACGAACGCATCACCCCGTAGAAGCCCTGCCCCTCCTCCCCGATCCGCCGATCCTCCGGCACCAAGCAGTCGGTGAAGAAGAGCTCCCCGGTCGGGTAGCAGCGCGAGCCCATCTTCGGCAGCTTCTTCCCGAGCATGAACCCCTCATCGCCCTTCTCGACCACGAACGAGGTGACCCCCTTGGCGCGTGTGCCCGGCGCGACGGTGGCGTAGACGAGATAGAACGACGCATCCGGCGCGCCGCTCACCCACGTCTTGGCGCCGTTCAACCGGTAGCCGTTCTCGACACGCGTCGCCGTCGTGGTGATGGCGGCCGCGTCGGAGCCGGCGCCGGGCTCGGTGATGGCCAGCGCGGTCATCGGGGGATCCTCCGAACACAGGGGCGGGATCCATCGCCGCCGCTGCGCCTCGGTGCCAAGCTCCGCCAGGGGCGCGGCGAAGAACGAAGCGCTCCCGACGAGCGACCCGATCGGCGAGTCTCCCCAGGCGAGCTCCTCCCCGATCAGGCAGCCCGTACGCACAGAGTCGACACCGCCGCCACCGTAGACCGCCGGGAGGTCGAAGCACGTGAGCCCGATCCGGGCGGCCTTTCGAACCACCTCGGTCGGGGACGCCTCCGTCTCATCGAAGCTCGCGGCCACCGACCGGATCTCGTTGGCCGCGAACTCGTGCGCCAGCGCGACCAGGTCGCGCTCGACCCGCGGGTCGGTGCGCGTCACGCCTCGTCCCGGGCGCCGACCATCACCACGTCGGTGCCTTCCAGCACGACCTCGTCGCGCTGGTTCCGCGTTTCGACGTGCAGCGTGACGATCCCGCGATCAGGCTTGGAGCGCGACCGGCGGACCTCGTCGATCCGGGACACGGAGTGGATCTCGTCGCCCGGCAGCACGGGCTCGACGAACCGGCGCGATTCCTCGAGGTAGGCGCCGATCGCCCAGTCGTCCTCCTCGGACCCGAGCCCGCTGGCGATCGACAGCACGAGCAATCCGGGTGCGATGCGACCGGCGAACCCGGCCCGCCGCGCGTGCTCGTCGTCGGTGTGCAGCTGGTTGCGGTCGCCCGACAGATCGCAGAACGCATCGATGTCGGCGGCGCTCACGACCCGGCGCTCGGTCTCGACCTTCTGACCCGCGACCAGATCCTCCAGGTAGATCGTCACGTCGCCACCTCCTCCATCGCCGTGATGCTAGCCGGGTCCTTGGTCATGGCGAGGAGCGAGGTCGCGCCGGCCTCGGCGTACGCCTGCACGCGCTCACGCACGCGCCCGATGGGACCGACCAATGTCAACGCATCGACCAGCTCGTCGCTTACGGCAGCCGTCGCATCCCCCATCCGCCGGTCCAACGCCGCCTCCTGGATCCGGTCGACCTCCCCGTCGAACCCGTAACGACGGACCAGGTCGGCGTAGAAGTTTCGGCTTCGTGAGCCGTAGGCACCGACGTAGAGCGCGATCTGTGCGCGCACTTCGTCGCGGGCGGCGGCGAGGTCGTCGTCGATCGCCGTCAGGACCATCGGGGCGACGTCGAACCCGTCGGGGACCGCCGGTAGCCCGAAGACGTCCGCGCGCTCCGGACAGAACAACAAGGGCAGCCACCCGTCGGCGAGCTCGAACGCCAGCGCAACGTTCTTCGGGCCCATCGCCGCGAGATAGATCGGCACGTCTGCGCGCAGCGGCGTCACGTTCGCCTTCAGCGGCTTGCCCGGTCCGCCAGGGACCGGCAGCGTGTAGATCTCACCATCCAGGGCGAGGGGCTCGCGCCGCTCCAAGGCCGCCCGCACGAGGGTCACGCACTCGCGTGTCCGCACGAGCGGCGAACCGAAGGGCACGCCGTGCCAGCCCTCGACGACCTGCGGCCCGCTCACGCCCAGGCCCAGACGAAGCCGGCCGCCGGAGAGGTGATCGAGCGTCAGCGCCGCCATTGCCGCGGCGGCCGGCGTTCGGGCAGGGATCTGCAGCACCCCGGTGCCGATCGCGATGCGAGAGGTGTGCGCCGCGATCCACGCTGCAAGGACGGTCGCGTCCGAGCCCCAGGTCTCCGACACCCACACGGACTCGAGCCCGACGTCCTCCGCGAGCCTCGCGAGCTTGGCGACGTCGTGTGGCGAGCCTTCCCAGTGCCGAAGGTGCACCCCGATGCGCATGCGCGCAGGCTAGCTGTTCACGATCCGGGTTACGATGCGTGTATGCCGATGGATGAGCGGTGGCGCGGTGTCCAGAACCGCCAGATCGACGTGCACGTCCGCAGCACGGATCCGGGT
The DNA here is from genome assembly GCA_963794065.1 of uncultured Actinomycetes bacterium. Lineage (GTDB taxonomy): Bacteria > Actinomycetota > UBA4738 > UBA4738 > HRBIN12 > AC-51. The sequence continues at coordinate 330,233 of CAWCDA010000045.1, read as the reverse complement.
GCCGACGCCGCATCCCGTCGGATCGGTCGACGCGGCCTCGCGATCGCGATCGGAATCTTCGTCATCGCGATCCTCACGATCATCCTCGTGCTCACGCACTGAGCGTGATCGCCTACATCGCGATCCCGGATGGCGGGCCCGGCAGCAGCGCGTCGATCGACCGCGATCGCTCCACCGTTCGCAGCCACTCGTAGGCAAGGCCTTTGAGTCCGATCAACTCGATGCCGGCGTGACGCATCCTCGCGAGACCCTGCTCGTGCGCGTCGCCCGGTGCGTCCACCGCATCAACCACGACCACCACACGCATCCCCCGATCGTCCAGGCCGAGCGCCGACTGCGCGACGCACACGTCAGTCTCGAGCCCGCACAACACGGCGGTCGCTCTACCGGTGCGCTCGATGCCCGCGACGATCGGCGGGCAGGCCGCCAGCCCGAAGGCGGGCTTCGTATGCCGTGTAACGTCGCCGGGCACGAGCGCGTCGATCGGCGGCGCGATGCCGCCGTTCCGCTCGGGCTCCTCCTGGGTCACGACGAGCGGCACGTCGAGCGCGAGCGCCAGGCGGACCAGCCACGCGATGCGGCCCTCGAGCGTCGCTGCCCGCGACGGCTCCAGCTTGTCCAGGAACCCCGGTTGCGTGTCGATCACGACGAGGACGCTGTCCCCGTCGTCGATCAGCGCAGCCATCTAGGTGTAGGCCCGAAGACCGGTCAGGGCCTCACCGATCACGAGCGTGTGCACCTCTTCGGTCCCCTCGTAGGTGATCACCGACTCGAGGTTGGTCATGTGCCGCATGATCGGGTATTCCAGCGTGATCCCGTTTGCGCCGTGGATGCCGCGCGACGTGCGCGCGATGTCGAGCGCCGCCCGCGTGTTGTTGAGCTTGCCGACACTGACCTGCTGCGGCCGCAGGCGGCCCTGCTCCTTCATGCGCCCCAAGTGGTAGGCGAGCAGCGTTCCCTTGTTCAGCTCGAGCGCCATGTCGGTGAGCTTCTTCTGCGTCAGCTGGAACGACCCGATCGGGCGATCGAACTGGATCCGCGTCTTCGCGTAGTTCAACGACGACTCGAAGCAGGCACGCGCCGCGCCCATCACGCCCCAGATGATCCCGAAGCGCGCCTCGTTCAAGCACGAGAGCGGCCCGCGCAGCCCCGTCACGTCAGGAAGCACGGCGCCGGCAGGCAGCCGCACCTCGTCCATCACGAGCTCGGAGGTCACCGAGGCTCGCAAGGAGAGCTTCTTGTGGATGTCGGGCGCGCTGAACCCCGGCGCGTCGCACGGCACGACGAACCCACGGATCCCATCGTCGGTGTTCGCCCAGACGATCGCGACGTCCGAGACGCTTCCGTTCGTGATCCACATCTTCGTGCCGGACAGGATCCAATCGTCACCGTCGCGCTTCGCGAACGTGCGCATCGACCCGGGATCGCTGCCGCTGTCCGGCTCGGACAGCCCGAAGCACCCGATCGCCTCCCCCGACTGCATGCGCGGGAGCCATTCCTCCTTCTGCTCGGCCGATCCGAACGTGTGGATCGCGAACATCGCGAGCGCGCTCGTCACGCTCACGAACGAGCGCAGCCCGCTGTCACCGGCCTCAAGCTCCAGCTCGACGAGCCCGTACGCGACCGCGCCGAGCCCTCCGATCTCGGGCAGCTGCATCCCGAGGAAGCCGAGCTTCCCGAGCTCGGTCGCCAGCTCCCGAGCCGGGAACTCGCCGCGCTCATACCAGTCCTCCACGTTCGGCAGGATGTTGTCCACGACCCACTCTCGCGCGAGGTCGCGGATCTGTCGTTCCTCAACGCTCAGCAGTGCGTCGATGTCGATCAGGTCGAGCGGATCCAGGGGCTCAGCCATCGGATGCTCCTTCCTCGAGCGCCGGCGCAAGGCCGGCGATGGCACGGTCACGGTGGGCGTCAAGCAGCTGCAGGAGCGCGCCGGTGTCTCGCGCGTTCGTCGCCGCGAGGATGCGGCGGTGGTCCTCATGCACCTCGGCGCGGTGCTGGCGGTCTCGGTAGTACATGGATCGGTAGTGGTCTGAAGCATTCCAAAGCAGGGCGATGTGGTGCAACAGATGTGGCATCTCGCTCGCCTCGAGCAAGGCGAAGTGGAACCGGCGGTTCGCGACCGCCATCGCTGCGACATCCCCGTCGCCGAGCGCCTCCATCTCGTCACACGCCTCGGCCATCGTCACCAGGTCAGCATCGCGCAACCGAGCCAACGCCGCTCGCGCCGCCTCGTCCTCCAACAGCTCGCGGATCCGATACATCTCTTCCAGATCCTTGCGCTGCAGATCGGCCAGCACGTACCCGTGATGGGGGCGGTAGCGCATCTGACCCTCGCCCTCCAGGATCTTCAACGCCTCGCGGACGGGCACGCGCGAGACGTGCAGCTCGGCGGCGACCTGATCGGGGCGGATCGGCTGCCCGGGCCGAGCCTCGCCCACGAGGATCCGGCGGCGGATCTCCTCCAGCACGAGCTCCTGGGTCGTGCGTGGCCGTTCGAACGGAACCGGCGCGCTCACGACCGCACCTCTGCCCGGATCTCCTCCGTGTGCTCGCCAACCGCCGGCGGAGCCGTGCGATACACAGGCGGCGTCCGCGACATCTGCAGCGGGTTGGCCACGGTGTCGACGTCAACACCCTCGCCGCTCACGAGCGTCGCGACGGGCTCGAGGCCGACCTCACGAGCGAGCGCGAACGCTTGGTCAATCTGGTTGACCATTCCGCACGGGACGCCGGCGGCACCGAGACGCGCCACCCACGACGTGGCCGTCGCTCCACGGAGGGTGTCGTCGATCGCCTCGAGCAGCGCGTCGCGGTGCTGGACCCGAGCGCTGTTCGTAACGAACCGCTCATCGGTGGCGAGCGCGGGCAGGCCGACGACCTCGCAGAACGTCCGGAACTGACCATCGTTGCCGACGGCGATCACGAACGGGCCGTCGGCCGCCGCCAGCGTCTCATAGGGCGCGATCGACGGATGACGGTTGCCCATCCGACCGCCCACGACCCCAGCCGTCAACCAGTTGGACGCTTGGTTCGCGAGCGCGAACAGCGTCGTGGACAGGAGATCGACCTCGACCAGCTGGCCCTCGCCGGTACGGTCACGATGTCGCAGCGCCGCGAGGATCCCGATCGTCGCATGGAGTCCCGCCATGACGTCGACGAGCGCGACCCCCACCTTGTGAGGACCGCCTTCGCTGTCGCCGGTGATCGACATGAGACCGCCCATCGCCTGTGCGAGGAAGTCGTAGCCGGGGAGCTCCCCGCGACCCAGCCCCGCGATGCGACATGACACGAGGTCGGGACGCGCCGCGCTCAACGTTCCGTGATCCAACCCCGCGCGCCGCATCACGCCCGGACGGAAGTTCTCGATCACGACGTCGGATCGCAGTGCCAACGCCCGCGCGGTCGCCAGATCGTCGGGATCCTTCAGGTCCAACGCGATGCTTCGCTTGTTCCGGTTCGCGCCGAGGTAGTAAGAGGCCACCCCCGCGGACGACCAAGGCGGGCCCCAGGTGCGCGTATCGTCGCCGAGGACAGGACGTTCGACCTTGATGACGTCGGCGCCCAGGTCCCCGAGGATCATCGTTGCGAGTGGCCCCGCGAGGACCCGGGAGAAGTCGGCTACGCGGATCCCATCGAGAGCGCCAACGGCAGTCGACATCCGGCGGACTGTATACGATATCCCGCTTCCCCCGCAAGCCGTGCGGCCCGGCGTCAGACATCCGGATACCCGCCGATCGGAGAGGTAGGTAGCATCCGCAGCCATGAACATCACCGTCCTCGCCAAGTACGTCCCCAACCCCACCGGAACCCCCGAGCTCGGCCCGGACAACCTGTTGATCCGTGACAGCGGGGACGGCGCCCTCGACCCGGGCGACGAGTACGGCCTCGAGCTCGCCCTCCAGCTGGCCGAGGCCTCGGGCGGCGAGGTCACGATCGTCTCGATGGGGCCCGAGGAAGCGATCGCGGGCGTGCAACGTGCCCTGGCGATGGGGGCTCACAAAGCGGTGCTCGTCACGGACCCCGGCTTGCGCGGCGCCGATGCGCTCGTCACCGCGCGGGTGCTGGCTGCGGCGATCGCGCGCCAGCCGGCGGACCTCGTCGTCGCCGGTGCCGAGTCGACCGACGGATACACGGGAACGGTACCGGTCACGATCGCCGAGCTGCTCGACATGGCAAGCGTCACGGCGGCACGAGCCCTGACGGCCGACGGCGACGGCTTCCGGATCGAGCGGCAGACCGAGTCGGGCTACGACGTCCTGCGCTCGCCGTCCCCGACGCTCGTGACGGTGACCGCAGGAGCGACGGAGCCGCGATATCCGAGCCTCAAGGGCATCATGGCCGCCAAGTCCAAGCCGGTGGAGCGCCTGTCGGCCGCCGACCTCGGCGTCGGCGATCTCGCCGCGATGCAGTCGGTCGTCGCGGTCACGGATGCGCCACCGAAGGCGGGCGGGGAGATCGTGTCGGGTGACGAGGCCGTGGCGCGCATCGCGGACCTGCTCGCGGAAGCGAAGGTGATCTGAGTGGGCGCCATCTGGGTCTACGCGGAGATCACACCCGAGGGCGTGCATCCGGGGGCGCTGGAGTTGCTGACGAAGGCCCGCTCGCTCGGTAGCGACGTCGCCGCGGTGGCGTTGGGACCGGGCGCCACGGAAGCCGCCGAAGAGCTCGGCGCGCACGGAGCGAGCACCGTGTTCACGGGCGACAACACCGTGTTCGCGGATCAGCCCGGCCGTGCGGCCGCGCACACGGTGCACGCATTGATCACGCAGCACGCGCCGTCCTTGATCCTGTTCGCCGGCACGTACGGAGCGCGCGACGTTGCCGGCCGGCTCCAGGCGCTCACCGGCTCGACGCTGATGGCCAACGCCACCGACGTGACCAGTGCCACCCAGGCACGCACCGAGATCTTCGGCGGCACGAGATACGTGGACGTCGAGCTCGCGGGGCCCGAGCCGCGACTGGTGCTCGTACGACCCCGTTCGTTCCCGGCCGAGCCGAGCGGCGGGACGGCAACGGTGGTCCCGGTCCAGGCCGTCGTTCCGGAGGGCGCAACAGCCACGGTCATCGAGCGGCACGCGGAGTCGGCGAGCGGTCCAAAGTTGGAGGAGGCGAAGGTCGTGATCGCCGGCGGGCGGGGGCTCGGCGGTCCGGACCCGTTCTCGATGCTCGACGATCTCGCCGCCGCGATCGGCGGCGCCGCGGTCGGCGCCTCGCGGGCGGCCGTTGACGCCGGGTGGGTGCCCTACAGCTACCAGGTCGGCCAGACCGGCAAGACCGTCAAGCCGGAGGTCTACATCGCCGCCGGCATCAGCGGTGCGCTCCAGCACGTCGTCGGCATGAAGGGCGCGAAGCGGATCGTCGCGATCAACAAGGACGCCGACGCCCCGATCCTGAAGATCGCCGATCTGGGCGTGGTCGGCGACCTGTTCCAGATCGTGCCCGCCCTGACCGAGGAGGTTCGGAAACGGGCGAGCTCCTGAGCGCCGTCGCGCTCGCCGCGGTCCTCGCGATCGCCGTCGTCGTGTTCGTGCGGCGCGCCCGCGTCCGGTGGGCGATGATCAGCGCCGCTCGCCCCGCGGCCCGGACGGACCGACTCGACGTCCGCGCGGGACGCGAGCTCACGCAGGTGCTCGGGCAACGCAAGCTCTTCCAGAAGGCGCTGCCGGGCGCGATGCATGCCTTCATCTTCTGGGGGTTCCTCGTGCTGTTCCCCACGATCGTCGAGGCCATGTTGTCGATCGTGAACCCCGACTGGACGTTGCCGATCCTGGGCCATGCCGCGTGGTTCGCGCTCCTCGTCGACCTGTTCGCGACGATCGTCGCGGTCGGCGTCGGCATCGCCTTCTACATCCGCAAGATCCAGAAGCCCGACCGCTTCCGTGGCTCGCACATGGGCGAGGCGGATCGGATCCTGCTCACGATCCTGTCGATCGTCGCGACGCTGCTGTTGTGGAACGCGACGCAGATCGCGCTCGGCACGTTCCCGCATCCGAGCGCCGCGCCGGTCGCGAACGCCCTGTCGAACGTGTTCTCCACCGGGCAGCCCACCGAGACGCTCGAGCGCGTGTTCGTGTGGGGGCATGTCTTGATCGTGCTCGCGTTCCTGACCTACCTCCCCAAGTCCAAGCACCTGCACATCATCACGGCGGCCCCGAACGTCTTCTTCGCGAAGAACGGCCCCGGCGGCTACCTCACGCCCGAGCGAATCGATCTGGAGGCCGCCGAGGAGGACCTTCGCTTCGGCGTGGCAACGGCCAAGGACCTGTCGAAGAAGCAGCTGCTCGATCTGTTCAGCTGCACCGAGTGCGGGCGGTGCCAGGAGGTGTGTCCCGCCTGGGCCACCGGCAAGCCGCTGTCGCCGAAGCTGCTGATCATGGACCTGCGCGATCACGTCGTGGGCATCGACCCGACGGCGATGGCGGCGGGCACGATCGAGCTGCAGCCGCTCGTGCCGAACGCCGTCGCGGACGAGGTCGTGTGGGACTGCGTGACCTGCGGCGCGTGCGTGCGAGAGTGTCCGGTCGACATCGAGCACGTCGACACGATCGTGGATCTGCGCCGCAACCTGGTCATGGCCGAGTCGCGGTTCCCAACGGAGGCCGGCACGATGCTCCGCGGGATCGAGGGTCCGCACGAGAACCCCTGGGGGCAGCCGGCCACCTCGCGCACCGACTGGGTCGGCGACATCCCCGTCCGCGTGCTCCAGCCAGGCGAGCAGGCGCCGGAGTACCTGTTCTGGGTCGGCTGCGCGGGCGCGTTCGACGATCGCGCGAAGCAGACGACACAGAGCGTCGCCCGGTTGTTGAACGCCGCCGGGGTCGACTGGGCGGTGCTCGGCCCGCGCGAGCGCTGCACCGGCGACCCCGCGCGCCGCATGGGCCACGAGTATCTCTTCCAGATGCTGGCCGAGCAGAACGTCGCGACCTTCGCGGAGGCTGGCGTCCGGAAGGTCGTCGCGACGTGTGCGCACTGCTTCAACACGCTGGCCAACGAGTACCCCGACTACGGGGCGTCGTTCGAGGTCGTGCACCACACCGAGTTGCTGTCGCACCTGATCGCGGAGCGGCGTCTGCTCACCACGCCGAGCGCCCCGGGCACCGTCACCTACCACGACGCCTGCTACCTGGGCAGGCATAACGGAAACTTCGATGCGCCTCGCGACGTGCTCGGCGCCACGGGCCTGTCCGCCACCGAGATGGAACGCGCGCGAGAACGATCGTTCTGCTGCGGGGCGGGCGGGGCGCGCATGTGGATGGAGGAGGGCGGCGACGCGCGGATCAACGACACGCGCTTCGCGGAGGCGGCGGGTACGGGCGCCGACACCGTCGCGGTCGCCTGCCCGTACTGCTTCGTGATGCTGGACGACGCCGCCAAGGCGGCCGGATCCGAGATGCGCGTGGCCGACGTCGCGACCCTTCTTGCCGAGGCCACTCTCGGCGACCCGGCGAGCTAGTCCTCCTCGGGTTCGTCAGCGCGGCGCACGAAGTGGGCGTTGCTCAAGCCGATGCGGATCACGAAGGGCTGCGGTGGCTTGCGCAGTGCTCCGTTCCGTCGAACCTCGAGATCGGCGACCCGACCTTCGCGCTTGGCACAGAGTGCCTCGTGAACCTGCTCGTCGCTGGCTCCCGCATGGATGAGAGCGTTGGCGGCGTACATGTCCGGCCACGTCGCGTGGAATCGAGCCCAGAATTCCTCGTTCGACTCGCTCATCCTCACGAAAGACTTCGCCGAGCGCTCGCGTCCAGTTCGATCACACACGACGGCTCGCACGTCCTGGCCCTTTAGAATCGGCCACCGATGGATCCGATCCTGTTCGTGCGTGCCGACCACGATGAGACGTTCGGGGTCGCGCCCGAGGCCTTCGACGAGATCGGCCGGCCGTTTGCCGTCTGGGACGCGATCGGCGGCGAGCCTGCGCCCGATCTGGGCGACGCGAGTGCGGTGATCCTGTTCGGCAGCGCCTTCAACACCGAACACGCGGACGAGCAACCGTTCCTGTACGCCGTGCGAGACGTGGTTCGCGACACGATGGTTCATGAGCTGCCGTATCTCGGTATCTGCTTCGGGGCGCAGGCCCTCGCGTGGGCGCTTGGCCTGTCGGTACACCGGTCGGCCGAGCGAGAGATCGGATTCGTGCCGATCAGGCGCACGGCGGCCGCCGACGGTGACCCGGTGTTCGACCTGCTGGAGGACGGTGAGCCCTCTTTCGAGTGGCACATGGACACCTTCGACCTGCCCGAGGGAGCGACGCTGCTCGCGACGAATGACTCCGTCCCGAACCAGGCCCTCCGGCTCGGCGACCGCACATGGGCGACGCAGTTTCATTTCGAGGTGGATCGGCAAGAGATCGATGCCTGGATCGAGGGCATGGGCGAGGAGGAGCTCGACGTCCGCGTGGGGCCGCAGCGCCACGGTCCTTCGGGCGGAGGCGGCGTCGCTCGGAGCCGCGCACGAACGACGAGGCCGGCGCATCTTCCAGCGCTTCGTCGCCTTCGTCGAGGCGACGGGCGCGTGAGCTACGTCCCGCTGATCGGGATCGTCACCTACACGTTGGAGGGGGACCGAGTTCGTCGCTGGCCCGAGGGTGGATACGGCGTCCCCACCCCGTACGTCGAGGCGGTGCACCGCGCCGGCGGTCGCGCCGTGCTCGTGCCGCCGGGGCAACCGGGCACCGCCGAGGACGTGCTCGAGCCCTTGGACGGGCTCCTGCTCGCGGGTGGCGGCGACGTGCATCCCGCCCGATACGGCGGGCGCGCAGGCGCTCATCTCTACGGGGTCGATCCCGCGCGCGACGAGCTCGAGATCGCGTTGGTGCGCGCGGCCGACGACGTGTCGATGCCGACGCTCTGCATCTGTCGAGGGGTGCAGGTGATGAACGTCGCCTTCGGCGGCACGCTGCACGCGCACATCCCCGATCTGCCCGGTGCGCTCGCGCACGGCGTCCCGGTGGAAGACACGCATGCGACACATGACGTCGACCCGCTCGCCGGCAGTCGGCTCGCCGCGCTCACCAAGAGCGGCACGCTGACCTGCCGTTCGCACCATCATCAGGGCGTCGACCGCGTCGGCGACGGGCTCGTGCCGACCGGCTGGAGCGCGGACGCGCTCGTCGAGGCGATCGAGCGAACCGTCGAGGACCAACAGGACGAGTGGGACACCTGGATGGTGGGCGTCCAGTGGCATCCGGAGGAGACCGCGGCCACCGATCGGGCGCAACAGTCGTTGTTCGACGCGCTCGTCCTCGTCGCGCGGCTCCATGGCTCGCGGGCGCGCGCCGGCGAGCGCGCAGGGCGCACGCGCGAGTACGGCGTCGCAGAGCCGGATCCGACGTGGCCACACCGCTTCGAACAGGTGGCCGCCGAGCTCCGAGCGGCGCTCGGCGGCCTCGCGGAGCGGATCGAGCATGTCGGATCCACCTCCGTGCCCGGATTGCCGGCCAAGCCGACGGTCGACATCCAGGTCTCGGTGGCGTCGATGGTGCCGAGGACGGCCTACGTCGACCCGCTCGAGGCGCTCGGGTTCGTATGGACGCTCGACCCCTGGGACGACACCCACGAGTTCTTCAGCAGGGATCAGCAAGGCGAGCGGGCCGTCCACCTGCACGTCTGTCGATCGGGGAGCGTGTGGGAGCGTCGCCACCTCGTCTTCCGCGATTGGCTCAGGGGCCATCCAGAGGACGCAGCCGCCTACGCCACGCTCAAACGGCACCTCGCGGCCACGCACCCGCGCGATGTGCACACGTATACCTATGAGAAGGGCGCCTTCATCCGCGAGATCGAGGCCCGGGCGTCGGCGGACGGAGTAGGAAGAAGGGACTAGCGTTTCTCGCCCGTTCTCCGGATAATGCGCGCCTACGGAGATATGGGGTCCCGGATGGATCACGGTGTGCGGGAGCGGAAAGGGAACGATCTACGGACGTGACCATGATTCGCCGAACAACCTTCGGTCCTCACCGCGATCCGGCGGTTCCATCGTGACGCAGGTCGCGGCCACCCGCTTCGGTCCTCCGCTGCCGGATAAGGGCACGATCGGCGTGATGGCCCCCTCGGGCCCGTATTTCAACCGAAGCGACATCGATCGTCCGCTCCGGTGGTGGCAGGACCTCGGCTACCGCGTGAAGCTTGCCGACTCGGTCTGGGCCCAGGACGATTACGTCGCCGGACCGCCGGAGAAGCGCGCCGAGGATCTGACCGGCCTCTTCACGGATCCAGAGGTCGATGTGATCCAGGTGTTGTGGGGCGGGACCGGCGCTATCGAGATGCTGTCCTTCCTCGACTACGAGGCGATCAGCGCCAACCCGAAGGCATTGATGGGCTACTCCGACATCACGAACCTGCATATCGCCCTGCGGCAGTCGGCCGGCCTCGCCACCCTGCACGGCCCCGGCTTCGGGTCCATGGGCATCCCGGAACGAACCTCGTTCACGTGGGACTCGGCGGTCGCCGCCTTCCGCTCGGGCGGCATCGGCGAGGTGCCGCGCGACCCCGACGACCCGTACGTGCGGACCATCGTGGGCGGGCGCGCCACCGCTCCGATCGTCGGCGGCAACCTGTTCACCTTCGTTCATCTGATCGGGACACCATGGGACCCGGTGTTCGAGGGCGCGATCCTCATGCTGGAGGAGGTCAACGAGCCGCCCTATGTCATGGAGGTGCACCTGCATCAGTTGCAGCTCGCGGGCAAACTCGAAGGGCTTGCGGGTGTCGTTGTGGGTGAGTTGAAGAACTGCGACGAGGATCGGGAGACCCCCCGGACTCGGTCCATCGAAGACGTGCTCGAGCGATGCCTCGCGCCGCTCGGGGTCCCCACGATCTACAAGCTCCCCCTCGGACACGGGAAACACCTGGCGACCATCCCTCTTGGGGTGCAAGCAACCTTGGACGCCGATGCGCAGACGCTCACCATCGACCAACCCGGCGTCCTCGCCGCGTCGTAGGTACGTAGGAAAGACCTGAACGTTCCACGGAAGGAGGCACCATGAAGAAGGTCCACAAGGGACTCGTGGTCGCCGTCAGCGGGTTCATCACGATGATCCTGGCTGCGGGCGGCGCGTGGGCCCAGAGCACCCCGTCGGGGGGCGCCGCATCGAGTCCCGCTCCGACGTCGACCTTCATCGAAGGCACGATCAACGACATGCGCACGGTCAACCCGTGGAAGGCGTTGGAGACGCCCGAGTACGAGGTCCTCTCGCTGAACTTCGACCTGCTCGAGAACTTCGACAAGAACAACCTGTCGGCCGCGCCCGGCATCGCCACGGACTGGACCCAGTCCGAGGACGGGCTGACCTGGACGTTCAACATCCGCGACGACGTCACGTGGCAGGACGGCCAGCCGTTCACCGCCAACGACATCGCGTTCACCTACAACAAGACGCTGGAGTGCAAGCTCGGCAACTCGCTCGACTACCTCGTGCCGGACTTCACCGATTCGATCACGGCGACGAGCCCCACCACGCTCGAATGGAAGACGAAGGAGTCCACGAGCGCGCCGATCCGTCCGCCGTGGGTCTACATCGCCCCCGAGCACCTCTGGGGCAACACGTCGTGTGACCAGATCAAGAAGGAGCCGTTCTTCGAAGACGGCAAGCCGATGGTCGGCACGGGTCCCTTCCAGCTCACCGAGTGGAACAAGGGTGAGGACTGGACCATGACCGCCAACCCGAACTACTGGGGCGGCGCGCCGCACATCCAGCAGTTCAAGGTCGTCCGCTACGACAACTCCGAGGCCATGGTCAACGCGCTGAAGAACGGCGAGATCGACTACGTCAACCTCGGATCGGTCGACCTGTTCGACCAGCTGGTCGCATCCGGCGCCGACAACGGCATCACGACCCACGTCGGGCCCGCGGTGTCGTTCGGCCAGATGAGCTTCAACATGTGCGACCCGACGTCCCCCGACGCGGCCAAGTACTGCGTCGACAACCCGTCGACCGGCAACCCGGCGCTGCGCGACCCCGCGGTCCGCACGGCGATCTCCTGGGCGATCGATCGGCAGACGATCGTCGACAAGGTGCTCGCCGGCTACGGGGCTCCGGGGACGACCGTGGTGCCGCCGTTCGCCAGCTTCTATCACTACGAGCCGACCGCCGATGAGACGATCGGGTTCGACATCAACAAGGCGAACCAGATCCTCGATGACGCGGGGTACGCCGATACCGACGGAGACGGCACGCGCAACGATCCGAAGACGGGGGACAACCTCGAATTCCGGTTCATCCTGCGCTCCGAGTCCGACATCGGCGCCCGGCTCGGCGAGTACATCTCGGGGTGGCTGAAGCAGATCGGCATCGCCACCAAGTCCGAGGTGGTCGGCGACGGGAAGCTCGTGTCGGCCTGGTACGCCAACGACTACGACATGTACATCTGGGGCTGGGGTCCAGACCCCGACCCGGACTTCATCCTGTCCACGTACACGTCGGCGCAGTGCGGCGGCTGGAGCGACACCTGCTACTCCAACCCCGACTACGACGCGCTGTACAAGGCCCAGCAGACCGCCCCCACGCCGGAGGCGCGGCAGGCGATCATCTACCAGATGCAACAGATCCTGTACAAGGACATCCCCGAGGTCGTCCTCTACTACGACAAGGCCCTCGAGGCCTACGACAGCCAGAACTGGACAGGGTTGGAGGACAACATCTCTCCGACGCCGGAGGGGTTCTTGTGGGGTCAGTACACGCCCTACAGCGCCCTGACGCTCCGACCCAGGGGCACCGAGGCGGCGACCAGCTCATCGGGGTCTTCCTCGACGTTACTGATCGTCGGTATCCTCGGAGCCATCATCGTGGTCGTCGGGATCGTCATGATCGCCCGTCGAGGCAAGAACGACGAGGATCTGGCGTAGCGTCGGCCTGAACGAAGGAAGGGCACGACAGGGTGGGGACACAGCGGTACCTGCTGAGCAAAGTGGGACAGCTGTTCCTCACCCTGTTGCTCATCCTGACGCTGGCGTTCTTCCTCTTCCGCGTGTGGCAGCCGGGAGACCCGGTTCTCACCTTCGCCCGGCAGAGCGGCGCGAAGTACACGCCGGCGCAGCTCGAGGAGATCCGGCACGAATGGGGACTCGATATCCCCTTGCCGCAACAGTACGTGCGCTACATGAAGGAGATGCTGACCTTCAACTTCGGGGTCTCGACGATCGTCAACCCCGGTGAGAGCGTCAGCAGGATGTTCCTCGATCGGATGGGCAAGTCCTTCCTGCTCATCATGCTCAGCACGCTCGCCTCGATCGCGATCGGGGTGTTACTGGGCATCTATGGGGGCTGGCGACGGCAAGGCAAGCTCGACAACGCATCGATGGGCAGTTCGATGTTGTTGTACGCGATACCCGAGTTCGTTCTCGGGATCATCTTCATCCTGCTGTTCGCGGGGGTCTTCAAGATCTTCCCGTCGGGCCGCTACGAGGACAACATCGCGGCGACCGGGGTGGACCGGATCCTCAACATCGGCTACCACATGTTCCTGCCGTGGCTCACCTTGACGCTCGCGTTCATGGGGGAGTTCTATCTGGTGATGCGCAGCTCGCTGCTCGACGTGCTCGGCGAGGAATACATCAGCCTGGCCCGCGCCAAGGGCGTCCGAGAGAAGTACGTCTTGCGACGCCACGCGGTGCCGAACGCCCTCCTGCCGACCATCACCCTCGTTGCGCTGTCGTTCGGTTTCATCCTGAGCGGAGTCATCACCGTCGAGCTCGTGTTCAGTTATCCGGGGGTTGGCAAGTTGTCCTACGACGCCTTGCAACTCCGCGACTTCAACGTGCTCCAGGCGACCTTCGTGATCTCCGTGATCGCCGTCCTGATCGCGAACTTCATCGCCGACCTCACCTACGGCTACCTGGATCCCCGCGTCCGGAGGGCATGAGATGAAGACCGAACCCGCGATCACGACAACCGAGCGACCGATCCCGGTCGAGAAGATCGCGAAGCTCACGCCGAAGCAGCTCAAGCGAGCCCGGCGCAAGCAGGCGCTCTCTCGCTTCTGGGCTCAATTCCGAACCAACAAGGCCGGAATGGTCGGCTTGGGGATCCTCGTGTTGTTCATGGTCATGGCGATCTCCTCGATCTTCGCCTACAAGGGCCGGCTCGACCCCACGATCGTCAACGGCCCGCGGTTGGCGGGGCCGTCCCTGAAATACCCGCTCGGCACACAGGTCGACGGCGTATCGGTGCTGTCCCTCGTGGTGGAAGGGTCGCGCATCTCCCTGTTCGTCGGCTTCGCCGCGGCCTTCATCTCCATGGGCCTCGGCACCGCGATCGGCATGTGGGCCGGATACAAGAGCAGTGTGACCGACGCGGTCTTGATGCGTCTGACCGACGTGTTCCTCGTCATCCCGTGGTTGGCGCTCGCGATCGTGCTCGCCTCGATGTTCGGGCAGAACCTCTGGATCATCATCCTGATCATCGGGGTCACGTCCTGGGCAGGCACCTCTCGACTCGTGCGCTCGCAGGTGCTCTCCGTGAAAGAGCGCACCTACATCGAGCGCTCGCGCGCCCTCGGCGCAAGCGACTTCCATGTCGTGGCCAAGCACATCACGCCCAATCTGATGCCCGTGATCTTTGCGAACACGATCCTCACGATCGCCATCGCGATCCTGTCCGAGTCCCAGCTCTCGTTCCTCGGTCTGGGCGACGCGAAATCGAAGTCCTGGGGATCCGTGATCGAGGACGCGTTCCACGCCGGCGCGCTGTCGCTGCACGCGTGGTGGTGGCTCATGGCGCCGAGCCTGTGCATCGTGCTCGTGGTGCTCGCGTTCACGATGGTCGGGTTCGCGATGGACGAGATTCTCAACCCGAGGATCCGCGAGCGATGAGCGTCCTGTCCGTCGAAGACCTCCGCGTCACCTACAAGACGAAGGGGGGCGACGTTCCCGCGGTTCGCGGCGTGAACTTCGCGATCGAGAAGGGCGAGGTGCTCGGGCTCGCCGGCGAATCCGGGTGCGGCAAGTCGACGATCGCCGGCGCGATCCTGCGGCTGCATTCGTCCCAGACCAAGATCGAGGGCAAGCTCGAGCTCGACGGCAAGGACATCCTGGCGCTCTCACCGGGCAAGCTGCGGGCCGTTCGCTGGACGGGCGCCTCGATCGTGTTCCAGGGCGCCCTGCACGCCCTCAATCCCGTCCAGAGGATCGGCGATCAGATCGCCGAGGCGATCACCGTACACGGGATGGCCACCGACAAGGAGGCCCTTGTGCGCGCGGGCGCCCTGCTCGAGCAAGTGGGACTGCCGCCTCGTCGCATCGACGACTACCCTCATGAGCTCTCCGGCGGACAGAAGCAACGCGTGATGATCGCGATGGCGCTGGCCTGCAGCCCTGCGCTGATCATCGCCGACGAGCCGACGACCGCGCTCGATGTGATGGTGCAGGCCCAGGTCCTCCAACTACTTCGGTCCCTGCAACACGACCTCGGGCTCGCGATGCTGTTCATCACGCACGACCTGTCGGTGCTGGTCGAGGTTTCCGACCGCCTCGCCATCATGTACGCCGGCAAGATCGTCGAGGAAGGACGGGCCGACGCGGTCTTCCACACGCCCGAGCATCCTTACACCAAGGCGCTCGCCGACGCGTTCCCCGCGATCGGCGACGCGCGCTTCCGCCACAAGCCCGCCGGTCTCGGCGGCGACCCGCCCGATCCGCAGCACATCCCAGACGGCTGTCCCTTCAACCCGCGCTGCCCACGCAAGCTCGACATCTGCGAGACGCTCGTGCCCGAGTTGTGGGACGCGGGCGCGGCTCGCCGCGCGGCCTGCGTCCATGCGTCCGGCGCCCCCAGCCTGGAAGGGATCGGCGCGTGAGCGATACGCAGGAGGCGGCCACCGAGGAACTCCGACTCGGTCCCCCGCTGATCGAGATCACGGATCTCGAGGTCAACTTCAAAGCGCGCGTCGGGTTGATCGCAGGGCTGATGGGCAAGACGGGCACGGACGCGAAGGCGGTCGACGGCGTCGACCTCGTGCTGCACGAGGGCGAGGTGCTGGCCGTCGCGGGCGAGTCCGGGTGCGGCAAGACGACGACCGCGCGGGCGATCCTCGGCCTGATCCAGCCCGACAAAGGCACGATCAGCTTCCGGGGAAAGCGACTCCCGACCGACACGAAAGCCCTCCGGCCGTTCCGCCGTGAAGTGCAGATGGTGTTCCAGGACCCGACGGCATCGCTCAACCCGCGACAGACGATCTACGAGATCGTCGCGGAGGGCCTCCGGATCCACAAGATCGAAGAGGGCCCCAACGGCGAGAACGAGTCGGACCTGGTCGCCCAGGCGTTGTCCCGCGCCGGGCTCAGGCCGCCCGAGCGCTTCTTCCTGTCCTACCCGCACGAGCTCTCGGGCGGGCAGCGCCAGCGCGTCGTGATCGCAGGAGCGCTCGTGCTCGAGCCCAACGTCATCATCGCCGACGAGCCCGTGTCGAACCTCGATGCATCGGTGCGCGGCGAGATCCTCGCGCTGCTGATGAAGTTCCGCGAGGAACTCAACATCTCGCTGATGATCGTGACCCACGATCTGGGGCTCGCCTGGACGGTGGCCGACCGGGTCGCGGTGATGTACCTGGGGCGCGTGGTGGAGATCGGTCCGACGGCTGAGGTCTTGCTTCGCCCGCGGCATCCGTATACGAAGGCGCTGCTCGACGTCGTGCCCGAGGCGGGGGGCGCCGACCGTCCGATCCTGCTCGGTGAGCCGCCGGACCCGACGCGCATCCCGTCGGGCTGCCGTTTCCATCCGCGATGCCCCATCGTTGCGTCGGGCCGCGCAAAGGAGCTGGGGATCGAGGAACGCTGCAGAGGAGAGGACCTAGCACTGTCCGACGTGGGCGGCCACCACCACTTGGCGGCGTGTCACCTGGTGGAGCTCAACCAGCAGCCGTAGGCTCCTCGGCCCGCTCGACCTGCTCGGTGTCGTCCTCGGTGGCCTCGTCGCCGCGCAGCACCCCGAGGATGGCCGCCATTTCGGCGTCGCCCACTGGCGCGTCCTGCTTGGCGCCCGTGCGCGCCGAGGCCAGGAGCGCTCGCAGGTTCGCCTCGGCCATCTCGGCTCGACTCTCCAGCTCGCGAGAGCGCTCGGCGAGACCGCGCGCGCGCCGCTCGGCGTCGTCCCGGGCCGCCCTGGCGTCGCGGGCGTCCTCTCGAAGTTGGCGGACCTCCGTGCGCAGCTCGGCGTTCTCCCGGCCGAGGTCGACCAGCTTGTCGGCCACGGCCCGTCCGAGATCCGAGTAGGCCGTGACGGCCCGCCCTCCGGGCACCGGCAGGCCCTCGCTGGGCACCACCTTTCGCCGCGGCCGCCGTCCGATCGACTCGCGCTCGCCCGGGTCTAGCGGGCGAGCGTCGAGCAGTCGGTAGGAGCCGTTGGCCGGCTCGAGTCGCCGACGGGCGATCAACGCCCGGACCGCCCTGGCCGTCGACAGCGGATCGGGGAGGTCGAGGTCACGCCCGATCTCCGCAGGGGTTTCCTGCAAGGTCTCTCCGACCGCGACCCGCTGCGATACGGCAGCAAGGAACGCGTTCGCCCGCTGGAGGCTCAGATCGTTCATCGGCGCCAATCATGGGACAACCGGCGCCAACTGACTAGTTGCCTTATGAGAAACCCTCACTGCGAGCGGAGCTGTAGTGCACTGGTGGAGCTGTAGCTCCCGAGATCCCCGTCCGGCTTCGAAACCGAGATGGTGGCATGTCCTCGAGCGGCTCCGTTCGGCAGGTGGACCACCGGTCGGATCAGCGAAAGCGTGTTCGTGAACCCGCCCAGGTCCTGCGAGCCGACCGGGGTCCGCCCGGCCTCGGAGAAGGAAAGCCGCAGGGATCCGCTGCCGAGGGAGCCGGTCACCACCAAGTGGATCTTCTTGGTCTGCACCTGAGATTGCGGGAAGTCACAGGTGACCTTCGCCCGCAGCACCGCGTTCGCGTCGCCGGCGGCCCCCCCGTTGGGTTGCACCGTCACCGTGCCCGTGGTCCGCCAGTCGCTCCGGCACGAGCCGCCGACGTGCAGGGCGTGCCGGGTGTCGCTGTCCATCGTGAACGACCAGACCATTGGGGTCGGCCCGGTGTGCGTTGGGGTTGGTGTTGGCCGGGCGCCGGGGTCCTCGACCCCGGGCGGGAACGGATCGGACCGCGAGGCCATGAAGGCGCCCGCACCGGCGGCCGCCGCGAAGACGGCGATCCACAGGACGATCTTCAGCGCCTTCGGCACGGTCGCGAGCCTACCGCGGGGTCGGTCAGCGAACGCCGAGGCCGGTCATGAGCGCCCTGAGCGACAGCCCGAAGCAGATGAACGACGCGGCAGTGAACAGCACCCACGGCTGGGTCCATCGTCCGCCACCGGCCTGGCCGCTCGAGACCTCGCGCGACATCACGTGCGCGATGCCGAGGATCACGAGCGGACCGAACCCGTAGACGAGGTGAAGCCAGGTGTCGGGTCGGTAGCCCAGAACCAGGAGGAGGATGCCGACGGCAGCCTGCACCCCCGCCACCACCTGAGCGACCGTGAGCCACGTCCAGAACCGCTCGCCGGGGTCTCGGCGCAGGATCAGCGCCCCTGCGCCCCAGACCCACCCCACGGTGAAGACCGCGAGCACGAAGAACCCGATCGCTTCGTGGACCTTGGGCATCGGCGCGGGAGTCTAGCTATCGATACCCAACAGCGCCGGCACGTCCGCCAATGCGTCGACCACCGCGTCGGGCGCGCCCTTCTCGTCGTCCCCCTCGCGGTACTTGCCCGTCCGAACCAGGATGCCGGCGATGCCCGCCGCCCGGGCGCCCTCGACGTCGTTGACGACGTCGTCCCCCACCATCGCCGTTCGATCGGCGGGCAGGCCGAGCACCTCGAGCGCTGCGCCGAAGTAGGCGGCCGACGGCTTGCCGCAGACCACTGCAGACGCGCCGCTCGCGGCCTCCAGACCGGCGATGTAGGCGCCGGCGTCGAGCGCCCACCCGTCGGCGGTCTTCCAATAGAGGTTGCGATGCATTGCGACCAGCGGAGCCCCCTCCATCAGCCGGCGGAACACCGCGTTGATCGTCGCGTAGGAGAAGTCCTCCGAGGCGCCGCCCAGGACGACGACGTCGGCGTCCTCCGGGCCGATCCACCAGACGCACGCCGTCCATGTCGTCGGTCGCGTCACCATCGGACAGGACGAAGATCGACGAGCCAGGGTGCTCCTTCCGCACGTGGTCCGCCGTCGCGGTGACCGCCGTCACGATCGAGGCTGCATCCACCGCGAAGCCCGCCACGCCGAGGATCTGCGCGAGCCCCGCCCGCGTGTGCGTCGTGGTGTTCGTGATCAGGCAGACCGGGATGTCCGCACGGCGGAACGTCTCCAGCGCCTCGATCGATCCGGGGATCGGCTCCCAGGAGATCGCCAGCACGCCGTCGATGTCTAGGAGCAACCCGTCGACCTGCACGCTCAGGCTCCGAGACGGATGCCGAGCGAGCGCCGGGCTCGTTCGATGTCGTCGGGCACCGGCAGGCCCAGCTGACGCCGGCGCCACATGTCGTACGGCGCCAGGTAGCGGTACTTCGCGGGGAGGAAGGGCCGCACGGCCCGCGTGGCCGCCAAGGTGGCGTCGACCGCCACCCGGCGCGCCGGTCCGAACGGGAACCCGTACATCTCCCGGACAAGCGGTGGCAGCGTCGCGAATGCGAGGCGGGACACACCACGCAGGACCGGCCGCCACTCCGCCTCCGGCGGTGGATCCAGGAACAGCTCCGCGACCTTCCGCGCGTTGTCGGTGACGAGCAGCTCGCCTCGATCTTCGAAGTCGGCGAGCCAGGCGCGGAGCGACGGCACGGTCGGCGGGATCAGCTCGCGTGGGACGAGGCAGAGCTCCGCGGCCAGCATCTGCTCCTCGTGGAAGCGCTGGCGACCCGCGTCGTCGAGCTTGCCGACCGTCCACTCCTCGAACAACAGGGCCGAGTCGACCAGGCAGGCGTGCACATAGAGGAGCAGCTTGGGGTCGAGGGCGTCGTAGTGCAGCCCGGTGACCGGATCGGTGCCGTTGATACGTGTATGCACGTCGTTGATCTTCGTCGCGGCCGCGTTCGCCTCCGCCTTGGTGCCGAACGTCAGGGTGTAGGTCAGGACCAAGGTGCGCTGCAGTCGTTTCCAAGGGTTCCGCTCGAACATGCCCGTCTGGCCCGCCCCGGCGATGACGAGCGGATGCGCCGCCTGCAACAGCAGGGCGCGGGCCCCCCCGAACAGCACGGTGACCTCTCGGTGCACCTGCCAGGAAACACTGTCCGGGCCGAAGTAGCCGAAGTCGTCGCTCATGCCGAGCCAGCGTACCGGCGGGGCTCGAGTTCGCCTCCGTGCGAGTGACGTCGCGAGGATGCAATATCTGAGGGCGATGCAGTCCCTCCTGCCCTACCTCGTCCTCTTCGCGCTCGCCATCGGTTTGGGGTTCGCCCTCGGTGGGAGCCTTCGCGAGTTCGAGACGCTTCGGATCCATCGCTGGGGACTGGCATTGATCGCGCTGGCGCTGCAGGCGCCGGCGATGGCGATCGCGGGCGTGCCCGCATCGGTGATCGGGCCGGTGATGCTCGCGGTGTCCTACGGACTGTTGGTGGCGTTCCTGTTCACGAATCGGTGGATCCCCGGCGCGAGCGTCATGTGCATCGGGCTGCTGCTGAATCTGACCGTCGTTGTCTTGAACGGCGGGATGCCCGTGCAGGCGGCGGCGATCGAACGATCTGGCGGTGATCCCGCGGTGCTCGCCCAGACCCAGGACAACAAGCATCACCTGATGGATGACGGGGACATGCTCACGCCCCTCGCAGATGTGCTCTGGCTGCCGAGCCCCGCCTCGATCGTCGTGTCGATCGGCGACGTGCTGCTATACGGCGGGATCGCCTATTCGCTGGTGCAGATCATGCGGGGACGGCGCCGCGAGAATCCTCGTCCGTTGGCGTTGTGGTTCCCGGAGTACCGAGGGAAGCATGCGCCTGAGCACTGGAGGATGCCGATCCGTTACCGGAGTCCTGGTCGCGCTGAAGCAGGGCGGTCGGGAACCGAACCGTGATCGTCGTGCCGTCGCCGGGCGTGCTCGCAACCTCGAACGTGCCACCACCGACCTGGGCGCGTTCGCGCATCATCGCCATCCCGAAGTGACCCTCCGGACCGGGCGCGGCGACGTCGAAGCCGGCGCCGTTGTCGCGAAGGCGGAGCACGATGTCCTCGCCCGACTCGGTGATGCCGATCCAAACGTCGGTCGGCCCGGCGTGCTTGAGCGCGTTCATCACGCCCTCGCGCGCGATGTGGAAGATCAGCAGGGCGATCGGCGCTGGCAGCTGGATGTCCTGCACATCGTGGTGGAAACGGATGCCGGAGTCGCGGCCAACCTCGTCGGTGAACGATTCGAGCGATTCGGCCAACCCGGTGGCGCCGAGCGGGGATCGGTGCAGCTCACGAATCAGCGCGCGGATCCGATCGGATGTCTCCTGCTTCGATTCGCGGATCTTCTCGAGCTGTGCGTGGAGCTCGGCGAGATCCTGCTTGTCGAGGAGCTTGCGAGCGATGTCCACCTGGAGTGACAGCCGGAACAGGACCTGGGCGAGGTCGTCGTGGAGGTAGCCGGCGATCTGCAGTCGTTCGTCGGCTCGCTCCTCGGCCATCGTGTTGGAGAGTTCCCGCAGGATCTCCTCGCGCTCGGAGCTCGATATGTGCCTCTTCCAGTGCTCTCGATCGGAAGAACATCTGCCGAGCGAAGAGCAGAGGCGCGATAACAACCGCCACCGCCCAGAGACCAACCTGCTCATCGAGACTCAGCTCGGCCAGAACGGCACCCATGATTGCGAGCAGTGCGTAGCTGACGAGGAACTCATTTAGGCGAGGGAGTTGCTGCGCCAGGCTGAGAATCGACGTCCGATACATAAGACTCGTCGCCACAATGACGAGGCTCAGGTTTGTCACGTAGTCGACCAACGACGCCACAAGGGTTGCAAGAATCACTACGTATACGGGATCGACGTGGATGTCGGCGAGAGCGTGGAACGTGGCACTGGCCAGCAAGACGGCAAGCGCCACCTGAGAACGATTGAAGAGCGCTTTTAGGAGCGTGGTCTCACGGCGAAGCTCCGCAAGATCGGTCGACCCGACCAGGGCGATCGCGGCGGCCCAGAACGGGAAGTACAGGATCGCAACGGCTGTAAGGAGTGTGAACCCAAGGCTGACGTGGATTGTCTCCACGCCGGCACCGGGAGGAGCTCCGCAAGAGCCACGAGCAAGACCCAAGCGAGCATCTGGTATTCGAATTCCTGAGGCGAGCGGGCGGTCCCGATCAGGATCGCCGCGATGACCGGGAAAGCAACCCCGATGGCGTAGAGACTCGCCGGATTCAGGTCGCGAAAGGACAGATCGCGTGCCGGTCGTGGATCGATCGATGACATCCCCCCAATACTGCCGCGACCTGACCCACGGTGAAAGTAGCCCGATTAGGGTCCACTAGTGCATTTGGCGTAGGTCTGGAAGCTGTCTTGTCCCCCAGGTGGGGGTCCCCCGATACTCGCTGCCAAGGTCCCCCGTTTGGGACCACAGATCGAGCGAATCAGATTGCCTTGCTCCGGGAGGCAGAAGGGAGTCCAGATGAAGCTCGTGCGTCGCGTCGTTATCGCACTTGGTTCGATCGCCGCTCTGATGCTCGCCGGTGGCGCTCACTTCAAGGTCAGCTAGGCGTTAGGTCTCATAAGCGTGACGAACGGAGTCCCTCGGGGGCCCGTTCTTCATTTGTTGGCCCTAAGACGCTCCGAACGTCGCCATCACAAGGGCGCCGTTTCCGGGCGAGCTCTCGATGATCAGGGAACCTCCAGCGGCTTCTGCGCGTTCCGCCATCACCTCCAAGCCGAAATGCTTAGCCTTGCGTCGAGTGACATCGAATCCGATTCCGTTGTCGAGCACAGTCAATTCGACCCCGGCTCCATGGCGCGACAGCGCCAGCCATATCGTGTCTGCGTGGGAATGCTTAATAGCATTCACAAGAGCTTCTCGAGCTATTTGATAGATCGCTAACTCAATGTTGGGCTGAAGGCTTGGATCATGAATGAGTTCCGACACAATCTTGATCCGGGACTCCTCCTCAATATGTGCCACCAGTAGCGAGAGCGTCTCTATCAACCCAGCATGACCGATCGGCGACCGCCTGAGTCCGTGAATCACGTCTCGTGCTTCTTGTGCAGCTTGTTCAGCTGACGCCACAAGTTCCGGAACAGCAACCTCAAGCTCAAGCAGCTGACCACGTCGATAACATTCTCGAATGACGTAAGCACGCACCGTGACATCGAATATGCGCTGAAGAAGCTCGTCATGAATTGCTGAGGCAATACGGTCGCGCTCGTCGGCGCGCTCCTGCGCGATTCGCTCGTCAACGCGGCGCAAGGCTTCCCTTCTCGCCTCAAGATCCCTGCTCGCATCGGCCGCAAGCAGCGACTGTCTTAGTGTTTCTCTCGCCAACAGGATTGGAACTGCGAAGACGACGAGTGCGAATGGTCCTATCTCCAAGTACAGAGTTGCCATGACAGCGGCCACTACCGCCAGACCCGCGTAGAACAGTGCGAAGGAACGTGGGGTGCCCACATAGAGGGTCGCAAGCACGTCTGTGAATCGGCGCTTTGATCCGACGGCGTAGATGAGCGAGACCGACACATAGTTCACGAGCGTGTCAGCAAGGAGCGCCAATTCAGCGGCGACGAGCACCGCGGGCCATTGAGCCAGATCTCCGTTCAGCACGACGAACACGACGCCTGCGGCAGTCACTGACAACGACACCTGCGCGTGGTTCCACACCGATCTAGACAAAGACACGCGACCGCGCAGCTCTTGTGGGCTCGTCCCTGCGACCAGTGCTACCAGCCCAGCGGGCACTGGCCCGAGTACGAAAGCGCAAGCGAGTAGCACAGGCAGATCTAGGGCAAGGAACGGGTTTCCAGCCTCTTCCTTGATAGGCCATGCGCTCGCCAAGCCCACTAGTACTGCCCATAGAAGAGCTTCGAGACCAAATCGGTTCCACTCAGCTGGGAAGAACCTCAAGACCGCGAGTAGGACACCAATCGCCGAGGCAAGAGCGAGCGTGGCCCCCACCTTCACTGCCAGTGGCTCCCTGGGAACAACCCACCTCACATGCGACCGTGTGATCTCGGGTGAAGCAGGTGTCGCCATGGCCTTCCCCCTGTGCCGCCCGCCCGGGTTGCAGTTCACGCCCCAGAGAGGATTCATATGGGACGCGGCCCCGCCGAGGCAAGTTATCCACAGCGGAAAGAGTGACAAGACCCGGGCTCGACGTGGAGCCGGCCAACTACCATCGATGTATGCGGCAACGGATCTTGGTGGTCGAGGACGAGGCGGGCATCTCCGAGCCGCTCCTCGATCATCTGACGCGAGAAGGGTTCGACGCCGAGGTGGCGGGCTCCCTCGAGGAGGCGCGGGCCGCCTACGACCGAAGCAGCTCCCGACGTCATCCTGCTCGACGTGATGCTTCCCGACGGCGACGGGCGTGACCTCGCCAGGGAGATCCGGACCTCCTCAGACGTCCCAATCATCATGCTCACGGCCCGCGGCGAAGAGATCGACAAGGTCCTCGGCTTGGAGCTCGGCGCGGACGACTACGTCGTCAAGCCGTTCAGCGCCCGCGAACTCGTCGCCAGGATCCGCGCCATCCTGCGTCGCGGCGCCGGAACAGCGCGCCTCGGGCCGATCACTGTCGGAGCCATCACGCTCGATCCCGGCGCCCGTACCTGCTCGAAGGCCGACCAACCGATCGACCTCGCCGCCAAGGAGTTCGACCTCCTCCACTACCTGATGGCTAACGCCGGAACGGTCCTCCGACGCGAGGAGATCATGGACGAGGTGTGGGACCCGCATTGGTTCGGCCCCACCAAGACCCTCGACGTCCACATCTCGTGGCTCCGTAAGAAGATCGAGGACGATCCCTCCCACCCCGAGTACATCGTGACGGTGCGGGGTGTTGGCTTCCGTTTCGTGCCTCCGGACCAACCATGAGCCGCAAGCGCACGAGCCTGCGCTCGCGGCTCGTCTGGTCGATCACCTACATCCTGCTCGCGGTCATCGTCGCGCTCACGATCCCGTTGGCGATCAACTTGGCGCGCCGAGGAACCACCGAGCTCGCGACCGACACATTGATCACCGCGCAAACCTTGGGCGCCTACGTCGGCGCAGAGAACCTCGACGACCCGCAGGCGCTCGCGCGGATCGGGCGCTCAGCGCCGGAAGAGATCGAACGCGTCATCGTTACCGACGCCGACGGCACCGTCCTGTACGACAGCACCGGCGAGTCCACCGGGCGCGAGTTCGCGAATGGCCTGCGTCCGGAGATCGACGCGGCGTTGCGGGGCGACCCGAACGCCGAGATCCGATACAGCGCCACCGACGGGCACAACAACCTGTACGCCGCAGCTCCCATCATCGACGAGGAGCAGATCGTCGGCTCGATCCGCTTGACGCGTACCGCCCAACAGGTTACCGACAAGGTCCGCAGCACCTGGCTCGCGCTTACCTTGGTGGGCCTGGCCGCCCTGCTCGCCGGCGTCGTCATCGCTTACGGCCTGGCCGGCTCGCTCACGCGTCCTCTGCAGCAGCTCGCCGACGCCGCACACGACCTCGGTGAGGGGGACCTATCCGCTCGCGTCGGCGATGTCGAGGGCTCCGCCGAGGTGAACGAGGTCGCCGGTTCGTTCGATGAGATGGCCGAACGGTTGGAGCGAACGGTGAGTGCGCAGCGCGAGTTCGTGGCGAACGCGTCGCACCAGCTCCGCACGCCGCTGACCGGAATGAAGCTCCGCCTCGAGTCGACCGTCGACATGACGCAGGATCCTGACTTGCTGCGCCAGCTCGGGGCCGCCGAGGCCGAGGTCGACCGGCTCTCTCTGATCGTCGACCGGCTACTCGTGATGGCCCGACACATCGAAGAGGGCGCCGCGTCGCGGGTCGAGCTCGGGCAGGCCGTCGCGGAGGCGGTCGACCGGTGGGCCGAGCGCTCGTCCCGCCAGGAATCCCCCCTCACAGCCGATGGTCGAGGCGGTGCGGCGCACGCTGACCCCACCGACGTGGACCAGATCCTCGACAACCTCTTGGACAACGCCATGGCGTATGCCCAGGGGCTGATCGAGCTCACCTACGGCTCAGCCGATGGCCGCGCGTGGGTGTCCGTGCTCGATCACGGTGCCGGCATCCCTGCCGAGGAACGGGCGCGCGTGACGGAGCGCTTCTACCGCGGCCAGAGTGCGCCGTCCGGTGGCTCGGGGCTCGGTCTCGCCATCGCCCGCGACCTCGTCGAGAAGTGGGCGGGCACGATGACCATCGCCGATGCGGAGGGTGGAGGCACCCTGATTACCGCCTCCTTCCCTGAGTCGGGCTCTTAACGACCCCTTTGCCTGCGGGGTCGTACGGTTGAACGCATGAAGCCGGGCACGCGCACGCTGTTGTGGGCGATCGGCGGTCTCGCGCTGGCACTAGCGCTGTCGTTGACCGCGTTCGCGGTCGCCGGCGGGCCGATCAGCGAGCCGGTTGGATCGGTGCACGTGGTGCCGTCCAGCGACTCGGGCCCGGATCACACTCCGTTACCCACACACACCGATCGGCCGACCAAAACCCCCGAGCCCACCGATTTGCCCACGCAGACGTCCAGCTCGACTGCCACCCCCTCCCCACCGGACGATCACGGAGGCTCGAGCGGACCCGGGGACAGCGACGACGACTGACGGACCGCTCGCGGCGGTCCCAAGTCCCTGACCGTGAGAAACTAGGGCTTCATATGGGAGAGGCGGACCTCGGGAGGGATCCCTTCGACCGCGACCGTTCTGTCTGGGGCGACGACCCCGAGGAGATCGACGCGTCGGCGGTCGTTGAAGCGCTGCCGTCAGCCTTCCCCGACACGGAGCGCCGCTGGCACGACCACCCGGCATTCGTTCCGTTCAAGGCCGTCGGTCTGTTCATCAAGCGAAGCGGCAAGCGGATCGCGATCACCGCTGCGGGCGGCTTCCTCATCATCGTCGGCGTGGCCCTGCTCGTATTGCCGGGACCGGGCTGGCTGTTCATCTTCCTCGGCCTCGGCGTGCTGGCCACCGAGTACGTGTGGGCCGAGCGGCTGTTGAAGACCGCCAAGCGGAAGGCCGAGCAGGCCAAGGACAAGGTGCTCCGCAAGAAGGGCCCTGGCGACACTGCAGCGTCCTAGGCCGTGGCCGGACTGATACTCGGGACCGAAGAGGAGGGGCGATGCTGGCGACCGATCCCTACATGGTGTCCCTGCGGATCGTCCACATCGTCACCGGGGTCATCTGGGTCGGCTCGTTGTTCGTCGTGGTGGTGTTCGTCCAGCCCAGCGCCGCGACGCTCGGGGCAGCGGGGATGCCGTTCATGTCGGAGCTTCGCCGGCGCCGATTCGTCGATGTCGTCTTCATCGACGCACTGTTCACCGTCGTGGCCGGGTCGTTCCTCTACTGGCACGACTGGCACATATATCCGACCTTCGGCGACTGGATCGGATCGAGCTTCGGGCGTTTCGTTGACGGTGGGCGCGCTGCTCGCGATCTCGGGACTCGTCGTCGCCGCGACCCTGACGCGTCCTACGATCGCTCGGCTCGTATCCCTCGGGCAGCAGGCCGCCGAGTCAGGCGGTCCACCCACGCCCGAGACGGCTGCGAGGATCGCCGTGCTCCAGCGCAGGCTCGTCGTCGCCGAGCGGGTGAGCTTCTCCTTGGTCCTCCTCGCGGTCGTGGCGATGGCGTCAGCGCGGTACATCTGAGATGACTGGACGGATCTTGATCGGCACTTCGTCGTGGACCGATCCGACGCTGGTCAAGGACGGACACTTCTACCCGCCCGACGCGAAGAGCGCCGATGCTCGGCTGCGCTACTACGCATCGCAGTTCCCTCTGGTGGAGGTCGACTCGACCTACTACTTCCCGCCGAGCGAGAAGAACAGCGTGCTGTGGATCGAGCGGACGCCACCGGAGTTCACGTTCAACATCAAGGCGTACTCGCTGCTGACGAATCACCCGACGAAGCGCGAGTCGCTCTACAAGGACCTGCAGGAACAGGCGCCGACCGACAAGCGCAACATCTATCGGGATCAGCTGCCCGACGAGGTCGTCGAGGAGGTCTGGCAACGGTTCCGCGACGCGCTGATGCCGCTGCACTCGGCGGGCAAGCTCGGCGCGGTGCTGTTCCAGTTCCCGCAGTGGTTCGTGATCTCGCGCAAATCCAAGGCCTACATCGAGGAGTGCAAGGAGCGGTTGCCCGACTTCCGCGTGGCCGTCGAGTTCCGGCACAAGAGCTGGATGGAGGAGCGCAATGTCGAGGAGACGCTGTCGTTCCTCGAGGAGCGCGACCTGCCATACGTCTGCGTGGACATGCCGCAGGGCTTCGAGTCCTCGGTGCCGCCGATCGCCGCGGCGACCGCGAAGGATCTCGCGATGGTGCGGTTCCACGGACGGAACAACGCAGCCTGGGAGGTGAAGGGCCAGACCGCCGCTGAGCGCTTCAAGTACGACTACCCGAAGGCGGAGCTGGCCGAATGGGCGCCTCGGGTCGAGACCTTGGCAGCCGAGGTGCGCGAGACCCACGTGCTGATGAACAACTGCTATCAGGACTTCGCGGTGCGGAGCGCCCGCGAATTCGGCGACCTGTTGGACCTCGATTTCAGCTAGCGCCGCCGGTCCCCTCCGGAAACACGCCGGGCAAGACCCAGGCGATCAGCGTGCCGTCGAACGCCGTGGCGACGACCCACTCCGGAGGCGGATCGTTCCCCGCAGCGTCGCCGCCTCCGCCACTTTCTCCGGTGGCGTTCATCTGCCATGTCGACCCGTCGGGGCAGTTCAGCACCGCGAATCCGTCATTCGTCGCGCTCGTCTTGCTCGGTTCCTTGCCGCCGCAGCTGATCGACCCGTAGATCTTGTAGCCGTCCGGCGTCTTGAACAAGATGTAGAGCCCACCCTCGACCGTGATCCATGAGACGTCCTGGGTTGGCGTCGGGATCGCCACCCAATCGTGCCGAACGTCACCAACGTTCCAGGGGTCAAACGCGATGGATCCGATCATGCGGTCGAGGACATCTGCGTCGGCCTGTGGGAGCGATCCGGGCAGCGACGGGGACAGCACGAGCACGTCGAACTGCAGACCGTTTCCGACGAAATGCCCACCGAGGCCATCTTCCACGTTCGAGAGGACTCCATCGCTGGTCAGCGGGAACGTGGAGTCGTTGGCTGCGGGCACCTGCAAAGCCGGCGGTGGGGAGCCAGACGGAGCGGTCTGCGTGCTCACCTGGATCGACATGTTGTCGCCGATGAACTGCGCGCCCTGAGTGCCGCCTCCTCCGACCGTGATCACGTTGGTCTCCCAACCGGGCGGGACATCGATCGTCCATCCGTAGGGGTCCGAGTAGGTGGTCCAGGTGGTCGACGCCGCACTGATCGACGTGGTTGGCACCCGCGTTGTTGACGGGGCGACGGTCGAAGTCGATTCCGCAGCGCCGAAGATCATCGTGACCGGGGCCGCGGTAAGGCTTTCCAGTTCGGCGGTACCGCCATTGAACGGGTCGACCACTCCCGAGCCGGTGTCGGCGAGCGAGCCGAGGGATGTGGCGGCCCAAACGTACCCGGGCTGTTCCCCTTCGCACGCATCATCGAGATGGACGTCGCTTTGGATGCCCGCGCCGTCCGAACCGGCTGGTGCGTCGAACGCGGACGACGCAAAGCTCTGGCCGCACGATCCGTAGCCGAGCGTCGGAACGAATCTGCCGTACGTCACGAAGCCCGCCGAGACCGACGAGCCGTCGTGCACAACCTGCCCGGGCGCGACCGACAACGACTCGGTGCCCTGCGCCTGCAGGACCGCCCAGATCTCCCCATCGCCCTGCACAAGCGGCTGATAGACCTGCACGAACTCGCGCGTGGGGCATTCAAGGCATCGGAACACCGCGTAGGTGGTGAACGGACCTCCGGCACCCGGGCTTGGTTCCGCCGAAGAAAGCCCTGTCGGTATCCCGGCCGGCACCGAGTAGCCGCCGACCGGCAGATCCGGACACGAGAAGGGGGATGGGCCACCACTCGCCTCCGGGACGACGTAGCAGTACGCCCTTGGCTGCTCCCTGACCACCGCGCCCGTCCACCCCATCACTTCCTGAGCGAACTTCCGGGCGAGCAATTCCGGATCGAGCGCCCAGTCGGCGTCGCCGCCATCCGCATCCTCTTGGAGTTGCTGCAACTGATCGGACGACTGGCTCGGCCATAATGGCATCAAGCCGGACCCCGCTCCGCTGGCCGAGGTGTTCCCTATCCGAAGCGCCGGGATCGCGAAGACGGAGATCGCGAGCGCGAACACGAGGAACGCAGCCACGATCGTCACGACGCGTGCCGACATGCGAGGTCCGGGTAGCGCCTCGTCGCGATGCATCGGGCCCTGCCTCGCGCGCTCGAAGACGTCTTCGCTCGGATCCTGCTTGTCGATGCCTTCGAGCTTCTTGCGCCAGCGTTCGGTCATGCGTCGTCCTCCTCACCGAGGAGCTGCGCCAGTCGACGGCGACCACGCATGAGATGCACCTTCACCGAGGCGGCCGACATGCCGGTGAGGTGCGCGATCTCGCGCACGGGCATGTCGGCCCGGTAGTGAAGGTAGACCGCGGCTCGCTGTGCCGGCGTCAGCTCCGTGAGCGCGCGCATCAGGTCGGGCAGGCCGTTCTGCGTCGGATCCGCCGTAGCGATCTCCGGCATCTCGGCCGCCTCCTTCCCGCTGCGCGCAAGCTCGGCGCTCGCGACCCGGAACGCGACCCGGTACAGGTACGGCAGGGGCTCGCGCACCTCGGCACCGCGGGCCATCACCCGCGCGAATGCCTCGGCCACCGCGTCGTCCGCCACGTCGCGGCGACCGCCCGCGTACGCGTACACGGCTCGCCACAGCGTGGTGCCCGACCCGCGCCAGATCGCGTCGTAGTCGTGAGCGTTGTTCACTCCGTCACCCTGACAGAGCGGCCTGGCCGCCGAAAGGTGAACTCCGCACGCGAGGCGCCCAGAACGGAGCGAGCTTCCGGCGGGGTGCAGGTAGGCTCGAAGCATGTTCGGGACCGGTCAGAAGTTCCAGGTGGCGAAGGTCGCGGGGATCCCGATCTACCTCTCCTATTCATGGTTCGCGATCGCAGCCTTGTTCGCATTCGTGACCTACGCCGACTTCAGCACCGGGATCTACGCCGACGAGGCGCTCACGCTGACCGCGGTGACCCTCCTCCTGTTCTTCGGCAGCGTCCTCTTGCATGAGGGAGCGCACGCGGTGGCCGCTCGAGGGTTCGGGCTGCCCGTGCGGGGCATCACCCTCGTGTTCTGGGGCGGGGCGACCGAGACGCGCTCGTGGCGCAGGGGACCCTTGGCCGACTTCGTGGTCGCCGCCGGAGGCCCAGCGACCACCCTCGCGATCGGGCTGGTGTTCAGGTTCATCGCCGAACAGATGACGCCGTACACCGGGCTCCACGACGTGATCGCCCACCTCGGTTACATCAACCTGTTGTTCGCGGGACTCAACGCGATCCCGGGATTCCCGCTCGATGGCGGTCGGATGCTGATGGCGCTCGCTTGGGGCATCACGCGCAAGCGTGTGGTGGCCTATCGGGTCGCGGGGGCAGGTTCATTGATCGTGGGCGCCGGCTTCATCGTGTGGGCGTTCCTGAACTTCGGCAGCAACGGGCTCGCGTTGTTCGCCGGCTATCTCGGGTTCGTGATGATCAGCGTGGGACGCCAGATACCGGCGCAGGCGGGATTGCGCGAGCGCCTCCAGCGCGGGACCGCGCGCGACGCGATGCAGCCGATCGGCGCGATGATCGCCGTCGACAGCAGCCTGCAGGACGCGACCGAGCGGTGGTTGCGGCCCTACCCCAACCAACTCTTCCCGGTGCACGAGGGCGGGCGGATCGTCGGCGCGATCTCGTTGGAGGAAGCCGCCGACCATGCCGCGTCGCGGCCGGTCGGCGAGGCGATGATCCCGTTCGACGACCCCCCGATGATCGAGGACACCGAGCCGTTGGACGACGTCGTCGACTGGATCGGCGCGCGCGACGGGCTCGTCACGGATATCACGGGCCACACCGTCGGGATGATCTCGGTGCAAGATATCGACCGCTGGCTCCGGGCGCACTGGTCGACAGGTGACTATGTCGAGCGACCCGCGGTCGCGACTCCGCCCCGCCCCGACCAGTAGTCTCCGGTCCGATGACTTCGCGGATCGACCACACCACGTTCGACTGCCACGACGCGTATGCGCTGTCGGTGTTCTGGGCCAAGGTGTTGGGGTTCACGGATGTGCCCGGCGACCCGAACGAGCCGGGCCACGAGGAATGCATGATCATCGACCCAGCGGGTGGCCAGCAGGTCTTGTTCATCGAAGTGCCGGAGGACAAACAGGTCAAGAACCGCGTCCACTTCGACCTGGTGCCCACCGATCGGACCCGCGATGAGGAGATCGAGCGGGTCCGTGCCCTGGGGGCCACTCCCCTCGACGATCGGCGTCAGGCGGACGGGACGGGGTGGCTCGTGCTCGCCGATCCCGAGGGCAACGAGTTCTGCATCCTGCGAAGCGACGCGGAACGCCAGCGCCCGACCTAGCCGATACAGCCGCGGCGGGGGTGTCGGCGGCGAGGGGTAGCATCCAGGACATGGCGGCCCCCCCGTTGGACTTCAACGATGCGCAGAACGCCGTCCTGGCGCACCGATCCGGGGCCTTGCTGGTAACCGGCGGGCCAGGCACCGGCAAGACCGCTGTCCTGCGGGAACGCTTCGCGCGCCTGATCGAGGACGGCGCCGAGCCCGAGCGCGTGGTGCTGGTGCTCGGGTCGCGCGGCGCCCGCGACGCCGCCAAAACAGCGCTGCTGGAGCGCCTGCCGGCCTCGCTGCCGGGGCTGCAGGTGCTGACCTTCCACGGATTGGGATACCGCGTGTTGAAGCTCCGCGAGGGAGAGCCGCCGGAGGTGCTCGGGGCCGCTGAGCAGTTCGCCCTGGTGCGGGAGCTGTTGGCCGGTCAGGACCCGGACGCCTGGCCCGCGTACGGGCGGCTTCTCGGCGTCCGCGGGTTCGCCGACGAGGTGCGACAACTCCTCACCCGTATGCAGGAATCTCTGCTCTCGCCGAAGGACCTGGCGGAGGCGGCGACCGCGGCCGGCCTCGGCGGCTGGGCCGAGCTCGCTCGCTT
Source organism: uncultured Actinomycetes bacterium (assembly GCA_963794065.1). Classification (GTDB taxonomy): domain Bacteria; phylum Actinomycetota; class UBA4738; order UBA4738; family HRBIN12; genus AC-51. The sequence continues at coordinate 297,081 of CAWCDA010000045.1, read as the reverse complement.
CGCCCAGGAGTACCTCGACACGCTCGATTCGGTCAATCAAGTTGACTATGCCGGTCTGGTGCAGCTCGCATCGATCGAGCCCGCGGTGGGTCTGTTCGACCACGTGCTGGTCGACGACTACCAGGACACGACCCTGGCGGCCGAGGCGCTGCTCGCGTCGCTCGGCGCGGACAGCGTGGTCGTCGCCGCCGACCCGGCCGCCCACGTCTTCTCGTTCCAGGGGATGACGCGCGTGCCGCTTGACCGGTTCGCGACCGTGTCGTTCCCCGATGCCGAGCGCATCGAGCTCCCGACGGCGTACCGCAGCCCTGCGGGCCCGGCCGTGCAGGCATGGGTGGCGCCGCACTCCTCCGAGGAGCACGCGGCGATCGCGCGCGAGCTGCGCCGCATCCACGTCGAAGACGGCATCGCTTGGGGCGAGCTCGCCGTGATCGTCCGGCGTCAGGGCACGCACCTGGGCAACCTGCTGCGCGCGCTTGACGACGCGCGCATCCCGCGAGCGGTGCCCGAGCGTGGGAAGTCGCTCACGTTGGAGTCCGCCACCTATCCGTACGTGCTCGGGTTGCGCTGGCTGGTCGCCGACGGCGCGCGACGCGAGGAGCTGATCGAGCCGCTGCTGACCTCCGACGTGGTCGGGCTCTCGCCGGCGGCGGCGCGCGGCTTGATCAGGTTGGCCAAGAGCACCGGCCCGGCGCCGCGCGCCGCCGCTGCCGCCCTCGATCGCACCGACGGGCTCAACCCCGAGGAGGCGTCACGGGTCGAAGCCGCCCGCGCCACGTTGGACAAGGCCACGCTCTTCGCCGGCATGTCGGTGCAGGACGCGTTCAAGGTGCTGTGGGAGGAGCTGCCGTGCTCCGCGCGGCTTGTCGAAGCCGGGGGCCAGGAGCTCGACACGGCGGTCACGTTCGCCAACGTGGTCGCCGAGGCGTCGGAGCAGGGCGACGCGGGGGTGCAGTCGTTCCTCGAGGCGCTCGATGCCGGCGAGCACGGGCCAGGCTGGAGCGCCCGCGAGGCCTCCGTCGCCGACGCCGTGCAGGTGCTGACCGCCCACGGTGCGAGCGGTCTGGAGTTCGACACCGTCCTGGTCGCCGGCGCCACCGAGGGGAACTTCCCATCGCTGTCCCGGCCCGAGCCGATGTTCGACCTGGCTGCGCTGCAGCGTATCCGGAGTCGTTCCGAACAGGTGCGGGAGCGGCTGGAGGACGAACGCCGCCTCTTCCGGATGGTGCTGGGGCGCGCGCGCCGTGGCGTGGTCCTGATCGCCGCCGACACGCACCCCGACACCGACGAGCTCACGCAACGCTCACGCTTCGTCGACGAACTGCCGGCGGTGCGCTGGACCGTGGCGCCCGAGGCCGGCGTCGACGAGCCCGTCAGCGTCGGGGAGGCGGTCGCCGCGTGGCGCCGTCAGCTCGCCGATCCAACCGTCGACGCGTGGCGGCGGCTCGCGTCGCTCGCAGGGCTACGCGCGCTCGACGTCGACGCCTCGCGCTGGTGGTTCCAACGGGACTGGACCGACACCGGGCGTCCGTTGCACGAGACGCTCCGTCTGTCGTACTCGCGACTGTCCAACCTCGAGAATTGCGAGCTGCAGCACGTGCTCGGCGACGAGCTCGGCCTCGGCCGGGTCGCGGGTTACCAGGCATGGGTCGGCAAGCTGGTGCACGGCATCATCGAGCGCATCGAGAAGGGCGAGCTCGGCAAGACGAAGGACGAGATCCTGGCCGAGGTCGACAAGCGCTGGCGCGACGAGGAGTTCCCGTCAAAGGCGGTCTCGGTCGCCCACCGCCAGATCGTCGAGACCCGCATGTTCAAGAACTGGTGGTTCCAGTACGGGGAGGAAGAGTCGCTGGCCAACGAGGAGTTCTTCTCTTTCGAGTTCGACGACGCCACGATCGTCGGCGTGATCGACCGGATCGGTGCCTTCGGCGACGGCACCCGCATCACCGACTTCAAGACCGGCAGCGCCGACTACGCGCCGAAGGCCGAGGAGAGCCTGCAGCTCGGCATCTACTACCTCGCCGTCCAGGAATGCGAGGAGCTCGAGCCATACCGTCCCGTGCGTCAAGTGGAGCTCGCCTACATCAAGGGCGACTGGAAGCGCGGCGAGCTCGTGTTGAAGTCCTGGCAGGTGACGCCCGACCACGAGGAGCAGTATCAGAGCAACGTGCGTGCGGAGTTGTCGCGACTGATCGAGATGAAGCGCGAGCTGATCGAGACCGAGACCTACCGGCCGAATCCGGCCGCCAACTGCTACTGGTGCGACTTCAAGTCGCTGTGCCCGCTGTTCCCCGAGGGCCAGCCCGTCTTCGATCTGGTGACGCCGTGAGTACGCGTGTCGCACCGACCGAGGTCGTGACGGCCATGGGCGCCGAGCCCACCGACGAGCAGTGGGACGCGATCGCGTGGCCGCTCGAGCCGTGCGTGCTGATCGCCGGCGCGGGCTCGGGCAAGACCTCCGTCATGGCCGCGCGCGTCGTGTACCTGGCGCTCGGTGCGCTGGGGCGGACGGAGGGCCCCGGTGTGATGCCGGGCAACGTCCTGTGCCTGACGTTCACGAACAAGGCCACGGACAACCTGCGGCTTCGGGTGCGTCGCGCGCTCGCCACGCTGGAGCTGCCCGAGGGCGAAGAGCCCGAGATCATGAACTATCACGGGTTCGCGGCGTCGCTGCTGGACCGCTACGGCGTGCTCGCGGGCTTCGAACCGGGCGCCCGCGTCTTGAACCAGGCGCAGCGCGAGGAGCTCTGCGGCCGGGTCCTGGACCGCATGACCTTCGAGTTCACCCTGGCGACGTTCCAACCTTCGCTCGTGAGCAAGATCCTGGAGCTCGACGACCAGCTGCAGAACCACCGCGTCACGCCGGGCGAGGCGTTGACCTGGCTCGCGAACCGGCTCGACGTGCTGAAGGACCACCGCTCCGAGCGCTCCTACAAGGCGGCCCAGGAGCGGATCGAGCTGATCGAGGCCGCCGCGATCTACCGAGAGCTGAAGGCCGAGCTCGGCGTGATCGACTTCGGCGACCAGATCGACCGCGCGCTCGAGGTCGTCAACCGGTTCCCGGATGTGGTCGCGGACCATCGCGCACGCTTCCAAGCGGTCCTGCTCGACGAGTACCAGGACACGAACGTCGCGCAGGCCCAGCTGATGGCCGCGCTGTTCGGGGCCGGCCACCCGGTCACCGCGGTCGGCGACCCCGACCAGAACATCTACGCCTGGCGCGGCGCGTCGCTCTACAACCTGTTCCGGTTCCCACAGGAGTTTCCCAAGGCCGACGGCACGCCAGCGGCCCAGCTGCCCCTGTACACGAACTTCCGCTCGGGGGCGCGCATCCTGGCGGCGGCCGACGCGGTGATCGGCGCCGTGCCCGAGTCGCAGCGACCGCCCGGCAAGCGTCTCGTGCCCTGGGAGGCCAACGGTCAGGGCGAGGTGCGCACCGTGCGCGTGCTCGACGAATGGACAGAGGCGCAGCGGATCGCGGACCGCTGCGTCCAGCTGCACGCGGCCGGCTCCGTCTGGTCCGAGATGGCGGTGCTCTGCCGCACGTCCCGGCTGTTCACGCTGCTGCGCCAGGCCTTCGACCAGCGCGAGGTGCCCGTCGAGATCGTCGGGTTGGCCGGCCTGTTGCGCATGCCCGAGGTGGTCGAGGTGCTCGCGTACGCGCGCGCGGTGCAGGACCCGACCGCCAGCGTCGCGCTCGCCCGCATCCTGCTCGGTCCGCGGTACCGGGTCGGGTTCAAGGACATCGCGTTGCTCGCGCGGCTCGCCACCGAAAAGACCAAGAAGCTGCGCGACGACTACGAGCTGGAGGAAGACGACATCGAGAGCCAGCCGGTGCTGCTGGCCGAGGCGCTCGAGCACCTGGAGGACGTCGAGGCGCTGTCCGACGAGGGGCGGGAGCGGCTCACCGGTTTCCGCGAGGAGCTCCGCGCGCTTCGCGTGGAGGCGCGGAGGCCGGTCGGCGAGTTCCTCGGCGAGGTGATCCGCCGGATCGGCATCCTGGACGAGCTCGACGCCGACCCCGACCGGCGCCGCGGTCTGGGAGCGCGTCGCAACCTTGCCGCCTTCCTTGACGAGGTGCACGCGTTCCAGCCGGTCGACGGCGAGCTGACCCTTCGTGTCTTCCTCGACCACATCGAGGCGGTCGAGCGGTTGGACAAGCAGGAATGGGCGCCGGTGCAGCCCTCCGATGCCGACTCGGTCAAGGTGATGACGATCCATGTGGCCAAGGGCCTGGAGTTCGACCACGTCTTCGTGCCGGGGTTCGCGCACGAGATCCTGCCCAACCCGAAGGTGCCGCAGAACCCGGCGGAGCGAGGCAAATCGCTGGACTTCGAGCTGCGGGGCGACGCCGACATCCTGCCGCGCTACGACGGGAACCTCTCTGCGTTCCGCGACGCGCTGAAGGCCCAGGAGATCATCGAGGAGCGCCGGACCGCCTACGTCGCGCTCACCCGTGCGCGCAGGACGCTCGATGCAAGCGGCGCCTACTGGTACGGCGACAACATCTACCCGAAGAAGGAGAGCCGGTTCCTCAACGAGCTGATGGCCTGGGGCGCCGACAGCGGGCTCGCGGCGGTTGAGGTGAACGCGACCGAGGCCAGGCGACGAGAACCCTATGCTCGGGCTGCGCGAGCGGTTCGTGCGCGACTGGCCGGGCCCGGCGCTCGCAACGGCCGCCGATCCGCTGTTCGCCGACGGCTGGCGACCGGCCGCGCTCGAGCCGGAGGGACAGACCGGCTTGATCGACTCGCTCGAGCCGGCGGCGCGCGCATCCTTCGAGGCGCTGGCCGCCGATCGGGTCCAGCTCGCGGCCCACCTCCGCGAACGCGAGGCCGCCGATGACCTGCGCTCCGTCGACGGAGACCGGATCCCGCGGACGCTGTCGGCGAGCTCGCTGATGGACCACGCGCGGTGCCCGAAGCAGTTCTACTGGACGCGCGTGCGACCGCTGCCCCGGTTCAGCGGGCCGGCGGCGCGCATCGGCACCGAGATCCACCGGTGGATCGAGCGCCGCGCGTCGGGGCAGGGCCGGCTGTTGGAGGCCGACGACGCCGTCGATCTCACCCAGGAGGAGCTCGCCGGCGACCCGGGCCGGATCGATCGCCTGCGTCAAGCGTTCCTCACCTCGCGGTTCAACGATCGGACGCCGCTGTTCGCCGAGCGCGCGTTCCTGCTGCGGGTTGGGGGCTTCGCCGTGAGCGGCCGGATCGACGCGATCTACGGCGAGCCGGACGGACCATGGGAGATCGTCGACTGGAAGACCGGCGTGGGCGCGGCGGACCCGCTACAGCTGGAGCTCTACGGCCTGGCGTGCGTCGAGATCTGGCACAAGGCGCCCGAGGACCTCACCCTCACCTACTACTACCTGGCGCGCGACGAGGCGGTGTCGCAACCGATGGGCGATCCCGACGCGGTGCGCGACCGCGTGCAGGCCTCCCTGTCGGCGATCGGCGGCGGCGTCTTCGACCCCACGCCGGGACGTTGGTGCGGTTACTGCGACTTCAAGGGGTTCTGCGCGGCCGGGCGCGCCTGGCTCGCGGAGAACGCCTAGCGCGTGCGAGCGTCCAGCCGCTCGAGCTGCTCCTCGAACCGACGGTAGCCGGCCGCGGGATCGAATCCGCCTTTCGCGAGACCCGGCACGAGCCGCGCCGCCAGACCCGACTCGGTGGGCGCCCTCGTGTTCGCGACGGCGCGGAACCACTCCAGACTGCCCGGCTGCAGCACGACCTCGCCGGTGGTGCCGAGGCGTCGTCGCGACGCGTCGTCGACCGAGACCTGGCTGCGACGGAAGGCGTGGGCGAGCGCCGCGCGCACCCCGTCGTCGGCCGCGGACACCGTGACCTCGGCGCCGTCCCACTCGGCGGTGGCCAGGGTCGTCTTCTGTTCGTCCTCGGGCTCGTAGAACTCGACCCGCATCGGTTACTGGTAAGCCTCTTTGCTCACCTGACGGAACATGCGCGCGAGCTCGGTCATCAGCTGGAACGCCAGGTCGGGGTCTTCGCGCAACGCCTTGTGCAGCGAGGTGCGACTCATCTCCGCCAACGTCATCGGCGTCTCGCTCGTGACGGTCGCGGAGCGCTCGCCACCGTCGATCGCGGCGATCTCCCCGAAGTGGTCGCCGGGGACCATGCGACGGATGAAGCGCTTGTTCGCCGTGATCTTCGGCCTGTCCCTTCAGCACGACGTAGAACGCGTCGCCGGGGGTGCCCTCCTTCACGATCGACGCGTCGGCCATGTAGTCGGCGACCTCGCACAACGACGCGAGATGCTTCAGCTGGCGCTTCGTCAGTCCGCGGAACAAGGGCACGTAGCCCAGCACGGTTTCGAGCTTCACTTTCGCCATGGTCGATCCCTCCTGGACAGCTGCGGGAAGCCTACCGGGTCGGGCGTGTCGGTGGGACGGGCTAGGGTGCGCGGTGGGTGGTGCTGATGGTCGTTCGCCCGATGGGCGTCGTCGAACCGCTCCCCCTCGTGATCGTGCGCCCCGGCCAGACGCCGGTGCGCCAAGACGAGGCGTGTCCCGATCAATGGATCATCGAGACCGGCGTGTTCGTCGTCTCGGTCGTCGACGCCGACGGACGCACCATGATGCTCGATCTGCTCGGACCGGCCGACGCACTCGGGCTGCCCGACGCGATGCCGTCGCCGTGGACCGCGACGGCACTGCGGCCCGCCCGGCTGCACCCCGCCACCGGCCTCGACGCTCTCGCCACGACCATGGCCCGCCTCACGTCGATCGCGACCGAGCTCGCCTGGTACGACATCACAGACCGACTCGAGCGTCGCCTGCTCGACCTCGCGCGGCGGCTCGGACGTCCGGAGCCAGGCGGCACCATGCTTCCCGTGCGGCTGACGCAGGACGAGCTCGCCGCCATGGTCGGCGCGACACGCGAATCGGTGAACCGGGCCGTGCGGGCGCTGATCGGACGTGGCTCGATCGAGGTGCGCGGCCGCGGTTGCTACGTGGTGCGCAGCCAGCTGCATCTGGTGGAAAACAACCTCTAGGGCGTGCTCGCCTCGCCCTGCAACAGGGCCAATGAGCAGGGCCGCAATACCGGGCGCGTCCGCGGACGGGGCGTCCGCATCGTTGACAGACCGTGGGCTCGGCAACCGTCCACGTCTGGGACCCGCCGCGGCCAGCCTTGTCCACCCGTCCCTCTCGCTCCAACTTCCGCAGGTGCGCCACCACCGACCGCGCCGCCAACGCGTGCACGTCCGAGGGATAGTCCGCGTAGATCCGCTCGACCAGCTTGGCCACCGTGCGATCGCCCGCGGTGAGCCCGGCGAGCACCTGTTCCTCGCGCTCGGCCCGGTGCGCGACGTACTCGCGCAGCTTCGGCGGCGGCGTCGGTGACGACCGGGCCGTGCCCCGGATAGATCGTGCGAGGCGCCAACTCCTGCATCCGGTGCAGCGACGTGAGGTAGGCGCCCAGATCGCCGTCCGGCGGGTCGATGAAGCTTGTCCCACGGCCGAGGACCGCGTCCCCGGTGAACAGGGCGCCGTGCTCCCGCTCCGAGGAACACGACGTGGTCGGCGCTGTGACCCGGCGTGTGCACGGCCTGCAAGGACGCGCCGGCCACCGAGAACCGCTGCCCGTCCGTCGGACGGCTCGCGCCCGCAAGGCGCCAGGCCCACAGCGGCGCGTGCGCCCGATCGGCGAACGCCGCGGCGCCCGCCGCGTGATCCTCGTGGTCGTGCGTCACCAGCACGTGCGCGATCTCGCCGGCGGACGGCGCGACCTCATCGTGATGCGTCGGATCGTCGGGCCCCGGATCGATCACGATCGTCGGGCCCTCGCCGACGACCCAGGTGTTCGTGCCCTCGAGCGTGTAGACGCTTGGGTTCGGCGCGAGCACCCGGGTCGCCCGCAGCGCCGCTACTCCTGCTCCATCACGTGGCGAGGCATGGTCGCCTCCTCGTCCGGCGTTGGGTCGCGGCTGTCGAAACACAGCGCGTGCACCTCCGCAGCCGAGGTGCACGCCGCGAGCTCCGTCACGGTGAACCAGGTCGGCCAGTACAGCTTGTGCGCGCCGTCCCGCCACTCGGCGAGGAGCCGGCGCGGCGTCGTCCACCACAGAGCGGCTGACCTCGGCGCCATCGGGGGTCATCACGACGTCGGGCACCGGCCTGCACGGTGAAGTAGCGGGCGTCGAAGCGGACCGGCACCTCGGGCGGCGCCACCCAGTGACAGAGCGCCGACAGTTGGTCGGCCGAGGGCGGGGCCACGTCGGTCGGCGCGAAGCCGTCGGATGCGACGAGGCCGTCCGCGGTGAGGGTGACGCCCGTCTCCTCGATCAGCTCGCGCACCGCCGCGGCCCGCGCGGCGTTCGCGGATCGCCGAACCAGCCGCTCGGCGTGCGCCTCGTCCTCGGCGTCGACCGCCCCGCCGGGGAACGCGACGTAGCCGGGCAGGAACCGGCTCTCGCGGCTGCGGCGAACGACGAGCACTTCGGGCTCCCCGTCGACGCCGGCGCGCACGCATATCACCGACGCGGCTCGACGGATCGGTCGCTCGTCCACGGCGCTCATCCTCGCAGGTCGCCGCCATACTGCGTCCGTGGGAACCGCCCCCGCCGCCGCGATCCGCGCGCGCATCCGCGCCGACGGACCGATCTCCGTCGCCACGTTCATGGAGCTCGCGCTCTACGGTCCAGGCGGCTTCTACGAGGACCCGCCGGTGGGAGCCCGCGGCGACTTCGTGACGAGTCCGCACGTGCATCCGGCCTTCGGCATGTTCGTCGCGCGCGCCCTGGAACCCCTCGCCGGGGCCCTCGGATCTCCGACCCCCCTGCGCATCAGCGAGGTGGGCGCGGGCGACGGCACGTTGGCCCGTCAGATCTTGCAGTGCGCTCGACGCGGCCTACACCGCGGTCGAGATCAGCGCGGGTGCGCGCGACGCGCTGCGCGACGTCGAGGGGCTCTCGGTGGCCGAGCGACTGGTCGCGCCGGTCGATCTCGTGCTGGCGCACGAGCTGCTCGACAACCTGCCGTTCCGGGTGGTCGAAGATGGCCGCGAGGTCGCGATCGATCTCGACGGCGACGTGCTGGTCGAGCGCGCGGTCCCGATCGACGACGGCCTGGCGGACGCGCTCGAAGGCGTCGACACCACAGCCCGCATCGTCGTGCCCGTCGGGGCGCTCGCCTTCATCAAGGAGGTCGCAGGCGTCCTGCAGACCGGCTACGCGCTCTTGATCGACTACGGGGACGAAACGGGGGGCGGAGCACAGCGCACGGTTACCGGGACCACCGCGTCGTGGAAGACATCCTCGAGGAACCGGGCAGCGCCGACATCACCGCAGGGATCGACTTCGGGTGGCTCGCTCGCCACGCCGAACGGCTCGGGCTCCGCGCCTTCCCCAGCGCGCGCCAGAGCGACGCGCTCCTCGCGCTCGGGTTCGAAGACTGGTACCGCGCGGAGTTCGAGCGCCAGCAGCAGCACCTTGCGAGCGGGCAGGGCCTGGAGGCGGTCCGCACCTGGTCGGCGCGCTCGCGCGCCTCGTTGCTGGTGGATCCAGATGCGCTCGGCCGGATGCGCTGGCTCCTGCTCGCCTCGCCCGGCCTTCCAGAGCCGGCATGGCTCACCGCCGCACGGGACCGAAAGGCCGATTGACCTGCGGCGGAACCGACCGCTAGCGTCGTCCTTCGCACATCGGGAGGGATCACGAAGACTCGCCGCTCCGCCATCGCCGCGCTCGTCGCCGTGCTCGCGTTGATCGTCGCCGTCTCGACGGGGTCGACCTCGTCCACGCCTACACGTGGCGACGTTGCCACTCCTGCCATCACCCCAATCGAAGAGGGCCGCGGCGGGTCCGCGGAGGCCGCCGAGCAGACCGACGACACGCAGGAGCGGCTCGAGGCACTGGCCGAGGCCCGCGCCGAGGGCACCGCCGGCGTTCGGACTGGCGCGTTGTCTCTCGACCCGGCGCCGGGCTGGGCGGGCGAGTACGTCCTCAACGCCAAGGCCGACGACTGGGAGCCGGCGATCGCCGCCGACCCATCCTCGCCCTACGTCTACGTCGTGGCGACCCGCTACGCGGCCAAGCCCTGCGCCGGGAACTGTCCGTCCCCGTGGATGGCGTTGTCGGTGTCGAAGAGCGGGGGCGTGACCTGGGGAGCGCAACGACCGTTGTGCGCGTGCAAAGGCTCCGGGCAGTTCGATCCGATCATCGAGGTCGTCCCAAACACAGGGGTCGTCTACTCGGTGTTCATGATCGGATACAACGTGGTCTTCATCAGGTCCAACGACCATGGCAAGACGTGGTCGGAACCGGTCAAGACCTACGGCAAGGTCGCCTGGAACGACAAACCGGTCCTCGCCACGAGCGACGACGGTCGCGATGTCTACGTCAGTTGGAACGGCCCCAAGGGCGGCGACCCGTGGCTCGCCCAGTCCCACGACGCCGGCAAGACATGGACCCAGACCCGTCTGGAGAACGCCGAGAAGTACTTCTACGCCTACGACGCCGACGTGACCTCCAGCGGACGTGTGGTGTTCGCGGAGGGGGCGGTGACGTACGGGAGCAGCACCGGTCTCGACGGCCCAACCGAGGTGCACGCCTTCGTCTCCGACGATCGGGGCACGACCTGGAGAGATGTCGTCGTGGACTCGTTCCCGCCGTCGATCGCGTGCGCGGATTGCCGCGCCGACTACTACGCGGGCCACGTGGCGCTGTCGGCCGACGCGCGCGGCGCGTTCACGATCGCCTACGACGCGCCGACGACCGATCACGGTTTGCAGCGCATCTACGTGCGTCGCTCGGCCGACGGACGGAATTGGAGCAACCGCGTGGCCCTCTCGGTCGACAGCGAGCACGCGACCGCGCCCATGATGGAGTCCACCGGGAACGGCCACGTTCGCCTCGCGTACTACCAGACGGCCCACGGCGGCGATCTCGACCTGTGGAACGTCTGGTTCCGTTCCTCCGACGACGGCGGCGCGACGTGGAGCGCTCCCGTGAAGATCTCCGACGCCTCCGGCGGCGCCGGATACAAGAAGGCCGCCGGGTTCGGCGAGGTCTACGGCGACTATGGGGAGATGGCGATCACCTCCGCCGGGAAGACGATCGCGGCCTGGGGCGAGGGACCGAGCTACGTCGGTCCCGGAGGTGTCTGGATCAACCGGCAAACCTGAGTCTCGTTCAGTTGCGCGCTCCACAAGCTCGGCCGTAGTGTTCGACGGGTCAACCCCCGAGGAGGTCACCGATGCAGAGACGCCGCACCGTGTTCGCGCTGATCCTCGCCATCGCAGCAATCGGGCTCGTGGCGCTGATGATGAGTGGCGGAAGTTCGCTCTCATCCTCACCCTCGTCCTCGTCGGACACCCGAGAGCAGGAGTTCGACGGCGGGCACGAGCGCGGCGGAGCGGCGGAGGCCGAAGAGGAGGCGAACGCGGCCGCCGAGCGTCTGGATGCCTGGAAGGTAGCCAAGGCCGATGGCACCCTGCGCGTGAACCAGGCACAGGCCCAGGCCGCGGCCGCCCCGGCGGCAGGGTGGGCCGGCGAGCAGGTCGTGTCCCCGACCGCCGATGACTGGGAGCCAGCGATCGCGGCCGACCCGAACTCGCCGTTCGTGTATCTGTTGACCACCCGCTACACGGGTCCGACCGCGTGCGGCAACAAATGCCCGCTTCCGTACATCATGCTGAAGGTCTCGAGCGATGGCGGCGTCACGTGGGGTCCGGACCGCTTCATCTGCACGTGCTCGGGCATCGGTGCCCAGGCGGATCCGATCATCGAGGTCGTCCCGAACACGGGTGCCGTCTACGCCGTGTTCATGAACGGTTTCAACGTGATGTTCACGAAGTCGACCAACCACGGCGCCACGTGGTCGACGCCGGTGAAGACCTACGGCAAGGTCAGCGTGGAACGACAAGCCGATCCTCGCGGTCAGCGACAACGGCAACGACGTCTATGTCAGCTGGAACGGGCCGCAGAATGGTGACCCCTACGTCGCGCAGTCACACAACGGCGGCGCCAGCTGGACGCAGACGAAGATCGTCAACAGCACCCGCTACTTCTTTGCCTTCGACGGCGACGTGTTGCCAAACGGAACGGTCGTGTTCTCCGAGACCAGCCTCGACTACGGCGGGCCCGGTGGGTCGCTCGTCGGGCAGGCGCAGGTGAACGTGCTCCGCTCGACGAACAACGGCTCGTCGTTCACCGCGAACGTCGTCGACGCCGTCGAGCTCGCGCCCGACTGCACCGCGGCCGGCTGCACGCCCGACTACTACCCGGGGCACAGCGCGATCACGGCCGATTCGGCCGGCACGCTCGTGCTGCTGTACGACGGCGCCACGGTCTCGAAGGGCAACGAGACGCTCTGGTCCCGTCGGTCCACGGACGGTGGAGCGACGTGGTCGGCGCGGCAGGCGCTGTCGACCGCCGGCGAGATGGCGGACTTCCCCGCTGCTGAGGCACGCGGAGCCGGCGACGTGCGCGCGTGGTACATGCAGACCAACGGCGGCAACTTCGACGCCTGGAACGTGTGGTACCGCGCCTCCACCGACGGCGGCGTCACCTGGTTGGCTCCGGTGAAGATCTCCGACGTCACCGCGGGCGCCACCTACAAGACCGCCAACGGATTCCTGGAGCCGTACGGGGACTACGGCGAGGCGGCGATCACGAACGCCGGCAAGTTCATCGGGGCATGGGGCGAAGGCAACTCCTACACCGGCCCCGGCGGCGTATGGATCAACCGCCAGACGTAGTCACTCCCGGGAGCGCGGGATGGTGCAGCGAAGCTGCGCCATCCCGCTCGGGACGCATCGGCCAACGCGGCGTGCAGGAAGGGGTCGATCAGCACCCGCCGGCGATTGGACGCGCCCGAACCTGAGGTCGGTCCATCTCGCGAAAGCGGCGAGCGCGTCCACCGCCGAGATGAAGAGAGAGCTCAGTAGGCGACGGCCCACGTTGCTCGTTCGGTCCCCGGCTGACCGCAGACCGAGCACGCCGCGCCGGGATCTTCCGTCTCCAACGGCAGGAACCGGATCGTCGCCTTCGTGTCGGCCTTGACCTTCGCCTCGCAATCGGCCGAGCCGCACCACGCGCCCGTCACGAACCCGCCCGCATCGGTGATCGCGGCGCGCAGCTCGTCGTACGTGGCTGCCTCATGCGTGTTCTCCTCGCGGAACGCGGCCGCGTCGTCGAACAACCCGCGCTGGATGTCGCCCAGCAGGTCGTCGAGCGCGCTCTCGACGGCGCCGAAGCCGAGCGTAGACTTCTCTCCCGTATCACGACGCGCGACCGTCACATGCTCGGCTGCCAGGTCGCGCGGGCCGATCTCGACACGTACGGGAACACCTCGCAATTCGTGATCGGCGAACTTGTATCCGGGACGGAGATCGTCGCGGTCGTCCACCTTCACGCGCAGACCGTTCGCGCGCCATTCTTCGGCCATCGAGTTGGCGGCGCCGAGCACCTGCCCACGCTCATCGTCGCTGCGGAAGATCGGGACGATCACGACCTGGACCGGAGCGACCTTCGGGGGCAGGCGGAGGCCCTTGTCGTCGCCGTGGGCCATGATGAGCCCGCCGATGAGGCGAGTCGACACGCCCCACGACGTCGCGAACGCGTGATGCTGCTCGCCGTCACGTCCGAGGAACTGCACGCCGTACGCTTCGGCGAAGTTCGTGCCCAGGTAATGCGATGTGCCGGCCTGCAGCGCCTTGCGATCGCGCATCAGCGCCTCGATCGGCAGGGTCTCGTCCGCACCGGGGAACCGCTCCGCCTCCGTCTTCCGACCTTTGTGCACCGGGATCGCCATGACGTCCTCGGCCACTTCGCGGTAGACCTCGAGCATGCGGAGGGTTTCCTCCCAGGCTTCGTCTCGGGTCTCGTGCGCGGTGTGCCCTTCCTGCCACAGGAACTCGGTCGTGCGCAGGAACAAGCGAGGACGCATCTCCCATCGGACGACGTTGGCCCACTGGTTGTACAGCAGCGGCAGGTCGCGGTAGCTCTGCACCCAGCGTGAATAGGCTTCCCAGATGATCGTCTCCGACGTCGGCCGGAGGATCAGCGGCTCACCGAGCTCCTCGCCGCCGGCGTGCGTGACAACCGCGACCTCCGGCGCGAACCCCTCGACGTGCTCCTTTTCCCGCTCCAGGAGGGACTGCGGGATCAGCATGGGGAAATAGAGGTTCTCGTGACCCGTCTGCTTGAACCGCAGGTCGAGCGCGTCGCGGATGGCCTCCCAGATCGCGTAGCCGTAGGGCTTGATCACCATCGTGCCGCGCGCCAGCGAGTTCTCCGCCATGTCGGCGCCGCGCACCACGCCCTGGTACCAGGCCGGGAAATCGTCGGCTTGCGTGGGAAGCGCCATCAGGGGCGCAAGGATAGCCGACGGCTACTTGTCGACGTCGCCCACGACGAAGAAGATCGAGCCGAGGATCGAGATGAGGTCGGGGATCAAGACCCCGGGCAACACCGCGGGGATCACGCTGACGTTCGAGAAGCTCGCCGTGCGCATCTTGACGCGGTACGGGTTCTTCTTCCCCTCGCCGATCACGTAATAGCCCATCACGCCGAGCGGGTTCTCGTTGCGAACGTAGATCTCGCCCTCGGGGATCTTGAGGGTCTTGGGCAGGCCAGAGGCCCGGTACGGCCCGGGTGGGAGCTTGTCGATGCACTGCTCGATGATGTTGCAGCTCTGCTTCACACGCTCCACCAGGACCCACAGGCGGTCGTAGGAGTCGCCGCGCTCGCCGACCGGCACCTCGAACTCGACCTCGGCGTACTTCTCATACGGCTCGTCCTTGCGCGGGTCCATCGCGACGCCCGACGCCTGTGCGACCGGCCCGGAGCATCCGTAGGCGATCGCCGTCTCCCGCGAGATGATCCCGATGTCGCGGCAGCGAGCGAAGATGATCTCGTTGCCCATGATCAGATGTTCGTACTCGTCCACGACCCGGCGAACGGCGGTCAGCACCTCGCGGGCACGTGCGAGGAACCCGAAGGGCAGATCGTCCTTGAGCCCGCCGACCCTCGCGAACGAATGGTGCATGCGCGCCCCGGTCGCTGACTCGACGAGGTCCTGGCACATCTCTCGCTCGCGGAACGTGTAGAACAGCGGCGTGATCGCGCCCAGCTCCAACGGGTAGGAGCCCATGAACACGAGGTGGTTCATGATGCGGTTCCATTCGGCGAACATCGTGCGGATCCATTGCGCGCGGTCGGGCACCTCGATGCCGGCCAGGCGCTCGATCGCGATCGTCCACCCGAGCTCGTTGTTGAACGCCGAGAGCCAGTCGTGACGGTTCATCAAAACGAGGGTCTGCCGCGCGTCGCGAAACTCGGCGAGCTTCTCGGCGCCGCGGTGCATGTAGCCGATCACAGGCTCGGCGCGCTTGATGACCTCGCCGTCGAGCTCGATCACGATCCGGAGCACCCCGTGCGTCGCCGGGTGCTGGGGTCCGATATTGAGGATCATCTCCTCGGTCTGGAACTCCCCGGCCGGGATGATGTCGACCCCGCCGCCGCGGACCAGCGCCGTGACCTCGTGGCTCTGGAACGCCGGGCGCGTGGGGCTGTCGACCATCGTGAGCGGCATCTTACCGAGGCCCGGCAGGGCACGGCGACCCGCCTGCGGAGCTGGGGCGTTAGGCTCCGACAATGGCCACCACCGACGCCCGCCGGAAGGTCCCCAGCGTCGATGCGGTGCTGCGATCCACGCCGGGCCAGCGCGCCGGACGCGTCGTCGGCCGGGCGGTGCTCAAGCGAACCTTGACCGCCGAGCTCGAGGCCGTCCGGGCGGCCGCCGCCCGCGGCGAGGAACCGCCGATCGCAGACGAGATCCTGGCGAGCGCCGTCGCCACCGCGGCGCGTGCGACCAACGGTCAGACCCGTGTGATCAACGCGACCGGCGTGATCATCCATACCAACCTCGGCAGAGCGCCGTTGGCTACGCGCGCCGTCGAGGCCGTCGGCCGCGCGGCCCAGAGCTACACCGACCTCGAGGTCGACAGGACAACGGGCCAGCGCAGCGCGCGCGGCGCGCGCTCCGAGCTGCTGCTCGCCTCGCTCACCGGCGCAGAGGCCGCGCTCGTCGTCAACAACTGCGCGGCCGCGCTCGTGCTCACGCTCGCCGCGCTGGCCAAAGGCAAGAAGGTGTTGGTTTCGCGCGGCGAGCTGATCGAGATCGGCGGCGAGTTCCGGATCCCCGACATCATGCGCGCCTCGGGTGCCCGCCTCGTCGAAGTCGGCACGACGAACCGCACGCGCGCCGCGGACTTCAAGGCCGCCCTCGACGACTCGACCGGCCGCGATCCTGCAGGTGCATCCGTCCAACTACCGCGTCGTCGGGTTCACCTCGGCAGCCACCACCACCCAGCTGGCACAGATCGCCCGGAAGGCCGAGGTGCCGCTCGTCTTCGACGTGGGCTCGGGACTCCTGGACGCCGAGCGTGGCTTCCCTGGTGAGGAACCGAGCGTGCATCAGGCGCTGCTCGACGGCGCGGACCTCGTCACGTTCAGCGGGGACAAGCTCGTCGGCGGACCCCAGGCCGGCTGCATCGTCGGGCGCGAGGACCTGATCGCGAGGCTCCGGAAACACCCGCTCGCGCGCGCGATGCGGATCGACAAGCTACAGGCCGCCGCGACGGAGGCGACCCTCGCGCTGTACGCGACCGGCGCACACGGCGATATCCCCGTGCACCGGATGATCCACGAGAGCCTCGACGCGCTGTCCAAGCGCGCGCACACGCTGTCCGAGCGCATCGGGGGCGACCTCGAGGGCGCGCACGTCGTTCGCTGCGACTCGGTCGTCGGCGGCGGCTCGGTGCCCGGCCAGGCCTTGTCCTCGTGGGGCGTGCGGGTGCGCTGCCAGGACCCGGCGGCCTTCGCGGCTCGGCTGCGCACGGGCTCCCCGTCGGTGTTCTGCCGCATGCAGGACGACCACGTGCTCCTCGACGTGCGGACGATCACCGACCGGCAGGTGCCGTTGGCCGCCCGCGCGGTCCTGTACGCCTTGGAAGGCGACGACCTCGACGACGAGGACTGACGCGTGACCGGCTCGCTGCGCGTCGTCGCGACGGCGGGGCACGTCGACCACGGGAAGTCGGCGCTGATCGTCGCGCTCACCGGCATCGACCCCGACCGCTTCGCCGAGGAGAAGCGCCGCGGGCTGACGATCGATCTCGGCTACGCGTGGACGACGCTTCCCGGCGGCCACGAGATCGGGTTCGTCGACGTGCCGGGGCACGAGCGGTTCATCCGCAACATGCTCGCCGGCGTCGGGCCCGTGCGGCTCGTGCTGTTCGTCGTCGCGGCCGACGAGGGGTGGAAGCCGCAGTCCGAGGAACACCTGCAGATCCTCGACGTGCTCGGGGTCGCCGGCGGCGTGATCGCGTTGACGAAGACCGACCTCGTCGACGGGGACGGCCTGGCGCTCGCGACCGCGGATGTCCGCGAGCGGGTCGCCGGGACGGCGCTCGACGAGGCGCCCATCGTGCCGGTCAGCGCGCGGTCGGGCGACGGGCTCGATGCTCTGCGCACCGAGCTCGAGCGGATCGTCGCCGAGGCGCCGGCGCCTCCCGATGCGCGGCGGCGCCTGTTCGTCGACCGGGTGTTCTCGATCACCGGCGCCGGCACGGTCGTGACCGGCACCCTCACCGGCGGCTGTCTGCACGTCGACGAGGACGTGACCGTCGAGCCCGGCGCGATGCGGGCGAGGGTCCGCTCGCTGCAGACGCACAAGCGCGAGCTGACGGAGGCGTGCCATGTGTCGAGGGTCGCGGCGAACCTCGCGGGCGTCGAGCGCGCGCCGCTGCACCGCGGCTCGATCCTCTGCGAGCCCGGGGCGTTCCGACCCACGCCCGTCTTCGAAGCGATCGCGCGGCCGGTCCGGGGCGTCGACCGCATCCCGGAGCGCGGCGCGTTCACCGTGCACACCGGCGCCGGCGAGACGACCGCCCGCCTGCGCGTACTGGAGCGTCGAGCCGACGGCGAGGTGCTGCTTCGCGTCCGCACCGACGACGCGCTCGTGCTCGACGTCTCGGACCGATTCGTGCTGTGGGAATCGGGTCGCCGTCGTACGGTCGGCGGCGGGATCGTGCTCGACGCGGCACCGCCGCGCGCCGCAGATCCTCGGCACGTCGCGTTCCTCGCACGGCGCGCGGCGGCGCCCGACCGCGCCGCGATCGCGGCGCTCTGCATCGAGGAGGCCGGGGCGATCCGTACCGACGAGCTCGCCGTGCAGATCGGCGACCGGGACACGACGGCGCCACCGGATGGCTGGTGGATCGATCCGTCCGACTCGAAGCGGCGGTGGCGGACGCGATCGTCGATGAACTCACCGTGCTCCACGAGACGCGGCCGCTCGAGGCGGGTGCCTCCTTGAAGGACGTCCGCGCGGCCTGCGGCTCGGCGCTCCGCATGGCCCATGCCCCCGCAGATCCCGCCCTGGTCGACGCGCTGTTGGCGCGGCTGAGCGAGGCCGGCACGATCGCGCGCAACGGCAGCACCGTGCGCCTCCCGGGCCACCGGGTCGCCTTGACGGGTCACGAGGCCGAGCTCGAAGGGCTGGTAGCCGCCATCTCCGGCGAGCACGAGGCGATGCCCCCGACGGTGAAGGAGCTGGTCGCATCCGGCGTCGATCCGTCGCTGATCGATGCGGCAGGCGGCGCCGGGCTCGTGGTGCGGATCAGCGGCGAGCTGGTTCTCAGCGACGCGATGGTCGCGCGGGCGGCCGAGCTCGTGCGGGCGCATGCGAGCGACGGCGTGAGCGTCAGCGCGCTCCGGGAACACCTCGGGACGAGCCGCAAGTACGCCGTGCCGCTCGCCGAATGGATGGACGCGAACGGGATCTCACGCCGCGTCGGCGACCTGCGGTTCCCGCGCGAAGCGAGCTAGGCGACCTGCGCCTTCGAGACGTCGCCGATGATCGCGGCAAGCTCCTGCGGGCGTGACCACATCGGCCAGTGGCTCGTCGGCAGGTCGACCCAGGTCACCCGACGCAGCTCGGTCAACCCCCGGAGCCACGCGTATCCGTCTTCGACGGCGGCCTTGACCTGTTCGGAGGAGAACCCGGTGCAGATGACGGTGCTCGGCACGTCGAGGCGCGCGTCGTTCGTCAGCGCGATGGCTTCGCGGAAGACGCCCCCCGGCTCGGGAACGGCCCGCCTGCGGAAGGTATCGAGCTGCGCTTCGCTGAGCCCGTCGAGGTTCTCTTCGGCCGCGAGCTCCTCCGGCGACGGCAGCGGCTTGTCGACGTCGGCGAAGTCGGGGTCCATCGCGCCGACCCCTGGGGCGGAGTCGACGTAGACCATGGCCGCGATCCGTTCCGGCAGCCGGTCGCTCGCGGCATACCCGGCGAACCCGGCGCCGCTGTGGACGGCCAGCACGACAGGAGCATCGGCCGCCTCGATCGACGCGCAGATCGCATCGACATGGTCGGACAAGGAGATCGCGGATCGGTTGGCGTCGATCGACTCGAGGCCGGGCAGCGTCAGCGCCGTGACGTCGTGGCCGTCGGCACGCAGCGCAGCGGCGACCTCGTCCCACGCCCACGCGCCGAGCCAGAACCCGGGGACCAGCAGGATCGGTGCGTTCGTCATCCGTCGACCCTACCCACGGCCGCCGACACCCACGCGGGCAACCCGGCTAGTCGGAGACGGCGGCCGTCAGGGCGACCTCGACGCACACGCCCAGTGGGAGCGACGACATGCCGACCGCCGCCCGAGCGTGGCCGCCCTCGTCGCCGAGCACCTCGATCAGGAGCTCGCTGGCGCCGTTGGCGACCTTCGGATGATCGACGAAATCGGCCGTCGCGGCGACGAACACCGTGACCTGCAGCACACGCTGGAGCCGTCCGAATCCGCCCAGCCCGTCGCGAAGCACCGCCAGCGCCTGCAGCGCCGCCCGTCGAGCGGCGGCCGCGCCCTCCTCGATCGTCACCCGGTCGCCGAGGTGCCCGGGATGCATCACCGAGCCGTCCACCATCGGCACCTGCCCGGACACGTAGGCAACGCCGCCCTGCACCACGCAGGGCGTATACACGGCCAGCGCGGTGGGCGGGGCTGGCAGCTCCAGACCGAGTTCGTCGAGTCGGGCGAGGATCGCGGCGTCATCCATGGGCGAATCCTGCCACGAACGATGCCGGGTCGCTCAGTCGGCCGCGACCGGCTCGCGTTCCCCGCCGGCCTCGGGCTCGACCTTGAGGATCAGGCCATCGACCCCGCGGACCCGCACCTTCGTGCCGGGTGCGATCGGGTCGCCCAGGCTGCGGCCGCGCCAGAGCGCGCCCTTCACATGGACGGGACCGTCAGGCGCCAACCGACCGCGCGCCTCTCCGACCAGGCCGATCAGCCCGCGCTGGGTGGCGACGATCCGGTCGCGCGACTGCACCGCGACCGTCAGTCCGAAGCCGTAGTAGAGCCAGCTCGCGATCGTCGCGCCGACGATCAGCCACGGGGAGATCTTGATCGCCTCGGCGACCCCGCCGTACGCGAGGAAGGACCCCACCGCGAACAGCACGAGCCCGCCGTAGGTCAGGATGCCGAACCGCCGCATCCGTACGTCGAGCACCATCGCCGCGATCCCGGCCAGCATCACCGCGAACCACAGCCACGACGGCACCGCGACCGTGAGCCCGTAGACGCCGAGCGCGGTCAGGAAGACCCCCGCGAACCCCGCGAAGCCGAAGCCGGGCTGCGTGATCTCGAATGCGATGCACGCGAGGCCGAACACCAACAGGAAATAGACCATCGACGGCGTCGCGACCGCGTGGGCCACCCGGACGAGGATGCCGGGCTCGATGAACCGGATCAGCACGCCGATACCGGCGTTCACGTCGGCGTCGGTCGTGGCGACCTGCGTGTGCAGCACCCACGGACCGTCGGCCGTCTGGACCGTCAGCCCGTCGGCTTTGTTCAAGAGCTCCACCACCGACGCCGCGTCGAGGTCCGCGAAGCCGTACTGCTCGGCCAGGGCGCCGGGCATCGCCTCGTTCTGGTGCGACAGGTCCGCCACCCGATCGCGGGCGTCAAGCCATCCCTGGATCGTCGCGTCCAGATCGGGCGGCACGGCGTCGGGTTCGAGCAGGTCGATCGGATCCCGCGGCCCGGTCTGGGACCCGGGTGCGACCGCCGCCAGCGATGCCGCATCCATCAGCAGCATCCCCGCCCCGCTCGCGCGCGCGGGCACCGGCCCGACCCACACGAGCACCGGCACCGGGAGCTCCACGAGACGCTGGGCCAAGGCCACCCCGTCGCGCCCGATCGTGCCTGCGGAGTCGACCTGCAACACGATCACCGCATCGTCCGCGACCGCCTGATCGAGGTGTTGGTTCAGGTACCCGGTCAGCGGCCGGTCGATCGCGCCCTCCACCTTGATCACGTCCACCCTGCTCTGAGGCTCGGCGGGCGTCTGCGCGTGGGCGGCCAGGGGCCACAGGCCGGCCGCGAGCAGCGTAGCCACGAAAAGGGAGGAACGACGCATTCGGTTGAACCATCGTACCGAGGCGGGGCGTATCCTCGAAGACAACCCTGATGCCTACGGATCCCGGCCCCGCCCACGCACCCCCTTCCCTGCCGGTCAGCGATCGATGGGTCTTCAAACCCGTGGCCTTCCTCCTGTTGCTGGCGGTGCTCGTGGCGACCGCGGGCGTGACCGCACTGGTGATCTCGCCGCCGTTCCTCGCGGCGGGCGTGGGGGTCAAAGAGGTGCAGTCGCGCCTGGACGCCGCCGGAGCCGACTTCACCCGCATCCCCCGCCTGCCACAGCGCTCGACGATCTACGCCTCCGACGGCAAGACGGTGTTGGCGCACATCTATCTGGACAACCGTGAGATCGTGCCGCTGCGCCGGATCAGCCCGAACGCGATCAAGGCGGTGCTCGCGATCGAGGACGACTCGTTCTACGAACACGGCGCGCTCAACCTGACCGCGACGCTCCGCGCGCTGTTCGCCAACATCAAGGCCGGCTCGATCCAACAGGGCGGCTCGACGATCACGCAACAGCTCGTCAAGAACACCCTGGGCTCCAACGACGTCTCGCTGGCGCGCAAGTTCCAAGAGTTCGCGCTCGCCCAGCGCGTCGAGCAGCACTACTCGAAGGACCAGATCCTGGAGCTCTATCTGAACGAGGTCTTCCTCGGGAACAACGTGTACGGGATCGGCACGGCCGCCCGCTTCTACTTCCACAAGTCGGCGGCCGAACTGACACTGCCCGAAGGCGCGCTGTTGGCCGGCCTGATCAAACCCGAGCGAGTACGACCCGATCACGCACCCGCACGCCGCGCTCCTTCGCCGCAACGACGTGTTGAACCGGATGATCGCGCTCGGCCCCGACGACGGCGGCGTCTCGGCGGCAGCGCGGCCAGCGAGCGAAGGACTCACTCCTCGGGCTGGCGCCCAACGTCGGCGAAGCACGGGCCTGCCGACGCCGCCGTTCCTCGTCGACTACGTGAAGCAACAGATCGTAGACGACCCGAACGGCTGGTACTCGGTGCTGGGCTCCACCCCCGAGCAGCGCCAGCGGGCGCTCGCCGAAGGCGGGCTCGACATCGTCACGACGCTCGACCCCAACTGGCAGAAGGCCGCGCAGAAGGCGGCGAACGCCCCGTGGGCAAGCACGCCGCCGAACCCCGGCTACTCGCCCGAAGCCGGACGTCGCGATCGTGTCGCTCGGCATGCACACCGGGGCGATCCGGACGATGCTCTCGCGGCCGCGACTACCAGAAGGACCAGATCAACACGGTCACGACGCAGCACCCGCCGGGGTCCTCGTTCAAGCCCTACGTGCTCGCGGCCGCCTTCGAGGAGGGCATCCCGCCGACGGCGACCTACTCCGGCGTCCAGGGGGCGATCCCCGGCGTGCCCCAACGCCGACGGCAGCCTCTGGAACGTGACCAACGCCGAGGGCACCAGCCTCGGATCGCTGAACCTGTACGACGCCACGGCGGATTCCGTAACGCCGTCTTCGCCCGCCTGATCGTCGACGTGGGGCCCGAGAACGTTGTCGACATGGCGCATCGCGCCGGCATCACGACGTACCTGCCGCCGTATTGCTCGCTCGCGACCGGCTCCGTCGGGCATCACGCCGCTCGACCATGCCTCCGGCTACCAGACGTTCGCGAACAGCGGGGTCCACTGCAAGCCCTATGCGGTCTCCAGCATCAGCCGTGGCCACCACCTGCTCTACGAGCAGGTTCCCGATTGCAACCGGTCGTCAGCGCCGACGTCGCGAACCTCGTCAATGAGCTGCTCAAAGGTCCGGTGACCTACGGCACCGCCGCCTCGGTGTTCTCCAGTGGGTGGGGCAACTGGCCACTGCGCGGCAAGACGGGCACGTCCGACCTCAACAAGGAGCTGTGGTTCGTCGGCTATACCCGGCAGGTGACGACCGCGGTCTGGGTCGGCTCGCCCCAGACGCCGTACGAAATGCCCAACTACTGGGGGTACTCCGTGTTCGGCGGATCGGTGGCCGCGCCGATCTGGAAGGCCTACATGCTCCAGGTGATGGCGGGCTTCCAGCCGCGGGAGTTCCCCGCCGGCCGCCCTCACGAGGGTCCCTACGGTGATCGGGATGACCAAGGATGCCGCGATCCAGGCGTTGAAGGACGCCGGGTTCAAGGTGGACACCACCGTGATCGACTCCTACCTCACCCAGGGAACGGTCGCCGAGCAGGATCCGCCCGCCGGCTCGCAGACGGTCGGCGGCGTCACGGTGCACCTCCAGATCAGCAACGGGGTCGCGCCGCACGTCACCCTCCCGTCGGTCAAGGGCCTGACGATCGGGGCCGCCAAGGCCGCGCTCGCCGCCATCCACGTATCGGCCACGGTCGTCGAGCACGACACGAACGATCCGAAGCTCGACGGTCTCGTCTACGGGATGAACCCCGACGCCGGCACGTCCGTGCTCGAGGGCTCGAGCGTGACGCTGCTCGTCTGGGTGAAATCGCCCGGACAAGGGCAGGGACCAGACCCCTCACCGAGCCCCTCCTCGAGCCCGCACTAGCCGCCTGCCCAGGCGCGCGCGCACCTTCTGTTGCACGACCGTGCCGTCGACCTGGCCCTTGGCCTTGCCCATCACGAACCCCATGACCTTGCCGATGTCGCCCGGGCCGCTCGCCCCGGTTGCCTCGAAGGCCTCGTCGACGAGCGCGTCCACCGCCGCCTCGTCGAGCTGCGCGGGGGCGTAGGGCTCGAGCACCGCTCGCTCCGCCCGCTCCTTGTCGGCCAGCTCCGTGCGCCCCGCCCCGTCGAAGGCCTCGATCGACTCGGCGCGCTTCTTCACCTCTTTACCGGCGATCTCGCGCACCTCGTCGTCGGACAGCTCGTGGCGAACCTCCTTCTCCTGGTTCGTGATCGCGGCCGAGAGCATCCGCAACGCCCCGACCGTCACCTTGTCGCCGGCCTTCAAGGCGGCCGTGGTCCGCTCGCGGATCTGCTCCTTCAACGTGGTGGTCACCGTAGACTCCCTCCCCGTGCTGCCCGTCCTCGTCGTCATCCTCGCGTGCGGCGCGCTGTGCGTCGTCTACGGGATCGCGATCGAGCGCCGCTGGTTCCGACTCCGCGGCTACGACCTGGCCATCCTCCCACCCACCGGCCCGGAGCGGCTCGACATCCTGCACCTGTCCGACCTGCACGTTGTGCGTGGCGACGCCGCCAAGCGACGGTTCCTGGCTCGGCTGCCCGCCGCGGACGTGACGGTCGTCACCGGCGACTTCCTCGCGGAGCCGGAGGCGGTCGAGAACGCGGTGGACGCCGTCCGGGCCACACGCGGCAGGCTGGCGTCGTGGTTCGTGCTCGGCTCCAACGACTACTTCGTGCCGATGCCGCTCAACTACTTCGCGTACTTCCGGCGCACGCGCACACGCCGACTGGCACAGGGCGGGCGCTCGAAGGATCTGATCGCGCAGCTGACCGACGACGGATGGGTCGACCTGACGAACTCCCGGCGCGAGCTCGAGGTCGGCGGGATCGACGTCGAGCTGCTCGGCCTCGACGACGCGCACATCCGCTGGCACGACCTCCGGGTGGCGCCCCGGACGACGAACCGTTTCGGCATCGGAGTGATGCACTCGCCCGACTCGGCCCCCGAGATCGCGGCGCTCGCCTACGACCTCGTCCTGGCCGGACACACGCACGGCGGGCAAGTGTGCTTGCCGTTCGTCGGCGCGCTCGTGACGAACTGCTCGATGCCGCGCCGGCTCGTCGACGGACTCAGCCGTATGGGCCCCGCGATCGTGCACACGTCCCGCGGTCTGGGGACCAGCAAGTACGCGCCGTTCCGGTTCTGGTGTCGTCCCGAGGCCACGATCCTTCGACTGCGTCGGCGGCCGACCGCTACACTGAACGATCTCGGGACGTAGCGCAGCTTGGTAGCGCGCAGCGTTCGGGACGCTGAGGTCGCGGGTTCAAATCCCGCCGTCCCGACCCGAGATCGACGGGGACGGTCGTCGCGAACGACCGTCCCCGTCGTCCAAACGGTTTCGGCGCCAATCGAACGCGTGTTCGAACATCGTTGACGCCCCCCCGCATCGTTGGCTACGGTGATTGCCGTGAGGGCTCGGTTTCTTACCGAGCCTTTGGGCTATCCGGACGATGAACGTCGGGTGAACCCCCGACGCCCCCAACGCGGGGCCACAAACCCCCCGAGGAGGACGATGACCGAGACGCGGACCAAGGTGACGCGGCTCGTGGTTGCCGCGCTCCTCGTGCTCCCCGCCATCGTCGCCTCCGTCTCCCCCTCCGTCGCAGCTCCTTCCAAACAGCAGGTCGATGCCGCGAAGGCTCGTCTCATCACCCTGCAGGAGCAGTTCTCAGCACTGAACGAGCAGTGGAACGAGGCCCGCTACCAGCTCCAGCAGGCCCAGGAGCACCTCGCCGAGGCCAAGGCGATGAAGGACTCGGCCGAGCGCGACGCGGCCGCGGCCCGGGCGCAGCTGTCCGATCGCGCGGTGCAGGCCTACACCGACATGGGCTCCCAGTACGAGGCGCTGCTGTCGTCCAACTCGATGACGGAGTTCTCCGACCGCCTCGAATTCCTCGGTGCGATCACGCAGACCGATTCCGATCTTGCCGCCAAGGCGGACGAGGCCGCCCAACGCGCCGCGTGGGCGACCCAGGAGTACAACCGGGCCGTCGGCGACGCGCAGGCCAAGGCCGACGCGATGGAGGCCCAGAAGGCGCAGGCCCAGGCCAACCTGAACGAGCAGGCGCAGCTCGCGAATCAGCTGCAGTCGCAGTACGCGGCCGCGGTCGCCGCGCAGCAGGCCGCCCTCGACGCCCAACAGAACCAGACGACGTCGACGACGCCTCCCCCGAGCGGTGGCGGCGACACCGGCGGCGGCGGTGGGTTCGTGCCGGACCCGAACGCCAGCGGCGCCCAGATCGCGATCGCGGCGGCCCAGTCCGTGCTCGGCGCCCCCTACGTGTTCGGCGCCGCCGGTCCCAGCTCGTTCGACTGCTCGGGCCTCACCTCATGGGCGTGGGCCCAGGCCGGCGTCTACCTGCCACACTCGGCCTCGGCGCAGTACTCGTCGCTGCCGCACGTGCCGCTCGATCAGGTGCAGCCCGGCGACATCATCTACTACGGCAACTTCGGGCCCCACGTGGCGCTGTACATCGGCGGTGGCTCGATCATCCACGCGCGTCACCCGGGCCCCGGCGGCGAGGTCCAGCAGGACTCGATGTACGGCTACGACCGCCCCTGGGCCGCGATGCGGCCGGGCTAGGCCGCCAACTCCCCCTCCTCGGTAGTCTTCACGGCGTGCAGCCTCCGGGTGCCTCCGCCGCCGATCTCGCGACACTCGAACGCCTCCGCGCCCGCGACCAAGCCGCCTACATGGAGCTCGTCGAGCGGCTGACCCCGTCGATGCGCCGCGTGGCCCGGATGTTCGTCTCGACCGAAGCGGTGGCCGACGAGGTCGTCCAGGACGCCTGGGTCGGCGTGCTGCGGGGTATCGACGCGTTCGAGGGCCGATCGTCCCTTCGGACCTGGATCTTCCGGATCCTCGTCAACACGGCGAAGACGCGCGGGCAACGCGAGTCCAGGAGCGTGCCGTTCGCGACGCTCGCCGGCGACGACCTCGACGAGCCGACCTGGGATCCGAGCGCCTTCGACACCGAGGGGCACTGGACGAGCCTGCCGTTCGACTGGCGGGGGCTGCCCGAGGAGCGTCTGGCGGGCCGCGAAACCCTTGCGGTGATCGGCCGCGCGATCGAGACGCTGCCACCGATGCAGGCCGAGGTGATCCGGATGCGCGACGTCCTCGGCTGGTCCTCCGACGAGGTCCGTAACGCTTTGGCATTGACCGACACCAATCAACGGGTGCTCCTGCATCGGGCGCGCGCGAAGGTGCGCGCGGCCCTCGAGGCGCACTTGAGGGGTGTGAGCGCGTGACCAACCAGATCGTCTGCCGGGATCTGCTGGAGCTGATCAGCGGCTATCTCGACGACGCGCTGCCCGCCGACGTGCACGCGGCGATCGAGGACCACCTGTCGCGATGCGACGGGTGCACGACGGTGCTCGAGGAGTTCCGCACGACGATCGCGTTGACCGGCATGCTCACGGAGGAGCAGATCGACCGACGCGCAGCGCGACACGCTGTTCGGCGCCTTCCGGGGCTGGGCGGGCTAGGCCAGGTCCGCCAGCCGCGTCTCGGCCTGCTGCACGAGCGCGTCGTTCCCGATCTCGCGCGCGGCGTCGCGCGCCTGCTCGAGCAGCGCGCGAGCCTGGCTCGAGCGAAGCTCCCGGTTCGCGTCGGTCGCGTACTTGAGCTTCTCGTCGGCCTTGATGATCAGCTCGAAGATCTCCTTGGGATCCATGCTCACGCCCCGGTGTGGACGGCCTCGTCGAGCTGCCGGTCCAGGTAGCCGCGGATCTGGATCGCCACGGCCGCTCCCTCGCCGACGGCGCTGGCGAGCTGCTTCGTCGAGCCGCCACGCACGTCGCCCGCCGCGAACACGCCCGGCATCGAGGTCATGAACGTGTCGTCGGTGCGGATGAACTTGCGCTCGTCGAGGTCGACCGATGCCGTCGAGGAATCCCGTGTTCGGGTCGAGCCCGACGAAGACGAAGACGCCCGCGGGATGGTGCTCCTCGGTCTCGCCGGTCTGGACGTTCTCGAGCACGACGGTCGCCGATCTTGCCGCTCCCGTCGTCCTTCGGCGAGAACGAGGCGACCTTGCGGTTGAGGAGCACGTTCATCTTCGGGTCAGCCGCCACCTTGTCCTGCAGCACCTGGCTGCCGGCGAGCCGGTCCTTGTACTCCACGACGGTGACCTTCTCGGTGAACTGCGCGAGGAAGAGCCCTTCCTCGAGGCCGCTGTTGCCGCCGCCGAGGACGAGGAGCTCCTTCGAGCCCTTGTAGAACGGGCCGTCGCATGTGGCGCAGAAGTGGATGCCCGCACCGATCAGGTCCTCCTCGCCCATCGCGCCGGTGCGACGGTAGGACGACCCGGTTGCGATCAGCACCGCGCGCGCCTCGTAGTGGTCGCCGTTGGAGGTGACGACCTTCAGCTCCTCGCCACCGATGTCCTCGATCGATGCGACCGACAGCGCCTGCAGCATCTCGACGCCGTAGCGCTGGGCCTGCCGCACGATCCGGTCGGCGAGGTCGGCCCCGCCGACGCCTTCCGGGAACCCGGGGTAGTTGTCGAGACGCTCGGTGACGCCCGCCTGCCCGCCGAGGCCCTTGGAGTCGATGATCAGCGTCTCGAGGTTCTCGCGGGCCGCGTAGATCGAGGTGGTGAGCCCCGCCGGACCGCCGCCGACGATGATCAGGTCGTAGGCGTGCTGCATCGCCATCCGCTCGAGCCCGAGCTTGTTCGCGAGCTCCTCGTTCGTCGGCTCGGCGAGATGCGTGCCGTCGGGGAACACGATCGTGGGGATGATGTTCTTGCCGTCGTTGCGGGCGTGGACCTCGGCGATCAGGCCCGGGTCGTGCTCGATGTCGAACCACTCGTAGGAGACACGCTGGTCACCCAGGAACTTCTTGGCCCGGCGGCAGTCGTTGCACCAGCTCGCCCCATACACCTTGATCAGATCGTCCACGCCCTCGTCTCCTCGTTGGCAGCAGTCGGGAGCCTAGTGCGTTCTGATCGAACCGGCGTTACGACCGCCAGGAGGTCGCGACCACAGCGTCGCCGTCGCCGGCGAGCAGCACCGGCTGCACATCGGATCCGTCGGGGCGCATCACGTACGTGCCGGCGCCACCGAACGTCGTCGCGTCCGGGGAGCCATTGAGTTCGAGCTGTGCCGCGCTCGCGTCTCGATCGCTCGAGAAGGCGATCCACTTCCCGTCTGGCGACCACACAGGGAAGTTGTCCCAGCCGGGCCGGTTCGTCAGCTGCGTGAACCCCGAGCCATCGGCGTTCATGATCGCGATATCCCATTGATAGTCGCCCGAGTCGGTGGTCCACGGGGAAGTGCGGACGCTGAGGGCGAGCTGCGTGCCGTCCGGCGACCAATCCATGAACTCCGTCCAGATCAGGTCGGTCTGGAGGGGCTTCAGTGCCCCGCCATCGAGCGGCAACAGGTAGATGTCGTACCGACTGTCCGACGAATTGTCGGGCCCGGCGTACTTGCCGGCCAGGGCGATCTGCGTACCGTCGGGTGACCAGGCGAGCTGGTTCCACAAGTAGTCGTCTGCGGCGGGCAGCTTGGTCACCTTGCCGGTCCTCAGATCGAGGATCGATACGGCGGTGGCTGTGGCGTCATGCGGCGCTGCGATGAACGCCAGCCGCGTGCTGTCCGGGCTCCAACTCAGCTGTTGGGCGCCGAGGCCTTGGCCCACCTCGTGCGCGTTCGACCCGTCGGCGTTCGCGACGGTGATCGCGGCGCCGTCGTCCACCTGCGCGTACGCCAGCTGCGTGCCGTCGGGCGAGAACTCGACGGGCGAGATGTTGTTCGGGGAGCCGGCCACGACCTCTGTGTCCGAGCCGTCTGGGAATGTGCGGGCACGGGCCGACACGCTCGTGCCTCCCTCGAGGGAGTAGTACGCGATCGTGCCGGTCAGGGATGGGTTCGAGGCGGCCACGCGCGTGCCGGAGGGGCGCATCTGCCAGGCCACCACCGACACGAGCACGGCGACCGCCAGACCGACCGCCAGCCCGGAGGCTCGGCGCCGGCGCGCGTGCCGGTGTGCCCCCGCGTGGAGCGCGTGCAGGCGCGCTTCGGGATCGATGTCGATGGGGTCGGCCGCGCGGTGCAACCGGTCGTGGACCTGTGGGTCGGTCATAGTGAACCCTCCTCGGGAAGGTCGAGCCTCGCGCGCAAGGCGCGGCGGCCACGGAGTAGGTGGACACGAACGGTCGCCTCGGCCATACCGAGGATCACGGACGTGGACGCGGCATCGAGGTCCGCGTAGTCGACGAGGACGATGCAGGCACGCTGCTTCGGCGAGAGGTGCCCAAGAGCGTCGACTGCGTCCAGCCATGCCGCGCTCGATCCGGTCGAGTCGGGTTCCTCGCGCTCGGGACCGGTCAGGCCGAACGGTGCCGCGATCCGCCGGCGTAGGTGCGAGCGTGCGAGGTTCACGGCGACCCGGTAGGCGAAGTTGCGGGCATGGTCACGACTCTCGATCCGCTCCCATCGCTCGTAGAGCCGCGCGAACGCCTCCTGGGCGATGTCTGGACCCAGGTGGGGATCGCGGGCGACCAGAGCCGCCGCCCGTGCCACCCCTGGGAAGAGGTCTCGGAAGCAGTCGTCGAAGTCCAGCGTTGCGGGCACGACGACGTGATCAGCCCTGAGGTCCATCACCTCTATCTACGCGTCAGTAGCCCTCAACATGTACACGGCTCACGTAAGGGCCGCGAGCGCCGACGCCTCGACGTGCAGATCCTCTCGAGCGGCGAGCACTTCGATCCAGGCCGGGGGAATCGCGTCGACGCCGTGCGCAGCGCCGAGTAGCGCCCCTGCTACCGCGGCGTTCGTGTCGGTGTCTCCGCCGAGGCCCACAACGTGCCGAAGCCCTTCCTCGAACCCGCGGCCCTCGCCGGCGACCTGCAGTGCGATCCCAGCCGTGAACAGCGTGAACCCCATGTCCGGGCCCGTCGATCCCGCGAGCGCGTCCCGCCTCGCCCGCGAGGTATTCCAGCTCCTCACCGCCCTCGTGATCGATCACCGCCTCGACCGCCGCAACGACCGCTCGCTCCGCCGGCTCGCCGCGCACCAGCGCCGCAGTGGCAAGCGTCACCGCGAGGCACGCCGTCTGACACCGTCCGTCCCAATGGGTCAGGCGCGACAGCGCCGGCGCTTCCTGGAACAGGCGGTCGGGCGCGTCGGCGCGAACGACGCCGAGCGGCGCGCAGTACATCACCGAGCCGTTGCCGGCGCTCACCTCGGGGCCGCGTCGCTCGAAGACCGTCCGGGCGTCCTCGCGAAGCGCCAGCGCGGTCTGGTTCCCCACGTCCGGCGGACCGGTCGCGAGCCACGCGACGTGCCTGGCGCGCACGTCGTCGAGATCGAGCTCGCCGCCGTGCTCGATCAGCGACCGCCACAGGTTCCGAGCCAGCGCAGTGTCGTCCGTCCAGGTCCCGGGCGGCATCCCGAGCCATGGCAGCTCGAACGCGGGCAAGGATCCGGGACCTCCGAGCGTCGCCGGAACTCGAAGGGCGCGCCGAGCGCATCCCCCACGGCCAGACCGAGGATGCTGCCGATCGCGCGTTCCCGCCGGTCACTCACTGCGCGAGCATATCCGCAGGTCACGCCAACCAAAGGTCTGGTAGCCTAGCCAATCGCATGGATAAGAACGGCCCCAAACACAAGACCTGTCGACGCGTGGGTGCGCCCCTTTGTGGGCGACCCAATTGTCCGTCCAATAAGCGACCCTATCCGCCTGGCCAGCACGGCCGCGGCCGCAAGCGCATCTCGGAGTATCAGACGCGACTGCTCGAGAAGCAGAAGCTCCGCCACATGTACGGCGTGAACGAGAAGCAGATGCGCGGCTACTTCGAGAAGGCGACCCGCAGCAAGGCCGTCACCGGCGAGGAGATGATCCGCCAACTCGAGACCCGTCTCGACACCGTCTGCCTGCGTCTCGGGTTCGCGCTCACGGTCAGCCAGGCGCGCCAGCTGGTCTCGCACGGCCACGTGACGCTCGACGGGCGCCGCATCGACATCCCGAGCGCACAGGTCAAGCCCGGCCAGACCATCTCGCTGTCGTCCAAGTCGAAGAACTTCGTCTCGGTGCGCGAGGCGCTCGAGATCACGGCGGAGCCGCCCAGCTACCTCTACCGGAACAAGGACGAGGGCTCGGGCACGCTGTCCCGCTACCCGGAGCGCGACGAGATCCCGCTGCCGGTCCCGCTGGACGAGCGGCTCATCGTCGAGTTCTACGCCTAACCGGTCGTCGGCGACAGCGCGGCGCGCACCAGGTCAACCACCTCGGCCTCGCGGCGTTTCAGCGACGTGCGCGCATCGTCGTTTCCGATGAACGACGCGAGCACACTCGCCTCGGTGAGGGAGCCGATCACCGCGGTGTAGAGCGTGAACAACAGCATCATCGGATCCTGCGTGCGGATCACGCCCGCATCCATCCCCGCCTGCAGGAACTCGATCGCACGCACGCGCAGCGGCTCCAACGCCGCCCCGAACCGGTCGAATGCGTTCGGTCCCAGACGCCCGGCCTCCCGGATGAACATCGGGAACTCCGGCCACTCCGCGGCCAGCGCGTAGACGGCGTGGATCACCGCCTCCGCCCGTTGCTCGGGGTCGGGTGAGGCCTCGAGCGCCGCGCCGATCTCCTCCGCGACGCGTTGCCCCGCGGCGGCCAGGCACGCCTCGAGCAATGCGTCCTTGTTCGGGAAGTAGTACAGGATCGTCTGTTTGCGGACCCCGACCGCCTGCGCGATCGAATCGAGCGTCGCGCCCGCGTACCCCTCGGTCCCGAACTGCCGGATCGCCTCTTCGACGATCGTGGTCTTGCGTCGCTCGCCCCCGGTCCGCGGCATCGGTCAGTCCCAGGTGCGGGGGCGCCCGCGTCGCGCCACGGGGCGCGACCCCTCCCACGTTCGGCGCCAGGGCGCGCCGACCGGGCCCGACAGCGACGGCGTCTCGCCACGCTCGGCCCGCACGGTCGCCTGGAACCAGTCGGTGCGCTCCTCGTCGAACAGCGCCATGACGGCCTGCTGCATCCGGACCGACAGCGCCTGATGCGTCTCGCCCTCCTGGGGGTAGAGCGGGTCGCCGTAGCGCAGCGTGACGACCGGCCGGCCGGAGCGCGGCCACCACTTGCCCTTCGGCATCGCCTGGTAGGCGCCGACGATCCCGATCGGGACGAGGCCGACCCCCAGCTCCAAGCGCCAGGCGCGAGGCGCCGTGGCGGAAGCGTTGCATGTGCCCGTCCATCGAGCGCGTG
Organism: uncultured Actinomycetes bacterium; assembly: GCA_963794065.1. Taxonomy (GTDB): domain Bacteria; phylum Actinomycetota; class UBA4738; order UBA4738; family HRBIN12; genus AC-51. The sequence continues at coordinate 263,780 of CAWCDA010000045.1, read as the reverse complement.
CCCTCGGGGAACACGACGATCGACCAGCCGTCGTCGACCAGCTCGCGGGCCTTGTCGATCGCGCCGGTGCCGCCGCGCCCTCGATCGATCGGGAACGCCCCGAACACGAGCGCCGTGTACGCCTGGCGCCACCAGACGTCGAAGAAGTAGTCGCGCGCCGCGCCGACCGCGGTCTTGCGCTGCCAGCGTTCGGGCAGCGTCGTCATGATGAGCGTCGCGTCCAGGTGGCTCGAGTGGTTCGAGTAGAAGATCACCGGGCCGGCGACGTCCTCGAGCCGGTCGAGGCCCGTAGACACGGAGCGACAGCTCGGTGCTCACGATCGGGTGCATGCCGGCGTTGAGGATCACGCGCCGCGCGGCCACACCCGCGCGCGAGCGCGCCCAGTCTGTCGGGAACCCGGCGTCTTCGCGCGGCTCGGTGTAGGGCTCGGCCGACTTGGGCACCAACGGGCGGCGCCCCCAGCGGAACCCCTTGGCCAGCTCGCGCAGCTCCTCGCGCGCCGACATCACGTCACGTCCGCGATCATGATCGGGGGCGCGTGGAAGTACGTGATCGCGGGCGACGAGCCCACCGTGTCCTTCGCCATCTCGAGCGCGTCGCGCAGCGAGTCGGCGCGGCGGTAGCCGAGCCGCGCCACGCGACTTCGGCTCGCCGCCGACGAAGATGACGTCGCCGCAGTGGTCGCGGCCGTGCGCCCCCCAGTACCACATGTAGAACGGGTGGACGCCGTGGTACGCGTGCGAGGTGCGGTACAGGTGGATGTACCACGGGTCGCGCGCGTAGCGCTCCTCGAACGTCGCCTCGATCTGCTTCGGGTCGGTGGTCTCGGCCAGCACCTCTTCGAAGAAGTCGATGTAGCTGGGGTGATGGATCGTGTTGAACTCCCAGGGCACGGGGTGGAACAGGATCGCGACCCCGCCCTCGCGCACGATCGGCTTGTTCCGGTACATGTTGAATAGGTAGCCGAGCCCCAGGCAGTGCACCAGGATCGGGTTCAGCACCGAGTTCACGTTGTAGGGGCCGACGTAGGGGATGCCGAAGATCGCCACGTCGGCCTGCCCTTCGACCTCGACCAGCTGCTGGCGGTGCAGGTTCGTCAGGGTGCGCTCGTGGACGGCCTCGACCTCGCCGGCGTTGATGCCGGTCACCTTGTACGGCGCCTCGATCTTGCGGAAGAACTCGCGGCGGATCCGCGGCGGCGCCAGGTCGTTGGCCTTCTTCGTGGCGGCCATCACCGCCTGATCCTTGGCGCCCCACTCCCACTCGCGCTTGTTGAGGAACCCGAGCTGCGACGGGAACGTGTCGGAGTTGAGCGTGGTCTCGATCTGGAAGACCTTGACCCCGTTGGCGGCCAGGTAGCGCCCCATCCGCACGGTCGAGTCGTTGATCGCGCTGTGGCCCTCGCGCGGGTCCATGTAAGACTTGGAATGCAGCATCGTGTTGACGTTGTGGTGGTGCTTCAGGCTCTCGTAGCCGGCGAGGCCGATCGCGACCGACTTGTGGCCGCCGTCCATCGCCACCAGGTTGATGTTGACGTAGACGATCAGGTCGGAGTCGGCCGCGCGCTTCTGGATCTGCACGGTCTCGCCGTGGTCGGTCTGCCCGACGATCGTCATGTTCGTCGCGTCCTCGGCGTCGAGGTTGTAGAGCGCCTTGGGCCAGAACGAGCGGAAGACGCGCTCGCCGACCATGCGCCGGATCTCGGAGGCGGTCATGCGGCGGTGCAGCGCGGTGGCCACGACGATCTCGAGGTCGTCGACCCCGCGCGCGCGCGGCGAGCTCGATCACGTGCTCCAGGATCCGTTGCCGCACATCCGGTGTCACCATCGGCGGCAGCGGCAGCGAGATGTCGTCGACGGCGATCGTCAGCTTCATGCCCGCGAACAGCAGCTCGGGCAGCGGCTTCGAATCGCCGGTCGGGTGCAGCAACGCGTTGCGGATGTGCCCGTTGAGATCCTCGACGCCCGGCAGCGCGTCGGGCGGATAGATCACCTTGGTGCCGAGCGGGAAGCGCTGCATCCGGTAGCCCTCGCCCTCGTTCACGAGCAGCGGCGGGGTGCGCTCATCCACCTCGAGCACGAATCCTGGCCTTGGCATGGTTTGTTCTCCTCAGTCCTGCGGCCGGAAGGCCACCTTGAACGTGCCGAGCGAGCCGGCGGACATGGCGTGGTCGATCGCGTCGCGCCAGTTGGCGAGCGGGTAGGTCGCGCCGACCAGCTGCTCCAGATGGGGCAGGTTGGTCGCCGCCTGGATCGCGGTGGCGAAGTCCTCCGTCGTCGCGGTGTAGGCGCCGACGAGGTCGAGCTCGCGGAACCACAGCGGGGTCAGGTCGGCGCCGGGCCCGGGGATGCCCGAGACGACGATGCGGCCGCCCGCCCGCGTGGTGCGCAGCGCCAGATCGAGCGCGCTCTTGGAGCCGGTGCACTCGACCGCGACGTCGGCCCCGCCCAACAGGAAGTCCTGTCCGCGCTCGGGCGTCAGCTTGACCGCGCTCGTGTGACGGCGGACGGCCTTGGCCGCGTGCTCGGGGCGGACGATCTCGTCGGCGCCCGACAGCTTGGCGGCGGCGCGCTGCTTCGGGTGCTTGGCCGCCACGATCACGTGCCCGGGTTGGGAGAAGAGCTTGATCGCGATCAGGGTCAGGATGCCGACGGTGCCGGCGCCGACCACCAAGACGGTGTCGCCCGGCTGTACGTTCGCGCGCGAGGCCGCGTGCATCGCGCAGGCGAACGGCTCGAGCAGGACCGCCACCTCGTTCGACATGCCGTCGGGCACCGCGTGCAGCTGAGATCGGTGGGCCACCAGCATGCGGGCCCACCCGCCCCCGGTCTGGGAGCAGTAGCCGGTCTGCAGGCCGGGCTTGAGATCGCCGACCGCGACGCGATCGCACAGGTTGGTCCGTCCGGCCTCGCAATTCGGACAGAGCTTGACCTCGCCGCGGGCGGCGCAGGACAGGACGCTGCCCATCACGACGCGGGTGCCGGCGGGCAGGTCGTCGCAGTCGTCGAGCAGATCGCCGACGATCTCGTGCCCCGGGACGAACGGCATCGAGACGAGCGGTGAGAAGTAGAAGCTGGAGCGGCCCGCGATCGTCGACAGGTCGCTGCCGCAGATCCCCGACAGGAACGGCTTCACCCGCGCCCAGCCGTCGTGGCCGGCCGGCGGCTCGGGATCCTTCAGGCTGACGAGTCGCAGAGGCGCGAGCGGTCCGGAGAGGAGACCGGGGACCTTGGTGCCGACCGTTCGGGCGCCCACGTATCGGGGCGCGGAACGAAAGTACTCCAGCGCAAGGGTCGTCATGAAACCCGGCTCTCTGCTGGGGGTTCCGTAGGTGCTGTCCAGATCCTGGAACTCGTTTCCGAGATCTGGACCTGCCGGCGAGAGGAGGGGACTAGACAGGCGGGCGCATCTAGATGCATGTCGGTGATGCCGATACGCTTGTCCCGTGCGAACGACAGCCCAAATCCCCGAGCTTCCAGTGTTCGGCGGCACCGGCGTGCAGCCCGGCGTCGACCTGTCCGACAACGCGAGTCTGCGCGATCTGATGGACGATGGCGAGGGCGTCGGTGCGCTGCGTTGACGTTGACATCCTCTTGAACGCCCGCCGTTGGCAGCACCCGCTCGACGACTAAGCACCTCATCAGCGCACCGCCGGCTTCGGAAAGCGGACCTTCGGCATGCCCTTGGACATCGCCCATTCCTCGATCGGCCACCGGCGCCGGCGCGCGTGCCGGTACAGCGCCGAGTCGGGCGCCACCGCCACCGGGTTCCCCACCGCACGCAGCAGCGGCAGATCGGAGTACGAGTCCGCGTAGGCGTAGGAGTGACGCAGATCGATGTCGTTGTCGGTGGCGTAGCGCTTCAGCCACGCTGCGCGCGCCTCCCCGACCAACGGCGGCTGGCTCATGAACCCGGTGTAGCGCCCGTCGCGCTCCTCCAGCTCCGCGCCGATCAAGATGTCGAACAAGGGCGCGAACGGCCGCACGAACGGCTCGGCCGCCGCGGTGATCATCACCGTGCGATGCCCGGCGGCCCGGTGCTCGCGGATACGCCGCACACCGGCGGGCGACGCCTTCTGCAACATGAACTCGGACACGTGGTGGCGCAGCAGCGCGTCGACGCCGGCGACGCTCGCCCCTTCGTAACGCCGGAAGAACGTCCGCAGGAAATCGCCGCGGTCGCGGCGGTCGATCTGCAGATAGCCCGGGATGCGCCCGAACACGCTGACGAGCTCGGCCGGCCATTCCTCGATCGGCAGGTCGGCGAAGCGCGTCCACACGTAGGACTCGACGACGTTGGAGGAGATGATCGTGCCCTCCATGTCGAAGACGGCGAGCACCGTGTCGTCGCGCGAGCGGATCTTCACGGTCGGCTTCTCGCGGTCCTTGCGCGACAGCTCGCGCAGGCTGATCGTCACCGCCGGGCAGTGCACGTCCTGCAGGTAGTACTTCCAGTCCAGGACGCCGGCGTCGAACGGGAAGCGTGCGCGGTCCTCCTCGGACAGACTGCCCCACAACGCCTGAACGCGGGCGTCGGTGTAGACGACCTCGGTCTCGGTGTACATGCCGTAGAGGTCGGAGTACCGCTCGATGAAGTCCACGCGAGCTTTGTCGCGATCGAGCCGGTTGACCGCGTCGCGCATCGCCGTGGACTTCGGCATGTGCGTCACAACCTTCTCGGCGAGGTCGACGAACGTCTCCGCGCGGCGCAGCATCTTCTCGACCTTGAGGTTGCCGGGGAAGTCCCACGTGGGCACCTTGTGCTCGCCGCGGCCGCGCTCGGGCAGCGGGTGCGACTCGAAGTACTCGCGCACGTACTCGTAGAGCTCGAAGAAGCGCAGCGGGTTCCGGTCGCCGCTCGACACGTTGTAGTGGGCGGGCTCGCCGGCCGGCGGCGGGGTCGCGGCCACCGCCAGGATCGCGTTCACGACGTAGTCGACGGGGATCAGGTCGACGATGCCCTCCGGGATGCCGGGGAACTCGGGGATCTGGCCCATGCCGTAGGCGCGGATGATCGGGTCGGCCATCTTGAACCCGTCGATCCAGCCGGGCGCGGGGTGCTCCAGCGCCGACTCGATGATGGAAGGCCGCACGATCGACAGGCTCAGGCCGCGCTCGTGCGCGAGGTCCTCGACCGCGCGCTCCCCCATCGCCTTCGTGAAGGTGTAGACGTCGGGCCAGCCGAGCGTGCGCGCGCGCATGCGTCCGTACTCGATCAGGCGCTGATCCATCCAGCGCTTGCGGCGCTCCTCGGCGTCGATGCTGACCGTGTTGGGGCCGGCGCGGGAGTGCTCCTTGGCGGCCTTGGCCATGAAGTGCTCGAGCATCTCGGGCTTGCGGCTGGCCGACTCGACCTCGCCGCGGGCCTGCAGCGCCATCTGCGCCTCGAGCGCGTAGTCGACCTTGTGATCGAGCGGGCCCTCGGGGATCACGCCCTTCTGCACGCCGGCGACGTAGGCGGTCGAGACGTGGACGAGGTGCGGCGTGTTGTTGTTCGTGGCGCCGCGGTAGAGGTTCTGCGCGCCCAGGACGTTGGTCTGGAACCCCTCGTCGATCGGCGGGTCGAAGCTGACCGTGGCCGCCGAGTGGATCACGATGTCGAAGCCCGAGGGGATGTCGGGCTCGCCGCGGGTGAAGTCGCCGTCGATCACGTCGACGTGGCTGTCGAGGGTGGCCAGGAGGGCGTCGTCGCCGCCCAGTCGCTCACGGATGACGTCGAAGGCCGGCTTGCGGGTCAGGTAGTGGACGCGCTCGACCGCCGTCGAGGACTGCTGGGAGCGCACCAGGACGGTCGTGTGGGTGTCGGGGAAGTCCAGCAGGAGCCGTTCGAGGATCACCTGCCCGAGGAAGCCCGTGACGCCCGTGAGCAGGATGCGCTTGCCCGCGAGGGCGTCCACGATCGAGCCTCGGTTCTCTACCACGCGGCAGATTATGCGCTATCTACCAGCCGGTAGACAACCCCCCGCTGAGGGCATGTGGGCCAAGCACGAACGGACCTTCGGCACGTACCGGTTGCGTTCGGATGGCATACAACGTCACCATAGAAGCTGAGCCTTGGGAGGGGATCACGATGCTGACACGACGTCAGTTCCTAGCGAGCGGTGTCGCCACGGGTGGCGCGCTGCTGGTTCCGAACGGATGGACCCGCGCGATGGCCGCGGCCGAGGATGAACCGGAGCCGATCCCGGCGCGAGCGGTGCGACCGTTCGTCGATCCGCTGACGATCCCGCCCATCATCACGGCGGCGCAGCTGGCCGCGAGCGGGTTGCCGATGCGATCGCGAACGCACCGGTTCCACCGCGATCTCGGCGAGACGCCGACCTTCGCTTATGCGACGGATCCCGCGATCACCTACCTCGGGCCGATCGTGATCGCGCAACGCGGTCAGCCCGTGACCTACGTCGCGAGCAACCAGCTCGGCCCGCACCCGCTCGGGATCGACACCTCGTTGCACGGGCCCGACGACGGAGGGGACGACGCCGCGTCGCCGCGCGCCTCCGTGCACATGCACGGCAACTACGTGTCCCCGGGCTCCGACGGCGCGCCCGACGACACGTTCCTGCCGGGTCAGACGCACACCTACCACTGGCTCAACGACCAGCAGTCCGCGACGCTCTGGTATCACGATCACGCGCTCGGCATCACGCGGCTGAACGTCTACGCAGGGCTCGCGAGCGGCTACCTGATCCGCGACCAGATCGAGAGCTCCCTGGGTTTGCCCAGCGGCGAGTTCGAGGTGCCGCTCGTGATCCAGGACAAGGCGTTCCTGCCTCGCACCACCGGCGGACAGCAGCCCCTGTTCTACCCGAACCCATGGGAGCCCGAGTTCTTCGGGAACATGGCGCTGGTCAACGGCACGGTGTGGCCGCACCACGACATCAAGGCGGGGATGTACCGGTTCCGCGCGTACAACGGATCGAGCGCTCGGTTCTGGCATCTGACCTTGCGGCCGGTGGCGCCGATGTGGCAGATCGGCACGGACACCGGTCTGTTACGGACCCCCGTGGCGATCGACTCGATCGTCCTCGCGCCCGGGGAGCGTACCGACCTCCTGGTCGACTTCTCGCGATTCCTGCCCGGCGACCAGGTGAAGTTGCGGAACGCCCGCCTGCCGATGCGGCACCGAGAGCCCGGCCGAGCCGCGGATCAACGACATCATGCGGTTCCGCGTCGTCGCGGGCGCCGCGCCGGCGGTGACCGTCCCATCGACGATCCCGGTGCCGATCGCTCCGACGACGTCGCCCGGCGTGCCTCGCCGGACGGTGCTGCTGACCGAGATCCTGGACGAGGACGGGGATCCCGTGATGGCGTTGCTGAACGCGAGGCCGTGGGAGACCGACGACATCGAGCGCCCGACGGTGAACACGCTCGAGCAGTGGGAGATCGTCAACCTCACCGCCGACACGCACCCGATCCACCTGCACCTGGTGCAGTTCCGCGTGGTGGGGCGGCAGCCGATCGATGTCGACGATTACATGGAGGACGTGTTCGGCACGACGTCGATGACGGTGGATGACGTCGGAACCGGGTCGCGACCGTTCCCGTCGGCGACCGGTTACGTCACCGGGCCGCCCACCGGTCCGGCCATCACGGAGCGTGGTTGGAAGGACACCGTCCAGGCCCATCCAGGGATGGTGACGAGGATCCTGGTGCCCTTCGGTCCCGATGCCGCCGACGGCGTGCCGTTCGGACAGACCGTGCCGCAGCCGTTCACGGGTCGCTACGTGTGGCACTGCCACATCCTGGACCACGAGGACAACGAGATGATGCTGCCCTACGAGGTGGTGCCCGCCTAGCCGCGGCTCCTACCGCAGGTCGAAGACAGCGTCCGTCGAGTCGATCGGGCCCGTGACCCACAGGTGGTAGGTGCCCGCCGTCAGGTCCTGGCCGCCGGCGAACTGGCTCCGCTTCGTCGACAGGTTGAAGAGGTACTGGCCGTCCGTGTAGCGCATGCCCGTGTCGCCGTTGCTGGCCGCGGCCTGCGCATCGGACCCGCCCATCGCAAGGTGGACGTGCAGGTCGAGCCCGGCGACCGGAGCGCCCGTGCAATCGGTGGCACGGACCTTCACCGGGATCGTGCTGCCGAGCTTGAAGGTCGTGCGCCCGCCCGCGTTGATCGGCTGGCAGCAGCCCGCTCGTGGCGAACTCGTGGCTCACCTGGCGCGTCACGGCATCCGAGGAGCCGCCGTCCTCGTCGGACACGACGATCGACATCGTGAACGAGCCCGGGCCGTACGTGTGGCTGAGCCCGGTCACCGGGGAGACCTGCCCGGACCCCTTGGCGTGCGCGGAGCCGTCGCCCCAGTCGACGTCGTAGCTGTAGGTGTCGTGCGAGCCGGCCGGGTCGGTCCACGCGAAGTCCAGGCCGACCGCGTTGCCGGGCAGGCACGCGACGCCCGATCCGCCGGTGACCGTGGCGCTCGTGATCGTCGGCGCGACGTTGCGCACGACGACCGTCGTGTCGTAGTCGGTGTAGCCGTCGTCCTTGTCGAAGATGCGAGCGGACACCTTGTAGGAGCCGTCGTCGGCGAACGGGCACAGGATCGAGTCGCTCGTGCCGGCGTCCGCGTAGGTCGTCGGGAGCGCGTCGTTCGTGCAGCTGAACGCGTAGTGGAACCCGGCGGTCGTGTCTTCCGACGACGGGTCGGACGGGTTCGTCAGGGACACCGTGGCCGATCCGCCCTCGTCGATCGGTCCGTCGTTGGAGATGTCGGCGGTCGGCGCGACGTTGAAGGCGCTCCACGCGAAGGAGTCCGTGGCCGTGTGCGCGCCGTCGTCGGCCTTGACCTGGACGTTGCCGCCACCGTCGTCGGCCGGAGTCAGCGACCACGACCAGGTGCCGTCGCCATTGTCGGCGAGGTCGCCGCGCCCGCTCACCTTGCTGAGCGCTGGAGCCGTGCCATCCCCGTCCGAGAAGGAGCCGTCGACGAAGAGCGGCGAACCCTCGGGGCCGGTCGCCGGGTTCGGGTCCGCGGCGTGGTGCACGCCGGGCGCGAACGCGTTGCGATCGCAGAGGTCGCCGACGCCGTCGGCGTCCGCGTCCGCCTGATCGGCGTTCGCGACGCTCGGGCAGTTGTCGACGTCGTCGGCGACGCCGTCTCCGTCACCGTCGGCGGACGCGCACGTGCCGGTGCCCGTGATCCGGAAGGTCAATGCGAGCGACCGAGGGCTCATCGTTTGGCCGTTGCTGGCCGACGAACGAAGGCCCACGATCGTGTCGTTCGTCACGTCACAGGCATTCCGCGGCACCGTGATCGTGACGGTGCCTCGTGCCTGCGTGAGGTAGTGGGTCAACGTGAGCTGGCTCGGCGTGCCGGCCGGCGAGTCGACCCAGGTGCCCTCGCGCGAGATCGCGACGGTGACGAAGTCGCTCGAGCCCCGCCCGGAAGACGTCGTTCGAGGCGGGCGAGGTGTTCCCGACGGTCACGGCGAACGGGTAGGTGACGGTCGTCCCGACCGCCTGGGTCGTCGCCAGCAGGGTCGGGTGCGGCGAGGAGAGGGCGTCGTTGTCGGCGTCCGCGGCGATCCCGTCGGCCAGGGCGGCGGCCGCCGTTGCCAGGATCAGGAAGCCCGCGACCACCAGCACGATCGAAGCCCGTGTCCGTCCGGTCTCGTTCCTCATGTCCCCGTCTCCTCTCGAGCGGCCTAGCTCGGCCTCCCTACCGAGCTGTCCTTGGACAAGAGTCATCGGCGAAACGGGGGGTGATTCTTTATGACTACGTGCACCGCAGAGACCTTCGCCAGGAAGGTCGGGCAGCGGGCATCTCTACCAGTCGGTAGACAAACCGCGCGATTCGCACTCAAGCGAAACCGGGTAGGGGCCGATACCTGGACTCGGGTAGCCCCGCTGTAGGTCTGGCCGCGGGCGCCGAGCAAAGGGGATGAATATGAAGAAGGCACCGATCGCGATCGCACTCGTTGCACTCGTAGCGCTCGCCGGTCCGGCGTTGGCCGGTTCGAAGACGGCTCCGAGCGGGTCCTTGTCTTTGGGATCAGGAGGTCTTGCGCCCACGAGTAGCACAACCTTCGCGAAGGGCGACACCGTCAAGGTGACAGCAAGCTATTCGGGAGTGAGGAAACAGGACACGGTGCGTGGTGCAAGTGCTTTGCATGCAGGATGGTGGCGTCGTATACGGCGATGCCGTCACCTTGTCCAATTCACCGCAAACAGTCGCCTTCACCCTTGGCCAAAACTCTGCGACGGCGACGTCGGTGTGGTCAAGTGGTACGCGAATTGCCAGTGCGGATCTGTACTACCTGTCCAACGTTGGAGGCGGCAACGCCTACTACCTGTCGACGCTCACGTTCGACGCCACCGCTGCCTAACGCGTCAGCTTCCTCGAGAACGAAAGAAGGGGCCGGCTTCGCCGGCCCCTTCTCTTCGTTCAAGCTCCCCTACGGAACTACCACGTTGGGGTATGGCAGCTGCAATGCAGACGCACACTGTTGTGACGTGAGCGTCGCGTTGTTGTAGTGATCCAGAATCCCCTCAAGGTAGTTCAGGTTCGCAGCGAGTTGCTTACCCTGGGTGGTCTTCCAGTTGTACGCCGGTTCGTGTTGATCGTTGAACCCGATCTGCTTCAGGTAGTACTGGGCCTTGTCGGCAGCAGCGTTCGCAAGCGAGCAGTTCGCTGCCGACGGGATCAGGAGGTTCAGCCTGAACGCCAAGAGCTGGGCAGCGACGTTGTAGGCCGGATCACTGGCCACCTTCTTACCTTGATCGGTCGACTTGTTGAGAATGTTGACGGCCGTCTTACAGTCCGGGGCCATGTTGGGGGTGCTCGTGCTCCCATGCAAGATCAACGCGCCAATCGGAATCCCCGCCGGCTCTGCCTTTGCCATCGTCTGGTCAAGGATCGGGGCCTTCTTCGTGCTACTGCTCGTGCACGAAGCCCAGTTCTTCCAGTAGCCGATCGTCCTTTGCAGCGCGGGCCGCCGTTTTCAATGGGGAACACCAGGGTATTGCTCAGCAGATCGTTAGGGGTGTCCGAGCCCGAAATCACAGTGAATGGCACACAGATGACTCATTCGCGAGGACTGAGTTCGGACCCTGGCCTGGATAGAACCAGTCATCTCCATACTCGCCAGGTGTTTGGTCGCCGTCCGCGTTTCCGTTCTTAGCCGAGGTGCTGTAGCCAATGGAACGGTCTCGCAGAGCTGATACGTCCCCGGCGCAAGCGGGTACTTCGCTGGTGACCCACCGTGGTCCAGTCGTCCGGCCCAATCACGCCGCCGTTGGCCGCGTTGCGGTCCCGGTCGCGATAACCGTCCCCGTCGAGCCACCGTCGATCGGCTGCGCACCGTAACGGATGTCGAATGCAATGCTCTCCGTCGTAGGCGCAATCCCATCTACGGTCTTGACGACCTTGACCTTCGTCTTCTGGTAGTTCCCGAAGGCAGTGGTTGTCTCGTTGTTCGTCGTAATGTCGACCGATTTACAAGGAGCAACGGTCGACACTGAATTGGTCGTCCCGGGGTTCGAGTTGAACCAACCAGTCTGTGTTGTCTCACACACCCAGTAGCCGGTGCCCGTATCAACGCCGCTAACGTTGCCACTCCATTCACAGTCGTGGCGGTTGGCTCGTTGTCGTTGACACCGTTCTTGTTCAAGTCGAGCCAGAACACCCATGTGTCGATCGCCGGTTCAGTCGCGGTCTGCCAGGTTCCATTCCGTTGAGGTCGTGGAACTTGGTGACCTTAAGCGAACCGGTGTTGCGGGTGTTGGTGAAGGTGCAGACGATGTCGCCGCCGGTTGTCACCGACACGTCACCGCTGGTGGAGCTCACCATGGGCTCGGTGCCGTTGCGGATGCCGTCGTTGGCCACGCCAGTGGCGCCCCCGCCGATGTCGTTGAAGCACTCGAGGGTCGTGGCGTAGCTCGTCAGCGCCGTCTCAGACACGTGGTAGGAGCCGGTGTTCACGGTGTTCTCATCCGTGGTGGCGTCTTGGCCGTTGGCCACGGCCGAGTCGATCGTGGTCTGGCCCTGGGTGATCGACACCGTCGTGTTGCCGGCGGTGCCGCTCCAGTGCTTGCGCAGCTCGATCTTGCCCTGGTCGCGGGTGTTGGTGAAGGTGCAGACGATGTCGTCACCCGTGGTGACCGACACGTCGCCACCGGTGGAGCTCACCAAGGGCTCGGTGCCGTTGCGGATGCCGTCGTTGGCCACGCCAGTGGCGCCCCCGCCGATGTCGTTGAAGCACTCGAGGGTCGTGGCGTAGCTCGTCAGCGCCGTCTCAGACACGTGGTAGGAGCCGGTGTTCACGGTGTTCTCATCCGTGGTGGCGTCTTGGCCGTTGGCCACGGCCGAGTCGATCGTGGTCTGGCCCTGGGTGATCGACACCGTCGTGTTGCCGGCGGTGCCGCTCCAGTGCTTGCGCAGCTCGATCTTGCCCTGGTCGCGGGTGTTGGTGAAGGTGCAGACGATGTCGTCACCCGTGGTGACCGACACGTCGCCACCGGTGGAGCTCACCAAGGGCTCGGTGCCGTTGCGGATGCCGTCGTTGGCCACGCCAGTGGCGCCCCCGCCGATGTCGTTGAAGCACTCGAGGGTCGTGGCGTAGCTCGTCAGCGCCGTCTCAGACACGTGGTAGGAGCCGGTGTTCACGGTGTTCTCATCCGTGGTGGCGTCTTGGCCGTTGGCCACGGCCGAGTCGATCGTGGTCTGGCCCTGGGTGATCGACACCGTCGTGTTGCCGGCGGTGCCGCTCCAGTGCTTGCGCAGCTCGATCTTGCCCTGGTCGCGGGTGTTGGTGAAGGTGCAGACGATGTCGTCACCCGTGGTGACCGACACGTCGCCACCGGTGGAGCTCACCAAGGGCTCGGTGCCGTTGCGGATGCCGTCGTTGGCCACGCCAGTGGCGCCCCCGCCGATGTCGTTGAAGCACTCGAGGGTCGTGGCGTAGCTCGTCAGCGCCGTCTCAGACACGTGGTAGGAGCCGGTGTTCACGGTGTTCTCATCCGTGGTGGCGTCTTGGCCGTTGGCCACGGCCGAGTCGATCGTGGTCTGGCCCTGGGTGATCGACACCGTCGTGTTGCCGGCGGTGCCGCTCCAGTGCTTGCGCAGCTCGATCTTGCCCTGGTCGCGGGTGTTGGTGAAGGTGCAGACGATGTCGCTGCCGGATGTCACCGACACGTCGCCACCGGTGGAGCTCACCAAGGGCTCGGTGCCGTTGCGGATGCCGTCGTTGGCCACGCCAGTGGCGCCCCCGCCGATGTCGTTGAAGCACTCGAGGGTCGTGGCGTAGCTCGTCAGCGCCGTCTCAGACACGTGGTAGGAGCCGGGGTTCACGGTGTTCGGGCCCGTGGTGGCATCAGCACCGTTCACGACCTGGGAGTCAATGTTGGTCGTGCCATGGTCGATCGACACCGTCGTGGTGCCGGCGGTGCCGACCCAGTGCTTACGCAGCTCGATCGACCCTTGACCAATCCGTTGTTGAATGTGCAGGTTGCGGAGTCGGGGTTGGTGGTGTCACCGACGACGGTCGCTGTGGCCGTGGAACCACTAAAGGTGCAAGTCCCACCATTCACTCCGGTTCCGCTTCCGGAAACAAACGCATATGTTCCTTGAGAGAAGTCAAGCTGCTGCTCGGTGATCGCGTGTGAACCATCAGGCACGTTCGTGAAGACGACTTGGCCGTTCGCATCAGTGCTACGGCACGTCGGCGCGGTTGGGTAGTCAGGCATGCAGAACTGATACTCACCCGGATTCGCGAGGCTCTCGAAGGTGCCGTTGCCATCTCGGTCGATCCTCTTGATGACCGTGACGTCACCGAGCTGGATGACGTCCTTCGCTGGTACTGGCCAAGACTGGGTGCCTGGACTGCCAACGTCGCCGGTCTGCGAACTGGAGGGAATCCGACGTGAGTGCTGGATCCGTTGCACTGACCCGCGTCGCCCGAAAGCTGCAGGTAGAAGTAGATCCTCGCGGTCCCGCTGTTGTTGAAGTCGAAATGCAGTTCTTGGTTCCAGATCAGAGCCGTTGACGAACGGAGATCCAACCGGAACGACGGAGGGCACGCTCCCCGCTGTCGACTCAACAGGGGGGTGGGTGCTGTTCCAAGTCCCCAGATTGAAGGGTTGCTGGAAGAAGCCAGCCGGACTACACCCGGCTCCGACGTCGTCGTACTCGATCGTGACATTGCCACTCCTGGCAGCAGCGTCGGAGTTGGTCAGAGTGAACCTGAAGTTGATCTTGTCGAGCTCCCGATAGGACTTGATGTCGCCGCTAACGTAAGTGCCAGTAGGTACGCCGGCCGTCGCTGTCTCGCCTTGGGTCGTGGAGACGTTGATCGCCGCGTCAGTAAATGAGCCGACAGCCTGACGGCCGGTGTCGTTGCCGGTTGCGGTCACGGCGTAGGTGGCAACGAACGTACGTTGGGAGGTCGAACGAGTCCGTTACATTTCCATCACCGTCGACAGAGACGTTGACGTCTCGGCTCCAAGTCTTGCCAAGGCTGTCGTCCACGTTGATATGGACGGACGCATCGCCAGACCAGTTCGAACCGGTCAGCGTGACGAGACTTCCCGCCGCGTAGTCGGGCTGATCACTCGTGATCGTTGGATCCGCGCCAGCCGCCGTCGCGGCCGGCAATGTCCCGACACTGAGCCAGAACATCCCGAGCGACAGCACAGTCATAAGAACTCGCCCGAAGAATCGGGTTGTTGAGTGACTCGAACTCATATCGTGTCCCTCCCAGGGCCACGCGGGGAGCTGGAAACGTCCCCCGCACCTTCATCTCTCTCAAGCGAGCGAGGGACCCAAACGAAGGCCCGCCCACTCGACAAGAGAAAGGATGGAGGCCGGGAGGGGGGGTGGCCTACTCCAGATGGAGTATTTGTTGCCCGAAAGGGTGAACCCTAACTGGCCGACAGAGGAACGAAGCCCGCACTGACGGCGATCGCCGCCGCCTCGAGCCGGGAGGTGACGTCCAGCTTCCGCATGAGGTTCTGGACGTGGGTCTTGACCGTCTTCTCGCTGATCACCAAACGGCGGGCGATCTCACTCGTCCGAGCACCCCCGGCGAGCAGCACCAGGATCTCGCGCTCCCGCGGGGTCAGATCCTGAAGGCGAGCCTTTTCGAGGGACCCGTGGGCCCACGGTGTCGCCGTGCCGTCGTCGGCCACGACGTCGAGCATCGAGACGTTGGCCACCGGCAACTGCTCCAGCAGCGCCGCCAGCTCCCGCCCGCACGACTCGAGCTCGGCGTGACGCCCACTGGCGACGAACACGACCGGCCCGCCGTCGAGCAGCGTGACCTCGCTGCCGATCGACTCCGAGATCCGCTCCTTCATGACCTTCAACAGCCGCTTCCGGTTGTCGTCGGGCGGCAGATCGAACGCGGCCCCTTCCATCGCATTGCGTCTGGCGTTCCCGAGACCGCTGGAGGCCGAGATCCGCATCACCCGACCCGCCGGGTCCGCCCGCCACGCCACCACCGGCGTCTTCAGCTCCCGCGCCAGCAACTCGACCGCGCTCCGGACCGCCGTCCCGAGCTCGCCGGCACGCGCAAGGACGCCGGCCAAGCCGCAGACCGAGGGCGAACGAATCGCCCGTCGCCCGCCGCGTCTCATGCTGCGCGGCCGTGGCGCGATGCCACGCGTGCAACGACGAGGACGCCGCGCGGACCACGATCTCCAACCGGTTGGCCTTGGCCACCACCATCTCGACCGGCACCACGAACTCCAGGAGGCCGGTCACCGTCTCGCCCTCGAGGAGCGGCGCGACGATCAGCCGGAAGCCGGCCGGACGCGCGAGCGTCGTAGCGGCCTGCTGGCCCGTCTTCAGCGCGCGGCCGCGGAGCGCCACGCGGTTGGGCACCAGCCTGCGATCCCCGACACCTTGACGAGCCTTGGTCCGCTTCCCTTCTCCACGACGAAGAAGCGGACGACCAGGGCGCAATGATCGTAGAGATCGAAGACGACTCGATTCGCCGTTTCGGCAAGACCGCCAAGCGTTCGTTCAGCCGCGAGCTTGCGATCGACCTCGGTGGCGTCGAATGGGATCGGCGATCCAGCACAGACCGTTGTAGCCACTACCAACGCCGATCCTCCCTCCCCGGATTCTCTGATCGGCCAGGACCAGGAACGCTAGCAGAAGGTTGCCCGGGAGTGAACCCGCCGTCGGTCTCGCCGGCGTCAAGATTCTGTGAAGACGGCCCTCGGATACCCGGAAAGGAGTAGCCGCTGCTGGCCGACCCGGCCTGCCAGCCCGTAGGGTTGGGCAACTCCCCCATATGAAGGTGTCTATCCGACGTGCCGTCGTCATCGCGCTCCTGCTTGCGAGCATCGGAGCGCAGCAGTCGACCCCAGCTGCCGCAACGACCAGCCACACGCGCGCTGCCACCCGCGGCGCGATCAGGCACGACATGTTCGCCTACTACTACTTGTGGTGGTCCAAGCTGCACTGGCACGACAAGCTCGGCTCCAACTTCCCGTATACGAGCAACCCGCTGCCGCTGCCGGCCACGCTCGGCAGCACTGGCTGCAACACCGTCAGCAAGTACGCCGGCAACGAGCTGACCGACACGCCTCGCCAACTCTTCACCCAGGATCGTCGGACGACGATCGAGCACGACGTGCGCACGGCCGCGAAGGCGGGGCTCCGCGGCTTCGTCGTCAACTGGGCCGGGACCGGGCGCGCGACGCAGACGGTCAAGCGGCTCTCGTACAACCGACGCCTCCAGACGCTCGTCAGCGTCGTGCACGAGGTCAACAGCGCCGGCATCCACTTCAAGCTGTGGATCAGCTACAAGGCCTCGGACACGATGCTGTCGACCAAGCACATCGCCGGCGACCTCGCCTACCTGCGCCGCCTCTACGCGCACGACTCCGCGTTCGATCACACGTTCACCAAACGGCTCCCGCTCGTGTGGACGGGCAGTCGCAAGTACCCGAACACCGTGCTGAAGACGATCTCGAAGAAGTTCCGGCCGTGGTTCTACCTGATCGGCGACGAGAACTGGGACACGTGGACGAGCGCGCGCGGTGCGCTGCTCGACGCCGACCAGTACTACTGGTCCTCGCAGGACCCGTATCGCAACCCCGACTCGTTCACGCAGCTGAAGCACCTGGCGGCGAAGGTGCGCAACGCCAAGCAGAATCCCGACGGCAGCAAGAAGCGGTGGTTCGCGCCGATCGCGCCCGGGTTCAACACCGAGCTGCTCGGCGGCTCGACCTGCGTTCCGCGCAAGAGCGGCAAGACGATGCGCAAACTCTTCGCCGGGAACAAGGCGTCGCGTCCCAACGGCTGGGTGCTCATCAGTTGGAACGAGATCGCCGAGGGAACCTACGTGCAGCCGCTGCAACGATACGGCTCGCGCTATCTCAGGGTCGTCTCAGACCTCGTGCACTGACGCTACTCGGCCCACAGGCCGCAGCGGTTGCACGACTTCGCCGCCATCGGATCGGTGCGCACGACGCGCCCGCCGCAGTGATCGCATCTCGTCGGCAACGCACGCACGAACCGGTGCACCAGGTCGCGGAGCGACCGGGAACCGGTGGCTCCGCGCTCGTACCCCTTGCTGATCGATGCCATCTCGCCTCCAAGTTTGGGACCTTCGTCCTGATACAAGGATGGCAAACGCGCTCGGCCAGACCGCGGCTTATATATGAACATCCAGTGACATGATGAGTGCCAAACACGGCGCGCGCATGTAACCCATTAGGGCTAGGCCATCCGAGGCACCAAATATCAGATGAAATTCTTCGACACGATCACGTCGTCGAACACGACGTCGTACGTGCCCGTGGTGCTCGTCTGTCCAAGGACGAACTGACCGAAGTTCGTCGCGCCGAGGTCCCCGGTGGCCCCGAGCTCCGGCAACAGCGTCCCGTTCAGCCACACCTCGGTCGTACTCGGCGCACCGAGCAGGCCGTGCACCTCAACCGTGTACCACTGGCCGTTGGCGATCACCGCGTTGCTCTTGGTGGTCGTGCCCGCCGCGTTCCGCGTCGAGAGCTTCCCGGTGCCGCCGTCGACGAGCAACGAGAGCTTGCTGCCCCCCGAGTTGTTGCGGAACCGCATCAGGTCGACCGAGCCGGACCGTCCGAGGACCTGGAAGCGGAACCGAGCGTACATGTCCGTGACCGTGGGCGAGACCGAGCGGTAAGCGTATGTCGCCGCTCCGCCGGTGGCGGTCTCGCGGGCGACCCACGAACCGCCGCTCGGTGCCGGCAGGCCCTGCGTCAAGGTCAACCCACTCACACTGGTCCAAGCCGAGAGCGACCCCGATTCGAAGTCGTCGGTGAACAACACACCCGCGGACGGCGTCGTCACCGTCGCGACGTTGCTGTCACCGGACGAGTTGGTCGCCGCGTCGCGCGCAGCGGACCGTGTAGCTGTACGGCGTCGCCGGTGCGACCGTCATGTCGCTGTATGCGGTGGTGTTCCCGCCGACGGAGCCGATCTGCACGCCGCCACGGAAGATGTCGTACCCGGTGACGTTGACGTTGTCGCGTGGCGGCCGTCCACGTCAGGTCGACCCGCGAAGGGATCGGCGCGACCGCGGCCAGGTTCGTCGGTGCCGTCGGCGCCTCCTGATCCAACGACGGTGTGTCCGCGTGCGCGGTGTTGCTCGCTCCCGACGTGTTGTTCGACGGGTCGCGCGCCTTGACCACGTAGTCGTAGCCGGTGCTCGGCGACACGGTCATGTCGCTGAACGCCGTGACGTCGCCATCCACGGTCGCGATCGGCGTCTGCGCGCCGTCGCGGAAGATGTCGTAGGCCGCGATGCCTCTGTTGTCGGTCGACGCCGACCACGTGAGGTCGACGCGGTTGCCCGCCGGCGCCGTCGCCTGGAGGTTGCCCGGTGCGCTCGGCGGCGTCCCGTCGGGCGCGAAGTCGTACGTGGTCGTGTCGAAGACCTGGCCGAGCGCGTTGACGCCCGAGACGGTCACCTGGGCGCCGTTCACGTCGACCCGCAGGTAGTGATACACCTGCTCGATCTGCGTGGGCTTGACGGCCGCGCCGCATTTGCTGCCGCCGGCCGACTGGCTCCAGCCCAGCCCATAGGTGTCGAGCGGTTTGCACTTCGTGATGGGCTCGGGCGTCGCCCCGCCGCCGCCGCTCACGTAGCTCACCACGCCGCCGGGAGGCGCGACGTTGTGCTGGTACAGGTGGGCGTGACCGTTGAACACCATGTCGACGCCGTTGGACTCGAGCAACCCCTCCAGACTGTTCGAGCCCTGCAGGAACGTGTCGGATGGCTCCGTCGCGTTGTCCGAATACAGCGGGTAGTGGAACAGCGCGAACTTCAGCTGCGACGGGTGTGTCTGCAGATCGTTCTTCAACCACTGGTACTCGGGGCTGTTCTGCTGCCAACGGTAGGACGCGTCCATCCCGTAGTCGGTGGTGTTTCCGGTGTTCGACGCGCCCCAGACGGTCGTCAGCACGTAGATCCGGGCGGTGCCGGCGTCGAACGCGTACCAGGAGCTGGGCGACTTCTGCGAGGTCGCGCCGTTGACACAGCAGTACGTCTCCATCGCGTACTTGCCGCTGGAGTTCGCGACCGCGCGGTCCTGCGGCCAGTTCGTGAAGTAGGTCGCGCTCGCGCCGTGGTTGCCGACGGCGTTGAACATCGGCACCGTGTCGCCGGCCTGTGTCCAGAAATCGGGCCCGAAGATCGAGCTCACGCGATAGCCCGTCTGGTTCAGGTCTCCGTAGTTGCTCTGCGTGCCGCTGTCGTACCCCGTGTCGCCGGTGCCCAGTGCGAAGCGCACGCCGCTGTTGGCGATCGAGGACATGATGGCGGCCTGCGCCGGGTTGTTTCCGTTCGCGTCGGTGTCGCCCCAATCACCGAAGACCGCGAAGGAGTACGGCTGCGGGTTGCCTGCCGGGATGGCCGTCCAGAAGGCCGGCGAGGGTGTGGCGGCGGTCAGCAGGTCCGTCGTGCCCAGCAGAACGCGGTAGCAGTACTGAATGTTCTGCTGCAGACCCGCTCAGCTTGGCCTTCCACTGATATTCGGTCGTGCTCTTGACGGTGATGGTCGTCTTGGAGGCGGTCACCTTGTGCGCGGAGCACGACTCCAGGCCAGCCTTACCGTAGGTCACGCTCGCCTTCGTTCCCGACGTATCGGTCGCCCAGTTGATCGTGGCGTTCCCCTGCACGACATCGGTCAGGTAGGGGTACCGGGTGAGCTGCGGAGCGAACGCCGCGCTCGCCGGAAGGATCGAGGCGCCCTCGACGCCGACGGCGGCAACGCCGACCAACAACGTCAACGCCAGGACGCGAGCGAACACAGACCTACGGAACATCAAGCGGGTCCTCCCCTGATAGACCTACGCAGCATGCTGAAGCCCAACCAGCCTAGGACACCAGCGATCACGAGCATTGTCAATAGATACAACCCAAATACGCTGCGAGCGTGCGTCATGCCCGCGGCCTCGTACTTGTGCGCGTGCGTGAGGGACTCGATCCGGGTGTTGATCACGGGCGTCGCGAGCCACGGCCCGTTCAACTCGGCGGTGTGCGGCGTGATCGGGTCCAATCCGAACAGCGAGGTCGCGAGCGCCGGGATCGACGAGTGATCGAGCGTCTGGTTCGAGACCGTCCCGCCCTGCGTCCAGGGCGACAGCAACAGCATCGGGACGCGCATCCCGAGCTGGTGCCCGTCGCTCGCCACCGGCGGCGTGACGTGGTCGTAGTAGCCGCCCCAGTCGTCCCAGGTGACCACGACCGCAGTGGTCGACCAGTCCGGCGACGTCTCGAGCGCGTTCACGATCGACAGCAGACGCAGGTCGGGTGCGACGACCTGCGGCTCGTGCGTGGTCGGCTGCGGCAACACATACGTGATCGCCGGCAGCGACCCAGATGCGGCGTCTGCGAACAGGTCGGCCTGGGGACGCACGTTCTGCGCCAGCGCCGGATCGGTCCAGAACCGCTGCATCGACAGGATCGGCGCCCAGTACAGGGCGCTCGGCGTGGCCGCGCTCGAGTCGCGCATACGACCCGTTGGCGATCTTGCGCTCATCGATCCGTTCCAGGCCGCCCACGTAGTACTTCCACGAGACGCCCGCCTGGGTCGCGCGGTCGAACACCGTGGGGATGTCGCTGTCCCACAGGCTCGCCAGGTCGGCGTTGGACCCTGGTCGTGCCCGAACGCGTCGCCCGCGACGAGGCTCAGCGTGTTCGGCAGCGACCCACCCAGGTACGAGGAGAAATAGCGGTCGAACACCGCGCCGCGCCGCGCGAGCTTGTGCCACGGCGTCTCGGTCGCCCGATCGATAAGCGTGAACGACAGACGCGCGTTCTTGTCGGTGGCTCGCTGGGCGGCGGCGAAGCCGTCCATCCGGCCACCGTGGAATGCGGTCGAGGCCGCCGTCGGTCCATTGCTGAGAACCTCCTCCCCCGTCGGCACCTTGAAGGCCAGCGGCCCGAGGTCCGAGAAGCCACGGAGTCGCACCCTCTCCCCGTCGGGCAGGTCGACTGGCTGTCCCACGTGCACGCCGTTGACGTCGCGCAACGTGCCGAAGGTGTGATCGAACGTGCTGTTCTCTTCCATGATCACGACGAGGTGCTCGATCGTCGGCCCCGATTGCGCGGTCGCGGGCGCGGGGGCCACGGCGAGCAGCGCGGCACCGGACGCGAGCGCGGCGAGCAGTGCGCGACGCATCATCACTTGCCGTGCTCCGCCTGTGTCAAGGTGAGCGGGTCCCCACCCACGAGCTGATAGACCACGACCCGTGTCTCGGAGCCGGGGGGCGGCGGGCCTGTCGCCGTGTCGACGTGGTTGCCGTCGACCCACACGCTGTAGACCACCGTGCCCGCGTACTTCCCCACGTACGACATCAGCCGCTGGCTGTAGAACTGCGAACGGTCGGCGGTGTAGGCGTCCCACACGGCGTACTGCACGTGCATATTCCGGATCGCGCTGTCCGGGTTGGGGATCGGCCGATACGCGGGGTTCCGAAGCTTCGGATCCTGGCTCACCGACAACGCGAAGAAGTCTCGATTCCCGTAGAAGCTCACCAGGTTGCCGAGCGAGGGGCCCATCGTGAGCACGACGGCGTTGCTCGGGGAGTGCTCTCCCAGCCAGGTGCCCGCCTCGCGGCCGCCGGCGAAGTCCTGCACCTCGACGTCGGTGGTCAGCGGTCCCGTGAAACTGCTGTCGCGGATGACATCGCCGGCGTGCAGGGTCGGATGCATCATCGGCACCAGGATCGCGGCGGCGGCGACCACGCCGGCGATCGTGGCGTATCGCATCGATGTTCGGTCACGCACCGCTCGGATCAGCGCAACGACCCCGCGCGCGGCGAGCAGCGCCATGGCCGGAGTCAGGATGATCGCGTAAGGCAGCAGCTTCGTCGGCCAGAACTGGAAGAACAGCCCGAAGACCGCGAGCCACGACACCAGCAGCTTGTCGGCGCGCTCGCGCCGCACGCAGGCGAGGACGAACCCGCCCACGAATGCCAGCACCGCGATCGGCGTGATGAAGATCCAGAAGACGACCGGGAAATACCAGATCGGGTGGTTCGGGGCGCGGAAGAGCTGATAGATGATGTAACCGCCGGCCGACGAGCCGCTGAAGACGAAGCGCGTGCTGACGAACGGCGCCAGCATCATCCCCATCAGCACGAGCGCGACGAATCCGTCGCGCAGCCGGATCTTGCGCAGCAGCTTCTCCCAGAACAGGTACAGCACCGCGGCGGGCAGGAAGACGACCATCGTCTCCTTGATGACGCACGCGACCCCGGCCAGCGCGCCGGCGAGGTACAGCCATCGACGCGTCTCGACGCCGTCGTAGCGGTAGAGCGCCGCGAACGCCAGCAGCACGAACAGACCGGCCGGCACGTCGAGCAGCACCTGCCGGCTGATGAACACGTGGTACGGCATGATCGCCATCCCGAGGGCCGCGGCCAGGCCGACCGGCACGCCGTACATGCGACGGCCGACGCGATACGTGACGAAGACCGCCACGACGCCGAGCACCGCCACGGTCGCGCGCGAGGCGTACTCGCTCATGTGCCCGAGCGCGAGGTACTCGAGCGCGAGCGTCGTCTGCAACAACAGTGGGTGCGCGCGGAACGGCGAGAACGAACGCGCGAACGCGCCCACGCCGGCGAGCGAGCCCGCCTGTCCGGAGTAGACCGCCTCGTCGCTATTGAACCCGAGCGCCGTCAGATGCATGAAGCGCACGACGAGCGCGAGCGCCACGATCGCGACGACGGCGGCGGGCACCAACAGGCGACGCCAGTCGCGAGGGGACTCATCGGGAACACGCACCACCGCATCTTCCCGGGGGGAAGGGGTGGTGTCCTGATCGGAGAGGGTGCGGGCGCTCACCGCCCGCGGCCCTCACCCATGCCAGATCCGGGGACCACCTCGGTCACCGCTTCCCTTGCGGCACACGCGCGTCGCGCAGCGAGCGCACACTCGCGACCAAGCCGGAGACCGCCGGCTCGTCGTGCTCGTTCTGCCCGTCGAGGATGTCGGAGACCTTCTGCAACAGCGCGAGGGCGCCCGAAAGGGCGTTCTCAACCTCCTCGGCCTCCGTCGGTGACAGCTTCTCGAAACGAGAGGCAACCGGGTCCTCGGTGTGGTCGGCACCGATCGCGATCACCGTCGCGTCGGTGCGGTCTTGGGGCGCGCCGGCGCCGGTCAGGTCGAGCATCACTTGGTCCTCATTCGTCACGTCGACCACCGTGGTTCCCGACTCGGTCCCGATCCCGGCAGCGAGGCGCGGCAACATCTCGAACCAAGCTCGGTCCGGCGTCCGCAGCAGGACCGCCTCGAGGCCGGCGACCAAACGACGGCGGATGTCCTGCTCGACCGACGCCTCTCCGTTGGACAGGGCGTGCCCGATCCGCGGGTAGGGGGGGAACCCGTAGGCGTCCTCGGTGTTCTCAGACAGGATATCGAACGCCTCCTCCGTGCCGAGCTCGCGCAGGATGGCGTCGCCGCGCTCGATCACGACGAGGCGATCCAGCGTCAGCGACGACACCATCTCGGCCTCGGGGATCAGACGGTCCACCTGGAACTTCGGCGGCGGGATGATCATCTGCACGATGGCGCTCATCGAGGCCACGGGCAGGTTGATGTTGCCGAACGCCATCCCGACCGAGCGGCCGAACTTCGAGTGCAGGCGACCCTGCACCTGCAGCCACGAGCGCGTGCGCAGCGGCAGCGGCGCACCCTTGACCGCGTTAGCGTGTGCGACGAGATCGTCAGCGGCTTCGGGTACGACAGCGCGTTGCCCTCGTGATCGATGATGACCATGTCGTCGGAGACGAACCCCGTGCCCTGCTCCTTGATCGACTTCAGGCACGTCGTGGTCTTCCCGGTGTCGGTGCGCGCCGTGATCAGCACGCCGTGCCCATCGATCTGCAGGCACGCCGCGTGCGCGAGGATGTACCCCTTGCGGACCATGGCCCACCGCACGACGGGCTCCACCACGTTCGTGTAGGCGACGTGCGGCGAACGACGCAGCATCTTGCGACACCTGGATGCGCGCGAGTGTGTCGACGTCGATCTTCGCGGCGAAGCCGTGACGCCCGAGGTGCTCGACGTAGGAGATCGTCGATCCCTCCTCGACGACGTCGATCGTCCGCCGCAGCCCGCCGAAGCCCTCGTTGCTCACGACGACCTCGATGTCGGCCGGATCCTGCAGCGCCGGCACCTGGAACCGGACGAGCTCGGGCAGCCGCGACTCCGACGAGATCCCGATGATCCCTTGGATGTCGTAGTTCCAGATGCGCTTGCCGTCGACCAGGGCCGATGCGCCGCGCAGATCGGCGCGGTCCGCCCAGATCAGGTTGTCGGCGATCCCGAAGCGCACGAGCGTCATCGCCCCGAGGACGACCGCGTTCGAGATCAGGTAGTTGAGCCCCGCCCCCGTCGTCAACAGGTAGAGGAACGGCGTGCGGAACAGCAACCAGAGGTTGTTCATCAACGCGAACCACCCGAGGCGAACCCACCGTCCCTCATGGCCGCCGTCGAAGACGAACCGCTCGACGAGCGCGAAGTTCCAGATCGTCGAGATCTGCGTCGCGATCACCGCCGATAGCAGGTAGTAGATGCCGACCTTGCTCGTCAGGAACCATAGGGCGACCTGGTTGACGACCAGCCCGCTGGCGCCGACGACGGCGAAGCCGATGAAGCGCCCGCTCCTGCTCGCGGGCGCTCTCGTTGGGGAAACCTGCACGTCAGCGGCCATCGGTCGCTCCCTCCCTGATCGAACCAACCGGATCAGCGGTCACGTTCGTCTGTGCCGACCGCGCATCGCGCGTCGGCGTGAACGCGAGGGAGACGCAGCGGCGCGTCGCCTCCCAGACGATCTTCTTGGACATCTTGGAACTGCCGTAGGTACGGTCGCGGAAGATGATCGGCACTTCGGTGATCCGCATGCCTGCGCGCGTGAGCGCGACGACGCCCTCCACCTGGAAGCCGTACCCGTCGCACTCGGTGCCCTGCTGCAACAGCAGGTCGATCGCGGGGCCGTCGTAGATCCGGAAGCCGCCGGTCACGTCGCGCGTGCGCAGTCGCAGCAAGGTGCGTGCGAACAGGTTGGCGCCCTTGGACAGGATCCGACGCTGCAACGGCCATCCTTCCGAGCCACCGCCGTCGGCATACCGCGAACCGAGCGCGAGATCGGCGCCCGCCGTGATCGCGGCATCGAGCGCAAGAAGATAGGACGGGTCGTGGCTGAGATCGGCATCCATCTCGCCGATCCGCGCGAACCCGCGCTCGCGGCCCCACGCGAACCCCGCCCGATATGCCGAGCCGAGACCCATGCGACCCGCGCGCTCGAGCACGTGGATCCACGGCCGCGTCACGGCCAACTCGTGGATGCGCGCAGCAGTGCCATCCGGCGAACCGTCGTCGACGAAGAGGATGTCCAGGGGACGAGCGCCGCGAGCGGCCTCGACCTTGTCGATCAGCGTGTCGATGTTCTCTCGCTCGTTGTACGTCGGAACGACGACAACGAGCCCCTCAAGCGATGAATCCAACGAAACGTCCCTCCCCTATTCGCCGATGCGCACTCTCAATGAGGCCTTCCCCGGGGAACCCAGGGTTGTACCCACGTACACACCGGCTGTGCCATCCGCCGGCCCGATCCACCTCTCCGTGGACCGGCGGTCGGGCTAACTAGCCCACTGGCGCATGCTTCCACACCATCCGACCTACAGTAAATGCGTCTAAGGTCGTAACTATAGGCGAATAGTCTATGACCTGGGCGTTTGGCAAACGTTGTTTTCCTGTAACGCGCCCAGAAAGACACCTCTCTTACACTCCCCCGACTATGGATCTCGCAAACCTGCAGGCCACGATGCTAGGGACCTATGGCGACCGCGATGCAACGCGCGGGGTGGATGCAACCTTCCGTTGGTTCACGGAAGAGGTCGGGGAGCTCGCGCGGGCGATCCGAACCGGGGATCGCCAGAATCTCGAGCTCGAGTTCTCCGATGTGACCGCCTGGCTGGCGTCGCTGGCAAACCTCTTGGAGGTCGATCTCGAGGCTGCGCTCGCGCGCTACGCGGACGGATGCCCGAAGTGTCATCGACGGCCGTGCGTGTGTGCACTGTGAGCGAGGTTACGGTCCGCATGGCGGCGCCGGCGGACTGGCAGGCCGTGGCGGGCCTGCTCGTGGAGCTCGGCCGCGGGGTGGCGGCAGGCACCGCGAACGACCCGACGCATCAGCTCCAGTTCGCCGGCCACATCCGCCGTATCGACAACGTCACGCTCGTCGCCGGCGACGACGCCGACGTCCTCGGCGTGATCGACATGGAGTACCACCAGCGCCTCGGCGACCACCGACCGCAGGCGCGGGTGAACGACCTCGTCGTGACCGACCGCGCCCGGGGGCGCGGCGTGGGCGCAGCGCTCCTGACCCGCGCCGAGGAGCTGGCCCGCCGGCGTGGCTGCTTCCGGATGGCGCTGGTCACCGCGGCCTGGCGCGACACGACGATCGCGTTCTACGAGCGGCAAGGGTGGCGGAACTACGGGGAGTGGTTCGTGAAGCCGCTGACCGACGACGTCGGCCCGGGCGGCGAGCCCATCCGCGACGACAACTAGCGGGGCACGGCGAACGACAGGGCGAGCGCGCCCAGCATCCCCAGCACGAGGACGATCACGACGATCCGGATCCGCCGCTGCCGGCGCTCGTCTCGGTTCATCGGCGCGCACCGGTGGGGAACAGCGCCTCTGCGATCTGGATCGCATCGAGCGCCGCTCCCTTGCGAAGGTTGTCGGCGCAGCTGAACAGCGCGAGCGCGTCGGCGCGTCCAGGCACTTGCCGGATCCGTCCGACGAGGGCGTCGTCGAGGCCGGCGGCATCCAGCGGACTCGGGAACACGTTGTTCGCCGGCTCGTCCATCAAGGTGACGCCCGGCGCCTCCGCGAGGATCGCCCGCGCCTCGGCCACGTCGATCGGCCGTGCGAACTCGGCCAGGATCGAGACGGCGTGCCCGGTCACGACCGGCACCCGAACGCTGGTGGCGAGCACGTCCAGATCGGGGGAGTCGAGGATCTTCTTCGGCTCGGCCATCATCTTGGCCTCCTCGCCGGTGAAGCCGTCGTCTTCGAAGTCGCCGACCTTCGCCACCACGTTGAAGGCGATCGGCTTGGCGAACAGCTCCCCGTGCGGCAACGTCGCGCGATCGGGCCGCGCGAGCGACTCCACCTGTCCGTGGAGCTTGTCGATCTGCTCGGCCAGCTCGCGCGTCCCCTTGTGCCCCGCACCGCTGACCGCCTGATAGGACGACAGGACCAGCCGCCGAAGGCCGGCGGCCCGATGGAGCGGGCCGACCGGCAGCATCGCGGCGACCGTCGTGCAGTTGGGCACCGCGATGATGCCCGGACGCGGCCAGCCCGCGAGGGCCTCGGGGTTCACCTCGGGGATCGACAGCGGGCTCGCGGGATCCATCCGGAACGCGCTCGAGTTGTCGATGCACAGCACGCCGTGCGCGGCCACCGCATCGGGCAGGAACGTCCGCGACGTCGTCGCGCCGGCCGAGGCGAACGCCACATCGACGCCGTCCAGCGCGTCCACCGTCAGCTCGCGGACCTCGTGCTCGTCGCCGGCGAAGCGCACGGTGCGCCCCGCGCTGCGCGCCGAGGCGAGCGGCACGAACGTGTCGACGGGGAAGCCGCGCTCCTCGAGGATGCGCGTCATCTCCCGGCCGACCGCACCGGTTGCGCCGATCACCGCGACCTTCATGACCTCACCCTACCAACGGTCCCCATGGCCTCTGACCAGCTACGACGGTATCGTCGCGTCCAGCCCGAACCGGGCGTGGATCGCCGCGACCGCACGATCGCCGTCGGCGCGCCGGATCACGCAGGAGACGCGGATCGGCGACGTGGAGATCATCTCGATGTTGATGCCCTCGGCCGCGAGCACGTCGAACATGTCGGCGGCCACTCCGGGATGCGACTTCATGCCCGCGCCGACGAGCGACACCTTCGCGATGTCGTCGTCCACCGTGAAGCGCGCAGCTCCGATCTCGACGGTGAGCGCGTCGAGGGCGCCCTGCAGCCGGGGCAGGTCGGCGCGCGGCGCCGTGAACGACATGTCGGTCTTGGCTTCGTGCGACACGTTCTGCACGATCATGTCGACGTTGATGCCCTCGGTCGCGATCGCGCGGAAGATGCGCGCGGCGACGCCGGGCAGGTCGGGCACGTCCTCGATCGTCACCTTCGCCTCGTCGGTCTCGATCGCAACCCCGCTGATCAGCACGCCTTCCATCTCGTCCTCGCTCCTGTCTCGCACCCAGGTGCCGGGCGCATCGGTGAACGTCGAGCGCACGTGGATCGGCATGCCGTGGCGGCGTGCCATCTCCACCGAGCGCGGCTGGAGCACACGAGCCCCCGCCGCCGCCAGCTCGAGCATCTCGTCGAAACCGATCACGTCGACCTTCCTCGCCCCCGGCACGATCCGCGGATCGGCCGTGAACACCCCGTCGACGTCGGTGTAGATCTCGCACACCTCCGCGCCGACGGCGCCCGCCATCGCGACCGCCGTGAGGTCGGACCCGCCGCGCCCGAGCGTCGTGATCTCGTAGTCGCTCGAAAGCCCCTGGAACCCGGCCAGGATCACGACGCTGCCCGCCTCGAGCGCCTCGATGATGCGCCGAGGCCTGATCTCGGTGATCTTCGCCGCGCCGTGCTGGGTGTCGGTGATGATGCCGGCCTGGGAGCCGGTGTAGCTGGCGGCGCGGCACCCGCGTGCGTTCAGGGCGATGCCGAGCAGGGACATCGAGATGCGCTCGCCCGCCGTCAGCAACATGTCGAGCTCGCGGGGGTCGGGGACCTCGGTGATCCGGGCCGCCATCGAGAGCAGCTCATCGGTCGTGTGGCCCATCGCGCTGACCACCACGATCACGTCGTTGCCGGCCTCGCGGGCGTGCACCACGCGATCGGCCACGGTGGCGATCCGATCCACCGACCCGACCGAGGTGCCGCCGAACTTCATCACGACGATGGGCATGCCAGCGGGAACTCCTGCTCGGGAACGGCACGAGTCTAGCGGCGGGTAGGCTGCGGCCCGGTATGGAGGTGACGATCCGCGAGCTCCCGCGCGAGCGCTGGCCCGAGGCCGGCGCCATGGCGGGCCGCGCCTTCTGGACCGAGGACTACATGCGCCCGCTCGGCGACGATCCGATCGCGCTGTACGCGACCGTGCAGGACGTCTACTTGGGGATGGACGCCTACGCCGAAAGCTCCCTGACGCTGGGCGCCTTCGCCGGTTCCCACGTCGTCGGCGTCGCGTGCATCACCGCAGCCGAAGCGTGCTTCTTCTGTGGCATGGATCCCGCCGACGCCCCGGGCGAGGACGTCGTCGCCCAGGTCTTCCACGGGGTCGACCTCGCGATCCGTGAGCTCCATACCGGCCTGCCCCCACACGCCAACATCGGCCCGATCGCGGTCGAGCCGGCGCTGCAGGGCCGCGGCATCGGCGGGTCGCTCCTCGAGGCCGCGTTCGCGCGGGCGGCCTCCGATCGTCCCCCGACGGTGGCGCTGGATTGCGACCCTCGGTTGCTGGCCTTCTACGAGTCACACGGATTCCGGCCGATCGCCCGCGTCACCGACCCGTGGGGCTTCGACATCGTGGGCCTGCGGCGGGACCCGGAAACGTCCTGATGCGGGCCTGGGTGTTGGAGGAGGGAGCGGACACCTACCGGCTGGATGACGTGCCCGAGCCCGCGTTCGGTCCGTGGGACGTGCGCGTGGCGATGCGCAGCTCGGCGCTCAACCACCTGGACCTCTGGGTCGCGCGGGGGATGCCGAAGGCGCCGTCGTTCCCGCACGTGCCGGGCGCCGACGGGGCCGGCGTGGTCACCGATGTCGGACAGGCGATCGAGGATCTGTCACCGGGTACGGAGGTCATCGTCGATCCGTCGACCTCCTGTGGCCGGTGTGAGGCCTGCCTCGCAGGGGAGATCCCCTTCTGCCCGTCGTTCGCCGTGATCGGCGAGCACCGGTGGGGCACCCACGCCGAGCTCGCGGTCGTTCCCGGCTCGAACGTCGTGCGAAACCGCCGGACCTCTCCTGGGAGCAGGCCGGCTCGTTCGGCCTCGTCGTGTCCTCGGCCGTGCGGATGGCGCGCCGCGGCAGGATCGGCGCGGGCGATCGGGTCCTGGTGGTCGGTGTGGGGGGTGGGAGCGCGTCCGCCGCCTTCCTCGTGGCCAGAGCGCTTGGAGCCCAGGTGTACGCGACATCGCGGACCGAGGCGGGCCGGCGTTGGGCGGCGGATCAGGGCGCCGCCGTCGCCTTCGACTCGGCGGGGCCTCTACGACGAGCAGATGCGCGACTGCAACGGGTGGGCGCGGCGTCGACGTCGTGATCGACAACGTCGGCACCGCAACGTTCGATCGGTCACTGCGCTCGCTCGCCAAGGGCGGGCGGCTCGTCACGAACGGGTCGACGACCGGACGCTCGGCGGACCTCGCGCTCCCGACCCTGTTCTGGCGGCAGCTCGAGGTGATCGGATCCTCGATGAACGATCGCTCGGACTTCGCCGAGGCCGTCCGGATGGCCGCGGCCGGCGCCGTCGAGATGCCCGTTGCGGCCTCGCTCCCGTTCGACCGGTACCCGGAGGCGCTCGACCTGCTCGAGCGGGGCGAGCAGATCGGCAAGCTGATCCTCGTCCGATAGGGCCTCGGATCTCGTATGGAAGGTGAAGATTCGGTTTGTAGTCTGGCGCGACCCAGTGCAGGATAGGCCGTCTATCACAGGGAGGTTAGGTCGATGAGGGGAACCACCAAGGCTCTTGTGGGCGCCGTGGCGTTGGTCATGGTCGCCGCCGCTTGTAGCAGCAACAGCAGCAGCGGCGGCGGGGGCACATCCGCGAGCGCGGGAACGCAAGGTGGCACCTACTCCTTCGCGAACTGCGAGCCGACCTCCCTCATCCCCCAGAACGACTATGAGTCGTGCGGCTCACAGGTCTTCGAAGCGTTGTTCACGAAGCTCATGACGTACGACGACACCGGTGCCCCGATCCCGGCGCAGGCCGAGTCGGTCACGCCCTCGTCCGACGGTCTCGTGTACACGATCAAGATCAAGAGTGGCTGGACCTTCCACAACGGCGAGCCCGTGAACGCACAGTCCTACGTGGACGCCTGGAACTTCGCCGCGGATTGCACCAACGGCTACATCCTGAACACCTTCTTCCAGCGGATCGAGGGCTACGACGCGCTGAACCCGTCGGACTGCAAGAACGTCACCACGAAAGAGATGAGCGGTCTCGCGGTGGTCGATGACACGACCTTCACCGTGACCCTGCTGGCGCCGTTCAGCCAGTTCCCCTCGACGCTCGGGTTCGACGCCTACAACCCACTGCCGCAGGCGTTCTACGACGACCCAGACGCCTACAACGAGCAGCCCATCGGCGACGGTCCGTACATGATGGACGGCAAGTGGAAGCACGACGACACGATCAACCTCCAGCGCTACCCCGATTACGCGGGGACGCCCGGCAACGCAGACAAGATCGAGCTTCCGGCCTACCCGGTCGGCGGTGACGCCTACTGGGCCGACTTCCAGGCGGGGAACGTCGACATCACGGCGTTCGGCTCGTCCCACCTCGCCGAGGCCCAGCAGTCGTACTCCGATTCGATACAGCGCAGCTCGAGCACCTCGTTCTTCTTCATCGGTTTCCCGCTCTACGACTCGGATTTCCAGAGCAAGGAGCTGAGGCAGGCCTTGTCGATGGCGGTCGATCGTCAGGCCGTGATGTCGGCGATCTTGATCAACGAGTCGCCGGCAGACGACCTGATCTCCCCATCGATCCTGGGCTATCGCCAGGGCGCGTGTAAGTACTGCACGCTCGATGTGGCGGGGGCGCAGCAGAAGCTCGCCGACGCCGGCGGATGGTCGGGCACGCTGGAGCTGAATATCTACGCCGACGACCCGGTGCTCGAGCAGGCGGCCGAGGCCATCACGAACCAGTGGAAGACGAACCTCGGGATCGACGCCAAGATCAACGCCATCCCGTACAACACCTGGTACGGCGACACGGTCGGCAAGAAGTTCACGGGACCGTGGTTCCTGGACGGGTGGGTCATGGACTACCCGAGCATGGAGGACTACCTCACGCCGCTGTACGCGGCGAACGGGGCATACGCGAACACCGGATACTCGAACCCCCAGTTCGAGGCCCTCATGAAGCAGGGCGACGAGGCGCCGTCGGTTGACGCATCGGTTCCCATCTATCAGCAGGCCGACGACCTCGTCCTCGAGGACATGCCGGTCATCCCGTGGGGATACGGGAACTTCAACACCGTGAACCTCCCGACGGTCACGAATGTGCTCAAGGACGGGCCGCTGGACATGCTCGCGCTCGAACAGGTCCAGGTGGTGTCCCCGAGCTGAGCGCGGCGGCAGGCTGACGTGTCTCGCCGCTACCTGGTTCGCCGGCTCCTGCTGGTCATCCCGGTGCTGCTGGGAGTCATGCTGCTCGTGTTCGGCATGGTCTTCCTGGCGCCGGGTGACCCGATCCAGCGGCTCGCCGGCAACAAGCCGCTGGCCCCGAGCACCATCGCGTCGATCAAGGCGAGCTATCACCTCGACCGCCCGTTCCTCGTGCAGTTCCTCCTCTACACCAAGGGGGTCCTGCACGGGGACTTCGGCGAGACGTTCACGGGACGAAGCGTCTCGGAGATCGTGAAGGAGCGATTCCCCGTCACGTTGCGGCTGGCGCTCGGATCGTTCGGGGTCGAGGTGGTGGTGGGGTTGGCGTTGGCGATCGTGGCGGCGGTGAAGCGGCGCACGTGGATCGACTCCACGATCTTGGCGGCGACGCTGGTCCTGCTCACGATCCCGGTCTTGGTGCTCGACTTCGTCTTCCAGTACGTGTTCGGGATCAAGCTGGGGTGGTTCCCGGTCGCGGGCAACCAGGCCGGATGGACATCGTATGTCTTGCCGTCGATCGCGATCGGCATCGGGTCGGCGGCGGCGCTCGGCCGGCTCGGGCGGTCGAACATCCTGGACAATATGGGCGCGGAACACATCCGGGCGGCGAACGCGCGGGGTCTTCCGCGGCGGCGCGTCGTCGGCCACCACGTGTTGAAGAACTCCCTCGTCCCGATCGTGACGATCTTCGGACTCGATCTGGCCTATCTGATGGGCGGTGCGGTCATCACGGAAGCGATCTTCAACCTGCCCGGCCTCGGGCAGGCGCTCGTGGTCGGCATCCGGACCCAGAACGGGCCGCTCGTCGTCGGACTCGTGATGCTCAGCTCGATCTTCATCGTGTTCTCCATCCTGATCGTCGATCTCTTGTGCGCCAGGATCGATCCGAGGATCTCCTATGAGTAACCGACCAACGAGCCTGATGGAGGGCGCCACCGACCTGGTCGACGACACCCATGGCGATACCGTCACGCTGTGGGGCGACGTCTGGCGCAAGCTCAAACGCGACAAGATGTTCCGGCTGTCGGCGGTCATGATCGCGATCTTCACGGGGATGGCCCTGGCCCCACAGCTGTTCTTCACCCAGAGCCTCGATCCCCAATACTGCGTCCTGGCCAACACGACACAGCCCCCGAGTCGCGCGCATTGGTTCGGGACCGACATCCTCGGATGCGACTACTACACGCGGGTCGTCTACGGGACGCGCACGTCCTTCGAGGTCGGGATCCTCGTGTCCGCGGGCATCGTCGTGCTTTCGCTGACGCTCGGCGGCGCGGCGGGGTTCTTCGGGGGTACGACCGACATGGTCATCTCGCGCATCGCAGACATCTTCTTCTGTGTGCCGACGCTGCTGGGCTCGATCCTGCTCCTGACGCTGTTCGGAGGTGGTGGGGCGATCGCCGTCGCCCTTGTGATCATCTTCTTCGGGTGGCCGGACATGACCAGGTTGGTCCGTTCGACGGTGATCAGCGGCAAGCACCGCGGGTACGTGCGCGCCGCCGAGACGATGGGCTCCCCGGGTCGTAGGACCCTGCGGCGCCACGTCCTGCCGAACGGCATCGCGCCGGTCCTGGTGTTCGCCGCGTACGTCGTCGGCGGTGCGGTGGCCAGCGAGGCGGCGCTCACCTTCCTCGGGGTGGGCCTGCGCCTTCCCGCGATCTCCTGGGGGCTGCAGATCTCGATCGCGCAGACCCGTCTCACGACCGATGCGTACCTGCTGTTCTTCCCGTCGCTGTTCTTGTGCCTGTTCATCGGCGCGTTCGTGCTGCTCGGTGAGTCGGTGCGCGACGCCCTGGACGTGAAGCAGGAACTGAATGCCTGAGGCGCTCCTCGCGATCGACGACCTGCAGGTCGAGTTCCGAACAGACGAGGGCGTCGTCAAGGCGGTCGACGGCGTCACCTATCGACTGGAGAAGGGTGAGGTGCTGGCGGTCCTCGGCGAGTCGGGGTCGGGCAAGACCGTGCACGCGCGCGCGATCCT
Source organism: uncultured Actinomycetes bacterium (assembly GCA_963794065.1). GTDB lineage: Bacteria > Actinomycetota > UBA4738 > UBA4738 > HRBIN12 > AC-51. The sequence continues at coordinate 228,955 of CAWCDA010000045.1, read as the reverse complement.
GCGGATCCTGGACTCGCCGCCGGCACACATCACCGGTGGCACGGCCCGGCTCGGCGACATCGAGCTGCTGACGCTCGATGAAGCCGACATGCGCGAGGTACGCGGCGCCAGGATCGCGATGCTGTTCCAGGATCCGCACACGGCGCTCGACCCGGTCTACACGGTCGGCGAACAGCTGATCGAGTTGCTTCGCGAGCGTCAGAAGATGTCCCGGCGGGAGGCACGAGAGGTCTCCGTCGCACTGCTCGAACGGGTGGGGATCGCCACGCCGCGCGAGCGACTGAAGGCCTATCCGCACGAACTCTCCGGCGGCATCGCCCAGCGCGTGATGGTCGCGATGGCCGTTGCCCTGGAGCCCGAGGTGTTGCTGGCGGATGAGCCGACGTCCTCCCTCGACGTCACGGTGCAGGCGCAGGTGCTGGAGCTGCTCGGCACCCTGGTCGCCGAGACCGAGATGGCGATGGTGCTGATCACCCACAACCTGGCGGTCGCGGTGGGCCTCGCGGACCGCATCGCCGTCATGTATGCCGGGCGCCTCGTCGAGCTCGGGCCCGCTCGCGACGTCTACGCCACGCCGAAGCACCCCTACACGGCGGGGTTGCTCCGCGCGATCCCCGACATCACGATCCGCGAGGATCGGCTGCCGGGGATCAAGGGGACGCCGCCCAATCTGTTGCGGCTGCCGAGCGGCTGCGCGTTCCACCCCCGGTGCCCGCTGGCCGACGATCGCTGCAAAGCCGAGACCCCGCCGTTCGAAGAGATCGCACCGGGCCGTTGGAGCGCCTGTTTCCACGCCGACGAGGTGACGCGATGACGACGGGCGACGTGCTGCTCGAGGCGGTCAACGTCGTGAAGCACTTCCCGCTGAACGACAAGGTGTTCGGCTCTTCGGGGGTGATCCACGCCGTCGACGACGTCACCCTCGCCCTGCACGAGGGCGAGGTACTCGGCATCGTCGGCGAGTCGGGGTGCGGGAAGTCGACGTTGTCGAACGTCTTCATGATGCTGGAGAAGCCCACCTCGGGGACGGTCCTGTACAAGGGCACCGACATGTCGACGTTCACGGACGAGGAGACGTTCACCTACCGCCAAGACGTGCAGATGGTGTTCCAAGACACGCTCGGATCGCTCAACCCGCGCATGACGATCTCAGACATCCTCACCGAGCCCTACACGCTGCACCGCGACATCTTGCCCAAGAAGCAGTGGAGCGATCGGGTGCGCGAGCTGCTCGCCCTCGTGGGCCTCGACCCCAACCATGCGAACCGGTATCCGCACATGTTCTCCGGCGGGCAGCGCCAGCGCATCTGTATCGCGCGCGCGCTGGCGCTGGACCCGAAGGTCCTGGTCTGCGACGAGCCCGTCTCGGCGCTCGACGTCTCGGTGCAAGCCCAGATCATCAACCTGTTGAAGGATCTCCGCGACCGACTCGGCCTCTCCTACATCTTCGTGGCACACGATCTGTCGGTGGTGAGACAGATCGCCGACCGTGTGGCCGTGATGTACCTCGGTGAGGTCGTCGAGGTGGGCGACGAGGCCGACGTGCTGCTGCGCCCCTCGCACCCGTACACGCAGGCGCTGGTCTCGGCGCTCCCCACCGCCGACGCGACCGGCGCCGTCGTCAGCAACCGCATCGTGCTGTCGGGCGACCTGCCCAGCCCGGCGAACCCTCCGGAAGGGTGCCGGTTCCGCACGCGATGCTGGATGGCCCAGCCCAAATGCGAGGCCGAGAAGCCTGCGCTGATCGACCGCGGCACGGGTCGGCCCGCCGCGTGCCACTTCGTCACGCCGACGACCGCCACCGGCTAGACCTGTCACAGCCTCACGCCCTCGTGGCATGGTCTCCCGACGGAACCACACGGCGACGATCGACGTCGGAGAACAGGTGGACGAGCGGACCGACACCGAGCTGCTCCTCGCGTCGCGGGCCGACCCCGCGGCCTTCGTGGAGCTGTATCGGCGACACGCCGAGGACCTGCTGCGCTACTTCGCGCGGCGGACCCTCGACCCCGAGGCCGCCGCCGAGCTCACCGCGGAGACCTTCGCCGAAGCGTTCGCGTCGCGGCGGAACTATCGAGACACGGGGGTGAACGGCGTGGCATGGGTCTACGGGATCGCCAGGCACCAGCTGAGCCGCTTCTACCGGACCGGCTCGATCGAGGCCAAGGCGCGCGGGAGTCTGGGGATGAACGTGCGCGACCTGCCCGCGGAGGACTACGAGCGGATCGAGGAGCTCGTCGACCTCGGGCCGATCAGGGAGGCGCTGGTCGAGGCGCTGGCCACGCTCGGCGACGAGCAGCGCGCCGCGCTGCAGCTGCGCGTGATCGACGAGCTCTCCTACCCCGACGTGGCCTCGCGGCTCGGGTGCGCCGAGGCCGCTGCGCGTCAGCGCGTCAGCCGAGGGCTCCGTCGGATCGCCATCGTGCTGCAAGAACGGGGCCTGAGCCTCGCCACGGAGGTCGAGTGATGGAGACGGAGTTCGCGTTCTTGCGGACGCTGGAGAGGGACCTGACCGAGGTCGCGCGCGCCGAGCAGCGACGGATGATGTCGCCGACGGCCACGCCTCGCCGCCGGCGGAACTTCGTCCGCGCAGGTCTCGGCGTGGCGGCGGCCGTGTTGGCGCTCGCGTTCGGGATCGGCGTCCTCGCGCAGGGCACCGGGGTTCGTTCCCCGGGACAGGCGAGCAGTGCCGGCTCAGCGGCGGAGGCGCCGGACGACGGTCAATCGTTGCTCGGCGTCGGTAACTCCTCCGCTCCGGTCCCCGGAACACCCAACGCGCGGCATGCCGCCGGAACGAGCACCGGGTTGCAAGACAAGGGTGCGGCACAGCAAGGCGGCGCCGCACTGCCGGATCTCTCCAAGATCATCCGGGACGGCGCCATCGCCGTGACGATCCCGGACGGGAGCTTCAGCGATCAGTTCAAGCGCGTGGTCGCGATCGCCGGCGCCAACGGCGGCTCGGTCCTTTCCTCGACCACCTCGGGCGGCGACAGCGGCACGTTCACGCTGCGGGTCCCCGCCTCAAACTTCGACAAGGCGCTCCTGCAGCTGCGCGAGCTCGGCACGGTGGACTCCTCCGAGGTCCAAGGGCAGGACGTCACCGCCGACTACATCGATGCGAAGGCGCATCTGCAGATCTACACGTCCCGGCGAGCGGTCCTGTATGGGCTGATGAACCAGGCGACCACGATCGGCCAGACCTTGGTCGTGCAGAACCAGCTCGAGCAGGTGCAGCTCAAGATCGATCAGATCACCGGGCAGCTCCGCTACCTGAACAACCAGGTCGCCGAGTCGACGATCAAGGTCGACATCCACGAGCCCGACGCCGCCGTCGCGACCTCGACGAACGACGACATCCACAACCCGAGCCTGGGGCGCGCGTTCGACCGGGCGGTCCAGGGCGTGCTGAACATTTTGGCCGCGGTCATGATCGGGCTCGGCTACCTGCTGCCGCTGCTCATGATCGGCGGCGTGGTCTACCTGGTCGTGTGGGCGGTGCGGCGGCGGAGCCGCCGCACCGCCGCAGACGCCTAAGGGGTGGCCGCGTTGGCGTGGCGGAGCCACGCCAACGCTCGCGACCGCTCCGCGCTGATCGAGGCCAGCGTGCTGTCCTCGCCGACGGCACCTTCCGTGGCGCCGAACCACGTATCGGCCTCGCGCCAGGCGGTCTCGATCTCGCTCGGATCGCGCAGCCTGGCCGCCGCGCGGAAGGACGACACGGAGCCCGCCCCCTCGATCGCGGCGTTCAGGTCCTCCACCACGAACTCGGCGTCGATCGCGGGCATCCGATCGACCTGGCGGAGCGCCCACAGCAGCACGCCGAGCGCCTCCTTGCGCCACAGGCCGTCGGCGATCGCCTCCGGCGTCCAGGCGGCGGTCGGGGCGTCGAACAGCGCGCGCTCCGTGGGCGTGATCGCGTCGCTGAGCGATTCCCGCTCCAGCCAGCGCTCGGTCTCGCGCCGGGCCTTCTCCGCCTGCGCTTGGCGCACCGGGTCCTGGACCTCGGTCACGATCACCTCGATCGCGGCGCGGCGCACCAGCGCGTACAGGACGAGGGCGCGGTCGGCGGTGTCGCGCGCCGACGGGCGCTCGGTCACATCTCTCTCCGGCCCTCGAGGGCCTGGGACAACGTCACCTCGTCGGCGTACTCCAGATCGCCGCCCACGGGCAGGCCGCTGGCCAGCCGCGTCACTCGCACCCCGAGCGGCTTGATCAACGCCGCGACGTACATCGCGGTCGCGTTGCCCTCGAGGTTGGGGTTGGTGGCCAGGATGCACTCGGTGACGTGGTCGCGCTCGACCCGCTCGAGCAGCTCCTGCACACGCAGGTCCTCGGGACCGATGCCGTCGAGCGGGCTGATCGCGCCGCCGAGGATGTGATAGCGACCCTTGTGCAGCGCGCTCTTCTCGATCGACGCGGCGTCCTTCGGCTCCTCCACCACGCACAGCACCGTGCGGTCACGGCTCTCGTCGCGGCAGATGCGGCACAGATCGCCCTCCGCGACGTTGCCGCACTCCCGGCAGAACATGATGCGGTCCTTCGCCTGCACGATGGCGGCGGCCAGACGCTTGGCCTCGTCGGAAGGCTGCTTGATCAACCAGAAGGCGAGGCGCTGCGCCGACTTCGGGCCGACGCCCGGCAGCCGAGCCAGCTCGTCGATCAGCTCCTGGATCGGGCCCTCGTACATCGTCACGCCCCGTCGAGCGGTTGGGCGCCGAGCATCTCCTGCACACGGCGCAGCGCCTCGGCGTCGTCGTCGGGCGCGTCGTCTTCCTCGACCGCCTCGACGTGGACGGCCGTGTCCCCGCCGCGCGACTCGCGAACGACGCAGACGATCGCGGGCGCGATGCCGAACAGCTCCTGTAAGGCCTGCCGCAGCGCGTCGTCACGGCTTTCCACCTGCTTGACCGTGTTCTTGAACGTCGGCGGGAACGCGAGCTCCAGCGTCGTGCCGTCGAAGGTGGAGGGCGTGACGCTTTCCATCAGGGCGCGAAGGACCGGCTGATTGCTCTGCCCGAGGTGTTGGATCAAGGCGCCCCAGGATCGGCGGAGCATCGCGACGTCGACGCTGGCCGCGTCGGCCGCGTGGGGCACCGGGAGCTGGGTGCCGGCAGGCACTTCGACCGCGGGCTCCGCGGGCGTGTCGGCCGCCACCGGCTCCGCCGACGGTGCCGGCTGCTCGTCGAGGACGACCGCTTCCTCGGCGACCACGACCGTCTCTTCGACGACGACCACCGGCTCCGGCGGCGGCATCGCGCCCGATCCGGGAGCCACGTTGGCCAGCCGCTCGAGGCGTTCGAGCCTGCCGACCACGCCCGCGGGGGTCGGATCGGTCTCGGGCGAGCACGCCCGCACGAGCGCCAGCTCCAGCGTGAGCCGCGGCGAGGTCGTCCAGCGCATGTCGGTCTGGGCCGCCAGCAACAGCGCGAGCACACGCGACAGCTCGGCCGGCGTGAACTTGTCGGCCTGCGCGCGCAGCGCCGCGTACGCGTCGGCGGGGATGTCGAGCAGGTCCTCCTGATCGGGCGCGGTCTGCACGAGCAACAGATTGCGGAAATGCGCGAGCAGGTCACCCGTGACGTTGCGGAGGTCGTGGCCGGCCTGGACGAGCCGGTCGATCGCCTCGAACGCGCCGCGCAGGTCGCCCACGGCAACCACGTCGGCGACCTCGACCCGGATCTCGCCCTGGGGCGCGCCCAGCAGCGACCGGATCACGGCCTCGTCGACGGAGGCCCCGCCGAGCACCGTCGCCTGGTCGAGCAGCGACAGCGCGTCTCGCGCCGAGCCCTCGGCCTGACGGGCGATCGCGAAGGCGGCGGTCGCGTCCAGCTCGACGCCCTCGGCCTTGGCAACCGCGATCAGGTGCTCGGACAGGTCCTCCTGGGTCAGCCGGCGGAAGTCGAACCGCTGGCAACGGCCGACGATCGTGGCCGGCATCTTGTGCGGCTCGGTGGTCGCCAGCACGAAGCGGACGCCGGGCGGTGGCTCCTCGAAGAGCTTCAGCAGCGCGTCGAACGCCTCGCGCGACAGCCGCTGGGCCTCGTCGATGATGTAGATCTTCTCGCGGCCCGACATCGGCGCCGTCGGCGCCTTCTCGCGGAGGTCTCTGGCATCGTCGACGCCCCCGTGCGAGGCGGCGTCGATCTCGACGACGTCGACGTGGGTGCCCTCACGGATCGCGACGCACTGATCACAGGTACCACACGGCTCAGCGGTAGGGCCTTGTTCACAGTTGACCATCTTGGCGAGGATGCGCGCCGTCGAGGTCTTGCCCGTCCCGCGCGGTCCGCAGAACAGGAACGCGTGGTGCAGCCGGCCCTCGCGGATCGAACCCGTGAGCGCGCGCACGACATGGTCCTGCCCCAGAAGCTCCGTCGGCGTCTGCGGCCGGTACCGCCGGTAGAGGGCCTGATGTTGCTTCTCGTCCGCCACGCGCTCCCCCGTCGACAACACATAGTGGCCGTGCACCCGCCTTCGACCACGTGAGACTCGATCGCTACTCAGCACGGCAGGCTCCGGCCAGGCGAACCTACGGCACCCGCCGGGAACCGCTAAGGGCTGCTGCGTTCCCGCCCTGACCCGGTTCGCGGCCCGACGTCGCGTAGGACCCGACCTTCAACGCCCCGCGCCGAGGCTGCCTCGGACCTCGCGGGCCTCAGGCGGGGATTCAGCCCCGCATAAGCGGATCTCGGGTACAGGGCACCGCTAGCTCCCCGCCTAGCACGACCAGAGCCGAGTATACGGGCGAGGGGCGACACGGACCCTGGGGTCTCAGCGGTCGCTCGGGCGCAGCGTCAGGAGCGCGATCTCGGCCACGGCGAGCGCGAGCATGAGGGCGCATCCCACCAGGAACGAGAGCCCTTGGAACAGCAACCAGCCGGTGCCGACGACCAGGGCGCCGAGCACGGCGACCCCCAGCGGCACGGTGTTCCGGTCTGAAACCGGTCTGACGGTCATCGCAGGACCTCCTGCGTCAGGGAAGTTGCCGTCTCTTCCCCATCGGCCCCGGATCGGGAAACCTTGACGATCCGGGAACCTGGCCGGGAGTGCGTGCGTCCCACCGATACCTGCCCCTCACCCGGAAGGAAGTCAGCATGCGAACGTCGCAACGAGCCATCATCGCGATCGTCCTGGCTCTCGGCGCCCTCGTCGTCGCCACCGTGGCTTCCGCGTCCCCCGCGGACACGGACCCGGTCGGCGACCAGCCGACGTCGACGCCGGTCGGGCCCCGGCGGTCGGCGGCCCCGGGATGGGCACGCCGCAGGTCGTCGAGCCGACTCCGGGGATGGACAACGTCCGGCCGACCGCGTTCGACACCGCCACGATCGGGAACGACGACACGACGCTGACGATCGTGTTCTGGAGCGGGGTCGAGCCCTGCTCCGTCCTGGACCACGTCACCCTGTCCTACGCCGCCGACACGGTCACCGTGACGCTGTTCCAGGGGTCGGACCCGAACGCCGGCGACGTCGCGTGCATCGACATCGCGGTGCAGAAACAGGTCACGATCACGCTGGACGAGCCGCTCGCCGGGCGCCAAATCGTCGACGGGGCTGCCTAGGCGGCAGGGACCTCTCGGACCCAGACCTCCCACGTCGAGGTGGGACGGAAACCCAGGCGCTCGTAAACGCCGTAACCGAGATCGGATGCGTCGAGCACGGCGAGATCTGCCTCGTGAGCCCGGTCGGCGAGCAGATATGCGGTGACCGCGGCACCGAGTCCACGCCGTCGGTACGCCGGATCGGTGGCGATCCCGAACACGCCGATCACGCCCTCCAGGGTCGTGCTCTCCCCGACGGACACCAGCCGGCCGTCGACGCGGGCCGCGTACACCCGCTGCGCGGGGTCCTCCAAAACGGCGTCCGGCAGGAACCGACGCGTGATGTCGGCGGCGGTTCCGAACGCGGAAACATCGACCGCCACGACCTCGTCGAGCAACGCTGGGTCTTCCACGCGGAACACCTCGAGCCCCTCGGGCGGCGAGACGGTCTCCCGTTGCGAGAGGTCGAGCGTCATGCCGGGGCGCGACTCCACCATCGTGAGTCCGCTGCGTGCGGCCGCCTCCCTGACGGAGCCGTGTAGCGACGGCTCGAGGTCGATGCCGAGCGCAAGCCCCGTGCCGTCGTAGTGGGCCTCGGCGCGTTCGATCGCCGCGTCCGGCCGCGAGGGCAGGTGCTCGACCAATGTCGGGTTGAACGGCGCAAGAGGCACGCCGGTCAAACAGACCGCGAGCCCGTCGGCGTCGTGCACCAAGCCGCCGCACGCTGCGACACGGCGGCGCCAGGCGGCCGGCATGAATGCCGCCATGCGCTCGATCACCGCTCGGTCGGTCACCGCAGGAGTGTCCCAGCTCGCGCGGGTAGGGTGTCGCGATGCTCCCCGTCCGATCGATCCTCGTGGACTTCGACGGCACGGCGTGCTCCCACGACGTCGCCGAGCATGTGATGGATCGCTTCGGCTCGCCGGACTGGGCGACCTACGACGAGGCGTGGCTCCGCGGCGAGCTCGACACGCGCGCATCGATCCGAGCGCAGGTCGCGCCGTTCGCGGGGCTGCACGACGAGCTGATCGCCTTCGCGGTCGAGCACTGCACGATGGACCCGACCTTCGCGGGGTTCGTATCGTGGGCACGGGCGCACGAGATCCCCTTGACGATCGTGTCCGACGGCCTCGGGCTTTACATCGAGCCGCTGCTTGCCGCCGCGGGGATCTCGGACGTCGCGGTGATCACGAACGACTGGGCGGGCGGCGCGATGGCGTTCCCGAACGGGCATCCGGAGTGCATCTGGTGCGGGACGTGCAAGATGCTCGCGGTCCAACGCGCGCCGGGGCCGGTCGCGTTCGTCGGGGAGGGCCATTCCGATCGATTCGGCGCGTTGTACGCGGACATCGTCTTCGCCAAAGACGCGCTCGTGGACCTGTGCCGCGACGACGGGGTGCCGTTCCTCCCATATGAGACGTTCGACGATGTCCGGCGGACGCTCGAGTCGAGCACGAACCTGCCGGGCCCGGTCGCTCCGCTACGCTGCCCCGGATGGACGACAGGCTCTTCGGCGAGCTGAGCGGGCGCACCCTCACCGTCGACGACGTCGACGCGACGATCGCCATGATCAACGACTGCGAGCTGCACGACAGCGGCGAGCCGATGTGGGAACGGGCGGATCTCCTGACCGACATCGCGACCGACGGGTTCGACCAGTCGCGCGACTGGGTCGGCGTCTTCGACCGCGATCGCATCGTTGGTTGGGGCCTCTATGTCCACCCGCGCCGGGCCTGGGCCGACGTGCACCCGACGCAGCGTCGCCGAGGTGTCGGCACGTGGCTCCGCCGGTGGACCGAGGAGCGTGCCCGGGACTCCGGAGCTGACCGCGTCGCCCAGGTGATCGACGACGCCCGCGCGGACGTCGGTGCGATGTTCGCAGCCAACGGCTACACGCCGCGGCACACATCGTGGATCCTGCGTATGGAGCACACGACGGAGCCGGCACCGCCGACGCTGCCCGACGGGGTGACGATCCGGCCGATCCGTCACGACAACGAGTCGCCGACGATGGCCATGTTCGAGACCGCGTTCTCCGAGTTCACGGACCGGCTGCCGTCCAGCGAGTCGAGGTGGCGCGCGATGACCGTCGAGCGCGAGGGGTTCGCGTCCGAGGACCTGCTCGTCGCGCTCGACGGTGAGGAGGTGATCGGCGGCGCGCTCCTCCTCGACGCCGAGGAGATCTGGGTGGACAAGCTGGCCGTCGCTGCGACGCACCGGCACCGAGGCGTTGCGCGCGCGCTGCTGCACATGGCGTTCCGTCGATCGTTCGAACGCGGCTACGACCACACGTCGGTGGCGACCGATTCGCGGACCGGCGCGCTGTCGCTGTACGAGCGCGTGGGGATGCGCGTGTCGCGCTCCTTCACGAACTGGGGTCTGGACCTCTAGGTACGGCGCACGACGCCGAAGCCTGATCCTCGCTTGGCGGTGGCCGAGGGATTCGAACCCTCGGGAGAGTTACCCCCCCACACGCTTTCCAGGCGTGTCCCTTCGGCCGCTCGGGCAGGCCACCGCGAACGAGTGTACGGAACGGGCTTCGCGCGGAGCTAGGAGGTGCGCGAGCCGAGGAACGAGGCGTAGGCGTCCTGGCCGGACGGCGTGAGATGCATCCCGTCGTAGAACCAGCCGCCGTGTCCTCGGGAGTGGCCGTACCAATCCAGGAGCGAGGTGTTCCCGTGCCGGTCGGCGCATGCCCGGAGCCTCGTGTTCTGCGCCTTGCGGATCTTCGGGTGTCTCGTGGGGCCGGTGACGGTCACGAGGTAGACGTGGCGGTGTGCGCCGGCCGCCCGCGCGATCGTGTCGCACTGCGACGCCTCGATCAGGATCCCGTTGGTGCCCAGGTGGATGACGACCTTGCGCCGCAGGACGCCGCTTGCGGCCTTCCGCCGCACGATCGTCACGGCCTCGGAGAACTGCCGCGAGGTCTCGGTGTCGACGATGAAGCCGCGAGCGCGCAGCTCGTCTCGGGCGCCCAGCATGACCGAGTCCCCGATCGCATAGCGACCGTCGGCGATCGCCGAGGCCGGGACCGCCGGCACGAAGAGGCCGAGGACCAGCGCGACGATGATCGTCAGTCGAGCCACTTCGGAAGGATAGGCGGGTGGGCCCGCCGAAGGCGGGCCCACCCAAGCGCGGAGGCGGCAGGATTTGAACCTGCGAGAGACGTATTAGGCCCCTAACCGCTTTCGAGGCGGTCCCGTTCGGCCGCTCCGGCACGCCTCCGTCGCCGAGTCTAGCAACGACCCACCGGCGCCCCGCGTGGGACGATATGCCCATGGATGCCGCGGAGCTGCACGCCATCGCATTGTTCGACGGCCTCTCCGATGACGAGCTCGTGCGCGTTGCGGATTGGCTGGAACCGATCGACGTTCCGGGCGGTTGGTTCCTGCTGAACCAGGGCTCCTACCCGGAGGGGTTCTTCGTGGTCCTGGACGGGACCGTCCGCGTGGAACGCGAGGGCGAGGAGGTCGCGACGATCGGCGCCGGCGACTTCTTCGGCGAGATCGCCCTGCTCGAGGACGACCGACGCACCGCCACGGTGACGAGCGTCGGGAGGGTCCGCGCGGCCGTCATGGAGGCCGCGAACTTCTTCGAGATGTGCGCCGAGATCCCGCTCGTGGGCCAGCGCGTGAGCGCGATCGCGCTCGAGCGCGGTCAGCGCTAGCGACGCTCGCGGAAGAACGCGCGCAGCAGGTCGCCGCACGCCTCGGCCTCGACACCGCCGTCGAGCTCGACGCGATGGTTCAGCCGCTCGTCCTGGACCAGGTTGCCCAGCGAGCCGGCGAACCCCGCCTTGGGATCGGCCGCCCCGAACACCACACGATCGATCCGGGAGAGCACGATCGCGCCGGCGCACATGGCACACGGCTCGAGCGTGACGTAGAGCGTGCAGCCCTCGAGCCGCCAGGTCCCGACGGCCGCCGACGCCGAGCGCAACGCCAGGATCTCGGCGTGCGCGGTGGGATCGCGCCGAAGCTCTCGTTCGTTGCCGGCGGCCGAGAGCTCCTCGTCGCCCCGCACGACGAGGGCGCCGATCGGCACGTCGTCATGCGCCGCGCACGCGCGCGCGAGCTCGATCGCGCGCAGCATCCACGCGGCGTCAGTAGGCATCGATCTCCCGGAGCCGATCGTCGCTGATGCCGAAGTGATGCGCGACCTCGTGCGCGACCGTGCGCATCACCTGCGCGCGCACATGCCGCTCGTCAGGTCCGGACACGCGGACGATCGAGGCCCGATACAGCGTGATCGTGTCCGGCAGGACGTTGGTGTAGCCACCGCCGCGTTTGGACAGCGGCACACCGTGATACAGGCCCAGGAGGCCCGGCTGTCCCGGCGGGGGCCGGTCCTCGATCAGGAGCGACACGTTGTCCATCGCCTCGTGCACCCAGTCCGGCAGCGCGTCGATCGCCTCGACGACGAGCTCTTCGAAACGCTCCGCGGTGATCTGAGCCATGGCGAGCAGGGTACCGGCCGCGTTAGACGTGGGCCTGCAGGAACGTGATCGCGACGCCGTCCGGCGCGGGCGTGCGCAGGGTCGGCCGGAACCCGACCCGTTCGTAGAACCCCACGTTGTGGTCCTGGGCCTCGAGGCAGATCGAGACCGGCGCCGACGATCGATCGCATCAGCTCCTCCATGGCCAGCGTCCCGATCCCCGCGCGCTGCAGGCCCGGCTCGACGCCGACCGGCCCGACGAACCAATGCGCTCGGTTCGGATGGTTCTCCAACAGGAACGCCTGGTAGTCGCGCGATGCCTGGACCGCCTCTGCGGGGAGCTCGACGCGACACATGCAGGACACGTAGGGGACGGCTCGCGCGGCACCGAGCAGGTGTCTCCCGCCGTAGACGCCGATCACGATCCCACCGTCGAACGGGAGAGCCTCGAAGCGGTCGTACAGCGTGACGACCCGCTCGATGGAGGAGTCGGGGAACATCGGCTCGAGCGACTCCTGCAGCGAACGCGCCATCAGACGCGCCGCCTCGGGCCACTCCGCCGACGCCAGCCGGCGCGCGCTGAGCTCCATGCCGGCAGCCTACGCGGAGGGCAGCCAGGCGGGACGCGACGCCTCGTAGGCGTCGATCTCGCCGGTGTGCCGCAGGGTAAGCCCGATGTCGTCGAGCCCCTCCATGAGGCGCCACCGCGTGAACTGCTCCATGTCGAAGACCTCGTCCAGCCCGGGGGCACGCACCGTCAACGCGTCGAGGTCCACCACGATCACCGTGGTCGGATCGTCGAGCACCGCGTCCATCAGCGCGCGTACCGACTCGTCGCGCAGCTCGATCGGCAGCAGCCCGATCTTCAGGCAGTTGTTGCGGAAGATGTCGGCGAAGCTGGAGGAGATCACCGCGCGGAACCCGGCGTCCTCGATCGCCCACGGCGCGTGCTCGCGACTGGACCCAGACCCGAAGTTGGGGCCGGCCAGCAGGATCGTCGCCCCGGCGTAGCGCGGATCGTTCAACACGAAGTCCGGGTCCTTGCGCCACTCGTCGAACAGGAACGGGCCGAAGCCCGTGCGCTCGATGCGCTTGAGGTACTGCGCGGGGATGATCTGGTCGGTATCGACGTCGGCGCGGTCCAGCGGGACCGCGGTGCCCTCGATGCGCGTGATCGGTTCCATGGCTAGAGATCCTCCGGGGTTGCGAAATGGCCGGCGATCGCGGTGGCGGCGGCGACGCGGGGGCTCACCAGATGCGTGCGACCGCCCTTTCCCTGCCGTCCCTCGAAGTTGCGGTTACTGGTGGACGCGCTGCGCTCCCCCGGCGACAGGATGTCCGGGTTCATCCCGAGGCACATCGAGCAGCCGGCGCCTCGCCACTCGAAGCCCGCCGCGGCGAAGACCTCGTCCAGTCCTTCCTGCTCGGCCTGGAGCTTGACCGCGACGCTCCCGGGTACGACCAGCGCTCGCATGCCCTCGCGGACGGAGCGACCGCGCACGACGTCGGCCGCGATCCGCAGGTCCTCGATGCGAGAGTTCGTGCACGACCCGATGAACACGGTGTCGGGCCGGATGTCCCGGATCGCCGTGCCCGGCTCGAGGTCCATATAGGTAAGGGCCCGCACGGCGGACTCGTTGCCGCCGGGATCCGGGACGGTTCCGTCGATCGTCGTGGACTGCGCGGGGTTGGTGCCCCAGCTGACGTAGGGCTCCAGCGTCGCGGCGTCCAGGGTCACTTCCGTGTCGAACACGGCGCCGTCGTCGGTCGGCAGCGCGCGCCACTCCTCGAGCGCGGCTTCCCAGTCGGCACCCGTCGGCGCGTGCGGTCGGCCCTGCACATAGGCGAAGGTGGTTTCGTCCGGCGCGACCATGCCGGCGCGGGCTCCGGCCTCGATCGACATGTTGCAGATCGTCATGCGGCCCTCCATCGAGAGCGCGCGGATCGCATCGCCGCGGTATTCGATCACGTGGCCGACCCCGCCGCTGGTGCCGATGCGATTGATGATCGCCAGGATGATGTCCTTCGCGCTGCAGTTCGGTGGGAGGTCGCCGTCGACGGCCACCGCCATCCAATGAGGCTTGGACTGCGGCAGGGTCTGGGTGGCCAAGACGTGCTCGACCTCGCTCGTGCCGATGCCGAACGCGAGCGCTCCGAAGGCGCCGTGCGTCGAGGTGTGCGAGTCGCCGCACACGATCGTCATGCCGGGCTGCGTGTAGCCCATCTCGGGACCGATCACGTGCACGATCCCCTGCCCACCGGAGCCCCACGGATACAACGTGATGCCGAACTCGTCGGCATTGGTCTGCAACGCCTCCATCTGCCGGGCGCTGATCCGGTCGGTGACCGGACCGTCGGTGGTGGGGACGTTGTGGTCCATCGTGCCGACGGTGAGATCGGGGCGACGCACCGGCCTGCCGGCGAGCCGGAGGCCCTCGAAGGCCTGCGGGCTCGTGACCTCGTGGACCAGGTGCAGGTCGACGTAGAGCAGGTCGGGCTCGCCCTGGGCACGATGGACGACGTGGCGTTCCCAGACCTTCTCGGCGAGCGTGCGCGGCATGGTCGGTGGGGCTCCTTTCCTGGATGCGGGCGCTTCGGGTGGAACGCTGCTAGTGTGTGTCCATATATTGGAACTCAGTTCCGAATCGTGGATAGCGAGGATAGCACGTGCCCCCCACCCCCAAACGTCGAGCGTCTGTCGAGGACCGAACGAAGTTCGATCTGGAGGTTCGCGAACGTGCCGCCGTCGAACAGGGGTGGGCCGCCGCCACACCGCCCGCGCCCACGACGTCGGTTGGCGTGCTCGATCGCTCCGTCGCGATCATCGACGCGGTGGAGGCAGGTGCGCGGTCCTTCACCGCCATCGCGGAGGCGACCGGCCTCACGAAGCCGACGACGCACCGGCTGATCAACGCCTTGCAAGCGCACGGGTTGCTCATGCACGTCGGCGGTCTCGGGTACGCCTTGGGCCCGCGCTTCCTCGCCCTGGCGACGACGGCGATGCGCGAGCTCCCCCTGCGCCAGCTCGCCCGGCCGCACCTCGAGCGTCTGGCGGCGACCACCGGTGAGTCGGCACAGCTCTACGTGCGCACGGGCGACCGGCGCGTCTGCGTCGACGCGGTCGAATCGGACAACGAGCTCCGGACGATCGTGCGTGTGGGCGCCTCGCTGCCGCTCGGCAAGGGCTCGGCCGGCAAGGTCTTCCTCGCGTGGGGCCAGATCCCCGCCACCGAGGACATCGCCGACATCGAGACGGCGCTGCTGACCACGCGGCGCCGCGGTTGGGCCGACAGCTACGGCGAGCGGGAGGCCGGCGTCGCCTCGGTGAGCGCCCCGATCTTCGGCCCCTACGACCAGCTGCTGGCGGCGATCTCGGTGAGCGGGCCCCAGGCCCGGTTGGCGGGTCAGCAGGCGAAGCGCTACGGGCCGGCTCTGGTGGATGCCGCCCGTCAGATCGAGGCGCTGCTGGGCGCCGACTACCAGGCGTAGGCCTCGGGCGCGGCGCCGCCGGGGCCCGGGAAGATCAGGTCGAGCGCCTCCAGCACGTCGTCGGACAGCCGGATCTGCAGCGCACGCATCGAGCCCAGCAGCTGCTCCTCGGTGCGCGGGCCGATGATCGGGGCCGTCACCGCGGGCTGGTGGAGCAGCCACGCGAGCGCGACGTCTGCCGGCCGCTCGCCCAGCTCCTTGCATAGCTGCTCCCACCGCTCCAGCTGCGAACGCTCCTGCTCGATGTGCCCCTGCATGTAGTCCTGTGACCGGCGGCCCTCGCTCACCTTGCCGAGCGCGCCGGCCAGCAGGCCGCCGGCGAGCGGGCTGTAGGGGATCAGCCCCATGCCGTACTCGGAGGCCGCCGGGATCACCTCGAGCTCGATCGTGCGCTGCATCAGGTTGTAGACCGACTGCTCGGTCGCGAGGCCGAGCGCGTGCCGCCACGACGCGATCTCGTTGGCGCGCGCGATGTGCCAACCCGCAAAGTTCGACGACCCGACGTAGAGGATCTTGCCTTGCTGCTTCAGGTGATCCATCGCCTCCCAGATCTCGTCCCACCACGCGTCTCGATCGATGTGGTGCATCTGGTAGAGGTCGATACGGTCGGTATGCAGCCGCCGCAGCGACTCCTCGCACTGATGCACGATCGAGAGCTTCGACAGGCGGGACTCGTTGGGCCACTGGCCCATCTGGCCGTACACCTTCGTGGCCAGGACGATCGAATCGCGACGCCCCTCGCCCTGGTCGAACCACCGGCCGATGATCTCCTCGGTCGCCCCGACCCCGAGGTGGCGCCCGAATACGTTGGCCGTGTCGACGAAGTTGATCCCGTAGGCGACCGCCGTGTCCAAGATCGTGTGGCTGTCCGGCTCGGGCGTGTGCGGACCGAAGTTCATCGTGCCCAGGCACAGCCGCGAGACCACCAGGCCGAGATGTCCGACGTGCGTGTACTCCATGGGGAGCGAGTCTACGACCGAGTCGGACCTCGCCCGCATAGGCTGATGTCGTGGAACGTGGTGTCGACGAGCCGGCGCCGTGGCGCGAGGTCTTTCGGGGGCGAGACGGCCGACTGATCGTCGGCCTGTTGCTCTTCGAGACGCTCGGCGCCGTCCACATCCTGGTCGTGGCGGCGGTCATGCCGGCCGTGCTGCGCGATCTCGGTGACCTCCCGCTGTACGGCTGGGCGTTCTCGGCGGCCGCGCTGGCGATGATCGGCACGATCCCGATCGTCGGCGCGGCGGTGGACCGCTTCGGGGCCAAGCCGCTCGTACTGTCGACCGCCGCGCTGTACCTCGCCGGGCTGCTGATCTCGGCGCTCGCCCCGTCGATGGCGGTGCTCGTGGTCGGCCGGTTCGTGCAGGGTGCGGCCAGCGGCTCGGCGTACGCGCTCTCCCTGGGCACGGTCGCCAAGACGCTGTCGCCGGCGATCCGGCCGCGCGTCTTGGCGCTGATGGCCACCTCGTGGCTGCTGCCGGGCCTGCTCGGGCCCCCCATCGGCGGCTTCCTGGCGGATTCGATCGGCTGGCGCTGGGCGTTCGTCGTGCCGATCCCCTTCCTCGCCCTGTCCGTCCTCATGATCTACCCGGTGTTGCGCGGGGGGCCCGATCCGGAAGCCGCGCCGGCGCCGATCCTTCGCGCCCTGGTCCTGATGCTGGGGACCGCCCTGTTCCTTGCCGGCGTCGACGGTCGGTCGGTGGCCTCGGGTGCGGCCGCGGCGATCGGCGTCGTGATCGCGCTGCTCGGACTGCGCGGCATCGTCGCGCCCGGCACCTTGCGCGCACGCCGGGGGGCGCCGGCCGCCGCGATCTGTGCGTTCCTGTTGTCGCTCGGGTTCGCCTCGATCGACTCCTACGTGCCGCTGATGCTCACCGGCGTCCGCGGGATGAGCGTGTTCCGCGCCGGCTTGACCATCACCGTGGGGGCCTGCACCTGGGCGCTCGGATCATGGTGGCAATCCAGCGTCATCGGGCGGCGTTCGTACGGTTCGGTGGTGGCTATCGGAGCGGCGTTCTTCCTCACGGGCATCGGCGTCGCCTACCTCGTGTTGCACGGCGGTCCGATCCCGCTGATCTACCTCGCGTGGGCGGCAGCCGGCTTCGGGATGGGCGCGGCGTTCCCGACGATCCCGTTGGCCGTGATGGCCGGCGCCGACGAGGGCGCCGAGGGACGCGAGCTCGCGCCGACGTTGCTGATGGACACGCTGGGCATCGCGATCGGCGCGGGCCTCGGCGGCGCGGCGATCACGATCGTCACCGGCGCCGGTGGGTCGCTGACGACGGGTCTGTCGTTCGCGTTCGCGATCGCCGTCGCGGCGACGATCACGCTGGCGGTGCTGTCGCCTCGGGTCGATCCCGTGTGACCTCGAGCGACCCGTCCTGCTCCGGGCCCCGCGCCCCGGGCATCAGCATGAACGCCAGCGCGCTGCCGGCCCCGAGGATGCCCGCGACGATCAGCACCGCGTCGGCGCCGAAGGCGGCGGCCAGCGGACCGACGACGAGAAACGAGATCGGCGCGCCGAGGATCGTGATCATCCAGTCCAGGACGACACACGGCCGAGCAGCTCGTTGGGCACGAGTGTCTGCATCGCCGTGAACCAGATCACGACCAGTACAGAGATCGCCCCCTCGGCGATCAGCGCCACGACCATCGCCTGCGGCACGTTCGCAACGATCCCGAAGAACGTGGTCATGCCCATGCCGATCGCGAACGCGATGTACATGACGGTGAGCGCACGGCGCGGCAGGCCGCCGCGCTGGGCCATCACGAGCGACGCGATGATCGAGCCCACGCCCCCGGCGCCGAACACGAGGGCGAGCTGGAACTCCGTGCCCGACATCTGGTCGGTCACGACGAACGGCACGAGCGTCTCCCAGGGACCCCAAACGCAGAAGAGGCTGACCATCCCGGCGAGCAGGCCCCACTTCAGCCACGGGGTCGAGCGCACGTAGGCGATCCCCTCGCGGACGTCGGCCCACAGCTCCGTCTGCTCCGCGTCGTCCGCCTTGGGTGTGGCGCGCACGCGCATCAGCGCGATGCAGACTGCCGAGACGCCGAACGTGATCGCATCGAGCACGAACGCCCACCCGGTGCTCGCGACCGCGACCACGGCCGCGCCCACGATCGGTCCGATCACGATCATCGCGAGGGGCCGCATGGTCTGGCCGATCGAGTTCGCCTCGACGAGCTGCTCCTCGGGCACGATCATCGGGATGATCGAGCTGAACGCGGGCCCGAAGATCGCCTGACCGGCGCCGTATGGGAGCACGAGCGCGATCAGCAGCGGCACGGTCATCGCGTCGAGCAGGATCAGTGAGCCGATCGCGGCGATCGCGAGCAGCCGCAACAGATCGCCGATGATCATCAGGTGCCTGCGATCCATGCGATCGGACAGCGCGCCGGTCGCCATGAGCAACAGGACCTGCGGGACCGTCCAGGCGGCGCCAACGAGCGAGAACACCGCGGGCGACGCGTTGAGGTCCTTGTAGACGTACCACGCGACGGCGAACACGTAGACGCCGTCGCCGATCATCGAGACGGTCTGGCCGATCCACAGCAGGCGGAAGTCGCGGTGGCGCAACGGCCGCAGCACCCCGACGCGCTCGAACAACGGCAGCGGATCGCTCATCGGCCCAGCCTATCCGAGGCCTAGGATGCGGGTCGTGGATACGGCGCAGCCGCAGCAGCGATGGGAGAAGGTCCTCGAGATCGTGGAAGTGGCGGTGCTCGCCATCGTCGCGATCGCCACCGCCTATAGCGGTTACCAAGGCACGCAGTGGGGCGGCGAGCAGGCGCGACTCTATGGGCTCGCCTCGACGACGCGCTTCGAGGCCGAGGCGGCCTCGACGCTCGGCGGGCAACAGCTCGTCGCCGACTCGGGGTTCTTCACGGCGTGGCTGCAGGCACACGCCGCGGGGGATGCGAAGCTCATGTCGATGCTCGCGGCGCGATTCACCCCCGAGTACGAGGCCGCGTTCCACGAATGGCTGGCGACCGACCCGTTCACGAACCCCGATGCGCCGCCGGCGCCCGGCTACATGCCCGGCTTCGCGAACCCATCGATGACGAACGCCGCACAGCTGAACGACCAGGCATCCGCGTACTTCGCGGCGGGAACGATCGCCCGGGAGACCGCCAACAAGTACATCCGTCAGACGGTGCTGTTCGCATCCGTACTGTTCCTGGTCGCGATCGCCCAACGCTTCCGACTGAGCGGGGTCCGGATCGCGGCCAACGCCCTCGCGTTCGCGGTGCTCGTCTACACGCTGTACGGGGTCGGGCGGCTGCCGAGGATCTGACGCGAACGCGTCGGCGTGTCTGGCGCGCCGGGAGGGAGTCGAACCCCCAACCTTCTGATCCGTAGTCAGATGCTCTATCCATTGAGCTACCGGCGCAGGTCACCCATGGTACCGCCTCACATCCGGCCGCCCAGGGGCTCGAGGATCGACGCGCGACCGCGGGCCGGCACGCCGAGCACATCCAGCGTGTCGCGCGCCCGGTCGGTTGATGCGGCGGCCCGGGCTCGGTCGCCGGCCTCATGGAACGCCACCGCCCGCAACGAAAGGGCCCGCGCCAGCCACGCCGTGGCGCCGAGCGGCCCCCACCGATCGACCGCGGCATCGAACGAATGGATCGCCGTGCTGGTGATCGGCGCGCAGGAGTGCGGCGATCCCCGCCGTCTCCGAAAGGATGGCGACGACGCCAGGATCCGCCGAGACCGACGCCGGGGTTCGCACCGACGAGCCAGCGAGCAGCGCCGCCTGGGCACGACACGCGTACGCCATCTCGAGGGTGCCGCCGGCGTCGACGCTCTTGGCCGCGGCGACGGCGGCATCGAGCAGAGGGAGCGCGGCCGCCGCGTCGCCTGCCCCGAGCAACGCTCGACCCTCGATCAGCGCCGGCAGCGGCGACCACAGCGCCATCGGGATCGCCCGGAGGGCCTTGTCGAGCCCTCGCACGGACGGGCCGACCCGATCCCACAGGCCACGGTCCAGCGCCTGCATCGCCTCGGTCTCCGCCAGGTCCCCGCGCATCACCCGGACCGCTCGCCCTTCGATCGCATCTCGCGCCTCCCGAAGCGCGCGAGCCGCGACGCCGCGACGACCCGCGCGCACCTCCGCTCGCGCGATCGCGAGCCGGGCGAGGGCGGGATCCGGACGGAGCCGAGCTCGCGGCCGATCGCGGCGGCCTCGCGGGCGAGCGCCACCGCCGCGGCCGGATCGCCGGCGTTCGCACCGGCCATGGCACCGAGCACCAGCGCGTCGGCCTCCGTGTATCGGTCCCCCGCCTCGGCGGCGAGCGGCCGGCATCGCGCGGCGACCTCCATCGCCTCGGTGAAGCGACCGGCCGCGGAACAGAAGTTCCCCCACGTTCGCAGCAGCGCGGCGCGCGATCGGAGGTCGCCGTCGCCCTCCACGAGACGGCGCGCCTGCTCGTACCAGCGAGCGGAACTCCGCGCCGCCCTCCACGGACAGGATGTAGGCGAGGTCCTGCGACACCACCGCCCGGCCGAACCGATCCCGCGCCCTGGTGAAGAACGTGTAGGCGCTGCGGAGGTCGTCCAGCTCCCGCGCGAGCTCCGTCCAGCCCCAGGTCTCGGACAGCCGGTGCAGCGCCCACCCCTGTCCGCGGAGATCGCCGGTGGACTCGAACCGGACCCGCGCGTCCTCGAGCAGTCGGCGCGCGCGCCGCAGCCTGCCCGCATCGCTCTCGGCGCGCCCGAGCGCCAGCAACGCACGCCCGGTCAGGCTCGCATCGCCGGCGCGCTCGGCAAGACGCCGCGCTCGTTCGGCACGGTCGGTCGCCTCATCGTGGGAGCCCATCTCGATCAGCGCCTCCGCCAGCCCGAGCGATGCACGCGCGGCGACACGCGGGTCCGCTCCTCGTCCCGCGGCGTCGGTGATACGGAGCGCTCTCCGGAAGATCGGCTCGGCCGCGCGCGCCTGCCGGACGAATGTCTGCTCGCCCCAACGCGTCAGATATTCGGCCGCCAGACCCGCGAGCGCCCGGTCGGGACCGGGGCCCGTCTTGGACACCGACAGCTCCCAGGCGGATTCGTAGTGGTGCGCGATCGAACCCGAGGGGCTCCGCGCGCGCGTCCGACACCTGCCGGAGCCACGCCGCGATCTCGGCGTGCCGTTCCGCACGCTCCGCTTTGGGGAGGGCCCCGTACGCCACGTCGCGGATCAGCGCGTGTCGCCATTCGTACTCGCGGACCCCCGCGATCGAACTCCTGGGACGCCGGTGCAGCAGGCCGCGCGACACCAGCGCGCGCAGCGTCTCGCGCGTGCTCGGCACGTCGCTGATCGCATCGAGCAACGCGTCCCAGGTGACGCTGCCGCAGACCGAGGCGTCCTGCAGCAGCTGCTTCTGCGCGTGGGGCAGCGCGTCGAGCCGCGCCGCGATCAGCAGACGGATCGTCGGCGGGACCTCGATCGACCCGGTCTCGAGCCACATGCCGACCATCTCCTCGAGGAACAGCGCGTTCCCGTTGGCGCGGGCGATCGGTACGCCCACAACCTCGCCCGCGCCGTCGTCCCCGAGGAGCGTCTCGGCCAGCAAACGCATCGACCCGGGGTCGAGACCGGGCAGCGGTGCGGTGGGCACGCGCGAGACCCGTTCCCGCGACAGTCCGAGCAGCAGGATCGGCGTCGGCCACGGCTCCCGATGGGCGGCGACCAGTACCTCGAGCAGCGATGCGTCCGCCCACTGGAGGTCGTCCAGCACGACGGCGACGGGCCCATGTCGCGCGACATCCTCGAGTACGAGGCGGGCCGCGCGGGCCGCGTCCCGTTCGCTGCGAGACGCATCATCCTCCACCGCGAACAACGTGCGGAGGTCGGCGGCCAAGGCGGCCGGGTGCTGCCCGCGCGCGATCCGACGGGCCGCACGGTCGATCGCCTGCCGGGTGGCGGCGTCCGACACGCCGGCAGCACCAACCCCCACGGCCGCCGCCACCGCATCCGCCAATGCGGAGAGGCCGCGTCGGTCGCCGAACGGCGCGCAGCGGCCGAACAACAAGCGGTGGTGCGGCAGCGACCGTTCGAGCTCCTGTGCGAGCCGGCTCTTGCCGATCCCCGGCTCACCGGTGACCACGAGCACGCGGCTGCGGCCTTCGTGCTCGACCAGCTCGAGCTCACGGCCGAGCAGCGCGAGCATGTCGCTCGCGGTCGACGAAGGCGCCGCGTGGAAGGGATGGAGACTTCCTCGCCACACCGAGCGCCTCGAACGTGACGAGCGGTTCGGCCTTGTTCTTGACGGCGCGCGCCCGGCGTTGGCCGTAGCGGATCGCTCGGCGGGTGCGCTCGCGTGTGGTCGGGTCGACGAGCACGTGCCCGGCCGTCGCGAGGTCACCGAGCCGCGCCGCCGTGTTCACGGTGTCGCCGATCACCGCGAACCCGGAGGCCTCCTGCGACGGGGCGACCATGACCTCGCCGGAGTTGATGCCGGCGTGCACCTCGGGCAGGCGGATCCCCGCTGCGTCCGGCGTTCAGCGTGCGGACGTGGTCGCGCACATCCAGCGCGGCGCGCACCGCTCGTTCGGGGTCATCCTCATGCGCCACCGGCACGCCGAAGACGGCCATGAACCCGTCCCCCTGGATCTGCGGAACGGTACCGCCGTAGGACTCGACGATCGACTGGAGCGCCGCCATCGTCGGCCGGAGGAACCCGTAGACCTCCTCGGGGTCCAGCGATTCGGCCAACGCCGTGTAGCCGGAGAGATCGGCGAACAGCATCGTGACGAGCTTGCGTTCGCCCCGACCCCGGCGAGGCTCGACGCCGCCCACCGAACGCGAGCTCAGCTCTTGGTGGGTCGGATCGCGTTGCCGGCCAGGTTGGCGACGGCCGTGGACGTCCGACCGATCCCGTCGAACGCGCGCAGCGCGCGGACCCGATCGATCGCACCCTCGATCGTGTCCGATCCGAGATCCACCAGGATGTCGAAGTCGTGCGCGTTCACGACCGCCGCGCCTTCACCGGCTTCCTTGTCCAGGAACGTCGCGTCCAACGACTCCCAGATCGCGAACGGGTCGCCCTGGGCACGGGCGCAGACGAGCGCACAGATGTCCGGGCTCGCGCGCTTCGGCGCAACCGCCGAGCCGCCGGTCAGGTTGAGCGACCAGCTCGAATGGATGCCGGCGTCCCAGTACTCACCCTTGATGCGGTCCTGCAGTTCCGACAGCTCGGCGGCCACGACACGGGCGAACAGGCTGAACGAGCCGACGAACTGCCCGACGAACTGCACCCCGGACGTTCCCGCGAACGCCTCTTTGATCTCATCCACGCGCCCGCCCTCGATGTGCTCCTCGAAGACGTATGCCTCCAGCAAGCCCTCTGCCGTTCTGATGCTGACGTCCATCTCGCACCCCCCGCGATCGTTCGGACAGACGCTCACTCTGCGCCGGGAAGGCTTCGGGTGCAACCCGAGGGTCGGCGGGTGGTCGACACAACGGCGGACGCGACTACGATTGCGTTCGATGGCATCGGCGAACGACGCGGACGATCGGACCGTCCAGCAGCTGCGTGAGGCCCAGGAGCAGCTGCGGTCGCTGGTGGACAACATCCCGGCGGTCGTCTATCAGGACTCCGCGAACGAGGCGTGGACCACGATCTACGTCAGCCCACGGATCCGCGCGATGCTCGGCGTCGAGCCGGAGGCGTGGACCGGCGAGAGCAAGCTCTGGGCCGAGATGATGCACCCCGATGACCTGGATCGCACGATCGCAGCCGTTGACGACGGCATCGAGAGCGGGGCGTCCTACGCCGTGGAGTACCGCATGATCCGGCCGGACGGACGCGTCGTGTGGATCCGCGACGAGGCGGACACGCTCCGCGACGCCGACGGCAACCCCTTCGTGATCCAAGGCCTGATGTACGACATCACCGATCGCAAGGACGCCGAGGAACGAGCGGCCTTCCAGGCGAAGCTGCTCGACACGGTGTCCGACGCGGTGATCTCCTGCGACCAGGACCTCAACATCACCTCGTGGAACCGCGCGGCGCAGGTGCTGTACGGCTGGACGGCGGAGGACGTGATGGAACGCCCGCTCCCCGAGGTCGTGGGTTTCGACATCGAGGTGGGCCAGGTGCGGGACATCTCCCAGGCCGACCCGATGGGCTGGTTCGAGCGGGTCACGCAGCGGGACAAGGACGGCTACGAGGTGCTCGTGGAGACGAAGGGCCTGCCGATCCGCGATGCCCAGCAGGTCGTCCGCGGCTACGTCATGGTGAACCGCGAGGTCACGGACGCGTAGCGATCCGTGCGGAGCCCGTAGGGTGGTCCCATGACCGCGCTCACCGTTGGAGACGCTGCCCCGACCTTCGCCCTGGCCGACCAGCACGGGAAGGTTGTTCGTCTGGAGGACTTCAAGGGGCGCAAGCTGCTCGTCTACTTCTATCCGGAGGCCGACACGCCGGGATGCACGACCCAGTCCTGCGACGTGCGTGACCACCGCGAGGAGTTCGCGAACCTCGGCGTCGACGTCGTCGGGATCTCTCCCGACGAGCCGCCCGCCCAGCTCGCGTTCGACGAGAAGTACTCGCTCGGGTTCCCGCTGCTGAGCGACCCCGACCACGCCGTGTCCGAGGCGTGGGGAACCTGGGGAGAGAAGCACGAACTACGGCAAGACCTACGTCGGGATGATCCGCTCCTCGTTCCTCGTGGACGAGCGCGGCGATATCGAACAGGCCTGGTACCGCGTGCAGGCGGCGAAGACCGTCCCCAAGGCGGCCGCGGCCCTGCAGGGCTAGCGCCGCCCGACCGACCCTGGCGCACCGGGACGTCCGGCGGCTGACGAGCCGTTCCCGGGTTCCTAGCCTCGAGGTGCGAGGCCGGTGCGACCGGCGAGCCTCCGCTCGGAGCCTCCGCACCGGCCGGGACGGTGGTTGCGATGCGCACCGAGGAACGCTCCACGATCGACGACCGCACGGTGGTCCTGCCCGAGGACCCGCGGCCCCGGATGCTCCGTGCCGCGATACTCCTCTCCTACCTGATCGCGGCCCTCATGGTGGCCGCGTCGACGGCGGGCCTGTTCGTCGCGAACCTCTATGACGAGACGGCGTGGGGTCGCGAGGCGCTGCGCGGCGGGGACCTGGTCTCGCTCCTTGTGGCCGTGCCGATCCTGATCGCGGCGCTCGTCTTGATGCGGCGAGGGTCGATCCGAGCGCAGGCCGTGTGGATCGGCATGCTCTTCTACAGCCTCTACGGGTACGCCTACTACGTGTTCGGCGCGACGTTCAACGACGCGTTCCTCGCGCACATCGCGATCTTCTCGCTGTCCGTGTTCGCGCTCGCGTGCGCGTTGCCGGCGTTGGACTACGCGGCGATCGGACGCGAGTTCCGCAGCGTGGTCGGCGTGGCGACCGGCGTCGGCATCTTCCTGGTCGTGGTCGGGATCGCACAGGGCGGCCTGTGGCTCTACGTCCTGGCGAACAACATCGCGACCGGAGAGGTCCTGCACGACATCCCGATCGCGGGCCAGCATCTCGTGTTCGCGCTCGACCTAGCGCTGCTCGCCCCGATGCTCGTGCTTTCCGGCGTCATGCTGGCGCGCAAGCGGCCGGTCGGCTATCTGCTCGGCACCGCCATCGCGGTGATGGGCGCCGTGTATCAGGTCAACATGATGGTGGCCGCTGTGTTCCAGGACCGCGCTAACGTCGCGGGCGTGCACGCGTTCGCGCCGGAGAGCCTGCTCCTGACCACGACGTTCGTGGTGGCCGCGCTGGTGATGCTGGTGGCCGGACGGCGCGTCGACCGCGTCAAGGCTCACCGAAGCTGAGGGTGGCGCTCCTCGGTTTCGGTATCGGTCGGCGCTAGGGTAGGCCCGTGGATACGCAGTACGCACGGTTGATGTCAGACGCCGTGAAGGTGTTCGAGGTCGTCGGGGTCACGGTCCTCGTGATCGGCAGCCTCCTCGCGTTCGCCGTCTACGTTCGGCAGCTCGTCGGTGGCACGGCGCACATCGCGGCGTTCACCTCCCTGCGAGCCCAACTCGGGCGCTCGATCCTCCTCGGCCTCGAGATCCTCGTGATCGCCGATATCGTTCGCACGATCGTCGTGGAGCCGACGCTGGACAGTGCGCTCACGCTGGGCGTGATCGTGCTGGTCCGGGTGTTGCTCAGCTTCGCCATCGACGTGGAGGTGGACGGCGTGGCGCCGTGGCGCAAGGCGGAGATCGCGCGCCGGACCACAGAGACCTCCGCGCCCGACTCGACCAGTTAGTTCTCTAGACTAACTATCTGGTAATGTGGGTCCATGCCGGACCAACGGAACGCGTCGGAGGAGGTCGCGCAGCGTCTGCGGCACAGCGTCGGCCGGCTCGTCCGCACCCTTCGCCGGCACGACGATGACGATCTGTCCCCCACCATCGCGTCCATCCTGTTCGCGGTCGGGCGCGAGGGTCCGCTCACCGCGGGCGACATCGCGCGGCGCGAGCGCCTGGCCAAGCCGAGCGTCACCGCCGCCATCGAGAAGCTGGCCGTCGCCGGGCTCGTCGAGCGGCGCGCCGACGACTCAGACGGCCGTGTCGTCTGGGTCGCGATCACGGCTGCCGGGCGGCGGCGGATCGACGTCCGCCGTGCACGTCGGACGGCCTGGCTCACGATCCGGCTGGACAAGCTCGACCCCACCGACGTCGAGACCCTGTCTCGCGCCGCCGACATCCTCGATCGAGTGGTCGAGTGGGACGACGAGCCGTGATCCGAGGGACCAAGCGCGCGCTCCGCACCACGTTCGCCTCGTTGGGCGTGCGCAACTTCCGCCTGTTCTTCACGGGACAGCTATCTCGCAGGTCGGCACCTGGCTCACGTCGATCGCCCTCGTGCTGCTCGTGTTGCATCGAACCGGCAGCGGCATCGCGATCGGCTTGCTGACCGCAGCCCAGTTCGGTCCGATCCTCATCCTGGGCGCGTGGGCGGGACTGGTCGCGGACCGATCGAACAAGCGCTCCCTGCTGTTGGTGACGCAGTCGCTGGAGATGGTGCAGTCCTTCGCGTTGGCGGCGCTCGCCTTCTGGCCCGGCGCCCCCCTGTGGTCCTTCTACGCGGTGGCCTTCGCGGGCGGCGTCATGCTCGCCTTCGACAACCCGACGCGGCGCGCGTTCGTCTCCGAGATGGTGCCCGAGACCAACGTGCAGAACGCGGTCAGTCTGAACGCGGCGCTGATGACCAGCTCGCGCATCCTCGGGCCCGCACTCGCCGGTCTCCTGTCGGTCACGGTCGGGTTCGGATGGTGCTTCACGGTGGACGGCCTGTCCTACATCGCGGTCATCGCGAGCCTGCTGATGATGCGCACGGCAGAGCTGCGCACGCCGCCGGCGGCGGATCGCGCGCGGGGGCAGGTGCGGGAGGGCTTCCGCTATGTGCGACGCACACCGGACCTGTGGATCCCGTTGGTGATGCTGGCGGTGATCGGGACGTTCACGTTCAACTTCTCGGTCGTGTTGCCGCTGATGATCGAACGCTCGCTCGGCGGCACCGATGCGACCTACACGGCGGTGTACTCGGTCCTGAGCGTGGGATCGCTGCTCGGCGCGCTCGCCGCGGCCCAACGCCGACACGTCCAGATCCGCACGATGGCCGTCGCCGCTGCGGTGTTCGGCGCGGCGATGCTGCTGTTCGCGACGACGCCGGGCATCGGCGTCGCGTTCCCGCTGGCGCTGCTCGTCGGGTTCTCGAGCGTGTGGTTCATGACCGCCTCGACGGCGATGATGCAGCTGCGGTCCGATCGGGTGATGCGCGGTCGGGTGCTGGCGCTGCAGGCGATCGTCCTGATCGGCAGCACGCCGGTCGGGGGTCCGCTGCTGGGCTACGTGAGCGATCTGTACGGCGCCCGCGCCGGGCTCGTCCTCGGTGGACTGGCGGCGCTCGGCGCCGCCGCCTGGGGCACGATGGCCGCACGGCGGGTGCATCGCGTGACCGTGACGAGCGACGCCGCCGCCACGGCCGAAGGAGTGAAGCTGGCCGCGGCGCGAGGACGCTGAGGTCTGAGGACGCCGGTCCGCGCTAGATTGCCGCGATGACGGGCGCCGACGGCTACTTCGACGAACGGATCGCCTCTCGGTACGACGAGTCCGCCGCCACGATGTTCGACCCCGCCGTCGTCGAGCCAGTGGTCGACCGGCTCGCCGAGCTCGCCGGCGACGGACGGGCGCTGGAGCTCGGGATCGGGACGGGGCGGATCGCGCTGCCGCTGGCCGCACGCGGCGTGCCCGTACATGGGATCGAGCTGTCCACCGCGATGGCGGCGAGGCTCCGCGCGAAGCCCGGCGGCGAGGCCATCGACATCACGATCGGAGACTTCGCGACCGCGAAGGTCGACGGGACGTTCTCGCTCGCCTACCTCGTCTACAACACGATCACGAACCTGACGACGCAGGCCGCGCAGGTGGCCTGCTTCCGCAACGTCGCGGAGCATCTCGCCCCCGGCGGGTGCTTCGTCGTCGAGGTCGGGGTGCCCGGCCTTCGGCGACTTCCGCCGGGCGAGACGTTCCAGGTCTTCTCCGGGAGCGAGGATCACTGGGGGATCGACGAGTACGACGTCGCGAACCAGGGTTTGATCTCCCACCACATCGAGACGGTCGACGGCAGGCTCGAACGCTTCTCGGCGCCGTTCCGCTACGTCTGGCCCGCGGAGCTCGACCTGATGGCACAGCTCGCCGGGATGCGGCTGCGCGAGCGCTGGAGCGGATGGCATCGCGAGCCGTTCACCAGCGAGAGCACGAAGAACGTGTCGGTGTGGGAGCTGCCGGACTGACCTACGGAACGACGACGAGACATCCGGGGACCTCCGAGACACGCAGGGACGACGCCGACGCTCCCTCAAGGCGCTTGGGGGATGAAGACCTTGAAGGCCGCCCCGCCGCCTTCGCGCTCGTCCACCCACGCTCGACCCCCGTGCAGGGCGGCGAACCCCGAGACCAACGAGAGCCCGATCCCGAGGCCGGGGGCGCTCGGATCCTCATCCGAATGCTCGAAGGCGCGGAAGACCATCGTCCGCTGGCTGAGCGGAACGCCGGGGCCGGCATCCTCGACCGAGATGAGCACGCCACCGTCCTGCGCGTGCACGTCCAGCCAGACGACGGTGCCGTCCGGCGTGTGACGCACGGCGTTCACGAGAAGGTTCTCGACGATCCGCTCCACCTTCACCGCGTCGATCCGTGCCATCACCGTGTCGGCGTCGATATGCAGAGGGTGTCCCTGGAGGTCGATGTCCTCCACCACCCCGCGGGCAAGCGCGCCGACGTCGACGGCGGCACGATCCGCTTCAAGGACCCCGCGATCGATCCGCTCGAAATCCAGCAGGTCGCTCACGAGTCGGTCGAGCTTCCGCGCGTTTCGTGCGATCCGCGCCGCGAGATCACGACGATCGTCGAGCGGGAGGTCGAGATCGTCGCGCTGCAGCGTGACGGCCAGTCCGAGTATCGAGGTGAGCGGCGTCCGCAGGTCGTGGGAGACGGCGTGCAGGAACGTCGTCTTCAGCTCGTCGAGCGAGCGGAGCTCGTTCGCCGCGTCGCGCTCGCGCTCGAGCGCGCGTTTCGTCTGCTCTTGGAGCCGTTCGCGCGCCGCAAGGGTCCCTTCCACCTCCACGCGCTCCGACGTGGTCGCCGCGACGATGAGCAGCGAGACGCCCACGAAGCCGAACAGCGCCTGGAACGCCTCGACCATGGCGGTCAGGTCCGTGCCGGTCACCGGCGCGGAACCGTCGAGGATCTGCCACAGCGCGATCATCGCCGCCACGAACACCGCAAGCGTTGCTCCTCGCTGACGGAAGCGAAGCGTCGCCCACAACAGGAGCGGGAACACGAGGAAGGAGTAGATCCAATGGCCCTCGGCGAACACGAACGCGCTCACCGCGACCAACAAGAGGAGCAAGGCGATCGCCTCGAAGGCCCGACCGCGACGCCACTCGCCCCAGCGCCCGACCCACACGAGCAGGAGCGACGCGATGAGCAGGTCGCCCATCATGTCGCCGACCCACCAGATGGTCCAGTGCTCCCCATAGCTCGACGCGGTGATGGTGCCCGCGACCAGCGACGCCGTGACCCCAACCGTCGCGCTCACGATCGTGCTCATCACCGCCGCCGCGACGACGAGCGCGATAACGTCACGCACGCGCTCGAGGCCGTTGCGGAAGCCGACCCGCTGCAAGAGGTACCACCCGAGGAGCGCTTCGGACGTGTTGCCGACGGCGATCGCGAGCGCGACGGCGGCCGGGACCGGTGTCGCCAGGTTCGCCAGGAGCCCGCCGACGGCAACGGCCGGCCACATCCTGGGGCCGAACAGGAGCAGTGCGGCCAGCGAGATGCCGGTGGGCGCCCACACGGGTGTCGCGCTTCCGTGTGCGACGGACAAGGACAGGCCGAGCTTCGCGGAGACGACATAGATCCCGGTCACGACGGCGAGCTGGATCAGGTACCGGTTTCGAGACACGCTCGAGCCCGCACCCTCCGAGAGGGTCTCCGGGGAAGCTTGGGTGGTCTCCTTAAGACGGATCACGAACGTCTCTCCGGATGGTGACCCCTAGCCGAGGGCAAGGCTATCCCAATTCCGGGTGACGGGCCGAACGGGCAGGTGCTACGCCCTCCGTCACATGTCGCCGGTCGCCGCGTGCTGGGCGCGCGGATGGTTCATCTCACGACCCGGTAGAGGCGCCAGCGGTCGGGAACGCCCTTGAGTTCGTGCTCTCCCGCATCCTCGAACGTGAGGCCGGAGCCGGCGACGAGGTCCTTAACCGTCTGCGAGACCAGCACCTCCGCAGGGCCGGCGAGCGCGCTGACACGCGCCCCGATGTGGACAGCGATCCCCCGCACGTCGGCTCCGTCGCGTTCCACCTCCCCCGTATGGACGCCCGCTCGGATCCTGATACCAAGATCGCGAACCGCGGCACCGAGCGCCTGTGCACATCGGACGGCGCGAGCAGGACCGTCGAATGTCGCGAGGAGGCCGTCGCCCGTCGAACTGACATACCGTCCACGGTGACGCTCGATCTCGATCCGGGCCCGCTCGTCGTGACGAGCAAGGATCGAGCGCCACTCCGCATCGCCGACCTCACTCAGATGTTCCGTCGAACCGACGATGTCGGTGAACAGGATGGCGGCGAGCACCCGGTCCAGCGCCACCGCCGCCGGTTCGACCCCGGCGGCGCGGCGGATCTCCTTCACCCAGGATCGAATCGCCTCTTCGGTCCACACCTGGCCCTCCGTCTGCCGCAACTCGGCTCCGGGGATCAACGAGGCAACGTAACGTGCTCGATCGAAGTCCTTGCCTGCCGCGACCATGCTCAGGATCGAGGTCGGCACTTGCACGGTAGGCAAGATGCTCCGGACATCAGACTCGTACCAGATCTTCGCAAGATCCCGCGCGACGTCGGGCGTGCAGGCATTGCGGCTCGCCTTCGCAATGAAGACGGCCTCTGAGTCGGGAAGCGGATTGCCTCGAGAGACCTCGTCCTGCAGGAACGCCTGTCCATAGGCGACCGTGCCCCACAGGTCGATATCGCGAAGCTCGGCCTCCATGTCGGCGGGGGTTCGCCCCCAGGGATAGTCGGGTGCCCACGCGAAGCGAGGGTTCGGCTCCATCCACACCATCGAGTGCACCCGTTCCGGTTTGGACGCAGCGAGCAACGCGTTGGGCGCCCCCGACTCGAAGACACCGGTCAAGACCGGCCGCTCAGACCCGACCGCGTCCATCACCACGAGCAGGTCCGACACTCTCGTCTCGAGGTTGGGCAAGGCAACGTTCCGACTCGAAAGTCCGATACCCCGGCGATCGTGCAGGATCAGGCGCGCGAACGAGCTGACCTCCCCGATCCAGGTGACACTGAGCGGGTCTTCCGATTCAACGTCGATGTTCCCCGGCCAATCCGATTGCCAAATGACGTCGATCGGGCCGTCTCCGATGACTTGGTACGCGATGTAGACATCGTCGGGCGTGACCGCGTAGTGGGTGTCAGGAAGAACCACG
The DNA here is from genome assembly GCA_963794065.1 of uncultured Actinomycetes bacterium. Classification (GTDB taxonomy): domain Bacteria; phylum Actinomycetota; class UBA4738; order UBA4738; family HRBIN12; genus AC-51. Next base: position 196,529 of record CAWCDA010000045.1, on the reverse strand, counting down.
ACGGCATCTTCGCCTCCAGCGCTTCCCGACCGCAACCACTCGCAAAGAACGAGGCTCGAGTATCCGTCTGGCCAGCGGAGACGCCGAGATTCGAACTCGGGAGGGAGCTTTCACCCCCTAACCGCTTAGCAGGCGGCTCCTTTCGGCCACTCAGGCACGTCTCCGTCGACGAGTCTACCGTTGCCGGAGAGCGCGCTCGAAGGCGAGGCTCCCGACATATCGTGAGAGGTCCCTGGGTAGGGAGGGGCACCATGGCCAGGCTGATCTACACGGCGATCGCATCGCTCGACGGCTTCGTCGCCGACGAGAACGGGAACTTCGACTGGGCCGCGCCGAGCGACGACGTGCACGCCTTCGTCAACGAGCTCGAGCGCTCGGTGGGCACCTATCTGTATGGACGGCGGATGTACGAGGTGATGGTCGCCTGGGAGACGATGGCCACCGAGAACCAGCCGGACGTCGTGCGCGACTACGCGGAGATCTGGCGCGCCGCCGACAAGATCGTGTATTCGACGACGCTGGGCATGGCCACCAGCGCGAAGACCCGGGTCGAGCGTGCCTTCGACCCGGAGGCCGTCCGACAGCTGAAGGCAACCGCGTCAGGCGACGTCAGCGTCGGCGGACCCGATCTGGCCGCGCAAGCGCTCGCCGCGGGATTGGTCGACGACTGTCGGCTGTTCGTGACGCCGGTGTTGGTTGGTGGGGGCACGCGGTCCCTCCCCGAAGGCGTCCGGCTCGACCTCGAACTCACCGACGAACGTCGGTTCGACAACGGGACGGTCTACCTCGGGTACCGGGTGGACGCGCCCGGCTAACCGCTGAGCCGCCCGGCCGCACGCATCAAGCTCAGCGTCCGGTCGATCGGCAGCGCGTGCAGCGTGTTCCCGTCGCGACCCGTCACGGTGTGGGCCGCAACGAGCGCGTTGAGGACCGCTTCCTCGGTCGCCTCGACGGTCGCGCGAAAGATCCCGGACAGGATCGTCCCGGCCTCCGGGCCGTCGGCGACCGCGTTGGGGGTGAAGGCACCGCCGTGACGCGGCACGAGGTTCGCGGTGGAGAACGCGAGCAGCTGCTCGCCGCTGCCGTTGGATGCGTGCGAGCCGCCTCGAGCGAGACCCATCCCGGCTCGCTCGGCGACGCGGCGCAGCTGATGCGGCAGCAACGGCGCGTCGGTCGCGACCACGACCACGCACGAGCCCTCGTGGTGCTCATCGGGCATTTCCGCGGTGAGCAGCTCGCCCACCCGGACCCCGTCGATCAGGAAGTTCTCGCGGTCCCCGTGGTTGGTCATCACGAGCACGCCGACCGTGTGGCCGCCGCTGGCCTCGGGGGTGACACGCGATGCGGTGCCGATCCCGCCCTTGTAGTCGAAACACTGCATGCCCACGCCCGATCCGACCGAACCCTCCTCGACAGGGCCGGAGGCCGCGGCATCGAGCGCAGCCCAGACGTCCTCGTCCGCGATCGGATGGTCCAGCACCGCCGACAGCCAGGAGTCGTCGCACTCGGTCACGACGGGCATGATCTCCTCGCCCGCGACGGGGTCCTTCGCCGCGATCCAGTGGACCGCCGCGTCGAAGGCCTTGCCGATCAGCAGCGAGCTGGTCAGCACGATCGGGCTCTCCAGGATCCCCCACTCGCGGATCGTGTTGATGCCGACCAGCTCACCGTAGCCATTCAAGATATGCGTTGCGGCATAGACAGACTCAACCCATGGCTGCCCGGAGGTGGGGAAGATCGCCGTGACCCCCGTGCGTGCGGCGTCGGGGGCGCCGTCGTCGCCGCGCACGACCGAACGGTGCCCGACCCGGACCCCCTCGACGTCGGTGATGGCGTTCGCCTCACCCGGAACGCCCGTCCCGATGCGGATACCGAGGTCGCGCGCGCGGGGCAGGGCCATGGCCAGCTACGATACCTGCTCCTCATGGGGATCCTCGGCCTCGGTGTCTCATTCCGTCGCGCGCCGGTCGAGCTGCTGGAGCGGCTCGCCTTCACGGACGACGACCTGACCAAGGCCTACCGCCACGCCCTCGATCTGCCGGGCGTCGAGGAGGCCGTGGTGCTGTCGACCTGTAACCGCGTCGAGGTCTACGGGTCGGTGTCCTCCTACCACGCCGGGTTCCTCGCGTTGAAGCGATTGCTCTGCGAGACGCGCGGGGTCGCGCCCGAGGAGCTGGCCGATCCGCTGTACGCCCACTGGGAGCGCGACGCCGCCGATCACCTCTTCGCCGTCGCCGCCGGGCTCGACTCGATGGTGCTGGGCGAGACGCAGATCCACGCACAGGTGCGCGAGGCGCTGCACCGCGCCGAGGCCGAGGAGGCCGCGGGACCGATGCTCACGGGTGTCTTCCACGCCGCCTCACGGGCCGGGCGTCGTGTGCGGCAGGAGACCTCGCTGGGCGCCGCCCCCGACGCGTTCGTCGCCCTCGGCACCGATCTGGCAGACGAGGCGCTCGGCGACCTGGGCGGCCGCGACGTCGTGGTCATCGGCGCCGGGCAGATGGCCGCGCTCGCCGTGAAACACCTGCACCGCCGAGGGGTCGGCCCGATCCGGATCCTGAACCGCTCCCTCGAGCACGCGCGTGCGCTCGCCGAGCGCACGGATGCGGAGCACGGCGACCTGGACGCCCTGCCCGAGGCGTTGGAGCACGCCGACCTCGTCGTGTCGGCCACGGGCGCGGCCGGCCACGTCGTCACCGCCGACGCCGTGTCAGAGGCGATGGCCTCCCGCGGCGGTCGGACGCTGGTGCTCGTCGATCTCGCCGTGCCCCGCGATGTCGATCCGCGCTGCGCGGGCGTGTCGGGCGTCGCGGTCTTCGACATCGCCGCGCTCCGGGAGCGGGTCGCCTCGCACTCTCCGGAAACGGCCGCCGACATCGCGCTCGCCCACGAGCTGGTCGGCGCCGAGGTCCACCGCTGGGTGCTGCGTCGGCGCGGCGAGGAACTCGCGCCGGTGATCAGGGCGCTCCGCGCACACGGCGAGGCCGTGATCGACGCGGAGCTGTCGCGCGTCCGCTCGCGACTGGCGGGACTCGACGCCGACGAACGCGCCGCGGTCGAAGCGCTCGTGCGCGGGATCGCCGCGAAGCTGCTGCACGACCCGATCGTCGGCCTCAAGGAACGGATCGAGCCCGCGCGTGAGCGCGAGGTCGCGGCCCTGCTGTCCGAGCTGCTCGGCCTCGCGGCCGACGACGCATGACGACGCTCCGCATCGCGACCCGCCGCTCCGAGCTCGCGATGGCGCAGGCCGGCATCGTCCGCCTCCTCCTCACGAAGCAGGGCTTCGACGTCGTGCTCGTGCCGCTGTCGACGTCCGGCGACGAGGACGCGCCACGGGCGGAGGGCGACGGCAAGGACCGGTGGATCGACGCGATCGTCGAGTCGCTGCGCACCGGTGCCGCGGACCTCGCGGTGCACTCAGCCAAGGACCTGCCTGCGGAGGATCCGGACGATCTCGTGATCGGCGCCGTCCCCGAGCGCGCCGACGCGCACGACGTGCTCGTGGCGGGCGACCCCGCGTTCCTCGACGGGCCGGCGCCGCGCGCGGGTGCCCGGGTCGGGACGTCGTCGCTGCGGCGGGCCGCCCAGCTGCGCGCGAAGTTCCCGGGCATCGACATCGTCGAGCTCCGCGGCAACGTGCCAACCCGATTGCGGAAGGTGACCTCTGAGGGGGCGGCCGACGTCGCCGTGCTTGCCGCCGCCGGCCTGGCTCGGCTCGGTCTCGAGCCGCCGAACCTCGTGCCGCTCGGGATCGACGTGATGGTGCCGGCCCCAGGCCAGGGTGCGCTCGCGATCCAGTGCCGCAGCGGACGACCGTCCGCTGCGCGCCACGCTCACCTCGCTGGACGACCGCGTCTCGCGCACGACCTTGGCCGCCGAGCGAGCCCTGACGCGCGCGCTGGGCGGCGACTGCAATCTGCCGCTCGGTGCGATCGCGGCGATGCGCGGTGACACCGTGCGCCTGGCCGCCTGCGTCGCCACGCCGGACGGATCCGAGGTGATCCGCGCGGCGGCCGAGTCCGAGGACCCGGCGCGCGCCGCAGAGATCGTCTCGTCGCAGCTGCGCCGCGACGGCGCCGATCGGATCCTGGACGCGATCCGTCAGCCATGACGCGCGGCGGCGTGCTCGCCGGGCGGACGATCGTGGTGACGCGCCCCGCCGAACGCGCGACACGATTAGTCAACCAACTTGACCAACGTGGAGCGCGCGTGCTCGTTGCGCCGGCGATCCAGCTCCGAACCGCCCGCAGCGCCAGGCTCACCGCCGCGCTCCGCGACCTCGTGTCCGGCGACTTCGCCTGGATCGTTCTGACATCGCCGGCGACCGTGCGCATGTTGGACGAACGCCTCGAGAAGCCGAGCGAGGTCCGTGCGAAGGTCGCGGCCGTCGGCGAGGGCACCGCAGCCGCGTTCGCCCGGTGGGCACGGAGGGATCCGGACCTGTTGCCCCGTTCCTTCACCGTCGAAGCGCTGGCACGCGCGTTCCCCCGCGGCGAGGGTCGCGTCTTGTGCGCCCGCGCCGACATCGCTCCCGATGGGCTCGAGGACGCGCTCGCGGCCAAGGGATGGGCGCCGACCAGGGTCGACGCCTACCGGACCACGTTCCCGCGGTCGCTGCCCGCCGAGGCGCGGGCGGCCCTGCGCGCCGGCGAGGTCGACGCGATCACCTTCACGAGCGCCTCGACGGTCCGCGGCTTCATCGGCGCGCTCGGCGCCACCGGGTTCCGCGGCAACCCGAAGGTCGTCTGCATCGGGCCGGTCACCGCGCGCGAGGCCCGCGAGCACGGCCTGACCGTGCACGCCGTGGCCAACCCGCATACGACCGACGGACTGGTCCAGGCCTTGGAACGCGCGTTGACCCCGCGGGATACGATCGGCGCCCGCATGAGGAAAGGGGAGACTCGGTGACCAACGGTGGTGTGATCCTTGTTCTGTTCTCGCTGGTGCTTCCGATCCTGCTGGTCTACGCGATCGTGTCGATCGCGATCGACGCGCGCGCGATCCGGCGGTCACTCGAACGCCAGGAGACCTCGAGACCGGGCGTCGGCGGGGGATAGGCTCGATCAGACCCAGACGTCGCGCAGCGCGCGGACGATGTTGCCGCCCGCGAGCTTGCCGATCTGCTCGTCGTCGTACCCGTGCGCGACCAGCCAGCGCAGCACGTTGGGGAACTCGCTCGGGTTCTCGTAGCCGGCCACGTGGTCGATCTCGACGAAATCGGGCTCGTCGCCCGTGTTGAGGTTGGCCGCATAGCGGCGGTGCAGCTCCACGTGATCGCCGAAGAACGTGTCGGGGCCGAACGCCACGTGGTCGATCCCCATCAGGTCGATGCAATACGCCGCGTGCGCCATAACGGTCTCGAGACTCTGCGCGGTGTCCGCGAGCGCCGTCGTGTTCGGCGAGGCCTCGATGCCGATCACCCCACCGGTATCGGCGACCGCCCGGAGCAGCTCGTCGGTCTTGAGCTTCTTCTCCGGATAGAGCGTCCGCGCGCCGGAATGCGACAGGAAGACCGGCGCGCTCGAGCGCTCGCAGGTCTGCAGCGCGGTCAGGTCGCCGGTGTGCGACAGGTCGATCGCCATGCCGAGACGGTTCATCCTCGTGACGGCCCGGCGGCCGAACTCGGTGAGCCCTCCGTCGCCTGGATCGCGGATACCACCGCCCAGCTGGTTGGACTCGCTGTAGGCCACGCCGATCATCCGGACGCCGAGTCCGTAGAGGATGTCCAGGCGGTCGAGCTCGTTCTCGATCGGCGCCGCTCCCTCGATGCAGGCGATCAAGGCGATACGTCCCGTGGCGTGCGCCCGCTCGATGTCGGCCACGGTCGTCCCCAGGAACATCGTGGTCTGGTGCGCGAGGTCCGCGAGGTGCATGCCGAGATCGAAGATCACGTCGTCCCACTTCCAGCCGCCCATCGACGTGATCGTGGCCGTCCCGTCGAAGAAGTTCTCGAACACGGCGTCGAGGCCTGACGCCGCGAGACCCTCGTACCCGTACCACTCGCGGCCCTGGCGGACGTAGGCGTCGTTGTCGTCCCAATCGACCGGGGCGATCCCACCGTGCTCGTGCAGCGAGATGCACACCAGCTCGCGGAGCAACCGCTCAACCCGTTCCTCGTCGGCCGCCTGCAAGGGAACGATCGTCGGCGCCACCCGCCCGATCTGCGGCGCCGTCTCGAAGGGCACGTAGTCCTCGCCCTCGACGAGATAGGAGAACGAGGTGTAGCCGTCCCAGTGTTTCTTCGGCTCCATGCGTGGGAGGCTAGCGGGCAGGGAACATCCTTGCAGGCGGGATCGTTCCTACCAGGGTCGAACCACGAGGGAGGACGCAGTGAGCGACTGGAACAGCGGGATCATCGAGGAGTTCCGTGCCAACGACGGCAAGGTCGGCGGCCCGTTCGAGGGCGCACCGCTCCTGCTCTTGCACACCACGGGCGGAAAGACGGGCGAGGAGCGGATCAACCCGCTGATGTACCTGGCCGACGGCGACCGGTACGTGGTGTTCGCGTCCAAAGGTGGGCACGACTATCACCCGCACTGGATGCTCAACATCGAGGCAAACCCGGAGGTCGAGATCGAGGTCGGCAAGGACCGCCACAAGGGCAAGGCGGAGGTCCTGCGCGACGGTCCCGAGCGCGACCGCCTCTATGCGGAGCAGGTCAAGCGGTTCCCGCAGTTCGGTGAGTACGAGGAGAAGGCCGCCCGCACGATCCCCGTGGTCGTGATCGAGCCCCAGGGCTAGGCGGTGGCGCGACGCCGATAGGCGATCGCCCATCGTTGCTGCCAGTCGGCGCCGTCGGGCGAGGATTCCCATCGCCAGGCGAACCCGTCCGCGTCGATCTCGGAGAACACCATGCGCTTGTAGAGCCGGTCGGCATCGACCGGCTCGGGCGTGCCGAAAACGAAGGTGCCGTCGGGCTCTGGGCCGCCGACGAATTGCCAGTAACTTCCGTTGGAATCCACCCAGGTCTGGCGCCAGCCGTCGCCCTGCGGGTCGGGCACCGACACGCTCAGACCCGTGAACGGATCGGGCGCGACCGCCGTGAAGCGCTCCACGATCACGTGCCCCTCGAACTCCTCCGTGATCTCGTTGAACCCGTGGCCGCCCTCCCAGGAGCAGACCCACGAGCCGACCCAGAACGACAGCCCGCCCATCGGCGCAGCGTAGCCTCCGGTGGACGGTCACGTCGGGGGCCGGTGCTAGGGTCGATCTCGTGCCACCTCCGACGAACGCGCTCGACGGGCTGAACGACGCCCAGCGGGCGGCGGCCGAGGCGGTGCGCGGCCCGGTGGCGATCGTCGCCGGCGCCGGCACGGGCAAGACCACGACGATCACCGCACGCATCGCCCACCAGGTCGCGGGCGGCACCTTCGAGGCCGGACAGATCCTGGCGGTCACGTTCACGGAGAAGGCGGCGCGGGAGCTGCAGCACCGGCTCGCTGGACTCGGCGTCGAGGGCGTCCAGGCCCGCACCTTCCATTCGGCGGCGCTGTCGCAGCTGTCGGGACTGTGGTCGACGCACACCGGGTGAGGCGCTGCCCGCCGTGCTCGATCACAAAGCGCCGCTGATCGCGTCGCTCGCCAACGCGCTGCCGCCGCCGCACAAGTTCCTCCCGCGGCGCGAGCTGGCGGGCGAGATCGAATGGGCGAAGAACCGGATGATCCCGCCGGGTCGCTACCTCGCGTCGCTCGGCGATCACGAGCCCCCGATCCCGGCCGAGCTGATGCACCGCGTGTACGAGGGTTACGAGCGTCGCAAGCAGACGATGGGCCGACTCGACTTCGAGGACATGCTTGGGCTGAACGTGCGGCTGCTCGACGAGTACCCGGCCTCGGCCGAGCAGGTGCGTGCACGGTTCCATGCCTTCACGGTCGATGAGTTCCAGGACGTGAACCCGCTGCAGGCGGCGCTGCTCGACCGCTGGCTCGGCGACCGCGAGGACCTCTGCGTCGTGGGCGACGACTACCAGACGATCTACGCGTTCACGGGCGCCTCGCCCGAGCACCTGTTGCAGTTCACGCGCCGGTTCCCGGGTGCCACCGTCGTGCGGCTGGAGGAGAACTACCGCTCGACCCCCGAGGTCCTCGAGCTCGCGAACAGGCTCGCGACGTCGATGGGCGGGTTCCGCAAGACGTTGCGGGCCACGCGACCCTCGGGACCCGCACCGGTCCTGACCGCCGTCGCCGACGACGGAGCCGAGGTCGACGCGGTCGTGGCGGCGGTCCGGAAACTCCACGACGAGGAGTCCGTCCCGCTGGAGCAGATCGCGGTCCTGTACCGGATCAACGCCCGGTCGGAGCCGTTCGAAGAGGCGTTCGCGGCGGCGCACATCCCCTACCAGGTGCGCGACGGCGCGTTCCTCGGCCGACCGGGGCCGCGCTCGGTGCTCCAGCGGCTCAAACGAGCCGGCGGCGCAGTCGACGAGGCCGTCGCCGCGATCACCGACGATCTCGGCTACGACCCGGCGGCCCGCCCCGACGCCGTCGAGGAGGTCACGCGACAGGCCGATCTCGGCCGGCTGCGCGCGCTTGCGACCGAGTTCACGCTCGCCCACCCCGACGGCAATGTCGCCGCATTCACGGAGGAGCTGTCGGGGCGCTTCTCTGTCGAGCGCAACGCGCGGGGCGTGAACCTGCTGACCTACCACCGAGCGAAAGGGCTCGAGTTCGACGCGGTGTTCCTGCCCCGACTGCTCGACGGGGAGCTGCCCTTCCGGTCCGGACGATCCAAGGCCGACCCCGAAGAGGAACGACGCCTGCTGTACGTGGGGATCACGCGCGCCCGGCGCTACCTGTTCCTCACCTGGCCGACGCGACGCGAAGGCTTCGCGCAGCCCGTACCTGGACGAGCTGGGCGTCGCGCGGCAGCGTGCGGACCAAACCCGCGCGCGGTCCGCGGGTGTCGACCGGCGGCGGCGGTCCCGTGTTCGATCGCCTGAAGGGGTGGCGCCGCAAGCGCGCCGAAGGCAGATGGGGTTCCCGCCTACGTCGTGTTCAGCAACAAGACGCTGGAGGAGATCGCCGCCCGCAAGCCGAGAGACTGGGCCGATCTGGCCGCCGTGTCGGGCGTCGGTCCCGCCAAGCTCGAGCGCTACGGGGACGAGGTCCTGGCGATCGTCTCGTCGGAGTAGAGGGCTCAGGATCCCGCCGTGCTCAGCGGCGGATCAGGCTTGCGATCACGTTGATCGTCAGCGCGATGACGGCGATGCCGAACACATAGGACAGCAAGGCGTGGCGTAACGCCGCCGCGCGGATGTCCTGGGACGTGAGGTTCGTATCGGAGACCTGGTAGGTCATCCCAAGCGTGAACGCAACGTAGGCGAAGTCGCGATAGCACGGTTGCTCGTCGCCGTGGAAATCGATGCCGCCGCCCGCCCGATAGAAGAGGTGTGCGTACCGCAGCGTGAAGACGGTGTGCACATCCAGCCACGAGACGGCGACCGTCATGACCGCCACGGTCGTGATGAGCACCTGCGTGAGTCCGAGCTGGGTCGATGCCTTCAGCAAGGTGAGGCCCACCCCGATCAGGCTGGCCACGCAGGCGGCGATCAGGACCACGTCCGCCGCCGCGCGCGAGTCGTCCTCGCGGGTCGCGAGCCGTCTCGTGGTCTCGGCGTCGGCGTCGTGCACGGCGACCCAGACCCACACGCAGAACAGGAGCGACGTAGCGATCCAGGCCAACAGCACTGCGACCTGCCAGGGCGTCAGGAACGCGGCGACGACGCCGACGACGACCCCCATCGCCGCGCACACCAGCACGCGCCGCAAAGCGGTCGCCCGCCGGCTCTTGCGTGAACTCCGCTCGAGGCTCTCGGTCACGCCGCGACGATAGCGGCTCCGAGCGACGGACGGTTCAGGCCATCATCGCCAGGAGTTTGCTGACCGTATTCCGGTTGCGAGCGGTCGCTCGAACGCCCAGCACCCGCTCGAGATAATCGCCCGAGAGCTTCGAGCGGCCGGAGCCGTTCGGGTAGTGCAGGTAGACCTCGCGACCGCGCACCCGGAACGCGTCGGGCGGCGACCGATCGGGGTCGAGTGACGCAACCGCCTTCGTCGCGGGCTTCGCCGACAGGAACGCAACGTGTGCCAGCTTCGGCGGCGCGTTTGCGAATGGGTCGTTCGCGAGCACCGTCGCGATGTGCGCCTTGGACCGCACCATCACGGTGATCGAGAGAGAAAACGTCTCGGCGATCGCCGCCTCGATGCGGGCGACGAGCGCGGCCTCGGCGCCGCCCGCCCGGAACACGACGTTGCCGCTCTGGATCAGGGTCTGGGCATCGGCCAGCCCGTTCGCGTCGAACATGGCGCGGAGGTCGGCCATCGGAACCTTGTTCGAGCCGCCGACGTTGACTCCGCGGAGCAGCGCCACGTAGGTCGTCATGCCCGACTGATGTTGTCGCCCCAGCGGCGCATGCGCGCGATGTAGGCGCGGCCTGCCTCGACCGACGCCTCGGGCAGCTCGATCCCCAGCTCCCGAAGCCGTTGTTGCGCCCAAGCCTCCGCCTCCGCCTCCAACTCCCAGCGGCGGCGACGCCCTCGCTTCGCGTGGCCGAGCACGACGTGCCCGATCTCGTGCATGCCGCGGTAGAGGGACCGACGGGTGCCGATCTTCGCGTCCAGATGGACGGTGTCGGCCGTGGCGAACCCACGGCGGTGGCTGCTGCGGTACCGACAGGGACCTCCGCACCACGCGACGCCCAAGCGTTGCAGCTCTGCCTCGAACACGGCGCGGAGGGTCATGCGTGCGCTACTCGGCGGCCAGGCTCATCTTGTAGGCCTCGGTGCCGTCTTCCTTGTTGCGCAGGGCGACGTCGGCGGTACCGGCGGCGGCCAGCGACGCCCAGTTCGCGCCGAACCACGCCTCGGCGTCGGCCTGCGTGGCGAACGCCTCCGACGCCCCGGTCTCGACACCGTCGGCATCGAACAACGCCCACTCGTACATCGCTTCCCCCTCGTTCGTTCGGGGCAGCCTAGCGGTTGGCCGGGACTGGCGGTCGCGGCGGACGGACGGCTACCCTGTCCGGGTCATGAGCTTCCCCGAACACCGACCGCGACGACTGCGCCGCACGCCGGCGCTGCGCGCGCTCGTGCGCGAGACCGCGCTCGACGCCGCCGACCTCATCGCCCCGTTGTTCGTGAAGGAAGGCATCGCCGATCGGATCGAGATCGCCTCGATGCCCGGGCAGTACCAACACACGATCGAGTCCCTCCGCAAGGAGGTCGCCGACATCCGCTCGCGCGGCGTGCTCGCGTTCATGCTGTTCGGCGTGCCGGCCCGCAAGGACGACGAGGGGTCTGAAGCGTGGAACCCCGACGGGATCACGCAGCAGGCGATCCGTGCGCTCCGCGACGACCTCGGCGACGACGCCGTCATCATCAGCGACCTGTGCCTGGACGAGTACACCGATCACGGGCACTGCGGCGTGCTGACACCCGACGGCAAGGTCGACAACGACGCCACGCTCGAGCGCTACGCGAGGATCGCGCAGGCCCAGGCCGCGGCGGGCGTCGACATGGTCGGGCCCAGCGGCATGATGGACGGGCAGGTCGGCGCGATCCGAATGGCGCTGGACGCGGCGGGCGCGACAGACGTCGCGATCATGGCCTACGCCGCGAAGTTCGCCAGCGCGCTCTACGGGCCGTTCCGCGAGGCCGCGGAGGGGGCGCCGAGCTTCGGGGACCGCACCGGCTATCAGCAGGACCCCGCGAACGCGGCCGAGGCGCTGCGGGAGATCCGCACCGACCTCGACGAGGGCGCCGACATCGTGATGGTGAAGCCGGCGCTGCCATACCTCGACGTCGTTCGGGCGGCGGCCGACCTCCGCGCCGCGCCGGTCGCCGCGTACCACGTGAGTGGCGAGTACGCGATGGTGAAGGCGGCTTCGGCCAACGGCTGGCTCGACGAGCGCCGGGTCGTGCTGGAGCTGTTGACCTCGATCCGGCGCGCGGGCGCCGACCTGATCCTCACGTATCACGCGGCCGACGCCGCCACCTGGCTCCGCGACTGACGCGCTACGCGGGTCGGTACGCCCACAGCGAGGTCGGTGATCCTGAGCACCCGTAACAGGGGGCCCCGTTCTGGACGGTGATCCCCTCGGCCGACAGGAACAAGACATCACCGGCCGGTACGAGGGTCGCGAACCTCCACAGCTCATAGGTCCCTGCATTCGCTTGGATCGTTTCGCCGCCTATCCCACCGTGCACCTGATGCCAAGCGCTGCTTCCTTCGTCCAGGGTCGCGACGTGTCCGCAACCGAACGCGAATACCTCAATTCCAACGACCGCGCCATCCGGGTAGCACTCGGATGGCTCGAAGGGAACGTCCTGGAGAGGCCTCCAGGTGTCGGTCGAAGGCGTGTAGGCCTCTGCCTTCCACAGATAGTCGTACGCGACCATGCGATCGCCCTGCCAGACGGCGGCGTCAGCCTGCGGGGAAAGGTCCGATGGGGCGATCTCGCGCCACGTATCCGAGGTCGGATCGTAGGCGGCACCGATCGCGGTCTCCGTCGATGCGTGGTTCCCCGAATCGACGAGCGAACCGAACACGATGAACTCGGATCCGGTCCAGACTCCGCTCGCCAGGTTGAGCCCGATCGGAGCATCGGGGATCCGCCGCCACGTGTCGGTTGCGGGGTCATACGCAGCTCCAGAGCTGTTCGACTTCTCTCCAGACTTGCCGCCTCCCCACGCGATCAATTCCGACCCCGTCCACACCACCACCGCTCCTTCGGTGTCGACCGGGGCCATTGGCACCGCTCGCCACGACGCCGTCGTCGGATCGAACGCAAACCCATCGGATTGCGCGTGATGGCCGTCCCATCCACCGAGGAAGATCGCTTCTGAGCCGGTCCACACTGCCTTGGCCCCCGATCGGGCAGCTGGGGCAGGCGGGATGGGGACCCACGCCTGCGTGATGGGGTCGAAGGCGAACCCATCCGCGACGGGCTTGGCCGACCCTCCGGACCCGCCCCACGACAGAAGCTGTGTCCCGGTCCACACTTCGGCCGTTCCATGGTTCTCCCCAGGAGGCAAGGGCAGCCGGGTCCACCCAACCGGCATCGTCGCGAGCGGATCGGAACCCACCGACGGGGTGGTCGGATTCGATGAGGTGGCCGCCCACAGCAATGCGACCGCTCCTCCAAACACGGCGAACGCCACGATGGCCGCCACGAGGCGGTGCGCTGGTGCCGCGCGCGACTTCTGCCGTTGAAGTGGACCGCGACGCGGCGTTGCAGATCGCTCCATGCCGCTTCATCCGCTCGTGTCTTGCCGACGTGCTTTTCGATCGCGTCGCGGAGTTGCTCTTCGATCCTCATCGTTCGACCTCCTGTCGAAGCCGAGCCAGACCTCGGTGTGTGTGGCTCTTGACCGTTCCAACAGAGCAGCCGAGAAGTTCGGCGATCTCGCGCTCGGGCAGATCCTCGTAATAGCGCAGCACGAGGCATGCGCGTTGACGATCCGGCAGGCGATTGAGGGCGTCCCAGAGGACCTCGCGTTGGTCGATGACGCCGGCGTGATCCGAGGCATCGCGACCATGCGGCAGTCGGAACCGCACGAGCTTTCGCCGACGGTCGTGTCTGATGTTCAGGGCGGTGCGGCGCAGAGTAGGCGCGAACGACGCTCGGTTGGAGTTCATGAAGCGAAGGCGCCGCACGCACATAGGCCTCTTGCACGATGTCCTCCGCGTCTCCCGGCTGCTCGCCCAAGGCAAGGCAGAGCCGCATCAACGCTGCATAGTGCAGGTCGAACGCGGCCCGCAGAACGTCTTCGCCCGTGTGAGCTTCCCTCTTGACCACCTCGCCCCCTAGACGAGTGGGGTGATACGAAGGTTGTCACGGGAGACCAACTCTCAGGCGCCGGGTACCGTGATCCGATGCCCTTGCGGCGGGGCCTGATCGCTCGCGGAGATGCCGGCCTCCTCGATGATGACGGACCCGGTGCTGCCGTCGTCGAACCGTTCCGTCTTCGCCATGAAGTCGCCCGTGGTCGGCTCGACGAAGACCGTGACATCGCGGTCGTATGCATGGAACCGCAGCGTCGATGCGGGCCGGCCGAGGGGGTCGGTCCCACCCGTCGACACCAGGACCATGGGGCTTTGGGCGAGGACCTGCAGCATCGCGGCCCGGAGCTCAGGGGTGGCGTTCAAGTACTGGGTCGAGCCGAGGTAATCCTGGATCGCGAGCCACAGTTGCCCGTCCTCGAGGGCCACGCCGGGCGCCGGGGTTACCTCGGGGCGGGGCGAGGAACCATCCTCGGCACTCCGCGCGAGCAGGAAGGTGCGAAGCGACGCAGGGTCGGTCGGGAATCCGGTGAGGTCGCCTTCGGTCGGGAACGTGCCGGGACCGAACGTGCCGCCCTCGATCCCGTAGTTCTGGGCCTTCGACACGTCGATGCGCCCCGAGCCGTCGAGTGCCCACCAGGACTCGGCGAGGAGCTCGGTGTGGTTTACGCCGCAGTTCGCGCACGTGGAGTCGAGCTCGATCTTGATCCCCTGATAGGAGAATTCGCCGGGCGAAAGGGCGACCGTCCGGATCGGAGCGGGCAACCCGCTCCCGCCCCTGGGTTGTGCGGCGCCGCCGTTGGTTCCGACCGACGCAGTGGCGAACACTGCCCCCGCAACGATCGCGGCGGTGATGCCAAGGCCCACGATCGTGGCGCTGACCCGGCGCCGACGGTCGTGGCGGCCCCTGCGATCGCGAACGTCCTCGAGATCGAACGTTGGCGTCGGCGCCAAGTGCTGTGCCTGTTCAAGGAGACGTCGGGTGTCATCCATCGGTTGCTCCGATCTGTGCGGAAAGGGTCGCGCGTCCGCGAGCGGCAAGCACACGGACGGTGGAAGGCCGCACACCCAGCGCGGTAGCGGCCTCGGTCGAGGACATGTCGAGTAGATCCATCAAGACGAGGGCGGCGCGCTGCGACGGGGTCAAGGCTCCGAGGGCGCGCATCACCACGTCACGCGCCTCGACGGCACCGAGCTCGTCGGCGGACTCCCTCTGGGACGAGGCGCGACGGATGGCGACGGCTGCACGGCGACGCCGATTCCGCAGGATGTTCATCGCGGTGCGAAACAGATAGGCGGTCGGGTCCTCGGGCGCACCGCGACGCTCCCAGCGCTCCCAAACCTTCACGAAAGCGTCTTGCGCGATGTCTTCGGCCTCGTGGCGGTCCCTCGTGATCAGCCAGAGCGACGTGAACAGTCGATCCCGCTCCCCGGCGAACAACGCCTCGAACGTCAGGACGTCCACGGCGCGCACCTCGATCGACGTATCCATCGGGATATCCACTACAACATGGACACGCAATCGGCGGGCGGTGTTTACGCCGCTCCGAAGGAAGCCCCCGCTGGAGGCGGTTGCCACCGCCCAAACCAGCCCGCTCCGAGACTGACGCGCTAGGCGAACGGCTCGTAGTCCGGCGCCGTCACCGGCCACGGCTCCGCCCGCTCCCATCGCCGCGCGATGTCGAGCAGCAGGTCGTCGCGGTACCGCGGCGCCGTCACCTGGAGGCCGAAGGGCACACCGCTGGGATAGAACCCGGATGGCAGCGACAGCGCGGGATGACCGGTGATGTTCTGCGCCGCGCACACATACGGGATCGGCGCCCGTTCCCTCCTCCGACCCCTCCGCCGGACACGCATCCGTCGCCATGACCGGCGACACCAACAGCCCGTCCGTCACCGAGGAGTTCGTCGAGCGCGCGGACGTACTCGAACCGCCGCCGCCGCGCCGCCAGGTACGCCTCTAAGGGGCATGAGAACCCACCTTCGAAGAAGGAGCGGATGGCCGGCGTCAGGAGGTCGACGTGCTCGTCGAACCACGCTCGCCCGAACAGATGCGCGTGCTCGACGCCGCACAGCGTGAACCAATCGTCGTCGATCCGCCGGTCGCCGAACAGCTGCGCCGGCGTGATCGCCTCGATCTCGCGACCGAACACGTCGGCGAACCGCGCCGACCCGGCGGCGAACGGCTCGGCGGCTTGCGCGGGCAGCGGCCCGAAGTCCGTGAACCGGTCGATCGAGAAGACCCTGCCGATCTTCGGGTCGCGCGCGGGTGGTGACGCCTGCTGCGCGGTCGGGTCGCCCGGTGTGGGGCCGCGCATGACCTCGAGCAGCACTTCGAGATCGTCGGCATGGGTCGAGAACGGCCCGTCGGTCGACAGGTCGATCCAATCCGGGATCGGGTCGCGACCGATCGCGCCGTTGGTCGGTTTCAAGCCGACGAGGCCACAGTAGGCGGCCGGGATCCGGATGCTGCCTCCACCGTCCGTCGCCGTCGCGATCGCCGCCATCCCGGTGGCGAGCGCGACCGCCGATCCGCCCGAGGAACCGCCGCATGTCCGCTCGGGGTTCCACGGGTTGCGCGTCGTCCCGAACAGATCGTTCGACGTGAAGCCCTCGGCGGCGAACTCCGGCAGGTTGGTCTTGCCCACCACGATGGCGCCGGCCGCGCGGAGGCGCGCCACCACCACCGCATCGGCCGTCGCGGCCGGCGCGGCCGCGAACACGCGAGACCCGAACGTCGTCCGCATACCGGCGACATCGGTCATGTCCTTGACGAGCAGCGGGAGGCCGGCGAGTGGTCCCGCCGATCCCCCGGCGGCCAGCTGCTCGTCGAACACGCGCGCCTCGGCGAGTGCGTCGTCCCGCAGCGCGACCACCGCCCCCAGGTCGGGATCGAGGGTCTCGATCCGTTGAAACGATCGCGCAACGAGTTCGTGCGCCCCGATCTCGCGGGAACGGACCCGAGCGGCGAGGTCTCGCAGGGTCGTCATCGCAGGGCGAAGAGACCGAGCAGCTCGTACACGATGTTGGCGGCCGCGATCGAGGTGATCTCGGCGTGGTCGTAGGCGGGCGCGACCTCGACGACGTCGGCGCCGACGATCCGGAGGCCGCCCAGCGCCCGCAGGGTCGCGAGCAGCTCCCGGCTGGTCATCCCGCCCGCCTCGGGGGTGCCCGTGCCCGGGGCGTGGGCCGGGTCCATGACGTCGACGTCGATCGAGACGTACACGGGCGCGTCGCCGACGCGCGCGCGGAGCTCCTCGGCCACCGACGCAACCGAGCGCGTCAGGTAATCGAAGGCGCCGACGATCGTGAACCCGAACCCGGCGTCGTCGACGAGGTCCTGCGGCGAGAACAGCGGGCCGCGGATCCCGACGTGGGCGCAACGCTCCGATGCGAGCAAACCTTCCTCGTGGGCACGACGGAACGGCGTGCCGTGCGTGTACGCCGCCCCGAAGTAGGTGTCCCACGTGTCGAGGTGCGCGTCGAAGTGCACGAGCGCCACCGGTCCGTGCGAGGCGTACACCGCCCGCAGCAGCGGCAGCGCGATCGTGTGATCGCCGCCGAGCGCGACGAACGCGCCTGCGGCACCGAGCAGCTCTCGAGCGCCCGTCTCCATCTGGACGATCGCCTCGGCGATGTCGAAGGGCGTGCACGCGATGTCGCCGGCGTCGGCGACCTGCTGGCTCGCGAACGGCTGAACGTCCAGCCCCGGGTGGTAGCCGCGCATGAGTCGCGAGCCCGCCCGGATGGCCGCCGGTCCGAACCGGGCCCCCGGCCGGTAGGTCACCCCACCGTCGAACGGGACGCCGACGATCGCCACGTCGCACCGGTCGACCTGATCGAGCCGCGGGAGCCGCGCATACGTCGCGGGCCCGGCGAACCGCGGCACCTGCAGCGGATCGATCGGCCCGAGCGGCTGCTCGCCGCCACCCGTGTGCTGCATCCGGCCCCCCTCGCGTTCGGCTGGGTCACGCTACCCGCGCGGCATCGCGGGCGCCACCCCTGCTAGCCTCCGCAGGTTCCCATCACGACGCGAGGAGCAACGAGTGGTCGCGGTCATCCTGATCTTCGGATTCTTCGGCATGGCGCTCGGCACCGGCTGGGTCGCGCAGCTGCTGGTCGGCAAGGGTCGCCGCATCAACTGGACGCAGGCGTTCTGGGTCGGCCTGGCCGGCATGGGGCTCGCCGCCCTGATCGGCTACCTATTGGATAAGCACGCCGGCGTCGACCTTCGGTTTCGCGGGCTTCCTGGTGGCGATCGGGTCGGCCGCGGTGATCCAGTACGTGCTGTCCAGCCGCGAGGCGACGGAGCACGCCGAGGAACGCCACCGCGAGCAGGAGCTGACCCCCGAAGGCCTGCCCGGTCACCACCAGCCCAAGAAGCACCCCGCGAAGAAGAAGCGGCACTAGGCGGGCGCGGCCCGCTCCCAGTGCGCGGCTCGGCGACGGTACAGGGCGAAGGCCACCGGGCCGCTGGCGATCGGCAACCAGTACGACACCAGCCGGTACGCGAGGGTCGCCAACGTGGCCGCAGGCGCCGGAACGCCCGCCAGGACAAGCATGGCAGCAAGGCCCGCCTCGACGAACCCGAGCCCGCCCGGTGTGAGGGGGATCATCCCCAGCACGACAGAAGCCACGTAGGCGAGCAGGACCAGGGACGCCCGCGGCCGTCCGCCCGAGGCGACGAGCGCCGCCAGGAGCGCCAGGTAGTCGAACACCACGTTGCCCGCCGATCGCAGGATCGCCTGCCCCCACTGGGCGCCGAGCGTGCCTCGGACCGTGTCCCGCTCGCGGGTCAGTCGCGTGGCCAGATCGACCATCGGTGGGCGGCGGCGCAGCAGCGCGTTGTGGATCCGCTGGATCGCATGGGCCACCGACTCGATCGGCTTGTCGAGCAGCAGCAGCACCGCGCCGCCGCCGACAAGCAGCACGAACACCGCCACACCGAGCCAGGCGGCGCGCGCGAGGCCTCGATCGACCGTGACCCCGCCGAGGATCGCCGGCACGGCGAGGACCGGCAGCGCGAACAGGGTCGCGACGTTGATCAGCGAGGCGGCCGTCAGCCCCGTGCCGATCCGCGCGGCGTCCATGCCCGCGCCGACGAGCATCCGGTACTGCGTCGCAGCCCCCATCGGGCTGCCGCCCGGCACGATCTTGCTGACCGAGTTCCCGACCACCTGCGAGGCCCCGATCGCGAAGTAGCGCCGCGAGCCGAGGCATAGCCCGATCAGCAGCCACATGCAGCCGTAGCTCGCGGCCTCGCACGCCGCCATGACGACGAACCAGATCGGGGACACATGCTTCAGCTCATCGACCGAGGAGAAGGTCGCCACCAGCGACGGCCACACCACATACAGCCCGATCAGGGCGAGGAACAGCATCACGATCCGCCCGGGGGTGACCAGCCTGGGTCGTTCGGGGACCGGATCGAAGGGATGGCCCTGACCGGAGTCCGGTCCTGCGGGCGGCTGTGCCATCTGGGAAGCGTCCCGGGCCGGCCGCCCACCGTCAACAACCGGCGAAACCTGTGCCGACCCCCTCCCCAACGAGCGCCCGGTGGCGTACCTTCCCGAAGAAGGTCTGGGTCCCTAGGAGGGCATGGTGACCGTACGGATGCGCATCGCAGTCCTGTGTGCAGCCCTCACGTGCGTCCTGGCTGCGAGCCCCTCGCAGACGGCGGCGGCGGGCCCCTCATCCACGCTTCGCCGCTACCCTTATCTGACCGACCTGGTGACCACGAACGTGACGATCAACTGGGCGACCACCACGGCGGGCACGACCGGCAGCGTGCGCTACGGCCGCGTCGGCACGGAGAGCTGCACCGCACACACGGTCTCCGCCACGAAGACCACGATCACCGTCCGCTCGACCACCGAGTACCAATGGAAGGCGAGGTTGTCGGGCCTTTCGACCAACAGCTCCTACTGTTACCGCGTCTACGCGGGGACGACCGATCTGCTCGGCTCGGACCCGTCGCCGATCTTCCGCTCGCAGGTTGCGGCCGGCTCGAACGCCTCGTACTCGTTCGCCGTCTTCGGGGACTGGGGGGCGGTCGACTCGGGCGGGAACAACGCGGACCAGGCGCGGTTGATGAGCCAGATCGCCTCCAGCGGCGCGCGGTTCGCGGTCACCACCGGCGACACCGCCTATGACTCCGGGAGCCAGACGAACTACGGCGACCTCGTCCAGCGGGGCTCGGGCACCTCCGCGGTGTTCGGACCCTCGTTCTGGACCGTCGCGGGCGACTCGATCGCGATGTTCAACGCGCAGGGCAACCACGGGCTGAACAGCGTGCCCCTCACGAACTGGCCCCAGGATCGAGCGGTCGCGGCCTCGGCGGGCCGCTATCAGATGGACACGTACTGCTGCTTCAACGGCACCTCGTCCAAGAGCTACCCGAGCGAGTGGTACGCCTTCGATGCGGGGCGCGCGCGGTTCTACGTGCTGGACGCAGCGTGGAGCAACGCGAACATGGGCGACGCGAACCTCTACGAGAACGACTACGACAACCATTGGACCTCGAGCCGAGCCGAGTACCAGTGGCTCGCCAACGATCTCGCGACGCATCCGCGTTCAGTGTCGTTCGCCTTCCTGCACTTCCCGCTGTATGCCGATAACGCCACCGAGACCTCGGACACGTGGCTCACCGGGTCGAGCCACCTCGAGGGACTCCTCGGCCGGTACGGGGTCGACATCGTGTTCAACGGCCACGCCCACATCTATGAGCGCAATCGAGCCTCGGCCTCGGGCATGCCGGCTAGCTACGTCACGGGCGGTGGCGGGGGCAAGCTGGAGCCGGTCAGCCGTTGCAGCTCCATCGACCAATACGCGATCGGGTGGTCGTACTCCTCCAGCACACACGGGAGCGCGTGCGGCGCGGCGACTCGCCCCACCACGATCGACCGGGTGTTCCACTTCCTGCTCGTGACCGTGAGTGGATCGCAGGTGACCGTCGCACCCACGGACGAGCTGGGACGCACGTTCGACGTGAAGACCTACACGTTCCCGTAGCATCCCGTTCCCGGCGCGCGGCGACGGCGCGTGGATCGAGGACGTGGAAGGCACCCGCTTCGTCGACCTCGTGCAGTCCTGGGGCGCGCTGCTGTTCGTTCACGCCCACCCCGCGATCGTGGCGGCCGCGGCCGAGGCCGCGTCGCGCGGCACCTCGTTCGGGATGCCGACCGAGGGCGAGGTGGAGTTCGCCACACGCATCGTCGAGGCCCTGCCGAGCGTCGAGTCAGTGCGCCTCGTGTCCTCGGGCACCGAGGCCGCGATGTCGGCGATCCGGCTCGCGCGCGGCGTCACGAGCGAGACCTGATCGTCAAGTTCGAGGGCTGTTACCACGGACATTCCGACGCGCTGCTGGCCCGGGCGGCGGATCGGGTCTGGCGACGCTCGGTTGCCCGGCTCGCCAAAATCCGGCAGGATCCGCACCCGATCCCCTCCACAAAACGAGCGCCCGGGCGTAGCGTGAGGAACCGGGTCTGGTCTCAGGAGGGGTCGTGACCGTCGGGATCCGCACCGCCGCTCTCTGCGCGGCCGTCGCCTGCGTCTTGGCTGCGGTCCCGTCGCAGACGGCCGCGGCGGCGCCGTCGTCCATGCTTCGGCGCTACCCATACCTGACCGACCTCGTGACGACCAACGTCACGATCAACTGGGCGAGCACCACCGCGGGCACCACCGGCAGCGTGGGCTACGGGCGCGTGGGCGTCGAGAGCTGCACCGCGCATACCGAGAACGCAACGAAGACCACGATCACCGTTGGCTCGACCACCGAATACCAATGGAAGGCGACGCTCTCGGGGCTCGCGACCAACACCGCCTATTGCTACCGGGTGTTCACAGGGACGACCGATCTGCTCGGTTCGGATCTGTCCCCCGTCTTCCACTCGCAGGTGCCCGCCGGCTCGAACGCCTCGTACTCCTTCGCGGTGTTCGGCGATTGGGGCTCCGTCGACTCGAGCGGGTCCAACCCGGACCAGGCCCGGCTGATGAGCCAGATCGCCGCGAGCGGTGCCCGGTTCGCGATCAACACCGGCGACACCGCCTACAACTCCGGGACCCAGACGAATTACGGTGATCTCGCGCAGACCGGCGCCGAGACGTCGGCGGTCTTCGGCCCATCGTTCTGGACCGTCGCCGGATCATCGATCGCCATGTTCGCGGCCCAGGGGAATCACGGTACTGAACAGCGTCCCGCTCACGAACTGGCCGCAGGACCGTGCGGTCGCGACGTCGGGCGGCCGCTATCAGATGGACACGTACTGCTGCGCCAACGGGACGTCGTCGAAGAGCTACCCGAGCATGTGGTACGCCTTCGACGCCGGCCCCGCGCGCTTCTACGTCCTCGAGGCCGCGTGGGCCAACAGCAACGTCGGATCGACGAATCTCTACGACAACGACTATGACGCGCATTGGCTGGCGTCGAGTCCCGAGTACCAGTGGCTGGCGGCGGACCTCGCCGCACACCCGACGGCGATGAAGTTCGCGTTCTTCCACTTCCCCCTGTACTCGGCCAACTCGACGGAAGCCTCCGACACGTTCCTGAGCGGGCCGGATCAACTCGAGGGACTGCTGGCAGACCACGGCGTGGACCTCGTCTTCAACGGCCACGCGCACATCTACGATCGGAACCTCGCCCTCCGCGAACGAGATGCCGGTGGCCTACGTGACGGGCGGAGGGGGCGCACCGCTCGAGCCCGTCAGTCGATGCACGAACGTCGCCTATGCGATCGGATGGTCGTACTCGTCCTCGACACACGGCAGTATTTGCGGGTCGGCGCCTCGGCCGGCGACGATCGACCGGGTGTTCCATTTCCTGCTGGTCACCGTGAACGGTTCACAGGTGACGGTGACGCCGACCGATGAGCTCGGGCGTACGTTCGACGTACGCAGCTACACCTTCGGCAGCGGCGGCGGTTCGGGGGACACGCAAGCGCCATCTGTGCCGACGAACCTGACCGCCGCGCCGTCTGCGGGCCAAGTCTCGCTCGCGTGGACCGGTTCGACCGACAACGTGGGCGTGACCGGCTACCGGGTGATCCGCGACGGGGCGGCGATCGCCACGGTCGGCCCCACGACCACAACGTACGCGGACACCACTGTGGCGCCGGCGACGACCTACACGTACACCGTGCGCGCGTTCGATGCGGCGGGCAACACGTCGGCCCCGAGTAACGCGGCGACCGCCACGACCCCGGCCGGGAGCGGCCAGCTCACGTTCGCCCCGACCGACGACGCGTACATCCGATCGGACATGCCCGGGTCGAACTTCGGCCAGGCAACGACCGTCCAGACCGACGGCAGCCCGATCAAGGACTTCCTGATGCGGTTCGCGGTGAGCGGCATCGGATCCAAGACGGTCACGTCGGCGACGCTTCGGCTCTACTGCGTGGATCCGTCGGATGCCGGCGGGGTGTTCCGGCCCACCGCGACCTCGAGCTGGAACGAGGGCTCGGTTACGTGGGCGAACGCCCCCGCCGCGCTCAGCGCCCCGACGGCGACGCGCGGATCGGTCACGGCCGGAACCTGGGTCACGGTCGACGTAAAGCCGTTCGTGACCGGCGACGGCGTCGTGAGCTTCCGCGTCAGCTCCTCCTCGTCCAACGGCGCCGACTACACGTCGAGCGAGGGCGCCGCGGGCTTCACACCCCAGCTCATCGTGACGACCGGCTGATCAAAAGCCCGGACGCCCGTACTCCGGCGCAGGAGTTCGTCCCGCCGCGGACGGCAGGATGCACGTTCGACGTAAAGACCTATACGTTCCGGTCGGAACGGCCCTAGCTCGCGCCCGATGCCGTTCTTACGGTGGCAGAGCATGAGAGTGGAGGGTGAGATGGATCCCATGGCGCGCACGGGTCCGAACGGTCGGCTGAGTCGGATCGGGCGATGCGCCGGCGCCGTCCTCATCGCCATCGGGCTCTCGATCGCGGCGATCCCGAGCCCGTCGGCAGACGCGGCCGTCTCGGGTTCGTTGCGCCGGTACCCCTACCTCACCGACCTGGTCACGACGAACGTGACCGTGAACTGGGCGACCACGACGTCGATCGCCACCGGGTCCGTCGCCTACGGCCGGGTGGGAACCGAATCCTGCACGGCGCACACGGTGACCGCCACGAAGACGTCGATCACCGTCGGCTCCACCGCCGAGTATCAGTGGAAGGCGCTGGTGTCGGGCCTGGCGCCCGATGCGGCGTACTGCTACCGCGTCTACGGCGGCACCACCGATCTCCTGGGGAGCGATCCCGCGCCGACGTTCCGGTCACAGATCCCGGCCGGATCGGCGACGCCGTACAGCTTCGCGGTGTTCGGCGACTGGGGCGTCGTCGGCTCCGACGGCACGAACCCGGATCAGGCGCGGTTGATGGGTCAGATCGCCGCGAGCGGCGCCCGTTTCGCGGTCACCACGGGTGACAACGGCAACGGCAGCGGCTCGCAGGCCGAGTACGGCGATCTCGTCCAGAAGGCCGCCGGCACGAGCACGATCTTCGGACCGTCGTTCTGGACGGTTGCGGGCGCCTCGATCCCCTTGTTCGCCTCGCAGGGCAACCACGGCATGAACAGCGTCCCGCTGACGAACTGGCCGCAGGACCGCGCGGTCGCGACGTCGGGTGGTCGCTATCAGATGGACACCTACTGCTGCGCGAACGGCACGTCGTCCAAGAGCTACCCGAGCATGTGGTACGCCTTCGACGCCGGCCCCGCGCGCTTCTACGTTCTCGAGGCCGCGTGGAGCAACAGCAATGTCGGTTCGACGAATCTCTACGACAACGACTACGACGCGCATTGGCTGGCGTCGAGCCCCGAGTACAAGTGGCTGGCCGCGGACCTCGCGTCGCATCCCACAGCCCTGAAGTTCGCGTTCTTCCACTTCCCGCTGTACTCCGCCAACTCGACGGAGGCGTCCGACACATCGCTGAGCGGACCGAGCCATCTCGAGGGCCTGCTCGCCGCCAACGGCGTGGACCTCGTCTTCAACGGCCACGCGCACACCTACGATCGCAACCTGCCCTCGGGCAGCGGGATGCCCGTGCCCTACGTGACGGGCGGGGGCGGCGCCACCCTGGAGCCCGTCAGCCGCTGCACGAACGTGGCGTATGCGCTCGGGTGGTCCTACTCCTCCTCCACCCACGGCAGCTCCTGCGGGTCGGCGCCTCGGCCCGCGACGATCGACCGGGTGTTCCATTTCCTGCTGGTCAGCGTGAACGGGTCGCAGGTCACCGTGACGCCGATCGATGAGCTCGGGCGGACGTTCGATGCCCAGACCTACACGTTCGGTGGCGGCGGCACCGGCGACCTGCAGGCCCCGACCGCGCCGACGAACCTGACCGCGGCGGCGTCCGCCGGCCAAGTCTCGCTCGCGTGGACCGGTTCGACCGACAACATCGGGGTCACCGGCTACCGGGTGATCCGCGACGGGACAACGATCACGACCCTAGGCAGCTCCGCGAGGGCCTACGCGGACACGACCGTGGCGCCGGCGACGACGTACGCCTACACCGTTCGCGCCTTCGATGCGGCGGGCAATACCTCGGCTTCGAGCAACACGGCGACCGCCACGACCCCGGCCGGGAGCGGCGAGCTCACGTTCGCCCCGACCGACGACGCGTATATCCGATCGGACACACCCGGGTCGAACTTCGGCCAGGCAACGACCGTCCAGACCGACGGCAGCCCGATCAAGGACTTCCTGATGCGGTTCACGGTGAGCGGCATCGGATCCAAGACGGTCACGTCCGCGACGCTTCGGCTCTACTGCGTGGATCCGTCGGATGCCGGCGGGGTGTTCCGGCCCACGGCGACCTCGAGCTGGAACGAGAGCTCGGTCACCTGGGCGAACGCCCCCGCCGCCCTCAGCGCCCCGACGGCGACGCGTGGATCGGTCACGGCCGGAACCTGGGTCACGGTCGACGTGAAGCCGTTCGTGACCGGCGACGGCGTCGTGAGCTTCCGCGTCGGCTCGTCGTCCTCCAACGGCGCCGACTACACGTCGAGCGAGGGCGCCGCGGGCTTCACGCCCCAGCTGATCGTCACGACCGGCTGATCGGCGCCCGGGTAGCATCCCGGGCCGTGACGACGAACGACGAACTGTTCGCTCGCGCGCAGCAGGTGATCCCCGGCGGCGTCGACTCACCCGTGCGCGCGTTCGGTTCGGTAGGCGGCACGCCCGTGTTCCCGGCGCGCGGCGAGGGCGCCTGGATCGAGGACGTGGAAGGCACCCGCTACGTCGATCTCGTGCAGTCCTGGGGCGCGCTGCTGTTCGGCCACGCCCACCCTGCGATCGTTGCCGCCGCGGCCGAGGCAGCGTCGCGCGGCACCTCGTTCGGGATGCCGACCGAGGGCGAGGTCGAGCTCGCCGCACGCATCGTGGATGCGGTGCCGAGCGTCGAGTCGGTCCGCCTCGTGTCCTCGGGCACCGAGGCGGCGATGTCGGCGATCCGGCTGGCGCGCGGCGTCACCGGCCGCGACCTGATCGTCAAGTTCGAGGGCTGCTACCACGGGCATTCCGACGCGCTGCTGGCAAAGGGCGGCGGATCGGGACTGGCGACGCTCGGCCTGCCGGGCTCGCCCGGCGTCACCGAGGGCGCGGCACGAGACACGCTGACCGCCCCGTACAACGATCCCGAGGCCATCGCGGCGCTGTTCGCCGAGCGCGGCGAGAGGATCGCCGCGGTGATCGTCGAACCGGTTGCCGCCAACATGGGGGTCGTGCCACCCGCGCCGGGATACCTGCAGCAGCTCCGCGATCTCTGCACGGGGAGCGGTGCGCTGCTGATCCTCGACGAGGTGATCACCGGGTTCCGCATCGCGTACGGTGGCGCGCAATCCGTCTACGACGTTGGGCCGGACCTCACGGTGCTCGGCAAGGTGATGGGCGGCGGCTTCCCGTGTGCGGCGTTCGGCGGCCGGCGGGATCTGATGGACCACCTCGCCCCGGTCGGCCCCGTCTATCAGGCGGGAACCCTCAGCGGGAACCCGGTGGCGGTCGCCGCGGGCATCGCGGCGCTCGACCTCGCGCGCGGCATCGATCCGTATCCCGGCCTCGAGGCGACGGCCGACACGATCGTCGCGGGACTCGGCGAGCGCTTCGCCGCCAACGATCTGTCGGTCACGATCAACCGGGCGGGCTCGATGTTCAGCGTGTTCTTCACCGATCGTCCGGTCGAGAACTTCGAGGACGCGAAGGCCGCCGACCACGGGCGGTACGCGCGGTTGTTCCACCACTTCCTGGAGCGTGGCGTGGCGCTGCCGCCCTCGGGCTACGAGCTGTGGACCCTCGGCACGGCGCACGGCGACGCCGAGGTCGCACGGATCCTCGACGCCGCCGCGACCTTCGCCGCGTAACGGCCGAGCCGGCTACGCGGCCGGCTCGGGAAGCAACGCCTCATCGTTCTCGTCATCCAGGTCGGGCACGAATGCGATCGCGACCGGGATGTCCGATGCACGAGGGGGCGTCCAGTACGGGTCATCGTCGGTGATGCCGAACAATTCCCACTGACGCATAGAGCTCCCTCCTCCAACGCACAGGGACACCCGAAGTATCGGCAGGCGCGACCCTGCGCCCGCATCCGCCCTTCGGCTCGTCATACGCCGGAGCCCGTCGGCCCGACGGGGTAGGCTCCTGAGCCGATGCCCACCGATGAGCCCACCGACCCGTTGGCGCGGTTCGAGGCCGCCGTTCGCACGCGGGTGGGCGTCGAGGCGGACGCGTGGCTCGAGGGTCTGCCCGATCTGATCTCGGCGATGCGTGCGGACTGGGACCTGTCGATCACCGGTCCCTCGCGCCAAGTCGACGCGTTCGGCATGACGATCCCCGCGACGCGCGCCGAGGAGCCCGTGCTGTTGCGCATGGCCTACCCCGACGGATGGTTCGCCGACGAGACGACCGCGCTGGCGGCGTGGAACGGCGAGGGCGCCGTGCGCCTGCTCGAGACCGATCCCCGCGGCGCGCACCTGCGCGCGGCGGCCGTGCCCGGCACCTCGCTCGGCGCCGAGCGCAACCCGATGCGGGCGTTGCGGCTGGTCGCCGAGGCGCTCCGGGCGCTCTGGATCCCCGCGCCCGAGGGGCTGCAGCCGCTGGCTGCGGAGGTCCGTGCCTGGACCGCGGAGATGCCGGCCCGCTACGAGTCGGCGCACCGCCCGTTCGAACGGCAGCTCCTCACCGACGCGCAACAGCTCTTCCGTTCGTTCACGACGACACAGATCTCGCAGGTCCTTCTGCACGGCGACGTCCGGTTGGACGCGTTCGTGATGGACGGCGATCGCGCGGTGGCGGTGGATCCTAAGCCGCTCGTCGGCGAGCCCGCGTTCGACGTCGCGTCGTTGTTGCGGGACAAGCCGGGCGACCTCGTCGCGGATCCGGCCGCCGGGCGCGAACAGCTGCAGGCCCGCATGGACCAACTCACCGATCAGCTGGACGTGCCGCGCAGCCGTGTCAAGGGCTGGGCGTTCGCGGTGGCGGTCGACACGGGGCTGCTGGCCTACGAACACGGCGATCCCGACGGCGGCGACCTCATGTTGGAGGTCGGCCGCCTGTGTCAATCGCTCACCGTCTGAACGGGAACCGGCCGAGCCGCCGCTCCCTGCCATCGCCGAAGGCCACGACCTCGGCCTCATACGCGGTGCTGGCCGCCTCGCCGACCTCGACGTAGCGCGCCCAGGTGCGCAGTTGCTCCCAGGTCGCCTCCGACGGCGCCGTGTCCGGATAGCACAGCGACAGATGCGCTCGCCAGTTGGCCGCACCGATGTCGTCGCTCGAGCCCGCCGCCAGATCGGCGGCGGCGCTCCGTTCCCACAGGTCGCGGATCGCCTCGGAGAACGACCCGGGCATCGCGAGGATGACCACCGGGACAGGATCGTCCCCGTCGAACAACTCGATGCCCTCGGCTCGCAACTCGATCGCGTCGGTGTCGGCCGCCCAGGCCGCCACCACCTCGACGATCCGATCCTCGTCGTCGGGCGTGAGCGGCGCCCGGCTCGACCCGAACGCCTTCATCGTCGCGTGCGGGGCCGGGAGCAGCGCGCGCAGACCGCCGAGCCGGTCGAGCGTCTCACCGCGCCACCGATCGAATGCGTCGGCGAGATCGCCCGCCGGCCGCAGCAGCACGTACGCCGTCGGCGGGATCGCCGCGAGGCGAACGGGGTCGCGCACGATCGGCAGGTCCGACGGGATCGACCGGTCCAGCACCTTCCACCACTGCACGCGATCCTCGTGGTTCAGCTCCAGCTCGATGCGCACGAGCCCGCCGGCCGCCACCACGTCGCCGCGTGTCGGGGCGTCCACCTCGAAGGACTCCAGCGCGAGGCGTCCGTGGCGTGTGACCGCGGCGGCCGCCTCGGCAGCGCGTCGGTCGAGGGACTCGTCGAGCGCCACGTTGTCGGCGAACAACGCCTGGGCGTCCTCGTCGCGCCAGTCGTTGGCCAGGGCGACCGCGCGCTCCGCCGCGGCCGTCAGCGCGGGCGTCGCCTCGAGCTTCCGAGCCGGGGGCAGCGCGTCGAGATCCGCGAGCGCCTCGATCGCCTCGATGCACGCCGCGTGCATGTTGCCGTAGGTGACGTTGGAGACGGCGACGACGCCGACGCCGCGATCGGGGATCCAGCGCATGTGCGAGCCGTAGCCGGGCAGGCCCCCGCTGTGGCCGATCACCGTGCCGAGTCGACGATCGACGCGCTCCCCCAGGCCGATCCCGTACCCGTATGCCTGCGCACGGGCCGGGCCGTCCGGACGCGGACGTTCCTCGGCGACGCCGTCGAAGCGACGCGCCTGCTGCATCTCGCGTCGCGCCCACCTCGGCACCGGCCCGTCGTCCGGGTCGTCGCGCGGCGGGAAGGCGTCGCAGAAGAACGCCACCCACGTGGCGAGGTCGCGCACCGTCGTCCAGAGCCCTCCCATCGGCGCGATCGTGCCGTCGCCGAGCGGCTCGGGCTCCGCCACCCACGCGTCGTCCACCCACGAGTACGGCTCCGCGGTGTTCGACGTTGCGGGGCGCACCCACGTCGTCGAGGCCATGCCGAGCGGGCCGAGCAGCCGGTCGCTGACCACCGTCTGGACGGGGACCCCGGCCACCCGTTCGATCACGCGGCCGACCAGTCCCCACGCGAGGTTCGAGTACTCGAACCGCAGGCCCGGGGTCCAGGTGAACGACCCGCCGTTCGCGATCAGCGCGTCCATCCCGCCCGGCGGCAGATCCAGATGCCGATCCGCCCACGCGTCGTCGCTCGGCAGCCCGGCCTCCATCGAGACGAGGTGTCGCACGGTCAGCGGGGGCCCGTCGGTCGTCGGTCCGCGCCAACCGGCGAGCTCGGGCACGTAGGTCGCGACGGGCTCGTCGAGCCGGATCCGTCCCTCGGCCACGAGCGACATCAGCGCCGCGCCGGTAAAGGACTTCGTCATCGAGGCGATCCGGAAGACGCTGTCGGCATCGGGCGGCGCATCGTCATCGACCCGCAACGTGCCGACGCCGCCGCTGGCGACGAGCGCGCCGTCTCGCACCAGGCCCCACGCCACGCCCGGCGCGCGGGACCGCAGCGCCCAACGCGCGAAGACCTCCGCGAGCGCTTCGTGGGACGCATCCATGACGCGGCAGCCTACCGGCCGCGTCGCGTCAGTTCTTGACGCCCTTGTCCTTCAGGATCTCGCGCACCACGTGGTGGCCCGGCAGACCCGTGACGCCGCCGCCGGCGTGGGTCGCGGACGACGCCTGGTACAGCCCCGCGATCGGTGTGCGGTAGTCGGCGAACCCGACGGCCGGACGCATGTGGAACAGCTGATCGACCGTGAGCTCCCCGTGGAAGATGTTGCCGCCGATCAGATCCCAGCCCTCCTGCATCTGCTTGGGGCCGATGATCTGCCGCGCCTTCACCGAGTCCTTGAACCCGGGAGCCACATCGTCGAAGTGCTGGATCAACCGGTCGGCGTAGGCCTCCAGCTCGGGCCAGTGGTCGTCCTCGTCGTCGGCCCAGTCCGCCGGCACCCACTGGCTGAACATCGACACCGTGTGGATGCCCTCGGGCGCGAGCGTCTTGTCGACCACCGTCGGGATCTCGGTGTCGCTGAAGGGCACGCGAGCGGCCTGGCCGAACCGCGCGTCCTGATACGCCTGCTCCAGTTGCTCGACGTCGTCCAACAGCTGGATCGCGCCGCCCTGGATCTCGGGGTCGTAGTCGGGGTTCGCGGTGAATGTCGGGAGACGGTCGATCGCCAGGTTGATCTTCACGGTACCGCTGCGCGTCTTCCAGTTCTCGATGTCGGAGACGAAGGACTCGGGCAGCTCGGTGCGCTCGAGCTGCTGCAGGAAGGTGATCTTGGGATGGATCGCGGTAACGACCAGCGGCGCCTGGAGTTCCTCGCCGGACTCGAGCGCCACGCCGGTGACCCGCCCGCCGCTCGTGACGATCTTCTTCACGCCGGCGTTGACGCGCACCTCGGCGCCGAAGAACTTGGCGCTCTCCTCGCAGGCCTTCGCGACCGCGCCCATGCCGCCTTCCATGAAGCCCCAGCTCGCGACCTCGCCGTCGCCGATGTCGCCCACCGAATGGTGCATCAAGACGTAGGCGGTGCCGGGCGCGTCCGGGCCCGCCCAGGTGCCGATGATCCCGTTGACCGACATGAACCCCTTCATCTGCGGGGTCTCGAACCACCGGTCGAGCAGGTCGGTCGCGCTCATCGTGAACAGCCGCGTGATGTCGGCGACGGTCTGCTCGTCGACGTGCTTGCGGAGCGCCCAGCCGAGCTGGAACACATCCTTGATGTCCCCGAACTTCTTCGACCCGACGTGCGGCGGGGTCTTCATGAGCATCGGGCCCATGATGTCGGCGATGTGTCCGACCCAGTCGTAGAACGCGAAGTATGCGTCGGCGTCCTTCTTGGAGAGCTTCTCGATCGACTCGCGCGTGATCTTGTCGTCGGTGTGCTGAACGATCGCGCCGCCGCCGCGCATCGGCAGGTACCCCTGCCCGAGCGGGAGCAACTTGAACCCGAACCGCTCCAGCTGCAGATCGCGCCGCACCGACGGCGGCATCAGCGACATCGTGTAGCTGAGCGTGTTGACCTTGACCCCCGGCAGCTCGTCGGGCCAGGGCTCCATCGTGTCGGCGGCGCCACCGGTCTTGTGCCGCTTCTCCAGCACCACGGTCTTGGCGCCGCGCTTCGCGAGGTAGGCGGCCGCGACCAGCCCGTTGTGTCCGCCGCCGATCACGATGGCGTCGTAGCGGTTCTCGTTCACGTTTGACTCTCCGTTCAACCCGAAGGCCGGAGGCTACACCCTCCTTCCAACCGCCAGGTAGCCGTACGATGGGCGGAACCGCCTACCCTCGAGGAGGAACCGTGATCCGTAAGGTCGCTCTCGCGTGCAGCGTCGGTGCACTCGTTGCATTGATCGTCGCGCCGTCCGCATCTGCCAGCTTCCCCGGGCACAACGGGCGGATCGCCTACACGACCAACAAGCAGCAGATCGCAGTGGTGCGCTCCGACGGCACGTACAAGACGACCCTGACGCACTTCTCGAACCCGAGTTTCATGGAAGCGCCGATGTTCTCCGCGGACGGCCACTGGATCGTCTTCGACGGCGACAACGGAGGCGGCAACACGGACCTCTTCGTGATGAAGTCCGACGGCTCGCACCTGCGCAGGATCACGCACAACGCCCTGTACGAATGGGGCCCATCCTGGTCCCCCAACGGGAAGTGGATCGTCTTCGCCAACGACGGCGGCAACAGCCCGATCATGGCGATCCATCCCGACGGCACCCACAAGCACCGGATCGGCACGGGCATCGGGGAGTACCCGCGCTTCTCGCCCGACAGCTCGAAGATCGTCTATGGGTCGGGCGCCGACGGCCAGATCCATGTGATGCGGGCCGACGGCTCGAACGATCACGCACTGACGAGCGCCGGCGGCGATTACCCGGACTGGAGCCCCAACGGTCGACTGATCGGCTTCTCGAGCAGCAGCTCGGGCACGTCGGAGGTCTGGATCATGCGGGCCGACGGATCCCACAAGCACCAGGTCACCACCACGGGCGCGAGCTACAGCCCGGTGTTCTCGCCTGACGGTGCGTGGATCACTTTCTCGCTGGGCAGTACCGGCTCGGCGATCTGGGTCTCGAAGATCGACGGCTCCCACCAGCACCAGATCGTCGGCTCGGAGGGCGGGTGCTGTCTCGGGTGGCAACCGCTGTCGTGACTGCAACGCCAGGGGCCCCGCTCGACACTGGGGAGTACCGACAGTGAGGAGGTATCAGTGACGACCGAGAGCGCAACCTTCGGCGCCGGCTGTTTCTGGGGGGTCGAGTGGGTGTTCCGCAAGGTGCCAGGCGTCCTCGACGCCGTGAGCGGCTACAGCGGCGGCGTGACCGCCAACCCGACCTACCGCGAGGTCTGCGGCCACAGGACGGGGCACGCAGAGGTGGTCCAGGTGACCTTCGACAACGCGATCGTGACCTACGACCAGTTGCTCCAGGTGTTCTGGGCGATGCACGATCCGACGCAGGTCGACCGGCAGGGACCCGATGTGGGCGACCAGTACCGCAGCGTGATCTTCGCGCACACGCCAGAGCAGCTCGTCACCGCGACCGAGTCTCGCGCGAAGGCGCAGCTGGCGTTCCCGCGGCCGATCGCGACCGAGATCCAGACGCTGACCGCGTTCTATCCGGCCGAGGACTACCACCAGCGGTACTACGAGGGGAACGGCCACACGCCGTACTGCCACGTGTTCCCGACCGACGTCGTGGAGAAGCTGGGGTTGGGCGCGACCGCCTAGCCGCGGAACCCGACGATCTTGTGCGAGGAATCGCAGATCGGCTGACACCGTGAGGCGCCGCATCGGCAGAGCGACCACCGGTCGCGACCGCCGAGCGGCGCCTCGCCGTAGGTGATGTCGACGTCGCCGGCGACCCGGATCGGCCCGTCGGGCTTCAACGCGATCGCCGGCGGGCCCGTGCG
The DNA here is from genome assembly GCA_963794065.1 of uncultured Actinomycetes bacterium. Taxonomy (GTDB): domain Bacteria; phylum Actinomycetota; class UBA4738; order UBA4738; family HRBIN12; genus AC-51. The sequence goes on along the minus strand of CAWCDA010000045.1, from coordinate 162,808 downwards.
GATCGGGCACATCCCAATGGAACGGGCCGGGCTCGAGCCCGTCCGGTGACTCCTCCTCGAAGCAGGTGTACGGCGGCTCCTTGTCACAGAGCGGGAGCTCGCCCGAGCGTCCGCACCGACACAGCGCATAGCTCGGACCGGTCTCGATCGGCGCAAGCGTGAACGCATCATCGACATGTTCGAGCCTCGACACGGGCACGCCGTCGACGAGCATCGGCCCGCCGGGCACGATCCGGATCCGCATCGGCGAACCATAGCGCAGGCGCGTGTGATACTCGCCCCGATGACCACCCGGCCAGCGACCTCCCACCTGCGGGTGCGGATCCGCGACGGCGACGGACCCCCCTACGAACAACTTCGCGACGCCATCCGTGCCCGGATCGAGCGCGGCACGTTGCTGCCGGGCGATCGTCTGCCGCCCGTTCGCGTCTGCGCCGGCGATCTGGATCTCGCGCCCAACACCGTCGCTCGCGCCTATCGCGCGTTGGAGGAGGAGGGCTGGCTCGCCGGCCGTGGCCGCGCCGGCACCTTCGTGGCCGACCGTCCGCCGGTCGACGCCCACGACGCGCTCGCAGCGGAGGCCGATGCGTACCTCCGACGAGCGACGGCGCTGGGCTTCGCGACGACGGACGCGATCCGGGCGGTCCGCGACCGCGCCCGCTGAACCGTCCCAGCCACGGGAGGACCATCGCCTGGGTCGGAGCCGACGCCCGGGGGACACACTGGATGTGGAGAGTCCCCGAGGAGGTGGGTCGCATGATCACGCCGACGCGAGAATCCCTGGACGCGTTCCGACCGGAGTACGACCCTCACCCCGCGCCACGCGACGAAGAGCCCATGCCACGAGGCGCTTCGCGGTGGGCGAAGACGCTCGGCGTACTCGCGGTCCTCGCCGTCATCATCGCCGTTATCGCCCGGCTGACGCGCTGACCGTCGAGCTGCTCGACCCCGTCCGCCCGGAGGCGTACACTGCTCGAACGCATGTTCGACTCTCTGAACCCTGAGCAAAGGGCCGCGGCCACCCACGGCGAGGGACCGCTGCTGATCGTGGCGGGCGCGGGCACCGGCAAGACCACCACCCTGGCGGCGCGTGTGTCCTGCCTGCTCGAGCGCGGCGTGCCGTCCCGAGCGCGTCCTGCTGCTGACCTTCAGCCGGCGGGCGGCCCGCGAGATGCTCGAGCGCGCCGAGCGCCAGGGCGGCCACCGCGACGCCGGTCGGGTCTGGGGCGGCACCTTCCACGCGGTCGCCAACCGGCTGCTCCGCGTCCACGGCCGCACGCTCGGCCTGTCTCCCGGCTTCACGGTGCTCGATCAGAGCGACGGCGCCGACGTCATGAACCTGCTACGCGAGGAGCTCGGGTACGCGTCGCGCGAGCGGCGGTTCCCGCGCAAGGAGACGCTCGCCCAGATCCACTCGCGAGTCGTGAACGCGGGGGCCAAGCTCGACGCGGTGATCGAGCGCCACTACCCGTGGTGCATCGACGACACCGACGGCATCCGCGAGATCTTCCGCGCCTACGTCGTACGCAAACGCGAGCAGCAGACCCTCGACTACGACGACCTGCTCCTGTTCTGGAAGGCGCTGGCCGCCTCGCCGCAGACCGGCCCGCAGGTCGCCACGATGTTCGATCACATCCTGGTCGACGAGTACCAGGACACGAACGCGTTGCAGGCCGACATCCTGGAGGCGATGCGGCCGTTCGGCACGAAGCAGAACCTGACGGTGGTCGGGGACGACGCCCAGGCGATCTACGGGTTCCGCGCGGCGACCGTGCACAACATCCTCGCGTTCCCCGAGCGGTTCCCGGGCGCGGCGATCGTCAAGCTCGAGCGCAACTACCGCTCGACCGCGCCGATCCTGGACCTGTCGAACGCGGTCATCGCGCTGTCGCCGCAACGCCACGAGAAGACTCTGTGGACCGAGCGCGCCGACGGCACGACGCCGACCCTGCAGGCGTGCCTGGACGAGAACGATCAGGCCGACGCGATCTGCCGCTCGATCCTCGCGGCACGCGAGCGCGGCACGCCGCTGAAGGAGCAGGCCGTCTTGTTCCGGGCCGCGCACCATTCGGACCTGCTCGAGGTCGAGTTGCTTCGTCGCAACATCCCGTTCGTGAAGTTCGGCGGGCTGAAGTTCCTGGAGGCGGCGCACGTGAAGGACGCCCTCGCGATGCTGCGCGTGATCGAGAACCCGCACGATGAGGTCGCATGGTTCCGCGTGCTGCAGCTGCCCGAGGGGATGGGCCCGGCCGGCGCCCGGCGTGTGATGGATCAGATCGGTGTCCGCGAACGAGGCCACGACGCCGATTCGTCAACTTGATTGACCATTCGCTCGAGGTGCCCAAGGGTGTCGGGGAGGGCATGCAACAGCTCCGCAGCGCGCTTGCGGGCTGTGCCGACGAGGAGCTCCTGTCCCCTTCCGCACAGCTGGAGCGGATCCGGACGCTACCTCGAGCCGGTCATCGCGCGGAAGTACGAGTCGGTCGTCGGCTCGGCTGGCCGATCTCGATCAGCTCGCCCTGCTCGCCCGTGGCTACGAGGCGCGCGGCCGGTTCCTGTCCGAGCTCACGCTCGACCCGCCGGCGTCCACCTCCGACCTGGCCGGACCGCCGCTGCTCGACGAGGACTACCTGATCCTGTCGACGATCCACTCGGCCAAGGGCCTCGAGTGGGACGCCGTGCACGTGCATCCACGCGACCGACGGCTGCATCCCCTCCGACATGGCCACCGGCGACGACGAGGAGCTCGAGGAGGAGCGCCGGCTGCTGTACGTCGCGCTCACCCGCGCGCGCGACGAGCTGACCATCACGTATCCCGCAGCGCTACTACCGCCGTCAGAAGCCGCGCGACGACGTCCACATGTACGCGGTGGTGTCGCGGTTCCTCGACGTCGACACGGTGCGCGCCCACCTGGACGAGCGCGCGCCGGCGATCGACGTGCGCGAGGACGAGGTCGCGGCCGCGACCGGCACCGCGAGCGTCGACGACTACCTGGCCGACCTGTTCGGCTAGTCCCGCGCGAGCGTCGGATACCCTGAGGAGCCTATGCCTGAGCCCGCCGTGCTCCTGGACCTCTACGACACCCTCGTCGACGGCGACTGGCAGGGGTGGCGCACCCAGCTGTCCGACCTCACCGGCATCGACGAGGAGACGCTGGGCATGGCCTATCACCTGACCCGGCTGGAACGGAACACGGGCGCCTACCCCACCAACGAGGACAGCATGCGCGGGCTCCTCGTCGCCGCCGGCCTGGAGGCGCCGACGCGATGAGCTCGTGCGCGCCGCCGTCGAGGCCGAGGAGGCCTTCGGTGGCGAGATCCGGCTCTACGACGACTCGCTGCCGACGGTCGCCGCGCTTGCGGGAACGAGGAGTTCGGACGGCGCTCGTCAGCAACTGCTCGAACGCGACCCGCCCGATCGTCGAGCAGCTCGGCCTGCCCGCGCTCTTCGACGCCGTGATCCTGTCCTTCGAGGTCGGCGTCCGCAAGCCCGAGCCCGGCATCTACCAAGCGGCGCTGCGGCGATCGGACGCCGAGCCGCCCGATGCGGTCTTCGTCGACGACCAGACCTCGTACTGCGACGGGGCCCGAGCGCTCGGCATCGACACCCGGCTGATCGTGCGCGACGGCGCCCAGCCGGCCGAAGGGTTCGCGCCCTCGACCAACGGCCACCCGGTCATCACGGACCTGACCTCGCTCGCTGTGACTCAGTGGCAGCTGCCGGTGCCCTCGTCCACGAAGTTCAGCTGGCCATCGGCGGGCATGAACTTCCAGTCGTAGGCGCCGTCGCGAAGCGTGAGCTGCAGGAACCCGAACCCGTTCGACCATCCCTTCGCGAACGTGTCGGGGCTTCGTGCTCTTGGAGTCCGAACCCGTTCAGGTTGCGGCCGCCGCTGCCCGCGATGAACTGGCGGATCCCGTTCGGGTCCGCGTTGCCGTCCGCATCCATCGGCACCCACCGCGAGTAATTGTGGTTATGACCCGACCGAGGACGACGTCGGCGTGCGCGGCCGACAGGAGGATCCACAGAAGGGCTTCGAACGGAGCCATTCGTAATCCTCGGTCCAGCTCGGCGTTCTGGTAGTGGAGCCAGTCCCAACGCGGGTGATGCCAATACGCGAGCGTGCACACGGCGTCGCTCGACCGCGAGATCGGCTCTGCAGCCACTCGGTACTGCGGGTCGCCGGGGCCGCATCCCGTCGCCGCGGGACAGATCGCGGAGTTGAACGCGACGATGTGCCAACTACCGAGGTCATAGGAGTAGTAGCCATCGGGCTCCTGACCGATGCGACCTGAAGTACCGATAGTAGCCGGCGGCATTCGCGGTGCCGTAGTCGTGGTTGCCGGGCACGGGCTCAGTGATGGGGAGGAGCCTGCCGAAGTAACGATCGTAGTTGTCGACGAAGTCCTGTGTACTTGCGCCGTTCTCGTACTGGATGTCGCCGAGGACGAGGAACCGGTCGTAGTTCGCCGCGCGCGATCGCGGCGGCAACGTCGTCGTACTGGCAGACCTGCCGGTTGTTGCTTCGGCCGGTTCTTGCACGCGATGTCGCCGACGGCCGCGATGCGGATGCCCCGCGCGACGCCGGAGCGGCGACCGGCGCGAGTGCGGCAACGACGAGTGCGACGGCGGCGACCACGCACCGCGATAGGCTTGCGCGACACGAGTCCCTCCCAGGATCCGGAAGTCGGACGCTAGCCGCAGCAGCACGGAGCCGGTCAATCGGCCGGAAGGCTCGGGTCGTGGGGTAAGTGGTCGAGGGTGAGCAGGAGCGCAGCCCACTACCCCGCGACGTTCGTCGTCCTCGCGGGCCCGAATGGCAACCACAGATAGTTGACGACCCAGGCGCCAACGAGCACTGCGATCACGAGCGCCACCTCCGCTCCGCGTGACCAGGACGACGGCACCAAGATCCACAGCAACGCGAGCAGGAGCACCATCTCGACCAACTGCCACACCAGCCATGTCAGTCGGGGGTAGCGATCAGGACGCCGACCCATCAGCCAAGACATGCGCAGCAGGACGATTCGCGGCGAACAAACATGCCGCGGCGGCGATCGTCGCGCTGTGCCAGATCTCGTGGAACCCGAAGGTGCGCGGGAACGGGTTCGGCCACTTGGTCGCCAAGCACCAGCGCGCCGACCGTGTACAGCAATGCCACCCGGATCAGAGAACGAGCTCCGCGGTCGTCAGCGCGTGCACGAGCGAGGGCATCGCGAAGATCGCCGCCCAGCCGAGTCCGATGTACAGGAACCCCGACAGCACGTTCAGGTCGGTGCGGAAGAGCTTCGTCACGATGCCCGCGGCGGCGCCGATCCACACGACCGCGAGCAGCACCAGCGATGCGGTCCCGTCCAGCGCCAGCAGACAGAACGGCGTGTACGTGCCCGCGATCAGCAGGAAGATCGTGGAGTGGTCCAGCCGGCGCATGCGCTCGTGCGCGCGCTCGCTCCACTTCCCCAGGTGGTACCAGGCGCTCACGCCGAACTGCGACAGCAGCGCCAGCCAGTACACGATGGCGCCGGCCCGCGCGATCGGCCCGGGCGCGAGCACGATCAGCACCACGCCCGCGGGGATCGCGACGAAGAACGCGATCTCGTGCAGCCGGCCGCGCAGCCGCGGCTTGGGTCGCTGGTAGAGCGGGACGGACTGGGCCATGTACCAAGCGTACGACGGGTTCAGCAGCAGTCGTCGATACAGGCGGCGATCGACTTGCGGATGCCCGTCACGAAGGGCACCTCTTCCTTCGTGAAGCGGCGCGCCTCGGTGTTCCGGAGCAGCCGGATCACGTCGACGATCGAGTCGAGCTTCGGGGACTCGAACGCGAGGATCCACTCCCAGTCGCCGAGGCCGAATGCGCTGGTGGTGTTGCCCTTCACTTCCGGGAACTCGCGGCCGCTGCCCCCGTGATCGCGCAGCATCGCGGCGCGCTCCTCCGGCGGCAGCAGGTACCACTCCGCGGTCCGCACGAACGGATAGACGCAGAGATAGTCCTCCGGCGGGTCGCCTTTGACGAACGCGGGCTGGTGATCGGGGCTGAACTCCGCGGGCTTCACGACGCCCATGAACGTCCAGGTCAGATCGAGGTACGTGCCGATCTCGGTGCGCCGGAACTCGACGAGCGCCTGCTGCACATCTTCCGCGGTCTGCCCGACGAGCCAGAGCAACAGGTCGGCGTCGGCGCGGAAGCCGACGGTGGAGTAGGAGCCCCGCAGCGTGACGCGATCCTGCAGACGTTTGACGAGGTCCTCGACCTCCCGCGTCACACGGGCACGATCGTCGGGGTCGGCGAACACCGAGCGCGTCTCGGGATCGGCCAAGAACACGGGATACAGGGCGTACAGCGTGTCGGTCATGCTCGAGCCTCCTGTGCGAGATACGTGGCGACCTGCTCGGCGGCAGTGCCGGCCGCGCGCACACAGTCCGCGACGCCGACGCCGTCGAGCGATTGCCCCGTCACGAAGATACCCGCCGGCAGCCCGGAGCGGATCTTGGCCACACGCCCGAGATGCCCGACCAGGTACTGGGGCATCGCCGCCGGCCAGCGAACGACCGCCGCGTGCTCCGGTCGATCGGGCAGCGGGAGGAGGGCGGCCAGATGCAACGCACACGCCGCGATCAGATCCTCGTCCGGGGCATCGACGATGTCCTCCTCGCCTGCCGCGCCGACGAAGCAGCGCAGCACCGCTCGGTCCCCGTACGTCGGGTCCGGCCACTTCGTCGAGAGCCACGTGCTGGCGGTCATCGGCGCGGCGCCGCGCGGCACGACGAACCCCGACGCGTCGGGCAGATCCCCGGCCGTGCCCTCGGGATAGACGAACAACACGGCGCCCGTCGACACGAACGGGATCTGCGCGAGCAGCGGCGCGACGACGGCGTCGGTCGGCAACAGTGCGGCCGCGGCAGGCGCGTCGACCGTGACGACGACGGCGTCGGCGTCGATCACGCCCTCGCTCGTGAGCACGCGCCACCCGTCGGCGGCACGCTCGAGCGCGGTCGCCCGCGAATCGGTCTGGATCCGATCCCCGACACGCTCCGCCAGCACGTCGGTCAGCCGCTCGACGCCGGCGCGCGGCTTGAGGAACATCGGCCCGCCCACGCTGCGCCGCCCGTTGCGGGACGCCGCCTGCGCGCCTCGGAGCAGCGAGCCCTGCGCGGCCTCCCACTTCTGCAGCTCGGGGAAGGTCGCGCGCACCGACAGCTGGTCGACATCGCCCGCGTACAGCCCGCCGAGCAGCGGGCCGATCGCCAGGTCGGTCGCCTCGTCGCCGAGGCGTCGGCGCAGCAACCCGCCGAGCGACTCGTCGTCGTCGACGCGCCGCTTCGGCTTCAGCAGATCGAGCAGCGCGCGACGGCGTCCTCGTCGCGAGAGTCCCGGCCAGCGGAACACGTCGCCGAGGTCGCCGGGGATCCCGAACGCCGTGCCGGTCGGGTACGGGACGAGCCCCGCGCTCGTCCACAGGAGCGCTCCCGAGGCGCGCGGCGCGACCAACTCGTCGCCGAACCCCAGCTCGCGACACAGCTCGACCGCCCAGGGCTTGCGCGCCAGGAACGAGTCGGGCCCAGCCGGCAGGCGCAGGCCTCCGACGTCTGCCGACCGGAGCTTCCCGCCGGTCACCGGACCCGCCTCCAACACCTTGGCGTCGATGCCGGCGGCACCGAGCCGGTAGGCCGCGGTCAGCCCCGACACCCCGCCGCCGATCACCGCGACCCGGCCGCTCATCGTTCCGTGCGCTCGTGCACCAGGTCGACAAGCCGCTGCAGGTGTTCCACTGGCGTGGTGGGCAATACGCCGTGGCCCAGGTTGAAGACGTGACCGTCGCGGCCGTCGGCGCGGGACAAGACGTCGAGCGTCTGTGCCTCGATGGCCTCCCACGTGGACAGCAACACAGTGGGGTCGAGGTTGCCCTGCACGGCGCGCGCACCCGGGCCGCCGATGCGATCCCACCCCGCGTCCAGTGGCACGCGCGCGTCGATGCCGATCGCGTCGCCCCCGCCTCGGCCATCGCGCCGAGCAGCTCCCCGGTGCCGACGCCGAAGTGGATCGTCGGCACGCCGAGATCGGCGATCCCGTCGAACAGTCGCCGCATGTGTGGCCGCACCCGTGCTCGGTAGGTGTCGGGTGCGAGCGCCCCGACCCACGAATCGAACACCTGAACGGCGCTCGCCCCCGCGACGACCTGTGCCCGAAGGTGCGGTACGACGATGTCCACGAGCGCGCTCAGCAACCGATCCCACACCTCCGGCTCGCTCCACAGCAGCGCCTTCGTGCGCGCGTAGTCGCGCGACGGGCCGCCCTCGATCAGATAGCTCGCCAGCGTGAACGGCGCGCCCGCGAACCCGATCAGCGGCACCTCGAGCTCCTTCGCCAGCAGGCGGACCGTCTCCAGGACGTAAGGCTCGTCGGTCTCCGGTTCGAGGGGTCGCAATCGCGCCAGGTCAGTCTCGCCCCGGAACGGCTGGTCCAGCACGGGCCCACGCCCCGACTCGATACGGATCGGCACGCCGACGGCGACGAGTGGCACGACGATGTCGCTGAACAGGATCGCGGCGTCCACCGGCATCCGGCGCAGCGGCTGCAGGGTCACCTCGGCGGCTTGCTCGGGGCTGCGGATCGTCTCGAGGATGTCGCGATCGCCACGAAGCTCGCGGTACTCGGGCAGATAGCGACCGGCCTGGCGCATGAACCACACGGGCGTGCGATCCACGGGCTCGCGGCGCAGCGCGCGGAGGAAACGATCGGAGCTCACGACCCGCCAGGATACGGACCCTCGGCGGAGAGGCTCAGGCCAGCTCGAGCCCCTCGACCGCGGGCGAGGCGTCGGCCACGACGATCCGCGGGCGCTTGGCGCGAACGGCCTCGTGGGTGACGTCGACCAGGCGGTCGATGTCGAAGGGCTTGACCAGGTACGCGACGGCGCCGAGCTCGCGGGCGCGCTGGATGTCGTGCGGGTTGTTCTTGCCTGAGCACACGATCACCGGCACAGGGTCGCCCAGGGCGTGCAGCCCCTCGAGCACCTCCCAGCCGTCGACGCCGGGCAGCAACACGTCCAGCAGGACAGCGTCGGGGTCCTCGGCCTGGATGCGCGCGATCGCGGTCCGACCGTCGGCGGCCAGGATCGGCTCGATGCCCGAGGCGTTCAGGTTCACGCGCAGGATCACGAGCGTGTCGGGATCGTCCTCGACGATCAACACGCGGGGTCGAAGGATGCCCATCAGCCGGCCTCCCGCCGCGGACGGAGCCGCAGCAACGCGGCCACGTGGGCGCGCTCGGCCTCGTACAGCCGCGCGTTCGCGATCGCGAGCGCCGCCTGCTCGGTGAACACCGCGAGCGCGCGAAGGTCGTACTCGGTGAACGACCGCCCGAGCGGCGCGTTCACGTTCAGCACGCCTTGGAGCTCGGCGCGATGCACGAGCGGCGCCGACATCGAGCTGTCGACGTAGTGCTCGCGCTCGGTCAAGCCCGGGAAGCTCTCCGCATCTGCCTGCCCCTCGATCAACACTGGCTCGCGGCGCAACGCGACGTGACCCGCGACGCCCTCGCCGAGTCGCACACGATGCCCCGGCGGCACGACACGACCGAGCACCGCCTTGGTGATTAGGTCGGTCCCCTCGACCAACATCACGGACCCGCCGGTCGCATCCAGCAGCTCGCAGGCACTGCGCAGGATCGTGTCGAGCAGCTCGTCGAGCTCGAGCACGGCGTTCATCTGCTTGCCGGCGTCCAGCAGGAGCGAGACCTCGTGCAGGCGGTTCGTCAGCGCGGCGGTCAACACGCGCTCGTCGGTCAGCGACCTCGTGAGCCGCTCGAGCGCGGACTCCTTTTCGAAAGCCCACAGGAAGAAGAGTCCAGCGATGACGAGCACGCCGATCTGCGCACGCCCGGCGCCCAGGAGCGCGGCCTGCCGGTCGGGCATGAACGACAGCACGACCACGAGGAAGGCGACGGCCGCCAAACCGGTCGCGGTGCGTTGCCACAACTGGCGACGCCGGCGCTCGACCGCTTCGAGGGAGGGCGTCTGGAACTCGCGCAGGCCGGCGACGCGCGCGTCGCGGCGCACGTTGTCGTCTCGAACAGCACGGTGCTTCCTGAACACACTCGCTCCGTCGTGCCTGTGGGACTCCTCTATCGACCGCCAGCGACCGATTGTGGATAGGGAGCACAGGGGAGGCTCTTAGGCCCCCGATAGGGGGACACGGTGGGCTCAGACGGCCGCGTGCCGTCGTGCGATCGCCTTGCGGGTCTCCTCGGCGCCGATCAGCAGGAACGGGGTCACCGCCACCAATGCCCACTGTGCGAGGTTCAGCGGAGCGCCGCCGAGCGCTCGAGCGAGCGGAGGTATATAGATGAATCCGAGCAGCGCGATCCCCTCGATGATCACGGCGCCGACGAGCAGGCGGTTCGTGAAGGGCCCGATCGCGAACAGCGATGTCGGATCGCTTCGACACTCGAAGGCGTTCGCCATCTGCATCGCGACGATCGCCGCGAACACCATGGCGGACAGCGTCTCCTGCTCCACTCCCTCCACAGGCAAGGCCTGCCCCACCGCCCACCCGAAGAACAAGGCGGCGCCGATCGGAACCAGGATCATCGAGCCGAACGCCTCGACGGGCCCGAGGAAGCCGAACGAGCGCCCGAGCACGTGGCGGTTGAGCAACCGTTCCTCGCGGGCTCGCGGCGGCCGGTCCATCACGCCGGCCTCGGGTCGCTCGGCGCCGAGGGCGAGCGCCGGCAGCAGGTCGGTCCCGATGTCGAGCGCGAGCACCTGCAGGACCGAGATCATCAGCGGGATCCTGCCGCCGGACAGCGCCCACAGCACGAACGGCGCGAGCTCGGCCACGTTGTCGGTCAGGTGATAGGTCAGGAACCGGCGGATGTTGTCGAAGGAAGCCCGCCCCTCCTCGATCGCCTCGACGATGTGTGTGAAGTCGTCGTCGAGCAGCACCAGATCCGACGCCTCGCGCGCCACGTCGGTGCCGGTGGCGCCCATCGACACCCCGATATCGGAGCGGCGGAGCGCAGGCGCGTCGTTGACGCCGTCGCCCGTCATGGCCACAACCTCGCCGAGCTCCTGGAGGGCGCGGGCGATCCGCAGCTTCTGTTCGGGTGCGATCCGCGCCAGTACGCCGAGCTCGACATCGTTCATCAACGTCCGCAGGCGCTCGTCATCATCCGGCAGCTCCTCGCCGAGCACGACAAGGGTTCCCGGGAGCCCCACGGCGCGCGCAACCGCGGTCGCGGTCGCGGGGTGGTCGCCGGTGATCATCACGACCCGGATGCCCGCGTCCACGCACCGAGCGATCGCGTCGGGAACCTCGACGCGCACCGGGTCCTCCATGCCGATCAGGCCTACGAACCGCAGACCTTGCTCGGCCTCCTCCGCGGCGGTCGGGACCGCGACATAGGACCGGGTGGCAAAGCCCAGGACGCGGAGGCCGGCGCCGGCCAACTGCTCGATCTGATCCTGGATCGACGCGCGATGGGCATCGTCCAGCGGCGCCTCGTCTTCTCCCACCTGCACCGCGTCGCAGGCGGCCAGCACTGCCTCCGGCGAGCCTTTCGTGTAACCGACGATGGCCCCCTCGGTCGTGCGGTGCGCGGTCGTCATCCGACGGCGTTCCGAGCTGAACGGGAAGTCTGCGACCCGTGGCAGCGTCCGCTCCAGATCCTCCCGATCGGCGCCGCCCTTGCGCGCGAACGCGAGCAACGCGCCCTCGGTCGGATCGCCGACGCAGCGCCACGTCCCGTCGTGTTCCTCCAGTCGCGCGTCGCCGCAGAGCGCCGCCGCCTCCAACAGGCTCCGAACGTCGTCGCGTGCTCCGCCATCGAGCGGCCGATCGTCCTCGAGCAAGGCGCCGCCGGGGGTCCAGCCCGCATGCGTCGCCCGCACCGAGCGAGTCGCCGTTCTTCCCGCGCGCGCGGTCATCTGGTTCGTCGTCATCGTGCCCGTCTTGTCCGAACAGATCACCGTGGTAGCCCCGAGCGTTTCGACGGCTTCGAGCGACCGTACGAGCGCGCCACGTTTGGCCATGCGGGTCGCGCTGAGCGCCAGCGACAGGGTGAGCGTCGGCAGCAATCCCTCGGGAACGAGCGCCACGATCACACCGATCGCGAACAGGAATCCGTCGTGCGCCGGTGCGCCGACGGCGAGCGACGCGCCGAAGAAGACGACGCCGGCGGCGACCGCGAAGATCGCGATGATCCGTACGGCTCGGTCGAGGTCCTCTCGCAGTGGGGTCCGGCGTCGCTCGACCCCTTGCGTCAAGGTCGCGATCCCACCCAGGCGCGTCCGCGATCCGGTGGCGTAGACCACGGCGGTCCCCGCACCGGACGTGACGTACGTGGCCGCGAACAGCAGACATGGGACGCGAACGGTGTCGTCCACAGCGGTCGCAAGCGGGTGCGGATCCTTCTCGATCGGCTTTGACTCACCGGTCAGGGCGGACTGGTCGAGCCGCAGGGAGTCCGCCGTCATCACGCGGGCATCGGCGGAGATCCGGTCCCCTTCACGCAGGATCAGCAGATCGCCACGGACGAGCTCGCTCGCGGGGAACCGTTGTCGCCGCCCGTCGCGGATCACGGTCGACTCGACGGGGAGCAGGTCGCGGAGGGCGGCCGTCGCGCGCTCTGCCCGCTCCTCTTGGACGAAGCTGAACGCGGCGTTCACCAACACGACGACAACGATCGCGATCGCCAGTTGCGGCAGACCCCCGATGTAGGCGAGCACCGCGGCCACCCAGAGGAGGAGCGCGAAGAAGTGCGTGACCTGATCGACGAAGCGGCGCACCGCGCCGGGGCCATGCGCCACCGGGATCTCGTTGAGGCCGTCGTCACGCAGACGTGCGGCCGCCTCGTCGGCGGTCAGCCCGTCCGGCCGCGAGCGGAGCGCGCCGATCGCCTCCTCGGGCGGCAGCCGCGCGATCTCGAACGGGTCCACCTTCGAAGTCTAGGGTGCCGGTCTACGCCGGTCGCAGTTCGACCATGCCGTCCGCGACGCGTGTCTCGAAGGCGGCTACCGGTGAGCCGGCGGGCGGGCGCATCACCCGGCCGTCGGCCAACCGGAACATGCTGCCGTGCGCCGGGCAGGTGACCGACGGAACGGAACCGGGCTTCACGACGCCACGATCCAATGGCGCGCCCTGATGCGTGCACCGGTTCGCGATCGCGTAGATCCGCTCCTCGGTCCGATACAGGAGCACCTTGGTGTCATCCAGGGTCACGACCGTGCTCTTGGCGAGTGGGAGATCGTCGGTCGATATCACGGGGGTCCAGTCGGTCATCCGCGAACGATACGCCGACCGGCAGGATCACGCTTTCAGGGAGGCTCTCGACAAGTGGTGCCTCGTCGGGTGGGATACAGACTAGGCGAGGGGGGACCATGCAGGACATCGATCTGGCGAGCGCACTCGGGGACGTTGTGGGCGACCGCGTGCCCGGGATCGCGATCGCGGTCGTCGGGCCGGAGGGTGTGCGCGCGACCGCCGCGCACGGCATGGCGGACATTGCGTCCGCTCGTCCCGCCGCCGTCGACATGGTCTGTCCCTGGTTCTCGATGACGAAGATCGTCACCGCCACCCTGGCGATGCGGTGTGCCGAAGCCGGGACGCTCGACCTCGACGTGCCGGTCTTCTCGCAGGTGCCGCAAATGGGGCGGCTCGAGCCGTTCGATCGTGCGCAGCGCATCACCGCGCGCCACTTGCTCTCCCACAGCGCCGGGTTCGTCAATCCGATCCCGGTGCGATGGATCCATCCGGCCGACGCACCGCCGCCCGACCCGGCGACGTTCCTCGACGGTCTCCTGGCCAAGCACGGAAAGCTTGCGTTCGAGCCCGGCTCGCGCTCGAGCTACTCCAATCTGGGGACGCTGGTGCTCGGGCAGCTGCTGTCGACGGTCACCGACATGCCGTTCACCGACGCTGTGGCCCTCGAGGTACTCGAACCGCTCGGCATGGATAGGACCGGGTTCAGCTATTCCGAGGCCGTCTCACCAACGGCGGCAACCGGGTACCACCCTCGCAGCAGCCCGATGCGCCTGCTCCTTCCGAGGTGGGTCATCGGCGAACGGGACGGGAAGTGGCTGTCGTTTCGGCGGTTCCTGCTCGACGGGTCGGCCTACGGCGGGCTTGTCGGCAGCGTCGCCGACGCCGCGACGTTCGTCCAGCTGCACCTGGGGGACGGCGAGCTGGGTGGCACGCGGCTCCTCTCGGAAGCGGCTACCCGCGAGATGCGCGAGATCAAGGTCCCCGGGAAACGCTACGACCTCGGGCTCGGCTGGTTCCGGCCGGCGGCCCAACGCGACGCGGAACCACCGTTCGTCGAACACCTCGGGGGTGGGGCCGGCTTCTACAACGTGATCCGGCTCTACCCGGCGCGCGACGTCGGGATCGCGGTTATGGGTAACACGACGAAGTACGACATCGACCGCGTCGCCGCGCTCGCGCTCTCGGGGTGACCATCGGCTATCGAGGCGGCAAACCGCTAGCCCTTAGAGATCCTTCGGGGTTTCGGACGGTGCAGCGTTCGTCCCCGATGTCGACGGCCCGTCTGGATCCGTGGTCGCGGGTAGCACTGTCGAGGGGCGTGACTCGCCGTCCGACGTCACGGCGACGACGCGATAGTAGTACGTGGTCGCAGAGGCCAACCCGGTATCCGTGTAGACGGTCACGCCTTGGCCGGTCGACCCGATCTCGGTCCACCCGCTCGTTCCGTCCGGGGATCGCTCGATCGAGTACCCGAGTTCACCGTCGACGTCGCTCCACTCCAGCTCGATTGACGTGGCCGAGCCAGTCGCCGAGATGAGCACGGGCGCGGTCGATGTGTCGACGGTCGTCGTGGCAGAGACGACGTCGGAGGTAGCGTCCTGACCGCCCACGAGGGCGACGACGCGGTAGTAGTACGTCGTCCCTGAGGACAGCGCCACGTCGATGTATCGGGTCCGCCCAGCGACCGTGGAGGCAACCGCGTTCCAAGCCACGCTGTCCGTCGATCGCTCGATGTCATAACCGGCGGCATCGCTGACCGGCGCCCATTCCAGCCGGATCGCCGTTGCCGACGTCGGTAGAGCGGTTACGGCCGAAGGCGCTCCTGCGTCGCTTCCTGCATCCGCCGCCGGTGACGCCGACGAGGTCGCCGATTCAGTGGGACTCGCGCCGCCCTGCGACGTCGTCGGATGCTGTGATGCGGGGTGCTCGGAGCCCACGTTCGTATCGGGCGGGACAACGTTAGGGTGGCTCGGCTCGCCCTGGAACGATGAACCGGCACTCGATGCTTCCGTTCGAACGGATGGTTTGGCGGTAAGCACCGAAGTCGTGACGATCAACGCGAATATTGCGGCGAATCCGGCTACCAGACGCGGACCGATTGGGCGGGTCTCGGGGGCGTAGGGCACGGTCACCACGTACCCCATGCGTTCCAGTTCACGACGGGTTCGCGCGATCTGGAATCGGCGGATCAAGCCGATGAACACCAGCAGCCCGATGAGCAGCACGATCAGCGCGAGCACGCCGATGCCCACCCAGACGATGAGTCTCACGCACAGAAACTACAGGCTGGGGAACGCCCCCAACATCCAGCCGTCACCCCCGACGAGCCTGGAGCCAGCCGCAGCAGGCGAACACGACGCCGCTGACGAGCATCAGGAAGGCTCCGCCGACCGCGGCGCTCGCGAGCGCGGCGTACTCCCGCGCGAGACCCACGTGGAAGATAGCCACAAGCAACAGCAGCACGAGATAGCCGCCTAGGAAGGTGATCGCGAGCTCGCGGATCGGAGTTCGGGTCGTCTGGCCCGGAGCGGGCGGGCGCCGCCACGCTCGCACGATCACGAGGGTGAACAGCGCGAACGTGGAGACGAGCGGCGGAATGATCTCGCGCCAGATCCGCACAGCTCAGCCCCGCAGGAAGTAGTGCCAGCCCCGGATGAACAGGTGCCACCCGAGCCAGAGCCACAGACCGAACATGATCACGCGACCGGCCAGTGGCTGCATGAACTCGCGGAAGAGCTGCGACATCGTCGGCCACTGCGGCGCGTAGACCAAAGCGAGTCCCTGCCACACGAGCAACAGCCCAACGATCACGAGCCAGCCCATGAGCGCAATCTCGTGCACCTTGGCCTCCCCTCGATCATCCACATCCGGAGCGTACGACCCTCTGTTCCGTGGGTCCCTGAAGCGAGGGGGGTAATGACCGAGTATCGCGAGCTGATCTCGAGACATCACAAGAGCGGGAGGAGTGGGATTCGAACCCACGGATGAGTTGCCCCATCAACGGTTTTCAAGACCGTCGCCTTCGTCCGCTCGGCCATCCTCCCGGCGCGATGCTACCCGCTCCCGACTCGGCAGCTTCGAGATGACGCCTGAGGACCAACTACGAAGGACGGGCGCTGGTCTGCGACATCGGTGGCGTAGCGCCTACGGAGCCCCGTGGCACATGCCGGTGCCCGAATCGACCGGCCCGGTCCCGTTGCCGTTCTTGAAGATTTTGTAGCCGCGACGCGGCGAGTACACCCAGCGGCCGGGACTTCCCTGGACCGGGACGAACCGGTACTTGTAGCCGTGCGGCTCGAGCGTCATCGCCAAGATCCCGAACGCGCTGTTGCTGGCCGCGGCGATCTCCTTCGGCAGCTTCCTCACCGGCGGCATCGGCTGGAGCGTGTCCCCGCCGGTGCCCACGACGAACTCCGTGAATCCGTGCGCGGGGTCGGCCTTGCCGAGGGGGTTGATCGGCACGGTGCGCTGATAGTAGTGCTCGTGCCCGTTCAGCACGACGTCGCCGCCGTTGCGATAGAAGATGCGGTACAGCGGCCGCGTGTGCGAATAGACGCCATGGACCAGCGAATCGGACCCGCCGGGCCAGCCCCTCCCGACTCCGAAGTACGATGGATGGTGGAAGTACACGAGTGTGCAGTCGTTCTGGTGCTGCTTCAGATCGCGCGTGAACCAGTCATACATCGGGTCGCCCTTGTGGCAACCCCACGGCGATCCGCTCCCCCACGCCGGCACGGTGTTCCACCGGCCGCCTTCGAACACAGACGTATAGCTCCAACACCACTGCGAGTTCAGCGACACGATGTGCCATGCGCCGAGGTTGTAGGAGTACGACCCACCGAGCCGGTTCTTCCAGCGCGCGCGGGCACCGAAGTACTTCCGATAGCCCGCATACGGGTTGCCCTTGGCGTCCGAGGTGTAGCTCTCGTGGTTGCCCGGCGAGGGCATCGTGATGGACATGACCTTCCCATAGCTCGGGTCGTACCAGCGCTGGAAGTCGCGGTAGGCCCCGAAGTAGTACTGGAGATCGCCGAGCGTGAGGAACCGGTCGTAGTTCCCGTTCGCAACCACGTTGGCCACCTTGCCGTACTGGCAGAACCCGCGGATATACCGGCGGTCGGTCGAGGTCGGATCTGCGCCCCGGTTCGGCGGGCCCGAGCACACCATGTCGCCGACGGCGGCGATACGGACCGTCTTCGGCGAGGCCGCGGCGAGCTGCGGTGCGGCGATCGGGGCGGCGGCCAGACCGGCAATGAACGTCAAGGACGCGGCAGCGGCGAGGATCCGACGCGAGCGCATGGCGGGCATCGTTCCCCAGCCCACCGTCCGGTGTCAATCTGGGCTCGAGCTCGGCGCTCACGCCCTCCGGGTAGCAGTACCTGGCCGCGACGACCTTCTACCCGATTAGGCTCACCATCTCGAGGGGAAGGACAGGCGAGGTCATCACTAGCCAGCCCCAATACAAGAACCTCCCTGTGGGATCGATTCGAGAAGCCTTTCGAGATCTGCAGACCGGCCCGGCTTGGGTAATCCCTAACCGCACTGGCCGCCGATGTAGTCGGACACGGTGTTGACCGCCGACTTCATGTCGGAGCTGTCGAACGCGTGGGAGAGATTGTCGAGGTCCTGGAACGAGGACGCGCTCTGAATGCCGCTCGCAGTGGACGAGAGGGTGTCTTTGATCGTCGTGAGCGCGTCCTGGACGTCCTGCGGCGCCGACGACATCAGGCTCGCCGAATCCGCCACGACCGAGTTGGCCCCCGACAAGAGGTCGCTGAGAGCCTGCTTCGTGCCGGCCAAGTCGCTGAGGTCCACCTTCGAGGCGAACGAGTCGCCGAGCACTTTCAGCTTCGCCTTCTCCGCGACCAAAGCCTGACAGAGATCCGCGTTGGACGACGTCCCGACTGCGCTGGACGAGGGGCCGCTGCTCGTGACGACCGCCGCCGACGTCGCGGCCGCGCTGGTCGATGAGGAGCTGCAAGCGGCAAGGACAGGCATCACCGCGACCGCCACTGTCATCGTCATCCACCGAAGCAAGCGAGCGCTCATGGCACGACCTCCCCTATGACGCGGACGCGAGGGATACGACGTCGCCAAGACAGCGGTTCATTCCGGTCCGTCAGTGAAGTCAGGAGACCGTTTTTCAAGACCGTCGCCTTCGTCCGGTCGGCCATCCTCCCGACAGCGGCCGAGCGGGAGAGCGATCGTGGGCACGGATTCAGCAGAGAGCTTCGTTGACTCGCGTCACGCGATGAACCCTGCGACCTCAGCCCTCGCGCACGATCGCGAGGACGCGCTCGCCTTGGGACAGCCGCCGTTCGGCGGCCGGGTTCAGGTCCACTGTGCCGTCGGAGTCGACGACGGCGACGGCGATCGCGGCCTGCGTGTGTTTGAGCTCGGCCAACGCGTCCACGAACCGGGCGCCCTCAAGTGAAGCGGGCACATCGATCGAGCGCAGGTTGTCGGGCCCCCGCCGGATGTCGTGCGTGAGCAGGTCGCCGACGACCTGACTGACCCCGTGGTCGGTCGCCGCGCTCGCGAGCAGCAGGCTCGAGACCTCGCCGGTCACGATCAGCTCGTCGGCGCTGACCTGCCGGAAGTGCTCGACGTTCTCCGCGAGCAGCACCTCGACGCAGGTGTAGCAGGCCGGCTTGGTGCTCTCGACCGAGAGAGCGGTCAGGAGTGTCTTCCCGTCGATGTCATGCGGCGACGCCGAACGGGTGTCGTCCGCCAGGAGGATCGCGGTCGTCGCACGGTCCAGCCCCGCCCGCGCGAGATCCTCCTTTCGCGCGGGATCGCCGCGCAGGAAGATCGTGTCCGGCGCGTCGATAGGGGCGGCCGTGAGGTCGGCGAGGATCACGATGGGTCGGCGATCCTCCCCGTCGCCCGCGCGGAGCTCCTCGACGATGGTGCGGGCGCGGGCGTTCCACCCGCAGATCAGGATGTGCTCGGACACTCGGGTCTCATGCATACCGGATTGCCTCCGTAGGAGAAGATCAACCAACCTCGTGACGATCGCCGCGGTTCCCGTTGCGATCAAGCCGACCCCGACGATCACGACGAGGTATGACACGAGCCAACCGCCGGCGGTCTGGAACTCGAGCGGCGAGCCCTGTTCCATCAGGGTCCGCCACATCCAGAAGTACGCGTTGGGGACGGTCTGGATCTCGGGGTTCGCGTGCCGCTCGAAGAGCCACAGCAGGAGCGGGCTCGCGATCAGGACAACCAGCAAGATCGCGAACGAGCGGCTCAGGAACGGGGTGATACCGGTCCGCTCCAACAGCATCGCTCGGCGGTTCGCGCGGCGGGTCCTCGCCGTCGACATGTTCGGCGGATACTAAGCCGGTGACCGGCGCCTGCGCGAACCCGTAGAAACGTGAGTTTGCGCGTCGGGCAGGACTTGTCTAGCGTCCAAGGGCCTTCCTCAAACGGCGAACCGGAGGTCAGTTCATGCGCAAGGCGATCGGGCTGGGCGGCATCATCTTCCTCGTGGCGATGGCGGTCTTTCTTCCGCTGCGATACCTGCGGTCTCACGAGGCGTCCGACCAGGCTGTGACCCAGCCCTCGACGACTTTGCCGACGTCGGAAGAAGAGCCCGAAAGCGAAGGGCGCGGAGGCGATGCCGATGCGGGGGTCGTGCACGTCGGCGAAGCGCAGCTCAGCCAGGTCCTCGCCGCTCCTTCCCCAGGATGGGCCGGTGAGAGTGTCGTTGGGACCGGCAACACCTGGGAGCCGACCGTCGCCGCCGATCCGAGTTCGCCCTACGTCTACGTGATGTACAACGACTTCACCGCCACCAAGGCCTGCAACACATGTCCATCCATCCCCATGATCGTTCGGGCATCATCCGACGGGGGCGCCACGTTCGGACCAGAGGTGCAAGCCTGTGGCATCGGTTGCCCCCACGTCTCATGGCAGTACGACCCGGTGTTGGCGGTTACATCCACCGGCGTCGTCTATGCCGTGTGGATGAACGAGTACAAGATCGTGTTCTCCAAATCCACAAACCACGGAACGACCTGGTCGACCCCAACCCTGGTCTCGGGCAAGATCAGCTCGGATAAGCCGTGGCTGGGGATCTCCAAGAACGGAACGGACGTGTACATCACGTTCACCAAGGGGACCGGCGGAGATCTCTACGAGACCCACTCACACAACGGGGGGTCGTCGTTCTCGGCGGCGCAGATGATCGGCACCGTCGCGAACAGCCACTACTTCTACTCGAACGGGTTCGCGGTGCTGCCGAGCGGAACCGCCGTCATGTCGGCCTCTCAGTACCCGAACACGAACAGGCAGACCACCACAACGCCGATCTCCATCTCGACGTTCCGCACGACCAACGGCGGGACGACGTGGACGAGAGTGAATGTCGATAGCGTGTTCGCGGGCCCGACCTACGTGACGTCATCGACCACGACCCTCGCCGGCGACGCGTCGGGCAACCTCGTCGTCGAATATGGCGGCTCAACGACCGCCGGCGCGAACGGCAGCATCTGGGTTCAGCGCTCGACGAACGGTGGGCTCACCTGGACCGGCAAGATTTTGCTCACCCCGCCGACCGGAGGTGGGGACGCCAGCTTCCCGGCGATCGCGGCCGGCGCGGCCGGGGATTTCCGACTGACGTACATGGACAGTCGAACCGGGGCTTGGAACGTCTGGTACCGGGCGTCGACCGACGGAGGGGTGACGTGGAGCGCAGACGTCAAGCTTTCCGATGCGTCGAGCGGCGCGCCGTACAAGTCGGCCACCGGCTTCACGAACCCGTACGGGGACTACGACGCCATCGCCATCACGAATCTCGGAAAGAGCGTCGCGGTCATGGGCGAAGGCACGGACTTCACAGCGGGTCCAGGCAACATCTGGTTCAACCGCCAGACGTAGCTGGACCGGGAGGAGCTATCCGGTGGACGCGGCTCCGTCCATGACGAGGTCGACGATCGCGTGGGCGAGCCGCTGGTTCACCGGTGCGCCGGTGATGAGCCGACGAAGGACCACCGGGCCACCGAGCAGATCGACCATCACGTGGGGGTCGACGTCCGGGCGGATCTCTCCCCGTCGCTTGCCCCGCTCGATCACCTGCAGCAGGCCGCGTACTCGCTCGGTGACGAGAACGGCGCGCACCGCTTCGGCGAGCTCGTCGTTGCGCGACATCGCGTCGACGAGCCCCGCGAGCACGCGCGCGGCCGAGCCCTCGTGGGGCTTGGTGAACCCGGACATCGCGCGGACGAGCGCATCGCGGGTCGGCAGGTCCTCCGCAACCGCGGCGTGGGTCGGCGCCTTCATCGCGGTAAGCGCGTCGACGACGAGTGGGATCTTCGAGGGCCAGCGCCGGTAGACCGTGGTCTTTCCGACGCCGGCCCGCGCGGCGACCGCCTCGATCGACAAGCCGTCGAAGCCGTCCTCGCCGAGGAGCTCGATGGTTGCCGTGAGGATGTCTCGTTCGACCTGTGGGTCGCGCGGCCGCCCCGGCGCCCGGGCGGCGCTGAGCTCGACACCGGCGATCACTCTGCCGCCTCCGCCGAGACCGCGACCTCGGCCTCGACGAGCTCCTCGGGCAGCGGCTCCTCGGGCGGCGTCGCGGCGCGGTTCGGCAGCCACACCAGCGCGACCATGGCGCCGATCAGCGCGATCACCGCACCGACGAACAGGCCTCGGTCCATCGCGGAGATGAAGGCCTCCTTCGCGGCCGTGATGATCGCCAGGCCGGCCTCGCCGCCCATCTGTTGGCCGGCCATCAGCGCTTGATCGACCGATGCCGAGGCCGCCGCCGCCGTCTCGGCGGGAAGACCCGTGAGCGAGCCCGCGATGTTCGTCGTGAACGCCGACGCGAACACACTGCCCAGGATCGCGACGCCCAGCGCGCCGCCGATCTGCCGGGTCGTGTCGTTCATCGCCGACCCCAGCCCCGCTTTGGCGAGCGGGAGCGAGCCCATGATCGATTCGGTGGCCGGAACCATCGCGGTTCCCATGCCGGCGCCGAGGATCACGAGCGCGATCAGCACGCGCGGATAGCCCGACGCCACGGTGATGGTGCCGAGGAACCCGAGACCGATCGCGACCGCAGTCATCCCGGACGCTACGAGCGCCTTGTTCCCGAACCGGGTCACGAGCCGCCCCGCGAGCGGCGCGGACACCATCAGGACGAGCGCGATCGGTGCGACGCGCAGCCCCGCTTGCAGCGGCGTGTACCCGAGCACGAACTGCAGGTACTGAGTCAAGAAGAACAGCGAGCCGAACAGCGCGAAGAACACGAGGACGATCGAGATGTTCGCGGCCGTGAACCGTGGGTTCTCGAAGAACGTGACGTCGAGCATCGGGTGGTCGCTGCGGAGCTCCCAGATCGCGAACGAGGTGAGCACGATGAGGGCGAAGGCGAACGTGAGGATCGTCTGTGTCGAGGTCCATCCGTGCGACGGCGCCTCGATGATCGCGAAGATCAGGCTCCCCAGTCCGACGATCGATAGCACCGCGCCAACCGGGTCGAGCGCGTTCGGCGATGGGTCCTTGGAGTCGGGCACGATCAGCCGGCCGAGGATCAGGGCGACGATCACGACCGGCACGTTCACGAGGAAGACAGAGCCCCACCAGAAGTGGCTGAGCAGCCAGCCGCCGACGATCGGACCGATCGCGATCCCGAGGCCGGAGACGCCGGCCCAGATGCCGATCGCGCGGCCGCGTTCATCGGCGGGGAAGACGTTCGTGAGGATCGACAGGGTGGCAGGCATGATCAGCGCGCCGCCGATGCCCATCACGGCGCGGCTCGCGATCAAGGTGCTGGACGATCCGGAGAACGCGGAGAACGTCGATCCGACGCCGAAGATCACGAGGCCGAGCGCCAGGGCCTTCCGGCGCCCGTACCGGTCCGACAGACTTCCCGTCGTCAGCAGCAGCCCGGCGAAGACCAGGATGTAGGCATCGACCATCCATTGCAGCTGGCTGTTCGTCGCGCCCAGGTCGCGCGCCAGGGTGGGCAGCGCCACGTTGAGGATCGTGTTGTCGAGTCCGATGACCAGCAAGCTCAGGCACAGGACCCCCAGGATCCACCAGCGCCGCTCGTAGCTTTCCGAGTGCTCCATTGGGACATGCATCCTTTCGATACGTACGCGTATCGGAAAGGATACGCGCAGCGGTGAGATTTCGCCACGCACGCGTATCGGAACTTTGGGTGAACGAGCGATGTTCGAGGGGCCTGTCTTCTGGATTTGACTTTCGGCCCGCTGACGTCAGACCCTCATATATCCGCACCTCGACGGAGGAGGACCTGCCATGAAAGTCAAAACGATGACGGCTGCAGTGGCGCTCGCATTGCTTGCTGGGCCGCTCGGTAGCCAGTCGATCGCCAGTGCCGCAGCGCCTTCGAGACCGTTCGGGAGCCACCCGGTTCCGTACGTCGCCGGCTCCGTGCTCCCATCCACACAGTCAGCTCGAGATGCTGCGACCGCCGCCTTCTACGACCAGTGGAAGGCGAGGTTCGTCACGCCAGGCTGCAACCCCGGAGAATTCGTCGTCAACACGCAGGGTGACACGAGCGGCATGGTCGTCTCAGAGGGTCAGGGCTACGGGATGGAGATCGTCCCGCTGATGGCCGGCTACGACCCCAACGCGCAGGTCGTGTTCGATGGTCTCTACAAGTACTTCCGCGCGCACCCGAGCATCTACTCTCCCGACCTCATGTCCTGGAACCAAGACAGTCAGTGCCAGAACACCGACGTCGGCGACTCCGCCACCGACGGGGATATCTCGATCGCCTACGGTCTCCTCCTCGCGGATCGGCAGTGGGGCAGCGGAGGGGCGATCAACTACCTGGCCGAGGCGAAGAAGGTGATCGGTGCGATCAAGCTGCACGAGATCGAGCCCACGACCCACCTCACGAATCTCGGCGACTGGGCCCCGGGCCTCGCCAAATACCGATTCGGTACTCGTCCCTCGGACTGGATGCTCGATCACTTCCGCGCGTTCCAAGCGGCAACCGGCGACGCGTTCTGGGGAGACGTGATCACCGCGACCCAGAACCTGATCACCTTCATGCGCACGACGTACGCACCCAACACCGGGCTCTTGCCGGACTTCATCGTCAACACCAACACCACGCCGGCTCCGCCCAAGTCGAAGTACCTCGAGAGCGCCAACGATGGCAACTACTCCTGGAACTCCTGCCGAGTTCCGTGGCATATGGCCACCGACTACCTCGTGAGCGGCGATCGCCCGATCGAAGACGGAAGCCCTGAAGATCAGCACCTGGATCAACGGCGCGACCGCTGGGAACCCGGCCAAGATCGTCGGCGGCTACACCCTCGACGGCCGCAAGAAGTCGAACGGGTATGAGCTCTCGTACGCCGCACCGTTCGGCGTCGGGGCGACCGTCGACGCTTCCCAGCAGACGTGGCTCAACGCGATCTGGAGCAACATCATCGCGGTACCGATCACCGCGGATCACTACTACGGGAACAGCCTCAAGATGCAGGCGATGCTGGTGCTCTCGAACAACTACTGGCTGCCGTGACGGTCTAGGGAGCCTGCGGCCGTGAGCGAGATCGACTGGCTGCTCGACGCCGACCCCGCGATCCGATGGCAGGTCATGCACGACCTCACGGACGGGTCACCGGACGACGTCGCTGTCGAGCGAGCACGGGTGGAGCACGAAGGCTGGGGTGCACGCCTCCTCACGCTCGAGGATCCCGAGGGGACGTGGGCCGGCGGTGCCTGCTTCCCTGCGTCCTATCGGGGCGGAGAACCGCAGCCCTGGACGGCCACCATGCATTCGCTCCAGACGCTGCAGCTCCTCGGGCTCGACCCGGCTTCGGCGTCGGCCCGCAGGTCGATCGCGCTGGTCGCGGAGAACTGTCGCTGGGAGCACGACGGACAACGGTTCTTCGACGGCGAGGTCGAGCCGTGCATCAACGGCAGGACGATCGAGACCGGCGCCTACTTCGGGGTGGACGTCGAGCCGATCGTCAAGCGCATCCTCGGCGAGCAGCTCGAGGACGGCGGCTGGAACTGCGAGGTCGAGAACGGATCCGTGCGGTCCTCGTTCGACACGACGATCAACGTGCTCGACGGCCTGCTCGCCTTCGAACGAGCGACCGGGGGTTCGGAGGACGTGCACGCGTCCCGTCGGCGCGGCGAGGAGTATCTGCTGGAGCGCAGCCTGTTCCGCCGCCTGAGCACCGGCGAGGTCGTAGACCCCGAGTATCTCGAGTTCGCCTTCCCCTATTACTGGCACTACGACGTTCTGCGTGGGCTCGACTACTTCCGTGGGTCGGGCGCGGACCCGGATGCCCACATGGCGGAGGCGGTGGCGATCGTACGGTCGCGACAGCAGCCAGACGGTCGGTGGTTGCTCGACCGGATCCATCCGGGTCGCGTGCACTTCGACCTCGAAGGGCCGGTCGGCACGCCGAGCCGCTGGAACAGCCTCCGGGCACTGCGTGTGCTGGCGTGGTGGGACGCGACGGCCTGATCTCAGCCCTCGGTCGGGTCTTCCCCACGCTCGGTTGTTGCGTCGGGGTCCTCGGGCATCTCGAGAAGCTGTTTGATATGGGTCAGCTGCAGTTCGACATCCCGAAGAAGGGCTTCAACTTGGTCAAGCTTCGCGAGGACGCCAGGTGGCGTTGGATCAGGAGTGTCTGGAGGAATGTGATCTCACAACCATTCGCTCGTACTCGAATGCGGCGGTCGGCGGTGGGATCAGTCTAAGCGAGCCCTTCGAACGACTCGTGGCGCTAGTGTTGCGACTGGATGGAACCGAGCGAAGCCGTCGACGAAACACCCTCGGGCTTCCGGGTCATCCGTTTCATGCAGAAACACCCGCGGTGGTGGATGTTCGTCGTTCTGGGTATCTGGACGGCCATCTTCATCTCGTGCTACCAGGACGCACACAAGGATCCCGTGGCGCCTTCCTCCTATGAGGCGGCGGTGTCGGCGATGCACTCGCTCCCGGGGATCTCATGTCCCTCTGCCGCGAGTACCACGAGTCAGACATGCACCTGGAACACGTGGACCTTGTCGATGACGCCCAGCTCGGTCGACCTCGTGCCGACGTACTGCAGTGGACACGGGCAGCACGTGGTGCTCGGTGGCAGCGCCTGGGCGCTGACGATCGACCCAACGACGCCCGCCGCCTCGCTCTCACCGATGTCACAAGGCGAATACGACGCGATGTTGGATGCCTTCAACTTCGGCAACGGCGCCAACTGGCAAGCCTGTTGAATCGCCCTCGAGCGCGAGGTGCCGAGGTCACGCCCCTCACGCGACGCGCTGGAAGGGGTTCGTCAACTCGACGGCGGACGCCCCTTTGACAAAGCAGTATGGGTCGTCCGGCACCGGCCACGACCACGGTCGCCGGTCACGAGGAAGACGCTCCGCAGCACGATCGGGTACTCAGCCCGAAAGAGCGTCGTGTAATCGTGCTCTCGGACGGCCGAGTTCCTCACCTCCTCGGGAACGCCTGGGTGCGCGGCACGAAGCCCACCGAATCACAAGAGACCTGAGCCGTGAAGACCGTTTACACCTTCTTTCGATTTCTCCCAGCCTTCACTCGGTCGAGGCTCCCGACACTTCACCGAGTTCGGGAGGCCGGAGGGGATGACACCGGCTGCCGCGTCATAGGATTGCGCTCAGTCCCAGCAGCGAGACGTGGACCTGGGAGCATGCGTGATCCTCGGGCGTGAAGCAGAGCTGGCGCACTTGGCTCGATTCCTCGACTCGATCGAACACGGGCCCGCCTCGTGCATCCTTGAAGGCAGCCCGGGGATCGGGAAAACGACGCTCTGGCTCGCCGGACTCAACGCCGCCCGGGAACGGGGCTATCGCGTGCTCTCCTGCCGCGGCGCCGAATCAGAAGCCCGGCTCTCGTACGCGGCGCTGGGCGACCTGTTCACCGGGGTCCTCGACGAATCGCTGCCCGGTCTTCCCCCACCGCAGGCACACGCGCTCCAGACGGCGCTGCTACAGGCTGAAGAGGGAGGTTCGCCCGATCAGCGTGCCGTGTCGCTGGCATCGGTGAATGTCGTGCGGACCCTCGCCACCGCCGGCCCGCTGATCGTCGCTGTGGACGATGTCCAGTGGCTCGACACGCCTTCGGCACGCGTGCTGTCCTTCGTGTTGCGACGTCTTTCGGATGAACGGGTCGGCTTGTTGGTCTCGCTCCGACTGGGTGCCGGGACGATGGGTGACCTGGTCGGCATCGAGCGTGAGCTGCCGGGGGCTGTCCGGATCGCCGTCGGCTCGCTCCCCGTCGATCCTCTCGGGCGAGTCCTGCGAGATCAGACCGGTGTCGACCTTCCTCGTCCGGTCGTCGTGCGGCTGCATCGAGTGTCGCGCGGAAACCCGCTGTTCGCGCTCGAGATCGGGCGGGCAGTGGTTCGAGGCGGCGTCCGCCCACAACCCGGCGAGCCGCTTCCTGTTCCCGAGGATCTGCAGCAGCTCCTCTCGGCCCGCCTGGCGGCGCTCCCCTCCTCGGCTCGGCCGCCACTCCTCGCGATCTCGGCGTTGTCGCAACCAACCGTTGAGCTCGTTGCCGCCGCATCAAGGGACGATGCGCTGGACGCTTTGGCGGGGGCCGAGGCATTGGGCATCGTCGAGCGGGCCGACGGCCGCGTTCGATTCTCGCACCCGCTCCTTGCGTCGACCGTCTACGTCAACGCCTCACCGCGGGAGCGTCGTGATCTTCATCTTCGCCTCGCCGCCTTAGTGGCCGATCCGGAAGAACGCGCCCGCCATCTCGCGCTCGGGGCGGAGGGGCCCGACTCGGAGGTGGCCGAAGCGCTCGACGGCGCGGCTCGGCACTCCCGCGCTCGAGGGGCTCCCGACGCTGCCGCGGAGCTTGCCGAGCTCGCCAGGCAGCTGACACCTCCGGAAGACAGCGACGCCGTGCGACGCCGCAGTCTCGAGGCGGCCGAGTACCACTTCGACGCCGGTGACGCTACGCGCTCGTTGACGGTCCTCAACGAGGCGATCGCTGCCTCGTCCGCCGGGCCGGAACGCGCGGAGATGCTGTACCGGCTGGCGTCTATGAGTTGGATGAACCTGGTCCACGGCGTCCGGGAGCCGGCGGAGCAAGCGCTGGAGGAGGCGGGTGAGAACTCGGAGCTCAGAAGTGGGATCGCACAGGCGCTCGCCTGGGTCGCCTTCTACCTTGGCGATCTGCAGGAGGCCGCGAAGCAAGCGCGGCGATCGCTCGAATACGCTCAAGACGTGACCGAGCCGGCGACGCGGGCGGATGCCCTCGCCGCGAGTGGCTTCGTCGACTTCCTGCTCGGGAAGTCGTCGTCGCGATTCATGACTGAAGCCTTGGAGCTGCAGGACGCCATGATGGTTGAAGGGTCGTGGACCGAAGGATCGGTGTACACCACACCGCGGTCGATCATCGGTCTCCAGCTCATGTGGTCCGGGCATCTCGATGAAGCCCGGGCTGCGTTCGAGCAAGAACTGGCGGAGTACGAGAAGCACGGCATGTACACGGTGCGGCAGGAGGTCCTGTGCTACTTGGCGGAACTCGAGTGCCGTGCGGGAAGGTGGGACGTCGCAACCGGGTACGCATCCGAGGCTATGGAAACGGTGGTCGAGTCGGGCCAGACGGCGACCCAGAGCCACGTCGTGTTGTTCAACCAGGCCTACGCCGCGGCCCACCTGGGGCGCGTAGAGGAGGCGCGGCGGATGGCGACGGACGGCGTTCGACTCGCGACGGCGAACGATGACCTTTTCAACGCGAACTGGAACAGGGCGGTGTTGGGCTTCCTCGAGCTGTCCCTCTCCGATCACGAGCGAGCGCACGAGCATCTCGAGCCCGTCGTTCGGTATCTCGAACGGATGGGCTCCGTCGAGCCAGGGATCATCCCCTGTCTACCGGACGAGGCCGAGGCGTTGATCGCGCTCGGGCAACTCGGGCCGGCGCAGACGCTGATCGAGCGGTTGGAAGAGCACGGCCGGGCCGCCGATCGGCCATGGGCGCGAGCCGGGGCTGCGCGATGCCACGGCTTGCTCTCCGCCGCGGAAGGAGACCTCGACACGGCTCGCACCGACCTCGATCGCGCCCTCGAGCAGCACGAACGCATGGGGCAGCCGTTCGAACGAGCTCGATCGCTACTCGTTCTGGGGCAGATCCGACGACGAGCGAAGCAGAAGCGTCTCGCGCGCGACTCCCTCGAGGAGGCAGGCGCGATCTTCGCCGAGCTTGGAGCGACCCTGTGGGCCGAGCGAGCTGCCGCCGAACTCGGTCGGATCGGTGGACGTCCGCCCACGCCGCTCGAGCTCACGCCGACCGAGGTGGAGGTCGCTCGCCTTGTCGCGGAGGGGCACACCAATCGAGAGGTCGCGGACGCGTTGTTCTTGAGCCCCGGGACGGTCCAAGCGAATCTCAAGCGGATCTACCGCAAGCTCGACGTTCGCTCGAGGACCGAGCTTGCCGCCAGGCTCGATCGCCCCACGACCAGGCCTTGACGCCATCTCGACCAAACGTACCCGGATGGGAGATTCCAACGGGGGCTTGCCTTCGTAGCGTCTGCAACGGAGCGAACAGACGGAAGGAGGCTCCAGATGACGAGATCCACGATCACGGTGAGCGCCGAAGGGAAGGGAATACAGGCGCTGCCCACCCGTCGGATCCCCCAGGTCGGGCCACTGCAACTGCTCGTGGTGGCGCTACTCATCGCCGTTGTCGCGATCGGCCTGCGCGCCGCGTTCGTCCAGCCAACACCGAGGACGATCTCGCCCACGATCTCGATCAACCGCGACGCCGTCCTTAAGCCGCACGGTACGAACCAGATGCCGAAGAGGATCACGACCCAGGCGGCACAACCAGCGTGAGGAGGCTCAGTGTGAAGAAGCTCTTGCTCTCAGCCGTTGGGAGCGCCGCACTCATCGCCGCGGGATCGCTCGCGACCGGGGCGTCGGCGTCGTCCCAACGCCACGATGCGTACTACCAGGTGTGGTGCATCACACCCGACGGCGGCGACCCGGTGCAAGCCGAGTCGGTGGACGCGCATTCGATCCAGCTGGCGAAGGATCCGGGAGGGAAGGACGGGGCGGTCCGCAACTTCGTCGACAACCATCCTGGCTGGGATTGCTGGCTGGTGGGGCCTATTGAAACCTAGACCGCTAGCCCGCATCTCGCGATCGGCGGCGGATCGACACCGCCGCTATCAGCGAGCGCGTCGGAGGGCGAGCTCGAACATCCGACCATCGTTCTGTCTCGGGTGGACGCTGTCGTCGATCCCGGCATCGACGATGTAGAGGTGGTGGGGTCGTCCGTCGGAGCCCGGCGCGAAGACGATCCCGGACGCCGACTTGATCGTGGTCCCGGACAGATCGATCTTCCGGACGAGCCTGCCCTTCATCGTCGTTTCGAGGATCGTGCTCTCCACCGGGCCCACGATGAAGAGATGGCCGGACTTCTTGTCCCAGGTCACATCGGTGGGGAACTGGAACCCGAGACGCCGGGTCGAGAAGCTCGATACGAGATCGTCGGCGGTGCCGAAGTGCCGGTCCCTCCCGCGCCGGACCTTGACGACGCGGTCGCGCGACGCGTCGGTCAGGATCAACATCTTGAACCGCGGGGAAAAGCCCAGACCCTCCGGGTCCGCGGATCCGACACGCTTGGTCCTGAGAACCGTCGTGACGATGTCGTCCCTCGTCCCGAGCACGTGGTCGTGCCCGCTGCTGAAGCGGAAGACGCGGTCCTTGTCGTCATCGACGACGAAGAGCTGCTGTCGCCGGCTGTTGAACGCGAGGTCCTCGGGCTCCATCGTGGCCTTCGCGAGGCTCCGAGCAGCGACGAAGCTTCCGCGCCGGGACGCGACGAAGAGGTTCTTTCCATGCCAGCGGTTCGTCTCGTCGATCTCGGAATCCGAGATCAGCAATCGATGCGAGCGCCCGTTGTAGGCGAGACCCCTGGGGTCGGGGGCCGGGACCGACCAGGTACGGGTCATCGTGACCCGAACCACGTGCGCCTTTGCTGCGCGGGCAGGTTGCGCGGACCGGGACACGAGCAGCCCTGCCAGGACCACGAGGCACACCGCGACACGGATGCCGGGCTTCGTCACCAAGATCCTCAACCTCCCGTCCGGACGTTTAGCCACGGTTGGTGCCCAGCTCGAGGAGCTGCTAACCATCTGAGCCAGGATATCGGGTTCCGCGGCCGAGCATCACCCGATACCGGCGGATCAGCGCGTTCGTCGAGGAATCGTGGGTCAGTGCGGGGTCCTCGTCGCTCTCGAGCTGCGGCACGATCGCCTGGGCAAGGGCCTTGCCGAGCTCGACGCCCCACTGATCGAAGGAGTCGATCGACCACACGACCCCCTGCGTGAACACCGCGTGCTCGTACAGCGCCACGAGCGCGCCGAGCGTTCGAGGGCTGAGCTCCCGGGCCAGGATCGTCGTCGTCGGCCTGTTCCCCTCCATCACGCGGTGCGGCACGATCGCCTCGGGAACGCCTTCCGCTCGCACCTCCTCCGCCGTCTTGCCGAAGGCGAGCGCCTCCGCTTGGGCGAACACGTTCGCCATGAGCAGGTCGTGATGGCGTCCAAGCGGGTTGAGCGGCCGCGCGAACCCGATGAGGTCGCACGGGACCAGCCGCGTGCCCTGGTGGAGGAGCTGGTAGAAGCTGTGCTGGCCGTTCGTGCCGGGCTCGCCCCAGTAGATCGCCCCGGTGTCGTAGTCGACCCGCGCCCCTGCAAGCGTCGTGTGCTTCCCGTTTGACTCCATCGCGAGTTGCTGCAGATACGCCGGGAACCGCTTCAGGTACTGATCGTAGGGCAGCACCGCGACCGTCTGCGCGCCGAAGAGATCGGCGTACCAGACGCCGATAAGCCCCATGAGCACCGGCAGGTTCCGCTCGAACGGCGCAGTGCGGAAATGCTCGTCCATCTCGTGGAACCCGCTCAGCAACTCGTGGAAGCGCTCGGGCCCGATCGCGACCATCGTCGACAGGCCGATCGCGCTGTCCATCGAATAGCGACCGCCGACCCAATCCCAGAACCCGAACATGTTCTCCCGGGCGATCCCGAACGCCTCCACGGCGACGGCGTTCGTGCTCACGGCGACGAAGTGTCTCGAGACCGCGCCGCTGTCCGCGGCCGCGCCGAGACCCTCGAGGAGCCACGCTCGCGCGGTCGTGGCGTTGGTCATGGTCTCGAGCGTCGTGAACGTCTTGGAGCTGACGATGAACAGGGTCTCCGCTGCCTCGAGATCGCGCGTCGCCTCGACGAAGTCGGTTGCGTCGACGTTGGAGACGAAGCGAAAGGTGAGGTCCCGGGGGCTGAAGTGCTTGAGCGCTTCGTACGCCATGACGGGGCCGAGGTCCGAGCCCCCGATACCGATGTTCACGACGTTGCGGATGCTCGCGCCGGTGGCTCCTCGCCACGCACCGGAGCGGACGCGCTCCGCGAAGTCCGCCATCCGATCCAACACTGCGTGCACCTGCGCGACGACATCGACCGCGTCGACGACGAGCTGTGAGTCCCTGGGCATCCGCAACGCGACGTGAAGAACCGCGCGGTTCTCGGTGACGTTGATGTGTTCACCGCGGAACATGGCGTCGATCCGCTCGCGAAGGCCACACTCGCGAGCCAGATCGAACAGCAGCGAGAGGGTCTCATCGGTCAGCCGATGCTTCGAGTAATCGAGCCAGATACCGGCCGCCTCGGCCACCATCCGCTCGCCACGGTCCGGGTCGCGCGCGAAGAGCTCCCGCAGATGCAGGCCCGAGACCTTTGGCTGATGGGCCTCCAGCGCCTTCCAGGCGGGAATCTCGGTGAGCGGGGTCCCCTGCATCAGGCCTCGCCGACGTCGGGGAACGGGCTCGTGAGGCTGGGCAGGACGTGATCGGCCCCGGCCGCCGCAAGCGCCTCGACCGAGTACTTGCCGCTCGCCACGCACACGGCCACAGTTCCCGCAGCCTTCGCCGCCGCCACGTCGAGCGGCGTGTCGCCGACGACGTACACGCGCGCCGGCTCCACGATGTGGTGGTGCAACATCGAGGCGCGTTCGATGGCCGCCAACGTGAGCTTCGTTCGGTCGGACGAGTCGGTGCCGTACCCACCGAACAGGAAGAAGCGATTGAGGTCGCCACGCCCGAGCTTCACACGCGCCGCGCCCTCCATCGCGCCCGACACGATGCCGAGCATGATGCCCGCGTCGGAAAGCTGCGTGAGCAGCTCCACCGCGCCGTCGAGGACTCGGTACCCCTGCGAGGCTGCGACTTCGTGCGAGAGTTGGCGCAGATAGAGCGCGAAGATCGCCGCAAGCTCGCGCTCGGTTGGCTCACGTCCGATGGCGCCCTCGAAGGTCTTGCGCGCCACGACGGGGTCCGTCTCCCCCGCCTCCGAGTGGGAATCGATGTCCGCCGGGATGCCGTGCAGTTGGTCGAACGCGTATCGCCAACTCCGAGCGCCGGCGCCGCCACTCGTGATGAGCGTCCCGTCGACGTCGAAGAGCACGAGCGACGGCTGGATCACAGATCGAGTGTATGTGGTCGGGCCGCGCGGCACACCTTGTAAGGTGGAGGTGTGGACGATGATCTTCGTTCCGCACTTGAGGGCATGACGCCGAAGTCCCGCGACCTCCTAAGCCGTGTGATAACAGGCGACCAATCTGACAGGGACACAGTTGCTTGCTCCCTTATGCGTTATCGCGCCGAGAGCGGCGGCGAAGTCGCGGACATCATCCAATTACTGCGACTGACACCTGTTGCACGGCGGAGGGTCTCTCGCGTTCTCTCCGAGATCAAGGCTAACCCTCGGAAGCCACGAGTCGTCGTTCCACCACCGGCCGCCGTCCGCTAGATGTCGGTCTCGTCGTGCCCGTAGTACTCGTATCCCGACATCGGCTTGCCGGTCGGAGACTTCCACTCACGCTCTTCCGCCGGCAGCTTGCCGACGACCTTCGCCACCGCCCGGACGTGCTCGGCGACTGCGCCGCAACACGCACCGATGAAGTTGACCCCCATGTCGAGGGCCTCTTTGGTGTAGTCGGCGAACGCTTGGCGCGGGAGTTGCAGCGTGTCGAGCGCGTAGGGGAACTCCGGGAGGGACGTGAAGTCGGGACTGTCAGCCGGCACGCGGTAGGCGACAGGCTGCGCGGCCACATACACGGGCACCGCCTCGCGCATCTCGCGCACGAGCGGGAGCATGGCCTCCGGGCTCCGGAGGCAGTTCACGCCGACGATGTCGGCGCCTGCGTCGACCAGCTTCTTCGCGCACTCGGCGGCGGAATCGCCCTCCTCGGCGTGCGGCAGCTTTGTGAACGACATCGTCGTCATGACCGGTAGCCCGGTCTGCTTGGCCCGCTCGGTCGCGATGATCGCCTCGCCGATGAAGCTGTAGGTCTCGCAGATGACGAAGTCGATGCCCAGCTCCATCTGATCCTGGAGCTGACGGTCGAACTGCGCTCGCACGACGTCGTCCGAGTTCGGATCGGCCGGATCGTAGGACCACGTCAGCGTGAGGTTGCCGGCGACGAGCGCATCGCCCTCGGCGGCAGCCTGTCGTGCGATCGCCGTCGCGGCCTTGTTGATGTCGTCGACCTTGTCGCCGAGCCCGACTGTCGCAAGCTTCTCCTCGCTCGCGTAGAACGTCAGCGCCTGCAACACGTCGGCGCCCGCGTAGAGGAACTCTCGATGCATCTGGAGAAGCGCCTCCGGGTGCACGATCGATACCTCGGGCGTGAACGGTCCCGCCTGCACGTAGCCGCGCTTCTCCAGCTCTAAGAGGTATCCGCCGTCGCCAACCACCGGACCTGCCGCCATCCGTTCGAGGATCCCCCGCTTCGCCATACCGCTCCTCCCGAAGGCAGCCATGGTAAGCCCGATCCCGATGTGTGGTAGACGAGTACCTCGGCGTCGATGGAGGAACCAATGCCCGAGATGGAAGCGATCCGATTGCACGCGCCCGGCGGACCGGAGGATCTGTCCCTCGAACGGATCCCGATGCCCGAGCCCCTGGCCGGCGAAGCGCTCGTGGAGGTCTACGCGGCGGCGATCACGAAAGACGAGCTCGGGTGGCCGGTGGACCGACTTCCGGCGATCCCGTCCTACGAACTGTCCGGGTCGTTGCCGCGGTCGCGCCCGGCGTGGAGACGGTCGGGCCCGGTGACGCGGTGTACGCGCTGACTTCCTTCGATCACGACGGTGTCGCCGCCGAGTATGCCGCCGTTCCCGCCGACGTTCTCGCCCCGAAGCCACGCACGCTCGACCACGTCGAGAGCGCCGCGGTGCCGCTCGCCGCGCTGAGCGCGTGGCAAGGGCTGTTCGATCATGGCCGGCTGGAGCAGGGTCAGCGCGTGCTCATCACGGGAGCGACAGGAGGCGTCGGGCATTTCGCGAGCACAGCTGGCGCACCGGCGCGGCGCGCACGTGATCGCCATCACTTCGCCGGCGGGCGGCGACCAGGCTCGCGGCCTCGGCGCCGATGAGGTGTTCGCGGACGGGCGGATGCCGACGTCGCTCGAGCCAGTGGACCTCGTCCTCGACACCGCGGGCGGCGACCTCCTCGAACAGGCTCCTTCGATCGTCCGCCCCGGCGGGCGGCTCGTGACCGTGGTGGAGGATCCCCCGAGATCCCGAACGAC
The DNA here is from genome assembly GCA_963794065.1 of uncultured Actinomycetes bacterium. Taxonomy (GTDB): domain Bacteria; phylum Actinomycetota; class UBA4738; order UBA4738; family HRBIN12; genus AC-51. The sequence continues at coordinate 126,981 of CAWCDA010000045.1, read as the reverse complement.
GCGGAGGTCACTGCGGCCTTCTTCCTCGTCGAGTCGAACGTCGAGCAACTGGCCGAGATCGCTGTGGCGATCGACGCCGGCGAACTCAGACCGGCGATCGACTCGGTCTTTCCGCTCACCGACGCTCGCGCCGCCTTCGAACGCAGCCTCGCCTCAGGGAAGAAAGGCAAGGTCGTCCTTCAGATCCGGCATTGATAACGGTCCGTCTCAGGAGCACGGAGGGTCGCAGCGATCGATCCGCACGAGGCGATCCGAACCGTAGAAGCCGACCCAGGCGCTGCCGTCGAACGCCGAGATCGATGCCGCATCGGCACCGGGAAGTGCGACGGGACCGCCCAGGACGGCTCCGGTCACGCCGTTCATGAGGGTAACGCTCGCCGATCTGCCGTTCGGCCCATCGCTTCGTGCAGCCCCCGACAACACCCACAACAGGTTGCCGTCGGCCGTGATCTGCAGCGCATCGGGGATCCTGACCTCCCCACAGGGAGCGAGCGAGGTTGCATCGAGGCATCGGACAGCGTCGCCCTCCTCGACCCAGAGCAGGTCGTGGACCCCGGCGATCGAGACCATCCCTGCCGGGCCGATGGTGGGAACCGGCCGCTGCGCTCCGCTCCTCGGATCGATCCGCTGCACAGGGTGGCGGGACGCCCGAGAAGCGACGAAGACGTAGCCCGCGGCATCGGTGATCTGGTGCAGACCCTGGTCGACCGGATACCGCTCGAGGACCGTTTCAGAGTTCGCGTCGACACGGGCCACGACATTGCCCGATAGACCGCCTGAACCCGCAACCCACAGCTCACCACCCAACGGCACGACGTGGATGGCGTCGATGTACCCCACCGCCGGGAGATGGAATCGATGGATCACGGTCCCGTCGACGAACAGCTCCCACAATGTCGTCCCTGAGCCGAGGAAGACCGGGCCATCTCCGTATCCAGCCAGGACGGTGAAGTCGTAGTCCCAGGGGCCAGCGCCGGCGGGCGACGTCGCACCGGTCTTGGGGTCGACCAGCGTCAACGTCCCCGCGCCGGCGACCCACACTCCGAACGCGTCCGCGAGCACGGTCCATCCTCCGGCCTTCTGCTCGGACGTCACCTCCAGCCCGTCGTAGGGAAGTGCCTGCGGAGACGGCGTCTGCGCCGGCGAGACGATCGGCGTAGGGGAACCGGTCGGCGAGGTTGCAACGCTGCTCTCGTCGGACCAGCATCCCGCCGTCAACAGCGTGAACAGCACGAGCATCATCACGCTCGACCGCGCGCGGCCACGGGTCGCGCCGAGATTCCGCTCCGGGACCACAGAGAGAGGACTCACCAACAGCCGCCATTGTTCCGTACCGGTCGTCCGTCGCTCGGCGATAGGCTTCCCCGATGCGCGACTGGTCGACCGTAGCCTCGCTCTTGACCGCGTTCGGGACGCTCGTGCTGGCGATGGCGACCTTCGTTGCGGTGCGCGCCGCGAACCGCGCCGCTCGTGTTGCCGAGTACTCGATGCAGATCGGCATCCGCCCGCTGCTCATGCCCTCGCGCCTCGACGACACGATGCAGAAGATCATGTGGGGCGACGAGCACTGGGCGAAGTTGCTCGGCGGCGGGGCCACCGTCGAAGAGGTGGACGGCAACATCTACCTCGCGATCTCCCTGCGGAACTCCGGCTCGGGCGTCGCGGTGATTCACGGGTGGCATCTCATGTTGGAGGACCTGCACGAGGAACACGCACACGCCGAGCCCGAGGAGTTCCGCCCGCAGCTCCGCGATCTCTACGTACCGGGCGACGACATAGGGTTCTGGCAGGCGGCGTTCCGCGACCCCGCCGATCCCGACTACGCCGGCCTGCTCGAGGCGGTCCGCGCACCCCGCCTGTTCGGCATGGAGGTGCTGTATTCCGACCACGAGGGCGGGCAGCGCGCGATCGGCCGCTTCGCGCTCGCGCCGGGTGGCGAGAGCCGGTGGTTCTGCTCAGTCGTCAAGCACTGGAACCTGGATCGGCCCGACCCCCGGGAGCACTGAGCCCCAGCTGTCCCTTCTGCGGCGAGCCGATAGTCTGGTTCGCATGGCTGAACGACCCATCATCATTACCGAGAAGCTCGAACGCCATTTCGGCGAGGTCGAGGCACTGAAAGGCATCGACCTCGTGGTCGAACCCGGCACCGTGCTGGGCATGCTCGGCCCCAACGGCGCCGGAAAGACGACTACGGTCCGCATCCTCACGACGCTGCTCAAGCCCGATGGCGGCCGCGCGGAGGTGGACGGCCTGGACGTGGTCAAGGACGCCGAGGAGCTGCGCTATCGGATCGGTCTGGCCGGCCAGAGCGCCGCCGTCGACGAGAACCTCACCGGCTTCGAGAACGTCGAGATGGTGGGCCGTCTCTATGGGCTCAGCAAGGCCGAGTCTCGTCGGCGGACGCGCGAGACGCTCGAGCGCTTCGATCTGGCCGAGGCAGCCGACCGGCCTTCGAAGACCTACTCGGGCGGCATGCGCAGGCGGTTGGACGTCGCGGCGAGCCTCGTCGGGCGGCCGGCCGTGCTGTTCCTCGACGAGCCGACGACCGGCCTCGATCCGCGGAGCCGCGTCGGGGTCTGGGAGTTCGTCCGCGAGCTCCAGGCCGACGGGACCACGATCCTCCTGACCACCCAGTACCTGGAGGAGGCCGACAAGCTCGCCGACCGCATCACGGTGATCGACCTCGGCTTGGTCATCGCCGAGGGAACGTCCGACGAGCTGAAGGACCAGATCGGTGGCGAGGTGCTCGAGCTGTACGTCGAGGACGCCGCGAAGACCGCGGAGGCCGTCGAGGCATTGCGCGGGCTGGGCATCGGCGAGCCCAACGTGGACGTGGACGAAGGCCGGATCCGACTGCCCGTCGGGACGGAGGGCGCCGCGGCGCTTCGTGATACCTCGCGCCGGATGGACGAGCGGCAGATCAGGCTGGCGGGCTTCGCCGTGCATCGCCCGACGTTGGACGACGTCTTCATGTCGCTCACCGGACATGGCGCGGAGGACGGCATCGAGCCCGAGCTGAATGGCGGCAAGCGCAAGCGCGGTAGGAAGAAGGCGAGCGTATGAGCATCACGATCGATCGATCGACCGCCCGGCGAGCGCCTTCCTCGATCGGGGCCAAGGTCTCGCGGGCGATCTCGAACGGCCTGTTGGTCACGTGGCGCAACATCGTCACGCTCACGCGCGTGCCCAACGTCTTCATCTTCGAGCTCGTGCAGCCGATCATGTTCGTGCTGCTGTTCCGGTTCATCTACGCGAACAACATCGCCAACCTGGGCGCGCTGGACTACGTGCAGTTCCTGATGCCCGGCATCTTCGTGCAGAACGCGATCTTCGGCTCGACCACGACGGCGATCGGTCTGGCCGAAGACATGAAGAAGGGCCTGATCGACCGGTTCCGCTCGCTGCCCATGGCGAGGTCGGCCGTGCTGATCGGACGGACCACGTTCGACCTCGTCAAGAACATGATCCTGATCGGGATCGTCCTCGTGATCGGGTACATCGTCGGCTTCCGGTTCGAGAACGGCTTCATCAACGCGCTTTGGATGATCGTGCTCGTGATGGCGGTCGGCTTCACGTTCTCGTGGATCTCCGCCTGCATCGGCTTGTCACTGAAGCAGGTCGAGGCGGTGCAGGCCGCGTCGTTCACATGGATCTTCCCGGTGGTCTTCGTCAGCTCCGCGTTCGTGCCGGTCGTCGGCATGGCGCCGTTCATGCAGGTGGTCGCGCGTCACAACCCCGTCACGCACTTCTGCAACCTGGCGCGGTATCTGGCCTTGGGTCCGCAGGGGATCATCGACCCCGCGACCGGGATCCCCGTCGCGACGTTCCACTACCTGATCGCCATCTCCGTGCTGTGGATCGTGGGACTGCTGCTGATCTTCGTGCCGCTGGCGATCCGCCTGTACCGCCGCCTCACCTGAGGACTGTCCTCGGTGTGGTCGGTTCGCCCCGCGAGTCCTCACCAGCTTGACCGCGTTGAGGCGTCAGGCTGTTGACGACCTGTGGCAACGCTGGACGGGCCATCTGAGCAGCCGATACGCGCACGCACGTGCTCGAAACCACCTTGACGCGCTGAGAGGAGCCGCCGAGCATGCGTGACCGTGGAACCGAAGAACCGCATCATCGTCGGACTCTCCGCCCTCTGCGTCCTGCTGCTCGTCGTCGCCGGCTGGGCGGTGGCCACCCGAGGTAAGAGTCAACCCGAATCGCCGACCTACTGGGTGGCGCTCAACGGGAACGACGACGCGGGAGGCACCTCCGATGCGCCGTGGGCCACGTTGCAGAAAGCAGCCGACACGGCACCGCCGGGCGCCACGGTGTACGTACGCGGCGGGACGTACGCGCAGCGCGTCGATCTCCACGTCTCGGGTGAGCCGGGGAGTCCGATCACGTTCGAGCCGGCTCCGGGAGAAGCCGTCGTGCTCGACGGATCGTCGCTCGACGTGCCGGCAGGACAGTCCGCCATGATCGGGATCGATTCCCAGCGCTACATCACGATCCAGGGGTTCGACATCACCGGCTATCGGAGCGACGAGTCGGGCCACGTGCCCATCGGGATCCTCCTCACCGGCTCGGCCGACCACGTTCGACTCGCCGACAACATCGTGCACGACCTCGGGACGACGTTCGACGGACGCAACGGCGGCGATGCGCACGGGATCGGCGTGTTCGGCACGACGGGCGATCACCCGATCGCCGGCGTCGAGATCGTCGACAACGAGCTCGCCAATCTCACGCTCGGTTCCTCCGAAGCGTTGGTCGTGAACGGGAACGTCACCGACTTCCTGATCCAAGGCAACCGCGTGCACGACACGAACAACATCGGGATCGACGTGATCGGTTTCGAGGGCACCGCTCCCGACCCGACGGTCGACCAGGCGCGCGACGGGATCGTGCGGGGAAACGAGGTCTGGAACGTCGACAGCTACGGCAACCCGGCGTATGGCTACGACCGCAGCGCCGACGGCATCTACGTCGACGGCGGTCGCGACGTCCTGATCGAAGCCAACGTCGTGCACGACATCAACATCGGGATCGAGCTCGCGAGCGAGCACGCCGGCCGCTCCACGAGGAACATCACCGCGCGCAACAACCTGGTCTACGACGCGACGGCGATCGGCGTGGCGATCGGCGGCTACGACCGGCGCCGCGGCAGCACCGAGGACTGCGTGATCGTCAACAACACGATCAGGAACACCGACGGGGTCGAGCTCCTCGTGCAGTTCGACACAAGGAACAACACGATCGAGAACAACGTCATCGTGGCCGGCAAGCGTCACGAGTTCGTCGAGAACGCCTACGTCGAGAACGTCGACAACGTCCTGGATCACAACCTCTACTACTCGCTGGACGGAAGCTCGGCGGGCTCGTGGGAATGGAAAGGCGTCGACTACGGCACCTTCGACGCGTGGCACGCACGGTCCGGCAACGATCGCGCGTCGATGTTCGCCGACCCCCGGTTCGGCGCCGACTACGCGCTCGGACCCGACTCGCCGGGCGTGGACGCAGGCGCGTTCCTGGCCGCAGCCGGCGCGACGGATCTGGCGGGGCAGCCGCGTGCGCAGGCGGGAGGGATCGATCTCGGCGCCTACGAGGTAACGGCGGCCCCGCCGTCTCCCACCCCGTCCATATCGGAGCCGGTCACCTACGCGGGCGACCTGACGTGGACCCGCTCGGACAACGGATGGGGTCCTCCCGAGGTCGACCGGAGCAACGGCGAGCGAGCGCCCGCCGACGGCGGTCCGCTCACGGTTGGCACGGCCGTCTTCGAGCACGGGATCGGCGCGCACGCCCCCTCTCGGATCGAGGTCGATCTGCAAGGCAGATGCTCCCTCTTCCTGGCGGATGTCGGTCTGGACGAGGAGGTTGGCGACCACGGCTCGGTCGTCTTCGAGGTCTGGGGCGACGGGAAACGGCTGGCGGTCAGCGGCATCGTCCGGGGCCCGCAGGCGAGCGTGCCGATCGCGGCGGACGTCGCAGGCGTCAACCGACTGGCGCTCGTCGTGACGCCCGGTGGCGACGGGAACGCCTTCGACCACGCCGATTGGGGCAACGCCCGGTTGGCCTGCGAGTCGCCGTAGCGGCGGGCTTCACAGAACGACGCGATGCAGGCGCCACGGCTCGGCGATGCCCTTGAGCTGGCACTCGCCGATGGACTCGAAACTCAGTCCTGAGCCCGCCGTGAGATCCTTGACCGTTTGCGAGACGAGGATCTCCGAGGGAGCAGCCGAATCGGCGATCCGCGATCCGATCACGACGCCGAGACCGCTCACTTTGCCGTCGATCACGGTCGCCTCGCCGGTGTGCACGCCGGCGCGGACCTCGATGCCCAGATCCCGGACGCGCTGGATCACCTCCTGCGCGCAGCGGATAGCGCGCGCAGGCCCGTCGAACGTCGCGTAGAACCCGTCGCCGGCCGTGTCGTTCTCCACGCCGCGCCAGCGCACCAGGGCATCGCGCACGATCTCGTGGTGGCGGCCGACGAGCGGCTTCCATCCCTCGTCGCCGAGGGAAGCGTGCAGCTCGGTCGAGTTCACGATGTCGGTGAACAGTACGGTCGCAAGCACCGTGTCTAGTTCGAACGCAGGGGCCGGCACGCCGACGAAGTCGCGGATCGCGCGCAGCACCTCCGGCTGCTCGTGGATCGCGGGGATGCTGTCGCCGGCGCCGGCGAACAGCCGCATCGACGCCCGCGGCATCATGTCGACCAGATAGGACAGCGCTTCGCGGTCCCGCTCGCGCGCGAGCAGCAACGCCTGCGCGCTCACCGAGGGCAGGGTTCCCCGCACGTCGGTCTGGCGCCAGATCAGCTCGTGCTGGATCGCCACGTCGGGCGTGGCGGACTGCCGCGAGAGCAGCCCCCACGGCACCGACGGGTCGTCCGGATCGTTGTAACTGGCAGTGCCCCAGTTCTCGACGATGTCCTGCATCCAATGCTCGAGATCATGATCGTTGCCGCCCCACGGATAGTCGTCGGCGTGGGTCGACCGGGGCGACGGATACCACCAGAACAACGAGCGCAACCGATCGGGGAAGGTCGCCGCGAAGAGCACGTTCATCGCGCCGCCCTCGAGCTGCCCGCCCAGGACCGGGCTCTCGGCGCCGACCGCGTCGAGCACCGCGCCGAGGTCGGCCACCCTCGTCTCGAGGTTCGGCACGTCGACATTGCGGCTCGAGGCGCCCGTGCCCCGGCGATCGTGCAGGATCAGCCGTGAGAACGAGGCCAGTCCGCGGAACCATGCCGCGTACTTCGGGACCTGCCACAGGGCGTCGACGCTCCAGGAATCCGGCGCCCATGCGATGTCGATCGGACCGTCGCCCAACACCTGGCACGCGATGTAGGCGCCGTCGCCCGCGCGGATGTAGCGCGCCACGGGAGCATCGCTCATCGCCTCATCACGCCGCCCAGGCTAGTCGAGGTCGCTCAGGTCGGGTGGGCGGGGACCGTCACGAGCCGCAGTCCACGGGCGCGGATCCCTTTGATGATCGCCGGGAGCGCCCGGATGGTGTGCCCGGCGTCCCCGCCGCCGTCGTGCAGCAGCACGATCGAGCCGGCGTGCACATGGGATAGGACCGAGCGGGAGATCTCCCGCGGCGTGACATGGGAGCGCCAGTCGCGCGGGTCGACGTCCCACGTCACGACCCGCATCCCCTGCTCGCGGGCCTGTTGGACCAGGGCATCGTCGTACCAACCGCCCGGGGGACGGAACAACGTGGGGTCGGCACCCTGTGCGTCGAGCACGGTGGATGCGTGACGCAGCTCCGCGGCGACCTCGTCCGGTGACTGGTGGGCCATCGTCTCCGGATGATCGAACGAGTGGTTCCCGATCTCGTTGCCGCCCGCCAGCACCTTCGCGACCAACTGCGGGTGCTGCGACGCGAGCGAGCCGATCTGGAAGAAGGTCGCGTGCACATGGAAACGCCGGAGGATGCGCAGGATCTGCTTCGTCGTTCCCGGCCACGGGCCGTCGTCGAACGTCAGCGCGACCTCCCGAGGCACCTGGCCCCGACCGATCGAGCGCTCGGCGACCGACGCGACCGTGCCCGAGACGCGGCCGGTGATCGTGATCCGCCGCGTCGGATACACCGCGAGCGTCCGTTCCGGATCGCCGACCCGAAGGCCGACGTTCTCGATCGTCCGCACGGTCGACTCGGTCTTGTCGGTTCCGTTCACGATCCGGATCCGATCGCCCGTCTCCAGGAGCGTCTCGCGATGGGCGACGTGGCCGTTCAGCTCGACCCGACCGGGGAACGCCTTGCGCTCGAGCACCGCCCCGTCGACCGCGAGCAGGTGGCCCGCCTCGGGGCGGAGACCGGACTGCGTCAGCAACGCGCCGACGGTGATGCCGGCCTCGACGGTCAGCGGCGAGCCATCGAGAAGCACCTGGACCGGCGGCGGGGCCGGCGACGGCGTGGCGGTGCCGCCGGTGCACGACACCAGCCCCACCAAGAGGAGGGACACGCCGGCGGCCCGGACGGGGAAGGGAAGTCCGAACACCCAACCATGGTTGCACACCCGCGAGCACCCGACTTCCGGGTTACTCGTGCAGCGTCGCTGCGAAGTCCGGCACGTAGGTGTAGATGTCGCGAGGCGGGCGCACGTAGCCCGCGTCCGACTGCCGCGGCGGCAGATCCACGGCCGGCTCGGGCAGCGACTGCCACGGCACCTTCGACAACACGTGCGCCATGCAGTTGATCCGCGCCCTCCGCTTGTCGTCGGCGTCGACGACGTACCAGGGCGCCTCCGGGATGTCCGTGTGGACGAACATGTCGTCCTTCGCGCGCGAGTAGTCCACCCACTTCGATCGCGCGAACAGGTCGGTCTCGGAGAGCTTCCATCGGCGCATCGGGTCGTCGATGCGCTTGCGGAACCGCCGCTCCTGCTCCTCGTCGGACACGGAGAACCAGTACTTCAACAGGACGATGCCGTCCTCGACGAGCAACCGCTCGAAGATCGGGCATTGGCGCAGGAACAGCTGATAGTCCTGGGGTGAGCAGAACCCCAGCACCCGCTCCACGCCGGCGCGGTTGTACCAGGACCGGTCGAACAGCGCGATCTCTCCGGCGGCGGGCAGATGCTGGACGTAGCGTTGGAAGTACCACTGAGACGCCTCGCGCTCGGTCGGCTTGGGCAGCGCAACATGCTTGGTGATCCGGGGGTTCATGTGCTCGGTCATCCGCTTGATCGCCCCGCCCTTGCCGGCGGCGTCGCGCCCCTCGAAAACGACCGCGATCCGGGCACCGGAGGCATACACCCACTCCTCCATCTTCACGAGCTCCTCCTGGAGGCGGGCCAGCTCCTGCTCGTACACCTTGGCGTGCAGCTTCTCGGCCATAGGTCGCGAGTCTAGGCCGTCGGGCTCTTCCACGCCGCGGCGCCGTGGCGTACCCTTCGCGCGGCATGAACGAGGAGCAGACCCAGCCGCCGGCGGACTCGCTGCCCTTTCAGTCGATCGTGGAGAACCTCCCGGTCGTGGTGTACGTCGACGCCTGGAACGCGCCCGTTCCCCAGACGCTGTACATCAGCCCGAATGTGCAGGACATGCTCGGGCATCCGCCTGCCCTGTACCTGGAGCCCGGCGAGCGCTGGCTCGAGACGGTCCACCCCGACGACCTGCCGGTCATGCGGGCCGAGCTGGCCAGGTGCGCGGCGGCGGGGAAGCCCTACGAGTTGCAGTACCGCTTCCTCCACCCCGACGGGCGGGAGGTCTGGGTGCGAGACCGGGCGATCCCCTACCGCGACCCGAAGACCGACGAGGGTCGCTGGATGGGCGCGCTCGAAGACATCAGCGCGCGCGTCGAGGCCGAACAGGCCAACGTCCTGACGACGATCCAATACGAGACGCTTCTGGAGAATCTGCCGGCGGTCGTCTACGAGACCGACCCCGACGACGAACGCCGCACGCGCTACATGAACCGCATGATCGAGGATCTGCTCGGCTACACGATGGATGAATGGCTCGACCAACCGGACATGTGGATCGAGGTGCTGCACCCCGACGATCGCGAGCGGGAACTCGCGGCGCACGACCTCGCGTCGAACACCGGCGACCCGTGGCAGCGCGAATACCGGATGATCGGCGCCGAGGGACAGGTGGTCTGGCTGCGCGACCACGCGGTGCTCCTTCGCGACGTCGAGGGCAACCCCATCCGCTGGCAGGGCGTGATGGTCGACATCACCCTCGAGAAAGAGGCGCAGCTGGCGCTTGCCGCCGCGCACGAGGAGCTCGAGTTCCGCGTGCGCGCGCGCACGGCCGCGCTGCAAGAGACGAACGAGCTGATGGGCATCGAGATCGCCGAGCGCCAGCGAGCGGAACAGGAACGCACGTGGGCGGAGGAGCAACTCGGACACATCCTCGACAACGTCCCGGCCGTCGTCTACCTGTGGCAGATGCGCGAGTCAGACGATGGGACCTACTCCTCGTACATCACGCCGAAGATCGCGGAGATGCTCGGCTACACGCAGGCCGAGTGGGCCGACGGCGGCTGGCGGGGACGGGTGCACCCGCACGACAACGAGCGCGTGAACGAGGCCGCCATGCGAAGCATCGACGAAGGCGTGCCGTTCCAGATGGAGTACCGCTACCTGGCGAAGGATGGCCGGGTCGTGTGGGTCGTGGACCACGCCGTGCTGCAGCGGCGGAACGCGCGCGGCGAGCCGCTGTTGTTCGAAGGCGTGATGATGGACGTCACGTCGCTGCACGAAGCCGAGGAGAAGGCGGTCGCGGCCGACGACCGTTTCCGCACGCTGGTCGAGCGGGGCCCGGCCATCCAGTACAGCTATGTGCTCCGATCGTGGGATCCCCCGCATGTCGCGATCGAGTACGTGAGCCCGCAGCTCAGCGACGTACTCGGCGTCTCCACCGACGCGTGGATCGACGATCCGATGGTCTGGTTCTCGATGATCCATCCCGACGATCGCGCCGAGATGCTCGCTGCCAGCCGGTACACCTGGCAGACCGGCGAGCCGTGGGTTTCGGAGTACCGGATCCTCGCCGCCGACGGACGCATCGTCTGGCTCGCCGACCGCGGACTCTGTGTCGAGCGGGACGACCGAGGACACCCGATCCGCTTCCTCGGCGCCATCGGCGACATCACCGACCGACGCGAACACCTCGCAGCACTCGAGGACGAGTTGGCGGTGTTGCGTGCGAACGCGGCGGCGGCGCCAGCCGTGTTCTGGACCCAGGAGTTCGACACTGCTACGGGCATCGGGCGCTACACGTATATGTCCCCGGAGGTCATGGATCTCACCGGGTTCACCGCCGAGCAGCTGATCGAGGAACCGGAGCACTTCCTGCGACTCGTCCATCCGGACGATCAGGCACACGTCCTGGCGACGGATGCGCGGTCGGAGGCCACCGGCCTGTGGGAGGACACGTACCGGATCGTCCGTCCCGACGGGTCGATCCGCTGGGCGTTCGCAAGGGGGCGCCGCGTCGAGGACGTCGGGTCCGAGCAGCGCGTGTGGCACGGGGTCACGATCGATGTGACGGTCCAGGTCGAGGCCGCCCTGGCCGCCGGGCTCGCGCCCACGGCCTGGGCGACCCCGCCGCTCGGCTAACCGGTCGGCGCCAGCACCCGAACGCGTTCGGGCAGGTACTGCCACAGGTGCTCGGGGATCTCGACCGTCCCGTCGGCGCGCTGATGGTTCTCCAGGATCGCGATCAGCGTGCGTCCGATGGCCGTCGCAGTGCCGTTGAGCGTGTGCAGGATCTCGACGGAGCCGTCGGGGCGTCGCACGCGAGCTTGCAGGCGGCGCGCCTGATAGTCGGTTGTGTTCGAACAGCTCGTGAGCTCGCGGTATCGCTGCTGGCCCGGGAGCCACGCCTCGATGTCGTACTTCTTGGCTGCGGGCGCGCCGAGGTCGCCGACGGGGATGCTGACGATCCGGTACGGAAGCTCGAGCTTGCCGATGACGGCTTCCTCGACACTGACGAGGTACTCGTGCTCGTCCCAGCTCGCCTCGGGCGTCGTGAACGAGAACATCTCGACCTTGTCGAACTGGTGGACGCGGAACATGCCGCCCATGTCCTTGCCGTAGGTGCCCGCCTCGCGCCGGAAGCAGGACGAGTAACCGGCGTAGCGCATCGGCAGCTGGGACTCGTCCAGGATCTCGCCCATGTGCAGGGCGGCCAACGGCACCTCGGCCGTGCCGGCGAGGTAGAGATCGTCCTCGGCGGTCTTGTAGATCTGCGCCTCGTCGCCCGGCAGGAACCCGGTGCCGTACAGCGCCTCCTCCCGCACGAGCACCGGCGGGATCACCGGCATGAAGCCCTTGTCCACCAGGATGTCCAGAGCGCTGCGCACCAGCGCGAACTGCAGCAACACGATGTCGCCCATCAGGTAGACGAACCGCGAGCCGCTGGTCCGAGCCGCGCGTTCGATGTCGAGCACCCCGAGGAGCTCGCCGAGCGCGACGTGGTCGCGGATCTCGAAGTCGAAGACCGGCGGCTCGTCGTGATTGCGCCGCACCTCGACCGCGTCCTCGTCGGTCAGCCCGTCGGGGACGCTTTCGTGCGCGACGTTGGGCGTGGCGGCCAGCAGCGAGGTGAGCATCGCCTCGGCTTCGGCCAGCTCGGGCTCCGCCTCCTTGAGCCCGGCGCTCACCGACGCGACCTGCGTGATCAGGGCCTGCTTCTCGTCGCCCTCGACCTTGCCGATCGCCTTGGACGCCTGGTTCTGCTCTGCGCGCAGCGTCTCCACCCGCGTGGTGAGCTCGCGGCGCCGCGCATCGGCGGCGAGCAGTTCGTCGACGCGCTCGGCCATCCCCCGGCGAGCCAACGCGACGCGGAACGGCTCCGGGTCCTCCCGGATCTTCTTGATATCGAGCATCTACCTCACACCTTCACCTGGCCGGGCTCCTTCTTGTCTCCGGCGGCCGCGCCCGTCGAGGACGGGGCGGCCGATGCGGACGAGGAGCTCGACGAGGTGCCAGCGTCCATGATGCTCTGGCCGTGGAAGACCCCACCCTCTTCGACGACGAGGGTCTTGGAGGTGATGTTGCCGTCGATGCGCCCGCCGCGGGCGAGGTGGGCCTTGTCCTTCACGACGATGTTGCCGGTGAAGCGGCCGGCCACCGAAACGTTCTGGGCGCGGATGTCCGCCTCGACCTGGCTCTGGGAGGACAGCGTGACGTCGCCGTCGGCGTTGATCTGCCCCTTGACCTGGCCGTCGATCCGTAGGCTGCCGGCCGAGACGACGTTGCCCTCCAACCGCGCGCCCGTGCCGACGATCGTGACCTCACCGTTGTCCGACATGCCTCTGTCCTTTCGCTCGCGATGCTCGACCGGAGCCGCGCCGGTCGCCGCCTCGGCATCTTCCCGTCGCCAGATCATCGTGTCGCCGTCGCTTCCTCGTCCTGGTGCATCGCCTGCCGGATCGCTTCCTCTTCCTCCCGGGAGAGGTTGTAGGTGCTCTGGCCGGTCGTCACCGGCTTGGCGTACACGCGGGTCTCCTGCCGGCCGTTGATCGAGGTGAGCACGACGCCGGTGCCGTGATCGTCCAGCAGCGCGCACGAGAACGACAGACGGCCTCCCACGTCCTCGAACGCGTCGTAGCGAAGCACCCCGACCCGGCGGACGCTGCCCTCGATCTGCACCTGCTGCTTCCGGTCGACCGCGTTCAGCGCTCGCACGGCTTGCTCCAGCCGATCGATCTTGCCCAGCAACGCCCCCACTGCCTCATCGCCCGCGAGCGTGGTCGGTTCCCCTCGTCCGCGCGAACCGCCCAGGATCACGAACAGGATCGCGAGCAGCGACAGACCGATCGCGATCATCGCGACCAGCGTCAGCGTGCGATCCGACAGGGTCATGGATGGCTCCTCACGAACACCGGAACCGCAGCGTGCGAGCGGTTTCCGACAGATTGGGCAGTATACGCCGCCGGTCGGTGGCGCTCAGCTGACGTCGCGCCGGCGGAACACCACGAGCGCCAGCACGGCGAGGGCAAGGACGTACGCGCCGACGACGACGTTCGCACGCGCAACGCTCATGACGACCTGGACGTCGCCGGAGGAGAACGAGCCGCCGCCCGAGCCGTAGTCCAGGATCGGGCTCCTGCGCGACGATCACGGTGCCCGCGCGCACGAGGAGCCACCCGACGATCGAGGGCCGGAACCCGGCGATGACCGCCTCCACCAGGATCAGATAGCCCACCAACGCGCCCAGCGACGACACCGTCGAGCGGCCGATCGTGGCGATCGACATCGCGATCAGCCCGAAGGCGATCGCCACCACCGAGGTGCGGAGGATCGTCTGGGCGACGTCGCTCCACAGCGAGCTCGGGGCGAAGGCCGTCATGCCCCGCGTCGAAGCCCCGAGCCAGAAGATCGCCGCGAAGACCGCTTGGAGGAAGATCGTGACGGCCGCGACGACCAACACGACGACGAGCGCGCGGGTCAAGAAGACTCGGATCCGCCGGGGTTCCCACGTCAGCAGCGTCTTCATCGTGTCGTTCGTCCAGTCGGCGCCGCCGAGGGATGCCCCCAACAAGGCGCCCAGGAGGATCACGAACGTCGCCGAGCCCTGCACGATCTCACCGAGGTCGCGCAGCTGCATGCCGGCGTTGTCGACGTAGGGACCGGAGTTGGCGCGACAGAACTCCTCGAGGCTGTCGAAGCCCGACGGCACCTGCCCGCCCGGACCGAGGTACTTGCCGCCCATGCATTTCTGGAATTGCTGATCGAAACTCGCCTGGGCTTGATCGAGCGTGGCCCGACTCGGCGGCTCGGAATTGATCATGGCGATCCCCAGCCCGACGACGATCGCCAGGAGGCCGGCGATGATCACCATCGGCACGAGCCGCCGAGAGCGCGCCCGCAGGAACTCGGAGCGGAACAGGCGCATCAGTCCGCCACTCCTTGATCCTTCGTCAGCTCGAGGAAGACGGTCTCGAGGTCGACTTCGTCGGGCCGCAGCTCGGTCACGTAGAGCTCGGCCTCGGCGAGGGTACGGCTGACCCGCTCCGCCTGCTCGGCGGGCACGTCCACCTTCAGCGCGTCGCCCGCGGGCACCACGGGCATCTGTGCGTCGGTCAGCACCCGGCGCGCCGCGTCGAGGTCGGCGACCTTCACGAGCAAGCCCCGCCCGCCCGTGGAGAGGACCTCGTCGACGGGGCCCGAGGTGATCAGGCGTCCCTTCGCCACGATCGCGACCTGATCGGCGGTCTGCTGCACCTCCGACAGGATGTGGCTCGAGATGAAGATCGTGCGGCCCTCGGCGCCGAGCGACCGCACGAGCTCGCGTACCTCGACGATCCCGGCGGGGTCGAGCCCGTTGGCCGGCTCGTCCAGGATCAGCAGCGCGGGGTCGCTTGAGCAGCGCCGCCGCGATCGCGAGCCGCTGCTTCATGCCCAGCGAGTACGTCTTCACGAGATCGCCGGCGCGATCGGTGAGCCCGACTCGCTCCAGCACGTCGTCGATTGCGGCCTCGCCCGATCACCGTCGATCCGGGCGAGGATCTGGAGGTTCCGCCGGCCGGAGAACCGCGGGAACATCGCGGGCGCCTCCACGATCGAGCCGACCCGTCCGATCACGGTCGGGAGGCCGTGGCGCACTCGGCGCCGAACATCGACAGTGGCCCGCACTCGGGCGCACGAGCCCGAGCAGGCAGCGGATCGTCGTCGTCTTGCCGGCCCCGTTGGGCCCGAGGAACCCGAACACGCCCCCCGTCGGCACGGCGAGGTCGAGTCCTTGCAGCGCGACGGTTCGTCCACCGCGCAGCTTCGCGTACTCCTTGCGGAGCCCCTCGATCTCGATGACGCCCATGCGGCACCCTACCCCGAGGCCACTCGGCTGTGGCGCCACATCCACGCCGCGCCACCGAACCCGAACAACGCGAGCAGCACGAACGTGGCGCGATCGCTCACCCCCTGGGCGAGCGCGCCGCCGAGGCTCGGCCCGACGATGCCCGAGCCCGCCCACACCATGTTGAGCAGCGCGCCCACGACGGCGACCGAGAACCCGCCCTGGGCCGCCCCGACCGCCCCGAGCGGGTAGGTCAGCGCGATCATGACGCCCGTCGTGACACCCATGACCAGCAGGAACACGACCGTGGCGGGGGCGGACACGAAGATCGCCGCGATCGTGAGCCCGAAGCCGAACGCGGTGGACCAGATCGCGGCGACACGGATCGTGACGTACCGGTCGGCGCCGCGGGCCGTGAGGGCGCTGGTGGCCGCGAACACGACCGCAGACGCGGAGAACGCGAGCCCGATCGCCGTGGCCGAGTACCCGAGCTGATCGAGCCGCAGCGGCACCAACAGCTCGGTCGTCATCCACATGAGCGCGACGATCAACGTGAGCATCACGCTCGTCACCATCAGGTCGTCGGCGCGCGCGGCGCGCACCATGTCCGCCAGGGGCGGGCCCGGCTCGGCCACGCGCCCCTCGTCGCCGGGCGCGAACACAAGCGCGACGCCGGTGGCGGCACACGCGATCCCCAGCACGATGAACGGGGTCCCGAGCGAGAAGCGCTCGCCGACGAATCCGGCGAACGCGGGCCCGACCAAGCTGCCGATCCCGACCACGGCGGTCGTCATCGCGAGCGCCTTGGACGAATCCTGGCCGGCGGCGTCGTGCAGCCACGCAGTCGCCGTAACCCACATCATGCCGAGACCCACTCCCAGGAGTGCGCGACCGGCGAGCACGATCGGGTAGGAATGCGCCAGCCCCACGACGAGATTCCCGCCCGCGAGCGCGCCCATCCCCCACAGCGTCAGAGTGCGCACGGCGAACCGTCGGGTCAGCGCCCCGGCCGGCAGCGAGACGAACAGGATCCCGACGGCCGCGACGCTGAGGATGAAGCCGGTCTTGGTGTCCGACAGCCCGTAGAGCTGCTGATACTCGGGCAGGAGCGGCGAGATCCCCGACCACCCGAGCTCCCCCACGAAGATCGTGGCGAACAGCAGCAGGACGGTCGGTCGACGCATCCGCCACAGGATGCCACCCCGCCCGGTCGATCAGTGCATACGGCCGCGGCCCGCGATCTCGATCTCGTGATCGACGGTGTCGCCTCGGATGCCGACGGCCACGTCGAAGAGGTTCACGCAACTGCAGACGTGCAGGGGGATCACCTGGAGCCGTTCGCCGATCGCCAGGTCGCCGCCGTTTTCGATGTGCCCCACGCCGTGCTCCTCGGACAGGAAGTCCACGACGAGATCGGGTCGGTCGAGCACGACGCCGCGGCCCGGCCACGGCGGACCGTCCTCGCCGTCGGAGCTGAACGCCTTGCTGCCCGCGTCCACGAGGAACCGCTCCGCGGTCGGGCGGGCGACCACGGTCACCAGCACGCGGGCCGCGCAGGTCTCCGGCGTCGCTACGCCAAGACGCAGCTGCTGTACGTCGTTGAAGACGTAGGTGCCCGGGCGGATCTCGGTCACGCCCCGAACGCCCGCCGCCACGCGCGCGGTCGGCGTGGAGCCGACGCTGATCTCGCGGATGTCCAGCCCGTCGCGCGCGCACAGCTCCGCGGTCTCGACCAGGTCCTCCGCCTCGCGGACGGCGGCCGCGCGCAGCTCGTCCGCATCGGTCGCCCGGTACGCGTGACCGGCATGGGTCAGCAAGCCGATCACCTCGACGCCGGGAACGCGCGCGATCTCCGTGGCGAGCGCCGCCGAGGCCTCGCCCGGCGGCCGGCCCATGCGATGCAAGCCGGTGTCGACCTCGACGAGGACCGGGATCTCGGCACCGATCCGACGCCCGACGCGACCCAGGCCCTCCGCGACCTCGAGCGTGTCGAGGCTCACGCGGATCGCAGCCCGATCCACCAGCGCCTCCAACCGGGCGAGCTTGATCGCGCCCACGATCGGATACGCGATGAGCAGGTCGGTCACGCCCGCGTCGATCATGATCTCGGCCTCGTCGAGTTTGGCCACCGTCAGACCTCGGGCGCCCGCGGCCATCTGCATGCCCGCGATCTCGGGCGACTTGTGCGTCTTGGCGTGCGGGCGCAAGGCGACGCCCGCGCCCTGCGCGACCGAAGCCATCTCCTCGACGTTGCGCTCGACGACGTCGAGATCGAACAACAGGGCGGGCGTGTCGATCCCCTCGAGGGACGCGGCGCCGGTCACGTCGCGCACCATGTCGTCGCTCACGCGGGCCGCAGGTCGGGGTACTGCGACCACACGGCCTGGGCGCCGGTGTGGCCCGCTCGGATCACCATGACGAGGACACCGATCGACGCCACGATCGCCAGCACCTGGAACACGCGGAAGGCCGTGTCGCTCCACCCATGCGGGGTCGAGCGCCACTCGGCCGGCACCCGCGCGACCGCCCACGACTCTGCCCTCGTCAGATCGCTCGCCGCGGCTCGTCGGAGCAGGTCGAGCAGGACGACCGCCGCGAGGCACACCCCGAAGACCGCTGCCCAGATCACCAGCTGTTGGCCGACCTCCGCGTGCAGTTGGATCTCGGGCGCGTCGGGCAGCCGAGCGGCGAGAGATTCCCCGGCCTGCGACGTCAACGGCACGAACAGCGTCGTGACGAACGTCGCCGCCAAGACGACCAGCCCGAAGCGGTGGCGGAACCAGGAGGAGACCACCACCGCGACGGTGGCGACGGCGGCGAGCGGCAGCAGCACCACGACGATGTGCAGCAGCACGATATGGGTCGGCAGACCGAAGACGTCCTCAGGCACGAGCCTCAGCCTAGAAGGAGAGCTCGCCGCGCGACGACCGACCCGACGGGTGTGTGGGGTACGAAACCCTCGACGGCGGAGACAGGACGGATCGCGTGCGCCGGCTCAGTCGGTGGTCAGGCTCGCCCGGAGCTCGGCGGGATCCCCTTCCGCCTCGACGCGCCCGTCGCGGAAGAGCACCGCTCGCGTCGCGTACTCGAGCGCCTGCGGGTCGTGCGTCGCGACGACCACGGCGCCGCCCCGCGACGCCACCTCCCACAGGGCGGCGAGGATCCGTTCGCCGTTCACCTCGTCGACTTCGGAGATCGGCTCGTCGGCGAGGACCACGGTCGGCTGCCCGACCAACGCGCGTGCGACCGCGATCCGCTGCTGCTGACCCCCGGAGAGCTCGAACGTCCGGTGCTCGAGTCGGTCGCGCAGGTCTAGCCGCTCCAGCATGACGGTCGCCGTTTCTCGGCTCTCCCGGACCTCGCCGCGCACCCGGAGCGGCAACGCCACATTCTCGACCGCGGACAGCGACGGCAGCAGACCGTAGGCCTGGAACACGATCCCGATCTCTCGTTGGTGCACGGCGCGACGCTCGTCGGTCGACATCGATCCGAACGCCCTGCCCTGCCACCGCACCTCGCCCTCGTCAGGCTCGTCGAGACCGGCGAGCATCCCGAGGAACGTCGACTTGCCGGAGCCGCTCGGGCCCAGCAGCGCGACGAGGTCTCCGGGCCGAAGGGCAAAGGACACGCCACGGACCGCGGCCACGTCCGTGGGACCGCGATAGGTGCGCTCGACGTCGACCGCTTCGATCAAGGGCTCAGCCATCACGCTGCTCCCTGCGGCGGCGGATCACGACTTCGTCGGACTCGATCGAGAGCTCGAGCGGCTCGGCCCCTAAGGCGTCGGCGACTTCGAGAGGCAGTCGCACGGTGCCGTCCTCTCCGATCGGCGGCAATGGGACCCCGGCTTCGGAGGCGCGGCCGTGCCTGAGGTAGACCCTGCGGTCGGCGGTGCGCGCGGCCAGCAGGTCGTGGGTCGACATCACGATCGTCGTCCCGAGTCGCGCCGACACGTCGCGGAAGACCTCGAGCACGCGAGCCGCCGAGGCGCCGTCCAGCTCGCCGGTCGGCTCATCGGCGAGCAGCAGCGCGGGGTCGTTCGCGAGCGCGACGGCGACCGCCGTCCGTTGCTGCTCCCCGCCGGAGAGCTGCGCGGGCAAGTGATTCGCGCGCTCGCTGAGGCCAACGAGTTCGAGCAGTTCCTCCGCCGTCGTTTCGGCGGTCGCACCTCGACGGAGGTGCGCGGTACGGCGCGGCGCGCGGCGAGGCAGCCGGACGTTGTCGATGGCGGACAGGTAGGAAACGAGGTTGCGGGCGGCGCCCTGCCAGACGAAGCCCACCCGGTCCGCGCGATGACGCGTGAGCGACGCATCGTCGAGCAGGCCGAGATCGTCGCCCTCGACCTCAACCACGCCCGCCGAGGCTCGATCCAAACCGCCCAGCAGATGTAACGCCGTCGACTTGCCGCTGCCGCTCGGCCCGACGAGCGCGACGAACTCCCCCGACTCGATGGTGAGGTCAACGCCGGCCAGCGCCGCGATGCCCGTGTCGCCCACTCGGAACACCTTGTAGACGTCGGTGAATCGGACCGCCGCACCCCAGCGGTCTACGGGGGCCACAGCGTCGTACGGCGCGCTCATTCGACCTCACCACGCAGGACGGTCGTGACGGGCATGTGCGTCAGCGCGCGACCGGCGGCGCGCGTTGCCAGGAACATGGCGACCGCCAGGGCGACGAACGCGGCGAGCAGGGCCGTGGCGTCGACGACCACGGCCGGCGTCGGGAAGCGGACACCCGCGCTCGCGCGCAGTTGAGGCGCCGCGAGCACGACGCAGGCGCGGCCGAGCGCCAGTCCGGCGATCGAGGCCGCGCCAACCAGCCACAGCTGTTCTCGACCGATCGCGCGCCGCAGTTCTCGCGTGGACGCGCCCATCGCGAGGAGCGCCGCGAACTCGAACGCGCGGCGGCGCTGCGCGACGTAGAGCGTCGCGGCCACCCCCGCGATCACCAAGGCGAGCCCGGCGATCGCGGCGGCCGCATCCATCCCCATCGCGAGCGCGGGCGGCTGCTGATCGAGACCTGCCTGGATCGCCTCGGCCGACGTGGCGTCGGTGACGTGGTACCCCTCGGCCTCCAGCTCCGCGGTCGGATCCGGGTGCATCGTCCAGACCTGGACGGGCAGCGACGGCGGTTCCGGCGTGGCGCGCAGGACGTCCTGGAGGGCAGGCTGCGACACCACGACGAACGGCACACCCGGCGCCACGCCTGGGAAGGCGTGCGGGGTGGCGACCGGCCGTATCGGCACACGAACACCGGCGACGAACAACGCGGTCGTGGACGGATCGATGGCGTCCGAGACGAGCGCCGGCAAGGGCTGCGGCGCAGATTGGATCCCTGCGACCTGGGACACCGTCGAGACGAGGTAGCGCCATCCGTCGCCGCTCGCTTCCAACGTGCCGGTTGCGCCGGCGTTCGAGACGGGCGACCACCCGTCGAGCGACAACGGCGAGCCGTCCGCCGCCACGTCGGAGAACCGGAAGGCGGATCCGGCGGGCACGAGGTCGGCGAACGAGGGAACGTCGATCGTGATCGACAGAAGCCGGCTCGCGGCGCCGAGATCCAGCGTGTACGCACTCGAACCCGGCACGACAGGGACCGATGGCGTCGCCCTGATCGTGCCGTCCGGATCGGCCACGGTGGCTCGCACGTCGAAGGCGGCGTCCGAAGGCGCGGACATTCGGAAGGACAGCTGGCGCGCCCCTTCTGGGAGCAGCGCACCGGACGGCGGCGTCTGCAGGTCCTGCATCAGACCCTGGAGGGACGCGTCCGCGAGGTCGCCGCGCCACCAGGCGCTGCCCTCGAACGTCGCGGGATCGATCCCGAGGGCCTCCGTTCCGGACGGCAGGGTCCCGTTCACGGCGCGCGGCAGGAACCGCGTTACGCCGGTCGCCCCCGATGGCAGCGCACCGATGGCCCCGCCGGGCAACTGGCCGAGGTCGCCGACCCACGCCGCGCCGGTGAACGCCTCCGCCGCGTCGCGGTGCGCGCGCTGGGTGGTGGCTCGGAAGGTCGTCGCCACGACGAGCAAGCTGATGGCCAGCACCACCAGTAGCGCCGCCGCGAAGGACGCGTCGCCCGAGCGCGCCAATCGGCGACCGGCGAGATAGGTCGACAGCCGCCGGGACCGACCCACAGGCCCGTCGAGCGCGCGCGCCGTCCACGACAGCAACCGAACCACCAGGAACGTGACGCCGAGGATCAGGAGCGTGGGGGCGAAGAGCAGGAGCGGCTGCACCGGCTGCGCACCGGTCACGATGGTCAGTGGGGCCTGCCGCAGCTGTACCAGGGCCAGGACCCCGACGGGCAACACGACCAGTTCGACCGGCAGCCGCGCGAGCAGCGCGCGATCCTCCCGCGAGGCGTGGTGCCGTTCGGCGATGATCGTGCGCCGCACCGCGGCGATCGAGGGCAGCGCGAGCACGATCGCCGCGAGGACGGCGGCCGCCACCGCCAATCGGACCGACGTCGTCGACAGCGCGGTCGGAAAACCGATGCCGGGCGCGCGTTCGCCCGTGGTCGAGCCGGCGAAGGCAGCAAGCGCACGGGCGAACAGCAGGCCGATCGGCAAGGCGACCACGGCGGCCGTGCCGGCTTGGAGCAGCTGGACCCGGAACAGCCAGCCCCGAGAGAACCCGCGCGAATGCAGGATCGCCAACTCGAGGCCCTGCCGCGCGGCGAGCAACACTCCCACGCCGGCGATCACGGCAAGTCCGACCAGCAGGATCTGCAACCCAACGAGGAACACCGGTGTCTGCAGATCCTCGACTGAACGGCGCACGTCGCCGATCAGCTCGGGGATCCCACCCTCGACGTGGGCCTGCGACGTGGTGAGCGTCTCGACCAGCCGCTCGTCGATCCTGTGCTGCACGGCCTCGAGTCCCTGGGCCTGCTCCCAGGTCATCCGATCCCAGGGCAGATAGAGATCCCATGAGAACGACGTCGACAGGCCGAGCCGCCGCGAGACGTCCAGCGCGGTCGACCGTGTCGTGACCACGGGCGGAGGTGGACCGCTATCCTCGGGGATCGAGAATGGCGATTTCTCCCCGAAGAAGAACGGGTCCGTTCGAGGCGGGGGCTCGAAGATCCCGCTGATCTTCAGCGGGACGGTCACACCGGATGGACCCAGCACCGGGAGCTCGTCCCCGACCCCGATGCCCCTCGCGAACGCGAGGCCGGAGGGGATCGCGACCTCTCCGTCGCGGGGCGCACGCCCATCGGTGAACGGCAGGTGGTCCGCCGCTCCATCGCGGAACATCAGGATCAGCTGATCGGTGTAGTTGGGCAGCCGTGCGTTCGCGAGCCCCTGCGCCACGATGGCATCGGTCGGCACGTCCGAGATCGCAGCCCGAAGCTGTTGGTCGCTCTTGGCCCAGTCGGTCGGCTTCGCGAAGAGCGAGATCCGGATGTCGCGGACGGGCTCCGGGGCGTTCGCGAACGCCGACTGGTAGATCGCGGCGCGGGCGCCGTCGATGAAGATCGGCGCGGACGCGATCCCCGCGATGGCGAATGCGAGCGTGACCACCATGCCCACGGCGAGTGCGCGTTGCGCGCGCAGCCGCCTGATCACGAACCGAACGATCTCCAACCCGACCTCCTCGTGCGTGTATACGCGAGCAACGCTCCCACGGGTGGGAGCGGTTTCGGCCCCGGCCTCATGCGGCGAACGCCGATGGATGCAGGAACGGCACGAGCGGTCGGCGATCGGTCGCGAGGGTCCGCACGAGCGACGGCGGCGTGATCATCGAGCCACGCCCGCCCGCCCAACGTCGAACACGGTCGCGGTAGCCGTTCGGCGTCCAGCGGAGCAGGTCGGAGCCCAGCACGAGCCATGCACCACCGTCGGCTCCGACGACGAAGGCACCGTCCGGAAGATCGTCGAGCTCGGCTGGGTGGTGACGCTGCCGTTTGCGTGCCGCGTCCCACCGCTCCCCGTGCAAGACCTCGTCGATCGCGTCCGCGTTGGTCGGGGCGCCGCTGTGGGAGGAGGCCCACGCCGCGACGAATGCTTGGTAGTCCTCGTACCGGCAGAGTCGGCAGGGGCGGTGGCCCGCTGCGAACGCGGTCGCCTCATCGAGGAAGAACAGCTCGGTGAACCGCCCGGGCTGCAGCAACGACTCTCGATGCCACCCGCGGAACTCGAGTCGACAGGCGATCCACCGCTTCACGCCGTAGGGCCGGCGGATCCTGCCCTCGGCGTCGTGCATGCAGCCGCGGTTCCCGTAGACGAGTCCTCGAGCCGGATCGGCGATCAGTTCCCCGAACGGCGTGACGCGATTCTGCAGCGGCATCGCGTCACCGTACCGGCGGTCGGCCATACGGGGGGGGTTGCGCCCTCAACGTCCCCTGCGATCTGGGTCGAACGGCCGCTCTTCGCAGAGCTCCCAGGAGGGACGCTGGGGTCGGAGGCGTTGTCCAGATGACGGTCCTCATGCGAGATCGGCTAGGTACCCACGGCACCCGGGCCCGCCGCGGCTCGGCGGTCGCCATGCTCGTCGGCCTCGCGTTGGGGCTGGGTGCATGCAGCGCCCAGTCGACGTCGAGCGCAAGCGGTTCGCCGACGAGCACACGACCCAGCTCCGTCACGGTCTCGCCGAGCGCCACGCCGACCCCGGCGTCCTGGCGCCGCATCTCGGCTGTGCCGACGCTCGCCGATTACTACCCACCGCCGGCAGCCGTCTGGGATGGGCACGAGATGCTCGTCGTCTTCACTGGGGCAGACCCCAAGACCTACTGCAGAGAGACGCTGATGGCATACGACCCGTCGCCCGATGCGTGGCGCACCGCCTCCATCGTTCCGACCCCCAAAGGGTGCTTCGAGGGCTCGGACAAGGCGGTGTGGACGGGCAAGGAGCTCTTGCTCTGGGGCATCGCCGACGCGGCCTACAACCCAGCGACCGACACGTGGCGTCATCTTCCCCGGCCGCCCGCGGGAGCCGGCGGACCGTCGGTCGTCGTCTGGACCGGCAAGCAGATGATCGGTTGGGGTGGCGGATGTTGCGACCAGGAGCTGGCGGACGGCGCGGCGTACACACCCGCGACGAACTCCTGGCGGAGGTTGCCACCCTCACCCCTCGCGGGCAGGCATGCGACCGGCGTGTGGACGGGCAAGGAGTTGATCATCGCCGGCGGTTCCGGCTACGCCGAGGGTGCCGCCCCCGGGGAGGCTTCCTTCACGATCTTTGACGACGCTGCGGCCTACAACCCGACCACCCGCACCTGGCGAAGGCTCCCACCGATGCCGGTCGCCCGTGGTGGCGGGTACTACGTTCTGGACTACGCCGCGGTATGGGACGGCGCCGAGATGCTGCTCGTCGGCGGAACGAGTCGCCTGTCCAGTACAGCGACACCACTCGCCCGCGGCGTCGCCTACGACCCGGCGACGAACCGGTGGCGGTGGCTCGCGCCGATGGCGTACCCACGGAGCGGGTTCGTCGCGGTGTGGACCGACGACCAACTCGTCGTCTGGGGCGGCATCGGGTCGGGCAAGACGATCCCCCCGCATGGCGAGACCTACGACCCGGTCGCGAACACGTGGTCGGCATTGCCGAAAGCGCCGCTGCGCGCGCGCATCGAGGCGGCCTCGGTCTGGAGCGGGTCCGAGGTCCTCATCGTCGGCGGCACCGATGCCAGGACGGTCGACGCACAGCGAACGATCACTCTGACCGACGGCGCCGCCCTCACACCCGGATCGGTCCCCGCCTCGGGATGAGGCAAGCCAAGATGACGGCCGTTAGGGCACGTCGACGACGAGCGTTGCCACGACCCCACCCTCGCGGCCGTCTTCGCTCGTCGTACACCTCGACGATCGTTGCGAGGCTGCCGTCCGGAAGCGTCACCGCTTCCTCTTCTGCGATGTACGGCCGATGATCGTCGATGAACCCGACCTCACTGCCATCCGTGTCGATCACGCGGTAGCGGTTCGCTTCCATGCGGTAGACCTCCGGCGTTGCCCGAATGCTCATGCGATGTGGGCGAGGGGGGAGTTGAACCCCCACGTCCTTTCGGACACAGGAACCTGAATCCTGCGCGTCTGCCAATTCCGCCACTCGCCCGTGGGGATCGGAATGGTAGCAGCGGTGCCCTACGCACCTTAGGCTCGCTGCGTGAGCCAACCGCCCCTTCCGCCGCCGCCGAGTGGCATGCCGTCCGCGCCCGGCTGGGCGCCGCCGCCCGAGTTCGTCGCGCCGCCCGCGTACGCGAGCTTCTGGATCCGCGTGCTCGCCTCGATCATCGACTCGCTGGTCCTGGTGCCCCTCTACATCCCCGTGGCGATCAGGACGATCGACCGGATGAACATCACGTCGTCCACAAGCCTCTCGGACATCGACTTCGCGCGCATGAACAGCGAGGTGATCGGTTGGGCGCTCGCCCTGCAGTTCGTGCGTTACCTCTATGAGTTCCTGATGATCGGGCAGTGGAACGCGACCGTCGGCAAGTTCGCAGTCGGCATCCGGGTCCGCCAGGTGGACGGGTCCCCCGCGACCTGGCGAGAGGCGGCGCTGCGGCCGCTGCTGGAGCTCGTGATCGGCGTCCTCGGGATCAGCTTCGCGAGCCTCGTCGACGACCTCTGGATGCTGTGGGACAAGCAGAAGCAGACACTGCACGACAAGATCGCCGGCACGATCGTCGTGAAGACCTAGCGTCACCGAACCGTGACAGACCCCGGGGTAGGATGGCTCCTCGGCGGTCCGACCACCCGCCGAACCCCAATCGTGCCGAACCTTCGAGATTTCGAGCGCCGCCTGGGAGGCCTGGTCGAGGGTCTCTTCTCAAAGACGTTCCGCTCCGGCGTGCAGCCGGTAGAGATCGCCAAGCGCGTGGTCCGGTCGATGGACGACGGCAAGCAGGTCTCGGTGAACGAGGTCTGGGCGCCGAACCACTTCGAGGTGTCCCTGTCCGCCGAGGACGCGCCGCGGTTCCAGCAGATCGAGACCGCGCTCACGACCGAGTTGGCCTCGGTGATCCGCGAGACCGCCGCCGAGCGCGGCTGGGGATTGATGGGACCGCCCGAGGTCGAGCTGTTCGTGGACAACGCGCTGCGCAAGGGCGATCTGGCCGTCGAGGCCTCGCTCGTCCAGGGCGAACAGACCGCATCCGCGCCCGAGCCCGTCGTGCCCGCGAAACGAGCGCAGCTGCGTGTGCACGAGAACGGCGGCGTTCGAGCGATCCCGGTCGATCGCGAGCTGCTCACGATCGGACGGCTCGCGGACTGCGAGGTCGTGGTGGACGACACCGGCGCGTCGCGACGGCATGCGCAGGTGCGAACGATCGACGGCGTCTCCACCGTGACCGATCTGGGCTCGACGAACGGCACCAAGGTCAACGGGCGCGACGTGCAGTCCGCGCAGCTCGCCGACGGCGATCACATCACGGTGGGCACGACCCAGATCGAATACCGGAGCGCGTAATGCTGGGCGCAGCCGTCGAGCCGTTCGCGCTGTCCGCCTTGAAGTACGCATTGCTCGCGCTGCTGTTCCTGTTCATCTGGCGCGCGATGCGCTGGGTCGTGCGAGGGCTGAACGTCGATCGCAGCGCGCCCGCGGCGAAGAGGGGGCGCGCGGTCATCGTCGGTCCCACCACGCACCCGAGCGTGCTCGTCGTGCACATCGACGGGCAGAAGCCGCGGACGACCCCGCTCGACGGCTCGACACGCTCGGCCGGGGCGTCGAGTGTGAGCTCCGCCTGGACGACACCTACGTCTCGCAGCAGCACGCGCGAATCTTCGATCGAGGCGGCAACTGGTACGTCGAGGACCTCGGCTCGACCAATGGAACCTTCGTCAACGAGCAGAAGCTGGTGGCGCCCGCCATGCTCACGCCCGGCGACAAGATCCGGGTCGGCACGACGATCGTGGAGCTTCGGAAATGAAGATCGCCGCCGGTGTCGCGACCGACGTCGGTCAGGTTCGCCAGGGCAACGAGGACGCGTTCGTCGTCGAGCCGCCGCTCTACGCCGTCGCCGACGGGATGGGCGGGGCGCGCGCCGGCGAAGTCGCGTCGCAGCTGGCGCTCGCCACGATCACCGAGATGCAGAAGGCCGGCACGGCCTCGCTCGAGGACGAGGTGCGCGAGGCCAACCGGATCGTGTTCGCTCGCGCCGGCGAGGACGAGCGCTACGCGGGCATGGGAACCACACTGACGGCGGTGCTCGCGAGCCCCGAGGCGATCCACCTCGCGCACGTCGGGGACAGTCGCGCGTATCTGGCCCGCGCGGGCGCACTTCGGCAGCTCACTCGCGATCACACCCTGGTGGATCGCATGGTACAGGCCGGCGAGATCACGCGCGACGAGGCCGAGGTCCATCCGCACCGCAACGTCCTGCTGCGAGCGCTCGGCACCGAGCCGAAGTGGACGTCGACGCCGACGACGTGGGGCTGTTGGAGGGCGACCGGCTGCTGCTGTGCTCCGACGGCCTGACGACGATGGTGACGGAGGACCAGATCCTGGCCATCCTCGGCGCGACCGTCGGCAAGCCGCAGGACGCGGCCGATCGGCTCGTGCGCGCCGCGAACCGGGCCGGCGGCATCGACAACATCACGGTGATCGTGCTCGACGTCGAGGCCGGCGAGCCGGATGAGGGGACCGTCACCGAGCCACCGCAGTCCAGGCCCGAGGCGACGCGACGATGGTGGCCCTGGCTCCTCGGCGCCGCCGGCGTGATCGTGCTGCTGGCGGCCGGTTTCACCGTGTTCCGGTCCTACGTCGACGATCAGTGGTACGTCGGGGTCTCCAACGGCCACGTGGCGGTTTTCCAGGGCATCCCGGCCTCGCCGTTCGGATTCGACCTGTCCCACGTCGACCAGGACACCGGGTTGGACGCGGCGGCGGTCGAGCAGCTCGCGACGTTCCCCGGGCTGAGCGACGGGATCAACGTGGACAGCCGTGAGGCGGCGCTTGCCACGGTCGAACAGATGCGTCAGGACCTCCGCGACGCGCAGGCACAGCAGACAGGACCCGTGCCATGAGCGCTGTCGCGGCGCCCGCGGCGATCCGCACTCCCCGCGGGCGAACCGGTCTGGCCGCGGTGCTTGTGGCCGCCGGCGTCAGCGTGCTCGCCTATGCCCTGCAGGCGATGGGGCTGTCGGACGAGGTCCCGGGCAACCTCGTCGTCTACGGCATCGTGTTCACCGCGTTCGCCGTGGCCGGCTGGTACGCGATCCGTCGCTTCGCGCGCGGCGCCGACCCCGTGCTCTACCCCACCGCGGTGCTGCTCGGCGGGCTCGGGCTCGCGATGCTCTATCGGTTGATGGTCGACCGCGGGCACCCCGAGTTCGCCGCCGAGCAGGCCGTGTGGCTCGCGATCGGCCTCGCCAGCTTCGTGCTCACGATCGCGGTGATCCGCGACGTGCGCCAACTGGACGCCTACACCTACACGATCGGTCTTGCCGGTTTGATCCTGCTGCTGCTGCCGATCGTGCCCGGCGTCGGCACCGAGGTCAACGGTGCGAAGCTGTGGGTCAACCTCGGCTTCGTCACGTTCCAGCCGGCGGAGGCGGGACGGATCCTCATCGTGATCTTCCTCGCTTCGTACCTGTCGCAGCGCCGGGAGATGCTCGCCGCCGGCGTCGGGCGCCTCGGACTGCCGCGGCCCAAGGATCTGGGACCCCTGCTCCTGGCGTGGGGTGCGTCCCTCGCCGTCCTGTTCCTGGAGCGCGACATGGGCGCATCGCTGCTGCTGTTCGGTGTGTTCGTCGTGATGATGTGGGTCGCGACGGGCCGCTGGTCCTATCTGATCCTCGGCCTCGTGCTGTTCGCGATCGGCGCGTACGTCGGCTACCTCGCGTTCTCCCACGTGCAGGTGCGGGTGGACGCGTGGCTGCACGCGATGGACCCCAAGGTGGTCGCCGACCAGGGCTATCAGCTGGCGCAGGGATGGTTCGCGCTGGCCACAGGCGGGATGGTCGGCACCGGACTCGGCCAGGGCTCGCCCACCCTGATCCCCTACGTCGGCAGCGACTTCATCCTCGCGGCGTTCGGCGAGGAGCTCGGCATGCTCGGAGTCGCGGCCCTCCTCCTCTTATACCTGGTGCTGGTCGGGCGTGGACTGCGGATCGCGGTCGAGCGCACCGACGGGTTCGAGAAATTGCTCGCGGTCGGACTGACGACGTTGCTCGGCCTCCAGGTCTTCGTGATCGCCGGGGGCGTGCTGCGTCTGATCCCGCTCACCGGCGTCCCACTGCCGCTCGTCAGCTACGGCGGGACGAGCCGCGTCGCGACGGCGATCGTACTGGCGCTGCTGGTGCGCACGTCTGCTGGACCGTGGTTCCGCGCCCGCCGCAAGCAGCCGGCGCCCGCGCCGGAACACGCGCCGGGAGTCGAGAGAGCCGGGGCCTGATGGATCGCCAGATCAGACGGCTCGGGATCGCGTTCGTAGGGCTGTTCGCGGTGCTCTTCGCCCAGGTCGCGTACGTGCAGGTGGTGGCGGCCGACCGGATCGCGAACCAGCCGGCGAACGCAGCGCGCCAGATCCGCGCCGAGTACGCGGTGGAGCGCGGCCAGATCCTCGCCGCCGACCGCAAGACGGTGCTGGCCGAGTCGCTCCCCAACGACGACCCGAACTCGCCCTACCTCTTCGTGCGCCGCTACCCGCAGGGAGAGCTCTTCGGGCAGCTGACCGGTTACTACTCCCAGATCTACGGACGCACCGGGCTCGAGCAGGCCATGAATCCCTACCTCGCGGGCACCGCGCCCGAGTTCACGACGCAGAACCTGACCGACATCATCCTCGGGCGGCCCCGTCGCGGCGGCACGGTGCTGACGACGCTCGACCCGGTGCTCCAGAAGGTGGCCCGCACGGCGCTCGGGAGCCTCCAGGGCGCCGTCGTCGCGATCGATCCACAGAACGGCGATGTCCTTGCGATGTACTCGAACCCCGGCTTCGACCCGCAGCCGCTGTCGAGCGGCACCCCCGACCAGATGCAGGCGGCGTGGAACAAAGTCACGTCCGATCCGGACACGCCGCTGGTGGCGCACGCGTTCCAGGATCTGTACCTACCGGGCTCGACGTTCAAGACGGTGACGGCGAGCGCCGCGCTCGAGCACGGCTGGAGGCCCGAGAAGGAGTGGCCGAACCCCCACCACCTGGAGCTGCCCGGCACCGACGAGCACATCGAGAACTTCGGCGACGAGTACTGCAACGGCGGTCGGGACACCGTCACGATGGGCCAGGCATTCGAGAGCTCGTGCAACGTTCCGTTCGCCGAGATCGGGATGGCGCTGAAGGCGGAGCGGATGGCTGCCCAGGCGCAGGGCTACGGGTTCTGCCGGACCGAGCCGACCTTCAGCGCCGCCTGCCAGGACGCACCGACGATCCCATTCGTGCTCCCCTGGGAGGTCGGGCACTTCCCCGATGCGTCGTACTTCGTCAACAACGAGGCGGCGCTGGCGCGCTCGGCGATCGGGCTGGACAACGACCTCACGAACCCGCTGCACCTGGCGCTGATCGCGTCCGCGATCGCGAACCAGGGCACGATGTACGCGCCGCGACTCGTGACGGAGGTCCGCGACGCGACGACCGGCCAGACGATCAGGACGTTCGGACCCGACGACTTCAGTCATCCGTTGACCGCAGACTCCGCCGCGCAGCTGCGCGCGATGATGGTGAGCGTCGTCGAGGGCGGCACCGGCACCGCGGCCCAGATCCCGGGCATGATCGTCGCGGGCAAGACCGGTACTGCCACGAACGGCGAGGGCACGCCCCCGAACGCGTGGTTCACCTCGTTCGCGCCGGCCGGTCCGGGCCAGACGGCGCGCATCGCCGTAGCGGTTATCGTGCTGGACGGCGGCGACCTCGGCAACGAGGCGACCGGCGGGCAGGTCGCGGCTCCGATCGCCAAGCAGGTCATGGAGGCGTACCTCGGATGATGAGGGGACCGGGTGGACCGACAGGAGTTCGCTGATCGCTACCGCGTCGAGGCGCGGATCGGCCAGGGCGGCATGGCCGAGGTCTACCGCGGCTACGACCCGGCGCTCGAGCGCACGGTCGCGATCAAGGTGCTGCTCCCGCCGTATGACCGCGACGCGGGCTTCGTCGCCCGGTTCCGTCGCGAGGCGCAGGCCGCGGCTCGCCTCAGCCACCCCAACATCGTCGGCGTGTACGACACGGGCGCCGACGGCGAGACGCAATACATCGTCATGGAGTACATCGAGGGGCGCACGCTCGCGTCGTTCCTCGCCGGCGGCGGCAAGCCCACTCCGATCCAGGGCGTCGAGCTCGCCGACAAGATCGCCGGCGCGCTGGCCGCCGCACATGCGCAGGGGATCGTGCACCGCGACATCAAGCCGGCCAACGTGATGGTCACGCGCGCCGGCGAGGTGAAGGTCATGGACTTCGGCATCGCGCGCCTGCAGTCCGATGCGACCGCGCCCCAGACCTCCTCGGTGATCGGCACGCCCGCCTACTTCTCCCCCGAGCAGGCGCAGGGTCAGCCGGTCGACGCGCGCAGCGACATCTACTCGCTCGGCTGCGTGCTCTACGAGCTGCTCGCGCATCGCCCGCCGTTCACCGGCGACACGCCGGTGGCGATCGCCTACAAGCAGGTCAACGAGTCGCCCGTGCCTCCTTCGCAGGTCAATCCCGACGTGCCGCCGCGCCTGGACGCCGTCGTCATGAAGTGTATGGCGAAGAACCCGGCGAACCGCTACCAGAGCGCTGCAGAGCTGAGCGAGGACCTCGACCGGGTCCGCAAGGGCCAGGAGGTCGAAGCCACCCCGCTGCTGCCGGTCGGCGCCGAAGGCGCTGCCACCCAGGTGATCGCGCGCCAGCCCACCCAGGTGATGCCACCGCCCGAGCCCGAGACCTCCTCGAGGAAGGTGTGGCTCGGCGTGCTGATCGGGATCCTCATCGTCGCGATCCTGGCCGGCGGCGGGTACCTCCTGGCCAAGAGCCTGAACGGCAGCGACGCCCCGACCACCGGCACGATGCTGCCACTGAAGGGCCTCCCGTACGCCAACGCGAAAGCACAGCTCGAGGGCATGAACCTGAACCTCACCATCGTTCGTGTTCCCAAGGAGTCGGACCAGACGCCCGACACGGTCCTCGCGCAAGACCCGACGGAGGGCACCACGCTCAATGCCGGCGACACGGTGACGTTGACGGTGGCCGTGGCGCCCAAGACGGTGACGGTGCCGGACCTCACGTGCAAGACGCTGGCCGATGCCACGGCCGCGCTGGGTACCGACCTCGTGCTCGGCACCAAGACGTCGGTGCCGAGCGACGCGTGTCCGACCGACACGATCGTCGGTCAAGACCCGCAGGCGAACAAGGACGTGCCGATCGGCACCTTCGTGAACGTTCAGGTCGCGAGCGGCCCGGCGACCATCACCCTCGAGGACTACTCCTGCGTGAACTTCAACAAAGCCAAGAACAAGCTCTCGAAGCTGGGCGTGGTCGTGAAGTACGGCGGTACCGTCGCGTCCCTGCCGCAGTGCCCGAACACGGCGTTCGTGGCGCACCAGGACCCCGCCCCGGGTACCTCGGTCCCGGCCGGCGGCACCGTCACGCTGTACACGGGCGACGGGACGATCGAGAGCCCGACGCCGACGCCATGACCGACGCGTACGTCCGCGAGGACTTCACGCCCGAAGAGCGGGCGTTGCTCGAGCCGCACTTCACGAACCTCGAGGGACCCGTGTTCGCGCTGATCAACCTTCCCGAGGCGGTGAAGGGCGCGATGTTCGCGCGGTACTCGCGCACGACGAAGTCGCTGCGCCGACTGTTCCTGGACGAGTTCGCCGACGACGTGGCGGGCGTCGACATCGGCAGCGTCACGGCCGCGTCGCAGCGCGCCGCGGGCATCTACGAGCGGGTCTTCGTCGAGTACGGCGACGACTCGGTCGCCCAGCTCGGGGGCGTGCACCTCGCGTGCGAGCAGTCCTCCCAACTTCTCGCGAAGGCGCTGGAATGGGGACGGCTCGCCGCCTACCTCGAACAGTCGACGCGGTACATGCGCTACGACGACAAGCCCGGCGGTCGGTGGCGTGCCACCGTCCCTCCCGAGCTCGTCGGCACCGATCTCGAGCACACGTACGAGACGTTCCTGGACGACGTGTTCTCGACGTACGGACGCATGTACGAACAGCTCAACCCGTGGTTCCGCACGCGGTTCCCGAAGCAGCCCCATGACACCGACTTCGTCTACAACCAGACGATCCTGGCCAAGACCTGCGACACGCTGCGGATGGTGCTGCCGGCGGGCACGCGCTCGAACCTCGGCATCTACGCGACCGGGCAGTCCTACGAGCAGCTGCTGATGCGCCTGGCCCAGCACCCGCTCGCCGAGATGCGAGCCTACGGCGAGCTCATGCTGGTGGAGCTTCGCAAGGTGATCCCCGAGTTCCTCAAGCGGGTGGATCAGCCCGACCGAGGGGTCGCCTGGAGCGCCTACTGGCACGAGGTGCGCGAGCGGACGCAGGAGCTCACCATCAAGCTCGTTGGCGACGTCGACCCCGAGTCCCGCGGTTTAGTCAGCTTAGTTGACCACGACCCCGAGGGCGAGCTGAAGGTCACGGCCGCCGTCCTCTACGAGCACAGTCACCTGCCCGACGATCAGCTCTTCCGGATCGCCGCGACGCTGTCGCCCGATGAGCGTGCGGCGATCCTCGCGGCGAGCGTCGGCGAGCGCGGGAACCGGCGTCACAAGCCCGGGCGCGCCTGGGAGCGAACGCAGTACCGCTTCGACGTGCTCTGCGACTACGGCGCGTTCCGCGATCTGCAGCGCCATCGGCCGCTCACGCTCGAGTGGCAGCGCCTCACGCGGTCGTTCGGCTACGACGTGCCGGCCGAGATCGACGAGGCGGGCCTGCGCGAGGATTGGGAGTTCGCGATGCGGCGCTCGCGCGAGACGCACGACGGGATCGCCGCGGCCGGACTGCCCGATGCCGCGCAGTATGCGGTCTCGATGGCATACCGCATCCGGTTCGTGATGCAGATGACCGCGCGCGAGGCTATGCATCTGACCGAGCTCCGCTCCCAACCGGCGGGCCACCCCGTCTACCGGGCGGTCGCGCAAGAGATGCACCGCGCCATCGCGGATGTCCATCCTGCGATCGCGGCGGCGTTCACGCATATCTCCTACGAGGACGTCGATCTGGAGCGGCTGGAAGCGGAACGCCGTACCGAACTGAAACGCAAAGCCCAGCAAGGCTAGACAGGTGGAAAGGTGTCTGCCAGGCGGAAGTGTGACGGCGATCGTGCGCGACGGCTCGCTCGCCGACGTGACGGCGGACGGCGTGGAGAACAGCGATACCGGAGTGGAGCTCACGGCCGATTCGATCTTCTACGTCGGCTCGATCGCGAAGCAGTTCGTCGCGGCCTGCGCTCTTCTCTCGGCAGAAGACGGAGACCTCGACCTCGAAGCACCGGTCGGGTCGATCGTCGACGGGCTGCCACCGTGGGGGGACCGGGTCCGCGTCCGGCACCTCGTGCACCACACGAGCGGGATACGGGACCGCGATCACATCGCCTCTCCCGGTGTTCCGGTGGGAGGAGTCCCCGCGTGGGATAACGAGCACCAGCTCGCCGATGTTCGCTCCACGACGACGCTCGCCACTCGACCGGGCATCCGCTATGGGTACGCGAACCGCGGCTATCACCTCTTGGGACATGTGGTGGCTCAGTCCAATGGGACAACCGTCGCCCACTTCGCGAGCGAGCGATTGTTCGAGCCCCTCGGGATGCGCGACACCTTCTTCCGTGACACGCCGACGTCGTTGCCGCCGCGGGCGGCCCGCGGGCACTTCGAGGCGTTCGACGGGCGCACCTACGTGGAGCCGGCGGCGTTCCACGCCATCGGTGCGGGTGGCTTGTGGACGACGGTGAGCGACCTCGCGATATGGGACGCTGCCTTCTACGAGGAGGCCCACATCGCGCGCCGGCTCGCACGCCGCGGGAGCCTCGATGACGGCACGCCGATCCACTACGGCTGGGGACTATCGATCCGGACGCATCGCGGGCTGCCCATCCACAGCCATGGAGGCTCGTTCCCGGGATGGAACGCCAAGATGGTGCGCTTCCCCACCGAGCGAACGACCGTGATCGTGCTGGCCAACACCGAGCGCGTCGATCCCAGCAGCAAGGCGTTCGAGATCGGCGACCGAACACTGGCGCAGGCCATCGATCACAGCGCACCGCACGCGAACGACACGTTCGACGGCGTCGGCTGAACGCAACGCCTCGAGTCGCGTCCGTTCGGCGAACTTCCCTATCCTGAATCGGATGGGGACGGCAGCACCAACGCGCCGACGCGGCGGGGTCCGGCGGGCGATCGACACCCGGCCGGGATTGGTGGCCGCCGCGATCGGCGTCCTGACGATCGGGACGATGGTCGTGATCGCGGTGGGCATCGGCGGCCCGATGAAGGATCTCGAGGTCTATCTGCTGGCGGGCCGCGCGTTCGGCCGCGGTGCGGACATCTACGCCGACGGCTTCGGCCACGTGCTCGCCACTCCGCTGCCATACACGTATCCGCCGTCCTGGGCGGCCGCACTCTCGTTGGTCGCGTGGCTCCCCCGAGGCTGGCTCGGTCTCGGCTGGACGCTCCTCAACGTCGCGTTGCTGCTCTGGGTCACCCGCGTATCGTATCGAGCCTTCCTCGACGGCCAGGGAACCGCCTGGCCGGTCGCGCTTGCCTGTGTCGCGGGCATCATGGCGTTCTCCGCACCGGTGCTCAGCGTCTTCGATCTCGGTCAGGTCGGCATCCTGCTGCTCGCGATGGTGCTGGCCGACACGATCCCCGGACACACGCGGCTGCCTCGCGGCGTCCTGGTCGGCGCGGCGACCGCCATCAAGCTCACGCCGGGGGTCTTCGTCGCGTACTGGATCGTCACGAAGCGCTGGCGCGCCGCGGGGACAGCGATCGCGAGCGCGGTCGGGATCTGGGCGGTCACCGCGCTCCTGCGGCCCGATCTGTCCCGCACCTACTGGCTGGACATCGCGCTGCACCCGACGCGCACCGGCGACCTCGCCTCGGTGATCGACCAGTCGACCAACGGTCTCCTGCTCCGGCTGGGATGGGACTCCTCTGTGCTGTGGGCTGGGCTCGCCGCGCTCGCGCTCGGCATCGGGCTCGTTCGCGCGGGCGCCGCCCACCGCGCCGGCAACGAGCTCGCGGCGATCGCGCTGATCGGCATCGCCGGCGTGCTTGCCTCGCCCGTTTCTTGGATCCATCACGCCGTCTGGATCGTCCCCGCCACGGGCGTGATCCTCGGGGACGGGCGCGACCGCGGACGCCGGATCGCATGGACGGCGACGGTCGTCCTCTTCCTCTTGCACGTGCCCGTCTGGTCGACGCTGATCGGGCTTCCCGGCGGCGGCCTCACCGATTTCGTGCTCGAGAACGCCTACGTCTGGGCCGCCTGGGCGCTGCTGCTGTTCCTGCCCATCGGGACCGGCGCCCCGGAGGCCCTCGAGGTCGGCGGCCTGGGCGTTTCGGTACCCTGACACCCTTCCATGGATCGCGACTCCGCATTCCTCTTCTCGCTGGTGACGTTCGCGGTCGCCGCATTCACAGTGGGTATCTGCGGGTGGATGCTGTGGTCCCGAAGCCGCGCCCCGCACACCGAGCATCCCGACGTAGCCGAGGAGTCGTGATGCTCGCGCTCCTCGACCTGCGCGAGCGGGGCGGGCGGCTGGAGCCCACCAAGCTCGAGATCGACCCAGCGACGGCGGAGACCGTTCGCGAGATCCTGCAGCGCGTCTTCGTCGAGGGCGACGAGGTGTTGATCGAGCTCGCCGCGCAGTTCGACGGCGTCGACCTCTCGGGCGGCGGCGTGCTCGTCACCGAGGACGAGTTCGCGGCCGCCGACGCCGACACACCGCCCGAGCTGCGCCGGGCCCTCGACGACCTGATCGAGCGGCTGCGCACCCTCGCCGAGCGACAGATCCCGACCGAATGGTGGGACGAGCGCGACGGCGTCCGCTTCGGTGAGATCGTGCGGCCACTGCGCTCGGTCGGCTGTTACGTGCCGGGCGGGCGGGCGCGGTACCCGTCTACGGTCGCGATGACGGTCGTGCCGGCCGTCGTCGCCGGCGTCGACGAGATCGTCGTGTGCACCCCCGCCCAGAAGGACGGCAGCGTGCACGCGCCGGTGCTGTATGCGGCGCGGAAGGCGGGCGCCACGCATGTGGCGAAGACCGGCGGGGCCCAAGCCGTGGCGGCCATGGCCTACGGCACCGAGTCGATCCCCTCGGTGGATCGCATCGTCGGGCCGGGCAACGTCTACGTCACCGAGGCCAAGCGGCAGGTCGCGGGGTTCGTCGGGATCGACGGGCTCGCCGGGCCCTCCGAGCTGGCGATCGTCGCGGACGGCGACATCGACGCGCGCATGGCCGCACTCGACCTGATCGCACAGGCCGAGCACGACCCGAACGCCTGCACCTACTTCCTGACGCCCGATCCGGCGCTGATCGAGAAGGTGAACGCCGCCTTCGAACAGGAGCTGCCGCAGGCGGGTCGCAGCGAGATCGTCGAGCAGGCGATGCGGCATACGAAGCTGATCCTGGTGCGCGACGTCGAGCACGCGATCGCGGTCGTGAACGACCTCGCCGCCGAGCACGTGCTGCTGCTCGTCCCCGATCCCGAGGCCGTGTTGCCGATGGTGCGCAACGCGGGGGCCGTGTTCCTCGGTCACTGGACCGCGGTGCCCTACGGCGATTACGGCGTCGCGTCCAACCATGTGCTTCCGACGGCCGGGACGTCGCGTTTCTCCAGCGGCCTCCGGGCGGCCGACTACGTCACCGTCAGCTCGGTGATCCAGATGTCCCAGGAGGCGGCCCGCCGCTTCACACCCGGCACCTCGGCGATCGCGCGGGCCGAAGGGCTCGTCGGCCACGCGAAGGCGATGGACGCGCGCGCCGAGGAGGCCGGCGACGCATGAGCGCGCTCGCCGATCCCCGTACTGGCCTGCGCGACGTCGAGCCCTACGTCTCCCCCCAACCCGACGTTGCCGCGCGCCTGAACACCAACGAGTGCCCGCACCCGCTGCCCGAGGGTTTCTTCGACGAGCTGGCCGAGGCCGTGCGGGACCTGCCGCTGCACCGCTACCCCGACGCGAACATGACCCGTCTCCGGGCCGAGCTCGCGGCGGTGTCGAGGCATGCGGCCGAAGGCATCTGGGCGGCCAACGGCTCCAACGAGATCCTGACGCAGCTGTTGCAGGCCTACGGCGGGCCGGGTCGCACGGCGGCGACGTTCGAGCCGACCTACCAGTTGCACGCCCGGTTGTGCTGGCTGACCCAGACCGAGCACCGGGCGCTCTCGTTGCCGTCGGACTTCGTGCTGGGCGAGCCGCAGGTGGCGGCCGCCCTCGAGCTCGCACCGGACGTCGTGTTCGTCTGCTCGCCCAACAACCCGACAGGCAACGCACAGCCGCTGTCCTCGATCGCCGCGCTCGCACAGGCTCTGCCGCGCAGTCTGGTGATCGTCGACGAGGCCTACGTGGAGTTCGCACCGGCTGCTTCGGCGCAGGCGTTGGTGGCCTCGCACCCGAACGTCGTGATCGTGCGGACGTTCTCGAAGGCGTTCGCGCTCGCGGGCGCCCGGATCGGGTACGCGCTCGCCTCGCCCGCCGTCGTTCAGGATCTGCAACGGGTGCGTCTGCCCTACCACCTCTCCTCCCTCACGCAGACCGCCGGCATCGTCGCGCTGCGTCACCGCGGCGAGGCGATCTCGTTGCTGGAGGCGATCCGGATCCAACGCGATCGCTTGACGCGCGAGCTTCGCTCGATGCCGGGCACGACCGTCTACCCGAGCGACGCCAACTTCGTCTTGTTCGTGCCGCCCGTCGACGCGTCGACGGTCTGGCAGGAACTCCTGGACCGGGGCGTGCTGGTGCGCGACATGACCGCGGTCGTGCCGAACGCCCTGCGCGTCACGGCGGGCTCCGAGCACGAGACCGACCTCTTCCTGCGGGCGATCCACGAGGCCCTCGCCGGATGAGCCGGACCGCGACCGTCACGCGCGCCACGAAGGAGACCTCGATCACGGTCGAGCTCGAGCTCGACGGGTCGGGCACGGCCAGCGCCGACACGGGCATGCCGTTCTTCGATCACATGCTGCAGCAGCTGGGCAAGCACGCCGGCTTCGACCTGGTCGTGACGTGCGCCGGCGACCTGCAGATCGACGGGCACCACTCCGTGGAGGACTGCGGCATCGCGGTCGGGCAGGCGCTGCGCGAGGCGCTCGGCGACAAGGTCGGCGTCCGCCGGTTCGCCTCCGTGGTCGTGCCGCTGGACGAGGCGGCGGTCGAGGTCGTGCTGGACCTCGCGGGGCGAACCTTCGTGATCCACGAGGTTCCGGTGCCTTACGAGGAGATCAACGGCTTCGACACCGGGCTGCTGGAGGACTTCATCCGTGCGTTCGCGCAGGCGGCGGAGCTGACCGTGCACTCGCATCTGCGCTACGGGCGCTCGCCGCATCACATCTGCGAGGCGATGTTCAAGGCGCTCGCGAACGCGCTCGGCGACGCGTGCGCGCAGACCGGGCGCGGCGGCGTTCCCTCCACGAAGGGAGCGCTGTAGCGATGTCCACGACGATCGCGGTGTGCGACTACGGCAGCGGGAACCTCCATTCGGTCTCGCGG
This sequence comes from uncultured Actinomycetes bacterium, assembly GCA_963794065.1. GTDB lineage: Bacteria > Actinomycetota > UBA4738 > UBA4738 > HRBIN12 > AC-51. Next base: position 86,657 of record CAWCDA010000045.1, on the reverse strand, counting down.
GCGCTCGAACGCGTCGGCGCGTCGGTGCGCGTGGCCGAGGAGGCCGCCGCGCTCGACGGCGGCGACGCGATCGTGATCCCCGGCGTCGGGCACTTCGGCCAGTGCGTGCGGGCGCTGCGCGCGGCCGGGCTTGGAGGCGCCGCTCCGGGCCGCCGTCGACGCAGGCACGCCGGTGATCGGCGTGTGCGTCGGCATGCAGATCCTGTTCGAGGGCAGCGACGAGGACGCCGAGCCGGGCCTCGGCATCCTGCCGGGCCGCGTGCGCCGACTGCCCCCCACCGTTCGCGTGCCGCACATGGGCTGGAACACGGTCGCCTGGGCCGGCCGGCGGCACGCCGTTCGCCGCCGGCATCCCCGACGACACATCCTTCTACTTCGTGCACTCGTTCGCGCCGGACCTCGGGCCCGACACCGTGGGCGCGACCGAGCACGGGCGGCGCGTTCAGCGCGGTCGTGGCGCGCGACAACGTGTTCGCCACGCAGTTCCACCCGGAGAAGTCCGGCGAGGCCGGGCTCGATCTGTACGCCAACATCGTGCGCGAGGTCGCCGCATGATCGTCATCCCCGCGATCGACCTGCGCGGCGGGCGCGCGGTGCGACTGTTGCGTGGCAACCCCGAAGCGGAGACCTCCTACGCCGACGACCCGGTGGCGGTGGCCACTCGCTTCCAAGAGGAGGGCGCGCGCCGGCTGCACGTGATCGACCTCGACGCGGCGCTCGAGGAGGGGACAACCTCGAGGTCGTCCGCGAGATCTGCGCCGCGGTCGTGATCCCGGTGCAGATCGGCGGCGGCGTGCGGACGCTGGCAGACATCGAGGCGGTGCTCGCGCTGGGCGCCGCGCGCGCGATCCTCGGCACGACCGCGGCACTCAACCCCTCGTTCGTGGCCCGGGCCGTGGAGGAGTTCGCCGAGCGCATCCTGGTCGCGGTCGACGTGCGGGGCGGTCACGTCATGGTCAAGGGGTGGACCGAGGAGGGTCCCGAGCTCGCGCCGACGCTCGCCGCGCTTGGACGAGGCCGGCGCGCCCAGCTACCTCGTGACCGCGATCGCGCGCGACGGCACGCTCGACGGTCCCGACCTGCGCCTCTACAAGCAGGTGCTCGGGCTGACGGAGCGGCCGGTCATCGCGAGCGGTGGCGTCCGCACGCCGACGACATCTGGGCGCTGCGCGACCGCGGGCTGCGAGGCCGTCGGTCACCGGCAAGGCGCTGTACGAGAAGACCCTCAAGCTCTCCCAGGTGATCCGGGGGTAGCGGCTCGTGCTGGCCAAGCGGATGATCCCCTGCCTGGATGTCGACGCCGGTCGCGTGGTTAAAGGGGTCCGGTTCCGGGAGCTGCGCGACGCGGGCGACCCGGTCGAGCTCGCGGCGCGCTACGACCGCGGCCGGGCGCCGACGAGCTCGTCTTCCTCGACATCACGGCGACCGTCGAGGGTCGCGACGCGACGCTACGACGTGATCGCGCGCACGGCCGAGCAGGTGTTCATCCCGCTCACGGTGGGCGGCGGCGTTCGCGAGCCCGAGGACGTCCGGCGCGCTGCTGCGCGCCGGCGCCGACAAGGTCGCGCTCAACAGCGCCGCGGTGCGCGACCCCGAGCTGCTGTCGCGCTGCGCCGACCGGTTCGGCGCGCAGTGCATGGTGATCGCGATCGACGCGAAGCGCTCGCGCGACCGGCTGGGAGGTCTTCGTCGACGCCGGCCGCACGGCGACGGGGCGCGACGCCGTCGCCTGGGCGGCCGAGGCGACCGCCGAGCGCGGCGCGGGTGAGATCCTGCTCACCTCGATGGATCGCGACGGCACCGGGGAGGGCTACGACATCGAGCTCCTGACGGCCGTCCGCGACGCGACGAGCGTGCCGATGATCGCGAGCGGTGGCGCCGGCGAGCTCGCGCATTTCGCCGACGGGCTGCACGTAGCCGACGCGGTGCTTTCAGCCAGCCGATTCCACGACGGCCACCTGACGATCGCGCCAGGTGAAGGAGCACCTCGCCGCCGAGGGGATCCCGGTGCGGCTCGATGAACCTCGACGACCTCACGTTCGACGACCGCGGCCTGATCCCGGTGATCGCGCAGGACGCGGACAACGGGCAGGTGCTGATGATGGCCTGGGCGAACCGAGACGCGCTCGAGCGCACGCTGGCCGAGGGCCGGATGGTCTATTGGTCGCGCTCCCGCCGGGAGCTCTGGCGCAAGGGCGACACGAGCGGTCACGTGCAGCACTGGCAGGAGCTTCGCGTCGACTGCGACGCCGACGTCGTGCTCGCGACCGTCCACCAGGAGGGCGCGGCCTGTCACACGGGCGAGCGCTCGTGTTTCTTCCGCACGCTCGACCGTCGCGAGGGACCCGGTCGGTAGACTCGCGGCCCCATGTTGAAGCTCGTCCTCCCCAAGGGCTCGCTCGAGGCGCCGACGCTGCGCCTCTTCGAGGCAGGCCGATCTGCGCGTGCGTCGCGGCTCCGATCGCGACTACCACGGCACGATCGACGACGACCGCGTGGAGCGCGTGTCGATCCTGCGGCCACAGGAGATCCCGCAATACGTCCAGGACGGGCTGTTCGACCTCGGCATCACCGGACAGGACTGGATCGCCGAGACCGCCGCCGACCTCGAGGTGCTCACGGCGCTCACCTACGCCAAGACCGGGACGGGCCACGGCACGCGGGTGGTGCTCGCCGTCCCGAACGAGCATCCCGCCGAGAGCGCCGCCGAGATCCCCGCAGGTACGCGCATCTCGACGGAGTTCGTGGAGCTGACGAAGCGCCATTTCGCCGAGCTCGGGATCGACGTCAAGGTCGAGCTGGTCGTTCGGGGCGACCGAGGCCAAGGTGCCCGAGATCGTCGATGCGATCGTCGACGTGACGGAGACCGGATCCACCCTGCGCGCTCACGGGATGAAGATCATCGAGACGCTGCTGACCTCGGACCCCGTGCTGGTCGCGAACCGACAGGCGGCGGCCGATCCGGCCAAGCGCGCGGCGATGGACGACCTCGTCACGCTCCTGCGGGGAGCGCTCGCCGCCGAAGGCCGCGTCCTGATCAAGCTGAACGTCGACCCCGACGAGCTCGACGCGGTCCTCGCCGTCGTGCCGTCGATGAAGGCGCCCACCGTCTCCCCGCTCGCCCACGGCGGCTACGCGATCGAGACGGTCGTGGAGAAGCGGGGCGTGAACCGGTTGATCCCGGAGCTGAAGTCCGCCGGGGCCACGGACATCCTCGAGCTGCCGATCTCCAAGATCGTGCCCTAGTGCGTCGCCTCCTCGTTCCCCTGCTCCTGGCAGCCGTGCTGGCGCCGGCCGCGCCGGCGGGCGCGAAGTCCGGCGCGCTCGACCCGCTGTTGGGCGGCGACGGCATCGTGACGGCCTTCCCCGACGGCGCCGTCGCCACCGCGGTGGGGATCGACGACGAGCGGCGCATCACGGCGGTCGGCTACACGACGGACAAACGAGCCGACGTCGTGGTCGCTCGCTTCCTGCCGGACGGCTCGCCGGATCCCGCCTTCGGGACGAACGGGCGGGCCCGGTTCGACCTCGGCGGGATCGACGACGCCTTCGACGTCGCGGTCACCTCGGTCGGAGGGCTGGCGATCGCCGGACGACGCACCAAGGGCGAGGACCGGATGTTCGTCCTGCGCGTGCGGCCCAACGGCACCCGCCAGCCGGGCTTCGGGACCCATGGCCTGGTCCTCGTGGACTTCGATAAGCCCCGCCAAAGCGCCGATGCGATCGCGTTCACCCCGCAGGGCAGGATCGTGATCGGCGGCTACACCTCCAACGGCGTGATGGCCAGGTCGGCGCTCGCCCGCCTGTCGGCCGGGGGCGTGCTCGACCGCGGGTTCGGCGGCGACGGGATGGCCAGCTTCGAGATCGGCACAGGCTCGGAGCAGATCAACGACCTCGTGGTGATGCCGGGCGGCGGCGTCGTCGCCGCCGGCGTCGCCGAGAACCTGCAGGACCCTCGCTTCTCGTTGATCAAGGTGACGAACGCCGGCAGGCTCGACGCGACCTTCGGCGTCGGCCACGACGGCGTCTCGATGCTCGACGTCAGCGCCGGGCCCGACGCGGCCAACGCGTTGACGGTCGCGGCCGACGGCGACTTCCTGCTGGCCGGCTCCACCCACGGTGATTGGGCGGTCGTCGCCGCGCACCCGAACGGGGTGCCGGATCGCGCCTATCGGCGTTCGCGGCCGGGTCGTCCTGCACCTCGCCCACGCCTTCGAAGAGGCCACCGACATCGTGCCGTGGGGCGCACGGGCGCTGGTCGTGGGTCGGATCCACGGCACCGGCGACGACATCGGGATCGTCCGCCTCAAGGCGGGCGGCGGTCTCGACACGACGTTCGGCGGCGACGGCATCGTGCGGATCGACGTCTCCGGCACGACCGACGCGGCCTCCTCCGCGGCGCTGCAGGACAACGGCAAGCTCGTGGTCGCCGGCCAGACCTGGCGTGGCGGCGTCCCACGATTCGTGGTGGCACGCGTCCTGACGTGACCGGTGGTACCCAACGGCCGATGTCGCCGGGGTTGACCCCATGGTCTCCTTTCTGCCAAGATGCAGAGGATGTTTGAACGGCCATTCAAGACACGCTGGTACGTAGGTACCTGACGGCGCGCGACGCGGCGAAGGCCCGCTCGTGCGCAGACGACCTCTCGGCATGGCCGGGGGGTCTTTCATTTCTCCACCTGCCGGGTAGGACACGAGGCACACGAGGAAGGATGGAACCGATGGGCATCGCGGAGCAGATCTCGACGGAAGCCGCTGCGCTACAAGAGCGCTGGGAGACCGAGGAGCGCTGGCGCGGGGTCGTTCGCCCCTACACGGCCGAGGAGGTCGTGCGCCTGCGCGGTCGGATCCGTGAGCCCCACGGGTTCGCCACCGATGCGGCCACGAAGCTCTGGGACCTGCTCGCCACCGAGGCCTATGTGCCGACGCTCGGCTGCCTCACCGGCAACCAGGCGGTGGAATGCGTCAAGGCGGGGCTGCGGGCGATCTACCTGTCCGGGTGGCAGGTGGCGGCCGACGCGAACCTCTCGGGCCAGACCTATCCCGATCAATCGCTGTACCCGGCCAACTCGGTCCCCGCCGTGGTCCAGCGCATCAACAACGCCCTGCGCCGCGCCGACCAGATCGCGTGGGCGGAGGGACGTGACGCCGACTTCCTCGCGCCGATCGTCGCCGACGCCGAGGCCGGCTTCGGCGGACCGCTGAACGCCTTCGAGCTGATGACCTCGATGATCAAGGCAGGCGCCGCGGGCGTGCACTTCGAGGACCAGCTGTCGAGCGAGAAGAAGTGCGGCCACCTCGGCGGCAAGGTCTTGATCCCGACCTCGCACTTCCAGCGGACGCTCACCGCCGCGCGACTGGCCGCCGACGTGCTCGATGTGCCGACGCTGGTGATCGCGCGCACCGACGCGCTAGCCGCCACGCTGCTCACGAGCGACATCGACGAGCGGGACCACGAGTTCGTCACCGGCGACCGGACCGAGGACGGCTTCTTCCACGTCACGCAGGGCATCGACGCCGCGATCGCCCGGGCGCTCGCGTACGCGCCGCTGGCCGACGGATTGTGGTGCGAGACCTCGACGCCCGACCTCGACGAGGCTCGGCTGTTCGCCGAGGCGGTGCACGCCGAGTTCCCAGGCAAGCTGCTCGCCTACAACTGCTCGCCGTCGTTCAACTGGAAGAAGTCCCTGGACGACTCGACGATCGCAACGTTCCAGAAGGAGCTCGCGGGCATGGGCTACCGGTTCCAGTTCATCACGCTGGCCGGTTTCCACTCCCTGAACGCGAGCATGTTCGATCTGGCCAAGGGCTACGCGACCGAGGGCATGACCGCCTACGTGAAGCTCCAGCAGCACGAGTTCGCGCTGGAGCCCGACGGCTACACGGCCGCGAAGCACCAGACGGAGGTCGGGACCGGCTGGTTCGATCACGTGTCGCAGACGATCGCGCAGGGCCACTCCTCGACGCTGGCGCTCGAGGGAAGCACCGAACAAGACCAGTTCTAGCGCGACCTCGGGGTACTGTTCCCCGATGACGATCCGACGCACGCTCGCCGCCCTGCTGTGCCTCGCCACGCTCACGCTGGCCGTCCCCGCGCACGCGGCGAGCGGTGCGCTCGACACGTCGTTCGACGGTGACGGGTTGTTCTCCTTCGGTCTGGCCAACCCTGCGGAGGAAGGAGCCTCGGGGATGGCCGTGGATCCGTCGGGTCGCCTGATCGTCGGCGAGGGCATGGTCGGGTCGAACATGGCGGTCGCCCGGGTGCTCGCCGACGGGGGGCTCGATCCGAGCTTCGCCGGGGGCGTCACGCACCTGACCGACGGCAAGGCGCGCAGCACCAACACCGTCGCGGTCCAGCCCGACGGCAAGGTGCTCGCCGCCGGGAACGACATCAACCACGGGCAGAACGTGTTCGTCGTTCGCTATCGAGCCAACGGGACGCCCGACCCGACGTTCGGCGCGTTCGGCGTCGCACACGTGCAGGTGTGCGGGACGAGCGCGACCGAGACCAACCTCTTCGTCCGATCGGACGACTCGATCGTCGTCGTGGGCTGGTGCGGGAACGGTTCGTCCAAGAACGTCCTGTTCGCCCTCGCGTTCAAACCCGGCGGCACGCTCGACAAGAGCTTCAGCGGTGACGGCAAACTCCAGCTGGCGGTCGGCGACAGCTACTTCGTCCGCGACTCGATCATCGACGGCCACGACCGGCTCACCGTCGTCGGGGCCTCGGCCACCGGCACGAAGCCGCTCAAGGCGGCCATCGTGCGGATCCTGCCCTCCGGCAAGCTCGACCCGGCGTACTCCGGCGACGGCAAGGCGCTGTTCGACCTCGCCCCCGGTGCCGACGGCGCGCGGGCGATCGCACCTCTCGGGGGCGGACGGGTGCTGATCGTCGAGCAGGCCGTCTCGGGCGGCGGCGCCACCGCCGACGTGCTGCTGTTCGCGCTGACCGCGGACGGCAAGCTCGACACCCGCTGGTCCGGTGACGGCACGGCGACGATCGACGAGGACACGTTCGACAACCCGTGGGACGCCACGATCGACGGCTCGGGCCGGATCTACATCGCGACGACGATCACGTTCGGCGTCGACGAGGCGAGCGCGATCCGGACCAAGCCCAACGGCTCGCTCGACACGGTCTTCGGCGGTGGCGTCGCGCACACGGGCGTCGAGTCCCAAGCCGCCTCGGTCGTGCTCTGGCACGGCAAGCCCACGATCGCCGGCGACGTCTTCACCGGCGCCGACTTCGACGCCCTGGTGGCGCGGTTCCTCTCGTGAAGCTGCACGGGGCGATCACGGCCGCCGTCACGCCGCTGCGCGAGGGCGGACGGGCGCTGGACCTCGACGTGGTCGGGCCGCTGCTCTCGTTCTGGGCCGCGGGCGGCATCGACGGCGTGCTGGTGGCCGGCACCACCGGCGAGGGCGTATTGCTCACGACCGAGGAGCGGCGGCGCCTCACCGAACGCTTCGTGGCCGATCGGCCCGACGGGTTCCAGGTGGCGATCCATGCCGGCGCGCAGACGACGCGGGACACGGTGGCGCTCGCGGCCCACGCACTGGAGCACGGCGCCGACGCGGTGGCGGTGATCGCGCCGCCCTACTTCCCGCTCGATCCCGAGGAGCTGCTGGCCCATCTGCGCTCGGCGGCGAACGCGTGCGATCCGCTGCCGTTCTACGTGTATGAGTTCGCGGGACGGAGCGGCTACTCGATCCCGGTCGAGGTGATCGAGCGGCTGCGTCACGAGGCGCCGAACCTCACCGGGCTCAAGGTCTCCGACCTGCCGTTCGAGGCGGTGAAGCCCTATCTGCTCGACGGGCTCGACGTCTTCATCGGACAGGAGCCGTTGGCGCTGGATGGCTTCGCCGCGGGCGCGGTTGGCTGCGTGAGCGGCCTCGCGTCAGCCTGGCCGGACGTCGTGGCCTCGCTCGTGCACGACCGCGCACCGGAGGCCCACGCTCGCGTGCTCGCGTTGCGCGACGGGCTCGAGGGCATCCCCTTCCTCGCCGCACTCAAGCACGTGCTGGCCGACCGCGGGGTGCTGACGTCCACAGACGTCCGCCCCCGCTCCGCGACCTCACCGCCGAGGAGCTGCAGCGCGTCGCGGCGATCGCGTGAGCCTCTGATCCTCCCCGCGTTTCGTTCGGGGCCTCATCGGGAAAGCCATCTCGGTCAATGAACCGGGAGGGAAACTCGATGGACACCTGGATGTGGATCGCGCTGGCGATCATCGTTGTAGTCATCATCGCGATCACGGTGTGGGCCGTGGCTCGCACCAAGCGGACCGAGGTACTGCGCGAGCAATTCGGTCGAGAGTACGACCGCGCGCTCGCCGAGGAGGGCGGACGACGCGAGGGTGAGTCCCAGTTGCGGGATCGCGTGAAGCGCTATGAGGCGCTCCAGATCCGGCCGCTGTCGCCTGCGGCGGGCGAGCGGTATCAGACCGAATGGCGCGACGTACAGGCGCGGTTCGTGGACACGCCGGAAACGGCCCTCCGCGACGCCGACGCGCTGATCATCGGCGTGATGCGCGAGCGCGGCTACCCGATGGATGACTTCGAACAGCGCTCGGCCGACATCTCGGTCGATCACGCGGACGTCGTGGACGAGTACCGCGCCGCCCATGCGATCTCCCTTGCCAACGACAACGGCAAGGCCTCGACCGAAGACCTCCGGCAGGCCATGGTGCACTACCGCTCGCTCTTCGAGCGGATGGTCGAGGTCGAGGACCGGATCACCTCCCAGGAGGCCCAACGATGAGCACGCAGGAAGAGATCACGACCGCGGATCTGACCGGATCCCGCCCGGACGAGGACGCGGAGGCGCACCAGGACGAGCGCGAAGCCACCAACGACCCGTTGCTGCCCGCCGACGCGGGAGAGGACTTCCGGGATCGCTGGCAGGAGATCCAGGTTGGGTTCGTCGACGAGCCGCAACAGGCGGTCCGCGAGGCTGACGGCTTGGTCGCCGAGCTGATGCAGACATTGGCAGGGACGTTCGCGGATGAGCGAGCACGCCTCGAGAGCGAATGGGAGCGCGGCGCCGAGGTCTCGACCGAGGATCTGCGTCAGGCGCTTCAGCACTACCGCTCGTTCTTCCAGCGCCTGCTGTCTGCCTGACTGAAGCCGGTCCGATCACGAGCCGTCACGAGGGGCGGCCCGCGATCGGAGGCCCGCCTTGACGGAGCTCAGCCCTCCCGATAGCCTCTTGCACCTGCAAGTCCGCAGGATTCCTGGTTCGGAGACCGCATGATCCAGACACGAGCAGCAGGCGAGGTGGCGGCCATGGTGCCGTCGCGCCTGTGCGGCTGTCGGATCGGGGTAGCACGCTCGATGATGCGTGCATCCCAACGAATGCGGTAGCCGACCCGCTCCACCACACATCCCAGGGCCGCCGCATCCGGCGGTCCTTTTCCGTTCCCGTACACGACCCGTTCCCCGAGGCTCCCGTGGCAGATCGAGATCCCATCCAGCCGATCCACGAGCCGACCCTGCCCCTCATGGACGAGGAGGCGGTGTGGGTCCACGATGCCGCCGACCGGTTCGAGCACGCCTCGGCCCATGACCTCCTGGCCTGGGCGATCGAGACGTTCCACCCGCGCCTGGCGATCAGCGCCGCCGGTGGCGTCGACGGCATGGCCCTGATCGACATGGCCTGGCACATCGACCCGACGATCCGCGTGTTCACCCTCGACACGGGCCGCCTGGCACCCGAGACCTACACGCTGTTCGAGGAGGTGCGCGAGCGCTACGGCATTCAGGTGGAGTTCGAGGTGCCCGACGGCGCCGCGGTCTCGACCTACGAGACGGCGAACGGGCCCAACGCGATGTATCGCAGCGTCGACCTGCGCACCCAGTGCTGCACGCTGCGCAAGGTCGAGCCGCTGAAGCGCAAGCTCGCGACGCTCGACGCCTGGATCGCGGGCCTTCGCCGCGAGCAATGGATCAGCCGCCGCAACATCGCCAAGGTCGAGCTCGACCGAGACCACGGCGGCGTCGTGAAGCTCAACCCGCTCGCCGATTGGACCGCCGACGCCGTCTGGGACTACGTGCACGCCAACGAGGTGCCCTATCACGAGCTCTTCGACCACGGCTACGCCTCGATCGGGTGCGCGCCGTGCACGCGTGCGGTGATGCCGGGCGAATCCGAGCGCGACGGCCGCTGGTGGTGGGAGCAGGACACGAACAAGGAGTGCGGCATCCATTGCTCCGTCCAGCTGCTCGGCACCAAGAGCGACAGCGAACGCGCCACCGAGGGGGCCCGCGCATGACGTTCGACCGCACGCAGGGACCGACCGAGGTCCGCGCCACCGTGACGTCGGCCGTGGCCGAGGCCGCGCCACGTGACCCATGGGCCGAGATCGAGGAGCAGGAAGGGCCACTGGCCGTCGGGCGCATGCGGCTGATGGGCGTCTACGACGATCGCCAGCGAGACCGCTTCATGCTGCGGATCCGGATCCCGGGCGGTCAGATCAACGCCGATCAGCTCGACGCGGTCGCCGGCATCATCCGCGACTTCGGCAACGGGTGGGAGAACGCCGTCGAACCCGATCGGTTCGGCGAGATCACCACCCGCCAGGACATCCAGGTGCACTGGGTCGAATTCCCCCAGCTGCCGGAGATCTGGCGACGCCTCGACGAGGTGGGGATGACTAGCGCCCAGGCCTGCGGCGACTCGATGCGGAACCCGACCTCGTGCGCGGCCGACGGCGCCGACGCGACCGGGCAATTGACCGTCGCGCCCATCCTGGAGGAGTTCCGACGCTTCGCGCTCGACGAGGAGAAGCTCACTGCCTTCCTGCCCCGCAAGTGGAAGGTCGTCGTGACCGGATGTCCCGACGACTGCGCCGCGGTGAAGCTGCACTGCCTCGCCTTCACACCTGCGCGCGGTGCCGACGGCGCCCTCGGGTTCAACGTGCACGCTGGCGGCGGCCTGAGCGACTCCCCGAGGATCGCCGACGCCCTCGACCTGTTCGTGCCGCCAGAGCGGGTGACCGACGTCGTGCGCGCCACGCTGCAGGTCTACCGCGAGTTCGGCGACTTCGACATGAAGGCCGTCAACCGATTCCGCGTGCTCGTGCATCAGCTCGGGCCCGAGCGGGTGACCGACGAGCTCCGCGCGCGAGTGCCGAACCTGCCGGGCGTCGGCGAATCGCTGTGGACCGGCGCGTTCAACGACCACCTCGGGGTGCACGACGACCCGCACGGTACGCACTACGTCGGCCTGTGCATCCCGATGGGCCGGCTGACCGACGACGAATGGGTCGAGGTTGCGCGGCTGGCGCGCACCTTCGGCGACGGCGGCGTGCGCATGTCGCAACGCCAGAACCTGCTGTTGACCGGCGTGTACGACGTCGACGCGCTCCTGGCCGAGGACTTCGTGCAGACCTACAAGCCCGAGGCCGACGCGTTCGAACGCGCGATCGTCGCGTGCACGAGCGCCCCGTTCTGCAAGTTCGCGATCGACGACATGAAATCGAACGGACGGAAGCTGGTCGCCCATCTGCAGGAGAACCTCCCGCTGGCGGGCCGCGACCGCCTGGAGGGCCTGCGCCTGCACATGAGCGGGTGCAAGGCCTCGTGTGCGCAGGTGCAGGCGGCGCACATCGGCGTGCGCGCCACGATGACCAAGGACGAGGAGGCCTACCAGCAGGCGCTCGACATCTCGCTCGGCGGCGACCTGGGCGCCTCGCGGCTGGGCCAGTGGGTCCGGCTCGAGGAGCCGGTCGAGGAGGCCTTCGACTCGATCACCGAGGTGCTGCGGGCGGTCTGCGCCGGCGACCTCGCCCTGGACGACCTGACCCCCGCCGGCGTCGGCCGCTACTTCGAGGAAGGCAATGCGAATGGTTGATACGGCTGATCACGTCGGAATCCACGAGGACCCGGCGCGCGACGTGCGCGACGACATCATGGACGTCGGCGGCGTGCCCGAGATGCTCGACAAGATCTGGTTCCACAAGACCGCGTCGGCCGTGATCGACGCCGATCGCTGCGTGGGCTGCGGCGCGTGCATCGCCGCATGCCCGTCGAAGTCGATCGGCATCGGCAGCGACGGGCTGCCGACGCTCGTGCGCATGTGCACCGGCTGCTCGGCGTGCTGGGACTACTGCCCGATGGCCGGCTTCCGTCCAGAGAAGCTGAACAACCAGAACCCCGAGGACCCGGTCGGGCCGGTCCAGGAAGCGGTCTCGGCCCGCGCGCTGGCCCGGCCCGACGGCGCCCAGGACGGCGGCGCCGTGACCACGCTGCTCGCCACCCTGATGGAACGCGGTGTGATCGACGCGGTGATCCAGACGCAGAAGCTCGACGCGTTCATCGGAACCCCGGTGCTCGCCACGACCGTCGAGCAGGTGCTCACGGGCGCCGGCAGCGTCTACCACCAGTCCGAGAGCCTGTCGATCCTGAACGAGCGTTGCCCCGAGGATGTCGAGCGTATCGCCCTGGTCGGCACGCCGTGCCAGATCAGCGGTCTGCGTGCGATCCAGAAGTTCCCGTGGGAGAACCGAGACACGCTGGCGACGAAGGTGACGCTGGCGATCGGGCTGTTCTGCACACGGTCCTTCGACCCGAAGAAGCTGTTGCCGATGGTGGCGGCCGAGGGCGTGTCGTTGCAGGACGTCAAGAAGATCGACATCCGCGAGGGCAAGCTGATCGCCGCCTCGGCCGAGGGCGAGGCGTTGATGACCAAGCCGGTGAAGGACTTCCACCAGGCATCGCTGAAGGGGTGCGACGAGTGCGCCGACTTCGCCGCGCTCGGCGCCGACATGGTGGTCGGCAACATCGGCTCCGAGCCGGGGACCTCGACCGTGCTGCTGCGCACCGACGCCGGCATGGAGGCCTGGGTCAAGGCCGCCGGCGCCTTCGAGGACGCGCCGATCGAGGATCTCGGCGCCGTCAAGCGCCTCGCGCTGAAGAACCTCGACCGCGCGAAGAAGAACCTCAAGCGCGAGTACGACCCCGAGGGCCCGCTGTGGATCAGCTACACCGAGCACCTCGACGACTACGAGGGCACCGATCGTGCCGCGGCGAGCCCACCGGCCTTCCGATCCCACCACTACACGGTGGCCTGCTAGCGATGGCGCCGTTCGGTTTCCCCGTGCTGCTCGAGCTCGCGGGGCGCCGCTGCGTCGTGATCGGCGATCTGCCGGTCCGCGAGGGGAAGGTCGAGGCGCTGCTTGCCGGCGGCGCGACCGACGTGCTGGTGGTCGCGGTCTCGCCGTCCGAGCGGCTCGACGGGCTGGGGGACGTCGACGGCGTCGTCGTCGCCCGTCGCTCCTGGACCATCGCCGATGTGCAGGGTGCGTTCCTCGTGATCGCACACGACCCCGAGCCGCACGTGCGCGAGCGCCTCGCCGCAAGCGCCCGCGCCGCCGGTGCGTTGGTCAATATGGTTGACGATATTCCCGCGTGCGACTGGGCGATGCCCGCGATCGTGCGCCGGGGCGAGCTGCTCATCGCGATCGGCACCGGCGGAGCCTCACCCGCGCTCGCGCGCAAGATGCGCGAACGTCTCGAGACCGCGTACGGGCCCGAATGGGCCGAGGTGCTGCGCGTGCTCCGTGAGGTACGCAAGGAGACGATGCCGCTGCTGCCCGACTTCGCGGAGCGCTCCAAGCGGTGGCGCGAGGCGCTCGATCCAGACGAAGCGGCGGCGCTCGTGCGCGCGGGCGACGTCGACGAGCTGCGCGGCCGGCTCGTCCACCGACTGCTCGACGGGGTGCGGCCGTGACCGGTCGCGTCGTCCTCGTCGGCGCGGGGCCGGGCGATCCCGACCTGATCACGATCAAGGGCGCCACGGCGCTCGCCGAGGCCGACGTCGTCGTCTATGACCGCCTGGCGGCTCCCGCCCTGCTGGATCTGGCGCCCGTTGGCGCCGAACGCATCTACGTCGGCAAACAGCCGGGCGGGCACGCGATGCGCCAGGACGAGATCGGTACGGTGCTCGTGGAGCACGCACGCATGGGACGCACCGTCGTACGCCTGAAGGGCGGCGACCCGTTTGTGTTCGGCCGCGGCGGCGAGGAGCTCCTGGCCTGCGCCGAGGCAGGCGTCGGATGCGAGGTCATCCCCGGCATCACGAGCGCGGTGTCCGCCCCCGCGGCCGCCGGCATCCCGGTGACGCATCGCGGCGTCGCCCGTTCGTTCGCGGTGGTCACAGCATCGACGGCCGGTGCGGCGCACGAGCCGGATGCGGTCGATCTCGGCCGGGTCGCCACGGCGACCGACACGCTCGTGCTGCTGATGGCGGCGGGCCGTCTGGCGGAGACGTGCGCCGCGTTGATCGCGGCCGGCAGGCCCGCCGATGAGCCGGCGGCACTCGTGATGTGGGCGACCACCCCCGAGGAGCGCTCCGTGATCGGCACGCTCGCGGACCTGCCGACACTCGCCGCGGCCGCCAGCATGGGGCCGCCCGCGACCCTCATCGTCGGCGGCGTGGCGGCGTTGCCGCGCGAGGTCGCCGACATGCTCGCATCGGTCGCCGTCACCGCCGACTAGCGCCGATCACACGAACGCGAGGAGGTCGCGCAGGTCGGTCACCGACGGGCCTCGCCAGTCCTCCTCGCGCTCGGGCGTGAGCGACTCGGCCACATCCAGATCGGGTGGGCGGATCAGATACGCGCGCATCCCGATCGCGCTCGCGCCGGTCAGCTCGCCGTACGCGCCGTCGCCGCAGTAGATGCACGCGGGGGGATCGACCCCGAGGCGATCGGTCGCATACCGATAGATCGCCGCATCTGGCTTGCGCAGACCAACCTCGCTGGAAAAGACCTCGACGTCTACGAGCCCGCCGAGCGGCGACGCGCGCCACATCGCCGGCGTGTCGGGAGCGCACATCGAGATCAACGCCGTCGGCACCCCACGGGTGCGGAGCTCGGTCAGCACGTCGACGGCGCCGACCCGTGGGTGGAACCACCGACCGTACATCGCGGCGCGCGGCGCGAGCGCCGCCTCAGTTGCCTCCGGCGACGGCGACGGGATCCCGAGCTCCTCGCACACGGCACGCAGGTTGCCGGACATGCCATCGGCATACACGCCCGTCTGGCGAGACACCGCCGTCCGGTCCCACGCCGCCCGGAAGGCGGCCGGATCCGCGTCGAGCGTCGACGCCATGTGCGCGACCGTCTCGTAGAAGGCGGTGCGAGGGAACTCGGGCACCAACGTGCCGTACAGATCGAAGATGACGGCCTGGACGGGCGGGCTCAGCCGAGGCGCCAGTCGTCCACGAGCAGCCCGTACATCACGAGGTCGACGTACAGCCCGCCGCCGACCTTGCCGGCGCCACGGAGCACACCCTCCTCCTTGAGCTTGAGGCGACGCGCGACCGCCCGACTCCGCAGGTTCTCGACGCCGGCGCGCATCTGGACGCGATGCAGACCCTCCGATTCGAACCCCCGTGTCATGAGCGCCTGCGAGGCCCGCGTCACCAGCCCGCGGCCCACCTGTTCCTCGTCGAGCCAGAAGCCGAGCTCGCCGAGGTCATCTTGGGGATGGATCCGCAGATCGCAGCCGCCCGCCAGCTGATCGCCGACCCAGATGCCATTCCCGTCGAGCGACACCTGGTCGGCCCTCGCCCGCTCGAGCCACGGCAGCTGGGAGGACGCCTCGGTGGCGTGCTCGACCCACGGGAACCAGCGTGCGAGCCGGACACGGTTCAGATCGATCACCGCGTACAGCGCGTCGAGGTCGTCGGTCGTGAACGCGCGCAGGATCGCGCCGCCGCCCAATTCCATGTGCAGATCAGGTCGCATCGGCCCTCCGAGCCCGCCACTCGTCCTCCAGGATGCCGTAGGTCACCGAATCCAGATACCCGTCGGCCACGCGGCAGCCATCACGGGCGATCCCCTCCTCGTGCATGCCGAGGCGTTCGGCCACGGCACGGCTCTTCGCGTTGTCGACCGCCGCCTGCAACTCCATCCGGTGCAGCCCGAGCTCGTCGAAGGCGAAGTCGAAGAAACGCGTGCAGGCTCGCGTGACGATCCCCCGACCCTCGTGGTCGCCGGCCAGCCAGTAGCCGATCTCGCCGCTGTTGGCCATCGTGTCGAGGCTGAGCCCAGCGCCGCCGACCAGTCGTCCGTCGAGCCAAAGGCCGTTGCCCTCGTAGTCGGTCGAGGTCAGACACGCCTGGATGAACGCACGGGTGTCGTCCACCGTCTTGGTGGTGGGCTCCCAGATCATCCAGGGTCGCAGGCGATCCCGGTTGGCGTCGACCAGGGCGAACAGCTCCTCGGCGTCCCCCACGACATAGGTCCGGACGGCGATCCCGTCGCCCAGATCCCAGTGGAGCTGGTTCACGCGGTGACGGCCGCGGCCCGTTGCCGCTCCTCGTCCTGCAGGGCGCGGCGCAGAACTTTGCCGACGAGCGTCTCCGGCAGCGTGTCGCGGAACTCGATCTCCTTGGGTGCCCGGTAGCCGGTCAGCCCTTGCGCGGGATCCTTGCACCAGGCGATCAGGTCCTCGGCGCTCAGCTCGGCGCCGTCCTTGAGCACGACGTAGGCCTTCACGCGCTCGCCGGTGCGCGCGTCGGGCAGACCCACGACCGCGCACTTGGAGATCGCCGGGTGGTGGAAGAGCACGTCCTCGACCTCGTTCGGGTACACATTGAACCCCGAGACCAGGATCATGTCCTTCAGTCGGTCGACGATCCGGAAGTAGCCGTCCTCGTCGCTCACGGCCACGTCGCCGGTGTGGAACCAGCCGTTGCGGATCGCGAGGGCGGTCTCTTCCGGGCGGCGCCAATACCCGAGCATCACCTGCGGCCCTTGGATGCAGAGCTCGCCGGGCTCGCCCATCGGCATCACCTTGTCGGGATCCTCGATCGACATGATCCGCACGTCGGTGTCGGGAACCGGCAGCCCGATCGAGCCGGGCTTGCGGACCCCGCTGAACGGGTTCGCGTGCGTCACCGGCGAGCATTCGGTCAGCCCGTAGCCCTCGACCAGCTGCCCGCCGCCGGTCACCCGCTCGAACTCGCGGGCGACCGCCACGGGCAGGGGCGCCGCCCCCGACACGCAGGCCTTGATCGACTTCAGATCGAACGTCAGGGCGTCGGGGTGCTCGTTGACGGCGATGTAGAGGCGGGGCACGCCGGGAAACAGCGAGGGCTTCTCGTCTTGCGTGAGCTCCAGGATCATGTGGATGTCGCGCGGGTTCGGAACCGGGATCAGTTTCGCCCCGATCAGCATCGTCAGGTTCATCGCGAGCAGCCCGTAGGAGTGGAAGAACGGCATCGCCGCCAACAACGCCTCCTCGCCGTCGACCACCGTCGGGAACCACGCCGCGCCCTGCCGGGCGTTCGCGCACAGGTTGCGATGCGACAGCATGGCGCCCTTCGCGATGCCGGTGGTGCCCCCTGTGTAGATCAGCGCCGCGACGTCCTCGGCCGGCTGGATCGTCGCGAGGGGCGGCACGGGGCCGGCGGCCGAGAGCGCCTTGTGCCATCGGAGCACCTTCGCGTCCTTCGGGACCGGGGGCCACGGCTTGCCCGCGGCTCGCTGCATCTTCTTGAACTTCAACGCAGGCGCCAACAGCTTCTTGATGAAGGGCATGTAGTCGTTCAGACGCGTCACCACCACGTGCTGGATCCCGAGGTCGGCGAACACCGGTGCGTAGTCCGTGTACATCAGGTCGGTGACGATGACAACGGCGGGCTCGGCGTCGGCGAGCTGGTGACGCATCTCGCGTTCCGTGTACGACGGGTTGTTGCACACCACGATCGCACCGAGCCGCATGCAGGCGTAGAAGGCGATCGTGAAGGCCGGAGAGTTCGGCACGATCAGCGCGACGCGGTCGCCCTTCGTGACCCCGAGCCCCGCCAGCATCGCCGCGCACCGTTCGACCTCGCCCAGCAGCTCCGCATAGCTCATGTGCGAGCCGAACCACGCGATCGCCGGTCGACCCGGGAAACGACCGGCCGACGATTCGAGCAGCGTGAAGACGCTTTCCTCGGGGAACGGGGCCAGGGTCGTCGGCACGTCGGGCGGGTAGGAGGCGACCCAGGGTCGCACGTCGCTCATATATGCATGATATGCGTCATGGCCACAGCCCTGCAGGACGCCCCGACGACCGAGGAGATCGAGAGCAGCCGCGGGCTGTTCGCCTCGGGCATGCGCCTGGTCATCAGCTACATCAAACTGCACCCCAAGCCGTTCTTCGCTTCGCTCGCAGGTGCCATCCTGTTCGCGGTCGCATCGATCGCGCTCACGGTGGCGATCGCGCACGCGACCAACGACGTACTCAAGCCCGCCTTCGACGGCACGGGCGTCGCCACCAGCACGGTCTGGATCGCGGTGGCCTGGCTGATGCTATTCGGATGCCTCCGGGCGCTCGGGATCATGGTCCGCCGCTACTACTCGGGCGTGGCCGGCGAGCGGGTCATGGCGACGCTTCGGCGCCAGGTGCCGGACCGGTACCGCGACCTCGCGCTCCAGTATCACCGCGAAACGCCGACCGGCGAGCTGCTCGCCCACATGGAGGCCGACGTCAAGGCCGCGGTCGACGTGTTCTGGCCGGTGCCGTTCGCGACGGGCGTGATCGTCCTCGTGATCCTCGCGATGATCCAGATGCTACGGGTCGACCCGTGGCTCGCGCTCATCGGCGCGCTCCTGTTCCCGGCACTCATGCTGATGAACCGGAGCTTCGCCAAGCGGATGCAGGAGCCGGCCCGGCTCGCGCAGGAGGACATCGGCGTGGTCTCCTCGGTCGCGCACGAGTCGATCGACGGCGCGCTCGTCGTCAAGACCCTCGGGCGTGAGGACGCCGAGACCCAGAAGCTGCTGGACGCCGCCCGGAAGCTGCGCGACGACCGCGTCACCGGCGGCTACGTGCGCGCCACCTTCGAGGCGGGGCTCGATTCCCTGCCCGCCCTCGCGACGGTCCTCCTGGTCGCGATGGGCTCCTGGCGGATCGCGGAGGGAGAGCTGAACGTCGGCGAGCTGATCGGGTTCGTCGCGCTGTTCGGCCTGCTCTCGTGGCCGATGCGGTTCATCGGCTGGATCCTGGCCGAGCTGCCGCGCGCGGTGGTTGGCTGGAACCGGCTGCAGACCGTGTTCGAGGAACAGGTCACCGTGACCCCGCCAGCGCATCCCGTGCCGCTTCCGGAGGGCCCGCTCGGCATCTCGGCGCGCGGCCTGCGCTACGTCTACGACGACCAGCCCGTGCTCGACGGCGTGTCCTTCGACATCGAGCCCGGCGAGTCGGTGGCGATCGTGGGCCCGACCGGCGTCGGCAAGTCCACCCTCGCGCAGTTGCTCGTGCGCCTCGCCGATCCCGACGAGGGCGTCGTGGAGATCGGCGGCATCGACGTCAGCAGCGCCGACCCGATCCCGCTGCGCCAGGCGGCGTCGATCGTGTTCCAGGAGAGCTTCCTCTTCGCGGCCAGCGTGCGCGAGAACATCGCGTTGGACAACACGGTCGACGATGCGGGGGTCGTCCGCTCGGCGATGATCGCCTCGGCCGACCGGTTCATCCGCGAGCTGCCACAGGGCTACGACACCGTGGTCGGCGAGCGCGGCCACACATTGTCGGGCGGCCAACGCCAGCGCGTGGCGCTGGCGAGGGCGCTCGCACGGGCGCCCAGGATCCTGATCCTGGACGACGCGACGTCGTCGGTGGACCCGACGGTCGAGGCCGACATCCTGGGCGCGCTCCGCCGCGAGCTCGACACCACGCTGATCGTCGTGGCCTACCGCCTGTCGACGATCCGGCTGGCGGACCGCGTGGTCTACCTCGAGGACGGACGCGTCAAGGGCACCGGGTCCCATGACGAGCTCCTCGCCACCCTGCCCGGGTACGCCGCGATCATCCGCGCCTACGAGGAAGACGCCACGGACGAGGAGGAGGCATCGTGAGCGCCGAGCTCCAGGCCGCGATCGCCGAAGAAGACGCGCTCCCGGTTCCCGAGGAGCTGAACAGCGCCTGGGGGGTGCTCCGCCGCGGCGTGCAAGAGAGCCCCGAGCTCCGCCGCGGTCTGTGGTTTACCGTGGTCGTCTCCCTCGGGGTGACGACCGTGTCGCTGGTCACCCCCGTGCTGATCCAGAAGGTGTTCGACAACGGGTTCGAACCATTCGACCCGAAGTATGTGTACGGGCTCTGCATCGCGGCGCTTCTGCTCGTCGTGATCGCCTTCTGGGCGGCGCGCACCGCGGGGCGGCGGCTGGTGACCGCCGCCGAGAACGCGATGATGGGGCTGCGCGTGCGTACCTTCGCGCACATCCATTCGCTGTCGATCGCGGACCAGTCCGAGGAGAAGCGCGGGGTGTTCGTCGCGCGCGTGACCGCCGATGTCGACGCACTCCAGCAGTTCATGGAGTGGGGCGGGATCGCGTGGATCATCTCGATCACGCAGGTGGTCGGCGCGCTCGGCCTGATGCTGTATTACGCGTGGCAGCTGGCCCTCGCGATCGTCCTGATGATGGTGCCGCTGCTGCTCATCGTGGCCGCGATGCAGGCGAAGCTGACCATCGCCTTCAACACCGCCCGCACGCGGGTCGGCGAGATGCTCTCGGAGGTCTCGGAGTCGGTCATGGGCGCGGCCGTCGTCCGCGCTTACGGGCTCGACGAGCACACCGACCAGAAGGTGAAGCTCGCGATCGACCAGCGCTACCGCGCGGAGATCGTGGCCCACTTCCGGGCGGCGACCCTGTGGCCGCTGTCGTCGGTGTTCTACGCGATGGCGCTGTCCGTCGTCGTGATCCTCGGCGCGTTCTACGGAACCGGATGGGGTGTGACGTTCGGCGAGATCACGGCGTTCCTGTTCCTGGCGGACGTGTTCCTGCACGTGTTCACGGACCTGCCGGAGGTCTACGCGGAGACCCAGACGGCGATCGCCGGCTGGCGCAAGATCCTCGCGGTGCTCGACCTGCCGGTCGAGATCGTCGAGCCGGTCGACGGCGTCGAGCTGCCTCGCGGCGCGCTGTCGGTCGAGGCCCGAGACCTGCGCTTCTCCTACCGGGAAGGGGCCGAGGTGCTCCACGGCATCTCGTTGTCGGTCCCCGCCGGCGGGCACGTTGCCATCGTCGGAGAGACCGGCTGCGGCAAGACGACGTTCGTGAAGCTGATCTCGCGTCTGGCCGACCCCCGCGCGGGGTCGGTCCTGATCGACGGGACCGACCTGCGACGGGTGACGCCGGCGTCGCGACGCTCGCGGGTTCGGATGGTTCCCCAGGATGGCTTCCTGTTCGACACGACGGTGCGCGAGAACGTACGGATGGGCCGTCCCTCGGCGCTCGACCGCGATGTCGACACCGCCTTCGAGGAGCTCGGGCTCGTGGACTGGGTGGCGACGATGCCCGACGGGCTGGAGACGATCGTCGGCGAGCGCGGCGAGGCGCTGTCGGTGGGCGAGCGCCAGCTCGTGGCGCTCGTGCGCGCGCAACTCGGCGATCCGGGACTGTTGATCCTCGACGAGGCGACCTCGGCGGTCGACCCCGCGACCGAGCGGCGGATCACCGAGGCGCTTCGCCGCCTCTCCGCCGGCAGAACCGTGATCACGATCGCGCACCGGCTCTCGACCGCGGAAGGCGCCGACCGCGTGTTCGTCTTCGACGCGGGCGAGCTCGTCGAGGAGGGGACGCACGCGCAGCTCGCGCTCGCGGGCGGCCGGTACGCGGCGCTGTACAGCAGCTGGCTCGGCAACGTGCGCGAGTAACCGCGGGTAGGCTGCCGCGATGTCCGACCAGCTTCGCGCCATGGCCGAACCGTCGTTGTTCCCGATGGACGGCGAGGTATCCCTGCCCGGGCTCGAGGCGCCCGTCACCGTCGATCGCGACCGCTGGGGCACCCCGCGTATCACCGCGGCGAGCCTCGAGGACCTCTGGTTCGCGCAGGGCGTGGTGACGGCGGGCGAGCGGCTCTTCCAGCTCGAGCTGTTCCTGCGCGCCGCCACCGGTCGGCTGTCCGAGATCTTCGGCGAGCTGACCTTCGACGACGACGTGTTCACTCGCACCATCGGTCTCAACCGCGCCGGCGAGCGCCACGCGGCCGAGACGTGGACCGAGCTCGACCACGCGATGCACGGGCGGTTCCGCGCCGGCGTCCACGCCTGGATCGACGCGATGACAGCGGCCCCGATCGAGTACCAGCTGCTCGACCTGCAGCCGGCCGTACCGGAGGACGCGGCGGCGTTCGCCGCGGCGTTCGCCCTCCTGGCGTGGAACCTGTCGAACAACTGGGAGGGGGAGCTGCTGCGAGCGGAGCTCGACGACCGACTCGGACGCGCCGTGACGGACACGCTCCTGCCGGTCGCGCCGGCCGGCGGCGGCGTGGGCTCGAACAACTGGGTCATCGCCGGCCGCCACACCGCGAGCGGTGCCCCGCTCCTTGCCAACGACCCGCATCTGTTGGTGACGCAGCCGGGGATCTGGCTCGAGCTCGTGCTGCGCGCGCCGGGCTACGAAGCGCGGGGAGTCGCGGCGCCGTTCACGCCTGGGATCTTCCTCGGCGCGACGTCGCACCACGCGTGGGGCGCCACGAACGTCACGGGGGACGTCGCCGACCTGTACGAAGAGCAGCTCGACGGCGACGGCACGTCGGTGCGCACCGCCGAGGGGTGGGCTCTCGTCAGCACGCTCGAGGAGCGGATCGCCGTCCGCGGCGAGCCCGAACCACGCTCCTTGCTGGTGCGTGAGACCGGGCACGGTCCGATCCTCACCCACGGCATCGCCGGGGCCCTACACACCCGCTACCGCCCGCTCGATCGCACCTACGCGCTGCGATGGACCGGCCACGACGCAACGCTGCGTCCGTCGCTCGCGCTCGAAGTCGCCCAGGCGGCCGACTTCGCCGCGTTCCGCACCGCGATGCTGCAGGTCGCGTGTGCCGGACAGAACTTCGTCTACGCCGACGTCGACGGGCACATCGGCTACCAGTGCACGGGACGTCATCCGGTGCGGGCCAACGGCGACGGCACCCGGCCGGTTCCTGGCTGGGACGGTCTGCACGAATGGATCGGCTGGATCGCGCCCGAGGACCTTCCGTGGGAGTTCGATCCGGATCGGGGCTGGCTCGCGACGGCGAACAACGACATCCAGCCGCCTGAATACCCGCACCTGATCTCGAAGGACTTCCACGAATCGAGCCGGCGCGATCGCATCGTGGAGCTGCTCGGAGCGACCGACGAGCACGACGTCGCGTCGATGCTGGCGATCCAGCTCGACACGGTCTCGCTCGCCGTGCCGCCGCTCCGCGAGCACCTGTCCGCGCTCGAGCCGCACACCGACGCGCAGCGCGACGCGCTGGCATCGTTGCGCGCGTGGGACGGCGACCTGCGCGCGGACTCGCACGAGGCTGCGCTGTTCCAGGCGTGGATCAGCTCGATCATGGCCCGACTGTTCGAGCACCGGATGGGCCCGGAACTGTTCGCCGCGTACCAGGGCTTCCGCGAGCCGTTCCTGTGCCGGGTGCTGCCCGACATGCTCGCCGACCAGGTCGACCCCGATGCCCTTCGCGGCGCCCTCGACGACGCGATCGAGGAGGTCGCCGGGCGAACCTGGGGCGAGCTGCATACCCTCGTGCTGTCGCACCCGCTGGCCCGGATCCCCGGACTCGAGGAGGTCTTCACCGCCGCGACGATCCCGCTCGGCGGCGATGGCCAAACGGTGTCCCAGGGCGGGTTCGATCCACTGCTCGGCTATCGCCCTGCCGTGATCCCCTCGGTCCGCGCGATCTACGACCTGGGAGACCTCGAGCGGAGCGTGACCGTCGTGCCGGCCGGGGTCAGCGGCAACCCCGCCTCCCCCCACTGGGCGGATCAGGCAGCGCTGTTCGCCGCGGGCGAGGCAAAGCCCGCCGGGTTCGAGGAACCGAGCACCCGCTCCTTGCTCATGAAGCCCGGCTAGCCGGTACCATCAGCCGCGATGCCGAAGTCCAAGGGTCGCAAGAAGCCGAGCAAGCAGCGATACGAGCTGCATCCACACCGCAAGCAGCGCGCGAAGGCGAGCCCCCGCTGGTACGCCCCGCTGATGCTCGTGGTGATGGGCGCCGGCGTCGTCGTCATCGTCTGGAATTTCTTGCGGCCGAGCGAACAAGGGTTCCAGGCCGGTGTCATGTGGCTCGGTCTGGGGCTGATCGCCGGCGGGTTCTTCGGCATCTCCTTCTGGAGGTAGCCCGCTGGCGGGTGTGGATAACCCTGGGGATACCGACGTGCCGAACGGTGGAAAACGCCTGCGGCCGTGTCCCGCTCAGGCCTCGGCGGGTCGGCGGACCACCAGCATCTTCTCCCCGCAATGTCGCGGGATCTGGAGCTCCCCGAGCCGCTCGACCTTGAACTCCGTCCCGCACTCGCCGCACACGAGATAGACGTCGAGATCGCCGACGTCCTCGGCCTCGGCGGGCGGAGGCTCGGTGTCCAGCGACCCGGGCGGCGGCCCCGACAAGGCACGGAGGGTCGCCATCCCGAGGCGCCACACGACGTAGCCGATGACGACGGCACCGGGAAGGAGCACCCACAGCGGCATCGACCCACGGTAACAGCCCGTTCGAAGCCCACCGAAGGGCACGCGGGGACGCATGGCGACCGGCCCCTGGCATGCGTTCCGGGCCGCCCATATGCTGTGCCTCGCGGCTTCCGACGACGCACGGAGAGGGCATCCGATGGGCGAGTACGCGAACCGTTTCATGTCCCAGCTCGTTGCGAAGAACCCCGGGGAGCCGGAGTTCCATCAGGCCGTCCACGAGGTTGCCGATTCGGTCGAGCTCGCCCTTCAGCGCAATCCGCGCTACGTCGAGGCCAAGATCTTCGAGCGGATCTGCGAGCCGGAGCGCGTCCTCATGTTCCGCGTGCCGTGGGTCGACGACGGCGGCGAGGTTCAGATCAACCGCGGGTTCCGCGTCGAGATGAACTCGGCCCTCGGGCCCTACAAGGGAGGACTGCGGTTCCACCCGACGGTGTATCTCGGGATGCTCAAGTTCCTCGCCGTCGAGCAGGTGTTCAAGAACTCGCTGACCACCCTGCCGCTCGGGGCGGGCAAAGGGGGCGCCGACTTCGAGCCGAAGGGCCGCTCCGAGGGCGAGGTCATGCGGTTCTGCCAATCGTTCATGACCGAGCTGCAGCGACACGTCGGTCAGTTCACCGACGTGCCCGCAGGCGACATCGGCGTGGGAAGCCGCGAGATCGGCTACCTCTTCGGCCAGTACAAGCGGATCCGCAACGAGTTCACCGGCGTCCTGACGGGCAAGGGCCTGGCGTTCGGCGGGTCGTTGATCCGGCCCGAGGCCACGGGCTACGGCACGGTGTACTTCGCCGAGGAGATGGCCGCCACCCGAAGCGAGTCGCTCGCCGGCAAGGACTGCATCGTGTCGGGCTCCGGCAACGTCGCGCAGTACACGGTCGAGAAGCTGATCGATCTGGACGCGAAGCCCGTCACACTCAGCGACTCCGGCGGGTTCGTGTTCGACAAGGACGGCATCGATCGCGAGAAGCTCGCCTGGGTCATGGATCTCAAGAACAACCGCCGGGGCCGGATCATGGAGTACGCCGAGCGCTATCCGACCGCGACGTTCACGCCGGTCGATCCCAGCCGTTCCTACAACCCGTTGTGGGCGGTACCCGCGCAGGCCGCGTTCCCAAGCGCGACACAGAACGAGATCAACACCGAGGACGCCGGGAACCTGCTCGCGGGCGGCGTCTACATCGTCGCGGAGGGTGCCAACATGCCGACCGTGAACGAAGGGGTCGAGCGGTTCGTCGACGCCCGCATCCTCTACGGCCCGGGCAAGGCCGCGAACGCGGGCGGCGTCGCCGTCAGCGGGCTCGAGATGTCACAGAACTCCGAGCGCCGCGGCTGGACACGCGAGACCGTCGACGGGCGCCTCCACACGATCATGGTCGCGATCCACGAGAACTGCCGGGCCACCGCCGAGGAATACGGCGTGCCCGGGAACTACGTGCACGGTGCGAACATCGCGGGGTTCCGCAAGGTGGCCGATGCCATGCTCGCGCAAGGCATCGTCTAGTCAGACGGACCGCAGGCCCGGCACCTCGCGGTGCAGGAAGTCCAGGATCGCACGGATCTGCCGGACCTCCTCGTCGATGTCGAGCGACCCGTGCCCGGTCGTGTAGCGGTACACCTCGTGCGGCTTCCCGGCGCCCGCGATCCGGTCGACGTAGGCCAGCGCCTGCGCGAGCGGGCAGCGCGAATCGTTGTCGCCGATCACGAACAGGACCGGCGCGGCCACGGCATCCGCGTACGTGATCGGGTTCGAGCGCCGGTAGAGGTCGGGCTTCTCCTCCGGTGTGCCGCCGAACAGCGCCCGGTCCATCGCCTGCAGCGCCGGCGCCTCCTGCTCGTAGGCGCCCACGTAGTCGCCGACGGGCACGCCCGCCATGCCGGCGCGCCACAGGTCGGGATTGCGGCCGAGCTCCATCAGCGTGATGTAGCCGCCCCAGGACCAGCCCGCGATCACGGCCCGCTCGCCGTCGACATCGGGCCGGGTCAAGAGGTCACGGAGCCCCGCCGTCACGTCGTCGACGTCGGTGAACCCGGGGTCGCCGGTGAGCGCGTCTCGCCAGGCCCGACCGTAGCCGGTCGAGCCGCGGTAGTTCGGCATCGCCACGAGGAACCCGGCGTCGACGTAGGCCTGCACCTCCGGCATGTAGGCGTCGGCGTAGAGCCAGTGCGGCCCGCCGTGCACGAACACCATCACCGGATGCGGGCCGTCGCCCTCCGGTTCCACGATCCAGCCGTGGACCTCCTGGCCGTGATCGTTCGTGAACCGCCAATCCTGAAAGAGCCTCCCCGCCGGCGCGGGCGGCAGGTCGAGCAGCTCGTCGCCGCCGTCGCTCATCACCCGTCCCCGACGCTCACCGTCCCCGTGCGTGAACCACACCCGCCCGTCTGGGCGCACGCGCGCGTCGCCGAGCGTGCCGCGGGGCGTGTCGATCGGCTCCGCCTTCCCGGTCGACACATCGACGCGGAACAGCTCGCCGCGGCCATCGAGCGTGTGCTGCAGGAGCACGGCGTCGCCGGCGGGGAACCAATCGAGCACGGCATGGTCGCCGGGGAGGTCGACATCGAGATCGTGCCACGCGTCCGTGGCGAGGTCCCAGATGCCGACGCGCTCGCGATCCTCCGGCTCATGGATGAGCGCCAGGCGCTGATCGCCCGGCACCGGGGACCACACCGTCGCAACCACCGCGGAGCGCCCGTCACCGCGCTCGGCCACGACGACGCCCGTGCGCGGATCGACGATCCGCAACGCCGGATGGGTGATGTCGCCGTGTTCGGCGTGCTGCAGCGCCGCGAGCGATCCGTCTGCGGACAGTCCCGCGAGATCCGACCCGCCGGCGAAGACCCCGGCGATCGACATCCATTCCGAGCCGGAGGCGATCAGGCGCGGCGCCATCCCCGGCTCGCACGCGAAGATCTCGAAGCGACCCGCCGGCGTGCTGATGCCCGCCAGCACCAACCCCTGCGCCTGCGCCAGGCCTTCGTTCCATCCGACGGGGAGACCGTCAAGGAACGGCAAGGACTCGCCGCCCCCGAACGGCTGCACGAGCCACCGACCGGTCTCGTCGCCCGTGTCTTCCTGCCAGAACACGACGCCGTCGCCATCGCGCGTGGGCACGCCCTCCAACACACCGACTGGGTGATCCGACACCTGTCGGCGCTCGCCCGTCGCGGCGTCCCATGCGTGGATCTGCCAGACCCCCGACGCGCTCGAGGTGAAGACGGTTCGGTCAGGAGCACTCCGGGACCACCGCGGCAACGACATCTTGGGAGCGCGATAGCGCTGCTCCCATACGGGCTCGGTATCCATGTGGGACGCAGGCTATCGGACGCGCCGGGCTTCGGCGATGGCAGCCCACACGCGTTCGGGCGAACACGGGAGATCGATATGCCGCACACCCAGGTGGGACACGGCATCGATCACCGCGTTCTGGACCGCCGGCGTCGCACCGATCGATCCCGACTCGCCGATCCCCTTGGCGCCGAGCACGTTCACCGGGGTGGGGGTTTCCGTGTTCGCGCACTCGAACCGCGGGAGCTCCGCCGCACTGGGCACCAGGTAGGTCATGAGGGTTGACGTCAACGGGTTCCCCGACTCGTCGAGACGCACCTCCTCGAACAACGCCTGCGCGATCCCTTGCGCGATCCCGCCGTGCTGCTGCCCACGGACAAGCATCGGATTGAGGATGCGGCCACAGTCATCAACCGCCACCAGCCGCACGACCCGCACGTCGCCCGTGTCGAGGTCGACATCGACCACCGCGATGTGCGCACCGAACGGGAACGTGGCACCCGGATCGGTCGCCACGCCCTCGGCCGACAACGGCGAGTCGGCGTCGGCTCGGGCTGCCAGCGCCGCCCAGCCGATCGCCCTCGACGGCGCCCCGGCGACCTGGAACCCGCCGTCGACGGGCCCGACCACGTCGGCGGGATCGACCTCGAGCGCGGCCGCCGCCAGGTCACGACCCCGGTCGATCACCGCGCCTGTCCGGGTGGCGATCACCGACCCCCCGGCCTGCAGGGAACGCGAGCCCCACGAGCCCTCGCCACGTTCCACCAACGACGAATCCGAATGGATCACCCGAACGTCCGTGTACGGGATCGCGAGCATGCCGCCCGCCAGCTGCGCGAACGCGGTCTCGTGTCCCTGCCCGAAGGAGGTCGTGCCGACGTACACGGTCGCGGAGCCGTCGGCCTCGACGTCCACGCGCGCGAACTCCCTCGTCGGGAAGCCGGTGATCTCGACGTAGGTCGCGACGCCGATCCCGAGCGCGGTGCGATCGCCGCGCGACCGACGGTGCCGCTGCTCGGCGCGCAGCTCCTCGTAGCCGGCGAGCTCGAGGGCGCGGTCCAGCGACAGTGCGTAGGCCCCGACGTCGTACTCGGTCCCCGCCGCGGTTCGATACGGGAAGGCCTCAGGCGGGATCAGGTTCCGACGGCGGACGTCGACGGGGTCGAGCCCGAGCTCGGCCGCAAGGAGATCGACCGCGCGCTCGATACACGCAGAGGCCTCGGGACGACCCGCGCCCCGATAGGCGCCCAGCGGCGTGACGTTCGTCACCACCGACCGGCCGCGAAACGCGATCGCGGGGATCGCGTACACCCCTGAGATCATCTCCGCGGTCGTCTCGGCCATGAACGACCCGAGCTGGGGATAGGCGCCGACATCGCCGAGCACCTCGAACCGGAGGCCGACGATCGTGCCGTCACGTCGGGCACCGAGCTCGATCCACTGCACCTGCGCCCGGCCGTGCGTCAGGCTCATCATCGACTCCGTGCGCGACTCGTACCACCGCACGGGCCGCCCGAGGAGCGCCGCGGCCTTGGCAACAACGAGGTACTCCAGATAGGTCGGGATCTTGGCGCCGAAACCGCCGCCGACGTCCGGCGCGATCACCCGGATCTTGGCGCGGGGGACATCGAGCACGTCCACCAGATCGCCGCGGACATCGAAGGGCACCTGCGAGGAGACCCACACGGTGTAGCCGTCGTCGAGAGGCGCCACGGCGATCCCGTTCATCTCCATCGGCGCAGGGGCCAGTCGCTGGTTCACGAATCGCGCGCGAACGACGACCTCGGCGTCGGCCAGCACATCCTCCTCCCAGCGATGCTCGAACCTCGTCGCGATGTTGGTACCCGTCTCGGGGAACAACAGCGTCGCATCCACGGCGGCTGCCTCCGGGTCGATCACCGCGGGGAGCGGATCAGCATCCGCCCAGATCAGCTCGGCTGCGTCCTGCGCCTGTGCCGACGACTCGGCGATCACGACCGCGTAGGGCTCCCCGACGTATCGGAAACGTTCGGTCGCGAGCACCGGTCGCTCGAACGGCCGGTCGAGATCGCCACCGGGGACCTCGACCGACCCCGCTGCGGACTGGTTCGCCAGCGCGAGATCGCCCGCCATGTACACGGCCACCACACCAGGCATCGTGCGCGCCTCCTCGAGACCGGCGATGGCGTTGACCGCTGCATGCGCGAAGATGGAGCGGACGAACACGGCACGTAGCGCGCCGGGGAGCGGGATGTTCTCCAGGTACCGGCCCTCTCCCCGGAGGAACCGAGGGTCTTCGGTCCGAAGCGCCGGGATACCGAAGGTGGAAGGAGGGACCGTGGTCACAGCGGTCATCGTGCCACAGCGAGCTCGAGGGAGGCACCGATGCAACGGATCATGAGGGTCCTCGTCGTCGCGGCCGTGGCCGCGTCGACGGTCTCGGCGCCGACGGGATCGGCGAGCTCGGCGGCGACGGGATCGGCCACGATTGGGCATCGCGCCGCCGTCAACGCCGTCGCGGTGAAGACGGGCTTGAACGGTCCCTCGGCGTTCACGTTCGCGCCCGGCGGCACCATCTGGTACCTGGAGCGCGGCACCGGCGAGGTCCACACGCTGGATCCTGGATCGGGCGCCGATCACCGCGTCTTCACGATCTCCGGTGTTGACGGCAGCGGCGAACGGGGCGCGCTCGGCATCGCGCTGCATCCGAACTGGCCGAAGACGCCGCGTGTCTTCGTCTACGTCACGCGAACGCACGGCGGGCATCTGCAGAACCAGCTGGTGCGCTTTACCGTGAGTGGCGGATCGGGGAGCCACCTGCGCGTCCTGCTGGCGGCGCCGGCGAGCGCCGACCCGTACCACAATGGCGGTCGCATCCTGTTCGGGCCCGATCGCAAGCTGTACGTCGTGATCGGCGACGGCCACAACTCCGTCAACGCGCAGGACCGCTCGGGCAACCTCCGCGGCAAGATCCTGCGGCTCGACACGGACGGGACGGCCGCGCGCGGCAACCCGATCGGACGGATCTGGTCCTACGGCCACCGAAACTCATACGGGTTCGCCTTCGATCCACGCACCCATCGTCTATGGGAGACCGAGAACGGCCCCGAGTGCACCGACGAGATCAACCTGATCGTCAAGGGGGCCAACTTCGGATGGGGGCCCAAGGAGACATGCGCGACCGCGAAGCCGCAGGGCACGAACAACTCGGGACCGAAGCCCCGGCACCAGCCGAAGGCGTACTTCGCCTCCACCATCGGCATCACGGGCGCCGCCTTCTGCGACCAGTGCGGCCTCGGTGGGGCGCTGAATGGCGACCTGGTGTTCGGCGACGTCAACGTCGGCACGATCAGGGCGATCGACCTGAACGCCACCCGCAGCGGGTTCTCCGGGTCTCCTCGGGTGCTGCTGACGGCGCCGACGAGCGTGCACTCGATAGAGGTCTCGCCTCGGGGCCGGATCTTCTTCAGCGGTCCGTCGGGCATCTACAAGCTGGTCGCCGCGTAGAAACCGACCCTCGCGCATCGCGAGCACGTGGGATAGGCTGAGGGTTCCGGGCCGCCCGTGAGGGCAGGCGCCGCGGGAGGATGGGGCCATGGACATCGGACGCCCGAAACGGATCATCGAGATCGATCCGATCTCCCTGCCCGTGCCCGCCCCCGAGTTGCCGAGTCCGGTGACCGAGCCGATGCGGGAGCCCGCGCCACAGCCGCGCACGCCCGCGGAGCCCGAGCCACAGCCGCGCACGCCCGCGGAGCCCGAGCCGTGAGCCCCCTTCCCCTGGCGGGAGATCTGCAGCAAACGACCGGGCTCGAACCGATCCTGGCCTGGCGCACGTGGGCACTTACCGGTCACCGCGACGGCACCGACCTCTTGCTCCGTCCGGTCGCCGGGCGCTCCCGACCGTGGAGGCCCATGCAGCCGGTCGAGGCGGCGTGCAAGCACGCCCGCATGCACGCCGCGCCACACATCGAGTGCACGTGCGGGCTCCACGGCACCCATGAGCTGGACATCCTGCGTCGAACGCGATGCCCCGCCGTCCTGGGGAGGGTCGCCCTCTGGGGCCGGGTGATCGAGCACGAGCTCGGTTATCGGGCGCAGTACGCGTACCCGCAACTCGCCACGCTCGTCTGCCAGTTCTGCTTCTGGCAGTGGGGGTCGCACGGGGGCAGCCCCGACATCGTGGGCTGGTTCGCTCGCGACGAAATGGTCCCCCTGTGCTGGGCACACCTGGAGCAAGCGCAGCGCTACGGGATGGAGCCCCGGCGGTTGCTCAACGCCGCGGACGTCGAGCTCGGGCTGCGCGAGACATACGCGATCGACCCGCTCGTTCGCTGGTAGCGCGGGATCTCAGCCGGTCGGACCGAGCTTCTTCTTCGCGGCGCCGCGCGCCAGCCTCGCCCGGAGGTCGTTCGCCTCGGGGTTGCGCTGGAGCGCTTCGTCATCGGCCTCTTTCGCGCGCGCCTCGGCCGCGGTGACCTGCGCCTCGAGATCCGCGATCAGGTCGTCGGGATCGGACGGCTCCGGTGCGGCGACGGACGCCGGGCTCGGCTGCGGCTGCGTCGGTTCCGGGACCGGAGCGGCGGGGTGCGACTCTCCGCTCACGGTGTGGGCCGATGTCTCACTCACGGCCGCGAGCGCCAACTCGGCCTCCTGGGCACGTTCCTCCGCTTCCGTCAGCCCGCTCCCGCAGGGCCCCCCCAGTGGGGGTCGTGTGTCCGACCAACTCGCACGCGTGTCTCGTCTGAGGGCAACGGATTCAAGGTTGCCCCGTCCCTCGGCCGATGGAGGGGGGTGCCTCGGGAGCGCCGAGGCCGTGCCGGAGGGCACAAGGCATGGGAACGAAACAGGGTCTGGTCGTGCGCACCGTGCTCGTCATGGCGCTCGTTCTCGGCGCCTCCGCCGGCCCTGCCGCCGCGATCACCCCGGTGCGGGATGCGTTGCTGGAGCGCCACGCCACGGTCGAGCGGGCCCGTGATATCCGATCGCTCCAGGCAGCGCTTGAGGCCGGCCTCCGCCGGCGGATCGCCGTGATGGAACGCCTCGCCGACTCGCCATCCGGTCTCCGCCCCAATGCCGACGACCGGCGCGTGGCGACCCTCGAGGCGACGGGGCGGCTCCTCGAGTTCGCTCGGACACGTCTTCGGTCACTGGACCCATGGGCGCACGCCCGCTTGCGCGCGCTGCACGCGCACTACGCGAACCTGCAGTCCTGGCTCGACCGGGCGGGCATCTTCCGCGTCTGTCCCGTTCCCGCGTATCAGACGATCTACGACAACTTCGGCGACATCGTGCGACTGCCGCACGTGCCTGTCCATCGTCACCAAGGGGACGACATCCAGGCGCCGTTGGGCGCTCGGATCGTCGCTCCCTTCGACGGGTACGCCTCGACCTCTCGCTCGAAGCTGGGCGGCGTCGAAGTCCGGGTGTTCGGGGCGGACGGCTATGTGTACAACGCGCACATCGGCCAGTTGGGCCAGCTCGGTTTGGTGTCCGCCGGCGACACCGTCGGCTACGTCGGCGTCACCGGCGACGCGACCGGACCCCACGACCACCTCGAATGGCACCCGAACGACGGCCTCGCGCAGGATCCGAACGCGCTGCTCGCCGCGGCCTGTCTCGACCAGCCTCGCTAGCGATCCGTCGAGGAAAAGTGCTGGTAGTCGGTGGGCCAGGCCCAGGAGCCACCCCAGGACCATCCGATCGCATGGAACGCCCACCAGACTCGGTCGCGCCGTGCGAGCATGCCGCGTCGGATCGGTGACCGATCGACGTAGTCGGCGCCGTTGGGGGGCGAGACACCCCACGGTCCGACGTATGGGTTCTCTACCGGGTTGATGTCGACCGCTCGCCCGAACGCGTGCTGCGACCACGTGCAGCACACGCCGTCGCGGTACCGGCAGTTGAACGCCGAGGTGTTGTCCGCCCGCATGGAGCGCTTGTCGTCGGCGCCGTAGCGGTCGACGAGCCGCATCCGCCGGATCGGGAATCGCGCGTCATAGAGCTTGCCGAAGACACGCGCGATCTTGCCGGCCCACCGGCGATGCACCACCAGCTTGCCGGCATGCGCCCGCCGATCGAATCCCCAGTACGAGAGTCGGATGAGTCGCAGATCGCCCAATGCGACCGGGCACCCCGCGTGCCAGGAGGATCCGGTCATGCGCGCCCGGACCGCAGGCGGCAGCACGGAGACGGTGGCGTGATACGCGGGTGCCCGGGTCGGGCCGAGCGCGCCGGCATCGACGGCCGGAGCCACGAGAAGGATCGACCCGGTCAGCACTGCCACAGCGACGCCCCGGCGCATACGACCATCATGCGGCACGACGGCCGACACGTGCCCGAGCGGTCAGGACCAGCGAGGCGCTTCGTGGGCCGGCTCGGCCTCGTTCTGATCGTCGGCGGCATGCGCCAGACGAGCGCGCAGCGCCCAGAGATCGTCCTCGACCGACATCGAGTCATCGTCGCTCGGTTCCGCGTTCGTGTGTTCCGATCGCGGCTCGGAGGGCTCTTCGACGACCGGGGCGGACTCGTCCAAGGACGACGCCATCGGTGCAGAGGCCTGTGGCGCAGCCTCTGAGGGCTCAGGCGCAGCCTCTGAGGGCTCAGGCGCTGCCTCTGAGGGCTCAGGCGCTGCCTCTGAGGGCTCAGGCGCTGCCTCTGAGGGCTCAGGCGCTGCCTCTGCGGGCTCAGGCGATGCCGATGCGGGCTCTGCGGGCGTATCCGTCTGGGCCTCGACATCCGACCACACGTCGCCGTATCGATCGTCGGCCGCGGGGGCCTGGGGCAGGACGGCATCGGCAGACTCGGGAGCTTCGGGCGCAGCCGCCCGCTCGGTCTTCGGCTCGCTTCCGTTCGAAGGACGGTCCTGTGGGAACGCCGCGGCGAAGACCGCGGAGAACCCGTCACCGTTCGGCTCCGGCGTCCGCTCGACGGGATCCGTCGCTGCGCCGTTCGATTGGGGCTGTTTCTCGCTCGCCTCGGGAGCGACCCAGACGGTACTCGTCGACTGCGGGACCTTCGTCGGCTGGTGTGTGGCGTCGACGTCGGCGGCGACCTCGTTATCGACGTCGGTCACGGCGTCGTTGTCGTCGTCGGCGGCGACCACCGGCTCTGACACGGACGCGCTAGGTGCGACCCACACGGTCGGGGTCGGCGCCTCCTGTTGCGATGCCGGTTCATCGTCCTCATCCACGACCGGATCGACGATCGCGTCGACGCCCGCCTCGGCGGCAAGCACGTCGGCCTCCAACGTGGCGACTCGGTCCTCTGCCGACTGGGCTCGCTCCATGTGGTTCGCAAGCTCGGTCCGCAGCCGGGCGATCTCGGCGGCGCTTGCGTCGCGGTCGTCCGCACCGGCATTCGATGCTGAGGACTCCAGCTCCTCGACCCGGGCGTTCGAGGCGCCCAGCGCGGCGGTCAGCGAGGCGATCTCGGCACGGACGGCGTCGCCGCCTGCGTTGGCCTCCTGCAGCCGGGCCTCGAGCTCGGTGGCCCGCTGCTCCAACTCGCCCGCCTTCGCGCCGAGCTGTGCCACACGAACCTCCAGCTCACCGCGAACTGACTCGATCGATGCCGCGCGCTGCTCGGCCTCGGTGGCCAGGCGCCGCGCGTCCTCCAGACCCTGCTCGGCGGCGGCCAGCTGTGCGCGCAATGCATCCGATGCGGACGGATCTGCGGCGCCCACGGGCCCCGCCGCGTCGATCGTACGTTGGAGCTCATCGGCGCGCGCCACGGCCTCGGCCGCAGCCGCTTTCGCGCCCGCGAGCTCGGCCTCGAGGACCCGCGCACGCTCGATCACGTCCTGATCTACGGGTCCGACCGACGCCTGACCCTCGGGCGCGGTGCCTGCCTCCGCCTGGTGCGCACGGCGCAGCGCGGCGTCGAGTTCATCCTGCAGCGCGCGGTTCGAGGACACAGCGGCCTCCTCCTGCGTCTGCAACTTGGTCCGGAGCTGCTCCAGCTGATCCTCGAGGAGCCGGCGGATCGATGCCTCGCGCTCCGGCGTCATGGGCGCCGGGCCCATCTCGTCCGCGGGCCCGGGCTGGGCCGCGACGGGCGCAGGGGCTACCGGCCCCCCCTTCGACCGGCTGAACAACGAGCGCTTGGTCTTCGCCACGGACGTGTCGGGCGCAGGTGGGGCCTCGGGCTTCGGCTCGCTCCGTTCCTTCCGACCGATCCGGAGGCTCATGCGGGAGCGGGATGGCTTACCCGTCTCGTCCGCGACCTCGACGGGCTTCGGCGTGGTCCGGGGCTCGGCGTCGCCCGTCGGTTGCTGCGGGGCCACGGCGAGTGCAGGCGCGGGGTCGAATCCCGAGACTTTGCTCTTGGAGGGTGCCTCCTCCGCCTGTTTCGCGGGCTTCTTCGATTCCTTGGGCGTCGTGGGCCCCGCCGCCACCGCAGTCGGCGTCGAACGCCGCCCTCGCAGCATCAAGACGAGACCGGCCACCAGCAAGACGACGCCGAGACCGACCAGCGGCATGCGCACGGCGTCGAGTGGCCCGACGGCTTGGGCGCGTACCGCGTCGATGTCGTTCACGACGGCGGCCACCGCGATCGGCTTGCCGCCCTTGTTCTCGATCGGCGCATAGACCGCCAGATCCGACCCACTGATGACGCGGCTCACATCGCCGCCCGCGGCAGCTGCGATCGCGGCGCGATCCCCCGCCGCGCCGTGAGCGGACGAGAAGACGGGGGCGCCGCCGAGCGCGTAGATGCGCACCTCGGCCCCGGCCGGCACGTCCGCCTCCTTCTTGAGGTCGGCCGCGGCGTGCTCACCGAGCTCCTTCGTCAGCTTGTCGTTGCCGACCGCCGGCGCGAGTTTGGCGTGCACATATGCCGCCGACTTCGCCTGCTGCTCATCGATCGCAGACGCAACCGCGTTGCGGTGTAGGAAGCCTCCGGTGAAGACGAGCACACCGCAGACCACCGCCGATCCGATGCACAGCTTCCACGGAGAACCCTTGCCGCCAGCACGCACGTCCATGTGATCCCTCGTCATCGGTCAGGAAGGCCCCGCGACCCTCACGTGGGGAAACTTCGGCGCGTTGGCGGGTCAGCTAAAGAACCTGTTCGGAGCCTCTTCGAGCGGGTCGTACTGATCGACATTCAAGGAACCCACCGGGCGCGACCGATAAGGGACGCGGAGACCACGTACGACCGCTCCCCCCGAGCGTCTTGCCGACGGCGTCGCAGCCACGGTATGGCGGGAGCGGCGTGCGGCACGCGAAGAGGGGGCAGTTCGATGCAGCACACGCAGCCCATGTTCCGCCGCACCGCCGCCTGGGTCGTCGCCGTGATGCTGCTGCTGCTCGGTATCGGCGTCGTCACCGGTCTCGTGCGGCCGGAACCGTCCGTGGCGCAGAACCGCGAGATCCTCGTGCGGGCACGCGCGGACGCCACCGTATTCGGGCGGTTCCCACGGCGGAACTTCGGGATGCGCCCGCGGCTGGTGATCGGTGCGTTCCACGGCGGGTCGCGCGCCTACCTCACGTTCACCGTTCCGGCGACCGATCTCGTGATCGACGATGCCACGTTGATCCTGCATGCGGCCGGTCACGCCGCCCGCATCGAGGTCCGGCGGGCCGGGACCGGGTGGCGAGAGCACCGCGTCACGAAGGCGCGGGAGCCAAAGGCGCGGCGCCTCGTCGGCACGATCCCACGACACGGAGACCACGCCTCGCTCGACCTCGACATCACGCGGTTGCTCGACGGCTCGCGCACGACCTTGTCGTTCGTCCTCGTGTCGGACGGCGGACGTTCAGTGCTCGCGAGCAGAGAATCCGCGCGGGCGCCCAAGATCAAGATCCACGGGCACACGGATGCGACCGGCACCCCGACACCGACTACGACACCGAGCCCGACGACGACGCCGGATCCCACGCCGACGCCCAGCGGCGACGTACAGCCCTCGCTGCCGATCCGCGCGGCGTTCTATTACCCGTGGTTCCCCGAGACCTGGGGATCGTCGTCGAACCCGTTCACGAACTACCACCCATCCGCCGGGCTGTACGACTCCTCCGACGCCTCGACGATCGCCAAGCACATCGACGCGATGCAGTACGGCGGGATCCAGGCGGGCATCTCGTCGTGGTGGGGACAGGGATCGAAGACCGATCAGCGCCTGCCCGCGTTGCTGCGCGGCGCCGACGGCACCGGATTCCGTTGGACCGTCTACTACGAGCCGGAGGCGCAGGGGGATCCGACCGTCGCGCAACTACAGAGCGACCTGGGATACCTCTCCTCGCACTACGGTAGCGACCCGTCCTTCCTGCGCATCGACGGACGGTTCGTCGTGTTCGTCTACGCTGACGGCTCCGATGCGTGCGGCATGGCCTCGCGCTGGGCGCAGGCGAACACCGTGAACGCCTACATCGTCTTGAAGGTCTTCTCCGGGTACAAGACGTGCGCCGACCAGCCGGCGGGCTGGCATCAGTACGGCCCGGCCTCCGCGAACGCCGACATGTCGCCCTACTCGTACACGATCTCGCCCGGGTTCTGGAAGAAGGGCGATTCCACGCCTCGGCTGACACGCGACCCGGCACGCTGGGCGAACCAGGTCGCGGCAATGGCCTCCTCGACCGCGCAGTTCCAGCTGGTCACGACGTTCAACGAATGGGGAGAGGGCACGGCGGTGGAATCCGCCGATGAATGGTCCTCCCCGTCCGGGTACGGGACCTATCTCGACATCCTGCACGGGCTGCCGGTCTCGACGAGCCCATCGCCCACAGCGACCTCGTCGTCCCCGAGCCCGACGTCGAGCTCTCCGTCGCCGACGTCATCGAGCTCGAGCCCGCCGCCGTCGGGCGGTCCGCTGGTCGTGATCTACATGGAGAACAAGGAGCGATCCAGCGTCGTCGGGTCGAGCAGCGCGACGTACCAGAACGCCTTGCGCGCACAGGGGATCGACTTCACCCATTACTACGGGGTGACCCACCCGAGCCTTCCCAACTACCTGGCCCTGGGGAACGGCGCGACAGACGGCAAGCAGGGCACCGACACGATCTCGGCGGGCGAGCTGCAGCAGTCACCCACCCTGTGGAACCAACTGCAGAACGCCGGCGTGTCGTGGGGAGTCTATGAGGAGGACATGCCATCGGCGTGCTCCGGCGCGACGACCTCGGGGCTGTACGCGCTCAAGCACAATCCAGCCACGCCGTTCGCGTCGGTCTTCACGAACGCGGCCGTCTGCGCGCGGGTGCTGCCGTACACGCAGTTCGACGTGCACGCGATGCCCAAGGTGAGCTTCATCGCGCCCAACCTGTGCAACGACGAGCACGACTGCCCGATCTCGACGGGCGACACGTGGCTCAAGGCAAACGTGGCGCCGATGCTGGCCAACGGGGCCACGGTCGTGCTGACGTACGACGAGGGCTCCTCGAGCGCCGGCATCAACGGCACATCGGGCGGCGGCAACATCTACACGGTCGTGGCCGGACCGGGGATCGGACCCAGCGTCGACGGTGGTCAGTACAACCACTATTCGTTGCTGGCGGCGATCGAACAACGCTACGGGCTCGCGCGGCTCGGCGCAGCCGCGAGCGCGACCCCGTTGCCGATCTAGCGAGCGAGCGTGGTGCGGGCGTGCGCCGCTGCGGCGGCGCCGCTCGCGATCGCGCCCTCGATCCACCCGGCGCCCTCGGCGGCGATGTCCGAGCCCGCGAACACGACGCGACCCTCCGGCTCGCGCAACGCCTCGAAGGTGCCGTCGCTGAACCAGGTGGGCGGCACCGCGAGCCACGTGCCCTTGGCATACGGGTCGTGCACCCAGTCGTGGCCGTCGGTCGCGACGACCGTCGCCTCCGGAAGGTGCGCGAGGACGGCGGAGGCAACGGCGTCGTGGTCGGACAGCGTCACGCGGTCCTGGACCGAGAAGCCCATGAACAGTCGGTCGTCGCTCGCCGACGTCGTGACGAACCCCGCGTTGATCGGCGTGTCCCAGCCCGCACCCAGGTAGGACTTCGGCGCGTCTGCAACCACAGCGATCACCTTCGACACCTCACCGGTATGCCGCTCCTCGGCGGCGCGGCGCTTCGGCGCGGCCAGCCGCGGTTCGAAGTCGACGTCGGCCCACACGTTCAACGGCAGCGCGACGATCACGGTCTCGGCGCGCACGGCGGCGCCGTCGGTGGTCGTGATCGTGACCCCCGCGGCGTCCTGCGTCACGCCCGTGATGACGGCGCCGAAGCGCACGTCGAGATCGACCGCCATCGCGTCGATCAGGCTCTTCGTCCCGTCGGCGAACAGCTCACCCATGTCCACGTACGCGTCGACCGGTGTGTAGTCGAGCTCGACCATGTCCCACAGCAGCGGCAACACCGACGTCCGCTCGATCGGGGCTCCGCCCATCGCGACGAGGAACGCACGGAGATAGTCGGCCGCCTCAGGCTCGGCGGCCAGGGAGTCGACCCAGGCCGCCGACGTGATGTCGAGCGCACCGAGCGCGAGCCGACCGCCCGAAGCGAACGCGTCGGCAGTCGTCCGCAACGCCTCCGTCAACCCCGACGACGCGAGCTGCTCCTGGATCCGCTCGACCGCCGAGATGCCCTCCCGTCGCTCGCCGCCGCGGATCCACGCGATCACCTCCGGGTCGACCGGCGGTGCCACGACGATCGCATAGCGCTCGATCTCCGTCGCCAGCGCGGGCTGGGTCGCACGCGAGAAGAACATGCCGCCGTACTCGGCCGACACGCCGGTTCCGGGGATCTCGCGATACCAGGTGCGGCCGCCGATCCGATCGCGTGCCTCGAGCACCACGACACGAACACCAGCCTCCCGGAGATCCCGGGCGGCTGTGATCCCCGCGAACCCAGCCCCCAGCACGACGATGTCGGCGTCCATGGGGCCGGAAG
Source organism: uncultured Actinomycetes bacterium (assembly GCA_963794065.1). GTDB lineage: Bacteria > Actinomycetota > UBA4738 > UBA4738 > HRBIN12 > AC-51. The sequence continues at coordinate 46,098 of CAWCDA010000045.1, read as the reverse complement.
CTATCACCGCTCCTTGACGTATCGTCCGGTTCATCGTTACGGTACTAACGATTAGCTATGCAACCATCTCACGAGGAACCGCTGCCCCGCGTCGTCGTGCTCACAGGCAAGGCGATCCGCGCCTACTTCGAGGACGCACTGGCCGAGGCCGGCGCATCGTTGGCGACCTGGGTCGTGCTGTCGGGGATCGACCGGGGGCGATGGGATAACCAGCGCGGTTTGGCCCGCGATCTGCGGATCGAGGGCGCGACGCTGACCCGTCACCTGGATCGGATGGAGCGGGAGGGCCTGATCGTCCGGACACGAGATGCCCGCGACAGGCGGCAGGTGCGCGCCGAGCTCACGCCTCGCGGGCGCGAGCTCCACGACAGGCTCACAGCGATCGCCGCCAAGACGGGCAGGCGGGTGTGTGACGGGCTCTCCGATCGGGAACAAGCAACGCTTCGCCGACTGCTCGACCGCATCCGGGACAACGTGGGGGGTGACGATGCGAACCGAGGAGCAGCCTGAGGCACTCGCGGCACCCGCCGACGGCATCGTCATCCGCACCAATGGACTCCGGAAGGTCTATCCGACCGGGGTCACGGCGGTCGACGGGCTCGACCTCGCCGTGAAGGAGGGCGAGATCTTCGGCCTGCTCGGACCGAACGGCGCGGGCAAGACCACCACCGTCGGCATGCTGACGACGCGCGTGATCCCCACCGCCGGCACCGCAACGGTCGGCGGCATCGACGTCGTCGCCCACCCGTCGACGGCCAAGGCGCAGATCGGCGTCGTGTCGCAGACCAACACCCTGGATCGCAGCCTCACCGTCTGGGAGAACCTCTACTTCCACGGTCGCTACTTCGGGATGGGCAAGAAGGAATCCAAGCGCATCGCCGGTGAGATCCTCGAGGTCTTCCGACTCGCCGATCGAGCGGACGCCGACGTGGCGACGTTGTCCGGCGGGATGGCCCAGCGACTCATGGTCGCGCGCAGCATCTTCCACCGTCCGCGGACCCTCTTCCTGGACGAGCCGACATCTGGGTTGGATCCGCAATCCCGCATCGCGCTCTGGGAGATCATCGGACAGATCCACCGGGAGGGCCAGACGATCGTGCTGACCACCCATTACATGGAAGAGGCCGATCACCTGTGCCAGCGCGTGGCCATCATGGATCACGGGAAGCTGCTCGCGTTGGACACGCCGGAGGCGTTGAAACACACGGTCGGCGGCGACTCGGTGATCAAAATCAAGGCCGGGGATGCACCCGATCGACTGGCCGCCCATCTGCGCGACTCGGATGGCGTCACGAGCGCCACGGTCGTGGGGGAAACCGTTCTGTTGACGGCGAAGGGGGCCGGTGGAGGGTTGCTGCCCCGGATGATCGGGATCGCCGAGGGCGGAGGATTCACCGTGCACGACGTTTCGATCGACGAGCCCACACTGGAGACGGTGTTCATCAACCTGACCGGCAAGGACCTTCGGGAGTGAGCATGCAGACGACAGAGCGAAGCGTCGCCCTACCCACCATCGAACCGTTCCGCAGCACGCCGATGACGGCGTTCGGTGCTCTGCTCTTGCGCGATCTCGCGGTCCTGCGCAAGAACTTCGTCGAATTCATCCTCCGCACGGTGATGCAGCCGCTGCTGTTCGTGTTCGTGTTCACGTACGTGTTCCCCCAGATCGGCCAGGGCGTCGGGGGGCAGTCGGGACAGGCGGAGTTCTCCAGCATCCTGGTGCCGGGCGTGATCGCGATCGCCTGCATCTTCCAAGGGATCCAGGCGGTCGCCCTGCCCCTGGTGCAGGAGTTCGGGTTCACGCGCGAGATCGAGGACCGGGTGATGGCCCCGCTTCCGGTGTGGGCCGTGGCGGCGGGCAAGCTCTCGGCCGGAGCGGTCCAGGGCCTGATCGCCGCGGCCGTCGTGTTCCCGCTGGCGCACTGGATCCCGATCACCCCCGTGTTCCTCAAGATCGAATGGCTCCGGCTGTTCACGCTGCTGCCCCTGGCCTCGGTGACCGGCGCGGCGCTCGGGCTCGTGATCGGCACCCGGGTCGACCCACGGCGCGTGCCCCTGATCTTCGGGCTGGTCGTGATCCCGATCACGTTCCTCGGTGCCACCTACTACCCGTGGGCGGCGCTGACGCCGATCCTGTGGCTGAAGTACCTCGTGCTGCTCAACCCGCTCGTGTACATGAGCGAAGGGATGCGCGTGTCGCTGACCCCGTACGTGCAACACATGGCGTTCTGGGGCATCTACGGCGGGCTGATCCTGTTCGCGGCGCTCCTCGGTGCGTTGGGCATCTCCGGGTTCACGAAGCGCGTACAGACCTAAGACCTCGCCCGCAGGGCTGTGCCGAACCAGCTGGAGAGCGCTTCTCCCAACGCGGGCGCGGCGGTGTCGAAGGATTCGTCGATACCTGCGGCCCACACGATGTGGGCGTCCGGACGGATCAAGAGGGCGTCGGCAGATCGGTGATCGGTGTCGGCCCTGCGGATGTCGACCCGATCCTGCCAACCCCGGCCCATCTCACGGAGGTCGGGTCGGTCCGCGAGGTCGAGAAGGACTGGCCGCGCCGCGTGCATGAGCTCCGCGACGCTCGAGTCGCCCGCGTCGGTGCGCAGGACGAGGTCGGGCGCGAAGGTCCCGATCGAGGGGTGGCGGTCATGGCCGGGGAACGGGTAGCGGAGCTCGGAGCCCGCCATGAGACCGCCGAGGCGGCGCAGCGGCTCCTCGTCGACCAGCAGCTCCTGGAAGAGGTCCCGGAGCGCGACGGCGGCTGGGTCATGTCCGCGCCTGATCGCCACCTGGGCCTGGGCGTGCAGCATCATGCGTTCGGTCGCGAGGCGGCGTTCGTCGTCGTACGTGTCCAGCAGGCCGTCCGGCGCCCAGCCGAGGATGTCGGCGCCCAGCTTCCAGCCGAGGTTGACGGTGTCGAGGAGGCCGGCGCCGAGGGCGACGCCCGGGGAGGGGAACAGGTGCGCAGCATCGCCGGCCAGCAGGATCCGCCCGTCGCGATATCGCTCGACCTGCCGAGCGTGAAAGGTGAAGCGCGTGAGCCGAGTCGGTTCTCCCAGGGGCAGCTCCACACCGAGCACGCGGCGGATGCTGTCCCGGAGTTCGGTCACGGACATCGGCTCGTCATCGTCGTATTCGGCGGCTTCCTCTTCGCTGGTGAAGAGGCCCATAAGCCCGGGTTTGGTCGACCCGAGGGCAAACTCCCCGCGTTCGGTCCGGGTAAAACCGAAGCTGATCCTGCCCACACCGACAACATCGATGTCGCCGTTCTCGAGCACGGTCACCGACTCGGGCACGGTGACCTGTGCGAGCCGCTGGACCTCCGGATACGTGATCCCGGGGAACGGGATGTCGGCCAAGTCGCGCACCCGGCTGCTGGCCCCATCACAGCCGACGAGGTATCGGGCGGTCACTCGATCGGGCCCCTCAGGGCCGCGCACATCTGCGGTCACCGTCGCCTCGTGCTGGCTCAGCGCGACCACCTCCTGGCCACGGAGGATCTCGGCGCCGCGCTCTGCGGCCAGTTCGTCGAGGACCCGCTCGAGGAGCGGTTGCGGGAGCGGCATCACTCCCATCGGGGGATCCGCGAGCCGGGAGAAATCCACGTGCATCCCGCCCCACGGGAGCCGTGGAGCCGGCACGGCAGCGGACCCGGCCGCCTCGAATCGCTCGAGCTCGCCCCGGTAGCGCAGCAGTTCGAGTATCTGTCCGCTGAGCCCGCCGGCCTTTGGGATGTCTCGGATCTGGGGCAGTCGCTCGAGCACCACAGGCCGCACGCCGGCCAAGCCGAGCTCAGCGGCCAGCAACAGTCCAACAGGACCGGCGCCCACGATGATCACGTCGGCATCCATCCCTGGCCACTCCCCTCGTGCTCTTCCCGCTCCGGCCGGCGATTATGCGGCACGACCCCGGGCTTGCCGCAAGCCCCCTTCCGGGGCTTACAGTGGCTATAGATAGAAGGAAGCGCTTCGGCGCTACTGATCCAGACAGGTCGCGTACGCCGGATCGCACAGCCGCACGACCGTGATGTTGTCCTTGTTCGGCTGGTAGTCGTCGGTGAGCGTCGAGCCCTCCCACTGCAGCACGATGCAGACGGCGCTGTTGTTGGCGGGCGGCGGACCGCAGGAGCCGTACGTCGTGTAGGTCACTGTCGCCATCGCCGTCTCCGCTGGCTTCGGAACCGGGTCGACCGTACAAACCGTACCCACGAGTGATCCGCACGAGAACTTGCCGGGCTGGAACTTGACGCTCGTGTAGGTGCTCCCGGCGGGGATGCACGAGGCCAGGTCCTGCACCGTCTGGGCGTCGGTGAACGTCAGCGAGCAGGTACCGGTCGAGCCCTGCGCCTTATTCGGCGTCACGACGTCGAGGATCGTCATCGCGGCGAACCCGATGATGTCGTACTTGTCCAGGTCGCCGTTGGTCTTGAAGATGGATCCCTGCGGCACCGCGCCGGCGACGGGCGCACCGGGCCCTTCCCAGTTGATCGGGAAATCGCGTGTCTGGCCCTTGATGCCGAGGACCGAGCTCCACAGCAGCGAGTTCGGGTTGTTCCCGACCCCTTTGATGCCGCCGTCGGAGCAGACGTAGGTGGGATCGGTCCAGTTGAGCGTGACGCTGGCCGGGTCGGCTCCCGTGATCCAGTCGGTCAGCTGGTTCGTGCCGCCCGCCTGGTTGCAGCTGGATGTGGGCGTCACGTCCCAACCGTGCGGATCGAGGCTCAGGAACGTGAAGTTCCCGCCGCCCAGCGAGTCGTTGTCGTACCAGAAGGCGCAGACCGCACCGATCGACGGCTTCCCGTTCGGAGGCATCGAACAGGCGCCGGGCTTGAACAGGTCGCTCAGCACCATCGGGACAGGGTTGTTGCTGCCGAGGCCCCAGCTCGCCGTCGCCGCGGTGGTCACAGGCGACTGGTGATCGAAGCCAAGCGCGGGCGCGAAATACAGGGCTTGCTGCGAGGTGTACTGCACCGAAACGTGACCGTACTGCTCCCCGCAGACGCTCATCGAGGTGATGTTCGCGCCCGCCACCTCTTGGGGCAGGATCGGGGCGTTGCCCTGCGCCTGGTAGTCCGCTGCCTCCTCGGGCGTGGCGAAGCGCGGATCGTGGCCGATGCCGCGGGCGCAGGTCCGTGCAGCCGACAACGCGGCAGCGTCGGCGCCGTTCACCAGCTCCCGTCGTCGCAGGTACAGGCCGCCAGCGTCGACGGCGAGGGCGACCGCGGCCATCATCACCACCAGCATCAGCGCGACCATGATCGCCACGGCGCCGTCCTCGCGACGGTTCGGTCGGGTGGGCTTCAGACTTCGCATCGGAACGAGGCGGTGATGACCGGCGTCATCACGATGTCGGGCAGGAGTGGGATCCGGACGATCACGCCACCTTCGGGCAGATGGCTGGTGTCGTAGGTGACGGTGACGTCGTCTCCGATGTTGTTCGGCGTGCAGCGTCCCCCGAGGGAGGACGACACGGCGACGAGACCGGCCTGGGTGCTCGGGATGTATCCCGACGACGCCGACACAGTGGTCTGCTGCGTCGTCGCGACGGGGGCGCCGACCGCCGCGGCGCGCCCGCCCTCTCGCACCGCCGACCGGATCGACTGCACGCGCAAGAACGCGAGCCCGAATCCGATGATCCCGAACAGCAGCATGAACAGCAGCGGCGCGACGATCGCGAACTCGACCGCCGAGGCGCCCTCTTCGCTTCGGAGACGCATTTCCCCTCCCTCGGAACCGTGGACGGGGATGCACGGCTCACGTGGAGGACTGTCTTATCGGTCAGCTGGCCCATGCCGAATCGGCCGAAAGGCTGAACCCGCGTAGAGAAGTTGTGAAGGGATCCAGTCCCGCGTCTAGGCGTAACCGGGCTCGAGATAGCGCGGCTCGGCGAAGACGCGTCGCACCATCGGCTCGAACTCGCCGATCGGCAGCGTGTCGTATGCCGGATCGAACGAGGCTTGGTCATACAGCTCGCAGAAGTCTGCGGTGAGCTCGAAGCTCGGATGATCGCGCCACCGGTCGCGCCGGTTCCGATCCTCCTCAGACAGATTCGAGAAGAAGCGCAGTTGGAAGACGCCGTGGTGCTTGACCATCCAGCACAGCTCCTCGCGGACGAACGGCTTCAGCACCGCCGCCACCATTTCGCCGTGCGTGTACGGCGCGAGGTCGTCACCGATGTCGTGCACGAGCGCCGCGACAACGTACTCCTCGTCCTTGCCGTCACGCAGAGCGCGCGTCGCGGCCTGGAGCGAGTGCGTGTACCGCGTGACCTGATAACCGCCGAAGGAATCCCGAAGCTTCTCCAGCGACGCGAGGATGCGGTCGGGCAACGCCGCGAAGAAGGCGATCTCGAACGTCTCGATCAACGACCAATCCTCGGCGGTGCCATCTTCCATCCTGGTGAATGACACGGTGTCCATGCGAAGGCCTCCCTGGTGGTGTAGGTGTCGCGAGCCTACCGGTAGGGTCCAGGGCATGCAGACGCTCGAAGACGCCGTCGACCGGAAGGCGAGTCCCACACGCTGATCTCGAACACCTCCGAGGGAGCCTTGCCGATCTCGAAGCTCCTCGACGAGCTCCTGGGAACGTGAGCACGTCGCAGAGGCCGGTGCGAGAGACTCACGACATGGAGACCGCCACACAGACGCTGCACCGGCTCACGTCCTATGAGCCAGGGCGCGAGTGGGACGAGCCGATCGACGATCCTCGCGTGGTACAGGACCTCGAGGTGAACGACCTCGAGCGACTCCCTTGGTTCTACAAGCGGTACCCGCCGGAATCGCCGCGGCTCGCGCTCCCTCGCAGCCTGCCGCCGACCACCGCTTCTGCCCTCACGGTGCTCGCCGGCATGGCCGAGATCACGCCCGCCGATCTCGACCTGCCGCAGCTGGCGCGCATGCTCTATCTCTCGGCGGGTATCGTCCGCACCGCGGTTCGGCCGTACGCGACCTGGCTGTTCCGCGCCGCCGGGTCGGCGGGCGGTCGATTCCCGCTCGAGGTGTACGTGGCCGTCCCCGAAGGCACGGACCTGCCGGCAGGCGTCCACTGGTACGACCCGCTCGAACACGCCCTGGCGCAGGTCGGACCCCCACCGGGCGGAGAGGCCCCGGCACTGGTCGTCACCGGCGTCCCGTGGCGTACCGGCTGGCGCTATCGGGAGCGCGGGTTCCGCCACGTGTATTGGGATGCGGGCACGATGTTGGCCCAATTGCTCGCGGTCGCCGACTCCGCGGGGCTCGCCACCAGCCTGTTCTCCCGGTTCCCGGACGCGACGGTCGCCCACCTGGTCGGCGCGGACGGCGTGCACGAATGGCCGGTGGCAGTGGTCGCCCTCGGCGACGGCACGCCCGCGATCGAGGCCGGCGGAGCGGCGGCCGTAGGAACGGTCGACGCGGCACCCCTGGAGTTCCCGCTCGTCACGTCGGCGCAGCACGCGGGAGATCTCGACGCGTTCGGGCGGCCTTGGGATCGGGGCGCGTCCGTGGACGTGAACGTCGACGGGGCGGAGCCGATGGAGACGATCGTGCTCTCGAGAGGATCACAGCGACGCATGGACGCCGCCCGCAGCTTGCCCGAGGGGACCCTTCGGAGTTCCATGCTCGTGGCGACACGAGGGATCGACGTGCCGCACCGTGTCGTCGTTCACAACGTCGAAGGACTCGAACCGGGGGTCTACCGATGGCCCGACCTCTCGTTCCCGGCGCGACACGGCGAGCTGCGCGACGAGCTCTACCGCGTCTGCCTCGAACAAGGGCTCGGGTCTGAGGCCGCGTTCGTCGTGATCGCGGCCACCGAGGTTGGCGCGCTCGACGATCGGGGCTATCGCGAGGCTCAACTCGCCGCCGGCATGGTCGAGGGCAGGCTGCACCTTGCCGCGTACAGCCTCGGCGCCGGCGCGACCGGCATGACGTTCCTCGACAGCGAGATCCACAAGCTCTTGGACGAGCCGCTGGACGCGTTGCTCTTCACCTGTGTCGGCGTGCCCGAGTACCGGTCGGCAACGGGTGGCCAGCCGGGGCCCCGACCGAGGTTCGCCTGGTCGTGCCACGCATGTCGTGACGGCAGGCCTCCGGATTCCTTGTCTCGAGCGGGGCCGTCCGGCTACTCAGGCGTTCGGAAGCCGAGCATCGTGACGCCTGCTCGGCGGAGCGCCGACGGGATCTCTCGAGCGAACGGATGCTGCTCCAGCCCCAACGCCTCCGGATCATCGATGGCGAACAGCACCGCTTCGTGATCGACGGTCGGGAGGCGACGCACCTTCGCGCCGAACGACGCGAGGATGTGTCGCGCCGAAGCGGCATCCTGCGGCCTGACACTCACCTGCACCGACGTGAGCGCTGCATCATCGATCAAGGTCGTCACCCGTCGGGCGACGATCGCCGGGTCGTAGGCGACGGGCGCCCGGGCGCGGGCGGCGGGATCCGGTCCCACGATCGCGTTCCACAGGATCTTGCGAGCGCCGATCGTCTCGGCGCGGTAGCTCGGATCGAGCGACGAGGTGATCACACGGCCGGCGCCGACGAGCTCGTCCGCGATGACGCCATTGCCCACGAGAACTCGTGTTCCGCCGGGGAACCCGTTGATCTCCAGATCGCCTTCGTGCCGTCCCGGGAACCACCCCACGACCGCTCCGAGCGGCTTCTCGAACATGACGAGGTCGCCGTCGTGCACCATCCACACGCGCTTCCCGACTCCTGCCGCGAGCGGGCTCTTCCGATCGAGGTGCACCTGCACCAGGATGTCGCGGATCGACGTGCTTGGGTACCCGAACCGCGCGTTCGACAGACCCAACGCCCACGGCAGCTGCGAACCGCCCCAGCGCCAACCGACGTATCGCCCGCCGCCGTTCACCCAATCGACGAGGGCCCGTTGACCCTTGTGCCCGAGGCGGTCAAGGGCTGTCGGCGCCCCGCCGGCGGGCACCAGCAGGACATCCGCGTGGTCCAGCGCACCGGCCCGGATATCGTCCGCGTCGATGCGTTCGTAGGGCAGCCCCCAGACACGTTCGAACAGGAACTGGGCCCACCGTGTCCCCTGCCAGGCGTAGAAGCCGCCCGACACCTCGAAGATCTTGATCCGCGGCACGGGACCCGGAGGCGTGGGAGCGGGGGGCAGCGGCATCGGCGACGCAAGCTTCGCGTCCGGATGCACCGGGGCGCCGGACCAACCCGTGGCAGCGCCCGACAGGAGCGCCAGGCTGAACCCCGTCAAACCGTAGGCGCGGGTGATCGGAACGTATGTGTCCTCGTTCATGGCCGCTTGGATCCAATGCTTCTGTCGCTGCGCCATCGGGATCCAGAACGTGCCGGCCGGCAACGTCTCTGCACGCGCGTGCTCGCGATGCGGGTGGTAGTCGGACACGGCGAGCGGCGCCGTCAACCGATGCACATCGACGTCCATCCGCTGGAGCGCGCGCACGAGTCGCTGCGACTCCTCGAACGACTCGGGGCGGTCAGCCCGGATGAAATAGTGACGGAGAGGCCCGCGTGGAACCTTCACCCGCACGCTGTTGTCCGGCTCGAACACCCGATTGGGCAGCAGCACACCCTTGCGGCCCTGATCTACCGCCTCGACGGAGGCGCGATGCCGATCAAGGTGCAGGCGACGACTCCGCGCCGCCGCAGTGGCCAGCGTCATCCACATGACCGTCAGCTGATGGTTCCAACGCTTGAAGATCGACGCACCGTCGTACACCTCGATCGTCATCCCGGCTCCTTGGAAGCCGAGCGACGTCACCGTGTCGGTGAAGATCGGGGAGAAGAAGTCGTATCCGTATCCCTGGTTGAAGTATTGCCACTTGCGTCGATCGAACTCCTTGGCGATCGCCGGACCGTAGATCTCGTAGATGTCATGGATGGTCCGGTCTGTGACCTCGTGGTACACGGGGTCGTCGGTCGGCGGGAAAAACGACCGGTAATAGCCGAACTCGTGGTGGTCGGTGAGCACGAGCGGCGGGTACCGGCGCATGAGCTCCAGCTTTCCGTCGGTCTCAGGCTGTGTCCGACCGAAGTGGTCACGGTTCAAGTCGAAGGCGAACCCGTTGCGCCGGATATCGCGTTCCCGGCCGTCGGGATTCTGGATCGGCACGACGATCACCACGGTGTGCCGAAGGATCCGATTGACGACACAGTCGTCACGGTCGGCGAGGTCGTAGAGCAGCGAGACGATGGCGTCGGCCCCGCTCTCCTCGTCGCCGTGGATGTTGCCGGTCACCCACAGGAACGCCGGGGTCGTGGCGGCGAGGTCGTCGACGCGAGACTGCGGCGTCGTCGGATCAGCGATCTCGAGATGCGCCTGCCGTATGGCCTCGAGCCCGGCACCTGTCACGTGATCCGGTCGGCCGATCACCGCGTATCGGATCGGGCGGCCGGCATTGGATGCACCCAGCGTGCCGACCTTGACACGATCGCTCGCTGCCGCGACGGCGTCGAGGTAGGTGTAGCACTCCGATGTCGTCACCTCGCGGCGGCCGGCCTCGAACCCAAGGACGTCCGCGGGCGACGGAACCAACCCGAGGTATTCGGGGGGCGTCAGGATCGGGTGGCATTCGGACTGCGCTGCAAGCGCGTCGGTCCCAGGCACGACAACCGCCGCCGCTGCGCCGACCGACAGTGCGAGGAAGCTCCGACGCGAGAGGGAGTTCCCCTCCTCGCTGTGTGGGTTCCCCTTTCCATCCCCGGTTGGATCGGTCATCGGGCGCGAGGAATATCACAGGTTGCCCGAGCGCGCCACCCGGGTTGGCGGACGCTCGACCGGCTGGAGAACAAGGGAGCGCTCACCCCGGAAGAGCAGTTTCGAAGATCACACGACGAGCTCTGTGGAGACGATCGGACTCGAACCGATGACCCCTTGCTTGCAAAGCATCGTCACGGCCGACCTCATCGCAATCGCAAACGGAGGGCCGGATGTTCGTCCCGGCCCCCCGTTGCTCTGAGCGAATGCCGCCCTCCCCACTAGCGGATCGCTCGCCAGACCGACAATCCGTGCGTGTCCGGCACCGTCAATGACACACCAGGGTCTTGGATTTGACTAGCCCTCGCTCGGCTGGGGTTGCTCAGTTCCGGGACGGTCTGCATCGTCCGGTCCGAACGTTTCACCCGCCTTATTGGCGTGCGTGCCGCGTCTTGATGACAGGGCGGCGGCGCCGTCCGGTTCACCAGTCGGGGTCCTCGTCATCGGTGCTGTTGGACGTCAGGACGATCGGCTTCCCTTGGGGTTGCTGGATGCAGATCTCGTAGCCTTCGACCACGCACTGCCAGGCAATCCACGATGTCGTTGCGTCCACGGTCGGCTGGAGGTCCCAATCAGCCCGCTTCGTCACTCTGCGCGCAGGGCGGTTGCCGAGGGCGGCGGCAGGTCTCGAGTACACGTCACGTGATGTCGCGCGTGGAGGCCAGGCGTCGTACAGGATGCGATCGCCGCCCGCATCCCACGTCGGGTCTGCGGCGGATTCGTCGTCACGAGTCACCCTCGAGCGAAGTGAACCGTTCGAGGAAACGAGGGTGAAGACGGCATGCTCGGTTTGTCGGACGCGTTCGTATGCGATCAGCGTGCCATTCGGTTGCCATGCTGGCGCGAGAACTCCTCACGTCGTCTGTGAGTTGCCGAAGATGTGAGCCGTCTGCTCGCACCCGCCAGAGGTTCGTCTCGCCGGTGCCGCCGACGTTCGCCGCGAACGCGACGCTCGACCCGTCAGGTGACCAGGTCGGGTTGGACGCAAAGAAACTCTTGGGTGTCAGCTGGGTCAACCCACCCCCACCGACGTTGATCAGGAAGATGGCCTTGGTGCCAGGGACGAACCTGGTGAAGGCGATGCGCGTCTGATCCGGGGACCACGCCGGCTCCAGGTCGGTTCGGTTATTCGTGAGCTGCCGTTCGTCGCCGGTCGCCGCATTGATGATCCACAGCTCGGTGTCGTTACCGTCCCAGCGGGTGTAGACGATGTCTCTGTTCGGCGGGGTCGAACTCGGTGCCGCCGAAGCGGCTCTGGTTGAAGGTGTGATGACAAGAACGACGGCAAGCGGACAAGCGTCGATGTTCGCTGAGGTCTCACGGAGCTGATTCTGGCTCGCCGTGGCTTCCACGCGCAACAGGCCGAAAGGCGACGACTGGTTCGCCTTGTTCTTCGCGAGCGGCCTCTGACACGGCTGCTGACTAGGGATAACGGCCGTCTGGTGGAGACGATCGGACTCGAACCGACGACCCCCTGCTTGCAAAGCAGGTGCTCTACCAACTGAGCTACGTCCCCGCTGGTAGATCGAGTCTACCGAGCGCGTCTGCTCTCAGTCGGGAGCCGAGACCTCGATGCGATCGCCCACCCGAACCGTGCCGCTCTTCGTCACGCGGGCGTTCATCCCACGCAGCCGGAGCGCTCGCCCCTCCGGGGAGCTCACCAGGCGCAGCGCGTCCTTTCCGAACCGCGCGGAGAACTTGGCACATCCTGTGTGTGGTTTGGCGGAGACCTCGATCTCGGCATCGCCGACCTGCACACGGGTGCCGGCGGGCAGGTTCTCCTCGCTGATATCGAAGTCGACGTAGAGCTGGTCGCCGGCCAAAGGCCAGCGCTCGATGTCTCCCGCGATCCCGGCGGCGGCCCGAGCGCTCATCACGGTGACCTGTGCCTCCGGGTGTGCCGAGCCGTCGGCGGTGCTCGAGCTTCCGCGGACGCGCCAGCTATCACCGACGAGCCCCTCGTCGACGTCGAGGCGTGCCTCGGAGACCACCTCTCGTTCGTCGACGGCCGGACGGCGAACGATCAGGCGCACCGTCCCGACCCGCGTCGGCGCCGCGCGCACATCCTCCTCGAACGCCTCGACTCTCAACCCGCGGCCTCCTTATCGAGGTGCCCGATCGTCGCGAGCGACGGCTGACGCTCGCCCTGCAACCGGTCGGCCACCTTCTCGGCGTCCCGCATCAGGCGCAGCACGTTTCGTCCCGCGATCTGCTGCAGCTCCTCGTTCGTGTATCCACGGTCACGCAGCTCGGCGAACACGAGGGGATAGGCCGACACGTCGGTGAGGTGCGCGCCCATCGTCGGCACGCCGTCGTAGTCGCCGCCGACACCGATCGCACCGATGCCGGCGACCTCTCGGACGTGGTCGATGTGATCGGCGACATTCGCCGGCGTGACGTCCACGTCCCCCTGCGCGAGGAACCACGCGTCGATCGCCCGCTCGACGGCGAGCGGGTCGCCGGGGTGCTCCTCGCGGATCCGCCGCATCTCGACCAAACCGGCCCGGTTGATCTCGGCGCCGCGCTGGGTGACGAACCCCGGGACGAACGTGACCATCACGACGGCGCCCGTGCGCGCGACCGCTTCGAGCACGTCGTCGGGCACGTTGCGGGGCACATCCGCCAAGGCCCGAGCCGACGAGTGCGAGAACACGACGGGCGCCTCGCTCACCTCGATCGCCTGGCGCATCACGTCGTCCGACACGTGGCTGCAATCCACGAGGACGCCAAGCCGATTCATCTCCCGGACGACCTCCTCCCCGAAGCGGGTGAGGCCGCCGTGCGCCTGTTCACCGGTGGCCGAGTCGGCCCAGGGCGTGTCGTCGTTGTGGGTCAGGGTCATGTAGCCGGCGCCGAGTCGAGCCAGCATGCGCAGCGCGCCGAGAGAGCATCCGATCGACTGGCCCCCTTCGACACCGATCATCGAGGCGATCCGGCCGGACCCGGACACCCGCTCCACGTCGTCGGCGGCGCGAGCGGCGCCGAGCCGATCCGGATATCGCTCGATCAGGCGGTGGTACCCGTCGATCTGTTCGAGGGTTTGCGTCACCGCCTCATGCGGGGGCAGGTCGCTCGGCACGTACACGGACCAGAACTGGCCCCCAACGCCGCCGCGACGCAGCCGAGGCAGATCGGTCATGAACGCCGGGTATGGCTCGGCGAGATCGGGCTCGAGGTCGTCCGGCGCGTCCACCCGCGACGTGCGCAGCGCCCAGAGGAGATCGTTGTGCCCGTCGATCAGCGGGGCGTCACGAAGCACATCGACGAGATCATCGCGCGGCACCGCGCAAGGTTACCGCTGCGTCCAGGTCGGCTTCTTGCCATCGTCATCCATGAACTGCACGAACGGCGACTCGTCGTTCGCCAGACCGATGAGCGCGCGCACGGTGCCGTCCTGATCCAGCAGGCGCAGCACGGGCGCGCCGTCGGCGGTCAGCCCGAACCGGATCCGAGCCTTCCCGCGCTGATCGTACAGCCCCATCGTGGGTGTTCCCTGTTCGGCAAGCCGGTTGCGGTGGTGGAGTTCTCCCTCCTCCACCTCGATCTCCATCGTCGGCGATGCGTCCTGGCTCAGCCCAAACTTGGCACGCATCCGGCCGTTCTTGTCCCCGAAGGCGAGGGACGCGGAACCGTCGGAGGCCAGCCCCATCGTCGCGCGGATCTTGCCGTTTTCGTCGCCGATGGCGATCCCTGCCGAGCCGTCTCCCTGGACGCCGAACCGCGCGCGCACGACGCCGCTCAGATCGAGCATCGACAGGAACGGCTGCTGGTCGCCGGAGATGCCGAGCCGCAGACGGACGTGACCTTCTTCGTCGACGATCTCCAGCGCTTCGGTCTGCACCACGTGTTTCTTCATGTGCGGCGCGCGCGGAGGGGAAGGGGAAGACTCCGCGAACGGGCCACATCGTCGCGCACACCGGACGCGGTCGCAAGGAAGCGGCCCGCAAAAGCGAGAAGCCGCCGGAACCCGAGGGCCCCAGCGACTTCTCGTCTGCTTTGTACACCGGCAGCGTTCGACCGGTCAAGCCGTCGGCCGCGAACGTGTCACTCTTCCTGTCCTCAGGGGATCCCGATCAACAGCCGGGAGCTGCTGCCATGCTCGTCGGACTCGCTCCCCGCCACGACGACGGTGATCGGTTGAAGGTTCTCGCCGCCCTGGTCAAGGAATTCCTGATACGCCTGCCCCGGCAAGATGTTCTGCACCGCAGTCAGGATGCCCTGTACATCGACGTAGATCAGGCTCTCGGTGCCGGGAAGCCCGTCGGTCGCGGCCGCGTAATCGGCGTCGGTTGCGATGCCGCCGCCGTTCTGGGCGAGATCGACCGCCTGCTCGACCGCCTTGACGGAGGAGCCGATCACGACCGTGCCGTTGACGACCCCGTAGGCGACCGGCACCGCCGTCAGCGGGTCCGCGTAGGTGATCGTGACCCCGTTGTAGTCCTCGGTCTGTGGCGAGAGGTGCACCCCGAACAGGTCGCCTCCCAGCAGCTTGGGGATGCGTGCATCGAGCCACGCCTGCATGGCATCGGCGTCGTTCGTCCCCACCAGGACGGTGCCACCGACCGGCAGGAGCCCGCTGCCCGGCCCGACCTGCACGCCGAGGTCGCCCGAGAGGAGGCCGAGCAGACCGTTGGGCCCGATCAGGTGCAGCCGCTCGATCATGCGAGCGGTGGCCGGGTCGAGCTGCGCCACCTGCGTGACCGAAGTCTCCAGCCCTTTGGTTACCCCTTGCGCCGCCAGCACGGCGTAGGCGTCGGGCGGCACCAATGCGAGCGTCTCGTTCGGTCCGTCGCCGGCGGCGAGCGCGTCTCGCTGGTCCTGCGTCAGCTTGGACGGATCGGTCGTCGTGACCGAGTCCAGCGCGATGCCGTCGGCACCGGCGCTGACCGCGAAGCCCAGCCCCTGCGCCGCGGCGAGTTGCTCGATGTTGCCCTGCAGCCCCGTCGCCGCGCCCGGGATCATCCGGGCGAGGTCCATCATCTGCTGCACGTTGACGAAGACGAATCCGAGGTTGTCCTCGGGCATCCGATCCGACACCCCCTGGAACACGGGGTCGCCCTCGATCGAGGCGCCACCCGTGTCGGTCTCGATCACGGCGCGCATCGCGTTCTCGTCGCTGCCGATCACCGCGACGCCGTCCACGATCGCCATCGCCGGCTGATCCGAGGTGGCCGGCACCGCCACCTCGATGCCGTCGATCGTGGTGGTGGTGTAGTCGGCGTGCGAGGCGTCGCGCATCCGCTGCATCGCGGCGCTCGCGGCCTCCTCGTCGTCGGTCGCGATCATGATCGCGAACGACGGGACGCCCTCCCCGACGTCGACGTAGCCGCCCGCCTCTCCACCGATCCACGACAGGTCCTCGTGCGTGAGCCCCGTGTCGGTCAGCATGCTGTCGAGCGCGGCGTTCAGCTCCTGCTTCAGCTGTTCCTCGCTGCCGAGCGCCGGGAACTTCTCGGCCATGCGGAACAGGTTCATCTTCTGCGAGGCCGCCGGGTCGAGGTGCGCCACGACGACGACGTCGGCGGACGCGGGCACCTTGTCGAGGACGGACTCCGGCGCCCCCCGCAGCAGGAGGAACGCGCCGGCGCCGATCGCGCCCAGCAGAACGATCGCGACGGCCCCGACGATCAGCGCCAGCCGTCCACGGCGCTTCGGGGTCGACTCCCCCGCGGGCTCGGAGGCGTCGGGCAGGGCCGGCTGGGCGCCTGGCGGCGTTTCGTCCTGGGGTCCGTCGCTCATCGTGACTCCTCGAGGGGTTGCTGTTGCTCGAAGCGTAGACCCCGGCGATGCGTCAGCCCCGGAGGAGCTCCCGCCGAACCGTGCACGCCTCGAGACGGTCGGGGCGCGGCACGACGCCGATCCCCGGACCGGTCGGGATGAGCATCGTCCCGTCTGGCTCCAAGATGAACGGCTCTGTCAGATCGTCATGGAAATAGCGGGCCGACGCGCTCGTGTCACCGGGCAGCAGGAAATTGGGCATGCCCGCCAGCGCCAGGTTGGTCGCCCGTCCGATCCCCGTTTCGAGCATGCCGCCGCACCAGACCGGGACGTCGGCCCGAGCCGCCGCGTCGTGTACCCGCCGGGCCTCGAGCACACCGCCGACGCGGCCCTGCTTGATGTTGACGATCCGGCAGGCACCCAGGTCGATCGCCGCGCGCGCATCCGCGGCCGACCGGATCGATTCGTCCAGACAGATCGCGGTCGAGATCTCGGCCTGCAGGGTCGCATGCTGCACGAGGTCCTCGTGGTGCAGCGGCTGCTCCACCATCAGGAGCCGGTAGGCGTCGAGCGCGCGGAACAGCTCCACGTCCTCGAGGGAGTACGCGGCGTTGGCGTCGACCGACAGCAGGATGTCGGGGTGATCGGCGCGGATCGCCGCCACCCGCTCGAGGTCGGTGCCGGGCATGATCTTCAGCTTGATCCGGCGGTATCCCTGCTCGAGGTGGGCGGCGACTTGCGCGCGCAGCTCGTCCGTTGTCTCGGCGATGCCGATCGACACGCCGCAGGCCACCGACGGCTTGTCCGCCCCCAGATAGTCGGCGAGCGACGTGCCCGAGGCTCGTAGCGAGGCGTCGACCACCGCGTCGACCAGCGTGGCTTTCGCCATCGGATTGCCGCGCACGAACCGCAGGTGATGCTCGACTGTGTCGATCGTGACCTCGTCGGCGCGCAGCAGCGCCGGGCCGAGCACATCGCGCAGCAGGATCCACGCGCCCTCGTTCCACTCCCCCGAGAAACCGGGATAGCCGTCGTCGGCAACGCATTCGCCCCAGCCCTCCGCGTCGTCTGTCCGGACACGAACGAGCACGCACTCCTTACCCGTGGATGTCCCGAAGGACACGCGGAACGGCCGGACGAGCGGCAGCTCCACCAGGAACAACTCGATCTCTCGGATCCGGCTCACGGCCCCCCCTCGATGGCGTCGGGTCTCGCGAACACGTACGCGGACCGAGCCCTGTCGAAGACCGCGCCGACCAACCCCGCGTCGAGACACCGCTCCAGCGCGTTCGCCACCGCGTCGCGCCAGGCCGCGCCCAGGACCGGCTCGGCGACGCGCAAGTCGTGGTACTCGGCCGGCACCTCGATCGCCGCGGCGCCCGTCGGTGTCGGATCCGCAACCGCCGGCTGCGGCGGCGTGTCCGAGGAACGAAGCACCAGGTCGACGGGCGCCGCCCGGACGACGTGCGGCCCCGGCTCGCGATCCAGGTGCCACACCACCGTGACGCGGTCGCTGCGCTCGCCCTGATTGATCGCATCCTGCATGTCGCCGTAAAAGCTCCGGGCGAACCGATCGATCACGACGCCGAGCTTCCCGAGATTCAGCCAGGCGTTCCGCGCGACCAGAGGATCGAACGTCCAGCGCACGAGGCCGATCCCCTGCTCGAGGGCCTGGGCGCGCTGCGCAAGCTTGAGCGCCTCCCCGACACCGGCGTGGCGACGGTCCGGGATGGAGGCGAGCATGTGCGAGTGCACGTGGAGCCCGTCGTCATCGACGCCCGCCCAGCCGAGCACGAAACCGACCAGCCGATCACGGTCGAACGCGCCCCACGGCGTGTTGCCGCTGATCGCCAGCGCACGGACCACCTCGCGGTCCAGATGCTGCCCGCCCCAGGTCTCCTCGATCACGCCGTTGAGCAGATCGGCGTCCTCCACCGTGGTGAGCGGGCGGAGAGATACGTTCGCGCGAGCCGCCTTCCGATGCGCCAACGCCCAGGGATCGTTCACGCGGGCGAGCCTAGCAACGCGAGGGCCCGCGCCGAAGGTGCGGGCCCTGTGCGAGATCGAGTGGGTCGGAGGCCTCAGCCGCCCGCGGGCGGTGGCAACTCCTGCCACTCCACGTCGTCGAGGTCGGCACCCTGCTTGCGCTTCCAGAACATCAGCGCGGCGCCGATCGCCGCCAGGATCGCGGTCAGCTTCAGGAGTTTGCGGAAGAACCCCTTCTTCTTCTTCGGCTCTTCGGTGTCGTCAGCCATGGAGTCCCCCTTCGGACGATGAGCAGTCGGTCATCTGGCGGCCGGATATCGATCGGCCGCGGACAGCCAGCCTAGCACCGGGGGCTGAACGGCTCTCATGCTGCGAGTGGTGGGCCTGGATGGACTTGAACCATCGACCTCTTCCTTATCAGGGAAGCGCTCTAACCGGGCTGAGCTACAGGCCCCGCGTGCGGGCTGGCCAGCGTAGAGGCGGGTCGGAAAGGGTGTCAATCAGAACCGGGGCTCGCCGATGGACTCAGGCGCGCTTCTCGGCCAGCACAACCTCCACGCCGCCAACGATGTCGGCGATGAGGTTGTAGATCAGCGCGATGAAGGTCCACAGCACCGCCGAGGCGGCCGCCATCACCAAGCCCGCGCCGAACAGCGTCGTGAACAGCCGCACGCCGTCGATCCCGCTGGCGACGCAATGCTTGGTGCCCTCCGGCGTGTTGATCACACAGCCGATCCAGTACGAGATCGTGTCGGTCACGCCTGCCGCCTGCAACGCGAAGAAGATCAGCATCAGCGCGAGCCACACCACGATCATCATGCAGACCGAGAAGATCAGCGCGAACTTGAAAACCGAGAGCAGGCCGAAACGACGAACGGTGACCCGTGTGCGCCGATTCCCCGACGGCTTCGGGGCCCGGGCAGGGGTGCGTTCCACCCGCCGCTCGGGCGTCGTTGGCAGCTCGACGTCGATCGTCGGTTCATCCGTCGGCTGCTCGGTGATTGGTTCCTCGGCCGTCGTGGTCATCCTCGCTCCCGAGAAGTTCTAAGCGTACGCCGGGGCCGGGGCAAGCACCCGGACGCTGCTCAGGTTCGGAACGGCCCGCCTGGCGCGAACAAGGCGCGCTGCTGCGCAACTGCTCCCAGCCCGAGGAACACGGGCGCCACCACCCAGGAACCCGGTCCGGCATCGCCCACGATCAGCAGACCCACCGCGCCGACGCACGCCCCGAAGGCGAAGAGCATCAGGTCGAGAGCCCGGCGGGAGGGACGCACGTTCGGAGCATACGGCCGATCGGCCCAAGTCCCGATCATCCGTCAAGCCGCTCGAGCCAGATGCCGATGGTTCCCAGATGGCTGGCTGTGTGCACGGGATGGACCCGACATGGTGCTACCTCTGCCGCGTGGATGGCGTCGGCGCCGACCCCCAGGTCCTGTGGGGCATCGCGCTCGACGACGACCTGACCGATCTGCAGGCCGATCGCGGGCCGATGTCCGCCGACGTCGCCGACTACCTCCGGTTCCTCAGCCGGGAGATGGGTCTCGGGTTCGACCCCACCTTCACCCAGCGCCAGGCGAGCCTCGTGATCGAAAGCTTCCTGCTCGATCCCGCGACGCCCGACCAGTTGCAGACCCTGGCCCATCTGGGGATCGGCGACGCCGACGAGCTTACCTACGCAGCGGCCCGCACGCGGATCCGTCGGACGATCGCCCTGCGCGGTCTTCGCTCCGCCTGACGCAGCCACGCCGCGACTTGGGATGATGCGCGCGTGGGCGCACGCGCAGCGAAGCCGGGGAACGCCGATGCGACCCGCGGGCTGGCGCTCGCCGTCGGCGGCACGCTGCTCGTTCCGCTCGTGCTCGTCGCCGTGGCGCTCACGCCTGAACGCACACGCGGCTGGGTGTTCGAGATCGGCTGTGTCGGGGCGGCAGGCGTGGCGCTGTGGGGCGGCGCGTGCGCCCGGCGCGCCCTGAGCGCGGGCACCGACCACACCGCCGTCGCGGTGGTGGCATCGATCCTCGGGCTCGTCGTCGGCATCACGATCGCCGTGCTCGCGTTCTGGTCGCTGATCGGTCTCCTGTCGTGAGCGCCTCCGCCGATCTGGCGCCCGATCTGCGGCGCATCCTCGGCATCCAGGCCGTCCGAGCGTTGCTGTACGGCTTCGGAGCGGTGATCCTGGGATCGTCACTCGCCGCCAACGGCGCCTCCACCCTGCAGGTCGGCATCCTCGGCGCGGCGATCCTGGCCGGGATGGCCCTCGCGGCGATCGCCGTCGGGCTCGCGGGCGACCGCCTCGGCCGTCGGCGCGCATACACCGGCCTCCTCGGATTGATGGGGATCGTCGGACTGGCCTACGCCCTGACCGACCGGCTCTGGATCCTGGTCGTGCTCGCGCTGCTGGGCGTGATGTCGACGGACGCGAACGAGAACGGTCCGCTCACGACGCTCGAGCAATCGATGATCGGGCAGGCGCCGGCGGCGACCCGACTCCGTGTGTTCGGGCGCTACAACGCCGTGGCCTACCTCGCGGGGGCACTTGGCGCGTTGCTGGCCGGGGGGCCGGCGTTCGTCCAGCGGTTCTGGCACTCGACCCCGACCGGCAATGCGTGGTTCCTCGTGTTCCCGATCGGCGCGGCCGTGTGCCTGGTGCTGGCGCGGGGGCTCTCACCCGAGCTCGAGCTGCGCGAGGCGGCGATGGGCACGCCGCTGGATCGCTCCCGATCGACGGTGACGAAGCTGGCCAGCCTGTTCGCCGTGGACGCCTTCGCTGGCGGCTTCGTGATCACGGTGTTCATCGTCTACTGGTTCTCGACCGAGCTCGGCGCCAGCAAGGAGACGATGTCGCTGGTCTTCTTCGTAGCCGGGCTGCTCCAGGCAGGCTCGTCGGTCGTGGCGCCGCACCTGGCCACACGGATCGGCCTGTTGAACACCATGGTCTTCACGCACCTGCCCTCCAATATCCTGCTGATGCTGATCCCGCTGGCGCCGAACCTCGCCACGGCCATCGTGATCCTGTTGCTGCGGTTCGCGCTGTCGCAGATGGACGTGCCCACCCGACAGGCCTACATCGCCGCGATGGTCGACCCTCAGGAGCGCACGGCGGCGGCGGCGGCGACCAACAGCGCCCGATACGTCGCCCGCCCGTTCGGCCCGTTGATCGGCACGCTGCTGATGAACAACGTCGCGATCGGGGCGCCCTGGGTGGCGGCGGGGGCGCTGAAATCGATCTACGACGTCGCGCTGTGGCGTGTGTTTTCGTCGGTGCCGTTGCCCGACGCGACCGACTGAGCCCCGACCGTCAGATCGTCCAGCACCACGAGCGGTGCGGGGTCGTCCACGCGCTCCATCCGCACGATGCACCCGACCTCCTCGTCGACCCACAGACGCATCGTCGTCGCGGCGCCTCGGAGTCCGCGGACCTCGGCGATCACGCAGGGACGGCCGACCTGCTCGCGTCCGGTCACCTCGCCGACAGCGTCTCGCAGGCGCACGAATCGCTGCGGCTCGACCGCCGAGGTGATCCAGGCCTCGCCCACGAGCCGCGTGCCCGTCTCTGCGATCCGGAAGGTGCCGTCCCCGTCGTATCGCACCTTCAGCGGATCGCGCCCGATCGCATACGCGGTGAAGGCGATCGGCGGTTTGGGCGCGAGCATGCGTTCACGGAGCTGGGGCCAGTCGGGGAGGGTCACGGTGCGCAATCTTCCCATGGCATCCGGCGGCTCGCCTCATCCATCCGGACCTCGCCGAGCTCGCCGCGGGGGGTTCAGTCCTCGTCCATCTGGAGCACGACCGGCGCGATCGCGGCGACCGTCTCGCCGTCCTCGACCCGCATCGTGCGCACGCCCTGGGAGCTTCGACCGACCCGACGGATCTCTTCGGCGGCCACGCGCTGCACCTTGCCCGCCGACGAGATCGTCAGCAGATCCTGGTCCTTGGACCCGATGAAGGCGCCGGCGAGCAGGCCCGTCTTCTTCGTGATCTGGTGGCCGATCACACCCTTGCCGCCACGCCCCTTGATGGGGTAGTCGGCCAGCTTCGAGCGCTTGCCGTAGCCGTTCTGGGTCACGCTGATCATCTCCTCTCCGTCGGAGGACAACGACAGCGCGATGACCTCGTCGTCCTCCGCGAGGCGCATCCCGATCACGCCCGCGGTGGCGCGGCCCATGGGACGTGCGAGCGATTCCTTGAACCTGATCGTCTGCCCCTTGCGCGACACGAGAAACACGTCGTCCGCGCCGGCGGTGAGCTTGACGTCCATCAGCTCGTCGCCGTCCTTGAGATTGATCGCGGCCAGGCCGGTGCGCGGTGAGTCGTACTCGGGCAGCGCGGTCTTCTTCACCATGCCCTTCCGCGTCGAGAACAGCAGGTAGCGGCCCGCCTCGTACTCCTTGAGGTCCAGGACGGCGGAGACCCGCTCGTCGGCGCTCACCAGGACGCCCGGCAGGTTCGCCGCGTACAGGCCGCGGGCCTGCCGGGTGTTCTCGGGCACCTCATGCGCCTTCACGCGGTAGACCTTGCCCTTGGAGGTGAAGAACAGCAGCCAGTGGTGCGTGGTCGTGATGAAGACGTTGGCGATCACGTCCTCTTCCTTGAGCGTGGCGCCCTTGACGCCCTTGCCCCCGCGACCCTGGCGCTTGAACGCGTCGATCGGCTGGCGCTTCACGTAGCCGGCGCGGCTGACGGTGATCACCACGTCTTCTTCGGCGATCAGATCCTCGACGTCGAGATCGCCGACGTCGGCCTTGAGCTGCGTGCGCCGGGGGTTAGCGTGCTTCTTGCGGATCTCGGCAAGCTCCTCGGCGATCACGCCGCGCAGCTTCTTCGGACTCTTGAGCAGCGAGTCGAGGTACTTGATCGTCTTGATCAGCTCTTCGTGCTCGGCCTCGAGCTCCGCGCGGGCCAGCCGGGTCAGGCGGCGCAGCGGCATGTCCAAGATGTGGTTCGCCTGGATCTCGCTGAGCTTGAACGTCGTCATCAGTTTGGTCCGGGCTGCATCGGCGTCTTGCGAGGCCCGGATGATCTTGATGACCTCGTCGAGATGGTCCAGGGCGATCAGCAGGCCCTGCACGATGTGGTCGCGCTCCTCGGCCTTGCGCTTGTCGTACTCGGTCCGCCGCGTGACCACGTCGACCTGGTGATCGACGTAGTAGCCGATCATCTCCGCCAGCGTGAGCGTGCGAGGCTGCCGTCGACGAGCGACAGCATGATCACGCTGAAGTTCTCCTGCAGCTGCGTCTGCTTGTAGAGCTGGTTGAGCACGACCTGGGCGTTGGCGCCGCGCTTGCAGACGATCACCAGCCGCATGCCCTGCGCGGTTGGACTCGTCGCTGCACGTCGGCGATGTCCTTGATCTTGCCCGTGCTTGCACCAGGTCGGCGACCTTCTCCGCCAGCCGCGCCTTGTTGACCTGGTACGGCAGCTCCGTCACGACGATGTTCGAGCGGTTCTGCGTGCCTTCCTCGATCGGTGCACACGGCGCGCACCTTGATCGAGCCGCGACCGGTCTCGTAGGCGTCGCGGATGCCCTGGCGGCCCATGATCGTCGCGCCGGTCGGGAAGTCCGGCGCCTTGATGAACTTCATCAGCTCGGCGGTCGTCGCCTCCGGGTTGTCGAGGTAGTGGATCGATGGCGTCGATGATCTCGCCGAGGTTGTGCGGCGGGATGTTCGTGGCCATGCCGACCGCGATGCCCGCAGCCCCGTTGACCAGCAGGTTGGGGTACCGACCCGGCAGCACCGTCGGGCTGCTGCTCGTAGCCGTCGAAGTTCGGCACGAAGTCGACCGTCTCGCTGTCGATGTCGCGCAGGAGCTCCATCGCCATCGGCGCGAGCCGCGCCTCGGTGTATCGGTAGGCGGCCGGCGGATCGCCGTCGACCGATCCGAAGTTGCCGTGCCCGTCGATCAGCGGGTACCGCAGCGACCCAGTCCTGGGCCATCCGCACCAATGCGTCGTAGACCGACTGGTCGCCGTGGGGGTGGTACTTCTTCAAGACGTCGCCCACGGCGGCGACCGACTTGCGGTGCGGACGGTCGGGCCGCAGAGCCCGGCCTCGATCATCGACCACAGGATGCGACGCTGGACCGGCTTCAGGCCGTCGCGCACGTCGGGGAGCGCCCGCGACACGATGACCGACATGGCATAGTCCAGATAGGAGCGCTGCATCTCCTCCTCGAGCTGGATGCGGCTCCACGCGCCCGGCGAACAGGCTTCCTGACTCATCGTGCGTTCTCCGCGCCGGTTCTAGACGTCCAGGTTCTGGACGTACTTGGCGTTGGTTTCGATGAACGCCTTGCCGCGCGGCGACGTCCTCGCCCATCAGCACGCTGAACAGGCGGTCGGCGGTTGCGGCGTCCTCGAGGGTGACCTGCAGCAGCGTGCGCCGCTCCGGGTCCATGGTGGTGTCCCAGAGCTGGTCGGCGTTCATCTCACCGAGGCCCTTGAACCGCTGGGGCTCGAGCTTCTTGCCGTTGCCGCGTTCGTGGAGCGCCACGTGTCCCATTCGCGCTCCGTGTAGAAGTACTGCTCCTGCTTGTTCTGCTTGAGCAGGTACAGGGGCGGCTGCGCCAGGTAGATGTAGCCGGCGTCGATCAGCTGCGCATGTTCCGGAAGAAGAACGTCAGCAGCAGCGTGCGGATGTGCGCCCCGTCCACGTCGGCGTCGGCCATGAGCACGATCTTGTGATACCGGGCCTTCGCCAGATCGAACTCCTCGTGGATGCCGGTGCCGATCGCGGTGATCAACGCCTGGATCTCGAGGTTCTCCAGCGTTTTGTGCAGCCGCGCCTTCTCGACGTTGAGGATCTTGCCGCGGATCGGCAGGATCGCCTGGCTGGCACGGTCGCGCGCGCTCTTTGCCGACCCGCCCGCCGAGTCACCCTCCACGATGTAGAGCTCGCAGGACGCGGGGTCGGTGAGCTGGCAGTCGGCGAGCTTGCCGGGCAGCGACCCGCTCTCGAGGAACGACTTGCGGCGCGTGAGGTCGCGCGCCTGCTTGGCCGCCATCCGCGCCTTTGCGGCCGACTGGGACTTCTGCACGATCCGCTTGCCCTCGGTGGGGTGCTCCTCGAGCCACTCGGCGAACTGGGCGTTCACCGTGGTCTCGACGAGCGAGCGCATCGATGCGTTGCCGAGCTTGGTCTTGGTCTGTCCTTCGAATTGCGGATCTCGGAGCTTCACGGAGATGATCGCGATCAGGCCCTCGCGCACGTCCTCGCCGATCAGGTTGTCTTCCTTCTCCTTGAGGATTCCCTTCGTGCGCGCGTAGCGGTTCAGCACGTTGGTGAGGGACTTCTTGAAGCCCTCCTCGTGCATACCGCCCTCGTGGGTGTTGATCGTGTTGGCGAAGGAGTAGACCGACTCGCTGTAGGCGTTGGTCCATTGCATCGCGATCTCGACCTCGCCGTCGTCGCCCTTGTACTCGACGGGGATGATGCGAGCGAGGGTGTCCTTGCCTTGGCCGAGGTACTTCACGAAGTCGACCAAGCCGCCGTTCGCCTTGTAGGTCTCCTTGGACCCGTCGCGGTCGTCGACGAGCTGGATCTCGCACCCCTTGTTCAGGAAGCTGAGCTCGTGGAGGCGCTCCTGCAGGATCTCCTTCTTGAACTCGACCGTCTCGGTGAAGATCTCGGGGTCGGGCCAGAAGCGCACCAGCGTGCCGGTCTTCTGCGCCGCCTTGCCCTTGCTCAGCTTCTTCGTGACCTTGCCACGGGCGAACGACATCGTGTAGATCGCGCCGTCCCGGCGGACCTCCACGTCGAGCCTCTCCGACAGCGCATTGACCACCGAGACGCCGACGCCGTGCAGGCCACCGGAGATCGAGTACCCGCCGCCGCCGAACTTGCCGCCGGCGTGCAGGACCGTCAGGACGACCTCGAGCGCGGAGCGGCGGTCCTTGGCCCCCGGGATCGCTTTGACGGGGATGCCGCGGCCGTTGTCGTGGACGCTCGCGGAGCCATCGGTGTGCAGGGTGATGATGATGCGGTCGCAAAACCCCGCCATCGCCTCGTCGATCGCGTTGTCGACGACCTCGTAGACGAGGTGGTGCAGACCGCGGACGCTGGTGGTACCGATGTACATGCCGGGCCGCTTGCGGACCGGCTCGAGACCCTCGAGGACCTGGATGTTCTGGGCGTCGTAGTCGGTGCTCTTCGCTCGTTTCGCTCTGGTGGTCGGGTTCGTGACAGTGGCCAAACGTCCTCCGATCGGGGCCGTGCGAAACCCACACGACGTCGTTGGGGACCGCGCGCGGGGGGACCGGGCACGACCCGCCTATCTTACTCGACGAGGGGGTCGGATGACCGGAAGCAAGGGCACTAAATCAGCCTTCTGACCTGCGGTTTCTCGCGTCGCCGACGGTGATCCGGATGCTGGTCACGGCACCGCCGCCGAGCGCGTCGTCGGCCCGGGTTCTGATCTCGTCGGCGAGGTACTTCGCCTGGGATCCCCAGGGCCCGTCGGCGGCCCGCACGACCAAGCAGCCACCCTCCAGCGACACCGGCGTCGTTGCTTCCGCGAGACGTTCGCCCACGACCTCGGGCCATGCCCGAAGCAGCTTGGCGATCGGCATCCCGCGCGAGAAGACGTCCTCTGCCAACAGCCGATCGACGATGTCGCCGATGGCGACCGGGTCGGTGCTCCGCGCGTCGCGACGGTTCCCGAAACCCTTGGAGTGTGGCATCGCGTCAGCCTCGCACCGCGACGCCGCCGGCGCGGACGTCCCAGATCTGCGTGGCCTGGGCGGGCACGTCGGCATCGTCGGCCACGCTGATCACGACCTGACCGCCGCGGGCGGCCAGACGGGTCGCGACGTGATCGCGACGGGTCGGATCCAGGGCGCTGAACGGGTCGTCCACCACCACGAGCGGCGGCTCGCCGATCGCGGCCTGCACGGCGTCTGCGAGCCCGAGACGCAACGACACCGCCGCCACCCAGGTCTCGCCGTGGCTGGCGAACCCGCGCGCTCCCAGCTCGCGCACGGCGAGCTCGAGGTCATCGCGATGAGGGCCCACGAGCGAGGATCGCCGCTGGAGCTCGTCGTCGCGCCGCGCCGCAAGCTGTGTTCGGAATGACCCGGCCACATCGCCACCGCCCTGCACGTTCGGGGCATACCGAACGAGGAGCGGGTACCCGGCGATGTCCTCGAACGTCTCGGACGCAGGCGGCGTGATCGCCGTCACAGCCGCTTCCCTGGCCTCCGTCACGGCGGTTCCGGTCTGGATCAGCTGCTCGTCCCACGCTTCGAGTCCGGGCGGCGCGCCACGTCCATCGTGCTCCTTGAGCAGCCGGTTCCGCTGCCGCAGGACACGCTCGTAGGTGGAGGTCAGGGTGTCCGACGCCGGCACCAGCGCGACGACGACCTCGTCCATGAAGGATCGGCGTCGCGCCGGATCGCCGGTGATCACCGGCAGGTCGAACGGTCCGAACATGATCGATCGAACCTGCTTACGGAGGTCGCGCTTGCGGCGGATCGGCGAGCGATTCACCTGCACCTTGTTCGCGCCGCGGGCCCGCACCTCGACCTCCACCAGCACCTTCCCTCCCTCGGTCAGGAACTCACCGCGCACGTAGCCGGCGTCGGACCCTCGACGCACCAAGGGCTCGCTCGCCGAGGCGCGCGGGCTCTCGAGCGCGTAAAGGAAGTGCATGGCCTCCAGCAGGTTGGTCTTGCCCTCGCCGTTCGCACCGACCGCGACCAACAATCCCTCGGGGATCGGATCGATGCGGGTGTGTGCATGGTTCCGGAAATCGCGCAACTCGATCCACTGAAGGCGCATCAGCCCGAAATACGGTGCGCCCGAATGGTTATGAGACCGCGGCCGGGAGACGCACCGGCATCACCAGGTACGTGAAGCCGTCGCTCTCGCCGTGCACGACCCCCGGCTTCAAGCCGTCGCGGACATCGAGCCGGATCGACTCACCGACCGCCGCGGTCAAGCCGTCGATCAGGTACTGCGGGTTGAAGGCCACGGTGAGGTCCTCGCCCTCGTACCGCGCCTCGACCGTCTCGACGGCCTGTCCGAGGTCGGGGGAGCTGGACGAGAGCTTCACTCCGAGCGCGTTGAACTCCATGCGCACGGGCGTGGTGTCGCGAGCGAGGAGCCCGACACGGCGCACGGCGTCGAGGAGCTGCTGGCGCGACACCATCAGCCTGCTCTCGTGCGTGTCGGGCAGCAACTGCCGGTAGTTCGGGAACTCGCCCTCGATCAGACGGGACGTCAGCGTCAAGCCTCCGGCGCGGAACGACACCTGGGACTCGTCCACCGAGATCTCGACGGTGCCCTTCTCGTCGGCGGCGGCGGCACGTCCTGCCTCCGAGAGCGCGCGCTCGGGCACGATTGCCTTCGCCTCACCGTCAGCGGTCGCGACGAGCTCTCGCACCGCCAGCCGGTACGAATCCGTGGCCGCGAGCATGCAGCCCTCACGGCTGATCTCGACGAGCACGCCGGTGAGCACCGGCCGAGCCTCGTCGCGACTCGCCGCCCTGCCGACCTGCGACACGGCCTCCGCGAACGCGCCGGCGTCGGCCTGCACCTTCGTGCCACCGGGCTCCTGCAACCCCGGGAAGTCCTCGGCCGGCAGGAGACGGAGTGAACCTTCATATGCGGCGCAACGGATCCTGGCCTGCGACGGATCGGTCTCGACATCGACCGGAGCATCGGACAGCGACTTTACCGTGTCGCCGAGCAACCGGGCCGGCACGAGCGCCGTTCCCGCCTCGGTCACCTGCACGTCGATCGTCAGCCGCGCCGAGACCTCGAGGTCGGTCGTGGTCAACGTGAGCTGCCCCGCCTCGGTCGCGTCGAGGAGCACCCCGGTGAGCGCGGGGATCCCCGGCCTCGACGACACGCCTCGCTGAACCGTCTGCAACGCCTCGGACAGCGCGTCGCGATCGCATCGGAACTTCACCGTGGACACCTCCCGCTTGTACTGACGTATTTCTCTAGGGTAGTAGTAGTAGTGCCGGTGCAAACGTGGATAACCCCACGTCGTCCCAGCGTAGCGGGGCCAACCGACATGGGGACACGGGGCGGACAAGTGCTGACGACCTCGCGTGTCCCGCGATCTGTGGCATATCTGTCCCCAACGGACGCGGCGGTTCTCCACATCGTCAGACCGCGCTCCGGACCCGGCTGCGCACGATCCGGGTCACGTCCTGGACCTGCCGGAATGTCGCGTCGCGCGCCCGCATCTCGTCCTCGACCTTCTTGATCCCGTGCAGCACGGTTGTGTGGTCGCGACCGCCGAATATCTCGCCGATCTTGACCAGCGACAACCCGGTGCATTCGCGCATGATGTACATCGCGATGTGACGGGCGGTGGTGAGGGGTCGAGAGCGCGACTTCGAGACGAGATCGCCTGTGGTCAAGGTGAAGTACGAGGCCGTCTCCTCCATGATCATCTGCGGCGGGATCTCGGTCTCGGACTGGGGGATCAGGTCTTGGAGCGCGCGCTCGGTGAGCTCCTGATCGATCGGCTGTGCGGTGAGCTCCGACCACGCGGCGACGCGCACCAACGCTCCCTCGAGCTCGCGCACGGATTGATCGAACTTCGATGCGATGAACTCGATCACATCGTGGGGGACCGTCAGTCGTTCGCGCTCGGCTTTTACCTGCAAGATGGCGATCCGCGTCTCGAGGTCCGGCGGCTGCACGTCGACGCACAAGCCCCAGCGGAACCTGCTGACGAGGCGCTCCTCGAGTCCGGAGAGCTCGTGCGGCGGTCGGTCGGACGCGATGGCGATCTGCTTTCCACTGCCGTGCAGGTGATTGAAGGTGTGGAAAAACTCCGTCTGGGTCTCCTCGCGCTTGGCCAGGAACTGGATGTCGTCGACCAACAACACATCGACCTCGCGGAACCGCTGGCGGAACCGGTCGCTCTGACGCTCGCGAACGGCCTTGATGAACTCGGTGAGGAACTGCTCCGACGTGACGTACTTGACGCGGATGCCTGGATTCAGGCGGTACATGTGATGGCCGACCGCGATCAGCAGGTGTGTCTTGCCGAGTCCCACGCCGCCGTAGATGAACAACGGGTTGTAGGCCGTCGAGGGCGGCGCCTCGGCCACGGCCATCGCCGCGGCGTGCGCGAATCGGTTGGACGCGCCCGGAACGAACGCGTCGAACGTGTAGTTGGGGAACGGTAGGCCTGGGGCGCCGAGGCTCACCGGGCCCATCGCCGACGCGGGGGCGACGGGAGTGGGCTCGGGGTGCACCAGCGGCTCGGTGGTCTCGGCCAGCGGGTGGCGCATGCCCTCGTCGACGACGAACTCGATCTTCACCGGGCGCCCGCAGAACGTCGCGGCGGCGTCTTCGATCAGCCCAAGATGATTATGCTGCAAGCGTTCCCGTACGAGGGGACTGGGGACGGACAAGGTCAGCACCTCGTCGTCCAGGGACACGGGCGCGACGTCGGCGAACCACATGACGATCGTCGTGTCCTTGAGCTCCGACCGGGCTCGGGACAGGACGCCCGTCCAGGCCTCGAGCGCAGCTGTATCGCCGGCGATCCGTTCCATACCTATTCCACAAGACCTTTCCACACCGGTGGATAACCCGTCCGGGGGAAGGGTTCCCTTTCGATCGACTCGGAGATATGTCGCATGCCCGGGGGGAGGCGGTCGGGACGATAGCACGGTGGTTTTCCACACTTCACGCCCAAAGGCTGGTCTTGACGCTCTTTCTGTTGTCAACCCCTCTAGCCAGCGATGATGCCCGTATACTCGTGCGGCCGGCGACCCCGTCGGCCATCGCATCGAGTGAGGTTCATCATCCATGGCCAAAGGCAAGCGTACGTACCAACCGAACAACCGCCGCCGTGCGAAGGTGCACGGATTCCGCCACCGTATGCGCACGCGCGCGGGCCGGTCGATCCTCGCGGCGAGACGTCGCAAGGGCCGCGCCCGTTTGAGCGTCTGACCTGCGAAAACGTCGAACAGGTGCGCTCCCGCGAAGTCAGGCAGATCCTCGACACGGCACGGCCGGTCCGCGGAGAACGGGTCATACTGTTCCTCGTCCCCGGGTCCGATCGGGTCGCGGTGATCGCGGGCAAGCGTGTGGGCGGAGCGGTGCAGCGAAACCGAGCGCGACGCGTGCTCAGGGCGTCGTGGCGACAGGTCGCCCAGGCGGTCCGGGATCGCGACGCGGTCCTGGTGGCGAGGACGCCGATCGTCGGCGCGAAGAGCCAAGATCTGGTGGGTGAGATGACCGAACTCTTGAGCGGAAGTCAGCGGCGATGAGCGTCCGCGCGGCCGCATGGCGAGCGGGTGCCCCCGTCCGGTCGATCTCGATCGCCCTCGTCCGGCTCTACCGGTCGACGCTCTCGGGCATGTTCGGCGGCCAGTGCCGCTTCTATCCGAGCTGCAGCCACTATGCGGAGGACGCGATCCGTGCGCACGGTGTCGTTCGCGGTGTGTGGCTGACAGCTTGGCGCATCGTGCGCTGCAACCCATTCGGTGCGGGTGGTATCGACCGCGTCCCTTCCCGCGTCGCTCTGCATGATGCGGTCATACAGCCTGATCACGAGATGACGGGAGCGTAGATACAAGGATGGTCGCGATCGCGGTGTGGCAGAGCCTGCTCAACGGACTCGGGTGGTGCATGGCCCAGGTCTACAGCGTGGTGCCCAACTACGCCCTGACGATCATCATCGTCACGGTCATCATCCGCCTGCTGCTCCTGCCCTTCGGGTTCAAGCAGATCAAGAGCATGCAGCACATGCAGGCCCTGCAACCCAAGATCAAGGACCTCCAGAAGCGGTACAAGAGCAACAAGCAGAAGCAGCAGGAAGAGACGATGAAGCTGTACAAGGAGGCCGGGGTTAACCCTCTTGGAGGCTGCCTCCCGATGCTGCTGACGCTCCCCTTCCTGTTCGCGATGTACGCCGTCATACGGCCGCCCGTCCTGTCCCCCAACACGGATGCAAGCGGTCAGGTGGCCTCGTACACGGTCGTCAACAACCACCTGCCGACGGACAGCACGTTGTTCTACAACGTCGTCGAACACGAGAACCTCGAGATGCTCTCTCTCAATCTCCAGTGCGCGCTCGGGACCTCAGGCACGACCGTGACCCAAAAGGACACGCAGAAGCAGCCGATCGTGCAGGGATTGCCGATCCTCGCGAGCGGTAACCAACCGATCCAGTCGGCACCTACCTCGCAGGCCACGTTGGACTGCGGTGCGAAGAAGTTCCCCGACGCGATCCCATATGTCGTGCTGTTGCTGCTCATGCTGGGAACAGCGATCTACCAACAGCGCCAGATGTCGAAGGCCAGTCCGCCGAGCGCGCAGACGGGCGGGCAGCAGGCGATTATGAAGTACATGCCGCTCATGTACGGGGTCTGGGGGTGGGCGTTCCCGGCGGGCCTGATCATGTACTGGACAACCGCGAACGCCATCCAGATCGCCCAACAAACCGTGATGCTTCGGGCCGGTCATATCGGCCCCGAGGCGCTCGAGCGACGCATGGCCGAGCAGCGCGAGAAGATGGCGCAGGGCGCCCCCCAGAAGAAGGGCATCATGGGGTGGATGAACGAGAAGGCCGAAAGCGCGCGACAACAGCAGGATGTCGGCAAGAAGCCGCCTACGCAAAGCGGCCCGAAGCAGGTGCCCAAGAAGCCCCAGCAGGCTCCGAAGAAGCCGCCTCAGGGAAAGCCGACGTCCGGTGGCAAGCCGACGAAGGGCGCGAAACCCGGCAACCAGCTGAAGCCGAAGAAGAAGCCCGAAACGGAAGGACCGAACTGATGGCCGGAGCAGACCGACGTGACGAGAACGTCGATATCGAGGAGCAGGCGGACGCCGTCGCCGACTTCGTCGAGGAGCTGCTGGGCAAGATGGACATCGATGCCATCGCCGAGCCTACGGAGCAGGGCGGGCGCGTGTACGTCGACATCTTGGACGGCGATCCGGAGGATATGTCGCTCCTGATAGGCCGGCACGGGCAAACGCTCGACGCCATCCAGGAGCTGTCCCGCCAGGTCGTCGGTCACCGTCTCGATCAGAGGATCCGGGTCCTCGTCGACGTCGAGGACTATAGGAAGCGACGGGCAGAACGCGTGGTCGAGAAGGCGAAGGCTGCAGCAGACTCGGCTCTCGACACCGGCCAGGAGCAGTCCCTCGAGCCAATGGACGCACTCGAGCGCAAGATCGCGCATGACGCCGTTGCCGAGATCGACGGTGTGACGACCGAATCCCGAGGCGAAGACCCGGATCGGCACGTCGTCGTTCTGCCCGACTGATCCACGTCAGACCGCGCACGGCTGTGGATAAGATGTTTCACGTGAAACATCAGGGTTGGGCCGAGGACCTACTCAGCCTCGGATCCATTGCCACTCATCAAGGTCTCGAGGGGCTTGCCGCGTTCGAGGAAGCCCTCCGGCTTCGCGCCGTCCCGAGAGGCTATGTCGCCGCAGGTGACGTCGACAAGCTTTGGGAACGACACATCCTGGACTCGCTCCGGGCCCTACCCGAGATACCGCCGAAGGCACGGATCGCGGATCTCGGCAGCGGGGCGGGCCTGCCCGGCCTGCCGCTGGCGATCGTCCTGCCCGATCGTTCTTTCACCCTGATCGAGGTGCGTCGCGGCCGAGCCGCCTTCCTCGAGTCCGTGATCGACGATCTGGGACTTCGCAACGCAAAGGTCCTCCTAGGCAAGGTCGAGACGGCCGAAGGGCCCTTCGACTCCTGCCTCGCGCGCGCATTCTTGGGGCCAGCAGGGAGCTGGATCGCCGCCGAACCTCTCTTGAGCGAGGCTGGGCAGCTCGTCTATTGGGCGGGAATGGGATTCGATGAAGACGAACTCGGGGGCGCCGTGCCCTCTTGGCGACTTTCCACCCCCTCGGGCCTTGCGCAGTCCGGACCCCTGGTTATCATGGGCCGGCAGTGAGCAAGCCTTCTTCCGGCGCTTCTTCGTCGTCCGCTCGTTCTGATTCGGGCTCTACAAAGCCACGCGTTGGCTCGAAGAAGAAGCTGGAGCCCGTCGTCCCGGAGACGCCCGGCGCAGCACGGATCGTGGCGATCGCGAACCAGAAGGGCGGGGTCGGAAAATCGACCACGGCGGTCAGCCTCGGCGCTGCTCTGGCGGAGATCGGCTACCGGATATTGGTCGTCGACCTCGATCCGCAGGGCAATGCGTCAACCGGTATGGGTATCCGCCACGAAAGCCGCTCGGTTACCTCCTATGACGTGATCGTGGCCGAGACGCCGGTTCGGGAAGCCATCGTCCACTCCCCTGTTCCGGGCCTGGATGCGATCCCATCCACGATCGATCTGGCGGGCGCGGAGATCGAGCTCGTGAGCGCGTTCTCTCGGGAAGGACGCCTCAAGCGCGGCCTGGCGGGCGTCTCGGAGGGCGCCTACGACTTCATCTTCCTGGATTGTCCGCCGTCGCTCGGCCTCATCACGGTCAATGCCCTGACTGCCGCCGACGAGCTGATCGTTCCCATCCAATGTGAGTACTACGCGCTCGAGGGATTGGGGCAGCTGCTTCGCAACGTCAGCCTCGTGCAGCAGAACATCAACCCCGAGCTCCGGCTCACGGGCATCGTGATGACGATGTTCGACCCTCGAACGAAGCTCTCGGAGCAGGTCGTCGCGGAGGTCCAGCGGTTCTTCGGGGAGCTGGTGTACGACGCCATCATCCCGCGGACGGTGCGCTTGTCGGAGGCACCCGGGTACGGGGTCCCGATCACGATCTATGACTCCAAATCCAAGGGCGCCGAGTCGTATCGACTCCTAGCGCGGGAAGTGGCGCTTCGTCCCCCGCCCGACGCACCGATGGCGACGTTCGATGACCTGCCAGACATCGTCGCCCCAGCCGCGATCGACGAATCGAGGCCTCCGACGCCGGTCTCAGATGAGCCGCCGGACGGCGCAGACCTTCCAACGGTCCACGACGTGCTGGAGGAAGCCGATGCGCCCGAGCCGGAGGGCGAACGCCAGCCACGGCCGGTACCGGAGCCAGAACGCCAGCCACGGCCGGTACCGGAGCCAGAACCCCAGCCACCGCCGGTACCAGAGCCAGAACCCCAGCCGGTACCCAAGCCGGAGCCGGTGCCGCCGCCCGACAAGGCGTCCAGAGCCACGCCGGCCCCGCGGGCCATTGCCGAGCCTGAGCCCCCACCCGTCCGTACGGCCAACGCCGGACCCGCAGCAAGCGACGACGAGATCTGGGAGTCGGAGCCGGACGCCCCGCGGGTGCGCCCCGTCCAGGCCGTGGAGCCGGGCCGGCTGCCCGAGCGACGTGTTGTGGTGATCGATGAGAACGCCGATCTCGGCGCCTCCGGTCGATCTTCAGCGGGCGAATCGGGGAACCCGAATCGAGAAGCTGAGGCATCCATCGGCGCGACGTTGCACGACGATGACGACGGCCAGAAGCGCCGTTGGCGGTTGTTCCGCAAAGGAGGCGAGTGATGTCGAAGCGAGGCGGCCTCGGCCGTGGATTGTCGGCGCTGATCCCCGGCGCCCCAGAGGCGGGAGAGGCTTCGACCGGCGGCTTCCTCGACGTCCCGGTCAACTCCATCGCCCCGAACCCGAAACAACCGCGGACGCACTTCGACGACGAGGCGTTGACCTCGTTGGCCGCCTCGATCCGCGAGGTAGGGATCCTGCAGCCACTGGTGGTGCGCAGAACCGAGGAAGGCTCCTACGAGCTGATCGCGGGCGAACGCCGACTCCGGGCCGCCAAAGCCGCCGGACTCGCGTCCGTCCCGATCGTCCTGCGCGACTCGGATGACACCGATCTCCTCCGCGATGCCCTGATCGAGAACATCCATCGAGAGGATCTGAACCCGATCGAGCAGGCCGAGGCCTTCAAGGCGCTCCTCGGAGAGTTGGGCCTCAAGCAGGAGGAGCTGGCCGAACGGGTCGGTGTGTCGCGGTCACACATCGCGAACACGATCCGCCTGCTGGGTCTCCCCCTCGACGTTCAGCAGCTCCTCGCGGACGACAAGGTCACCGCGGGCCACGCCCGGGCTCTTCTGTCGCTCGGCGACAAGGACGCGATGTCATCGCTCGCGCTTCGGATCGCAGCGGAGGATCTGTCCGTTCGACAGACGGAGGAGGCGGTCCGTCGCTTCGTCGACGCCCCGGCCGAGAAGCGGGAGCCCACGAAGGAGTCGCAGCCGCCCTCGACCGCCGACGCGGGGCTCGCCGAGGTCGAGGAGATCCTGTCCGAGCAGCTTGCGACCCGCGTCTCGATCCAGATGGGGGCCAAGCGCGGGAAAGTCGTGATCGAGTTCGGATCCGCAGACGACCTCGAGCGGATCGTCTCCGAGATCATCGGTTCGGGCCCCGGTCTGGCGCCCGACTAGGCCTACGGTTCCTTGGGCACGGGTGACGCTGTCACACCGAAGTGTTCGACACCTTGGGCCGTCTCATCGGTGATGGCGGCCGAAGCTTCGTCGCTCAGCCCCTCGGCGAGCCCCAGGGCCCAGACCCCGCACCCCTGCGCGTCGTTCGCCAAGACGGCGACTGCCTCACGATCCCAGAGTCCCGCGATGGCGCGGAGCTTCGGCTGGCCCGCAGGATGGGGGAGCTCGATGTCGACCAACGCCTCCGCCACCGGTAGACATTCGACGTCGTACGTCCGTCCGCGCACCGAGACGGTCGGCGGCAGCGGGTGCGACGAACTCGGCGCGGGGCCGGCTTCCGTCGTGGTGGCGTCGGTGGTACACGACGCCGTTCCGACCGCCAAGATCGCGACCACGAAGAGCAGGCGAACCCTCACCCTCGAACGTCCACGGGGCGTATGATGGCGTCACATAACTGTTCGAACGAGATGCCGGCCGCCTGCGCCGCCATCGGCAGCAACGAGGTTTCCGTCATACCGGGCGACACGTTCACCTCGAGCACCCACGGTTCCCCGTCCTCGGTCACCAAGATGTCGACGCGGCCTACCCCCCGAGTTCCCAGCGCGGCGATCGCGGCGCCGGCCGCTCCCCGGACATCGGCCGCGACGGCATCGTCCAGCCGCGCGGGCGCGTAGTACTCGGTCGCCCCCGCCGTATAGCGTGCGCTGTAGTCGTAGACGCCCCCTTTCGGCACGATCTCGACGAGCGGGAGACTCTCCGTCGGGTCACCGACGAACCCTGCCGCGATCTCCGTTCCGCGGACCATTCGCTCCACGATCACTGCGCCACTGAACGAGAGCGCGCTCAAGACTGCGCCCGCCAATTCGCCCTCTCGCTCCACGGTCCCGACCCCCAACGCCGAACCGCTCCTCGAGGGTTTGACGACGCAGGGGAGCCCGATCAGCTCGAGCGCCGCAGGGAGTGCTGCGCCCCCGCCGAGATCGCGGAGCGCCCATCCCTCGATCGCCACCCAATCGGGGGTGGGGACGCCGGCGCCACGCAGCACGTCCTTCGCCAGCACCTTGTCGAACGCGAGCTCGCAGTCGAAGGCCGGTGTCCCCGTGTACGGGATGCCGAGGAGGTCGAGCAGCCGCTGGACGGTGCCATCCTCACCTTCCTTGCCGTGCAATGCGAGCCAGCACAGATCCGGCGGCCGCTCGCGAAGCGCCTCGACGAGCTGGACGTCCGCCGGGTCGAGGAGCCAGGCATCGTGCCCGAGGCTCGTCAGTGATGCCGTCACACGATGTCCTCCGCGCAGCGAGACATCCCGCTCAGGTGTCCGGCCGCCCGCGATGACAGCGATCCGCTTCGTGCTCATCCCTGCATGCTCCGATACAGCTGCTCTTCCTCGCGAAGCAGGGCGCCGAGGCGAGCGACACCCTCGCGGATCCGATCCTCGGTCGGATAGCAGAAGGCGAGCCGCAACTTGTTCGTGCCCCTGCCGTCCGGATAGAAGGCGGTGCCCGGCACGTAGGCGATGCGGCGCTCGACCGCCGCGGCAAGCAGGGCCTTCGCATCCAGCCACTCCGGCAGGGTGACCCAGACGTAGAACCCACCCTCCGGATGTGTCCACGTCGCGCCTTCCGGCAGGTACTCCTCCAGCGCGGCCAGCATGGCGTCTCGGCGCGACCGGTAGGTGTCCACCAACCTCGCCAGTGTTGTACGCCAGCGGTTCTCGTCGGAAAACCATCGCTCCGTCAGGAGCATGTTGAGACTGGACCCGCAGAGATCCGCCGCCTCTTTCGCGAGGATCAGGCGCTGCACGACCGACGGCTCCGCCAGGGCCCACCCGACGCGGACTCCGGGAGAGAATGTCTTGGAGACGGTGCCCAGATAGATCACGTTCTCGGGGTCGAGGGTTCGCAAACACGGGACCGGGTCGCCGTCGAAGCGCAGCAGCCCATATGGGTTGTCTTCGATGATGGGGATGCTCGCCTCGCGGCAGAGCGCCACCAGGTGCTGACGCCGAGCGTATGACATCGTCACACCGGCGGGATTGCCGAAGTTGGGCACGGTATAGACGAATTTCGGACGTTCGCCGCGGACGAGGGCTTGCTCGAGTCGGTCGACGAGCATCCCGTCCTCGTCGAGTTCGATCGGTAGGTAGTGGGGCTCGTAGGCGCCGAAGGCGGTGAGGGCACCGACGTAGGCAGGCGCCTCGACCGCGATCAGGTCGCCGGGATCGATGAAGATCTTGCCGAGCAGATCGAGCGCTTGCTGCGCGCCGGTCGTGACGACGACATCCTCGGGGTCGGCGCGCACATCCTCCTCCGCCATGAGCATCGCCAACCGCTCGCGCAAGGCGGAGGCCCCCTGGCCGCCTCCGTATTGCAGCGCGACGTCCCCCATGTCACCGAGCACCTCGTTCGCGACGGCGAGGACCTCGGCCGTCGGCAGCGCCTGCACGAAGGGCATGCCCCCGGCGAGCGAGACGACCTCCGGCCGGGCGGCGACGGCGAACAACGCGCGGACCTCCGAGGCGGTCATGCCCGCGGCGCGACGCGCGTACCTGTCGACGAACCGATCGATCGAGAACTCGGCCATGGGTTGGGAGGAGTCGGGGAAGGCGTCAGCCTAACAGCGGCTCAACCGAGGGCTCCGTCGGGCGGCGGGGGGATCGAGCGGGGCGGCGCGGGATCGGCGCGAGCCGCCGTCGCTCCGCCCGGGGGGCGCCCGACGATCAGGTAGATGATCGCCCCGATGCCTTGCGCGAGAAGGATGACCAGGATCCAGATCAGCTGTGTGCCAGCCTTGAACGAGGCGTCGTTCGGCATCCGGATGACATCAACGAGGGCGTAGATGAACAGCGCGAGACCGCCGACCATGAAGATCAGGAAGAACAGCACGAACGTTCCGGGAACCATCACCGCACCGCCGGCAAGACGTCCGTTGCCATCAGCGACACCATGTCGGCGTCGTCGTAGAGCTCGTGGTTCAAGTAGATCCGCTGCACGCCGGCCGCGGCGAGCGCGTTGAGTCGCTCGATCGCCTGGAGGGGTGTGCCGACGATGCAGTCCGCCTCGATGTCCGCGCGGTAGGCGTCGAACGGTCCGGCCGTCGGGTCGATCCCATGTGCGCGGCGGAGCCGCTCGAGGTACTCGGCCTCCGTGCGGCCGATGAAGAACCACGTCATCAACGACGTCACGAGCGAGTCCTGATCGCGTCCGGCGGCGGTGACCGCTGCCCGCGCTCGGCCGAAACGCGCGGCAACGTCGGCCGGTGTGCCGCCGACGGTGTTGAACTCATCGGCGTAGGAGCCGATCAGCGTCTGCATCCGAGGGCCGACCGCCCGACCGCCGAGGATCAGCGGCGGTCGCGGCCGCTGGACCGGTCGCGGCAGCTGGTCTGCCTCGTCCAGCCGATAGTACTTGCCGTGAAACGAGAAGCGCTCCTCCGTGAACAGCCCGTGCACGATCGGCACCTGCTCCTCGAGCATCTCCCAGCGGCGATCGACGTCGTGGAAGGGAAGTCCGAAGCGCCTGTGCTCCTCCTCCCACCATCCGGCGCCCATGCCGATCTCGACGCGGCCGTCGCTGATGAGGTCGACGGTGAGCGCCGCCCGCGCCAAGACGGCGGGCTCGCGGAACGTGACCGGCGAGACGAGCGTGCCGAGCCGAAGCGTCGTGGTGCGCGCTGCGAGCGCGCCGAGCACCGTCCACGCATCGGTGGCACCGGTGCCCGAGACGCCGCCGCCGCTGAAGTAGTGATCGGAACGGAACAGTCCTTCGAACCCGCTTCGCTCGGCGAGGTCGGCGAGCGCGCACCAGTCGCTCCAGGTGACGCCCTGCTGACCCTCGATCATCAAACACGCGCGCATGTCGGTAGCCTATCCGTCATGACCACGCAGGCCGACGGGCACGCGACCCCGTTCCTCTCCGAGCGGGAGCGCGTGTTGCGCGCGGCGATGCTCGGCGTGGTGTTCGGCGCGGTGCTCGCCCTGCTCGGCCGGCGACGCTAGTCCTCGAAGAATCGCCGGACGCCCTCGGCGATCGCGCGCGCGCGAGGCATGGTCTCTTCGGTGGCATCCCGTCGGCCGGGCCCGGTCTCAGTAGCCGAGGTATCTACCTGCACTGCAGGCATCCTCGTTTCGCGGAGCATCGAGACGGTTAGCCGCTGCAATCGTCCGCGTAACCGCAGCTCGTGCTCGAGCTCTTCGAGGATCAGCTCGGCGAGATGTCGCCCGGCGGGGGAATGCGTCGACTGCGACCCGAAATACGAACACGTCGGGCCGCCGGTCTCGTCGACGCCCTCGTCGAGATGGAGCGACACACACACCGCGGCGTCGAGCGTGTTGGCCGCCGACGCTCGCGATGACGGGCTCGGGGTGGCGGCTCTGTCGCGCAGGATCTCGGGTGTCGCACCGAGCCGCTCGAGCTCCGCGGCGACGGCGAGCGCGAGTCCGAGGCATGCGTCGGGGTCGGCGTCTTCGACCTGCGCCCGGCCGGGGTCGATCGCGACCACCTGTCCGTCGAGTCGGCCACGCATCAAGCGAAGCTCCTCCGTTTCGCGCACGACCCCTCGACCGGGAACGTCATCCAGCGGCCGCATGCGTTCGAGGGTGGCGATCGTGTGCAGACCGACCACGCCGTCCGCCTCGTCACCGACGTTGCGCTGGAACTCGCGCAGTGCTGCGTCGGTGGCCGGACCATACACGCCGTCTTGCTTGCCGGGGTCGAACCCGAGCGCGTCCAGCTTGCGCTGCAAGGCACGCACGTCGTCTCCGCGGAGGAACGGGGCGTGCAGGTACAGCGTCCGGTCACCGAGTCGGAACCCGGCTTCGACGAGTTGCGCCCAGGTATCGGGGCCGACGATCCCGTCGGCCCGCAGACTCCGTTGCGATTGGAACGTCCGAACGGCCTCGCGCATCTCCTCGTCGTACGCGCCGCGATCGCCGTCGGGCAGGACGAAGCCGAGTTCGGTCAGCCGCTGTCGGATGTCCAGGATCTCGGGACCCTCGTCGCCGAGGCGATAGATCTGCACACCTGCAGTCTGCGGCCGCCCCGAGGCGGCGGCAACGTCAAGCGATGTGCGAACCGATGTCGCGCAGGATCGCGTCCTTCGGCTTGGCGCCCACGACGCGGGCAACCTCCTGGCCACCCTTGAACAGGATCAGCGACGGGATCGACATCACGCCGTAGGTGCGCGTGGCCTGGGGGTTGTCGTCGATGTTGAGCTTCGCGACCTTGAGGGACTCCCCCTGCTCGGTGCCGATCTCCTCGACGACCGGGGACACCATGTGGCACGGCACGCACCACTCCGCCCAGAAGTCCACCAGGACCGGGGTCTCGGAGTCCAAGACCGTTGTCTGGAAGTCGTTGTCGCCCACTTCGCCGATGTTCGCCATCTCAAGAGCTCCTTCAGATCGTCAACGCACCTCGAACGGTGTCACTAGGTTCCCAGAACGCCCACGGGGGCGTTCGCATTCCTGCTCACAGTCCGTGCTGTTCCTCGCCGAGGAGCCGCTCCGCGTCGATCGCAGCCTTGCATCCTTGGCCGGCGGCGGTCACGGCCTGGCGGTAAGTGTGGTCGGTCACGTCGCCCGCCGCGAAGACCCCGTGAACGTTCGTCTCGGTCGAGGGCTCGCCGACGACGAGATACCCCTCCCCGTCGGTGTCCAACTGACCGTGGAACAGGGAGGTCGACGGGTCGTGGCCGATCGCCATGAACACGCCGTCGGTCGGCATCGACATGGTCTCGCCCGTCTTGACGTTGCGGACCGTGACGCCGGTCACCGCCTGCTCGCCGACGATCTCGTCCAGCACGCTGTCCCACACCACCTCGATCTTCGGGTGAGCGAACACGCGGTCCTGCATCACCTTCGACGCGCGGAACTGGTCGCGTCGATGGACGATCGTCACCTTCGACGCGAACTTCGTGAGGAATGTGGCCTCTTCCATCGCGGTGTCGCCGCCGCCGACCACGACGAGCTCGCGGTCCCCGAACCCGCCCTCCGCGATGCCGCCGACGTGCCAGCGCTCGTCCGGAA
Source organism: uncultured Actinomycetes bacterium (assembly GCA_963794065.1). GTDB lineage: Bacteria > Actinomycetota > UBA4738 > UBA4738 > HRBIN12 > AC-51. The sequence continues at coordinate 3,335 of CAWCDA010000045.1, read as the reverse complement.
GCTGCTCGCCGCTCGGCAGGTAGACGCGCGCGAGCTCGAACAGCCGGATCGACTCGTTGCCCGCGTCGACGTTGACGCGGGCCGCCTCGAGGAGCCCGTGGAGCAGGGTCGTGCGGAGCACCGCCTGGTCCCCGCTCATCGGGTCGGGCAACCGGAGCGCGGCCGGGTCGGGGTCGGAGGCCGTGAGGCTCCACGTGTACGCCTCCGAGTAGCCGGCGCCGACGAGGACGTCCTCCAGCGCGCGGCGGAACCGCTGCTCGGCGGTCAGGTGACCGGCGACGAAGCGACGGAGCGGCATCGTGTGCGGCACCCGGTCGAGCACGACGCGGGCGACCTCCTCGACGAGGTCGACCTCTCGCGTGACGTCGCGCGCCCGCCACGTCGGGACGGTCACGGCCCAGGCACGGTCCACCTCGAAGCCGAGCCGCTCGAGGATCGAGCGCTGCTCGCCCGTGGCGACGTCGAGGCCGATCAGGCGGCTCGCGCGCTCCGTGCGGAGGGTCACGAGGGGTCGCTCGGGGAGACCGTCGTTGACGTCGACCGCGGCGATCGGCTCGGCGGCGGCGACGTCGGCGAGCAGGCGGCTCGCGAGCACCGCAGCCGGCTCGGCCGCATACGGGTCGACGCCCTTCTCCCACTTGTTCGAGCCCTCCGTGCGGAGCCCGAGCCGCTCGGAGGTGCGGAGGACGCCGATCGGCTCGAAGTTCGCTGCCTCGAGAAGCAGCCCGGTCGTCGACTCGGAGACCTCGGACTCCAGGCCGCCCATGATTGCCGCGAGCGCCACGGGACGCTCGCCGTCCGTGATCAGGAGGTCGCTGGGAAGAAGCTCGCGAAGCGTGCCGTCGAGGGTCCTCAGCGTCTCGCCATCGCGGGCGCGCCGCACGACGATCCGGCCACCCGCGAGGAGCGCGCGGTCGAACGCGTGGAGCGGGCTGCCCCACACGTGCATGACGTAGTTCGTCACGTCGACGACGTTCGAGATGGAACGCATCCCCGCGAGATGGAGCCTGGAGCGCAGCCACTGCGGCGAGGGCCCGACCCGGACGTTGCGAAAGGCTCGGCCGATGTACCGCGGACAGCCCGCGAAGTCCTCGACGCGGATGTCGAGCGGCTCGTGCGCCACGGGTGGCGGATCGTCCGGCTCCGGCGGGTGGAGCTCGCCGCCGCAGAGCGCCGCGATCTCGCGCGCGATGCCCACCAGCGAGAGCAGGTCGGGCCGGTTCATCGTCGGCGTCACGTCGAGCACGCGGTCGACGAGCGGCAGGACGTCCCGAAGCGGGGTCCCGGGCTCCAGCCCGTCGGGGAGCAGCATGATCCCGGCGTGGTCGGTGCCGAGCCCGATCTCGTCCTCCGCGAGGATCATCCCGCGGGACACCTCGCCGCGGAGCGGCCGCTCCTCGAGCGGGCCGGGGAAGCCGGGCAGGAGGGCGCCGGGGAGCCCGACGGCAACGGTCGCTCCCGCACCGAAGTTCCATGCGCCGCAGACGATCTGCTGCGGGTCCGGGTTGCCGACGTCCACCTGGCAGAGCTGGAGCCGGTCTGCGTTCGGATGAGGATCCGCGGAGATCACCCTCCCGACGACGAAGTGCGTGAGGTTGCCGCCCGCGTCGGCCACGCCGACGTCGACGAGCCGGTCGACCTCGAGCGACGAGATCGTCAGCCTCTGCGCGATCTCCATGTCCGTCGCGTCGGTGGAGACGTACTCGCGGAGCCAGGAGAGAGGCGCCTTCATCAGAACTGCCTCGAGAAGCGGAGGTCGTCGCGCCAGAGCTCGCGGAGGTCGGGGAACTCGTGTCGCAGCATCGCGATGCGCTCGAGGCCCCAGCCGAACGCGAAGCCGGTGTAGCGCTCGGGGTCGTACCCGACGAACTCGAAGAGCGCCGGGTCGACCATGCCCGCGCCGCCGACCTCGATCCAGCCCGAGTGACGACACACCGGGCAGCCGGTGCCGTCGCAGACGTGGCACGACACATACGCCTCGATCGACGGCTCCGTGAACGGGAAGTAGTGCGTGCGGAACTCGGTGCGCCGGTCCTGGCCGAACAGCGCCTTGAGCAGGAAGTCGAGCGTTCCCGTGAGGTCCGCGAGCGTGATCCCCTCGTCGACGGCGAGCCCCTCCACCTGGTGGAAGATCGGCGTGTGCGTCGCGTCGGGCGTGTCGCGCCGGTAGCAGCGTCCGAGCGAGACGACGTAGACCGGCGGCTTCTCGGCCTCCATCGTGCGGATCTGCGACGGGGACGTCTCCGTTCGCAAGACCGTCTGCTCGTCGAGGAAGAAGGTCGCCTGCGCAGAGCGCGCCGGATGACCGGCCGGGAAGTTGAGCCCGTCGAAGTTGTAGTGGGTCGTCTCGACCTCGCGCCCGTCGACGACGCGATACCCGAGGCCGAGGAAGACGTCCTCGACCTCGCGGCGGATCTGCGTCACGAGATGCAACCGCCCAGGCGGAGGCTCGCTCACCGGAAGCGTGACGTCGACCCGCTCTTCCGCGAGCCTGCGGTCGAGCTCCGTGCGCTCGAGCTCGGCGGCGCGCTCGGCCACGGCGGTCTCGATCCGCCGCTTCGCCTCGTTCAGCGTGCGCCCGGTCTCGGCGTCCCGCACCTCCCGCAACGCGAGCGGGAGAACGCTCTTCCGCCCCAGGAACTCGACCCGCACGGCCTCGATCTCGTCGGTCGCCGTCGCCGCGGCGACCGCCGCCAGGGCCGCACGCTCGAGCGCTTCGACGTCCATGGGACGTCCGAGGCTAGCAAGGGACAAGTTGTAACAAGGTGCTTGAATCGGGCGATGCACGCCGCTGCGCTCTACGACGCGATCGCCCGGATCTACGACCCGTGGTCCGTCTCCGTGAGGGAGGACGTCGGCTTCTACGTGGACGAAGCGCTCGCGTCGGGAGGACCGGTGCTCGAGCTCGCGGTCGGCACCGGGCGCATTGCGGTGCCGACGGCGAAGGCGGGCGTCCAGGTAATCGGCGTCGACGAGTTGCCCGGCATGCTCGCGGTCGCGCGCGAGTACGCCGAGCGGGAAGGCGTGGCGGAGCGGATCGACCTGCGAGTCGGCGACCTTCGCGACCCACCGGTCTCGGAGCGCGTCCCGCTGGTGACAATCCCCTTCCGCTCCTTGCTGCACATGCCGAGCGACGCCGAGAAGACCCGCGCCCTCGCGGCGGCGAGGGCGCTCCTCGAGCCCGGCGGGCTGCTCGTCTTCGACGTCTTCGCCCCGAGCCGCGAGGACATAGAGGAGACGGACGGCCTCTGGATCGAGCGCGAGCCTGGGATCTTCGAGCGGGCCGACTGGGACCTGCGCGGCCGGTCGCTCGTCCTCACCGTCCGCAGTGGCGA